>NZ_JBMAIQ010000001.1:0-1195937 GCF_048573875.1 Rhodococcus sp. SB1D
CCCCCCCCCCCCCCCCCCCCACTTTCGTATGAGCTTGGGTGAGGTTTCGCTCAGCTGTCGAAACCGTCGCCGTGCATCGCCTCGTTCATCGACGCGTCGGCGTATCCACGGCAGTAGTCCCACGTGACATATGCCTCAGGCATCGGGTCGTAGGCAGGCTCGTGAGGGCGGACGGTTCCGTCCACGAGCAGCTGCAGCAGGTTTGCGCGCAGCATGTCCCAGTCGTGGTAGTGATCCTGTTGGCAGTCCTCGCAGCAGACTACGAGACCGCGGATACCGCGGTGAGCGAGGAGTGCCTCGTATACAGCGAGGTCAGCGAGATCCTCCTCGACCGCTTGGCGTTCGTGGGGGTCGAGTGGTTGGCCCGGCTCGATGGCATCGAGAGCCGCGGAGGGGTCAGCTGGGTCGCCGGCGAAGGGATCTGGCGGCAGACCGGGGGGCAGTTGATCACGCACAGCACCACGGTACGCAGGTCAGGGGGGTCAGCGCCACTTGTTACGCGTACACGCAGCGTGGGTGGGATGGTTCGGACCTTTGAGTGAGCCGATACCATGGTGTGCAACGCCGGGAAAAGGTGCCAGGAATTTCTTTCCGTGCAGGCGCCTTCTATCCGATATCCAGCTTTCGTAATCCGTTTCGAGGCGGCTGCTACAGCGGTCGCCCTGGGCGAATCTAGGTCCATGGAGGGTCCTGACCGCATGAGTAGTTCTGCAGGACATGTACACACCGGAGGAGACGACCCCAACAAGGTCGCGATGCTGGGACTGACATACGACGACGTGCTGCTGTTGCCGGCTGCGTCCGACGTCATCCCGAGCCAGGTCGACACGTCCAGTCAACTGACCCGCGACATCCGTCTGCGGATTCCGTTGGTCAGTTCTGCGATGGACACCGTCACCGAGTCGCGCATGGCAATTGCGATGGCACGCGCCGGCGGCATGGGTGTTCTGCACCGCAACTCGTCGGTTGAGGTCCAGGCAGGACAGGTCGAGACGGTCAAGCGTTCCGAGGCCGGCATGGTGACCGATCCCGTCACGTGTAAGCCGACCGACACGATGGGTGAGGTCGATGCGAAGTGCGCTCGTTTCCGCATCTCGGGTCTGCCTGTCACCGACGACGCCGGCCAGCTGGTTGGCATCGTCACCAACCGGGACATGCGTTTCGAGGTCGACCAGAATCGCCCGGTCGCGGAGATCATGACCAAGATGCCCCTGATCACCGCTCAGGAAGGCGTCACCGCTGACGTGGCACTGGGCCTTCTTCGTCGGCACAAGATCGAGAAGCTGCCGATCGTCGACGGCAACGGCAAGCTCACCGGTCTGATCACGGTCAAGGACTTCGTCAAGACCGAGCAGCATCCCGATGCCACCAAGGACCGTGACGGTCGACTGCTCGTCGGCGCTGCAGTCGGTGCCGGCGATGACGCCTTCCAGCGCGCGATGGCGCTCACCGATGCCGGTGTGGACGTACTCGTGGTGGACAGTGCGCACGGGCATTCGTCCAACGTTCTCGACATGATCGCCAAGCTCAAGCGTGAACTGGGCGAGCGGGTTCAGATCATCGGTGGCAACGTCGCTACGCGCGCGGGTGCTCTGGCACTGGTCGAAGCCGGCGTCGATGCCGTCAAGGTCGGAGTCGGCCCTGGTTCCATCTGCACCACCCGCGTCATCGCCGGTGTCGGTGCCCCTCAGGTCACGGCCATCCTGGAAGCGGTTGCCGCGTGCAAGCCTCTCGGTGTGCCCGTCATCGCCGACGGTGGACTCCAGTTCTCCGGAGACATCGCGAAGGCTCTTGCCGCAGGTGCGTCGACGGCCATGCTGGGTTCACTCCTGGCCGGTACCGCTGAATCGCCCGGCGAACTGATTCTGGTCGGCGGCAAGCAGTTCAAGAGCTACCGCGGAATGGGTTCGCTCGGCGCGATGCAGTCGCGTGGCGAGGCCAAGTCGTACTCCAAGGATCGGTACTTCCAGGACGACGTGCTGTCCGAGGACAAGTTGGTTCCGGAAGGCATCGAAGGACGTGTCCCGTTCCGTGGCCCGCTCTCGCAGGTGACGCACCAGCTCACCGGTGGTCTGCGCGCTGCCATGGGATACACGGGGTCGGCGACGATCGAGCACCTGCAGAACGCTCAGTTCGTCCAGATCACGGCGGCCGGTTTGAAGGAAAGCCATCCGCACGACATCACGATGACTGTCGAAGCACCCAACTACACCGCTCGTTAGCAACCAGTACACGAGAAAGGGGCGCGCGTGCGCGACCTCGTTGAGATCGGCATGGGTCGAACGGCCCGACGTACCTACGAGTTGGACGATGTGAACATCGTTCCCTCCCGGCGAACTCGTTCGTCGAAGGAGGTGTCGACTGCTTGGCAGCTCGACGCTTACAGGTTCGACATTCCTGTCCTCGCACATCCCACCGACGCGTTGGTCTCGCCGACTTTCGCGATCGAGTTGGGTAAGCGCGGCGGCCTCGGTGTCATCAACGGTGAAGGCCTGTGGGGCCGTCACCCCGATGTCGAGGAGAAGCTCCGGCGTCTCGTCGAGATCGCCGAGAAGGACGGTGGCGTCGACGCGGCCATCCGCTACCTGCAGGAGCTGCATGCGGCTCCGCTGCAGGCCGGTCTTCTGGCAGCTGCGGTGGCGCAGGTCCGTGATTCGGGGGTCACCACTGCCGTTCGCGTCAGTCCGCAGAATGCGCGCGCACTGACGCCGGAGCTGATCAAGGCGGGCATCGACCTCCTGGTCGTCCACGGCACGATCATCTCGGCCGAGCACGTCGTGCACACCGAGCAGGAACCGCTCAACCTCAAGACGTTCATCTCGGAACTCGACGTTCCGGTTGTCGCGGGCGGGGTCAGTGACCACCGCACCGCGCTGCACCTGATGCGTACCGGCGCTGCCGGTGTCATCGTCGGGTACGGGTCTACCGAGGGTGCAACCACCACCGGTGAGGTCCTGGGCATCGGCGTTCCGATGGCCACGGCCATTGCCGATGCTGCAGCAGCCAGGCGCGACTACCTCGACGAGACGGGTGGACGCTACGTCCACGTCATCGCCGACGGTGACATCGCAACTTCGGGTGATTTGGCGAAGGCCATCGCCTGCGGTGCCGACGCTGCCGTTCTGGGCACGCCGCTGGCCGTGTCCGCCGAGGCGCCGGGTGGTGGCTGGTACTGGCCGTCCGCTGCGGCTCATCCTTCGGTTCCGCGTGGAGCACTTCTTCCGGTTTCCTATGGTGAGCGTCCGAGTCTGGACCAGGTTCTGAGCGGCCCTTCGGACGATCCGTACGGTTCGCTGAACTTCGTCGGTGGTCTCCGTCGGTCGATGGCGAAGGCCGGATACTCCGATCTCAAGGAGTTCCAGAAGGTCGGGCTGACAG
Source organism: Rhodococcus sp. SB1D (assembly GCF_048573875.1). Taxonomy (NCBI): domain Bacteria; kingdom Bacillati; phylum Actinomycetota; class Actinomycetes; order Mycobacteriales; family Nocardiaceae; genus Rhodococcus; species Rhodococcus sp. SB1D. Next base: position 3,379 of record NZ_JBMAIQ010000001.1, read on the forward strand.
TCCGCGCGTAGTTTGTACCTTTCTGTGGCCCCGGTTCTTCGTGAACCGGGGCCACAGTTCGTTGTGCAGGACTTTCTTCCGTTCCTGATACTTGCGGTTACGCTTATGGGGCCCCTTGTGGTGGTAGTCACAAGGGATAGGTGCATACTGGCGGGTAACTACGGTTCACGGTGGAGGTGTCCTGATGGGCAAGCAACGGGCAACGGACTACGACGTACTGATCGTCGGATCCGGGTTCGGCGGAAGCGTGAGCGCGCTTCGTCTCGTGGAGAAGGGCTACAAGGTCGGCGTCATCGAAGCCGGCCGACGGTATGCCGACGAAGATTTCGCGAAGACCAGTTGGGATCTCAAGAAGTTCCTCTGGGCTCCGAAGCTGGGGTGCTTCGGCATTCAGCGCGTGCACCTGTTGCGCGACTGCCTCATTCTCGCGGGCGCAGGCGTCGGCGGCGGGTCGTTGAACTACGCCAACACGCTGTACCAGCCGCCGGAGCCGTTCTTCCAGGACAAGCAGTGGGCGCACATCACCGACTGGCGAAGCGAGCTCACCCCGTACTACGAGCAGGCTCAGAAGATGCTCGGCGTCGTGCAGAATCCGCACATGACGCCCGCTGACGAGATCATGAAGTCGGTCGCCGACGACATGGGCGTCGGCGACACGTTCATCCAGACCCCTGTCGGCGTCTACTTCGGTGAGCCGGGCAAGAAAGCGAAGGACCCGTACTTCGGCGGCGTCGGACCCGAGCGCACCGGTTGCATCGAGTGTGGCGAGTGCATGACGGGCTGCCGTCACGGAGCGAAGAACACGCTCCTCAAGAACTATCTGGGCCTTGCCGAGACAGCCGGCGCCGAGATCATTCCGATGACCACCGTGTCCGGGCTTCGTGAGGCTCGCGACGGTTCGTGGGACGTGTTCACCGAGCGAACCGGTGCATTCGGACGAAAGAACCGCCGCACCTACACGGCTGCGAACGTCATTCTCGCGGCCGGAACGTGGGGCACTCAGCATCTGCTCTTCGACATGAAGGACACCGGAGCGCTGCCCAAGCTCTCCGACAAGCTCGGCGAGCTGACTCGAACGAACTCCGAATCCATTGTCGGCGCAGGCAAGTACAAGGTCGATCCCGCACTCGACCTGACCCGCGGAGTGGCGATCACGTCGTCGTTCCACCCGAGCAGCGACACCCACATCGAGCCGGTCCGCTACGGCAAGGGATCGAACGCGATGGGCCTGTTGCAGACCTTGATGACGGACGGCGGCGGCAAGACGCCCCGATGGATCAAGTTCCTCGGTGTGGTTGCGAAGAATCCGTACCAGATGTTGCGCATGTTGACGGTCAAGGACTGGAGTGAGCGCACGATCATCGCGTTGGTCATGCAGAACCTCGACAACTCCATCACCACGTACACGAAGAAGGGCCTGTTCGGTCGACGCAAGGTCACCAGCAAGCAGGGCCACGGTCAGCCGAACCCGACGTGGATCCCGGAGGGCAACGAGGCAACGCGTCGAGTTGCCGAGAAGATCGACGGCGTCGCGGGCGGCACGTGGGGCGAGATCTTCAACGTTCCACTGACGGCGCACTTCCTCGGCGGTTGCGCTATCGCGTCGGATTCCGATCACGGCGTCATCGATCCGTACCACCGCGTGTACGGCTACCCGACGCTCAGCGTCGTCGACGGCGCAGCGGTCTCGGCCAACCTCGGCGTGAATCCGTCGCTGACCATTGCCGCTCAGGCCGAGCGTTCGGCCTCGCTGTGGCCGAACAAGGGGGAGACCGACCTGCGTCCCGCCCAGGGCAGCGGCTACGAGCGTTTGGCTCCGATTGCACCCAAGTCGCCTGTGGTGCCGGCGTCGGCTCCGGCCGCGCTGGTCCTGCCGATCGTGAAGATCACCGGCGGCAAGACAGCTACCGCTGTTCCGGCGGAGCCGGCAGCCGGATAGTTCGCCGCGAACGAAGATGGGGCGTGTCGTCGAGGATTCGACGACACGCCCCATCTCTGTTTCAGAGTGTCAGCCTCCTAGCGACCCGAACAGAGTGCCGAGGTCGAGGCTGCCGGTCCCGCCTCCGGGCCCGCCGTCCGTATCGCCGGGGACGGTCAGGGTCTGCGGCGCGGATGCGGAGGCCGTGTAGCCCGAAGCGCCCACGAATTCGGCGGTGACACTGTAGGTCCCGGAGTTGTAGAACGTCGCCGGTACCGTTGCGACACCGTTGACCACGTCGACCGGTCCACCGATGAGGGTGTCACCGACCTTGAACTGGACCTTGCCTGTGGCGCCGGACGGATCGACCGTTGCCTTGAGCGTCACCGGGGTGTTCTTCTGAACAGTTCCGACGGCGTCGAGAACCGTGGTCGTCTCGACGTCGGCCGGAGCCGGCGTCGTCACACTGACCGGGAATGCCGGGGCAGCGGACGGCGCGAATCCTGGTGAGCCCGTGAACTTCGCGACAACCTTGTGCGTTCCGGTCGAGGTGAAGGTGTACGGAGCGACGGCAACTCCGTCGGTTCCGACCGGAGCACTGACCGTTTCGGTGCCGTCGACGATGAAATCGACGGTGCCGCCGGTACCCTGCGGATCGACCTTGGCAGTCAGGTTGACGTCCTGTCCGACCTTCGCGGTCGACGGCGACACCGTGGCGGTAGTGGTCACGGCGTCCGGTGGTGCATCGGTCGTGACGGTCACGATCTTGGCCGACGCCGACGTCGACGCCAGGAACCCGGGGGCTCCGCTGTAGCTCGCGGTGATGGAGTGCGGTCCGTCCTCGGTGAAGGTCGGGGAGATGCTGGCCGACCCTCCGGTTACCGGCACGGCGTCCTCGAGTGGGTTGTCGCCGTCGAAGAACTGGACGGTTCCACCGTTTGCGCCGCCGCTCACGTTGGCTGACAGGGTGACGGGAGTTCCGTTCTTGGCGTTGGCCGGTCCGACGACTGTGGTGGTGGTTGCCTTGTCCGCCTCGATGATCCGCGTCGTGGCGAGGGGGCCTGCGCCGCTGTTGAGCGGACCGTTCTCGGCGTCACGCGGGGTGCATCGCGTGGGTGCCCAGGCGGTGATGACCAGGGTGGCCTTGGGGAGGAACGTGAGGAAGTTGCGATCGTTGTTCCACGCTCCCGCGCTGCCGCCGGTGCGTACCTTCATCGCGACGTCCCCTGAATCGCCGGCCTTGAGAACTGCCTTGACCTGGGGGAGCTGGAACTGCGTGTAGCCGTCGGCATTGTTGGAACCGTCGACGTTCTTGCCGGTCGCCTTGACGACGATGCCGCCCTCGGAGTTGATGCTCGAGCTGGGGCTGTTTCCGATGACCTGGTTGTTTCCGGAGAGGCGCAGAATCGTTCCGTTGGGATCGACGTTGCCGTTCTCGTTGACGCGCAGGATGTTCGGCGCTACACCGCTGAGCCCCGCCGAAGTGCCGGGGACGATGGTGGCTTCCACCAGGGTGGCGTTCGCAGGAACGTCGACGTCGACCTTGATGCGGGAGACGTTCTGGACGGTCGCCCCGGAAGCGGAGCCGGGAAAGGCGATCGGGCCGGGTTGGATGGTGACCTCGAAGGTTTCACCGGCGCCGATGGATTCCGGTGCGTCGACGATGACCGAGCCGGACTGTGACTGCGTGGTCGGACCGGCGACAGCGGACGGGGTTGCCAGGCAACTCGTGCCGAAGGTTGTTGTCACGGGGGCCGCTGATGCGGGGATTCCCGCGAGGATGACGCCACTGGCGAGTGCCGTGGCGGCGATCGGCGCCGCGATGCGACGTCTGGAGTACACGAACATGGATTCTCCTGAGCTGGGTACGGGAGTGGTGTCCAAAGCTGATGTGGGGGACTAGCTTCCGAAGAGCGGGATGAGGCCGCTGAGCGAACCGGTGTCCACGCTTCCGGTGCCGCCGCCGTCGGTCGGTGCGGTGCCGACCTGCACGACCGTCGGGCCGGAGACGGAGTTCTTCCAACCGGCGTCGCCGACGAAGTTGGCAGTGAGGCCGAACGTTCCCTCGTCGTCGAAGGTGTGCGTGAGTGTCGCGACGCCGTTGACGACGGCAACGGGTACGCCGATGGGCGTCGTGCCGGACTTGAACTGGATCATTCCGTTTGCTGTTCCGGGTGCGACGGTGGCCTTGAGCTGCAATGCCTTTCCGACCTGAGCCGAGCCGCTGACGGTCAGAGACGTCGTGGTGTCGGCGCGGGCGGGTTCGGGATCGGTGACGTTCACAGTGAACGACGTGGACGTGGAGCCGATGAATCCGGTTCCGCCGGAGAACTCTGCCGTCACGGCTGCAGCGCCCGCTGATGCGAAGGTGTGCGGGAGGATCGCGACGCCGTCACCCGTGCCGACCGGTGCGGTACCGACCTCGGCGCCGTCGACCTTGAACGTCACGGTTCCGCTGCTCGGGATGGGGGAGACGGTGGCCGAGAGGTTGGTCGGTTCACCGACAACAGCGGTGAGTGGCTCGACAACGGTGGTCGTGGTTCCCCAGTCGGGATCGCTGACGTCGAGTTGGGTTGCGGTGGAGACGGAATCGCCGTAACCGGCCTCGCCGGTGAACACTGCGGTGAAGCTGTGGGTACCCGAAGCGTCGTAGCTGCGGGTCAGGGAAGCCGTTCCGTTGACTACAGCCACCGGTGCGCCGAGGTTGGTCTCGCCGTCTTTGAACTGCACCGTGCCCACGGCGTTTGCCGGTGTGACGACAGCGCTCACGGTGATGCTGTCACCTACCAGCGCGGCGTTCGGGGCCGAGATCGTGGTGGTGGTGTCCGCGGCGACGTCGACGGTCTGGACTCCGGAGGTCGAGCTGTGGAATCCCGGACCGGCGTTGTACGCGGCGGTGATGTCGTGGGCGCCGACGCTGTCGAAAGTGTGGGAGAGGGTGGCGCTACCGCCCGAAACCGGGACCGGTGAGCCGATGTCGTTGCCGCCGTCCTTGAACTGGACGGTGCCGCTCGCGTCGGACGGCGCAACTGTCGCGGTCAGGTCGACCGGCGTGCCGACCTTCGCCGTTGCCGGTGCAACCAGTGTGGTTCCGGTGGCGACAGACGGGTCGACTACCTGGACGTTGACGTTGATGGGGTTGAGGCCCTGCTGTGTGCTGAAGGCGTTGACGTCGAAGAGCATGCCGCTGTCGTACGTCCCGAATGCTGTGCCGACGGGGACCGTGTAGGTCGCTTCCAGCGTGACGGGTTGGTTCTTCTTGACGACGAATCCACCGACCAGGAAGGTGCAGCCGCTCGAGCACTTCGCGGAGACTCCGCCGTCTGATTCGTTGCTGATCGTGGCCCGGTTGGTCACACCCAGGTAGGTGGCCTTGGCGCTGCCCGGCACGAGGACGAATCCTGCGGGCGGGATGTCACGGATCTTTGCGATCGACCGTTCGATGCCGCTTTCGTTGTGCTTGATCTCGGTCTTGTACGTGACGGTGTCGCCTGGGTGAACTGCCGCGTTCCCGATGACACTCTTCGTGAAGATCAGGTTGTCGGTCGTGCCGGTGAAAGTGGTCGGCGGGGCTTCGTCAGCAGTGGCCGGCGTGCCGAGGACTAGAAGTCCGGCGGCAGCCGTCACAGCTGCGACAGGTATGGCGAGTCGTCGTATGAATCGACGCACAGGTCCTCCTCGAGGTGAGCGCCGTTCGGCGGCGCCGGCCGTTTGCGATCGTGATCCTGATCACTTGACGGGCGAGATTACCTTTACTGGACGTTTGGTTCAGGCGAATCGGTCAAACGTCCAGAAAATTCACCCTTCGTCCATTTCGGGCTCTGGCCTGCGATGATGCTGCCGAATTGATTGCCGAAGCTAAGGTGCGGGTGATTGGGGCGCCGTTGACCTGGACGGTGGTCTAGATCCGCGCGAGGTCGCCGCGCAGTTCTGAGGGGCGGCCTTTGTAGTGACGTACCTCGCGCTCGCTCGGCCGAGTAGCGGGCTGAGTCCATGCATGCGCAGAAGCGCTGGCTGCGGCGATTAGACTGCACCTGTGGCAGATATCGAGCAGCAGAGACCAGTTCTTGTCGTCGACTTCGGGGCGCAGTACGCGCAGTTGATCGCACGGCGAGTTCGCGAAGCCAAGGTCTACTCGGAGGTGATTCCGCACACCACGACCGTCGAGGAGATCGTGGCCAAGAACCCCTTGGCTGTTGTGCTCTCGGGTGGGCCCTCGAGTGTCTACGCAGACGGTGCTCCCAAGCTTGATCCCGCACTGTTCGATCACGACATTCCGGTTTTCGGAATCTGCTACGGATTCCAGGCAATGGCAGGCGCCCTGGGCGGCACCGTCGCCGAGACCGGTACCCGCGAATACGGCCGTACCGACATCGCGGTATCCGGCGGATTGCTCCACGACGGTCTTCCCTCGACGCAGCCGGTATGGATGAGCCACGGTGACGCCGTCACCGAAGCGCCTTCCGGCTTCGAGGTGACCGCGACGAGCGACGGTGCTCCCGTCGCGGCGTTCGAGGACCGCGCCCGCAAGCTCGCCGGTGTGCAGTACCACCCTGAGGTTCTGCATTCCCCGCACGGTCAGCAGGTCCTGAGCCGCTTCCTGCACGAGATTGCCGGTATTCCGGCAGCGTGGACGGCGTCGAACATCGCCGATGCGCTTATCGAGCAGGTTCGCGAGCAGGTCGGAGACGGACACGCCATCTGCGGTCTGTCCGGTGGCGTCGACTCCGCTGTCGCTGCGGCTTTGGTTCAGCGCGCAATCGGCGACCGGTTGACATGCGTCTTCGTCGATCACGGTTTGATGCGAGCCGGTGAGCGCACGCAGGTCGAGCAGGATTTTGTCGCGGCAACCGGCGCTCGTCTGATCACCGTGGATGCCGCGGACACCTTCATCGGTGAGCTGGCAGGCGTCACCGATCCCGAGACCAAGCGCAAGATCATCGGCCGCGAGTTCATCCGCAGCTTCGAAGGCGCAGTCAGTGATGTTCTGGGCGAGAACGCATCTCATGGTGCGACCGTCGACTTCCTCGTCCAGGGCACGCTCTACCCGGACGTCGTGGAGTCGGGCGGCGGCACGGGAACCGCAAACATCAAGAGCCACCACAATGTCGGCGGGCTGCCGGAAGACCTGCAGTTCAAGTTGGTCGAACCGTTGCGTCTGCTGTTCAAGGACGAGGTCCGTGCAGTGGGCCGCGAACTCGGCCTGCCGGAAGAGATCGTCGGACGCCAGCCGTTCCCCGGTCCCGGACTCGGTATCCGCATCATCGGTGAGGTCACCCGCGATCGCCTCGAGATCCTGCGTCAGGCAGATTCCATTGCGCGCGAAGAGCTTACGTCTGCAGGCTTGGACGGAACCATCTGGCAGTGCCCGGTAGTTCTCCTCGCCGACGTCCGAAGCGTGGGCGTGCAGGGTGACGGCCGGACGTACGGTCATCCGATCGTGCTGCGTCCGGTCTCGAGTGAAGACGCGATGACCGCGGACTGGACGCGTCTGCCGTACGAGACCCTCGAGCGCATCTCGACTCGAATCACCAACGAGGTTGCGGACGTGAACCGCGTAGTCCTCGACGTGACGAGCAAGCCGCCGGGAACTATCGAGTGGGAGTAAAAACAACTGTGCGCCTTTATTAACCCCCCGCGGTTAATAAAGGCGCACAGCAGTTTTACTTCCGGTTGCGCCGATTCGGCAGAATCACCAGCAGTAGTCCTGCCACGACGGCGGCACCGACGAACAGCCAACGGAATTGAATGTTCGCTGCCGGCGCCAGGGAGAACGGCCCGACTAACGCCCACACACTGACCAGAAGTGCGGCCAGTCCGGCGATCAGCAGAAGTGCCGAGGGGCGCTTGGATTCTCGGGTCTCGTCGTGCTCTGTGGTCTCGTCGTATTCGCTCATGATTGCGTCACCTTCAGACTGCCGAACGTGGCTTTGGCGTTGATGGTCAGTGTGGGCGAATCCGGTGTCGCCTCGCGGCCCCGGTGTACTCCGCCGTCGAGGCAACCGGATCCGTCACCCATGACGACGGTGCAGCTGTTCTTGACGTTGACGGTTGGTGGCACCATGACGACGAACTCGCCGAACGACGCCGCGACGTCGATGGTCTTGTCCTCGGTGAACTTGACCCCGTTGAGGTCGAGAGTGAAGCTTCCGAAGGCTCCCGAGTACGACGGATCCAATTCGGAAGCGGTTGCCGGAGTCCATCTTTGCTCACCCGAGGCGTCGAAATCGATCGGGTAGACCAACGAGGCGAGAAGCACGAAACCCACGAGCGGTCCGGTGACGACCAGCAGGCCGTACCCCTTGCGGAAGAATGCCCCGAGGATCAGGCCGAGCGCGATGACGGCGAGTCCGACAGCACCGACGCGGCCGGGAGTGAACCACTCGTTGCCGGTTGCCGCGCCCGCTGCCCCGGTGACGGCGGCGACGATGATCGCGAGTCCGAGCACTGTCAGCGTCCATCGTGAGCGACGCTTACGTGGTGGCAAAGGCAGCAGCGGCGTGGCTTTGACTGCCGGGTCCGGGAGATCCCAGGCGAACGGAGCGACGCCGAGCGGATCCCAGGAGGGCGGTGTGATGGCGGCCTCGCCGATCACCTCGGTCGGATTGGCGGCGGCTGAAGCGCTCGGGTCCTTCGACAGGTTGATCGTCGGATGATCGGCCTGAGATTGCGGTGACTGTTCGGCCGGCCGTTCCTCGGGCACGTAGGTGTCGGGGAGTTTTGTGTACGGCGTGTACACGGGCGGCTGATTGGGTGCGAAGTATCCCGGAGTGAACGGCCCGGGCGTGAATCCCGTGCCTGGATACGCGGTACCCGCGCCGACGTACGGTGACGTGCTCTGTGGCAGCGCAGGCGGGACCGGCGCTCGTTGGTAGAGCAGCCACAGGCCTCCGACCATCAGAATCAGCCCGATCAGACCGGAACCACCCAGGCCGACGCCGACAGGCCCGACGGTCGTAGCCGCGATGGCGAGAGCCACCAACAAGACGATGGTCTTGGTACTGGAATCGGAGCTGTGTCCGCGGCCCATCAACGACTGTGCGGGGGACGATCCGTCACCGGCGCGGGCGAGCACCAACCACCCGGCGAGGTAGAGAAGGATGCCTGAGCCGCCGAAAATAGTGGAGGCCACAAACGCGACACGTACCAGAATGGGGTCGATGCCGTACCGGTATCCGATTCCGGCGCATACCCCGGCCACGTGACCTTGTGCCGGCAGACGCACGGGGCGGGTCCGCCACAGATCCTGGATCTGTTCTTGGAAAGTCGGATTGTTCATGAATCAATCCTGGCTTCCGGGGCGGCCTCCGCGCATCAGGGCCAACCCTGATCTTTGTGACGATCGGGGCCAGGGGCGCCGCCCTGATTCAGGGTTGGACCCTGATGTGAGTCCGAGTGGTTCGTGCCAGTATCGACTATGTGCAATATCTGTCAGATCCGCCGTTCGTGAGCGGTCCCGCTCCCGGGTTCACGGGAGGCCCGCCCGTCAACGGGGTACCGGTGCATGCCGTACCCATGAAGAAGGGTGTGCCCATCCCGGGCGGTGTTCCATTGCGAAAGCTGGAGCGGCGCTCCGGCGGTCGCATCGTCGCCGGTGTTGCAGGCGGTATCGCCGATCATCTCGGGATCGACGTTCTGAAGGTTCGAGTCGCCTTCGCGATTCTGGCGGCGATGGCCGGATCCGGCATCGTGATTTACGGCGCCCTCTGGATCTTCACCTCAGCCGGCACGGACACCCAGAAGCCGTCCGCGGCCGAGCGGCAGCGGGCGTACGGCTTGATCGCACTCGGATTGGGCGGCGCAGCCGCGTTGTCCTGGCTGTTCAGCGGCACGGCGGGTTCGGTGCTCGCACCGTTCTTCGTCGTCGCGATCGGTGCCGCTTTGGTGTGGCGCGAGTTCGACTCCGACGGTCCCCGGACTGTCATCGGCTTGCCGCAGCGGCCTACCGTTCTCACGTGGGCGCGGGTGGTCGGGGGAGCGACCTTGATCATCTTGGGTCTCGGCGTCGTCGTCCTCGCTCAGGTCGACCTCGAAGCACTGCGCTCGTCCCTGCTGGCCGTGGTGGTGACGCTGATCGGTGTCGGTTTGTTGACGGTGCCGCTGTGGCTGCGGATGTGGCGGGCTCTCGGCGCCGAGCGTGCGGCCCGAATTCGCAACGACGAACGTGAAGAGATCGCCTCGCATCTGCACGACTCCGTACTTCAGACGTTGGCGCTGATTCAGAAGCAGTCCGACAATCCGCAAGAGGTGGCGCGCCTGGCCCGTGGTCAGGAACGCGAGCTGCGCAAGTGGTTGTTCAGCGGCGGGGATATCGACCACACGAGCCTGACGGAAGGTCTGAAGATCATCGCCGGTGAAGTGGAGGACCAGCATGGCGTCACGGTCCGCCCCGTCACGGTCGGCGACGTACAACTCGAAGGCGAAGGCGTCGAGAACGGTCTGCCCAAGGAAGCGTTCACCGCGCTCCTCGGTGCGACGCGTGAAGCTCTCGTGAACTCGGCAAAGCACTCGGGGGAGAAGGAAATCAATCTGTTCGCCGAGGTCGAGGGCGACCAGGTCAGTGTGTTCGTTCGTGATCGCGGAGTCGGATTCGACGTCAATGCGGTGCCGGAGGACCGTCAGGGTTTGGCCAAGTCGATTCGTGGTCGCATCGAGCGACGGGGTGGCCGCGTCGTGGTTCGATCCGACATCGGAAAGGGCACCGAGATCCGCGTGCACATGCCGCTCGGTGACTCTGCTCTAAAGTGGGACCAGACTGCTGACCGTGTCGACAACCCCGAGGAACAGCCCCAGTGACTTCGCTTGCGCCGCCCCCGTACCGCGTATTTCTTGTCGACGATCATGCAGTGTTCCGCTCCGGGGTGAGGGCGGAACTCTCGCGCGAGGCAGACATGGACGTAGTCGGTGAAGCCGGTGGCGTCGCTGAGGCGATCGCGGGTATCAACTCGACGAAACCGCATGTCGTTCTGCTCGATGTCCACATGCCTGACGGTGGTGGAGTGGCAGTTCTGCGCGGAATCGATTCCGGCCCGGTGTGCTTGGCGCTCAGCGTTTCCGATGCGGCCGAGGACGTGATCGCGGTGATCCGCGGCGGTGCGCGCGGGTACGTGACCAAGACGATCTCGGGATCCGAGCTGGCCGAGGGTGTACGACGCGTTGCCGGTGGTGACGCAGTGTTCGGGCCTCGCCTGGCAGGCTTCGTACTGGACTCCTTCACCGGGCGTTCCAATGCACCCGAGCCGCAACTCGATCCGGAACTCGACTCGCTGACTCCGCGAGAACTCGAAGTGCTCAGATTGCTGGCACGTGGGTACACCTACCGTGAAATCGCCGAGGACCTGGTGATTTCCGTGAAGACGGTCGAGACTCACGCATCGAACGTCCTGCGAAAGACTCAGCAGTCCAATCGCAATGCGTTGACGCGTTGGGCACATCGCCGCCAGATCGACTGAATTCCCGCGCGCTCTTTCGCGATTGCGTGTGAAGGCGCACCATGGACCGATGACGGAACCACTGGCGCTCGCGTCGAAGCGTGGGCGTTGGGTTGTCGCCGCCACCGTTCTCGGCTCGAGCATGGCTCTCCTCGACGGCACTGTCGTCAACATTGCTCTTCCTCACATCGGTGAAGAACTGGGTTCCGGTGTCGCCGGACTGCAGTGGACGCTCAGCGGTTACACCTTGGCCTTGGCGTCGCTGATTCTGCTCGGGGGAGCGCTCGGTGATCGTTGGGGTCGGCGACGGGTATTCGTGTGGGGGACGGTCTGGTTCGCGGTCGCGTCGTTGCTCTGCGGAATTGCACCGGACATCACGTTTCTGGTGATTGCACGAATCCTGCAGGGAGTGGGAGCTGCGCTCTTGACACCTGGCAGCCTTGCCATCATCTCCGCGTCACTTCGTGAGGAGGACCGCGGCGCGGCCATCGGATTGTGGTCGGGTTTAGGTGGTGTTGCCGGCGCCATCGGACCGCTTTTCGGTGGTTGGCTGGTGGAAGTGGCGGGATGGCGATCGGTATTCCTGCTCAATATCCCGCTGGCGATCGTCGTGGTGTGGGCAGCGGTGCGCCATGTACCGGAGAGCCGCGACCCGCATCCGCCCGAGCACCTGGACGTGGTCGGATCTGCCTGCGCAGTAGTCGGTCTCGGCGCACTGACGTACGGGCTGATCGAGGTCAACCCGATAGTCGGGCTGATCGGAGTGATTGCGCTCTGCCTGTTCGTCGTGGTGGAACGACGCTCACCGAGTGCCCTTGTGCCGCCGTCCCTGTTCCGCTCGCGGATGTTCGTCGCGGCCAATCTGGTGACCCTTGCGGTCTATGCGGCGCTGGGCGGTGTGTTCTTCCTGCTCGTGCTGCAACTGCAATTGGTTGCCGGGTACTCGCCGGTGGCTGCCGGCGTCGCAACGGTACCGATCACCTTGGCATTGCTGCTGTTGTCTTCGCGCGCGGGCAGTTACGCGCAGACGCACGGACCGCGGTTGCCGATGACGGTCGGGCCCGCCGTTGCCGCGGTGGGGTTGGTGTTGATGACGCGGATCGGCCCGGATGCGTCGTACCTGACCGTCGTGCTGCCGGGAGTTCTTGTGTTCGGGCTCGGCCTGGCGGTGATGGTCGCGCCGTTGACCGCCGCGGTGCTTGGTTCGGTACCGGTGGAGCAGTCCGGAATCGCATCCGGTGTGAACAATGCCGTTGCTCGCACGAGCCAACTTCTTGCCGTCGCGGCCTTGCCTGCCCTCGTGGGTATCGACGCCGAAAGTCTGGTCGATCCGACGAGTTTCTCCGACGGGTTCCGGTACGCGATGTACATCTGTGTGGCACTGCTGTTGGTCGGTGCAGCGATCGCCGCGACGCTGATCCGCACTCCGACAGTAGAGCCTGTTCAGGAAGCGGATTCGGTTGCCTGCAAGCCGCATTGTGATCTGACGGGACCTGCAGTGCAACCGAATCCGATGAGGGACTAGACGCTGATGTCGCGATCGCGGCTGGGCACCAAGGGAATTGCTGCGGCGGGAAATGCCGCGACTATCGCGAAGGCGAGCGGGTAGCCGACCGCGCCGATCAGCGCACCGACCACCGGGCCCACTGCTGACGCGGCAATGAACTGCCCGGTGTTCTGTGCGCCCAATGCTTTTCCTTGCCATTTCGGCCCGGCAGCTTCGGCGACGGAAGTGAATGCCAAACCGTTGTCGGCGACGCTGATAGTGGTTGCCAGCAGCAGGATCAAGGCGGGAACGCCCCAAGGCGCTGCGCCGGCTGCCGCCATTGCCAACATGACCGCAGACGCGGAGACGGCAACCAACCGCAGCGGGCCTACTCTGCTTCCGGCGCGATCACTCCAGATGCCGACAACGATGCGTCCGAGTGCACCCACGAACTGGGAGATCCCGATCAGGAGCCCAGCGGGCGCAGCGTCCCATCCTTGCTCGCTGATCAGCCAGACCAGACCGAATGTCGAGAGGGTGAACTGCGGAAACACCAGCAGTGCCGAGACGACGTGAATGCGCCACAGGAACCAGTTCGAGCGATAAGGATTTACCGTTTCGACCGGGATGTCTGTGGGCCGCGCCGCCGGCCGCGGGGGATTGATCAATGCGACGGCGCAGATCAGGGCGAGAACGCCGTTGAGAGCTACCGACAGTCCGACGGCCGAACCGATTCCTACGTTAGCAGCGAGAGTCGGGATGGTCAGCGACGCGATGGTCACGCCCAGGGGCTGTGACATCTGCCGGATTCCCATCGCGAGGCCGCGCCGATCCTTGGGAAACCAGCCGACCACAACACGTCCACTGGCAGCGTTGGTGCTCGCCGCAGCCATTCCGCCCAGCAGAAATGCGATCCCGAGGAGGGTGTAGTTGTCGGTGGTGGTCGCGGCCAGCGCGGCGATCGCCGTCAGGCCGAGCCCGATGGAGATGACCCATTTCTCGCCGAATCTGTCAGCCATCGCTCCCCACGCCACCAGCGTGAGAACCATGCCGAAAGTGGGTGCAGCGGCCAGAGTTCCGGCCTGCGTCAACGAGAGGCCGTGCTCGGAATGCAGCAGCGGGATCAAAAAGGCGGGGGTGCTGACGAAGACGGTGCCTGCGGCCTGGGCTGCGACGCCGATTCCGAGCATCGTCCACGCCTTCGGGGAGACGGCCGTCTTTTCCAGCCGCGACGCCTGCGTCATGGTGCCCTCCGATCTCTACGCTGTTCGACGATGCCGACGCTACTCGCGTGGTTTCACATGTTGAAACCAGAATCCCACTATTTGGTCAAACGCGGACGGTTCAGGGTGCGAAGTGCCCACCCCTTTTCGAGCGAACGGTACGATGATCGCCTTGGGTGCGCCGAAAGGTACGTTCGCTCGGGAAGGGGTCAGCGACGGGGCAGGCGAACCGTGAAGACCGTGCGACCATCCACCTGGTCGACGCCGATGGTGCCGCCGTGCAGGTGCACGTTCTCGACGGCGAGCGAGAGTCCGAGTCCGCTGCCCTCGCTGCGTCCGCGCGCGGTGTCGACCTTGTAGAACCGCCGAAAGATCGCCTGCCGGTCTTCGGGTGAGATGCCGGGGCCGTGGTCGACGACGGTGATGACGGAGAAACCGGATTCGACGCTCAACTCGACGCGAACCGGGGGCGCTCCGTGGCGCAGTGCATTGCCGACGAGGTTGGCGACGACAATGTCGATCCGACGCGAATCGACTCTGGCGCTGACACTTTCGGGTGCGCGCAGTTCGACGGTGTCTGTCCATCCGCGGCTCTCGAGTGTGCGCTCGGTCAATTCGACGAGGTCGACGTCGTCGAGGACGAGGTGCGCTTGCTGAGAGTCGTGGCGAGACATTTCGATGAGGTCTTCGACAAGTCGAGTGAGCTTGCCGATCTCACTGCTCACGATGCGCGCGGCAGCGGCGGCGTCGGGCGGAAGATTGGGGATCTCTTCACGGAGGATCTCACTGACCGGCACCAGTGCTGCGAGCGGCGTCCGGAGCTCGTGGGAGACGTCGGCGACAAACCTTCTCGACTGCTCTTCCGATTCTTCCAGACCTCGGATGACCGCTTCGTTGCGAGCGACCATGTTGTTGAACGTTGTTGTGACCTGGGCGAGTTCGGCTACTCCGTCTTCGGGGAGTCGGACGCTGAGGTCGCCGTCGGCAGCGCGGGCGGCCGCCTTGTCCAGGCGTTTGAGCGGACGGACAAGCGTCGACGCGATCCATAGCCCGAGTAGTCCGCTCACCAACACACCGGCGGCGAGGGTGAGGCCGACAGCTCGAAGCAGGTCGTCGAACTTGTCCTGCACTCCTACCAGCGGCCGGATGGTGACGGCTTTGACCAATGTCTCGTTGTCGTAGCTGTCGTCCGCGCTCATGTCCACGACATTGACGGACATTCCCAACATGATGCGCTGGGAGTCGAGCCTCTCGAAACGGATCAGCTTCGGACTGTCCAAACCTTCGTCGAAGCTGGGCGGAATGGTCGCCGCATCCACGGATCCTTGACGGATGACTTCGCCGTCGACGATCAGCGTCATGTCGGACTGGAAGATCTGTTGGAGGTTGGCAGGCGTCAACTCGTCTACCGGTGTTCCGTTGACGTATTGCAGTTCGTCGCGAAATTGTGCGGTCGCGACATCCTGAGCGTTGGAATAGATCCACGACCGCGCCATGAACGAGACGACACCCGCGGTTGCCCCGGCGATGATCACGACGATTGCGATGAACACGAGCACGAGCCTGGTTCGCAGACCGTCGACCTGAAGCCAGGTCGGTCTCATCGGGCTGGGCCGGTGTTGAAGCGATACCCGAACCCGCGCACCGTTTCGATGACGGTCGGTGCGGCCGGGTCGTCCTCGATCTTTCCGCGCAGCCGCTGCACTGCTGCATCGACGATTCTGGAATCACCCAGATACTCCTGGTCCCAGGCTGCGGACAACAACTGTCGGCGGCTCAGGACCTGTCCGGGGTTCTCGGTCAGCGCCAGGATCAGTCGGAGTTCGGTCGGGGTGAGGGTCAGCAGCATCCCGGCCTTGCGGACCTGCAGCGACGACCGATCCAATTCCAGGTCGCCGAACGTCTCTGCACCCGGCGTCGCATCCGGGCGCGTCGTTGCGGGTGCCGAGCGCCGCACGACGGCTTTGATACGAGCGTCGAGGACGCGCGGACTGGCCGGTTTGACGACGTAGTCGTCGGCACCGGCTTCCAGGCCGGCGACGGTGTCGATGTCGTCGGACCGAGCGGTCAGAATGATGATCGGGATCGAACTTCGGGTGCGGACACGTCGGCAGATCTCGTAACCGTCGGCACCCGGCAGCCCGAGGTCGAGTAGGACGAGGTCCGTGGCACCCAGGGCGTCGTCGAAATCACCGTTACCGTCGGGGCGATGGCTGACGTCGTGCCCGAGTCGGTTCAGTCCCAACGTGATTGCCTCGGCCACGGCTGGATCGTCTTCTATGAAAAGAATGCTCACCATGAGCTCACCTTGGACTCGCCATGATCAGGGGCCTTCTGCGGTCGGAGAAATCTCGGTCAGCCAAGGGTACAGGGGTCACACTCGCGAGAGTCGCTCGTTGCCTGAGTCTGCCAGCACCGCATGCCGGGCGACGCTGGTGTTCAACGGAAATGCCGACACAGCGAGGGTGTAGCAGCCGACGAGCAGTAGTGCACCGATCACGTCGCTCGGGCGGTGCCATTGCAGCACGACTACCGAGATCGCGGTTCCGATGGTGATCAGCGCACCGTTGACCGCAACGACCGCCCGCCACCTCGAGGGCGTGACGATCACGATCGCGCAGACCAGAGCAGCTATGGCCGTCAAAGTGCCGCTGGGGAAGGAATTGTGCATCACCAGACCGTTCAGGTCCGGTCGATCCAGCGATTGTTTGAGAACCCAGGCCGTCGTGATGGGACCGAGGGTCACGACGACGACGCGTAAAGCTAGCGCAATCGGGTTGTTGCGCAATGTGATCATGAGCGCCACGAGCACTCCTCCCACTATCAGTATCGGGGTGACGAGGCCGATGAACTCGGCGGAGAACACGCTGAGGCGTTCGGAGGTGGCCGCGCCCACCATGAGTTGTTGGTCGACGATCTGACCACCGGTCGTGTTGACCGCCAATTCGAATTCGACGACTCCGAGGATCAAGAGTGCCAGTGCGGCAATCAGTCTCGCTGGTTTGACTCGTGTCATGATCAGCCTTCCGCTCTCTCGTCCGAGGGGTTGCTCAGTTGTGGCGGGCATTCCCCGCCAGGAGTGGTTGCCAATTCGAAATGCCACATCTCGTTGGCGTAGGTCTGGCAGAGGCCGTAATCGCTGCCGTGCTGAATGAGCCAGTCGTCGGCGTCGGTCGGTCCGATGTCGACGGCCTGTCCACTGACATGCTTGGACAGGCTCGGCGAGTGCACCCACTTGGACGCTTCGTCCACGCTGCCGTACTTGACGACGGCTTCGTCGAACAGTCGCTGTTGGTATGCCGCGGACCGCCAACCCGACGTGACGTGCATGTCCACGCCGGATGCCTGTGCGTCGGCCGCTGCCGACTGGAGCGCCGCGAGCAGTGCGGAATCGAGACGGGCAAGCGCTGGCACATGAGTGTCCTGCAAGCTGATGCCGTCCTCGATCTCGCCGCCTGAAGGTCCTGAATCAGGCTGAGTGGCAAGGTAGTTACCGCTCTTCGGTTGTGCTTCTTCTGTGTACGAGCAGGAGCTGAGCGCGACCGCACCGAGCACGACTGCACCGAGTGCGACGAAGCGGATGATTCCGCGGTGGCTGGGCATACAACAGAGACTTCTCGGTCAGTGTCACCGGCAGGTGGTCACCGTTCGTCGACGGTGTCACGGTCTGCAACAGCTCTGTAACAGGACGGAACGGGGCTGGTGAGCGCGCGCTACGCGGGGCGCGGGATCGACGCGAAAGTCGACAGCTCGAACCACGATGGCAGGCTACGACGCAACGCAGTAGGCCCAGAGATGGTGACGTCACCGGACCGTATGGCGTCCGACCAGGTCAGGTTACCTCGCCAGATCTCGGTCATCTGTCGCAAGCCCGCAGAGACCGACACTGCAACGTCGAAACCCGGATCGATATCGCACATGTCCACCTCACCGGAATTGATGACGAGCCACCAGTTCCGCGAATGTCCACGTACTCCGGAGAATGCGAAGTGCACCACGGTCTTGCCTTCAGGCACCACGGAATGATCCACGCGGCGATGCATGTCCCACAGCAGCAGCTTCGGATCCAGATCTTCGTCGCCCAGTTCACCGATCCACCTGGTACCCCAGATGCCGAGAGCTTCGACCACAGGGCGCAGTTCGCGGCCGGCGTCGGTCAGACGATAGCTGACGACACAGTCGGTTTCTTCTCGCTCCACGATGCCGGCGACCGCGAGTTGGTGAAGCCGGGTCGAGAGCAGAGTCGGTGACATTCGCGGGAGCCCGCGGCGGAGATCGTTGAAATGTTCGCTTCCCATGATCAGTTCGCGGAGGAGAAGCAGTGTCCACCGCTCGTCGAGTAGCTCCATCGCCTTGGCGACGGGGCAGAACTGGTGGTACGAGGACCCCATCTCTCGATCGTAGGCCTCCGGGGTGCTCCGGTACAGATTTCGTACTGGAGAGGAGCGAACCGTCGTCGTAGCGTCGGAGTAACGGCATGAACGCTGTCAGGCTCCGAGTACGAAAATTATTGAAGGAGAACGGTAATGAGTGAATCAACGGGGACTCTCGGGTTGGACCGGGAGCTGAAGGCCAAGCACCGGGCAATGTGGGGGCTCGGTAACTATCCGGCGGTGGCGACGCAGGTCATCGCGGAACTCGGACCTGTATTGGTGCGTGAATGCGGCGTGCAGAAAGGAGATCGGGTGCTCGACGTCGCGGCGGGGTCCGGCAACGCCGCCATTCCGGCGGCTGCGCTGGGTGCGCAGGTGATCGCCACCGACCTGGCTCCCGAACTGTTCGTGGCAGGACGGGAGGCCGCGGCGCTCGCGGGTGTCGAACTCGATTGGCAGGAGGCCGACGCCGAGGCTCTTCCGTTCGGCGACAACGAGTTCGACGTAGTGCTCTCGTGCGTCGGTGTGATGTTTGCCCCGCATCATCAGCGCGCCGCGGACGAACTTTTGCGAGTATGCCGACCCGGCGGAAAGATCGGAGTGCTGAGTTGGACTCCGACGGGGTTCATCGGCGAGATGTTCAAAACGATGAAGCCGTATGCACCGCCCCCGCCTCCTGGTTCGCAGCCGGCGCCTTTGTGGGGCGACGAGAACCATGTTCGTGATCTGCTCGGCGATGTTGCCGCAAGGAAAGACGTACTTCGTGTGGACACATTCAGCGGGCCGGAAGATTTCCGCGATTTCTTCAAGAAGAATTACGGCCCGACCATCGCGGTGTACCGGAACATCGCCGACGATCCTGACCGCACACAGGCGCTCGATCGCGATCTGCTCGAGTTGGCAAAGAACTACGGCAGAGGAAGCGAGCCGTTCGTGATGGAGTGGGAATACCTGCTTCTCACCGCGACACCCGACGAGGGCGGTGCATGATGACGACGGTCGAGTTCGCGCCACTGAAATCGGCGATCACGGGTTCTGTGTTCAGCCCCCGAGATCCGGAGTACGACGACGCCAGGTCGATCTGGAACGGGCAGATCGATCATCGTCCGGCGGTGATCGCCAGGTGCCGGTCGGCGTCGGATGTGTCTGTGGCACTTGCATTTGCCAGAGCCCATTCGTTGGAGGTTTCGGTCAGAGGTGGTGGGCATTCCTACCGAGGTACATCGGTGTGTGAAGGCGGTGTGATGATCGATCTCAGTGCGATCAACGTAGTCAGTGTCGCCCCGTCCGCGAAGCGAGCCAGGGTCGGTGGTGGTGCGACGATTGCCGACCTCGACGCCGCGACGCAGGAACACGGATTGGCAGTGACCGGTGGAGTGATCAGTGATACCGGCGTCGGTGGCCTGACCCTCGGCGGTGGCATGGGGTGGTTGACGCGCACGCTCGGCCTGGCGATCGACAATCTGGTGTCGGCAGAGGTGGTGCTCGCCGACGGTTCGATCGTGCGGGCCTCCGAGAACGATCACAGCGACTTGTTCTGGGCACTGCGCGGCGGCGGTGGAAACTTCGGAGTGGTCACCGAGTTCGAGTACCGTCTGAGCGAGATCGGTCCGGAAGTGCATCTGGGACTGTTTTTCTGGGGGATGGAGGACGGACCCGCAGCGCTTCGTCTGTGCCGCGAAGTGGTGCCTGCCCTGCCGAGAAATGCCGGAGCGATGGTTGCCGTCGGTTTGTCCGCGCCTCCGGCACCGTTTGTTCCGGATCAGTTTCACCTGCTGCCCGGATACGCGTTGCTGGTAGCCGGTTTCGGATCGGAAGAGGAACACTCGAACGCGATTGCGCCGATTCGAGAGGGCGTGCCGACGCTGTTCGAGTTCGTCACCCCGCTCCCGTACATCGGTTTACAGTCGATGCTCGACGAATCGGAACCATGGGGTGCATACGCCTATGAGAAGGCCTTGGACCTGGTGGATTTCTCCGACGACGTGATCGATGTTCTGACCGAGCAAGCGGGCAAGAAATCGTCGCCGATGTCCTTCATGCCGATCTTTCCGCTGCAGGGAGCTTTCACCTCCGTCGGCGAGGACGACACTGCGTTCGGTGGTTCTCGCACACCACATTACGTGTGCAACATGACGGCTACGGCCACCGATGCCGGGACACTGGAATTGGATCGATCGTGGGTGCGTGAGACCTGGGAAGCCTTGCGTCCGTTCTCGTCCAATCAAGGCGGGTACGTCAACTTCATGACCGATGTCGACGAGGACCGAGTGCGAGCGTCCTACGGTGCGGCGAAGTACGCGCGATTGTCCGCCGTCAAGGCGAAGTACGACCCGGACAACGTGTTTCACCTCAACGCAAACATTCTGCCCGTGTAGAGCGTCCGGTCAGGCCGTGAACACCAGGATGACGACGATCAGTGCGGCCAAGATGATGACGGCAACCATGCCTGTCATGGCGAGGGGAGCCCAAGCCACTACCTTGTCGCGGGTGCTGGCATCGGCGGGGCCGGTCGGTATCCGCGGCGGCCAGGAGAACATGTCCATGGGGCTGGGAACGTTCCGCAGTGGCGTGTTCTGTTGCACTGCAGGCAGTCCGGTGATCGTGGAGCCGGTCAGGCGATTGCGGCGGTGTGGGTCGGCGAGTTGTGTGGTGCGGTGAGCCCACGCCGGCACGGCGCCTTCGGACGAGTAGACGGGAGCGTCGATCAACTGCTCGATCGTGCCACCGCCCGTCGCGGCTGCAGCGAGCGCGTCGCGTGCCTGAGCCATCGTCGGCCGACGGGTGGGGTCCGGCTCGAGGAGCTGAAGGAGAACGTCGGTGAGCGGTCCGGACTTGGTGGGTCGGTAGATCTCGGCCTTGGCGACACGATGCAGTAGAGCGATGGCGTCCGAGTCGATGCCGAAGGGCGGTTGACCCTCGATCACCGTGTAGAGCGTCGACCCGAGTGAGAAGACGTCACTGGCCTCGGTGGGATCGTCGCCGCGGGCAACTTCGGGTGCAAAGTACGCGGGAGTGCCGGTGATGACCTCGTCCTGGGTGTCGGATACGTCGCTCTTTGCGCGGGCGATGCCGAAGTCACTGATCTTGACGGTGCCGAGAGACTTGCCTCGGTCGGCGATCAGGATGTTGCCGGGCTTGATGTCGCGGTGGACGATGCCGGCGGCGTGCGCCTCGGTGAGCGCCGCAGCGATCTGCGCGCCGATCTGCGCGACCTCCAGCGGTGGCAACGTGTCGGCCAGGTTCATCGCCTGGGCGAGGCTGCGGGCGGGGAAGTACTCCATGACCAACCACGGTTCACCGGACTCGATCGCGACGTCGTACATGGCGATGGAGTGGGGGTGGGTGAGCTTTGCGGCGTTCCTGCCTTCGCGCAATGTACGTTCACGGACCTCTTCGGCCGTTTCGGTGTCGAGGCCTTCCGTGCTTGTGACCTGTTTCACCGCGACGTCACGGCTGAGGAGGGTGTCGCGGGCCAGCCAGACGGCGCCCATGCCTCCGTCGCCGATCTTGGAGCGGAGTCGGTACCGCCCCGCCAGCAGGTATTCGGGCCCGATGCCCCTCCCGGTCTGCTCCTGAGCTGTCACATCTCAAGGTTAATGGATTGATGCCACTGTGACGCTCGAGGCTCCTGTGAACTGGGTTTTTTGCTCTGCTTGACGTGTCGGGGGTGACACGGTTTACTGAAAACAGTTCGAAAATATGTTCGAAATTGCTGTTCGTTGGATGCATGTCAGACCCGACTTCCCCGCGGTTTGCCGGCTGGTTATGGATTGCTGCCGAGTGAGTTTTTCCGGTGTTCCGGAGGATGGGGATGACCGAGGTGACCGAGTTGGTGGAGCTGTCGGCAGATGCGGCGGGGTTGTCCCGTCAGGATCGGCTGGCACAGCTCCGCCGACAGATCGCGTCCATTCCCTCTCGCGGCGATACGTCGTTTTCGGGACCGAGTGTTTCCGTGGCTGGTGTTTCCGGGACAAGTGCAGCAGCCTTCGAGAGTGTTGCCGACCGGGACATACCGGTCGTGAACCGCGCGCACAAGGCTGGTGTTCTCCCAGTGCCGGAAGGTATCGGGGCATTGCTACCGCAGGGCGGTTTGGTGCGCGGAACCGTGGTGTCCGTCGAGGGCGCTGCTTCCTTGCTCTTGGGATTGGTCGCGTCCGTGACGGCGTCCGGGGGGCATGTGGCAGTCATCGGGCAACCTCGACTGGGATTGCTGGCGGCGTACGAGATGGGTGCGCAACTGGAACGTCTGGCGCTCATTCCGGCGCCTGGGCCGGATCCGGTCGAGATCGCTGCTGTGCTGCTCGACGGTATGGATCTGGTGATTCTGGGATTGGCGGGTGCGTCGGTATCCCCGTCGCGTGCGCGAGCGGTGGTGGCGCGCGCCCGGAGCAAGGGCTCGACTCTTGTTGTCACCGAAGGTCACTGGGACGGGGCCGAAGTTCGGTTGGACGCTCGGGTTCATGGTTACGGTGGGTTCGGTCAGGGCCGTGAGTTGGGGCGTGGTCGGCTCAGTTCCCTGAGCCTCGCGGTTCGTGCTCGGGGGCGCTCGTTCCAGCCCCGGACCACGCGTCTGGACATCTGCAGTGCAGCCGGGCGGGTCGAGTGGGTACCTTCCCGGCCGGTCGAGGCCGTGTCGGAGCAGGTGGTGTCGGAGCAGGTGGTGTCGTCGCGGGTGGTGTCGTCGCGGGTGGTGTCACTGTGAGCAGAGTTCTGGCGTTGTGGTGCCCGGACTGGCCGGCGGTGGCAGCGGCAGCGCTTGCCGATCTTCCTGCCACGCATCCTGTCGCGGTCACCTCGGGTAATCGGGTGATCGCATGTTCGGCGACGGCCCGCGCGGAGGGAGTGCGACGAGGCCTGCGCCGACGCGAGTCGCAGGCCCGCTGCCCGGAACTGTATGTGGCGATGGCAGATCCGGAACGCGACGCCAGATTGTTCGAGCCGGTCGCCGCGGCCATCGATGCGGTGGCACCGGGCGTCGAGGTACTCCGTCCTGGTTTGTTGGTGCTCAGTGCGCGAGGTGTCAGTCGGTACTTCGGTTCGGAGGAAGCCGCGGCGGAACGATTGGTGGATCAGGCATCTGCTGCGGGCGTCGAGAGTCAGGTGGGTGTGGCGGATCAGCTGTCCACAGCGGTCATTGCCGCGCGCCGGGCAGCGCTGGTGCCGCCGGGGGAGGGGGCACGGTTTCTGGCGCCGCTACCCATGCCGGAGTTGGCGGCCGAGCCCAGTCTGTCTGCGCCGCATCGCGGGGAGTTGGTGGATCTGCTGCGCAGGCTCGGGATCAGAACCATCGGTGCTTTCGCGGATTTACCGGCAGTGGACGTCGCTTCGCGTTTCGGGGCCGATGCGGTGCTCGCGCATCGTGCGGCGCGCGGTGAACCCGAGCGGCCACCGTCGGCGCGGACGCTTCCGCCGGATCTGGAAGTGGAGCAGCATTACGATCCGTCGATCGAGCGGGTGGATGCCGCAGCGTTTGCCGGGCGCGCCTTGGCGAGTCTCCTGCACGACAAATTGTCGGCTGCCGCAGTGGCGTGCACCCGCCTGTCGATTTCGGCCAGCACGGGCAACGGTGAAAATCTTTCTCGGACTTGGCGTTGCGCCGAACCTCTGACACCGGAGGGAACGGCCGATCGAGTGCGATGGCAACTGGACGGCTGGCTCACCGGGCGCAGTGAGACCCGGCCGACCGCAGGCATAGCGGTGTTGCGTCTGGAACCGGTGGAGGTGGTCAGTGCCGGCGCTTTGCAGTTGGGGCTTTGGGGCGGTGTCGGCGACGAGGAGGAGCGGGCCAGGCGAGCATTGGTGCGCGTGCAAGGTCTTCTGGGCGGCGAATCGGTTCAGGTCGGTGTCCTGAGCGGTGGTCGAGGGCCCTCGGAGCGAATTACCCTGTTGCCCTTGGGTGACGAGCGGGTAGCTGCTCATGATCCGACAGCCCCGTGGCCTGGTCGTCTGCCGCAGCCGTCTCCGGGGTCGATCTTCGTCGACAATCCCAAGGTATGGCTGGAGGATGTGGCCGGCAACGCCGTGTACGTCACTGAGCGCGGTGTCTTCAGCTCGCAGCCGGGAAGGCTGAAGTGGGGGAGCAAGGAATGGGCAGTGCAGGGATGGGCCGGGCCCTGGCCGGTGGACGAGCGATGGTGGGACGCAGCCTCGGCGCGCACGGCCGCGCGGGCTCAGGTGCTGTTGGAAGAATCGCGGGCGTTGCTGATGATCTGTGAAGGCGGTGGATGGTCGGTGGAGGGCGTGTACGAATGAGCTCGTAGGTACAGCCAGCTGTACCGGACATGGTCGAGTCGACTGTACGAACAGTAGGGGCGCTGGCGCCATCGCACCGACGCCATCGGGCGCCTAGCGTTGATGACATTCAAAAACTCACTGTTGCAATGATTCTCGTCGTTGCAACTCTTCGCGAGGAGTGTCATGAAAACGGCGGGTCGAGCTGACGTTTCCGGAACCGATCGACTTCACTACGAGCCGATGGAGCTACGCGACGCACAACTTCTGGCGTACGACGAGACCGGTGAAGGCCGGATCGTGGAGGTGTTCGGCGATGTCGCCACCGCCGAGCACATCATGATCTTCGTGCCGGGCAACGACAACGGACTGGGAAACTACTTCGACGAGAACCGTCCGACAGGACCACGCGCGAGCGGATGGACACTGGGAAGGATGCTCCGGTCGCTCGGGCCGAGCGACCGCGTCGCGGTGATCGTGTGGGTCGGTTATCGGACGCCGTGGGGATTTCTCGAGTCGTTCTCCCGGACACTTGCAGAACTTGGTGCGATAGATCTGGCGCGGTTGACTCGTATCCTGCCGCGATCGGCGCATGTGACGCTCGTCGGACACAGCTACGGGGCCGTGGTGTGCGGACTCGCTCTCCCGTCGGCGCGAGTGGACGATTGCGTGGTGCTGGGTAGTCCGGGGATGGGGACCAGTTCGCGCGAAGACCTGTGCTTTGCCGGAAATCTCTGGGCTGCGCTTGGTCCGTCGGACTGGATCCGCTACTTCCCACGCGTGAAGATCGGCCGCCTCGGGCACGGCCCGTCTCCAGTTCGGGCGCAGCACGGAGCCATTGTTTTCGGTACCGGTGCCGTTCGAGGGCATTGCGGCTACTTCGCCGATGCAAGCGAGTCGCTGCGAAACATCGCGAGGATCGGACTCGGTCGCTACGACGAGGTCACGCGAGCAGGGGAGTTGCCGCCTCGGCTGACCGCGTCAGCAATCCGCGAGGACGGGTCTATCCTGGGAACTCGTGAGTGTCGCTAACGTACGAAGTGCCGGCGGGGTCCAGATCAGCTACCGCGATTCCGGCTCGCATCCCAGTGTGGCCGATCTGCCTCCGGTAGTCCTCGTGCACGGGATGGGCGGCGACAGCGGTACCTGGGACAAGTTCGCGCGGACCTTGCGATCACGCAACCGGCGAGTTGTCTCGGTCGACCTTCGCGGCCACGGCCGGAGCGCTCGTGCGTCGTCGTATCTGTTCGAGGAGTTCGCGGACGACGTCATGGACGTGTGTGATCATCTCGAACTCGAGCAGGTGGATCTGGTCGGCCACTCGCTCGGCGGGCACGCGGCGTCGTTGATCGCGCAGAAACGTCCCACTGCGGTGCGGAAGTTGGTCATCGAGGAAGCGCCGTTACCACTACGTGCGGGTGACCCGGAACAGGTGTTCGCGAGGAAATTGCCGAGTGTCCCAGAACTGTGGCACGCCACAACAAGTTTGGTGCGGCATCCGCGAGCCGCGTTGACGTTCGATCGCTCGATGACGCGGTCCGCGCTCGAGCAGTTCCGCCGACCGGATCCGCAGTGGTGGGATCGGTTGCCGCTCATCGAGGCTGACATGTTGTTCCTGCGTGGAGGTCTGGGCGGGATGGTGGATCCTGTTCGCCTCGACGCTGTTGCAGCCACCGTCGCACGCTGCGAATTGGTCTCTTTCCGTACCGGCCACAGTGTCCACCGCGACGGTCATCGCCAATTCGAATCCGTTGTGTTGCCGTTCATTTCCTGAAAGCGCAATACTCGATCGGTGATGCCACGAACCCATCCGAAACGTGTGTGGCACCGAATGTACTTCCATGCATACCAACGGCAACGACTGGTCCGCACACGAATACGTCGACGCGGTAGCACGGTCCGTTCACGGTGAGACCGTCCGATGGCCGCAGGGGCCGAGCATGGATGCGGTGATCGTCCTTCCCGTTCATGCCAGGCACCATCCGGGGAAGAACGCAGTTCTGCTCTGGAATCACGACTTCGGTTGGTCGTGGGGTGTCGAGGAGGCTGATGTGCGAAGGACGATTTCGATAGTCGACACCCTCGGTATCGGCCGGACACCGGATCCGCTGCGCTGTGCGGATCGGGTTATCGAACTGATCAGCGCACGGGCAGTTTGCTCGCGCATGTGTAGCGAAGAGTGATTCGGTCAACTCTGGGGCGACAACGCCTCCGAGAGGACGACGCCCGTGAACCCAGAGAACGTTCCAGCCCCGCATTGTCATTCATTGCCGCGCCGGACGTTCCTCGGTGGCGTCGGTGCCCTTGTCCTCGCGGGAGTGGCAGACGTCGCGGCCGGCGCGGTGAGCGCGGTGCCGGTACAAGCAGCACCCGCCGATCGGTTTCCGCAGAAACCCAACATCGTTGTCATCGTCACCGATCAGGAACGCCGGCCGATGTACTGGCCCCAAGGCTGGGCTGAACAGAATCTGCCCAACCGCAAGAGGATTGCCGATCACGGGCTGAGTTTCGACCAGGCAGTGTGCAACACCGCGATGTGCTCGCCCAGTCGCAGTACGTTCTTCACCGGCCTCTACCCCGCGCAGCACGGGGTCACCAGAACGCTCACCGAAGGTGGCACTGTCTCACCCACCGAGCCACAGTTGCAGGTCTCCGAACAGAACATGGCAAAGCTGCTGGCGTCGGCCGGCTACAACGTCCAGTACCGGGGGAAATGGCATCTGAGCAAAGGCGTCGAGGGTGGTGATCCGACAAGCGAGGACGTGGCAGGATTCGGCTTCGAGGGGTGGATTCCGCCGGACGCGGGCCAGGACACCAATCCGGATCATTTCGGTGGCGGGTGCGCAGACCATGATCGCCGTGTCGCCGAGGAAGCTGTCGAGTTTCTCTCCGGACCCGCAGTCGCATCCGGACAGCCTTGGGCGCTGATCGTCTCGTTCGTGAACCCGCACGATGTCCTCGCGTACCCCCAGACGTGGAACGCGATGAACGGCACGTGCGACAACTACGGATCGGACGCGCCGGGCGCCTTCGAGCAGGGTATCGACTTGCCGCCCACCTTCGACGAGATCCTGGCGCTCAATCACAAACCGACAGCCCAGGTTCAGTCGGAACTGCTGTTGGCAGCCGGGCTCGGGCCGCTGCTCGGACCCGATCAGGCGCGTAACTACATCAACTTCTACGCCTATATGCACAAGGTGGTCGACGAACACATCGGCAGCGTGCTCGACGCGATCGAAGCCACTCCACAGATGCTCGACGACACGGTGATCGTTCGGATGTCCGATCACGGGGAGATGGGGATGAGCCACGGAGGTTTGCGGCAGAAAGTGTTCAACGCCTACGAGGAAACACTGCGCGTTCCACTGGTCATCAGCAACCCCTTGCTGTTTCCCGAACCCGTTCGCACCGACGCCCTGGCGTCGTTGATCGACGTGATGCCCACTCTCGCCACACTCGCCCAAGCGCCTGCGCGTCAATCGTGGAACTTCCTGGGTACCGATCTGACACCGGTCATCGTCGACGCTGCCGCTTATCCGCAAAGTCCCAGCGCGCAGGTTCAGGACACGATTCTGTTCACCTACGACGATCAGAACTGTGCGACGCCCGACGGTCAGAACATCGTCACGCAGCCCAACCACATTCGGTGCATACGCGAGAGTCGCTGGAAGTACACGATGTACTTCGATCCTGCGGGAGTTGCTGCGCCGCAATACGAACTGTACGACTTACAAGCCGACCCCTTGGAACTGAACAATCTCGCCAATCCGCTCAACATCGGCTCGTATCGGCCGGATCTGGCAGCTCAGATGAACGCCAAGCTCTTCGCAGTGATGGAGACCAAGGGTGTTTCCCTGAAGGAATAGATCGAATTTCGTCAAAACTGATTCACGTTTCAGTTCTGCGGGCATGCTGGTGGGGCATCTGTCTTCGGTTCGGGAAGAAGGAATGTCATGACTGTCACCTCGCCGGGGCGAGAAGGTTTCAGTTCTCTTCGGTCGGGAGGGTTGAACTGGGATTCGTTCCCACTCCGATTGTTCACCAAGGGAAATGCCAAATTCTGGAACCCAACCGACCTCGATTTTTCGCAGGATGCCCGTGACTGGCAGGAGCTGACCAGCGAACAACAGCGCAGCGCCACCTTCCTGTGTGCGCAGTTCATCGCCGGTGAAGAAGCCGTCACCGAAGACATTCAACCGTTCATGAAAGCAATGTCGACCGAGGGACGATTCGGCGACGAGATGTACTTGACGCAGTTCTGTTTCGAGGAAGCCAAGCACACCCAGGTGTTTCGGCTGTGGATGGACGAAGTGGGATTGACCAGTGACCTGCATTCCTACGTCGCTGACAATCCGTACTACCGGCAACTGTTCTACGAGGAGCTGCCGTCGTCGCTACGCATTCTCGAGACAGACCCCAGCCCGGTCAACCAGGTGCGTGCCAGCGTCACGTACAACCACGTCATCGAGGGCAGTCTGGCGTTGACGGGTTACTACGCCTGGCAGAAAGTTTGTGCGACGCGCGGAATCCTCCCTGGCATGCAGCAATTGGTGCGAAAGATCGGTGACGACGAACGACGGCACATGGCTTGGGGAACGTTCACCTGCCGAAGGCACGTCGCCGCCGACGATCACAACTGGGACGTCGTTCAGCAGCGGATGGGTGAACTCATGCCCATGGCCCTCGGAATGATCAACTGGGTCAACGATCAATTCGAGGTGCAGCCGTTCGGTTTGGACAATCAGGAGTTCCTCGAGTATGCCGCAGACCGTGCGCAGCGCCGACTTTCGGCGATCGAGTCTGCACGCGGGCGCGACGTCGCCGAGATCGACCTCGACTATTCGCCGGAGACCCTCGAGGAAAAGTTCGGGGCAGAAGATGCCGCTGCGATGAGTGAGGCGGCCAAATGACTGCGAATTCTATTGGGGCCAAGCCGAGTTCTGGATGACCTCGACAAAATCGATGTGCCGAAATCCCGGCACGAAATGTTCGAGTACGTCAGCGTTCACCGTCCCGAACGTGCTTTCGGGACGGTGCTTGAAGCCGTCGGTGAAGGCCTTCAAGATCTGATTCTTGAAATCCGGACGGGGGTGGGCCGCGGTGACGGCGTCGATGTCGGCCCGGTCGAGTTCGCTGTATCCGATTCCGAGTACATCGGTCTCCACGCCCGCTGTCACCAAGGCGATTTCGGGCTCCAGCCGCGAGGGGACCTCGGGCGTCGTATGTAGAGCGATGCCTTCCCACACTTTGCGGATGTCGGTTTCGTCGACTTCGTAGCCGGTGAGGAATCGCCGCGCTTCGTCCGCGCTGTCCAATTCGAATCGCGCCGTACTGTCCCGGAATTTCTCGGTGAGCCCCAGGTCGTGAAACATGGCGCCGACGTAGAGCAGTTCGGGGTCGGCGTGCAGTCCCAAACGCGCGCCTTGCAGCGATCCGAAGAGGAAGACGCGTCGCGAGTGGTGAAACAGTAACTCGGACGACGTATCTCGGACGAGTTCGGTGGCGTCGGCAGCCATCTTCGAATCGGGGATTTTCACACCGGCAATGATCGTGTTCATCGGTACCTGCTCTGCTCGTCGCTGCTGCGAATTTCTCGGTCTGTCCCAGTGTCGGTCGAGCACGCACGCGGGCGCACCCTGATCTCGGCCATACTGTCCACAGATCAGGACGAAGGGGAGCGATCGTGACCGCAGTGCATCGAGTTGCCGTCCTGGTGTTCGACGGCGTCAAACTGCTCGACGTCGCAGGTCCGAGTGAGGTGTTCGCAGAGGCCAATCGCGGCGGAGCGAACTACGAGTTGGTGATCTGCTCGGTAGGTGGACACGATGTCGACTCGTCGACCGGCATGCGCATTCCGGTCGACTGTGACGTCGCAGATTCCGGTTCCTTCGACACGTTGCTGGTCATGGGCGGCGACGTGTTCCCGTCGATGCCGGTGAGTCCGGAATTGCGTGAGGCAGCGAGCGATCTGGCGAGACGTTCGGGTCGGGTTGCCTCGATCTGTACCGGGACATTCATCCTGGCGGCGAGTGGACTGCTCGACGGACGCCGCGCAACGACGCATTGGCAACACACGGCAACGCTGGCGCGCGCCTATCCGCAGATCACGGTAGTTCCCGACGCCATTTTCATCCAGGACGGCACGGTGTTCTCGTCTGCGGGTGTGACCGCCGGGATCGACCTCGCGCTCGCATTGCTCGAGCGAGATCATGGTGCAGAAATGGCCCGACGTGTCGCACAGCTTCTGGTGGTATTTCTCCAACGTCCAGGTGGGCAGTCACAGTTCTCGCCGTCGTTGAGCGGGCCGCGGCCCCGGGTGCCCGCGCTTCGCGCAGTGGTCGAGGCGGTGGCCGCCGATCCGGCGGGGGAGTACTCGGTCGACGAACTGGCTGCCCTGGCGCACCTGAGCCCACGGCATCTGACGAGGCTCTTTCGGGAAGAACTCGGTACGACGCCGGCCAAATACGTCGAGTTGATCCGTTTCGACTCCGCGAAAGCGCTCCTCGATGCCGGCCACTCGGTGACCGAAGCCGCGCAATTGGCGGGATTCGGCAGTTCGGAATCCCTACGACGAGCATTTTCGACGCATCTCGGAATCTCGCCGCAGGTGTACCGCCGTCGTTTTCAAGCTTTCGGCTGAGACTGACTTTCGTGCTTGCCTTGCGGCGGGCTCATGCCCTGCTTGTCGAGCCAGGCAAGGCTGTAGTCCGCGATCTCACGCCAGCCGTGGTCGATGGTCAGCGAGTGACCTCGATCGCCGAAGACCTTGTATTCGTTGATCGTCGGGGCCTTGGCGTACTTCTTGAACGAGCTGTCCGAACTGGCTTTCGGGACTGTGCGATCCTTGCCGCCGCCGATCATCAGGAGTGGCCCGCGGCGGGCGTTGAAATCTACTGCAGCGGGGCTGTGGGGCGCGAAGTTGGCGAGTGCTGCCTCGAACAACGGCCGACCAGGGGCGGGAATCGCATACTGCTCGAACAATGCGTCGGACTCGTCCTTGGACACGGCACTGGCGAAGGACTTGTGGAACGACTCTCTGTTGTGTGAGTACGCCTTCCGGTAGTTCCCGGGGTTGGACAGGACCGGGAAAACACTGCCCAGTTGAACGAGGGGAAGTTTCAACACCCCTTTGGGCTGAGCCGGGTCGATGGCAATTGCCGCGGTCGCCAGCTTCTGGCCCAGAAGTTTCTGCGCGATCAAACCTCCGAACGAATGCCCCACCACGATCGGTGGTTCGTCGAGATCGGCTATCACCTTGGCGTAGTGATCCGTCACGTCCTCGATGCCGTGTCCCGCGATGTCTTCCGGGTGTTCACGCGTCTCACCCACGGTCGACGCGTCCCCTGGCCATCCCGGCGCCATTGTGGAGTACCCCTGCGCGCTGAAAACCTGCGCCCAGGGGTCCCACGTGGTCGGGTGCATCCAAAGTCCGTGGATGAACAGAACAGTCGGGTTGGACTTGGGCGACATGCGCGCTCCCCGCTATCGGACCGATGATCGATACGGAATGCCCGCTTTTTACAACCTCATTCACATTTTCGGCGAGCTCTTCCGTCGGGCCGTTCCGTTCTGTTGTGCGAAGATGGCACGATCGTGGCATGGCACCAACTGGATCTGCGAAGGCGATGGCACTGTGGACCACCGCTTTTGTTGTCTCACAAGCGAATATTGCTCGCCTACTCGGGCCGGTGGCTCCCAAAGTATTGGAAGTGCAGACGGCGTTCTCCGCTCGCCGGTACGTCGAGATCTTGGACTCCATGGACGACGAGGCCACGGCACGATTTCGTAGTCACTACTACCCCGACTTCGTACATCCCGCGATCTACGCGATGGCTTTGCGGTCAGCGGGCACGAGGCTCGGGGAGCGGGTTCCCCTTTCCCCGGCAACTCGGCGCGCCCTTGCCGTAGTGCCGGTACTGTCGGCGGCCGGCGACTACGTCGAGAACGTGGTCGGACTCCATTTCCTCGATCATCGCGACAGGATCACCGACTCGAGGGTTCGCGCCGCTTCGACCGTCAGTATTGCCAAATGGGTGCTCGCACTCGGAACTCTCGGATATTTGTCGCAGGGTTTTGTCAGGGTATGGGTATCGCGAAAATGAGGAGCACTGATGGCAGTCGAACTCGGCACCGAATACTTCGCTGACGGAGCAGAGTTCCGTCGATGGCTGTCCGAGAACCACGAGGTGGTCCCCGGCCTTTGGCTGAAAATGGCCAAGAAGACCTCGTCGCACAGTTCGATCGACTACGACCAAGCGTTGGACGTTGCCCTGTGCTTCGGCTGGATCGACAGCCTCGCACGGCGAATCGACGACGATTTCTTCGTACAGAAGTTTTCGCGACGCACCGCGCGGAGTCCGTGGTCCAAACGCAACGTCGAGATAGTCGCCCGCCTCGACGCTGCGGGACTTCTCGAGCCTTCCGGCATCGCCGAGATCGAGAAGGCCAAGGCCGACGGTCGATGGGATCGCGCGTACGAGGGATCAGCCAAGGCCGAGGTCCCGAAAGACTTTCTCGATGCGCTCGCGGAAAACCCGAAGGCTCGTGAGTTCTACGCGACGCTCAATTCCACCAACCGATTCACCATCGCGTACCGACTGCAGGAGGCAAAGCGTCCGGAGACGCGAGCCAGGCGGATCGAGAAGTTCGTGAACCAGCTTGCGGAGGGCAAGAAGTTCTATTGAGCTGCCGTGTCACTGGGCCACAGGGACTTGCGAATCGACACCCAGCGAGGCTGACACAATGGGCCTCGTGATCGAAGCCGAAACCTGTTCCGCACTGTCTGCTGTCGATGAGCCGCTGGCAGGCAGCGCTGCCGTCGTGCGGGGCTGGGTATGCCTCGAATTCAATGCCGCGTGGGGTCGTGACGTGTTGGACGGTACGGCCTTGGGGGAGGACCTTGCCGCCGAGCTGAGCCGCCGAGCCGATGCAGCGAACGTGCGAATCATGTTCGTTCGGCGACCCGGGCGTACCGATCCGATGACTGATGGACACACCGTCCTGCTTGCGCGCTCCGATCCGAGCGACTCATGGTGTGAAAGGTTGCACATCGATTCGCCGATGGAATTACTCGACGTCGATTTCTTCTTGTTGGATGGGCCGCCACCAGGACTGGGCGAGCAAGTGACCGAGCCAGTCGTATTGGTTTGCGCACACGGCAAGCGCGACCAGTGCTGCGCTGTATTCGGCAGGCCGATCGCCGCAGCGCTGATGTCGTCCTTCGGACCCCAGGTGTGGGAGTGTTCGCATACCGGCGGGCACCGATTCGCGCCGTCGATGATCCTGTTGCCGAGCGGCAATACGTACGGCCGTCTGTCGGCAAGTGAGAGTGTCACGGCCGTGGAGGTGGCTTCCCGAGATCAGGTCCATTTGCCAGGCCTGCGTGGACGGAGTTGTTGGTCTCCTGCGGGGCAGGCTTCGGAAATTGCTGTGCGACAGCAAATAACCTGCGGAATCGACGACTTGGCTGTCATCGAGCAGGCGAGTGACGGGACATGCGTCGTCGCACATGTGGACGGCCGGCAATGGGCCGTGGAGACTGCAGTCTCCGAACTCGCGCCGCGTCCACCGAGTTGCGGCGCGGCGCCCAAGCCGGTCAGGCCGGTTGTCGTCACGTCGATTCGAGACCTGTGATTTCATCGTCGGTTTTCTACGATCAGTCTCGATGAACTCGGGTGTGGGTCATCGCTACTGCAACAGGAGCGCAATGACTGCGGGCGGTAATTGACGTTGTCCGAGGAGGTTTACGCGTTGGCATCCGTCGAGTTCGACTGCCATCCGCGTGCCGCCCGATCCGTCGGGACGAAGTACGTCGATCGAAGCGATGTGATGGGCGACGAGATCGCATGGGCCTGCAGGTGGCGCGGTGGATGCAACCTCCATCAGATCAGTACTCTGCTGGCGTGACAAGCGGATTCGGGACTCGGGCAGCGGCGGTTCGGTGGAATAGCGGCACACCAGTAGTCTGCCGACGTCGGAAATCGGTGTAGCCAAAGCTGTTTCCGTCAGTGGGCGCGCGTGAGTGTCTTCGTGTTCTGCCATGCGACTCATGTCAGCTTCAGTGGTCGTCGCGAACGGTTGTCCGATCGACTCCGCGCAGGTTCCGGCGTCATCGGAGGAGATGCCGTCGACCGGATGCTGCGCGCGGCTGATCTCATGTAGTTGGCGCAGGGCTGCGTGTGGTTTCTCTTGCAGTCCGCAGGGCGCGGTCGGCCAGGTAGGGCGTATGGCTGCTCCTGCTTCGTCTACCAGCCACAAACCGGCTGGCGGGACGAGACGGTACGCGCAGTCGGCCCGGACGTTGGCAGGAAATCGACGAGACTGTTCGCGGAATGCATCGTCCACCGCGTGGATGTCCCCCTCGAGGCGTATGGAGTCGATGGTCAACCCACCGTCGGACGTTTCTCCGCGTTCGCATCGAACAACGGCAACGGGGCTGAAATCAGGAGGCGGGTAACCACTTCCCTCGGGGCGAAGTGCGATGCTGCTGTCGCGTGCCTCGGGGGCTACGAGCGCGGCGGTGATATC
The DNA here is from genome assembly GCF_048573875.1 of Rhodococcus sp. SB1D. Taxonomy (NCBI): domain Bacteria; kingdom Bacillati; phylum Actinomycetota; class Actinomycetes; order Mycobacteriales; family Nocardiaceae; genus Rhodococcus; species Rhodococcus sp. SB1D. The sequence goes on from NZ_JBMAIQ010000001.1 coordinate 38,571, forward strand.
AGGGGCGAGGCAGTCTGCCCGATCGACCGCCGTCGCGACCGGTGGAGTGAAAGATTCATAGTCTCGAACGCCGGTCCAAACCAACGCAACGGCGACGACACTGACGACGACGATAAAGACCCCAGCTGTGAATCGTCCACTCATACATCGACACTATGTGCTTTTGCGATGGATTGAGGCGAAGTCTCGACCATTGCGGGTGCGACGTAGCATCGCTGCTATGACAGTCGATTTGGTTGCGCCTGACGAGGCCTTGTGGGTGTCCTGGTTGGAGTCGCGTGACGAGTGGGGTGGACCGCAGGCGGATCAGCCCGGTTCGGCGTTGGGAGTTGCGCAACGTCTGGATCTGGACCTTGCATCACGCGATGGATTCGGGCAGTGGGTTCAGGAGTTGTTGGCGCAGCCCGAGGCGTTGCCGGGGCCCGACATTGTCCCGGCAACCAACTGGTGGATCGTGCGAGACGGCAGGTATCTCGGTGCTATCCAGTTGCGACACAGCTTGAATGAGTTCTTGGCGGATCTTGGTGGTCATATCGGCTACGGGATTCGGCCGTCGGAACGGCGGAAAGGGATAGCGTCGGCTGCTCTGCGGGAAGTGCTCACGTATGCCGGCGACCCGGTGGGGCTCAGTCGCGTCCTGATTACCTGCGACGAAACGAACGCGGGTTCGCGTAATGTTATCGAAGGGTGTGGGGGACTTCTCGATAGCGTGCGCCCAGCTGATCAGTTGTCGCGCAACCTCGGCCATTCGGGAGACACGCTTCGCTACTGGGCGGCCACGGGCCGGTCAAGCGCCAGTTGACCGTTTTTGACCGTCAACGGGAAGTCGCGGTCGCAGGGTAGGCGACACGGGACGCGATGCTTTCGCTGAGGTCGTGGATTTCTGCGGCGAGGACGTCTCGGCTCTTCGTGTCCGACTCGTGAACGAAGGTTGTCGATCCCAGTGTGGCACCGCAATATTCGATGATTCCGCGTTCGATCTGTGTCCGGAAGGCCTCGTACACGCCGTGTCGGTCGAAACTCTCGGCGTCGTCACCTGCGACTGGAATCAGGTGGACGGTGAGTCGGTCCAGTTTCTTCACGAATTCGCTTCCCGGGGTGAATTCGTACGCCCATCCGCTGACGAAGACTCGATCGATCCAACCTTTGAGTAGTGCGGGCATCGACCACCAGTACATCGGAAACACGAGAATCAGATCGTCTGCACGATCGATTCGCTCCTGCTCGGCTGCAACGTCGGCCGGGGGAGCCCCTTTGCCGCGGAACAGGTTCACATCGGCTTCGGCGAATCGGGGATCGAAATTCTCGGCATGTAGGTCCGCGAAGTCGACGTCGCCGCCCAGGTCGCGGATCGCGTCGGCGGTAGAACGGGCGACATGCTGGGTAAGTGACTGGGGATCGGGGTGGGAGACTACGACGAGTGTGGTCATGAGCGTCCTTCGGTAGATGGTGCGCTTATGTACTAAGAGTAGGTTACTATTGGTATATAGCGCAAGGAGGTGTCCGATGGCACGTACGAGACTGTCGCGAGCCGGCAGGTACGAACAACTCGTGGAGGTGTCGTGGGCGTTGGTGCGAGAGGAGGGTGCGGACGCGCTGACCCTTGGTCGGTTGGCTGAACGTGCCGTCGTTGCAAAGCCAGTTGTATACAGCCATTTCGCCTCTCGCGCCGCGTTGTTGGCAGCGCTCTTCAAGGAATTCGACGATCGTCAGACGGTGATGCTCGAGGAGTATCTCGATGCCGCGGATGAGTCTCTGAACGGACGCGCGAATGCCATCGCCGACTCCTACGTCGGATGTTCGCTGGCGCAGGGGCGTGAACTGACGGGTGTGCTTGCAGCGCTGGAGGGTTCGCCCGAGCTGGAGCGGGTCAAGCGTGAATCGGAACACGCCTATTCCGAACGATGTCGGGAGGTGCTGACTCCCTTTGGTGCGGGCGGAGGACTTGCGCAACCTTCGATGACCGCAATATTCGGTGCTGCAGAGGCACTCTCGCATGCGGCGGTAGCGGGAGCGCTCTCGCCCGACGATGCTCGAAGCGAACTTGCCGCACTGATAGTCGCGGTGGTCGGCCGGACCTGAGGTCACCGGTTATCTTGGTGCCCATCCAATTCGACGCGCTCACGCATGGATTCGGATATCGCTGTCAGAGTTCTGACGAACGCGTCGATCGCGGGAGCAAGTGGAGGTTTGCCGTAGGTTGCGACGGAGACAGTGCGTCGCTCGCCGGGAATGCGGTGTGCGCGGATACTCGGGTTCTGATGTGCCTGGAGGGCGAGGGCCGGAAGGGTGCTTACCCCGCTTCCGGAGGCGACCAGGGCTTGGACGGCGACGTAGTCGTCGGTCTCGAACTCGATCCGCGGAATGAATCCAGCTCGATTGCAAGCGGTGAGGAGGTGGGCTCGGCAGCTCGGGCAACCGGCAATCCAGGTCTCACCGGCGTAGTCCGTGATCTCGTTGGCGGCATCTGTATTCCGCGTAGAGGTGATCAGGTACAACGGATCTTCCAGCAAAGTCGTCTGCGCGACATGCTTGAGCCCGACTTCAGGGGTGTCCTCGTGCGCGAAGACAACAGCTACGTCGACATCGTTGTTACGAAGCAGTGCAAGTGCTTTGGGTGGTTCTGCATCAACGAGGCTGATGGACACATCGGGGTACTGGGACGTGAACGCTGCCATCGCCTGCGGAATCAAACTCGCCAGGGCTGACGGGAATGCGGCCAGTCGTACCCGCCCGGCCCTCAGTCCTGCGTACGTCTGGACTTCGGCTACCGCTGCGTCGACGTGGCCGAGGATCTCGGTGGCTCGCCGAACCAGCACTGCGCCAGCGTCCGTCAGGCGCAGTCCACGACCCGCTCTCTGGAACAGTGGAACCCCGACTTCCGATTCGAGCTGTCGAAGGTGGTGACTGATGGAGGGCTGCGCGTAACCGAGAGAATCGGCGGCGGCTGTCACCGACCCTTCCTGTGCAACAGCGACCAGGACCCTCAGCCGAATTAGATCGAGCATGCCAAAATCATAGAAGATTTCGATGCTTTGGACGAAAACACGTATTGGATCTATGAATCGGTGTTTGGCAGGGTGAATCACATGGCACCGGCATCTGATCTCACGGCATCAAACCAGCTACATCCACCCGTATGGGCAGACATCGAGCGTGCCAGTCAGGTCGTCCGTCGGCATCTACCGGTCACGCCCCTGATATCGCACCCGACCTTGGGTGCGGGCTCGTGCAGCCAATTGTTCGTCAAACACGAGAACGTGCACCCCACGGGTGCGTTCAAGGTTCGCGGCGGACTGAACCTGGTGGCAGGACTGGATGAGGCGACGCGGGCGCGGGGGATTGTCGGCTACTCGACCGGAAACCATGCTCAATCCTTGGCGTATGCCGCGGCGGGTGCGGGCGTGCGGTGTGTGATCGTCATGCCGGTTGGGGCGAATCCAGTCAAGGCTCACGCTGTCCGCATGCTCGGAGCCGAGCTCATCGAGCACGGTGTGAACTTCGACGAGGCACGTGCTCATGCCGATTTCATCAGCGAACGTGACGGCCTGCGTCTCGTGAGCGCCGCCAATGAGCCGGCAATCCTCGCCGGTGTTGCAACGGCCTACGTCGAACTCCTCGAACAACAACCTGATCTGGACGCGGTGGTGGTCCCAGTCGGTGGCGGCAGCGGTGCGGCGGCGGCGTGTCTCGTCGCCAGTGCGCTTGCACCGCACCTCGAGGTGTTCGCAGTGCAGTCTGAGGCCGCACGAGCCGCACATGACTCGTGGAGTTCCGGCACGTGCGTCGAGCGCTCGAACACCACCCGTGTCGAAGGGCTTGCGACCGGTGCCGGGTTCGCACTCACTCAACGTGTCTTGCGTGAACGCCTCGGGGGATTCCTGCTCGTCACGGACGATGACATCACCCTCGCGCAGCGGGCGTTGCTCTACGACGCTCACACTTTGAGCGAAGGCGCCGGTGCGGCCGCACTTGCTGCGGTCTATGCGCATCCGAACACCTTCGCTGGCAAGCGCGTTGCTGTTGTCTGCACGGGCGCCAATGCCTCCGAGAATGAGATCCGCGGGGTCGTCGGCTGACCGATGGCATGATCGGAACCATGGGCCAGTTTGGTAGGGCGGCACCAATTTTGCATCGCGTATGTGTGTCTGGAACAAGATTTCGCTTCCACGATTCAGCAAAGTGAACAGGGTCGCATCTCGCGACAGCAAGGCCACCGTGGAGGAGACGTGATGCTGCCGACAATCGTCGTTCGGGACGGGACTGTGCTCGATGGTAGAGGGAGCCCGCCCAGGAAAGCGGATGTTGCGATCTCCGGTGACACGATCGTGGAAGTCGGAACGATCGGTGCTGTGCCGGGGGCGATCGACATCGATGCTCGCGGTTGCATGGTGGCTCCCGGTTTTGTGAATGTGCTCAGCCATAGTTACCTCACGCTGCAGCAAGACCCACGAGGATTGTCGGACTTGTATCAGGGGGTCACAACCCAGGTCTTCGGTGAAGGCGTGTCTCTCGGACCGGTCACGGGTTCGATGACTCCGGCGATGCTCGGATTGGGCGCGATTCCAACTGGGGTGCAATCACATTGGCCGAGGTTGCATGATTTTCTCGAATCCTTGGAGACGAACGGCGTCGGTTTCAACGTGGCGAGCTTCGTCGGCGCGGCGAATCTGCGCATGGTGGTTGCGGGTGTGGACAATCGCCTGTTGAGTGAACAAGAGCTGGCCGAAGCGTGTGCCCTGCTCGACGAGGAGCTTGAAAATGGAGCTCTCGGAGTGGGTTCGGCTCTGATCTATCCACCCGGAAGCTATGCGGATTCCGGCGAGTTGCGAGCATTTTCGCAGGTGCTCGCCAGACACGATGCCGTCCATATCTGCCATCTCCGAAGCGAAGGGCAGAGGTTTCTCGAAAGCATCGAGGAACTGGTCGATATCGCTCGAACGACAGGAGCGCGCGGGGAGATCTACCACCTCAAGGTTGCTGGTAAGTCGCACTGGCACAAAATGTCCGAGGCCTTGCAATTGGTTGAGTCGGCTCGCGAGGACGGTGTGCGAATCACCGCGGACGTATATCCGTACGAGGCGGGGAACACGCTGCTCAGTGCCGCGTTGCCACCGGAGTTTCGGTGTCGTGACACGACGGCCGGGCGCACGCACCTGAACTCGACCGGTGTCCGAGAGCAGATCCGCGAGAGGATCCATCGTGAGGACGAGGACTGGGAGAATCTCTACGCTGCGTCCGGAGGCGCCGATGGGGTGACGATCTTGTCCGAGGTACCGGCACTCGGGATCCGAGCGGGGGAAGCTCTGGGATCTATTGCTCGGAGGATGGGGCATCACGACCCGGTAGACACCATACTGGCTGTTCTCGACGCTCTCCCCACAGCCGAGGCTGCCTATTTCATTGCGTCGGAGGACAACACGCGAACTGCCTTCGAGCCTCCCTGGGTTTCGGTTGGTTCCGATGCCGATGCTCAAAGCACGGAGACCCTTTTCGCGGGGCAACCCGTCCACCCCCGTTCATTCGGAACTTTCGCCCGTATTCTGAGCCGCTACACCCGCGGCATTGGCGGGCAATCAGTCGAGGAATGCGTTCGCCGAATGACCAGCCTTCCTGCTGAAAACTTCGGTTTGGCGAAGCGGGGCTACATTGCGCCAGGGGGATACGCCGATCTGGCGATCTTCGACCCCTCGCAGGTAGAGGATCTCGCGACATACGACAACCCAAGAGTGTATGCGACCGGAATGCGGCACGTTGTGGTCAATGGGCAACCGGCACTGTCGGACGGGGTGCCGACGGGGATGCTTGCAGGGCGCGCACTTCGGCGCTCGCGCAACGGGTTCGATGCAGTGAGGTGACGAGCTGGCACCGGGGTCAGCTCCGGATCGGCGAAGCGGCCACTGCCGGGAACGACCCTTCAGCGGCCACTTCGCCGGACCACGTGAGAGCCCTCAGAATTTCGCCGGGGTTTGCGGAACGATCATGGCCACCAGAGCCGCCGCAGCCGTCGCGCCGACCAGGACTCCGAACGCGGCCATGTACGAGAACTGGTCCACCATCCATCCCATCACGAGGGGGGTGATGAAACCGGCGAGCTGTCCACAACCGTTGATCAAACCCATTCCGGAACCGAGGAATTCGGCAGGCAATGCCCGCAACGGGAGGGCGAAGATCGACATCGAGCACAGTCCGCTGACGCCCATCGCGAGGGTTTGATAGAACGTGAACATCGCGACGGTATCGGTGGTAGTCATCAAGAACAGCAGAATGGCGGAGGTGGCCATGCACGGAACGAGCAGAATGCGCGCGCTGTCGTGAAAGTACTTGTCCACCAGACGTCCACCGACGACGATGGCCAATGCCGTGACGATGAACGGGATCGCCGCGAAGATTCCCGTATCGATCAGCGAGAGCCCCTTTTCGTTGAGGAGGTAGCTCGGCACCCAGGTCAACAGCCCATATCCGGCCATGTTAGCCAGGCAGAACAGAAGTGCGAACTTCCAGACCGAAACGGACTTGAATACCGCGGCGCGTGAGTGTTCACTGGCGAGCGGTTGCAGTGCGGCCTCCGGATCTTCCGTGATCTCTGTGTCCAACGGCGCCGGGAGCACCAACCAGACGACTGTGCCGATCACGGCGCCGACTATGGCCACCAGCCAAAATGCGTCCCGCCAACCGACGGCCATGAGAACTGGGGCGATGATCAATGGTGCGATGCCGGGGCCCAGGTTGTTTGCACCGATCATGAAGCCCATGGCCGTGGCGCGAGTTTTCGGACGGGTTCGCTCAGCCAGAGCTTTGAACGACGCTGCTGGGAAGAGACCCTGGCTGAGCCCGAACATCGCACGCATGACCATCAGCGAGACGAGTCCCCAGGCGAATCCTGTCAGTGCGGTGAACACCGACCACAGGATCAACGCAACGATCAACAGTGGCCGGGGTCCGAATCGGTCGGCCAGCATGCCGCCGGGGACCTGCCCGAGCATGTAAAAGATGGCGAAGATCGACACGACTCCGCCCAATTGCGTATTACTGAGGGAGAATTCGTCTCCGATCATCGGCAGTGCAAGCCCGATCATCACGCGATCTATCATGTCGATCATCCAGATCGTACTGAGCAGCCCAACAGTCATAGTCGTTGTTCGACGAATTGACTTGTTGTCCAATATGTTTTGTATCGACTTGCCGCCGCTATGCGAGGGTTCCTCAACTGTGGCGCGTTCCGACTTCATCATGCCTCCTGAATTGCGTTGTGCCGCATGGACTGATGAAGTGTGGCAGCGGACACGTAGGCCGCATTGGTCCGTTCGGCCAATAACCGACCGAATGTTTCGTCGGGCGGTACAGCGTCACTCGGGTGAGATTCCGGGTGACGCTGTCACCAGAGCTTTAACTGCACAAAGCTCTGTCCACGGTGTCTACGACGTGTTGCGTGGCGGACGCAGTCGTGGGAAGAGCAGTCACCGCAAGGTTTACGGCGCGCCCGTTGTCGGTGATGCCGCCGCGGGTCTCGTAACCGACTATGTCGCCGCCATGGCCCCAGTAGACCCCGCCGCACGAGAGAGTCCTGCTGGTGAGGCCGAGGCCGTACTCGAGTCCGGTGGGCCCGCCGACGTGGACGGTGGTACGCATCTGGTCGAGTTCGGCTGCGGGGAGCAGTCGTCCGTCGAGTAGCGCGTAGAGGAACTGGTTGAGGTCCGAGGTGGTGGAGATCAGCTGCCCTGCGGCCCATCCCCACGACGGGTCCATCTCTGTGACGTCACTCAGTGGGCTGTCTGGTGCGGTGCGGTGGTATCCCTTGGGATGGGGACCCCGGATGGTCATGTCTCCCGGGGATGGGAAGTAGGTGTCGCGCAGGCCGATCGGCGCGAAGATACGTCGATTCATCTCCTCGGCGAGGGGGCGGCCGGTAACCTTCTGTACGAGTAGGCCGGCCAGAATGTAGTTGGTGTTGCTGTACCCCCAACTCGTTCCGGGCGGTGCGTCGGCGGGGTGTTGGAACGCGACGTCGAGCAAATCGTGGGGGTCGGCGTAGCGGTATCTGATCTCTTCGTCATTGACGTGTATTCCGTAATCGGGGAGTCCGCTGGTGTGTTGGAGGAGTTGGCGGATGGTGATGTTGTGGCCGTCGATCCCGTCTCCGCGGACGAGTCCGGGTAGGTAGGTCTCGATGGGGGTGTCGAGTTCGATCTTTCCTTCGGCGACCAGTTGCAGGACCACTACTGCGGTGAAGGTTTTGGTGTTGCTGCCGATTCGTATCTGGCCGTTGGGGGGTACCTCTGATCCGGTGGTCAGGTCACCGACTCCTGCGGTGTAGTTGTGGGAGTTGCCGTTTCGGTCTTGGATGCTTGCGAGGGCGGCGGGTAGTCCGTCCTCGCTCACCAGCGCGTCGAGGGAGCGTTGAACCGCGTCGGACTCGGTGGAGGAAGAACCGACGGTATCGGGACTGAGGGCGGATGACGGCGAGCAGGACGCCAGCGTCATGGCACCGAGGGCCGCCGCGGCAACGACCGAAAAGGTCCGGTGCCGTTTGCGGTCCTGCCGGCGATCTGAGGAAGGGAAGCCCTTTCGAATATTGTTACGCATCAGTAGAACTCCTGAGGATTGGTAGGTTCGGGACATCGTTCGCTCGGGAAGAATTGTTGTTCGATGTTGCGTGCGAAGTCGTGCACGAACATGTTTCCTTCACTTCTCGCACATCGCTGCGTCGACAACTCGCTGTGCTGCTACGAAGGCGTCCTCGCTCATCGGGATGTGATTGAGGGTGAGAGTCACAGCGCGTCCTGTGGTATCGACTCCGCCCGAGGTGCCGAAGCCGGGAATTCCGCCGCCGTGACCCCAGATCTCCTTCCCGCAGGAGCTGTTCACGCGGACTAGTCCGAGTCCGTAGCTGTCCTGCGGGCTCCTGTCGAACGGCACGGTGTGTTTCATCTCGGCGAGCCTGTCATTCGAGACGAGATCGCCGCGTAGCAAAGCCGTGAAGAAAGTGTTGAGGTCGGCGCCCGTTGCGACCATCGCACCTGCGGTGTCGGCCCACGACACGTCGCCATCGGTGACATCGACCTGAATGCCGTCAATCGGGTGATAGCCCTGTGCATGAGAACCGCGGATCTGTGTCTCGCGGGAGGCGGGAAAATAGGTGTCCATCAGTCCGAGCGGATCGATTATGCGGGTGGTGATCTCCTGCGCGGCAGGGCGTCCTGTGACCTTCTCGATGAGCATCCCGAGCAGAATGTAGTTCGTGTTCGAATAGACAGCCTTGTCTTTGGCTGCCGGGCCGGGTGGAAGAGACATCGCGATATCGACCAGTTCAGTGGGGGAGAAGTGCTCCGGTGGTTGTGCGCTTGTCCCCACCAGCAGCTGGCCGGGCTTGATGTCTTCCGGCCGTGCTCCGCCGGCGGCGAGGTAGTCCGTCAGTCCACTGGTGTGCTGCAAGAGATCTCGAATGGTGACTCGGTTGCCGTCGTTCCCGTTGCCTACGACCGTTCCGGGCAGGTAGTGCTCGATGCTCATATCGAGGTCGAGCAGTCCGTCGTCGACGAGTTGCATGACGACGGTCGAGACGAAGGCCTTTGTGTTGCTGCCGATTCGGACCCGCGCATCATCGGGGATAGGCTCGCCGGTGGCGGTGTTTCCCATTCCTGCACGAATGATGCGAGTGCCCCGCGACGGGTCGGAGATCACGAGTTGTGCGCCGGGGATCCCCTGCTCGATGACGCCGTCGAGCGCCTGTTGCACGGCAGCGTCGCTTTGCCGAGTGGAATCAGTGGAGTCAGTGGTGTCACCACATCCGCTCACGCCCAATATGAGGGCTGCAGCGGTGACTGCCGGAAGCACGGTGAGCAGGGGGCGACGTCGAAGGGTGGTCATTGGTTGTGGTCTCCTGTTCGTCGAATCTCGTGGTGAGTTCCACATGCAGAGAACAGTATTGACGTGCGTACGCGTCCTCCATGGTGCGAAGTGCAGTCTCTCGGTGGTGCGTGCCGGAGCGTACGGGGTGTAGCTGGCTGCACCTCGGAGTCCGGCGTCTCGCGGCCGATACTGTCGGTTTGACGAGCTATTTCGGAGTAGGCGGCCTTTGGTGATTGACAGGAGGCCTCAGCGACAAAGGGCGATATCCACCGCGTGTTCGAGTTTTCTCCGGGTGGCGTCGTCGACTACTTGCATGCTGACCGCGATGTTCGCTTCGCGTCCGTCGTCGGTAGCGCCCCCGCGTGTCTCGTATCCAGGGAAACTGCCGCCGTGGCTCCAGGACAGGCCGCCACACGGTAGCGGGCGGCTGACCAATCCAAGTCCGTAGCGGGCATCGGGTCCGAAGGTTTCCTCCGCGGGGACGGTAGTGCGCATCTGGTCGAGTTGGGCTGCGGGGAGCAGTCGTCCGTCGAGGAGTGCGTGGAGAAACTGGTTGAGGTCCGAGGTGGTGGAGATCAATTGCCCTGCGGCCCATCCCCACGAGGGGTCTATCTCTGTGATGTCGACGGGAGGCGCGTCCGATGACTCCCGGTAGTAGCCGCGGGGGTGAAGTTCCGAGATCTTCTCGTCGTATGGTTCAGGAAAGTATGTGTGCTGCAGATCGATCGGCGCGAAGATTCGCCGGTTCATCTCCTCGGCGAGGGGTTTTTCAGTGATCTTCTGTACGAGTAGGCCAGCGAGGACGTAGTTGGTGTTGCTGTACTTCCAACTCGTTCCGGGGGCGAAGTCGGCAGGATGTTCGAGCGCGATGTCGAGAAGTTCGCGTGGGTCGTAGTATCGGACTTCGTCTTCCAGGTAGTTGCTGTAGTTGGGGAGTCCGCTGGTGTGTTGGAGGAGTTGGCGGATGGTGATGTTGTGGCCGTCGATCCCGTCTCCGCGGACGAGTCCGGGTAGGTAGGTCTCGATGGGGGTGTCGAGTTCGATCTTTCCTTCGGCGACCAGTTGCAGGACCACTACTGCGGTGAAGGTTTTGGTGTTGCTGCCGATTCGTATCTGGCCGTTGGGGGGTACCTCTGATCCGGTGGTCAGGTCACCGACTCCTGCGGTGTAGTTGTGGGAGTTGCCGTTTCGGTCTTGGATGCTTGCGAGGGCGGCGGGTAGTCCGTCCTCGCTCACCAGTGCGTCGAGTGAGTGTTGAACCGCATCGTGCCGCGCAGCGACGGTATCGGCGGACGACGAGCACGCACCGAGGGTGACCACGCTGAGAGTCATTGCGACGGAACAGAGGGCGCGGTGCCGTTTCCGGCTTTGTCTTTGGGGTGAGGGAGGTTGGCCCTGTCGACTGTGGCGGCGCATCAGTAGAACTCCTTGGAGAGATTGATCGGTCTGGACACGATCCTGTCTGCTGGAGGATTGGTCGCGCATCGCTCCGACGCGGGAAAACCATCTCCCTCGATCGGGGGAGGCCATCGCCGAGCGGCCCAGTCATACTTGTCGAATCATGATCACAGGACTACGACCGCTGATGCGGGGCTCTACATACTCAGCTGTACTTTTCGCCTTTTGTGGTGTGTTGGCAAGCCTGCCACTTCTGGTGGTTGCGATGTTGCCTGCTCTCGCGTGGCAATCCGCACCCGAGTTCGTCCGGGTGCTTTCGGTCCTGCTCATATGGGTGACTTTGGTAGGAGCACTCGGCCTGGTGCATCCTGTGCGACGCGCGCTCATCGTTACTGCCCGCCGACTGCTGCAGGTGTCGCTGCCGAGTCCAGCGCTCGGACACCGTACTCCTAACCTCTCGGAGATTGATCGCTGGCGGGCCCCGCTCTGGATTGTCCTGCATGTCATGGTGGGTTGGCTGGCGGCGCTCGCGACCAGCGTCCTTTTCATCATGGGGATTTCGCTCCCGGGGAACTGGCTCGGCGGCACGGCGCGAATCAGTCTGTTCGATACGTCGGTTGACGTGACGGGTGGATGGACCTGGATCGTGGCGGCCGGCTGCCTCCTGCTTGCGGTAGGAATTTGTGTCCTGGTGGCAACACTGCTGAGATGGCTGGCGCCACGACTGTTGGGGCCGTCCACGGCTGAACGGCTCGCGCTGGCGGAAGAACGCGAACTGCAACTGGCCGAACGTAATCGGGTCGCTCACGAGTTGCACGACTCGATCGGACACACGCTCACCGCCGCCACGATCCAGGCGGCGGTGGCCGGCGAGGTGCTTGCCTCCGATCCTGCCGCGGCGAGGGCCGCCATGCGTAGCATCGAGGAGTCGACACGGGCAGCGCTCGAGGACCTGGACTACGTACTGGGTGTACTTCGCGAGGAGAGGCCTGCTGTACCTTCTCGGACGCTGTCGGACTTGCCTGCGTTAATTGATCGGTTGCGGCATGCGGGGGCGGTTGTGGAGGTGAACCTGTCGGGTGACCTTTCACAGATCCAGGGGACACTCTCTCGCGCGGCGTACCGGATCCTGCAAGAGGGGACGACCAATGCTCTGCGGCACGGGGACAGCGGGCCGATCGAAATCACGGTGGCAGTCGGCTCGGAGAGCGTCGAGCTCAGAGTGGTCAACAGCATCGGGGCAGTGACCGGGGGAAAGGCAGACGTAGTTCGAAGATCAGGGCGCGGCCTGGCAGGTTTGGCCGAGCGCGTGCGACTCTTGAACGGTGAGTTCAAGGCTGGACCGGACGGAGCCCAGGGCTGGCGATTGAGTGTTCAGTTGCCGGTACGGGTGGCACGATGACCGAAGCCAATTGGAGTGAGGACGCCGCCAAACCTGCAAGCATGCCAGTCACCCTGCTGATTGCGGATGACGACGACGTTACCCGCAGCGGCCTGCGTATGCTGCTCGCAGCTCAGCCCGGGATTGTGGTCGTCGGCGAGGCTTCCGACGGTATCGAAGCAGTGGAGCTTTCGCGGCAACTTCGTCCGGATGTGGTGCTGATGGACGTGCGGATGCCGCTGCGCAACGGAATAGAGGCAACTCGGCACCTCCAGGCCGAGTGCACCGAACCGCCGAAAGTCTTGGTAATCACCACTTTCGAAAACGATGGCTACGTCACGGCCGCACTCAGTGCGGGCGCGAGTGGCTTCGTGCTGAAGCGGCTCCCAGTCCCGCAGATCGCAGCGGCAGTACGTGTGGTGGCGGCGGGCGAAGTGATCCTGTTCCCTGCCGCGCTACGCCGGATGGTTACGCCCCGCCCGTTGGTCTCCGCTGAGGCGTTCCCGAATGCAGCGCTGACAGCAAAGGAGGAAGAGGTATTGCGGTTGATGGCCACCGGGCTGTGCAACTCGGATATTGCTCAGGTTCTGGTTGTGAGCCTGGAGACAGTGAAAACGCATGTCGGGAACGTGCTGGCAAAGCTCGGTGCTCAGAATCGGACGCACGCTGTCGTCATCGCCTACGAGTCTGGTCTGGTGGTCCCGGGGTCAGGCACCGATACGGAACCCTGTGCAACTGGCGGTTGATTGCTTTTGTCAGCGTGACCCGGTGAGGATTCGCCGACTGAACCTACAGATCCGTTCCTCTTGCCGAAACGCTCCGAGACGAAGTCACACCACCGGTCACCAGTGCGTACCGGGCACGAGTCGGGCGGCCCGACGGCCGAGTTTGCGGATGCGCGAGCGCGAGTGGTGCTGTCGCGCCGGTGTTGCCGGAGCGTCTGCCGGAGTTTCCTTGTCTACCTGACCCTTTGCCGCCGGAGAATCGGGGAAGGCCTGGTACATCTGGTTGAGAATTCGGTCCTTGGTGTGCGGTGCGAACAGGGTTCCCAGATCACCCAGGGTTCCCAGTGGTACGTCGATGCGTTTGGGGCGGTCGATCAGCGCGCGGATCACCATTGCCGCAGCCTTTTCCGGGCTGGTGATCGGGCCGTTGTTGTATTCGCCGGTCGGAGCGATCATCGGTGTTTCGACCAGCGGCATGTGGATGGTCGTGAAAGTGATTCCGTCCGCCAGGGTTTCAGAGGCGGCTACGTCCGAGAAACCGTCGAGGGCGGCCTTGCTCGCCACGTAGGCCGAGAATCTAGGCGTTGCCGCCTGGACTCCCGCGCTGCTGATGTTCACGATGTGGCCGAAGCGGCGAGAACGCATGGTCGGTAACAAGGCGAGCACCAATCGCACAGCGCCGAAGTAGTTCACGGCCATCGTTCGTTCGTAGTCGTGGAAACGATCAGTGGAGTGGTAAATGCCGCGCCGGATGGATCGGCCGGCGTTGTTTACCAACATGTCTACGTGATCGTGTTCTGTCAGAATGCTTTTGATCGTGTGCTGGACCGACTCGTCGTCGGTGATGTCGCAGGGGTAACCGAACGCCTTGCCTCCGGCTGATCGAATCTGCTGTACTGCGGCATCGAGTTCGTCGGTGCGGCGTGCGATCAGGAGAACGGTGGCGCCCTTCTGAGCGGCGGCAATGGCCGATGCCTTGCCGATTCCGGAAGAGCCTCCGGTGATCAGAACGATCCGACCCACGAGTGGTCCTTCGGGACTGTTACGTCGTGCGCGATTGGGATCGAGGTTTGCGCGCCAGTACTTCCACAACACAGTGGAGTACGACCCGAACTCGGGGACCGCCAGTCCTGATCCGGCCAGGGCGGCAACGGTTCTCGCGGAGGTGAAGGTCGGCGCCATCGTCATGTTGTCGAGTAATGCTGCAGGCATGCCGATGCGATCGAGGAAGACCTTCCGCGCCGATTCTGCCGAATCCATCGGCAATGGCGAGACAAAGGGTTTGGCGATCACGCCCGGCAGGCTGAGTGCGGGCCGGGGCGCTCCGGCGGCCTTGGCGAGTCCGGCATAGATTTCGCGTACCGGTTGAGGTTTCGGATTCACGAGATGGAATGCTTCGCCGTCATGGCCGGGCACATGCATCAATTCGACGAGGGCGGCGGCTACGTAATCGACGGGCACCACGTTGGTTGCGCCGAGGTTGGGGATCGGGACGGGGAGTGCTGCAGGTAATTTCGCGAGTAGCGCCAGTCCTGGGAACAAGTAGTACGGACCGTCGATCTTGTCCATCTCGCCGGTGACGGAGTTACCGACCACGGCAGACGGCCGATAAACACGCCAGGTGAGGCCTTCTCGTTCTCGAACGATTTTCTCCGCCTCGAACTTGGTTCGGTGGTACGGAGTGGGAAAGCCTTGACCGCAATCGAAATCGGTTTCGCTGAAGGTTCCCGGGTAGTCGCCCGCAACTGCGACTGATGACACGTGATGAAGGGTGGCTCCCAGCTGTGCGGCAAGGTCGGCCACGGAGCGTGTGCCCTCGACATTCGTCGAAGCCTGCTCGTCTCCGGCGGTGATGTCGTAGATCGCGCCGAGGTGAAGGACGTGGTCGGCAGGCGGGGGAGAGTCGATGCCCAGTCCCGGCTCGGTCAGATCTCCAATGAGTGGATGCACGCGATCGCCGCCGGGAATTGCCGACACCTGTTCTTCGAGTTTGGCTACAGAACCGGCTCTGACCAGCACATGGATCTGAGCAGTTTGATCACGCTCGAGCAGGAGTGGCAGTGCAGCTCGTCCGAGGAATCCGGTACCGCCAGTGACGATGTAAGTGGCCATAGTCGGTAACTTACTCCAAAGTAAGATCAGCGGCTAGAGGGAAACGAACATCAGTGCGTCATGACACCGTCCTCGGCGTCGAAGTCGATGCCCGCGGAGATGATTCCGGAGAACAAGAACGCGACGGCAAGCGCAAGAGCGGGGATTGCAAGGATCCATTCGAAAATTGTCATGCTCCAAGTCTGACGAAATCAGCTTCGGAGAACATCGCCCTGCGGAGCGATTTAGACGATCGGGCAGTCATCCTCGAGGACGACTGCCCGATCAGGGAAATCCACTAGGTCTGTTGCTGAAGAGTTTCGGGCGCAGTGGGGTGCGCGCTCGTCCTTGCGTCGCGTGACGTGATTTCGGATGAGATGTGGGCGGCCGTTGTTCCGAGGGTGTGAAGGCCATGCGCCGTCCGCCAGTAGACCGGCGCACCATCGTCGAGGCGATGGCGTGGACAGGCCGGCAAACCCTAGGCCGGTTCAGCGCCCGACAAGTCCTCGACCGCATACGGAGTCGTTCCTTCGAACAGAACACCGATCCCGAAAGGATCGGCCATCTCGAGCCTTGACTCAGCGAACCGCAGCAGCCAGGTTCCGTCAGCCCAGATCACCGCCTCAGGTTCGCCGAACAGTGACTCCGTGGCGTCCAACTCCACGAGTTCGGAGTGGCGGAGGCCGAACTGTGGCCCACGCAGCTGTTGACGCAGGTAATCGGCGGCGACTTCGGCAAACTCACCGAACCGGGCCATCACGGTCGCAGCGAGCTCACACACCGCAGACTCCGGCACGGTGGCCGGCTCGATAACCAGACTCACCGGCCTGGAGTCACCGACCCCCTGGACATCGATGCTCGATGTCCAGCACGCCAACGAATCGTCCGAGTCGACACGCGAAAACACTGCTGAGCCGACCACAACACTCTCAGGTAAGTCATCCACGACCCCTAGTCAAACACGGCTCTCCGCAGGATCCCAGGGACTCTTCAGCGACATGATCCAGTCGCGATCAGTGGCCGATGCCGACCTTCGCGTGAACCTTTTTCATCCACACAGGAGCCCACCAGTTCGCTTCGCCCATCAACTTCACTAGCGAGGGCACGAGCAACATGCGGATGATGGTCGCGTCGACGATCAGCGCGACGATCATGCCGACGCCCAGGAACTTCATCACTGACAGCCCTGACATTGCGAAGGCCCCCGTCACCACTATCAGGAGTAAGGCGGCAGCCGTCACGATGCGGCCGGTGCGCTCGGTTCCGAACTTGACCGCTTCCTCTGTCGTCGCTCCCGCGTTCTTGGCCTCGACCATCCGTGACATCAGGAAAACCTCGTAGTCCGTGGACAATCCGAACACCACCGCCAGGATGAGCACGACAAACGTCGCCTCCAGCGGAGTTTGACTGACCCCGAGGAGTTCGACGCCGTGTCCGTCCTGGAAGACGAAGGTGAGGACACCGAAGGTGGTCGCGAGACTCAGGGCTGCCATCAGCACCGCCTTGATCGGCAGCACCACCGAACCGAACGCGAGGAACAACAGGATCAGGGTGGATCCGACCATGATGAGGATCATCACCGGTAGCCAGTGCAGGACGGCGTTGTTGCCGTCGTCGACCATGGCTTGACCGCCGCCGACAAGCAGCACCGTTCCGTCGGGAGCGGAGATCGCACGCAGATCTGTCACTGCGGCGCTCTGTGATTGGGGTGTAGAGCCCTCGCTGTAGAGAGCCTGAACCGCGACGAGTTGATTGGTGCTCGCGACGACGGTCGCCTGACCGATGCCCTCGACTCGACCGGCGGACTCGGCGATCGCTGCACCTTCGGCCGGGGTGAGAGTGTTCCCGTCCTCGGCCTGAAGGATCATCGTTGCGCCGTTTCCGGTTTGCGGGAAGTCGTTGACCAACGTGTCCATTGCAACGCGAGCGGGGTCGTTGTCCGGTAGTGCGGTGTACGAGAGTTCTCCCAGCCGGGCGCCGAGCAGCGGCGAGGCCATCACGAGCAGCACAGCCACGATCGTCACCGAGACTGCGACCGGACGCTTCATCACCCACGTGACGACGCGGCCCCAGAACTTGCGCGAGCGTTCCTCGCCGCGTTGCGCCGCATCCTTGCGCCACGTCAGGGCGTTGATGCGATGCCCCAGAATGGCAAGCAGCGCAGGCACAGCGGTCAGCGACAGGACGGCCGCGCTCAATACTGCGGCGATCGCGCCGAAGCCCAGAGACCGGATGACGGCCTGGGGGAATACGAGCATGCCGCTGAACGCACAGATCAGCAGTAGACCCGAGAACATGACGGTGCGACCCGCGGTCAGAACTGTCCGCTGAGCAGCCGCTCCCGGGTCCGAGCCCGAATTCAGTTCTTCACGGAACCGGCCGACCACGAACAGTCCGTAGTCGATGGCCAGTCCCAACCCGAGAAGAGAAGCGACGTTGATCGAGAACGAGGACACATCGGTGATCAGCGTGAGGATTCGCAGAACCGCCAAAGCGCTCAGGACACTGAGTACACCCACGAACACGGGCACGGCAGCAGCGACGATGCCGCCGAAGATGAAGACCAACAGCACCAGAGTGATCGGAATGGCGATGGCTTCGGCGACCACCAGGTCCTTCTCGAGCTTGGTGTTGAATGCGACGCCGACGACGGTGTTACCCGCGAATTGTGCCTCGGCACCTTCGACTTCGAGCTTCGGCAAGAGATCGGCGAAAGTGGCCGGTGTGACGCCCGAGTCCGGTGCCAACGTGATCGCAACGGCCGCCATGGATCCGTCGTTCGAGAGCAGGCTGGCCTTGGCCGCGGCGTCTGTTCCCCAATACGACTTCACCGACGCGGTCGGCACTTCCGTTTTGAACTGGTCGACGGCGGCCGTTACTGCCGGCCCGATGTCGTCGAGGGTCTTACCGTCGGTGGGTGAGTAGATCGCGATGATGTCCGGGGTCTGCGGTCCGAGATTGTCTTCGATGATGTCGGCGACCTTCGCGGAGTCGCTGCCCGGATCTATGAAGCCGCCCTGGCTGAGCTTGCCGAACACTCCGAGTCCCCACACCCCACTGATGAGAACTATCAGAACCGCGAGGCTCAGTACCCACCATTTCCGGGCGACGACGGTTTGGGCCCAGCGTGTCATGTATCAACTCCGGTGTGTGGGGGCGTCTGGCCAGATCGACTGTAGTGGGCGTTTGGTCTTGAATCGGAAACGTCATGCATACTGCTCGAAGCACTTGCAAGCCGCGCGTGTGGGGGAAGCCGGTCCGAATCCGGCGCTGACCCGCAACGGTAGGTCGATTCTCGGTAGTCACCGAGTGTCGGCAAGCCCGATTACCCGCCGCGCGGTGTGCGACATCCATTCGTCGTGGTCTACGAAAAGGAAGTCCAGCAGGAGCTCTGGCCGAGGATCAGCGTGCGGGCGGAGTTGTCTGTCGGATTCTCATTCGTGGCTCAGAGCCCTTACGAGGTCCCCGTGTCACTTCAGTTCTCCCCGTCCCGCGCCGCCGCTGTTCTCATCGCGGTCGCCTTGGTTTCGGCAGGTTGTTCCAAAGGCGAAGCGGCTGGTGGTTCTTCAACCACCGAATCCTTTACGCAGCCGGTTTCCATCACGAACTGCGATCGAGAAGTAACATTCGATTCGCCACCCCAGCGGATCATCACCATGAACGATCACGTCACCGAAGTACTCATCGAGATGGGCGTCGGTGACCGGATCGTCGGGATGGGATACGGCGACAGCACACCAACCCCCGAGACCGCCGAGCAGTTCGCGAAGATCACCAACCTCGCCAAGGAATACCCGACCACCGAGCAGATTCTCGATCTCGATCCCGATTTTGTCGTCGGAGGTATGAGCAGCGCCTTTCAAGAGAAGGAAGGCCGTTCGCGGGACCTGTTCGCCGAACGCGGAATCAACACGTTCCTGTTCTCCGAGTACTGCGGCCAGGGATTCCCCGACATCTCGATGCTGGAAAACGACTACGAGCAGTTGGGGAGAATCCTCGGCGTCGAAGGTGAAGCAGCCGAGGTCACCGATCAGGTAACGCAAGGGCTCGATGCGGTGAAGGCGGCAGTCGGAGATGCACCGCCGGTGCCGACATTCTTCTATGACGGCGGCAAGGACGTTCCGACGACGATCGGCGGAGTGGGTGTCGGTCAGCTCGTCGCCGGCTACGCGGGAGCGACGAACATCTACTCCGAGGGCGAGCGCCCATACGTCAAGACCACATGGGAGGTCGTGGGTGAGCGTGCGCCACAGGCGATCGTCGTTCTGGACTACGGATCTGAGAACGCCCAAGCGAAGATCGATTTCCTGAAGTCACATCCCGTCATGGCCACCACTCCCGCCGTCCAACAGAATCGATTCGTGGTCATTCCTCTCGACGACTTCTTCGAGAGCCCTCGTCTGGTGCGCTCGGCCCAGACCATCGCGGCGGGTCTGCATCCGGGCGTAGTTCCGGCACAGTGACCAGATCTCGTTCCAGCTATACCGCTTTGCTTGCAGTCCTGTGTGTTGCGCTTGCCGTGGTCATGGGGCTGGCGGTGTCTTTCGGGTCGGTCCGCATTCCCGTCGGTGACGTCTGGGCGATAGTCGGAGCTCGATTGGCGCCAGGGACTTTCGAGACGTGGTGGACCGCGGCGCGGGAGTCGATCGTGATCGACTCCCGCCTGCCACGTGCACTCACTGCCGCGGTAGTGGGTGCTTCGTTGGCCATGGCAGGTGCAGTTGCTCAAGCTGTCACCCGTAATCCGCTTGCCGATCCGTATCTGCTCGGAGTCTCGTCGGGCGCAGGATTCATGGTGGTTTTGGTTACGGTTCTGGGGATCGGAGCCGGAATGCTCGGCGTATTCACGATTCCTGTTGCCGCGTTCATCGGAGCGATGATTCCGTTGTTCCTCGCGTTGCTGATTGGTGGTAGATATCCGCAGCCGACTGCAATCATTCTTGTGGGTGTTGCGCTCGGACAGATATTTTCGGCATTGATCACTTTTTGTCTTTTGGTGATTGCAGACGAGCGTCACATCACTGGAGTTATGCATTGGCTCGCCGGCGGATTCGGTGATGCACGATGGTCGACGCTGATCTTCCCGACGATCACACTGGTCGTCGTCGGCACAGCCCTTCTATTCAGTTCGCGATGGATGGACGTTTTGCAGACCGGTGACGACGGGGCTGCTGCACTCGGTATGAACGTCCGACGGTTCCGTGTGTTGTCCTTGCTCGCGGTCTCCGTACTGGCGGGCGCAGCAGTCAGCGTTGCCGGTGGAATCGGTTTCATCGGTCTGCTGATCCCGCATCTGGCCGGCTTCATCGTCGGCACCAGAGCAATTCGACTGCTCCCTGCTGCAGCCCTGCTGGGCGCCGTCGCGATGGTTGCCGCGGATACCGCTGCGCGCTCGGTGGCACAATCCACTGAAGTTCCGGTCGGAGTGATCACGGCCCTCGTGGGTGCACCGATCTTCGTCTGGATGCTCTACCGGCAGTATCGGAGGCTCGAGCAGTGACACAGGCCAGAACAGTGACACAGACCAGAACAGTGACACTCCCGAAAGACTCCGAAACTGCGCCCCTGCTCGAACTCGTCGAGACCCGGGCGCGGCTCGGAAATCGCGAAGTGTTGCGCGGCATCACTTTCGCAGTCAAGTCCGGTGAAATATTGGGCTTGGTCGGGCCGAACGGGAGTGGCAAGACGACGGCGCTGCGCTGCTGCTACAACGCTTTGACGCCGACAGGTGGCGCAGTTCTGATCGATCAAGTCGACTCGACGACGCTCTCGCGTAAGGACATCGCCCGAACTGTCTCGGCAAGTGTTCAGGAACCTACTGTCTCGGCAGGACTTTCGGTTCGTGAATCGATCGCGCTCGGACGAACTCCGCACCGCAGCTGGTTGGACCGAAGCACGGAGCGCGATACCGCCATCGTGGACCGGTGCATCGAGCAGGTCGGTTTGGTCGAGCTTGCCGGACGAGACGTATCGACCCTGTCGGGTGGTGAGCGGCAACGTGTCTCGATAGCTCGCGCATTGGCTCAGGAGCCCAAGGTTCTGTTGTTGGACGAGCCGACCAATCATCTCGATCTTCGTCACCAGTTGATCGTGATGGAACTGCTTACCGAACTTGCGTCGGCGGGGCTCGCAGTTGTGGTCACGATGCACGATCTACGGTTGGCGGTCGAGTACTGCGACAACCTTGCCGTGCTCACCGAAGGTGAACTCCGCGCGTGTGGGTCTACGGTCGAGGTGTTGGACGAGCCGTTGTTGGCCGAGGTTTTCGGCATCAGGGCGCGAGTCGAACGCGGAGTACGTCCGCGGATGGAGATATTGGGGCTGGCATGACGGAATCGGTGGCCGGGATCTACGCCCGTATGGCAGTAGCTGTGCCGTTCTTCGACAACCTGAGCGCGTATCCGGATACGGTGCCCGCGGTGTTGATGACCGACCCCCAGTGGTTGGCAGCACGTGTCGCCGATACGGCAGAGCGATGGGGGAGTGCGGACAGTCGAGTGAACGGCACGTTGTGGTGGTACTCGGCCAGCTCGACGCTGACCGGCATTCCGATCGGAACCGGGATGGTCACCGGGTTCGCGGCCGATCCATCGTTGGACGGTGGGCGGATCTTCTTGCGTGACAACGGCTATCTGGGCGGTTTTGCTGCCGGATCGGTCATTCCGATCTCGCGGAGTGTGGCGGAGTTGGGCCACGCGATGTTCCGCTCGCTCAATCCCGTGATCGAGGTACTCGCCGAGGTGTCCGGCGTTCGGCAGCAGGCGCTGTGGGCGATCACAACGGACTCCATCGCCAATCGCAGCCTCGATGCCGCCGGTAATGCGCGGGAGCGCGGAAGTGCATTTGCGGCCGGTCTGATCGAAGTTCTCCGCGGTGAGAACCCGGGCATTCCGGTCCCGCGTTTCGTGGACGTGGATCGCAGAGAATCTGCTGTGCGCGTAAGTAATCCATTGACGCCGGTGGCGTTCGGGCGACGCAGATTCACGCAGCGGGCGTCGTGCTGCCTGATCTACGAGGTACCCGGTGAAGGCAAATGCACCAGTTGCCCGAAGCGCGCACCCGAAGATCGGGTGCGCGCCTTGGCCGCTCTGGTGTGACTGTGGGTGGGCGGATTCAGGTGTTATCGGATCAGTGAGCTGCGACCTTGGAACGGTCGAGTCCCAGCGCGTCGGTCATCGTGAAGAACAGGTCGGTCTGGTCCGTGAGACCGCTGACGTTGGCCGCATGCGGGCCGAAAGCTGCTACGCGCAACTGAGTTCCGGTGTGTCCTTCGGACTCGACGGCCGGATCCTCGGACGTTCCGTAGCTGATCGTCATCTCCGAGCCGTCCTTGGTGGTCAGCTTGCGGGTCAGGCCGGGGTAGACGATTTCCTGGGCGCGCTCGACCGGGATGTTCTGGTCCTTGGCGATGGTGGCGATGTCGTCGGCGCTGACATTGGTGACGATCTGGCTGGTGTGAGCGTGGTCGGCTGTGACGATGACCAGGGTTTCTCCGTCGGTCTTCGCAAATTCGAGTGCCTTCTGCACAGCTTCGTCGAGGTCGACGGTTTCACCGATCTGACCGCATGCGTTGGCTGCGTGATCCTGCTTGTCGATCGAGGCACCTTCGACCTGGAGGAAGAATCCGTTGTCGTTGACCTTCAGTAGGTCGATGGCCTTCTGAGTCATGTCCGCGAGCTTGGGTACGTCGGAGGTTCGCTTGGGGTTGTCGACGCAGGTTTCGGCGGGCTGCAGGTAACCGTCGCGGGTGGCGACGGATCCTTCCCAGCGGACGGGCATGTTGCCGTCGGCGAACAAGCCGAGCACGGGTGCATCCTGATCGGCCTTGCCGACCTCGTTCATCTCGGCGGCGTTCTTCACCAGCTGGTAGCCACGGGCGGCGGCCTGCTCATTGAGTGTCTTGCCCTGCCAGTCACCGGCTTTCGCAGTCTCGGCGAAGGACTTGGCGCCGCCGGCAAAGGTGACGTCGGCGCGGGTGTCGAGGAGCTGTTCGCTGATCGATCCCTTGCCGCCGTTCTCGAGGGCGTTCTCCGGGCAGGACTTGGACGTCGCCTCCGGTCCGTAGCACTTGCGGCCACTGACGTGCGCGACCTGCACTGCGGGGGTGGCGTCCTGCACCTCGGCGGTGGAGACGTTGCCGGTGGCCTTGCCGTTCGCCTTGGCGATCTCGAGGACGGTCGACTGGGCCTGCCCCTTGATGTCGACGGAAATCGCGCCGTTGTAGGTCTTGGTGCCGGTGGACCATGCCGATCCGCTGGCTGCGGAGTCGGTGACGTAGTCGGGCTTGCCGTCCTTGGTCAGTGCGTAGTGCGTGTACTGGCCGGTGATCGGCAGGGCGTCGAGGCCGGGGAAGCTGCCCGCAGCGCCTTCGGCGTAGTTGCGTGCGGCGGTGATCTCCGAGTCGCCCATGCCGTCCCCGATCAGGAGGATGACGTTCTTCGCGCCGGAGGCATTGACGGCGTCGCGCACTGCGGCCGACTGATCACCGTCGATGCGACGAGCGCCACCGTTCGAGGACAGTTCGCCGGTCGCGGCGCGATCGACGGTCGCGCCGTTCGAGCCGGTGGCCTCGTCGGCGCTGCTGCTGCAGCCGGCAGCGGCCAGAACGGCGACGGCGCCGGCGACGGCCGTCAACCTACGTGTGTTGCGCGAGAACGACATACGAGTAGTACTCCTGGAAACAGTATGGATGGAGATTATGAACGCCGCTAATGATCTGGGGCGAAAGTGAACGGAGTGCAGACATGCGTACATCTGAATGTGACGAGACGGTGAGGGTTGAGATTCGCTCTGTTGACTGTGGGTGAGTGACCTGTCAGACTGAATCTGCATCGAACATCAGTTCGATGCATGTGGTGCGTCTTCCCTTTCGGCATCCTCGAGCAGTCGGTCGTCCCTGACGGCCGACTCGATCAGGTGCGAGGTCAGTGTGGGTTGGGGAAATGGGCCGCCGACGTGGTCCGAGATGGAACGGGTGCTTTCCGGACGACCCGGCCGTGTGGAACATGAGGATTTGTTTCCGGGCGATGGAAGCGACAGCCCCGCCTGGTCAAGAAAGCGCGGCGAGTACCACGCGGGCGAGCTCACCCGTGGTGCCGGTGTAATTCCTTACGCAGAACTGCACGCTCACTCGGCCTTCAGTTTCCTCGACGGTGCATCACCGCCGGAAGAGCTGGTCGAGGAAGCAGTGCGTCTCGGGCTCGAAGCTATCGCCGTCACCGATCACGACGGCTTCTACGGCGTGGTGAGGTTTGCGGAAGCCGCACGTGAATGGGGAATGCGCACCGTGTTCGGGGCCGAGTTGTCTCTGGATTCGGTACCCAGAACCGGCACGGCAGATCCCGGTGGAACGCACCTCCTGGTACTTGCCCGTGGGCAGGAAGGGTATCGCCGGCTCTCGCGGGAGATCGCTGCCGCGCATCTGGCGGGCGGCGAGAAGGGCAAACTGCAGTACGACTACGACGTGCTGACCGAAGCAGCCGGTGGCCACTGGCAGATCCTGACCGGGTGCCGGAAAGGTCATGTGCGGCAAGCCTTGACGTCGGGTGGTCGCGAAGCAGCGGCGGATGCCTTGGGGGATCTGGTCGAGCGTTTCGGGGCGGAGCGAGTGTCGGTGGAACTCACTCATCATGGGTTGGCGGAGGACGACGAGCGCAATGCCGTTCTGGCCGAATTGGCGAGAGAGCATGGACTACGTACGGTGGCGACCACCGCCGCGCACTTCGCCGCTCCTCCGCGTCGACGCCTCGCCATGGCAATGGCGGCTGTACGGTCGCGTCAAAGCTTGGACGAGGCAGCAGGATGGTTGGCCCCTACCGGCGGAGCGCACCTGCGGTCCGGCGCGGAGATGGCGGCACTGTTCTCGCTCTATCCCGAGGCTGTCAGTGGTGCCGCCGATCTTGGTCGTGAGTGCGCTTTCGATCTCAAGCTCATCGCGCCCAAATTGCCACCGTTCGACGTGCCAGCCGGGCATACCGAGGCGTCGTGGTTGCGTGAGCTCACCATGGTGGGGGCGCTGGAACGCTACGGACCGCCGGAAGGTGCACCGAAGGCATACGAACAGCTCGAACATGAACTTGCCATCATCGAGGGATTGAACTTTCCCGGATATTTCCTGGTGGTGCATGACATCGTGTCGTTCTGCAAGAACAACGACATCCTCTGTCAGGGAAGAGGTTCCGCTGCGAACTCGGCGGTGTGTTACGCGATCGGCATCACCAATGTCGATCCGGTTCGCAACAAACTGCTGTTCGAGAGGTTTCTTGCGCCTGAACGTGACGGCCCGCCGGACATCGACGTGGACATCGAGTCCGACCGCCGGGAAGAGGCGATCCAGCACGTGTACGCGAAGTACGGGCGTACGTATGCCGCGCAGGTCGCCAATGTCATCACCTATCGAGGAAAGTCGTCGGTGCGGGACATGGCTCGGGCGCTGGGCTTTTCGCAGGGACAGCAAGATGCGTGGAGTAAGCAGGTCGGCCGGTGGGGTGGTATCGACAAGAATGCGGATACCGATATTCCGCGTCCGGTACTCGAACTGGCGGCGCAGATCGAAGGCTATCCGCGGCACCTCGGTATCCACTCAGGCGGCATGGTCATCTGCGATCGTCCCATCGCCGACGTCTGCCCGGTGGAGTGGGCGCGGATGGCCAATCGCAGTGTCCTGCAATGGGACAAGGACGATTGCGCTGCCGCTGGGCTGGTCAAGTTCGATCTGCTCGGCCTCGGCATGCTCTCAGCTTTGCACTACATGATGGACCTGGTAGCCGAACACAAAGGCATCACAGTCGATTTGGCGCAACTCGATCTGTCGGAAACAGCGGTGTACGAGATGTTGCAGCGGGCAGATTCGGTGGGTGTGTTCCAAGTGGAATCACGTGCGCAGATGGCGACACTGCCGCGTCTGAAGCCTCGAAACTTCTACGACCTGGTAGTCGAGGTCGCGCTCATCCGTCCGGGGCCGATCCAAGGCGGATCAGTGCATCCGTACATTCGTCGGCGCAACAAACTCGAACCTGTGTCCTACGACCATCCGTCGCTCGAGAAGGCACTCGAACGCACGTTGGGGGTTCCGCTGTTCCAGGAACAGTTGATGCAGATGGCCGTCGACGTTGCGGGCTTCACGCCGTCCGAGGCCGATCAATTGCGTCGGGCAATGGGATCGAAACGCTCCACCGAGAAGATGGAACAACTGCGCGCGAGGTTCTATCAGGGCATGCGAGACCTACACGGCATCGGTGACGAGGTTGCCGACCGGATCTACGAAAAGCTGTATGCATTCGCTAATTTCGGTTTCCCGGAAAGCCATTCACAGAGTTTTGCCGCGCTGGTCTTCTACTCCTCGTGGTTCAAACTTCATCATCCCGCTGCGTTCTGCGCCGGACTTCTGCGCGCGCAGCCCATGGGTTTCTACTCGCCGCAGTCCTTGGTTGCCGATGCGCGCCGGCACGGAGTGCAGGTACACGGTGCAGACATCAATGTCAGCCTCGCGCATGCCACCGTCGAGGCAGGTGGATTCGAGGTTCGGCTGGGGCTGGGGGAAGTGCGCAACATCGGCGATGCACTCGCCGAGAAAATTGTCGAACAGCGCGACCTCGGTGGACCGTTCACGTCGTTTCTCGATCTGACCGGGCGGGTGGAACTGACTACCGCACAAGCTGAATCGCTGGCGACCGCCGGTGCGCTAGCCAGCTTCGGTATCTCGCGTAGAGAAGCGCTGTGGGCAGCGGGCGCTGCGGCGGGGGAGCGCCCCGACCGCTTGCCCGGTATCGGTGCGTCGGTCACAGCTCCCACCCTGCCCGGCATGAGCGACGTCGAATTAGCGGCGGCGGATGTCTGGGCGACAGGAGTATCTCCCGACACGTACCCGACACAATTCCTCCGCCCACAGCTCGACGCGCTCGGCGTGGTGCCGGCGTCGAGACTTCTCGACATCCCGGACGGTGACCGTGTGCTGGTGGGGGGAGCAGTCACACACCGGCAGCGTCCGGCCACAGCTGCGGGCGTCACGTTCATCAACCTCGAGGACGAAACCGGCATGGTCAACGTCGTGTGTTCGGTGGGGTTGTGGGCAAAGTACCGAAAATTGGCAAATACGGCGCCGGCGTTGCTTATTCGAGGGAAGGTGCAGAATGCAGAAGGCGCTGTCACCGTCGTGGCAGACCGGATGCAGCTGATGGATCTGCGAGTTACGGCCAAATCGCGAGACTTCCGTTAACGCCTGATTCTGGCCACCGTGTTAGTGCCGAGAGACAGTTTTGTGCCGAGAGGACAAATGTGGAGCTCAACTCTGACCTCCGAGCATATGGTGCGGGTCACATTTGCTCCCTAGGGTTGTCGCTTGAGCGCGATCGATTCACCACACGCAGCCGCGGTCAGTTGCCTTGCGCGTGAATATCGTCGCCTTCCAAACGCGCTGAACCAAAAGCACTTCGAGTCGAAGAGGAACTTCATGAGCACAGCGATTCTCGTCGCACACGTACACCCCGCCGATCCGTCTTCGGAGGATGCGTTCAACCGCTGGTACGACGACGTGCATATTCCGCAGGTCGTCGAACGAGTGCCCGGAGTTGTCTCCGCCTCCAGATTCTTCCTGGCGGATGTGCAGTTGCTGCCCGAGGATGCATTGCCCGCGCGCCGCTACCTGAGCATCTATCAACTCGACACGGAAGATCTCGCGGGCACCGCGCAGGCGTTGGGAAGTGCTTTGGGCGACGGAACTCTCGACATGTCCGAGGCCATCGCGACCACCGGCGACACCGGACCCGAATTGCTTTTCTACGTCCCGACCGAGAATTGAAGGGGAACGCTGACATGTCCGATCTTCTCGCGAACAAAGTTGCAATTGTCACCGGCGCAGGTGCCGGAATCGGCGCCGCCATTGCCCGGGCGTTCGGGGCGGAGGGCGCGAGGGTCGTGGTCTCCGATATCAACGGTGGCGCAGCACAGGCAGTGGCGGACTCGATCGACGGAGCTATCGCTGTCACAACTGATGTCACCGACGAACAGCAGGTCAAGGATCTCGTCGCCAGAGCGGTCGAAGAGTTCGGCGGACTGAACGTCGTAGTACCCAACGCCGGTATCGCCACCACGACCCCGCTGATCGAGACCTCGTTCGAGGACTGGCGGAAAGTGATGTCGGTCAACCTCGATGGAGTGTTCTTGACAGTGCGTCATTCGCTGCCCGCTCTCGTCGCATCCGGTGGCGGTTCGATCGTGAACATCTCGTCGATCTCGTCGACCACCGGCTCGCCTTTGATCGGCAGCTATGCCGCAGCCAAAGCAGCAGTTCGCAATCTCACCGAAACCCTGTCAGCCGAACTTCGCTTCCACGGAATCCGCGCGAATGCATTGCTGCCCGGATTCATCGATACCGACCTGGTCAAGAGTCACCAGCAGGATTTCGAGAATGCCCTCGGCCTCGAGTCCGGGGGATTCGACGACTTGATGGTCACGAAGCAGACGCGCTATGGCCGGACCGAGGAAGTTGCCGCCGCCGCAGTGTTCTTTGCGAGCGACCAGTCGTCGTGGTGCAACGGCAGCAGCCTGGTTCTCGACGGAGGGTTCACCGCTTCTCTCCTCTGAGCAGCAGAACCCTTTCCGAACGTCACCCGATCACCATTCGTGCGAGGATCCACACCATGACCAACCGCGCCGTGTACGTACTCCCGCCTGGAGGATTGAACAACCTCGAATCGAGGACGATCGAGACCCCGGGCCCGGGTGCGGGTGAGGTGACGATCGCGATCCACGCGAATTCGCTCAACCACCATGACTACCTCGTGGCGACCGGAGAGATAGCAACCGACGGTCCGCGGATCCTGTTGTCCGATGCTGCCGGGGAGGTCGTTGCGGTCGGAGACGGCGTAACGCAGTTCAGCGTCGGAGATCGCGTGATGAGCACCTATTTGCCGCATTGGCGGAGCGGCACACCGGATTTCGACGGATTCGGAAATTCGCCGGGTGACGGTGTCGACGGGTTCGCCCGCGACACCGTCACCGTGCCGGTATCTGCTGTGACAGTGATGCCGCGAAACTACACCTACGAGGAAGCCGCTACCTTGCCCACCGCAGGTTTGTCAGCGTGGCGCGCACTATTTGCCGGAGTCCCGATCATCCCGGGGTCGTCGGTGTTGATCCCTGGGACCAGCACGGTGGCGCTGTTTGCCGTCCAGCTGGCCAAAGCTGTTGGAGCTCAGGTGATCGCAACGTCGTCGGCCCCCGACAAGATGGCACGATTGGTCGAGCTCGGTGCCGATCACGTGGTCAACTACCGTGAGCGCCCGGACTGGGGTTCGGAAGCGATGCGGCTCAGCGGCGGGATCGACCTCGTCCTCGACGTCGGCGGGCCGTCCACCCTCGGCCAATCTCTGGCGGCAGTCCGACCAGGCGGGCGAATCTGCGCGCTTGGCATCATGAACGGCCCCTCGTCGTCGATCGACCTGACTTCGCTACTGACCAAACAGGTCACCATCGAAGGTGTTCTGGTGGGCAGTCGTGCACATCAGGAGGAGATGGTCGCCGGGCTGGAGAGCCTGGCGCTTCGTCCCGTCATAGATTCTTCCTACAGCCTCGACCGCCTCGCTGACGCTTTCGAGCAGCAGAAATCCGGGCAGGCCTACGGCAAGATCGTCATCACAAACCCTTGATCGCTTGCCGGTCCCAACGGGGATCGGTGAGGATTTCCGCCGAGTCGCCGACAAATGCACGTGCGGCAGTCTGGTCGCCGCTCAGGGTGAATCTCAGCCACGCGGTGAGGTAGCCCCGGAATCCTTCGCCATCTGCGGCCCAATTGTGGCCGACGCCAAGCAGTCTGCCGCGGACCGCCGGTCCGGCGGTTTTGTCGAAGTACTCAGCTTGCGGATCGGCGGTGGAGACCGGGTCGTCGGCGCCGGTCATGAAGAACGTCGGTCCGGTCAACTGGGCCACGTCGATCACGTCGACAGGTCGCGAGGCCCACCACGGGTCAGGCAAATCGAGTACCGCCGTGGCGGTGATCAGATTCGCGGACTGGGTTGCCGCGTTGATCGCGCCACCGGCGCCCTGGGAGTGTCCGACCGAGGCAATGTTGTCGGTGTCGATCCGCTGGTGAAAAATGCTCTCAGCGTTGGTGTTCTGATCGACGACGTACTGGGCAGCCCCCAAGATCTCCGTCCCGTCGCCGGTGACGCTGCTGTCGGCCACCACAACGACAAAACCCCAAGAAGCGAGATGCTGCAGGAGCGCTTCGTACTCTTCGTAAGTCGCATAGCTGCCGTTGCCGAAGGTGACGACGGGATGCCGATTGCCATCAGACGACAAGCCGGCTGGGTAGAACAGTTGGTACCCGGGAACTGAATCGGCAGCCACTTCATGCGCACCCTTGGCTGCATACAGATCGCTGATCGATTCCGACGCGATGGATTCGGTGGTCGCGACTTCGGGAGTTGTCGGAACCCCCGCGGTGGCATGAGTGACGGCACCGGAGAGTGCCAGCAGACACGATGCAGTCACGACGGCGAACGAGTACGTGGTTCGAGAAGGCATGGGCACAAGTATGTCTTGTACGGTCGCGGTCGGTCAGGCCGAGACGGGTGTGTGCCGATCTTCGCCGATTCGATCTCGAATGAGGAAGACGGCGATCACCCCGAAGACGACCAAGAGGACCGTCAGTAGAGAGGTGATGGCGGCGGCGCCGCTCACTTCCGTGGTCACCGAAGTGTCCAGCCCGCCGGTCGAGAGAATTGTGGTGGGGTCGGTGAGGCCGTGTAACACGATTGCGGCCCAGATCGTGCCCGTCACACGCATTGTCAGGTACATGCACATACCGAAACCGAAGGTGTAGACCACGGTGACCAGAACGGTTGACGCCTTCATCCCGGCGATGAGGTTGACGGTGTGCATGAGTGCAAACACCAGTGAAGACACGACGGCGACAAAGCGTTCCCGGTGGCCGGCGTCGCGCAACATCTTCACTGCCAGGCCACGGGTGGCCAATTCCTCGGTCAGGCCGACGCACGCACCGAGCACCAGCAGGGCGATTACCTCGCCGGTGGTCCAGGCGCTCCAATCGGTTCCCGCCAGATGCGCAACAATGGCGGCGACCACGATGATCGGACCGATCCACATCCAACCCCGCCCACGAATGGGTTGTGGGCCGAAGACGCCGCGCAGCCAGCCGACCTTTGTCGTGAAAACCAGCAGGGCGATCCCGCCGATCGCGATGGGCAATGCGACGCCGAGGAGGATGCTGGAGGCGCTTGCCACGACATTGTCCGTGTCGATCTGGTCTGCAAAAACCCTGGAGGTAACCTGCCCGACAGCAAGATAGAACGCCAGGTAGACGACGATCAGCAGGAGCACTTTCCACACGGTGGGGCGACTCCAAAAACCGGACTTTTCGGGAACCGTATTGGTCATTGTCAGATCGTAAAGGGAGCTGCACGAAAACGCCCGGGTACCGTCTATTCGGACAGCAGCGAACACGAAGGCAGGCGCAGAAGAAATGTTGGAAGTCGATTTGAATGCACTGGACACGGCTTTGGCAGCGGGTGAGCCGTTGATCGACGTCCGTGAGGCCGACGAGTTCGCTCAGGTCCGAGTTCCCGGTGCGACGCTCATTCCGCTCAGCGAATTCGTCTCTCGCGTGGGTGAAATTCCGGACGCGGAAACGGTGTACATCATCTGCGCCGTCGGTGGTCGGAGCTTGCAAGCCGCTGAGTATCTGCAGGCTCGCGGCATCAATGCCGTTTCGGTGGCCGGTGGAACGATGGCGTGGTACCAGTCGGGGCGCCAGGTCGAGACCGGCGAATAGTGCGTAACTGTTGGGGCAGCTCCCGTTTACGGAGCTGCCCCAACACGTCACTTCCGCCAGAACAGGTGGTGCGTCACGCCGCTCGGGCTCGGCACAACGTCGAGGTTGAAGCGGTCGAGTAACTCGTCAGGTGTCTCCCACAGTCGTAGACCGGATCCGAATTCGATCGGGGAGACAGCGATGTGCATCGTGTCGACCAGATCGGCGTCGAGGAATTCACGGATAGTGCTGACTCCGCCGCCGAGTCGAACGTCCTTGCCCTGCGCTGCCTCACGTGCCTGCGCGAGGGCCGTCGCGGGGTCGGCGTCGACGAAGTGGAATGTCGTGTCCGATAGCGTGAACGACGGCCGCACGTGGTGGGTCAAGACAAAAACCGGGGTGTGGAACGGTGGCTCGTCGCCCCACCAGCCCTGCCACTCGAGATTCTCCCAAGGGCCGCGGTAGGGTGAGAATTTGTTGCGGCCCATGATTTCGGCGCCGATGTTGTTGGAGAAGTCCCGCGTGAAATAGTCGTCGAGGCCTCGGCTGCCGCCGGGATCGGTGCGATTGGGCCAGCTGGCCGTAGCTCCTGCCCACGCAAACATTTCACCGTGGTCCAGGCCGAACGGGCTCTCGAAGCTCTGGTCCGGACCGCAGGCTATTCCGTCACTCGAAACGCCGAAATTCTGCACTCGCAATAACTGACTCACCGTGTACTCCTGCTCTCGACAATGGTCTACGTGAGTACAGACCGTACGGCGAGCCAAAACTCATCGGTGCGAATTCATGCAGCCGCCGGTAGAACTCCACTGCGGATCGACCGGACGGTCCTGACCGCGACGGTTGCCCAGATGGGGATCAGTACGGTCAGCAGGGCAAGTGCGATTCCCAGGATCAGGGTGGAACCGGTGGCGACTCCGAAGGCATTCGCTCCGACGGCACATGCTCCGATGGGGAAGGTGAAGCTCCACCAGCCGAGCGAGAAGTCCAAGCCGCGGCGCAGTGCGTGGATGGTGACGACGGTGACGGTGACAAACGCGATCACGCCGATGATTCCGACGACGGTTCCGTAGGCGATCCCGAATTCGTGCAGGGTGTCGGCATGCTCGGGGCTGAGTGCATGCCGTGAGGCGGCGGCCAACAGGTTGGATGCCGCGATCGACTGTCCGATCACGCCCAACGGAATCCACAGTGAGGGAATGGCATTGAACGGGATCACGTCGACGCCGGCCGAACGGTTGCGTGCGAACTGCCTGGCGACGGCTACCAGAATGCCGATGGCGGCGGTCAGCGCCAGAGCGAACAGGATGTAGCAGAAAACCAGTACCGCGATGCGTGGAGCGCCTTCGGGCATGTGGGTGCTGACCGCTGCGCCGGTGGTGGCCGAGACCATCGGAGGTACGACGGGCATGAGCCAGAACGGCATTGCCGTCGCCATCCCGGCATCTCGAACGAGTCGAATCATCATCACGACGTAGGTGACCAGGCCGAGTGCCGTGCCGAGTGTCCACAGTGTCAGCGACACGGTGATCGCCACGTCGTGGCCGAGGAAGTCCGGGCCGGTGATGCCGGTTGCGGATCCCACGGTCAGCAGTGCCATTGCGACGGCGCCGTAGAAGGGGAACATCGCGGGGCTGTGCAGGTAGGCGAGGGCCTGACATCGATGTTGTGACCAATGGGTGGCAAATGCTCCGATCAAGGCGCACAGTACGAGAACCGCCAGAACCCAGAAGATCTCGGAGACCAGTTTCAAGCCCTCGATCTCCGGTTCGAGCGAAGCGGCGGCCACCGACACGATTCCCGTTCCCATCGCTGCCGCGAACCAGTTCGGAGTGATGTGGGCGAAGGTGGAACTCGTTGTGGTGGTCATGTATTTCACTGTCGTCTCATCCGGTCCGTACCGGTAGACCGGTTGTTCTTGAATGCCCACAAACTCGCCTTGTGGGTCTAATCTTGGGACTATGTCGTTGTCTCCTCGGGTGCCGGAACTCAGTGCCCTCGACGTCCTCCTTTCCGTAGGGCGTCTGGGCAGCATGGGTGCTGCCGGCCGGGAGCACGGACTCAGTCAGCAGGCGGTCAGCGCCCGGGTGCGTTCGGTCGAACGCCAACTCGGAATCAAGGTGTTCGATCGAGCGGCGACCGGTGTTCGTCCCAC
The DNA here is from genome assembly GCF_048573875.1 of Rhodococcus sp. SB1D. NCBI lineage: Bacteria > Bacillati > Actinomycetota > Actinomycetes > Mycobacteriales > Nocardiaceae > Rhodococcus > Rhodococcus sp. SB1D. The sequence continues at coordinate 72,944 of NZ_JBMAIQ010000001.1, forward strand.
CGCCGAGGGCGGTCTGATTCTCGAGTGGGCAAGTCACATCCTCGTCAGTGCCGAGGAAATGGCATCGGGAGTTGCCGCACTTCGCGGTGAACGTGATGCTGCCGTCACGGTTGCCGCCAGCATGACCATCGCCGAGTATCTGGTTCCCGGATGGACGGTCGCGATGCGGCACAAGTTCCCCAACGTCGTGGCGTCGGTGAGCTTGCACAATTCCTCGGACGTCTCTGCTCAAGTTCAGGCCGGCCAGGCCGATATCGGATTTGTCGAAGGGCCGGATGTGCCGTCGGCGCTCGCGTCGTGCGAAGTAGCGCGTGATCACCTCGTCGTGGTTGTGCCGCCGGGACACGACTGGGCGAATGGTGTGCCCGTTCCGGTCGAGGAACTCGCACGCACACCGCTGATTCAGCGAGAATCAGGGTCCGGTACGCGCCTGACGCTCGAGAATGCTGTTCCCGATTGTGTGCCGCCGCTGCTCGAGCTCACCTCGTGTACCGCTGTCAAGGCTGCGGTGGTGGCAGGCAACGCCCCGGCTGTTCTGTCGTCGCTGGCAGTTGCCGCCGACCTGACGGACGGCCGACTGGTCGCGGTCAACGTCGACGGCTTGCGGATGCCGCGTCGACTCCAAGCCGTCTGGGATCCCGATCGCGGATTGCGCGGTGCGGCAAGAGATTTCCTCGATATAGCGCTCGGATCCAACACCGCTGTTCATTCACGCTGACGGCTACGGCCGCTATCGGACGGTGTCGATCCCCGCGAGGATGAGCTCGATGCCTGCCAGAAACTGTTCTCGGTCGTCGTGGTCGCGCAACTGCGCCGTCACCTGATTGAGGAACGGGTACTTCGCAGAGTCGAGTTCTTCCCATCGCGTGGCGACGCCCGCGAGGAAAGCGGACCGATCTGTCTCACGGGGGAGCAGACGGGCGCCCGCGGCGTACTGTCCGGCGAGACCGAGCACGTAGTTCAGGAGCGCGGACGCGCAGTCGAACTGTGCCGATTCGGGAACGCCGAGCGCCTGGAGTTGCTCGCCGAGACTTTCGAAGATCTGCATCACCGCTGATTGCCACGGTTCACGTGAGAGTTGGGTGCCGACCCAGGGGTGGGCGTCGATCGCGTCGAACACGCCGAGGGTGATGGTCCGGATCGCCTCCCGTGGGGCTGCACCTTCGGTTGCACCGGTTGTCACGCGGGCGATGACGTCGTCGGTCGCCGCGGCGAGCAGTTCGCTCTTGTTGGCAACGTGCCAGTAAATCGCCCCGCTACCTGTTGCCAGGCGTGCGGAGAGTGCGCGAAATGTCAGCGCGGCTTCGCCCTCGTCGTCGAGGATCTCGATCGCAGCCTCGACGATTCGCTCCTTCGAGAGCGCATCCGTACGTCGTTCGGTCCGCTGATTCCTGGTCGCCATGCGAACCATCTTGACATATCTGGAACGCCGTTCCAAGATGTCATTGGAACGACGTTCCAATCGAAGCCTGAAAGGAAACAAACATGAGCAACTCGATAACGATCATCGGGGCGGGCCTCGGCGGTCTGACCCTCGCGCGTGTCCTTCACGTTCATGGAATTCGGTCGAAGATCTACGAGGCGGAACTGTCGGCAGAAGCTCGCACGCAGGGCGGTCAACTCGACATCCACGAACACAACGGTCAGGCCGCGCTCGACGCTGCCGGCCTTACCGACGAGTTCCGCGCGATCATCCACGCGGGCGGCGCCGCGTCGCGCGTACTCGATCAACACGCCGCCGTGCTCCTCGACGAACCCGACGACGGCACGGGAGCACGTCCCGAGGTGCTGCGCGGCGACCTCCGTCGAATCCTGATTGATTCCCTTCCGGACTACACGATCGAATGGGGACGCAAAGTCGACACTGTGCGCTCGCTCGGAGATGATCGCCACGAGTTGACCTTCGTCGACGGTTCGACAGTGACCACCGACTTTCTCGTCGGTGCAGACGGTGCCTGGTCGAAGGTCCGGCCGCTGCTCTCCGATGCGAAGCCGGAATACGTCGGCACCACGTTCGTCGAGACCTACCTCTACGACGTCGACGAGAAGCATTCGGCTGCAGCCGAAGCCGTCGGGGACGGGGCGATGTACGCGCCCGCACCAGGAAAAGCGATCGCCGCGCATCGAGAGGCGGGAGACATCGTGCACACCTACGTTCAGCTGAACCGTCCGGCGGAGTGGTTTGCCGGTATCGATTTCACCGACGCCGCCGCTGCGACAGCGCGGGTCGCGGCCGAGTTCGACGGTTGGGCACCGGAACTCACGGCGCTGATCACCGATGGCGAAACCGCTCCGATTCCGCGCGCGATCCATGCACTTCCCGACGAGCACCGATGGGATCGCGTGCCTGGGGTGACGCTTCTCGGTGACGCGGCGCACCTGATGTCCCCGTCCGGTGAGGGTGCGAACTTGGCGATGTTCGACGGCGCCGAACTGGGAAAGGCGATCGCCACGCACCCCGACGACATCGAAGGGGCACTCGCCGAGTACGAAGAAGCGATGTTCGTGCGCAGCGCATCCGAGGCCGCGGACTCGCACGTGATCCTTGATCTCTGCCTCGGTGAAGGCACACCGTATTCACTGGTCGATTTCTTCACCGGCGCTGCTTCCATATCCGGATAATGGGCGAATGCCTGTTGATTCCACTCCTTGGTCTGCCGCGATTGCGCACGTGAGCGGTCTCTCGAAGGGCGGCCCGTTGGATCGAAATCACCGGGTGACGTTGCACTTTCATCCGGACCTCCCGTCTGAACGTGGTCTGACACTGGCCTCGATCGCACGTCAAGGCACCTATGTGACCCAGTTCGAGACTCGAACGAGCAACGGCGGACTGACGGCGCATCACGGCGGCGATCGTTGGCGTTGGGAGAGTCGGATATTCGGCGGAGCTTACGACGAGCGAGAGCCCTCGGAACGGCCGAAGTACGGAGCGTTGAACTTCTCCGCCGATCCCTACGGGGCATCCCCTCGGTTCGGCTCGTCCTACTTCCGGCTTGCCGAGCACACACTCGACCGCACCACCTTCTGCTTTCCCGACAGCGTCTTCGAGCCTGATCTCTTCGGAACGGCCGAAGCGATGAGCTTGGTCGACGCCGCACGGGCTGCCGAGCTCGACGATCCGCTCGACCACTACATCGAGGCGCACGTCCACGGCGCCGTCGACATCGGAACGGACGTCGAGGCGCTCGTTCTGGATCCGAGTTACCGGGGCACACTGATCGAAGAGATCGCCCACTCGCTCACGTGCCCGGTGCTGTGGCACGAGGGATACGCGGTCGATGTCGACGAGATAGCCGAACATCCCGAATACCGGGGAGCGGCCGTGATCGACCTTGCCCGAGAAATTGCGCACGGCAGGCGGCTGACGCCTGCCGTACTGGGGCTCGCACGGGGTGCATCCTTCGATCCGCAGGACGTCAAGAAGGTTTGGCACTACATCGCTCGATTCGGCGGCAGAGCGTAGAACTGGGCATTCGCGTACAGCTGCCCGTCGACGACCGCCGGTCCCGGGACCGCACATCGGTCCGAAGGGCGCGGTGAGGAAAGAGTGATTGATACGCAACATCGAGCATGAACTCCCGAAACAACTGCATCCGAAGATAGAAGTCGACCTTGATCCTCGGTCGAAGGGATGCATGAATCGATGGGCGCTCAACTCACCACCACCAGTGTCGACACACTCTGCGCGTACTGCGGGGTCGGCTGTGGTCTTGTCCTCGACATCATCACCGATCCGGAGACGGGACGTCGGAAGGCTGCGAAGTCTTCCGGTCTGAAGACACATCCCACCAACTTCGGGCGTCTGTGCACCAAAGGCACCACGACCGCAGACATGCTCGCAGGCCCGGGGCGCATGGAATCTGCATATCGCCGTCCGCGCAGAGGTGATGCGATCGAAGCGGCGGACATGGCCGCAGTCATCACTGACACCGCCCAGCGCCTGCGGGCAATCATCGACGAGCACGGTCCCGACGCGTTTGCGTTGTACGTGTCCGGGCAGATGTCACTCGAAGCTCAGTACCTGTCGAACAAACTGGCCAAGGGCTTCATCGGGACCAATCAGATCGAATCGAATTCCCGACTGTGCATGGCAAGTGCCGGCACCGGATACAAGCAATCGCTCGGGGCCGACGGACCGCCCGGTTCCTATCAGGACTTCGAACATGCCGACGTGTTCTTCGTGACCGGCGCGAACATGGCGGACTGCCATCCGATCCTCTTCCTTCGAATGCAGGAGCGGGTCAAGGCGGGCGCGAAGTTGATCGTCGTCGATCCTCGACGCACCGCCACCGCCGACAAGGCGAACTTGTTCCTGCAGATCGCTCCCGGCACCGATCTCGCGCTACTCAACGGACTACTCCACCTGCTCGTCGTAAACGGCCACACCGATCCGGACTTCATCGCCGACTTCACCGAAGGCTGGGAGGTCATGCCCAGTTTCCTCGCGGAGTACACTCCTGCGAAGGTCAGCGAGATCACCGGTATCTCCGAAGCCGACATCCACACGGCAGCGCAGTGGATCGGTGAGGCCGCCAACTGGATGAGCTGTTGGACAATGGGTTTGAACCAGAGCACCCACGGCACGTGGAACACCAACGCCATCTGCAACCTTCACCTCGCGACCGGTGCGATCTGCAAGCCCGGCAGCGGTCCGTTCTCGTTGACCGGTCAGCCGAACGCCATGGGTGGGCGTGAAATGGGCTACATGGGGCCAGGTTTGCCAGGTCAGCGCGCCGTGATGGTCGACGCCGATCGCGACTTCGTCGAGGACCGATGGGGGATCCCGCAGGGCTCGCTGCGCACCGACATCGGCGGTGGCACCATCGACATGTTCTCCCGAATGGCGGCGGGCGACATCAAAGCGTGCTGGATCATCTGCACCAATCCCGTTGCGACGGTAGCCAACCGCAAGACCGTCATCGACGGCTTGGAGAAGGCCCACCTCGTCATCACCCAGGATGCTTTCCTGGGCACCGAGACCAACGAATACGCCGATGTTCTGCTGCCTGCTTCGCTGTGGACAGAGTCCGACGGAGTGATGATCAATTCCGAACGCAACCTGACGCTCTTTCAGCAGGCACTGGATCCGGTTGGGCAGGCGCTGCCTGATTGGCAGATCATCGCCCGGATCGCCTGCGAGATGGGGTACGCCGAAGCGTTCACCTACACCTGTGCCGAAGAGGTGTTCGAAGAGATCAAGCAGTTCTGGAATCCGAAGACCGGCTACGACTTACGCGGCGTCACCTACGAGCGCCTCCGCAAGACATCGATTCAGTGGCCATGCCCGCCAGACAGTGATCAGGACCGTCATCCCATCCGATACGTCAATGACGGTGTCAGTCAAAGGCTCCTGATCCGCGATGACGGCAGCACTCCGCGGCTCGCATTTCCCACCGCCACTGGCCGTGCGATGTTCTTCGCACGGCCGCACATGCTTCCCGCCGAAATGCCCGACGACGACTACCCCTTCCTGCTCAACACCGGTCGTCTCGCGCACCAGTGGCACACCATGACCAAGACCGGCAAGGTGGCCAAGTTGAACAAGCTCAACCCAGGTCCCTTCGTCGAGATCCATCCCGACGACGCCGCCAGGCTCGGCATCGTCGACCAGGATGCGATCGAGGTTGCCTCACGCCGCGGTCGCGCTGTGCTTCCGGCTGTTGTCACCGACCGAGTGCGTCCGGGGAACTGCTTTGCCCCATTTCACTGGAACGACGCCTTCGGTGAATATCTGTCCATCAACGCCGTCACCAACGACGCCATCGACCCTGCCTCGCAGCAACCGGAGTTCAAAGCCTGCGCTGTCACGATGACGAAGGTCGCCGTGAACACACCTGAAACAGTGCTCGCCGAGGCGCCGCTGGTGGCTTCCGCGCCAGCTGATCGGGCTTTGTCGCGAACTGATGTCCTCGCGGATGTCATCGGTCAAACAGGAACACCTGCAGTGGTATTCGATGCGCTCCAGCAGAGCTACCTGGCCGGTCTTCTCGCCGCGTTGCGTGCGGACGCCGATCGCACTGCCGGGGTCCCGACGTTGCCGTCGACGGCGCCGTTCGACGCCGAAAAGCGGATGTGGGTCGACGGTGTACTGGCCGGCCTGTACTCGCGAACCGCGCTCCCTGACACCGACGGGCCCGCGTTGTCCTCGGCTCCGGGCATTGCGACAGAACGCGCGCCGATCGTGGTGCTCTGGGCATCGCAGACCGGAAATGCGGAAGAATTTGCCGCCGCCTGCGCTGCTCGCCTTGGGGAAGTTGGCTTGCCCGTGGTGATGCATGCAATGGACGAGTTCCAGGCCGCCGACCTGGCGGCCACCCGAGAGGTCCTGTTGATCACCAGTACCTCCGGTGACGGCGAATCCCCGGACAACGGCAGCGGTTTCTGGGATGCGTTGGCTGCTGACACGGCGCCCCGCATGGCCGAGACACGGTATGCAGTCATCGCTTTCGGCGACTCGAACTATGACGACTTCTGTGGGCATGGACGAAAGCTTGACGCCCGCCTTGCTGAACTGGGGGCCAGTCGTATCGTCGATCGCGCCGACTGTGAGCCCGATTTCGAGGACACCGCTGCTGGATGGCTGGACTCTGTCACGGCTGAACTTCAGCGCTCGGCGGCTGGTGAGACGGCCGACGTCGTCGTTGCAAAGAAGAATTCTGGGACAACCGTTGCAACCCCGCCGATTTCACCGGCGATGCCGGCGCCGCTGCAGTACAACAAGAAGGCGCCACTGACCACAGCCTTGACGCGCAATGTCGTGCTCAACCGTCCGGGTTCTTCCAAAGACGTGCGGCAGTTGGGCTTTCACCTTCCAGGTGACACGGTCAGTTACGAAGCCGGCGACGCTCTCGGAGTCTGGCCCCGAAACAGCTCTCCGTTCGTCGACGAGTGGCTCACCCTTACTGGCCTCGACGGTGACGAGACCGTCGAACTGGGGCAGTACGGGGAAATGACGCTGCGTACCGCGCTCACCGAGCGCCTGGAGATCACTCGAATCTCGACCGACATGATTCGATTCGTGCATCAACGAACCCGCGATTCGGACCTGGCCGAGTTGTTGAAGCCGGAGAATGTCTCCACGTTCAAAGACTGGTCGTGGGGACGACAGTCCGTCGACATTCTCGCGCAGTCGCCCGTTCGTGCCTCGACCGACGAATGGCTCTCGCTGCTCAAACCGATTCAGCCGCGGCTGTATTCGATATCTTCCAGTCCGAAGGAGAACCCACGCGAAGTGCAGTTGACGGTGTCCGCGGTGCGATACAACGTTGCGGGTGTCCCACGGCGTGGAGTGTGCTCGACTTACCTCGCCGACCACGCTCACGATGACGACATCGGTATCTACGTGCAGAAGTCGACCCACTTCCGGCCACCTTCCGATCCCGAGACCCCGATGATCATGGTCGGTCCGGGGACCGGCATTGCACCGTTCCGTGCCTTCCTGCATGAGCGGCGGGCATTGGGGCACACGGGCCCGAACTGGCTGTTCTTCGGAGAACAGCACGCCGCGACCGACTTCTACTACCGCGAAGAAATCGAAGAATTGCGGAAAGACGGATTCCTCACCGAACTCGACCTCGCGTTTTCCCGGGATCAAGCCGACAAGGTCTACGTGCAGGACCGGATGCGTGAGCGGGGTGCGCTGCTGTGGGAGTGGTTGCAGAAGGGAGCGCACTTCTACGTCTGCGGCGATGCCAACCGGATGGCCAAGGACGTCGACAGTGCCCTCAACGGGGTGGTCGCTCAACACGGAAAACTGGCTCCTCGCAGTGCCGAGGCATACGTGAAGGCTCTTTCGGCGGAGAAGCGCTATGTCCGGGACGTCTACTGACGTCGATCAGACAGCGCCCTTGAACCCGTGCTGACGCCAGGCCTCGTACGTCACGAGGGCGGCAGCGTTGGACAGGTTGAGGGACCGGCGTCCGGGCAGCATCGGGATACGCAGGCGCTCGGTGACGTGTTCGTCCGCCAATACTTCTTCGGACAGTCCGGTGGGTTCGGGCCCGAACAGCAGGACGTCGCCGGGTTGGTAGGCGATATCGGCATACGACGTGGTCGCGTGCGCGGTGAAGGCGAACACGCGAGCGGGGGTGACGGCTTCCCAGGCAGCGGTCAGGTTTTCGTGGACCGTGACAGTCGCCAGGTCGTGGTAGTCCAAGCCTGCGCGCTTGAGCTTCGGCTCCGACAAGTCGAACCCGAGAGGGCCGACCAGGTGGAGTTCGCAACCGGTGCCTGCGACCATGCGGATCGCGTTTCCGGTGTTGGGTGGGATGCGGGGCTCGTGGAACATCACTCGGAACACTCGAGGAACTGTACCGGGCGACGTATCGGTGCCCACGTCCGTGAGAAGACCCGGTCGGGAAGTGTGGGCGAATTGGTAACAAACCGGCCAGTCCGTGCGAATCTATTTCCGGCACTCTTCGCAGAACGGACATTTTGATGAACCCTCCCGCCGGTTGGAACCCCGACCCCTTCGACCCCACGATCGACCGTTACTGGGACGGTCAGCAGTGGACCGCGCAGACACGGCCCAAGGGCGTCGACGCACCCACTCAGGCTTTCGGCACTCCCACGCAGGTCTTCGGCGCACCCGGATCGGCGGTGCCGGACACTAGCGCCGAGGAAGGCAAGACGCGGCGTAAGTGGCCGTGGATCGCCGGCGCGGCAGTCGTGGGGCTGGTTGCCATCGCCGCGGCGACGGGAGCGGGCAAGTCGGAAGAATCGACGACGCCTGCTGCGACCTCTTCGACGACAGCTGCAGCGACGACAACCAAAAGCACGGTCCCGTCGACGACGAAGACCACGACTTCGTCCCTCTTGCCGACGACGACAACGATCGTGCCGCCACCGACGACAACCACCGTGGCAATCGTGCCGCTGGTTCCGCAGGTCCCGGAGACCACGACTACGCCGTATGTTCCGCCCGCTCCTGCGTACACACCGCCGAAGACAACAGAACCGGCGTACGTTCCGCCGCCGGCCAAGGTGCCCGACGCGGGGGTGTATTACGCCAACTGTGCAGCCGTGCGAGCGGCCGGTGCTGCCCCGATCTACCGCGGCGATCCCGGCTATTCGTCCAAGCTTGATCGTGACGGTGACGGCGTGGCCTGCGAGACCTAGGCGATCGAACCGGTGTCGGTGCGGCGGGGCAGTATGGACGGCATGCTCCCCGAAGAATCCGACGATGTCGTCGGCGAAGACTATTCAGACGCGCGGCTGGCCGGGCAGAAGTGGCGTCAGCGCACTTTCACCAACTGCAATTTCCGAGACGCCGACCTCACCGGACTCACGACGGAGTCGGTGGTGTTCACGGATTGTGATTTCACCGGCACCGATCTGGGGGAGTCCGTGCACACGGGAACTGCGTTCCGCTCGTGCAATTTTGCCCGGACTAGCCTGTGGCACAGCACGTTCCGAAACTGCAGTCTGCTCGGGTCGGCGTTCGACGGTTGCCGCATCCGGCCGTTGACGCTCGACGAAGTCGACTTCTCGTTGACCTCACTCGGCGGGGCGGACCTGAGAAAGATCGACTTCACCTCATGCCGCTTCCGTGAAGCGAACCTGGTTCGGGCCGACATGCGGGGCGCGGTGCTGGCGTCGGCGGATCTGTCCGGTGCTCGTACGGGTGGACTCAAACTCGAAGGTGCAGACCTGCGCGGTGCACGGATCGATCCGAGCCTGTGGACGTCCGCGTCCGTCGGAAACGCGCAGATCGAGTTGATGCAGGCGGTGGCGTACGCGTCGGCGCACGGTCTTGTCGTCGACATGAAGTAGCAGCGCCTAGCTCTCCAAGCGCTCCTCGAGGCGCACCGTCACCAGCTCGCCGGTCTCCTTGCCGATGGCTTTGCGAAGATCGGCTTTGACCGGCAGCTTGTGGTTACCGTCTCCCAACGCCATGAACGAACTCTGGAACGGATGTCCGTCGATCGTCCCGCGTACCTTGACCAGGCCGCGGGTGCCGAAGAACTCGGCGGACTCCGGCCAGATCACATAAGTCCACCCGCCCTTGGCGTCGCTCTTCTGCAGGGTGGCCGTGAATTCCTTGTCCAGCAACATGATGTCGGTCCTTTCGAACTCGTCCCAGTCGATCAGCGGATGAATTCCCGTGCGAGCAGATCCATCAGCAGTCCGTCCTTCCACACACCATGGCGATCTCGCGAATACTCGCGCATCACCCCGACGTCTTTGAACCCCACCGATCGGTAGCACGCGATGGCGACGGAGTTGTCGACCTCCGGGTCGATGACCAGACGGTGGAATGCGAGGTCGTCGATCAGGTGGGCACACAGCACGCGAATCGATTCGCGACCGAACCCTCGGCCGTGGAAGTCAGGATCGAGGAACAAGTCGAGCCCGGCGTGGCGGAAGTCGGGGTTGTCCTCCGCCTCATACCACTGGATGAAGCCGATCAGGTGGTCGCCGTGGAAGATGCTGTAGCGCGTGGTGCCAGCCTCCGGCGCTGCAGGCCAGTCGTCGTCGGGATTTTGCCACCAGTGCACGACGTCCGGGTGCAGGTGAATTGCCCGCAGACGGGCGTGATGATCGGGCGCGACGGGGGAGAGGAGCACCCTCGGGCCGCGTAGTTCCGGAGCCGTTGTCACTCATCGACCCTAACCTGGAACAATGGTCGCCGTGACTGCAACGATCCTCGACGGCAAAGCTACCCGCGACGAAATCTTCGAAGACCTGAAGGTGCGGGTGAGCGCTCTGAAGGCAGAGGGCATCACACCCGGCTTGGGCACCATCCTGGTGGGCGACGACCCCGGATCCGCGGCTTACGTGCGCGGCAAGCACAACGACTGCGCCAAGGTCGGTATCAATTCTTTGCGACGCGACCTGCCTGCCGACATCACGCAGGAGCAGCTCAACGCGACGATCGACGAGCTCAATGCCAATCCCGAGTGCACCGGCTACATCGTGCAGTTGCCGCTTCCCAAGCACCTTGACGAGAACGCAGCCCTCGAGCGCATCGACCCCGACAAGGACGCCGACGGCTTGCACCCGGTCAACCTCGGTCGACTGGTGTTGGGCAAGGAAGCCCCGCTGCCGTGCACCCCGCGTGGAATCCTGCATCTCCTGCGCCGCTACGAGGTCCCTATTGCGGGCGCACACGTGGTGGTAGTCGGACGAGGCGTCACAGTCGGTCGCCCGATCGGATTGCTGCTGACGCGTCGTAGCGAGAACGCGACGGTCACGCTCTGCCACACCGGTACCCGCGATCTCGCGGCCGAGGTTCGCCGCGCCGACATCATCGTCGCTGCCGCCGGCGTTCCCGGCCTCATCACCGCAGACATGGTCAAGCCCGGGGCAGCGGTCCTCGACGTCGGCGTCAGTCGCACCGACGACGGCCTGCGCGGCGACGTCGCAGCCGACGTCAACGAGGTCGCCGGCTTCGTCTCACCCAACCCCGGTGGTGTCGGACCGCTGACCCGCGCGTTCCTGATCACCAACGTGGTCGAGCGCGCCGAGCGGGTTCTGGCCGGAGTCTGAGTCCGATGTCCTCACTGGTCGGCCTCGCGAAGAAGAATCTGCCCATGCTCGCGGTCCTCGCCGTGATCGCGGCGGCCGTGGTTCTCGTGCTGGCCGACCGGTGGCGCCGCGGCGCCCTCGTCTTCGGTGTTGCCGTCATCATCGGAGCTGCCGCTCGGTGGTTCGTTCCCGAGAACCGTGTGGGGTTGCTCGCGGTGCGTGGAAGGGTCTTCGACACTGCGGCGATGGGCGTTATGGGTGTGCTGATCGCGACGCTCGCCCTGACCATCGATCCGCTCGGTACCGACTGAGAAGGTCAGTCCCCGTAGAACGAGCGAATGTCGATATCACTCAAAGGGATCCACTCCGGCGAATGTGTGGATGTCGACTTCTTTCCAGCCTTGACCGGTGCACTCCGTAACGTCACCGCAAGTGCAGGTTCCTCGTCGATTCGCCCGGCGAGGGCGTAGATCGCGGCGAGATGGTGAACGCACGGCGAGCGTCGACCTGAGCAGTCGCAGCTGGAAGTGCACTCCGAAAGATCAACGGCTACTGCGATATTTCGAGCCTGCAGTTCGGTGACGACGCTGTCCGGCAGTTCGCCGGTGGAGACGGATCTGTTCGCCTTTCCAGCCGAACGGAGAAGGCTCTTCACTGCAGCGATCTCGGATTTGGTCCAGAGCGGGACACCAATCGTCACTGACGAAGTTTTTGCCTTGGTGCTCACCTCGGCGACGACGGTCCCCGACGAGACGACGGTGAACTCCACGGAACCGTTGCGTGCCAGGGTGCGAGCCGTCGGCAGGGACGGGTTCGGACCGGATGCCGCGGTCCGCTCCACCGTGCGCAGCCACGCTCGACCCCAAGCGGTGACGCCGAATTCGTTGGCCATCAGATGATCACCGCGCCGTCGAGTTCGAGAAGTTCACGCAGTTCGGCGTCGGGGAGATCGGCCAGCGCGGCCTCGACGTTCCCGGAGACAGCATCGGCCACAGCTCGTTTGGACTCGTGCATCGCTGCTATGTGATCCTCCACGGTACCGCCCGTCACCAAGGTGTGGACGTTGACGGTGCGTTTCTGGCCGATGCGGTGTGCCCGGTCGGTTGCTTGATCCTCGACGGCTGGGTTCCACCACCGGTCGTAGTGCACGACATGACTTGCGCGCGTGAGGTTGAGGCCGAAGCCGGCGGCGCGCAAGCTCAGAATCAGAACCGGTGGTGAATCCGTCTCGTTCTGGAACGCGTCGACCATCGCGTCTCGTTTGTCGGTGTTCAGGCCGCCGTGGAGGAAAGGCACGGCACCGATACCCAGTTCGGCTCCCAGGTGTCGCGAGAGCATCTCGCCCATCGTCCGGTACTGCGTGAATATCAGCGCGCGATCGCCGTCGTCGACGATCTCGGCGATCATTTCCGTTGCGCGGTCGAGCTTTCCGGATCTTCCGTAGAGGTCGTCCGTATCGCCGGTGACCTGCGCCGGGTGATTGCATACCTGCTTGAGAGTGGTCAGAAGCGCAAGGATGTTGCCACGCCGGGCAATTCCCGTGCCCAATCCGGAGTCGAGCGCATCGGCAACTGCCGACCGGTAGATGCGCGCCTGTTCCGACGTCAGAGTGCACGAGACCGTGGAGAACTGCTTGGGCGGAAGATCCTTGGCCACTGTGTCTTTGGTTCTGCGCAGAATGAAGGGATCGATGACCGCGGCAAGCCTGGTCGCCGCGGTGGCCGATCGACCGGATTCGATCGGTACGGCAAAGCGTTGACGAAACCGTGCGCGAGTTCCGAGGACGTCGGGATTGGCGACGCGAAAGAGCGACCACAATTCTTCGAGACGGTTCTCCACCGGCGTGCCGGTCATCGCTACCTTGACGTCCGCCGACAACTGCATTGCTGCTTTCGCGGCGAGGGAAGCGGGGTTCTTGATCTGTTGCGCCTCGTCGAAGACCACTGAACTCCAATGGACCGGGGCCAATTGGGCTGCGTCGGAACGCAAGACGCTGTAGCTGGTCAGAACCGTAGTGCCGGCGGGGATACGAGTGGGAAGTGCACGGGCGGCCCCGTGATGAACGTGCAGTGGCAGATGCGCAGCGAATCGCTCGATCTCGCGGCGCCAGTTTCCTATCACCGAGGTGGGACACACAACCAGATGCGGACCGTCGCCGGCGCGGATCGCGATCATCGAAATCGCTTGCAGTGTCTTACCCAAACCCATCTCGTCGGCCAAGATCCCACCGCCCGAACCCGACAGAGCCGTCAGCCAGGCAACTCCCTGCATTTGATACGGGCGCAGAGTCGCCTGAATCTTTGCTCGGCGAAGACTCTCGATGGCCGCGCGCGCTTCCGTGAACAACCGCACCGTGGACGCGGCGCTTCGGATCTTCGTGTCGTCGCGCTCGATAGCGGCATGCGCTGCGGTCGGAATGTCATGTGCGCCGGTGTCGATGACGCGCTTCCACGCGAGCAGCGACGATCCGAGGTCGCCGCGACCAGCATCGAGGTTGTGGAACGCGTCGATCGCGGTGGTGAGGTCGAGCAGTTGCGCTTCGACGTCGGTTGCTGTGATCGACTCGTCGACCGGGATCGCAAGCCTGCACACGCCCGGCGACCCGGTCGGCATCCCCAGTGCCGACAGCCGCGCTGCCGGGTCTGCGTCACCCCAGAACGCGAAGGACATGTGCTCGGGAATGTACGTAGCCTGCAGGCGCGTCGAGCATGGCTGATTCACGTTCGCCGATGCTAGCCGCGCCGGCTCACGTTCGCCAATGAGAATGTCGGGAAAACCCGCAGATCAGCTGTGGTTTTCCCGACATTGACGAATCCTGAAAACGTGGCTCTGTGCCGAATCAGCGAGCCGTACGCGCGAACTCCATCGTTCGGCGAAGCAGTCCGGCGACGGCGTCCGCCTCCGTCAGGAAGCCGTCGTGGCCGTCCTTGGACTTGAGAATCTCGAGGCCGCTGCACGTGGAAATTCCGTCGGCGATCTCCTCCTGCAAGCGAAGGGGATACAGCCGATCCGAGTCGACGCCGCCCACCACGACCGGTGCCGTGATCGATGCCAACGCCGCCGCAACACCGCCGCGTCCACGACCGATGTCGTGCCGGTTCATGGCCTCGGTCAGTAGGACGTACGTGCTCGGGTCGAAGCGGTCGACCAGCTTGTCTGCCTGATGTTCCAGGTAACTTTGTACGGCGTATCGTCCACCGTTCCAAGGATTTTCGTCGTTCTGAGCGGAGTTCTCGAAGCGTGCGTCCAGTTCGGACTCGGTGCGGTACGTCAGGTGCGCGATGCGACGGGCGATGCCGAGTCCGGTGCGAGGTGCCCGCCCCGTTCCGTGGTAGTCACCGCCCTGCCAATCCGGATCGGAGACGATGGCAGCGATCTGCGTCGTCTGGGTGCCGATCTGATCTGCAGTGGCCCGTGAACCGGTTGCGAGAACCAACGCGGAGCGAATGCCGTCCGGGTAGGTAACTGCCCATTCGAGGGTGCGCATGCCCCCCATGGATCCGCCGACTACCGAGGCCAACTGGTCGATCCCGAGGAGATCGACGAGCTTCTTCTCCGCCGCGATCTGATCCCGGATGGAGATCTCCGGGAACCTGCTGCCCCACGGCTTGCCGTCGTCGGCCGGCGAACTGGGACCGGTCGTGCCGCGACAACCACCGAGGACATTGGTTGCGATGACGCACCATTCGCCGGTGTCGATCGGTTCGCCGGGGCCGACCATCCCGTTCCACCAGCCGGGGGAGGGCTGATTCGCGGAGATCGGTCCGGTGACGTGTGAGTCTCCGGTCAGTGCGTGCTCGACGAGTACGACGTTGTCGCGGTTCGGGGAAAGCTCACCCCACCGCTGAACGGCGAGCGAAACCGATGGGAGCACCGCGCCGCTCTCGAGTTCCAAGGCACCGATGTCGACGAACCCCACCTGGCCGTCGGGTGGGGGCAGGAGGTCGATCCTGGGCTCCAATTCGTTCACGGTCACGAGTTTGCCACCGCTGCCAGGCCGACGGTGAGATCGGCGAGGATGTCGTCGATTCCTTCGATGCCGACCGCGAGGCGAACGAGCCCGGGTGTGACACCGGAGGCGAGCTGCTCTTCGGGGGTGAGCTGCGAGTGTGTCGTCGAGGCGGGGTGGATCACGAGTGAGCGAACGTCACCGATGTTGGCGACGTGGCTGTGCAGCGTCAGGGCGTTGACGAACGTCTTGCCCGCATCGATACCGCCGGGCAGCTCGAAGGTGACGATGGCGCCGGTTCCCTTGGGCGTCAGCTGCTTTCCGCGTTCGAACCATGGCGAGGAGGGGAGTCCCGCGTAGGAAACGGAGGCGACCTCGACGTGACCGTCGAGGAATTCGGCGACCTTCTGTGCATTGGATACGTGGCGCTCGATGCGCAGGCTCAAGGTTTCGATACCCTGCGCGATGAGGAACGCGTTGAACGGCGCCACGGCGGAACCGAGATCGCGCAGCAGTTGGACGCGGGCCTTGAGTGCGAACGCCGGCGCGCCGAGGTCCGCGAAGGTGACGCCGTGGTAGCTGGGATCAGGCGTCGTGAAGTTCGTGTGGCGACCCTGCGTCCAGTCGAAAGTGCCACCGTCGACGATGACGCCGGCGATCGCGGTGCCGTGTCCACCAAGGTATTTGGTGGCGGAGTGAACGACGATGTCGGCGCCGTGTTCGAGTGGGCGAAGCAGGTACGGCGTCGCGACTGTGTTGTCCACGATCAACGGAAGACCGTTCTCGTGGGCCAGTGACGAGATACCGGGTAGGTCGAGGATGTGGTTCTTCGGATTGGCGATCGTTTCGCCGTAGAACGCCTTCGTGTTCGGGCGAATGGCTTCGCGCCACTGCTCGAGATTGTCGGGATCCTCGACGAACGTGACTTCGATGCCCAGCTTACGAAGGGTGTAATGCAGGAGGTTGTACGTGCCGCCGTACAGGTACGGGCTGGAGACGATGTGGTCGCCGGCCTCGGCGATGTTGAGGATCGCGATGGTCTCGGCGGCCTGACCCGAGGAGAGGAGGAGTGCGGCGACCCCGCCTTCGAGGGCAGCGATGCGCTGCTCGACGGCGTCCTGTGTGGGATTCATGATCCGCGTGTAGATGTTGCCCGGCTCGGCGAGGCCGAACAGTGCCGCAGCGTGATCGGTGCTGTCGAAGACGTAGCTGGTGGTCTGGTAGATCGGCAGAGCGCGCGCATTTGTGGCGGTGTCCGCTGTTTGTCCGGCGTGCACCTGCTTGGTCTCGAACGACCAGTTCGCGGTCGGATCCGAAGTTGCTGCGGCGTCGGCTGTGTTGTCGGTCATGATTTGTTCACTCCAGTGGTCTGACGGATAGATGTCGGACGGGGGCGAATGATCGCCGCCCCGTGCTGGGGTCTATCTACAAGTGCGACACATACTGAAATACCTCCGTGGGGCTCGGCCCGGTCTGGGGTCCGTCCCTGTCGGACCCGCGCTTGTCACCCGAATTGCGGTGGAACTGCGCGAGCAGATCCACGTCGGGAAACCTGGTCATCACCCGGGGCACCCCACCGCGGTTGGAGGGTTGCCGTCCAGCGAGCCGGGGCTTGACGCTGGCACTCATGACCAAGTCGGATTCTACCGGGAAGTGAGCGCAGTCCTGACACGGGGCGAAATGTGAGCCGCAACCGCACGCGAGGCAGAGCGACGCAGCCCACTAGCAGGCAAAAGTTACTCGCGAGTAGAGACCGATGAGTGGACCTGCCGGTTGCGGCCTCATGGGTTAGCAGTACGCTTGTCTTGTTTGGGACTCATCTCCCGAGATCAGTCCACACCGTCTAGGTTTGATAATCGAACCGTTCGCGGACCCACTCACAAAGTGTGACCGCAACCGTGTAACCAGGGAAACTTCCTAGGAGGACGCGAAGCACCCATGTCCAAAATCAAGGTTGAGGGCACCGTCGTCGAACTCGACGGCGATGAGATGACGCGCATTATCTGGCAGTTCATCAAAGACAAGTTGATCCATCCGTATCTCGATGTGAACCTCGAGTACTACGACCTCGGTATCGAGTACCGCGACGAGACCGACGACCAGGTCACCATCGACGCAGCGCACGCGATCCAGAAGCACGGCGTCGGCGTCAAATGCGCCACGATCACGCCGGACGAGGCACGTGTCGAGGAATTCGGTCTTAAGAAGATGTGGCGTTCCCCGAACGGAACGATCCGCAACATTCTCGGCGGCACGATCTTCCGCGCACCGATCATCATCTCCAACGTTCCGCGACTCGTTCCGGGCTGGACCAAGCCGATCATCATCGGCCGTCACGCATTCGGCGACCAGTACCGCGCCACAGACTTCAAGGTCCCCGGCCCCGGCAAGGTGATGATCACCTACACGCCTGAGGACGGCAGCGCACCGATCGAGCACGAACTGGTCAACTTCCCCGAAGAGGGCGGCGTCGTCCAGGGGCAGTACAACTTCACCACGTCCATCCGTGACTTCGCTCGCGCGTCGCTCACCTACGGACTGCAGCAGAACTACCCGGTGTACCTGTCCACCAAGAACACCATTCTCAAGGCGTACGACGGTGCCTTCAAGGACATCTTCCAGCACGTCTACGAGACCGAGTTCAAGGCTGAGTTCGATGCTGCAGGTCTGACCTACGAGCACCGCCTCATCGACGACATGGTCGCTTCCGCTCTCAAGTGGGAGGGCGGATACGTCTGGGCATGCAAGAACTACGACGGCGACGTCCAGTCCGACACCGTGGCCCAGGGCTTCGGCTCGCTCGGCCTCATGACGTCGGTTCTGCTGACACCGGACGGAAAGACCTGTGAGGCAGAGGCTGCTCACGGCACCGTGACGCGTCACTACCGTCAGCACCAGCAGGGCAAGCCCACCTCGACCAACCCGATCGCGTCCATCTTCGCGTGGACCCGCGGGCTCGAGCATCGTGGCAAGCTCGACAGCACCCCTGAGGTCATCGGCTTCGCGCAGGCGCTCGAAGACGTTGTCATCAAGACCGTCGAAAGCGGCCAGATGACCAAGGACCTCTCGATGCTGGTCGGCGGCGATCAGGGCTACCTGACCACCGAGGAGTTCCTCGGCGCGCTCGACGTGAACCTGCAGAAGGCCATGGCCGCGAAGTAGATTCACCGCTTCACCTGTCAAATGGGACGTCTGGGAAACCGGGCGTCCCATTTGTGTTCGCGGTCTCACGTGAGTGAACTCACCCGCTCTCACTTGGAAGTTCAACCAGGTGTGAGACCACAATTGATCAGTGACTTCGTCTACCCTCTCCCGTTCTGACACCTCGACACCCGGGGTTCGTTCCGCCAGAGGTCCGGCGATGCTCGCTCTCGCTCTCGGCGGTTTCGGTATCGGCACAACCGAGTTCGTCGCCATGGGGTTGCTCCCGGAAATGGCATCCGGACTCGGCGTCTCGGAACCCGTCGCGGGTCACGTGATCTCGGCGTACGCGCTCGGGGTTGTCGTCGGCGCTCCGCTGATCGCTGCACTCACCGCACGAGTACCGCGCCGCACCCTGTTGATCGCACTCATGGTCGCGTTCACCGTCGGCAATGCCGCCTCGGTTTTCGCGCCCTCGTACACGACGCTGATGATGGCCCGCTTCGTCGCCGGATTGCCGCACGGCGCGTATTTCGGAGTCGCCGCACTGGTCGCAGCTCACCTGGCCGAACCGGGAAAACGCGCGAAGGCCGTCGCCATGGTGATGATGGGTCTTTCCGTGGCCAACGTGATCGGTGTGCCGGTCGCGGCCTGGATCGGCCAGGCACTCGGCTGGCGCAGCGCCTTCGCCTTGGTTGCGGTGATCGGAGTGGCAACGGTTGCTTCGCTGTTCGTCTGGATTCCGCGGTTGGACGGTATGCCGGTGACGAATCCGATCACCGAACTCGGGGCACTGGGCCGCGTTCAGGTGTGGATGACCTTGATCGTGGGCATGGTCGGATTCGGCGGGATGTTTGCCGTCTACACCTACATCAGTACGACTCTCACCGACGTGTCCGGGCTTGGCGCTTCGTTCATTCCCCTCGCACTCATGCTGTACGGACTGGGCATGGTGGCCGGCAACTTCGTCGGTGGATACCTCGCGGATCGCGCACTGATGAAGGGCTTGTTCCTGTCGATGGGATCCCTCGTTGTGATCCTCGCGGTCTTCGTGATCGCCGTGCGCAATCCGTACACGGCACTGATCTTCGTCTTCCTCATCGGGCTCGCCGGGTCGTCGATGGTGCCTGGCCTCCAGACACGGTTGATGGATGTCGCCGAGGATGCTCAGACCTTGGCCGCGTCTCTCAATCACGCCGCACTCAACATCGCCAACGCCTTCGGAGCGTGGATCGGCGGCGTCGTCATCGCAGCCGGTTACGGGTACACCGCGCCGGCAGCGGTGGGGTCGTTGCTGGCCGTCGCGGGTCTCGTCGTGCTGGCGGTAGCGGTGATTCTGCAGCGTAGGGCCGCGCGCTGACCTGGGCGCCCATCCGCGTCGGTGGAATCGGCTACGGTGCTTGCCGTGCCACAAACTGCTGACTCCCACATTCTTGCGCCCCACACCATCACGTCCGTGAACGTCAACGGCGTTCGAGCAGCTGCCCGCAAGGGCATGCTCGACTGGCTGGAGAAGACGTCGGCGGATTTCATCTGCCTTCAGGAAACGCGTGCGTCGGACGATCAGCTTCGCGAGACTCTCGAACCAGCGCTCGGCAACGGATGGTTCCTCGTCTCCGCCGAGCCGTCCGCGAAGGGACGCAACGGAGTCGCGGTGCTCTCACGCACGGAACCTGAAGCGGTGCGGATCGGTCACGGGGACGACGAGTTTCTCGACGCCGGTCGATACATCGAAGCCGACTTCGCCGATCTGACCGTCGCGAGCCTGTACCTGCCCTCCGGTGAGGCGCTCACGCCGAAGCAGGAGGAGAAGGAGCGGTTCATGGCGTCCTTCGCAGTTCACCTCGCTACCACCGCTGCGGCGGCCGAGGCTGCCGATCGTCACGTGGTGGTCAGCGGCGATTGGAACATCGCGCACACCGAACTCGACCTCAAGAACTGGAAGACCAACAAGAAGTCTTCGGGATTCCTCCCCGAGGAGCGCGCCTGGATGGATCTGCTGTTCGCCGAAGATTCCGCGTGGGTGGACGTCTTCCGCACCCTCCATCCGGGTGTCGACGGCCCGTACTCGTGGTGGTCGTACCGCGGAAAGGCATTCGACAACGATTCGGGTTGGCGTATCGATTACCAGGTTGCCACTCGCGGATACGCCGAGCGGGCCAAGGTCGCGCTCGTGGAACGCGCTGAGTCCTACGACCTCCGTTGGTCGGATCATGCGCCTGTCACCGTCTCGTACCGATAGAGACGCGTATGTCTGAAGGTCTGAAAATGCCGAGCGCAAAGACGCGCAACGCCATCATCACCGTCGTGGTGGCGGTGGTTGCGCTCGTACTGGCGGTCACCCTTTCTTCACGTGACTCCGACAGTTCGGCGTCGTCGGGTACGAAGTCCTCGAGCGTTCAGTCCTCGAGTGTTCAAGCCAAGCCCGGCGCCACCACCAAGGCTGCGCCGTCGAGTTCCGCGTCCTCGAATTCCGCTGCCAAGCCAACGCAGCAGACAAGCACCGATGCGCCGGCGCGAGTGCTCGCCACGCTGGTCGAGATCGACGCCGGGAGGTGGCCGGATTCCGCCAATGCGCCGGGCACCAAGGGCGGCATCACCTTCCGCAACAGCGAAGGCCGCCTACCCGCTGTCGGTGCCGGTGGCGGACGTGTCGTCTATCAGGAATGGGACGTGAACCCGAAGAAGAACGGCCAAGGACGCGACGCCGAGCGAATCGTCACCGGCAACGACGGTTCGGCGTGGTACACCCTCGATCACTACGACACGTTTGTGAGGATTCGCTGATGTCCGATTCGTCTACGGTCAGCGTGGCGCAGTGGCTGGATCCGTCTTCGGATGTGGCTTCGGTGGCGCTGCAGAGCGACCCGGCCGTTGCAGATGATCTTGCACGTCAACTCCGTGCCGAGAATTTTGTCGTTCGGGTGGTTCGCGGAGAGAACATGCGGACAACGGCGCAGGTCTTCGGCGAGTTCGCGGCAGCCTTCCAGTTTCCGTCCCACTTCGGACGAAACAAAGACGCTTTCGACGATGTCATGCGCGATCTCGACGACGTCCTCGGACTCGGCGCCGGATATGTAGTTGTGGTCCGAGGCGCGGGTTCTCTACTGTCCGAGCAACAGGATCAGTTGGAGTGGTTCTGCGAAACGATGGACTTCTACGCCGAAGAATGGGAACCCGTCGTTTTCCGGACCGTCTACCAGTTCGGTGCGGAGGACCTCGCCGCCCACGGTGAAGACCTCGTCGAACTCGACTACCCGGGCACCACGCCACTGCACTGATTTCCACTCGTGAAAAGATCGGAACCATGTCGACCCCTGCAGAACAGAAGCCCACCGCAAAGCCTCGCGTGCTTTCCGGAATCCAGCCGACGTCGGATTCTTTCCACCTCGGCAACTACCTGGGTGCGCTGCAGCAGTGGGTTCCGTTGCAGGACGATTTCGACGCTTTCTACTTCATTCCGGATCTTCACGCCATCACGGTGACGCAGGACCCGAAGGAATTGCGTCGTCGCACCAAGGTTGCGGTGGCTCAGCTCCTTGCGGTGGGGATCGATCCGGATCGGGCGACGCTGTTCGTGCAGAGTCAGGTTCCCGAGCACGCACAGTTGGCGTGGGTCCTGAACTGCATCACCGGTTTCGGTGAAGCCAGCCGTATGACGCAGTTCAAGGACAAGTCCGCCAAGCAAGGCAGCGACAACGCCAGTGTCGGCTTGTTCACGTATCCGGTTCTGATGGCCGCGGACATCCTTCTGTACCGCCCGCAGCGAGTCCCCGTGGGTGAGGATCAGCGTCAGCACCTCGAACTCGCACGCGATCTGGCCGGACGGTTCAACACCCGCTACGGCAAGGCGTTCGTCGTTCCCGAGCCGCAGATCATCAAGGGCACGGCAAAGATCTACGACCTGCAGGATCCGACCGCGAAGATGAGCAAGTCCGCCGCCAGTGCGGCCGGACTGATCAATCTGCTCGACGACCCGAAGGTGTCGGCGAAGAAGATCAAGTCGGCCGTCACCGACAACGAGCGCGAGATTCGTTTCGACCCGCAGGCCAAGCCGGGCGTCAGCAACCTGCTCACCATTCAGTCGGCTCTCTCGGGAGTACCGATCGAGACTCTGGTGGCCGGTTACGAGGGCAAGGGGTACGGCGACCTCAAGACCGATACCGCTGACGTGCTGACCGAGTTCGTCACCCCGCTCAAGGCGAAGGTCGACGGTTACCTCGCCGACGAGGCAGAGCTGGATCGCATCATCGCGGCCGGAGCGCACCGCGCCCGTGAGGTGTCTTCACGCACTCTCGCCGCTGTCTATGACAAGGTCGGATTCCTGGCACCGAAGGGCTGACTTACGCGAATTCGGACTCACGACGCCTGACCGAACATGAGGGGGACGGCAATGGCTGACACGGACGACGACGCACCGAGCTTTCTCGAGAAGCAACGGGCAGCGCGACCCTGGCTCGATCATCTGGTTCGCGCGGCCGGACGGTTTCAAGAGCAAAAAGGCGACTATTACGCTGCTGGTATCACGTATTTCAGCGTTCTCGCGTTGATTCCGATCATGATGGTCGCGTTTGCAGTGGCCGGTTTCGTATTGGCCGGGCATCCCGAGTACCTGGAGTCGATTCAGGAGCAGATCACCAAGAGCATTCCGGGCAGCTTGGGTGACACCATCAACACGCTGATCGATTCGGCCATCGACTCGCGCGCGAGCGTCGGAATCTTCGGCCTCCTGGGTGCTGCGTACGCGGGTCTCGGTTGGATGGCAAATGTTCGCGACGCGCTGACGGCGATGTGGGAGAGCAAGCGCGAGCCCAAGGGGTTCGTACGTACCAAACTTGGTGACGCAGGGGCCCTCGTCGGTCTGGCTCTCGCCATGGTCGTCTCACTGGGAATGTCGGCGCTGAGCAGTGGGCCGGTTGCGACTCAGATCGTGAAATGGCTCAACCTCGAGAACATCACCGGTGTCGGCGTGGGGCTCAGAGTTGTTTCACTGTTGCTCTCACTCCTGGCGACGTGGGCGGTGTTCCTGTGGGTGATCGCCCGGCTGCCGCGCGAGCCTGTCACGCTGCGTAGCGCTGCGCAGGCAGCGGTTATCGCCGCGATTGTGTTCGAGATCTTCAAGCAGGTGGGTGCGATCTACCTCGCTGCCGTCACCAACGGACCAGCGGGCGTGGCATTCGGTCCGATCATCGGTTTGCTCGTGTTCGTGTTCACGGCGTCACGGATGCTGCTGTTCTGCACGGCGTGGGCGGCGACGACCAAGGAAAGTATGGCCCTGGCGTTCGTTCCGCCGCCGGATCCCGCCGTGATCTCGCCGCGAATCGTTGTCAGTGACGGTGCTTCACCGTCTCGCGTGGCTGCGCTGATCGCCACGGGTGCGGTTGCCGGCCTGGGTCTTTCGGGCTTCATGCGTCGTCGGCCGCGCTAGCGCCTCCGACGGTTGAGGGCAACGGCTCCCGCCACCAGCGCGATCACCACTACTCCACCGACAGCACCGATGAGGATGCGGTCAGTGGTGTCGGATTCGGCGTCGGTAGCGGTGGGTGCTGCCGAGATCGAGCCTGGTGCAGCGGCAGACGGTGTGCGAGTGACATCGGGACTGGAATCGTCGGTGGATCGGTCCGTCAACGAGCCGACGGTTGTGCTCGCGGGGAGTGCATATCCGTAGTCGAGTAGACGGGCAGCCTGCTCCCACGGACGGATCGGCTTGGCTTCGCCGCCCATCAATGTCACCAGTAGTTTCCGGCCGTTACGCTCCGCGCCACCCACATACGTGTGGCGGGCGTCGTCGGTGAAGCCGGTCTTGCCGCCCAATGCGCCGTCGTAGTTGTAGAGCAGCTGATTGTCGTTGGCGAGAGTGAATCCGGGGCGGTCCTGATCGTCGGGAATCGTCGGATCCTTGGGGAAGCCGGGAAATTCGACGGTCTCGGTATGGATCAGACCGGCAAACGTCGGATTCTGCAGGGCGGTATGGAAAATCACGGCCAGGTCGTACGGCGAGCTGCTCATCCCCGGGCCGTCGAGTCCGGATGGAGTTGCCGTGCGAGTGTCGAGGGCGCCGAGTTCGGCCGCGAGCGCGTTCATTTTCGACACGGCTGCAGCGTCACCGCCGAGTTGGCGGGCAAGAGCATGCGCGGCATCGTTTCCCGACGCCATGACCAGACCCTGCATCAGTTGCCGGTTGGTGTACTTGCCGCCCTTGCCGATGCCGACAGCGCTACCTTCAGCGTCCGCGTCTTCGGCCGTTGCGGTGATTTCGGTGTCGAGATCGAGTTCGTCGAGCGCGACAAGAGCCAAGAGCATCTTGATGGTGCTGGCCGGTCGGTAGCGACCGTGCGGATCTTTCGCGGCGAGGACCTCACCGGTTTCGGCGTCCGCGAGTACCCATCCGGATGCCGCGATATCCGCCGGGAGCGGGGGAGCGCCGTCAGGGAGTACAACACCGCACTCGCCGAGCTTGTCTCCACCGACAGGGCTTTCCGGAATCGGGACAGCAGTCGGGGCCGTAGATCCGGGCGCGGGTGCTTCGGAGAGATCGATCGCCGGTGCCGGGCTACTCGTGAAAGGGCAGCTGTCGGTGTTGGGTGTTGTGAACGGCGCTTCGGTGGTGGTGGGCGGCGGCGGGGCCGGTTGGGCGCCGGCCACTCCCGAGGTCCCTACGACACCGGTAAACGCAATGCTCCCTGAGAGCACTGTTCCGGCTACTGCCACTGCACACTTTCGACGCCACATCATCGATATACGAGGGTATGCGAACCTGAGGGAACGTCCGAATCGCCACGCAAGCAGAGGGATCGAAAACAGGCGATTCGGTTTGTACATCGGTCATAGTCGACGATCGCCGCCGATGAGTTCCACCACCACGCAGAGTCTGTAACAGTGGGGTAGTCGGCTACTCGAATGGCGCACACGCACTGACGACAGGGGATCGGTATGGGCAAGATCGTGGTGACAGAATTCGTGTCTTTGGACATGGTGATGGAAGCTCCCGGTGGCGAACCGGGTTATGCGCACACTGGATGGGTCTTTCCGTACCAGGAGGGCGATCAGATGAAGTTCAAACTCGACGAAACCCTCGCCGCGGACGTCCTTCTACTCGGGCGGCGGACCTATGAGAGCTTCGCCGGTGCCTGGCCCGAGCGCGAAGACGACCAAGGCTTTGCGGACAAGATGAACGAGATGCCCAAGTACGTCGTCACGAGTTCGACCGAACCGCTCGAATGGAACAACTCGACGGCACTCGACGGTCCCATCGAGGAAGCCGTTCCGAAGCTGAAGGAGCAGATCGACGGCGAAATCCTGGTCGCGGGAAGTCGGACGCTCGTCCACGCGTTGTTGCTGGCCGGTCTGGTCGACGAGCTTCGTCTGATGGTCTTCCCGGTCATTCTCGGGTCCGGCGGGAGAGTGTTCCCCGAATCGGCCGACAAGATCGTCCTCGAGTTGAAGGACGATCGTCGGTACGAATCCGGAGTTCAAGTACTGACGTACCACCCCACGGTCACGTAGACCTCTCGAAAACATCTGTGGCCGAGACTCTTCGAGAGCCTCGGCCACAGATGTCTTGCCGGCTAACTGTTCTCGGGGAATCCGAGGTTGATTCCGCCGTGGCTGGGGTCGAGCCAGCGACTGGTGACGGCTTTACCTCGCGTGAAGAAATGAACACCTTCTGTCCCGTGAGCGTGGGTGTCACCGAAGAGGCTGTTCTTCCAGCCGCCGAAGCTGTAGTAGGCCATGGGAACCGGGATGGGGACGTTGATGCCGATCATTCCGACCTCCACCTCGTTCTGGAAGCGTCGGGCAGCGCCGCCGTCGTTGGTGAAGATGGCGGTGCCGTTTCCGTACGGGTTGTTGTTGATCAGTTCGAGGGCTTGGTCGTAGGTATCGACACGCACGACGGACAGGACAGGTCCGAAGATTTCGTCGGTGTAGATCGACATGTCGGTGGTGACGTGGTCGATGAGGGTGGGCCCGAGCCAGAAGCCGTCCGGTCCACCGTCGGCCTGAACTGTGCGTCCGTCGACCACGATCGTGGCACCGTCCTTCTCGCCGGCATCGACATAGGACGCGACTTTGTCGCGATGGGCCTTGGTGACGAGCGGACCCATGTCGGAGTTCTTGGTGCCGTCACCGGTGACGAGGGGAGTGGTGCGTTCGACGATCTTGGCAACCAGTTCGTCGGCGATGTCGCCGACTGCGACCAGGGCGGAGATCGCCATGCATCGTTCGCCCGCGGAGCCGAATCCCGCGTTGACCATTGCGTCGGCGGCGAGGTCGAGGTCGGCGTCCGGCAGAACGATGGCGTGGTTCTTGGCGCCGCCGAGTGCTTGCACGCGTTTGCCGTTGGCGGTGCCGGTGGCATAGACGTACTGGGCAATGGGGGTGGATCCGACAAACGAAATCGCTTTGACTGCTTTGTTTTCCAGAAGTTCGTCGACGGCGAGCTTGTCACCTTGGAGGACGTTGAAGACGCCGGGGGGCAGACCGGCTTCGGCCCAGAGTTCGGCGAGCCAGATCGCCGCGGTGGGGTCCTTCTCCGAGGGCTTGAGAATCACGGTGTTCCCGGCGGCAATGGCGACCGGGAAGAACCACATGGGGACCATCGCGGGAAAGTTGAAGGGCGAGATGATGCCGACGGGGCCGAGGGGTTGGCGGATGGAGTAGACGTCGACCTTGGTCGATGCATTCTCGGTGTATCCGCCCTTGAGGAGATGCGGTATTCCGCAAGCGAATTCGACAACTTCCTGCCCGCGGCTGATTTCGCCGAGGGCGTCGGAGAGAACCTTGCCGTGCTCGGCTGTGATGATCTCGGCGAGTTCACCTTTGCGAGCGTTGAGGAGTTCGCGGAAGCTGAACAGTACCTGTGTGCGCCGGGCCAGTGAGGTGTCACGCCAGGCGGGGAAGGCCGCCGCAGCCGCGTCGATGACAGCGCGGGCGTCCTCGAGGTTCGCCAGGGCCAGTCGGCCGGTGATCTGTCCGGTGGCGGGGTTGGTGACGGTGGCGGTGTCCTCGGACGTTCCGGCGAACGGCTTGCCGTCCAGCCAGTGCGCGATGACACGAGTATCAGTGCTGGTCATGGTATTTCCTAGTGGTCTGGTGACTCAGGAGTTCGGGGAGGTGTACTTGGCGACGTAGTCGTTCATCGTCTCGCGCTGGTACCGGGAAACCTCGTGCGCGTTTTCGTTCTCGGCGAAGACGCTCGACACCATCACGGCGTTCTCACGTTCGTAGAAGCCGAGTTTGCCGAGACCGCCGAAGAATTCGTCCCAGTTGACGTCTCCGTCACCGATTTTGAGATGCTGATGCACTCGAACGGCATTGCCTGGCGGGTTGGTGATGTAGCGCAGTCCGTGGGAACGGTGATGATCCATGGTGTCCGCCACGTGAACGAGTCGGACCATGTCGCCGGCGGCCTCCATGATGGCGGGAAGGTCCCCACCCATGTGGAATTGGTGGCACGCCACGATCACCATGCCGAGGTTCTTGGAGTTCACACCACGGATCGTGCGGATCGCGGCTAGTCCGTCTTCGACAAAATCGTCCGGGTGGGGGTCGATCAGGACGTCGATTCCCTCGCGTTCGATGATCGGAACCAGTTCCTCCATCGAACGATAGAACGCACGCTCGGACTCTTCGGCCTTTTCGGGGCGGCCGGAGAATTCGGTGTTCATGACGTTGACACCGAGATCGACCGTGATCTGGATGGCCCGCTTCCAGTAGCGCACGGCTGCTTCGCGAGCGTCCTCGTCCGGGCCGGACCACCGAAGGACCGGGAGCACCGACGCGATGCCGACTCCCGCACTCGCGCAGGCCTTCCGGAACTCGGTGACGAGCGCGTCGTCGGCTTTCGGGTGATTGAAGAACGGGATCATGTCGACGTGCGGTGTGAGCTGCAGGTACTCGTACCCGAGATCGGCAACAACCTGAGGTAGCTCGAGTAGTGAGTAATCGTGATGGAAAGGTGTGGGGTCGAGTGCGACCTTCATCGCTAAGCTCCGGCCACAGAGTCGCGCGCAACCATGTCCACGACGACGCGCTGACCCGTCTCCAGAGACTTCACACCGGCGGCGCAGACAGCGGCCGCGGCGTACCCGTCCCAAGCACCTGGTCCGTCGATGTAGTTGCCGGTGCCGGCGCCCGTCTTCACTGCCTTGATCCACCGGGCGAACTCGGTGTCGTAGGCCTGCCCGAAGCGTTCGCGGAATCCTGGGGTGATCTGCCCACCCCAGTTGCCGGGCTTGGTCTTTCGGATCAGTCCCACGTCGAGTCCGATCATCGCGCTTCCGAGTTCGCCGACAACTTCGGTGCGCACCTCGTAGGCAACTCCGGTGGTGACAAACACCTCGGCGTCGACGTGTCTGCCGGACTCGGTCTCGAATATCGCGATCTGTGGGTCTTGAATGCCCTCGGGAGCAAGCGAATTCGCGGCCGGTCGGATGATCTGCACTGAGGTGATCTCTTCGTCGAGCAGGAATCGTGTCACGTCGACCTCGTGGACGAGTGAGTCCTTGACGATCATCGCGCTGTCGAAGCCGTTCGGAACCGCAGGATTGCGGTGAGCGCAGTGCACAACGAGAGGGCGACCGAGATCGCCGCTGTCGATCAAATCCTTGAGCTGGGTGTATTCGTGGTCGAACCGGCGCATGAAACCAACCTGGATCAGTCTTTTTCCCAGCGCTGCTTCGGCTTTGACGATCGTGAGCGAACTGTCCGCGTCGGTGGTCAGCGGCTTTTCGCAGAGAACAGGCTTGCCCGCTTCGAGGCAGGCAAGAACCTGCTTCTCATGGGTCGGGCCCGGGGTTGCGAGAACAACGGCGTCGACGTCCTCGGCTGCGATGGCATCGAACGGATCGACGACGACGCGCGCCCCTGGCGTCAGTGCTGCGATTTCCTCGGCGCGGGCGAGAGAGTAGTCGTTGACGACGGTGACGCGGGCACCGCCGATTTTGTTGGTGATGCGGTCGACGTGATCGGCCCCCATGATGCCGACGCCGAGCACTGCGATCCGGAGATCCTGGTTGTCAGACATGCGGTGGTACTCCTCGATTGTGTTGCTCAGTTGAAACGGACGGCGGGGACGCCACAGGTGGACAGGTATTTCTGAGTGCGCGCTGCGATGGGCAGCGGTGTGTCGGGATGGCAGGGATACATGTCCTGCTCGACGATCGCGAACACGTCGATGCCGAGCTTCTCGATGGCCTCCAGAAGCGGCGGCATGTCGGGGATTCCGCGCGGCGGTTCGATCATGGCACCGAGTTTGACGGCCTCACCGAACGGCAGGTCCTCCGCCTCAACCTTGGCGACTATCGCCGGATCCACCTGTTTGAGGTGTAGGTACCCGATGCGCTCCGGATGTTTGTTGATAATTGCGAGATTGTCGCCGCCGCAGTAGCTGATGTGGCCGGTGTCGAGACACAGATTCACGAAACGCTCGTCGGTCCCTTCGAGGAACTTGTAGACGTTGTCTTCGATGTCGACGTGACTGTCGGCATGAGGATGGTACTGCGCCATGACGCCGTACTCCTCGAGCATTGCCTTCCCGAGAGCGTTCATGCCGTCGGTTTTCTTACGCCACTGCTCGGGCGTCAGATTGCGGTCTTCGAGTACCGCTCCGGTGGAAGGGTCGCGCCACATCTCAGGGATGACCACCACGTGCTTGCCGCCGACGGCTGCGGTCAACTTGGCGACGTCCTTGATCTGATTCCAGACGGCATCCCAGGAATCGTCCTGGTGCAGGTGTTCGAAAACGGTACCGGCCGAAAGCTTCAGGCCGCGGGCGCCGAGTTCGTCCGTCAACTTGGCTGGATCGGTCGGAAGGTATCCGAACGGGCCGAGTTCGATCCATTCGTATCCCGACGCGGATACCTCGTCGAGGAATCGTGTGTAAGGGGTCTGCTGTGGATCGTCCGGAAACCACACGCCCCAGGAGTCGGGGGCTGATCCGACGCGAATCGCGCTCATGTCTAGATTCCTTTCGCGGGCAAGCTTTATGGGGTGTGGTTGTGCGGAATTTTCATTCGGATGGACGGAGGTACGGTCGCTGGATCTTCTTCCAGGACTCGTAAGTTGTCCGTGCCTTCTTGGTGGACTCCAGTTCGGAGGTGGCCGATACCGGTACATCCCACCAGGATTCGCTGTCCGGGGCGCCGATCAGCGGATCGGTTTCGACGTGGATGACGGTGCTGGTGTCGCTTGCTTTGGCAACCTTGATCGCGTCGGCGAACTCGGCAGCGGTGTTGGCGCGGATGACGTCGACACCGAGGCTGGCAGCGTTCGCGGCCAGATCGACCGGGAGAACCCCTCCGTCGAGACGTCCGTCATTCGAGCGGTAGCGGTACTGCGTGCCGAAGCGCTGGGAACCCAGCGACTCGGACAGTGAACCGATGGAGGCAAATCCGTGATTCTGCACCAGGACGACGATGACCTTGAGGCGTTCCTGTACGGCGGTGACCAATTCGGTGGCCATCATCAGATAGGAACCGTCTCCGACCATCACGAACACGTCGCGATCGGGGCACGCCATGCGGACGCCTAGACCGCCGGCAACTTCGTATCCCATGCACGAGTACCCGTATTCGACGTGATACCCCTTGGAATCACGGGTTCGCCACAGCTTGTGGAGGTCACCCGGCATGGACCCGGCAGCGCACACCACGACGTCACGTGGATCGGACAGTGTGTTGACCAGGCCGATCACCTGATTCTGATTCAGTGACCCGTCGGCAGCGGGTTCGGCTGGGTTGTAGACGGATTCGACGATCGCATCCCAATCGCGAGCGAGGTCACCGATCCTGGACGCATATTCGTCGTCCACCCGGTAGTCGTTCAGTGCAAGTGCCAGCGCGTCGAGTGCCTCACGTGCGTCGGCGACAACGCTGACTCCGCCCTGCTTCACGGAGTCCAGTGATGCGACGTTGATGTTGACGAAGCGAACGTCGGGATTGGTGAACGCGGTGCGGGACGCGCTCGTGAAATCGCTGTACCGCGTACCGATTCCGATGACGACGTCAGCCTCGGTGGCCAGTGCGTTTGCAGCCGTAGTGCCGGTGGACCCCACCGCCCCGACGGATTGTGGATGGTCGTAGACCAATGAACCCTTGCCGGCCTGGCTCTGCCCCACGGGGATTCCGGTCTGCGCGCAGAACGCTGCCAGAGAGTCGGTGGCCTGGCTGTAGATCACGCCGCCGCCGGCGACGATCAGTGGCTTGCGAGCCGAGCGGATGATCGCGGCGGCGCGTTCGATCACCGATCGTTCGGGGAGCGGGCGGGCCACGTGCCACACCCGTTCGGCGAAGAAGGACTCGGGCCAGTCGAAAGCCTCGGCCTGCACGTCCTGCGGGATGGCGATGGTGACCGCGCCGGTCTCGACGGGATCAGTGAGAACGCGCATCCCGGCGAGCAGAGCGCTCGGCAACTGCTCCGGGCGCCATACCCGATCGAAGTATCGTGAGACGGGTTTGAAAGCGTCGTTGACTGTGACGTCGCCGCTCGACGGGAGTTCGAGTTCCTGTAAGACGGGGGCACTGGCGCGGGTCGCGAAAGTGTCTGCGGGAAGGAGTAATACAGGTAGACGATTGATGGTGGCCAGTGCCGCGCCGGTGACCATATTGGTGGCACCGGGGCCGACGCTGGACGAGACCGCCCACGTCTGCAGGCGGTCCTTCATGCGGGCGTGCGCGACAGCCGAGTGCACCATCGCCTGTTCATTGCGGCCGAGCACGTAGGGGAGTGTCGGCTCACGGCCGGCGTCGAGATCCTGGATCTCGGCCTGCAAGAGTGCCTGCCCCAGTCCGGCGACGTTGCCGTGCCCGAAGATTCCGAAGCAGCCGGCGAACAGCTTGGTGCGCTGGCCGTCGCGTTCGGTGTACTGGTTGGCGAGGAAGCGGACGACAGCTTGAGAAACGGTCAGGTATACGGTCGGCTCGTCGCGAGGTGGACGATTGCCGGTTGCGTTGTTGGTGGGTGCCACAGCTTTCACTTCCGTCAGTTGTGGGACTGCAACGGCAGTCGAGGGTCGATGTCCTGGTGATCCCAGCTTCCACGTAGCCAGGTGTGTTGCGGATCGTCACAGATGTTCCACGCCCGGATCTCGCCCGAACCTGCCATGACATTGAGGTAGTACATGTGGTGGCCCGGCGCTGCGATGGACGGGCCGTGATAGCCGTGCGGCACGAGGACGACGTCGCCCGAGCGGACTTCCTCGAGCACCTCGATAGGTCTCTCGGCGGTTCCGTACACGCGGTGGTAGCCGAAACCTTCGGTCCCGGTGGGGCTTCTGTCGATCTCGAAGTAGTAGATCTCTTCCAGGGCCGATTCGACGTCGCTGTTCTCGTCGTGTTTGTGGCTGGGATACGACGACCAGTTCCCGCCGGGGGTGATGACCTCACACGCGATGATGGAGTCGGCCTCGAAGGTGTCTGCAGTGGCGAAGTTGTGAACCTGTCGGCTGCAGTTCCCGGCGCCGCGGAGCTCGACCGCAACTCCTGAAGCCGGACCGTAGCGATGGGGGAGCTTGGCGCCGGCGCGCGCTCCGCACAGGGCGAAGCGGCCTCCGCCCGTGCTGCTGACCGAGTAGTCGGCGTCGCGACCGACGTACGCGAAATCGCTCGGACCGTCGAAAACCGATGCGCGGCCGGTCAGGGGAATCTCCGTCCCCTCGGCAACAACCACGGCCGAACCCGCCAGTGGAACGACGATGATCTCGTTCTCGCCGGACTGCAGGTGGACGTCAGCGCCAGGGGCGAGTTCGAGTGTCCACAAGCTGGATTCGGTCCACCCGGCGGACTCCGGCGTGACCACTGTCGTGAAATCACCGTCGGCGGACGATCCGGCGGGGACGTAGTACTTGCTGAACATCTTGCTCCTGCCAGGTCGGTTCTAGTGGACGAGCTTGACTGCGGTGTCGACGGCCGCGGTGACGTCGCCGTCGGGTGGGTAGAGCAGCGCGCGTCCGACGATCAGTCCGCGCACGGACGGCAGCTGAAGTGCAGCGTCCCACTTTGCGTACGTTTCTTCCGGCGCGATCTGCGGATCTCCCCCCAGGAGGAGCGTCGGGAGGGTGGTCGCATCCATGACGCGTTCCATCTCGTCGACGACCGGCAGTTTCATCCACGTGTACGCCGAGGTGGAGCCGAGACCTTGGGAGATGTGGATGGATTTGATGACGGCGTCGGGGCTGAGATCGTTGACGACCTTGCCGTTCACGCGGCTGGAGAGGAACGGCTCGAGCATCGCGATCAGTCCGGCCGCGGCCAGTTCGTCCACGGCTTCGGCACATGCCGTCATGGTGGGCAGTGTGCCCGCGTCGTCGAGTGCGATGCGTAGCAGCATCTTTCCGCCGTTCATTCCAAACTTCGCGGTGCCCGCCGCGGTATATCCGGTCATGCGGTCGTCGAGTTCGAAGCTCGCGCCTGCCAGGCCGCCGCGGTTCATCGACGAGAAGACGACCTTGTCGTCGAGGGCGCCGAGGAGGAGCAGATCGTCGAGAATGTCCGCGGTGCCGAGAACGCCGTCGACTCCGGGATTGTCGAGCGCAGTTCGTAATCTGTCGAGCAGATCTGTACGACTGTTCATCGCTGTCGGCTTGCCACCGACAGACAGTGCCCCACGGGCCGGGTGATCGGCAGCGACGATCATCAGTCGACCATTGCCTCGAACAGTGGCGCGAGGAGTTCGCGCTGCCCAGGCCTTTTCGATGATCTGCGGATCGCTCGCACGCAGTTCCGTCACTTCGGCGTAGGTGGTGGCGAGGGGGCGGGCGGCGAGCTTGTCAGACATTGACTGCCTCCGTGGCTGTGGCTTCGGCGAGATCGTGGACTTCTTCGGCGGTCGGCATCGCAGTGGAGCATTCGAGCCGAGATGCGACTATCGCGCCGGCCGCGTTGGCGTACCGCAGTACCTTCTCCAGCGGCCACCCGGCCAACAGTCCGTGGCACAGTGATCCGCCGAAGCTGTCGCCTGCTCCCAGCCCGTTGACCACGTCGACGGCGTTGGGCGGCACGGTGATCGACTGCTTTCGCGTTTTGCCGAGTACGCCCTTCGGGCCCTGCTTCACGATGGCCAGTTCGACGCCGAGGTCGAGAAGCGCGTCGGCGGCCTTGTTCGGATTGGTCTCACCGACCGCGATCTCGCACTCTTCGCGGTTTCCGACGGCTACTGTCACGTGCGCCAGAGCGCGCTGCACCTGATTGGTTGCTTCTTGGGGCGTCGACCAGAACATCGGGCGGTAGTCCAGATCGAGGACCGTCAGCGGGCGTCGTTCGCGGGCTTCCCAGGCCGCGAAGTGTGCACTGCGACTCGGTTCTTCGGACAGCCCCGTCACAGTCGACCAGTAGAGGGACGCTGTTCGAACGGCGTCGAGGTCGATGTCTTCCGGGGTGATCCGAAGATCGGGCGCGTGCGGCTTGCGGTAGAAGTACAGCGGAAAGTCGTCAGGAGGGAAGATCTCGCAGAACGTCACCGGTGTCGGGTACTCGGAATTGGTGACGACAAACCTGTTGTCGACGCCCAGACGTGCCAACTCGCGTGTGACGAACTTCCCGAAAGGATCGCTGCCTACGCCGGAGATCAGTGCTGCTCGCCGGCCGAGGCGTGCAGCCGCCACCGAGACATTGGCTGCGCTGCCGCCGAGGAACTTGCCGAACGTCTCGACGTCCTCGAGTCCGACACCGGTCTGAAGTGGGTAGATGTCCACCCCCGATCGGCCGATGGCAAGCACGTCGAAGGGTGCGTCAGGGATGTGTGACCCGCTCTGGTGAGTGTTGATGCTTGTCAAAACTGACTCCCGAGAGTTCGTGGTGGGTTGCCCACGCAGGGCACCGATGTATGACTGAAACTGTGCGCCGCGACACAGCGATTGTCAATAGTTTGTCTGGACATTATGACTTGCGGTCAAGTGAATGTTAGTGTTCGCATACACTGCCGAGAGAAGTAGCGTCGATACGGCGCCTTCCCAAGACAGATCGGAGTTGGCCGTGGTCGCAGCACTCGCCGTCGAGTTGGACCGCTCGAGCCCGGTGCCGCTGTATTTTCAGCTGGCACAGGCAATCGAGGGCGCTATTCTCGGTGGCGAACTTGCCCCAGGTGATCGCTTCGAGAATGAACTGGCGTTGGCCAAACGGCTCAATCTCTCACGTCCGACCACTCGACGCGCGATCCAGGAGCTGGTGGACAAGGGACTACTTGTTCGTAAGCGGGGAGTCGGAACTCAGGTGGTGCAAAGTCCGGTGCACCGCCCGGTCGAGCTCACCAGCCTGTTCGACGACCTTGCGAGGGCCGGCCAGGCGCCGACGACCAAGCTGCTCGAGTTCACGGTGGGAGTTCCCGCCGAGGACGTTGCCGCGGAACTCAACCTCGAACCTGACGCCGAAGTGGCCACCATCAGGCGTCTGCGAAGCACCAACGGCGAACCGCTTGCCGTGATGACCAACTACATTCCGGTGGACATCGCACCCGATCCCGAGGAGTTGGAGACGCAGGGGCTGTACCAAACCTTGCGAACTCGCGGCGTTCACATCCGTGTGGCGCGGCAGCGAATCGGCGCTCGGGCGGCGACTCGCGAAGAAGCAGGATTGCTCGACGAGAAAGTGGGTGCTGCCCTCTTGACCATGAGCCGCACTGCATTTGACGATTCAGGTAGCGCCGTCGAGTACGGCAGCCACTGCTACCGAGCGTCGCGTTACTACTTCGACACCACCGTGGTCGACCGCTAGATCTCGATCCCGGTGACACGAGTACCCGCCTGACCGAGTCAGTGGGGGTGATTTGTGATCCCAGCATTTCTGCGATCCTTCGATCATTTGACCCGAACGGAGCCTCATGACAGGCATTTCAGTAGCAGTTGCCGGATTCGGATGGATGGGCCGCGTCCACACGCAGGCGTATCTGCGTCTGCGGCAGCACTATCCGCAGCTTCCCGTGATCCGCCTGGCCGCCGTCGCCGACGAGGTGCCTGGCAGAGGGGAGGAAGCAGCGGACCAGTTCGGTTTCGAAGCTTTCACCCAGGATTGGCGCGATATCGCAGCCGATCCGGCCATCGACGCGGTGAGCATCACGGCCCCGAACTTCTTGCACCGTGAAATCGGCGTCGCAATGGCAGAGGCCGGCAAACACATCTGGATCGAGAAGCCCGTCGGCTTGTCCACGGAAGACGCCAAAGCTGTTGCCGTAGCAGTCTCGAAGGCCGGTGTGCAGTCGACCGTCGGCTTCAACTACCGAAACGCGCCGGCTGTGGCCCTGGCAAAGAGCCTGATCGACTCAGGGGAGTTGGGCACGATCACGCACTCGCGTTTTCGTTTCCTCAGCGACTATGCGGCCCACCCTGAAGGTGCTTTGAGTTGGCGATACGAGCGTGAGCGCGGCGGCGCGGGCGTCCTGGGCGACTTGGCTTCGCACGGCATCGATCTGATTCGTCATCTTCTCGGTGACGTCGACGCTCTCGTTGCGGATACTGCGATCTTCATCCCGGAGCGTGCGCGTCCGTCCGCCGCTACCAGTGGACATGCGCGGGCCAGCGGTGGGGAGATGGGGGCTGTCGAGAACGAAGACTTCGTCAGCGCACTGCTGCGCCTCGGGTCGGGTGGCCGGTGCACCCTCGAAGCATGCCGCGTCGCCGTGGGAGAGCAGAACAATTACGGATTCGAGATTCACGGCACGAAAGGTGCCGTGTTCTGGGACTACCGCCGGATGGGTGAACTGGGCACCAGCCTCGGCTCGAAGTACCAGGACCAATCCGTCACGACGGTTCTGGTCGGCCCAGAGTCGGGTGAGTTCGGCCGCTTCCAGCCTGGCGCGGCCAACGCGATGGGCTACGACGACCTGAAAGTGATCGAGGCTCGCAATTTCATCGCCTCGATCGTGGACGGAGCGCCGCAGGGCGCGACCATCGCTGATGCAGTCGCGTCCGCACAGGCTCTGGACGCGATGGTCGCCTCGGTGACCTCCGGCAGCTGGATTTTTCTCGGCTGATCGACAGCTCCTCCGAAAGTCTCTGGTGCAGTGACATTTCCCCGCGGACTGGCGCTGCTCGTGGCAGCAGCGCTGTTCATGGAGATGCTGGACGCGACGATTCTCGCAACGGCACTGCCGTCGATCGCCCAATCTTTCGGAGTTGACGCCGTCGACGTCAATGTCGCCGTTTCTTCGTACCTCCTGGTGTTGGCCGTCCTGATCCCGGCGAGCGGATGGATGGCCGACAGATTCGGAACGCGACGTGTCTTCATCTCTGCCATAGCCGTTTTCACGGTGGCGTCGGTGGGATGTGCACTGAGCACCTCCCTCCCGATGCTGGTGGGAATGCGTGCTTTACAAGGGGTAGGCGGCGCCATGATGGTGCCGGTAGGGCGGCTCGCAGTATTGCGGGTGACGTCGAAGGCGGAACTCGTACGGGCTATCGCCTACTTGACGTGGCCGGCGCTCACAGCGCCGGTTCTTGCGCCCGCTGTGGGTGGAGCCATCGTGTCGATCGCTTCGTGGCGCTGGATCTTTCTGATCAACGTTCCGATCGGGATCGTCGGGTTTCTGCTGGCATTGCGCATGGTGCCCGACATTCGGCAAACGCAGAAACGGAGCCTTGACTGGCTGGGATTGGTGGTGATCGGAGCAGGCGTCGCAGTGCTTGTCGTGGCGCTCGAGAGCGTGCACAGTGCCGGAACCGACTGGCTAAGAGTGGGCCTCGGGATCGTTGCGGCTCTGATCTTGTTGAGCTTGGCCGTCATTCACCTCGTCCGGTCGGATCACCCGCTCATCGCGCTCGGCGTCCTCCGGCTTCGATCGTTTCGGCTCGTCGCGTCGAGCGGCTCGCTGTACCGGCTCGTGATCATGGGCGTGCCGTTTGTGCTGCCGTTGTTGTTCCAAGTGGGATTCGAAATGTCGGCGTTCAAGGCCGGTCTGCTGGTGATGGCTCTGTTCGCGGGGAATATCGCGATCAAACCGCTCACCACTCCGCTCATGCGCAGGTTCGGGATCAGACTAGTTCTGGTGGGAAACGGAGTTCTGTCGGTGGTGTGCTTCGGTGCCCTGGTACTGATCTCGTCGACGACACCGGACGTCGTAATCGCTGTCGCACTGTTTGTCAGTGGCGCGTTGCGATCCATCGGGTTCACCGCGTACAACAGCTTGGCGTTCGCCGACGTCGACTCGGGTGAGCTGACCGATGCCAATACTCTGCATGCAACGCTGCAAGAGTTGGCGTCCGGTCTGGGTATTGCACTGTCCGCTTTGGTGATCACGCTCTGTACACCGTTGGCGGAGTCGGAGGATCTGAGCGGCGGAGTGCCGTTTTCTCTTACGCTGGGTGTTCTCGGGGCCATGCTGGTGCCGACGGTGATCGAGAGTTGGCGGCTCCCACGCGATACGGGTGCTGTGGTGTTGGTGCGCTGATGAAGCGTCTTCCGCCACCTTCATCATAACGCGGGACCCGGGGCTTGCGGCAAGGCCCCGGTGATGGTGCACACTCGTCTGCTGCGAGCAAGCAAAAGCCTTGCCCGGAGGAGGGGATCGCATGAGTGACGTCATCATTGTCGGTGCTGGACCAACTGGATTGATGCTGGCAGGTGAGCTCCGGCTGCAGGGCGTCGATGTCGTCGTCGTGGACAAGGACGAGGAGCCGACTCAGTTCGTCCGTGCTCTCGGCATCCATGTGCGCAGCATCGAAATCATGGAGCAGCGCGGGTTGCTGGACAAGTTCCTCGCGCACGGCCGCAAGTATCCGCTCGGTGGATTCTTCGCGGGGATCAGCAAACCGGCACCGGCGCACCTCGATACTGCGCACGGGTACGTACTGGGCATTCCTCAGCCCGAGATCGACAGGATTCTTGCCGAACATGCCACCGAAGTCGGTGCGGACATTCAGCGAGGGAAGCGCGTCGTCGCGATCCGTCAAGATACCGATAGCGTCACAGCGGAATTATCCGACGGCACAACACTTCACGCGCGTTATCTCGTGGGCTGCGACGGCGGCCGCAGCACTGTTCGGAAGCTGATCGACGTCGGGTTTCCCGGCGAGCCGTCGAGCGCCGACACGCTGATCGGCGAAATGGACGTGACCATGCCGGCTGATGAACTGGCCGCCGTTGTCGCCGAAATCCGGGAAACGCACAAACGATTCGGAGTCGGTCCCGCCGGTAACGGCGCTTTTCGTGTCGTGGTCCCTGCGGCCGAAGTTGCCGACGGTCGCGCAACACCGACCACCCTCGACGACATCAAACAACAGCTACTGGCCATTGCGGGTACCGACTTCGGTGTGCACTCGCCGCGGTGGCTCTCGCGCTTCGGCGACGCCACCCGTCTAGCGGAGCACTACCGGCGCGACCGGGTGTTCCTCGCCGGCGATGCCGCACACATCCACCCACCGATGGGCGGTCAAGGTCTCAATCTCGGTGTGCAAGATGCCTTCAACCTCGGCTGGAAGCTCGCCGCCGAGATCAATGGCTGGGCACCGGACGTCCTGCTCGACACGTACGAATCGGAACGGCGTCCGGTGGCTGCCGACGTTCTCGACAACACGCGCGCGCAGGCGGAGCTGATCTCCACCGCTGCCGGTCCACAAGCCGTGCGGCGCTTGATCTCCGAGCTGATGGAATTCGAAGACGTCAAGCGCTATCTGACCGAGAAGATCACTGCGATCTCGATTCGCTACGATTTCGGCGAAGGCGACGACTTACTCGGTCGGCGGCTGCGGAACATCGCGTTGACCCGCGGCAACCTGTACGACCTGATGCGATCCGGCCGCGGACTTCTTCTCGACCAGGGTAGCCAACTGGCGGTAGATGGTTGGAGCGATCGAGTCGACCACGTAGTCGACACCAGCACCGAATTGGACTCACCGGCTGTCCTGCTTCGACCGGACGGTCACGTGGCATGGGTGGGGGATTCGCAGGTGGAGTTGGATACTCAGCTGTCCACGTGGTTCGGCCGGCCGGCGACGGGCCCCGTGTGACTCTTCGGATTCGGCAACCGAGCACCGTGGCGACTCGGACGCACTACCGTTGACGACTATGAGGCGAAGGTCAGCACAGGTTGCGGCTGCGGCAGCGGGCTCTGTGGGAGCGCTGATGCTGACAAGCTGCACGACCAATGTCGATGTGCCGAAAACCTTTGCCGCCACGATAACGGTGACCGGTCAGGCAGAGCAGGCCGAGACGGTCTCTGGAGAGTGCGTGATCGACATGATTCGTGTTGCTCCGAACGACCAGATTCAGATTTTCGGGGGCAGCGGCGCTGCATCCACAAGGTCGGCACTCGAGGTCGAGGCAATCGATCAACTTCCCGACGGAATGAGCACCTGCTCCTACACCGCACATTTTGATGCCGTCCCCGCAAACCAGAGAAACTATGAGGTGAGCTTGGGCCACTTCTCTCCGGAGTCCTTCAGCTCAGATGAGTTGGAGAACGGTGTCACCTATCAACTTCGCCGGCCCTGACTGAACCAGTTCTCCCTCGCGTTGTATCCGGTCCGACTTTCACTGAGCTCGCTTGGTGGTCCCGTCGCTTCCGCGCTGTCGAGCCTTACCGGGGTTGATGTGGAGCCGAACACCCTCGTAGGCGACTGTGTACGGCACATCGTCGTCGTTGTCCGGGTCGCCGGAGTCCGCAGGATCCGGAAGTTCCGCGATCTGTTCGATGACAGTCTGTGCTCGCGCCGCACCGGGATCGAACATCTCCTGAAACGGCCCGACGAACGATCCGCCGAGTCCGCGGCGCTTCGCCCGAACGGCGGCCCACCCGAACACGGCCAACGGGCCGATCATGGCGAACAGCACTAACAAGTCCCACCCCATGCCACGAGCATACCGACTGACCGGCATTGGGGCGGTCCGAGTCTCGTCAGCGCTGTCGTCCCTCAGGCCATTCGTCTCTCGGACTGTGCCTTCAGCAACTCGGCCAGATGGTCAGGCGAGATCCGCTCGCGAACCGCCTCCATCACTAGTTCGGCCTGCGTCTGAGGCGTGAGGCCGTCGATCGGTTGGTCTCGGTCCAGATTGGTCGGGAAGGCGTAGCCCTCGGCCGAGGCGGCGACGGCACACCGAACTGCCTCGTCGGAACCTGCTTCGCTGAGAGCGAGCAGTGCCGGATAGATCGCGTTGACGAGCGCGTCCCGGTCAATGGTTCCGAGGGCGCGACCGAAGGCTGACGACACCTGAAGAAGATTTGCCATGCGCAGGACGTCGGCGGATTTGTTGTGGCCGGCGGCGTGGAACAGTGCAGGGTTGAAGAAGACGGCATCTCCCTTCTCCAAAGGTAATTGGACGTAATTGGCCTCGAAGAACTCCTTGAACTCGGGACGCTCGAACGCGAGGTATCCGGATTCGAATTGTTGGGAGTACGGCAGATATTTCGTCGGGCCCGTCTCGACCGGCATGTCCACATGGGCGACTGCACCTTGCAAGGTGAGGGCGGGGGTCAAGCGATGAACGTGCGCTCGGAACTTCGCAGCGACGTCGCTCGACATGAAACCGAGGTGGTAGTCGCGATGTGGATTCTGTGCGGCGCCACCGGGATTGACGACGTTGACGTCCGACGTCACCTGATACATGGGGCCGAGCCAGGCTTCCGAAGCTAAGGCGACAATGCTGTTTGCGTAGTAGTCGACGTAAGCCTTGGGATCTTCGAGCGCCAACTTCAGTTGTGCTCCCCAGATCCGGTCATTGGCTCCGGGTTTGGCGAAGTGATCTCCGGACACCGCGCCGGCTTCGTGTTGGCGCGCAATGAGTTCACGGAAGACCGCACTGGCGCGATCCAATACCTCCGCGTCGAACGCGCCTTGGAAGACCGTGATGCCTGGACCGGTGAGTAACGCCCGGGCGATCTCGTCCTGAATCTCCGCCCGGATTTCAGGATTCGACAATTTGTCGACCAGAGCATCCGAGCGGTAGAGAAGAACGCCGTCGGCCACCGAATGGGCGTACGGGTAATCGACGGGGTCTGTCTCGTGTGCGACCAGAGCGGCGAAGTCTTCGATGTTGCAATCTTCTCGGTGCAATCTACCCGCGAACGGCACGGTGTGGTCGGTCAGTGCTGGAGTCATTCGGGGGCCTTCCTGCGGAGTTCACGATGTGCTGTGACTCAAAGACTGCCAAGGAAAAGCCATCGAAACTACCCCTGAAATCCATCAAAAAGACCTCAGGAAGCGCTCCCCGTGGACTCGACCGGTGACGGAAGATCTGCGCGCTACGACGGGATCACGTTCCTGGGTGAGAGTTAGAGAGTGAAGGCGTTCCGGAAAGCAGTGAGTGCGGTGTCACTGTCTCCGGATGCCCAGCCCTCCAATCCGATCGTGCCGGTGTAACCCTGCTCGGCGAGAACGCGTGCGATGGCTGGGTAGTTGATCTCGCCGGTTCCGGGTTCGCATCGGCCGGGTACGTCGGCCACCTGAATCTCGCCGATGTTGTCACCACAACGCCGCACGAGTTCGATGAGGTTTCCTTCGCCGATCTGTGCGTGGTAGAGGTCGAGCATCATCTTGAGGTTGGGGTGTGAGACGGATTCCACCAGTGCCAGAGTGTCTTTGGCTCTGGCCATCGGTACGCCAGGGTGATCGACGATCGTATTGAGATTCTCGAGGCAGAAGACGACTCCGGCGTCTTCACCCAGTCGCGCGATCTTCTCGAGAGCGCGTTGGGCCGTCAGCCACATCGCTCCCGTAGTTCGATACTGCGGGCGCGCGGCCTGTCCGTCGATCAGCTCGCCGGTATGGAAGTTCAGCCGAGGAACGCCGAGTTTCGCTGCCGGCGTGAGGCATAGCGCCGCTGTACGTACGAGTTCGGCGCTGCCCGTTTCGTCGAACAAATCGCCGTGAAGATAGCCGGTCATCGAGGAGAACCGAGCCCCGGTGGCGACCAGAGCATCGAGGTCCTTGTCTTGCCAACTCCAGATCTCGGCTGCGAACCCCGCCTCCGAGATCCGCCGAATGCGTTCGACGACAGGGAGTTCGGTGAACGTCATCTCGGCAGAGACCGCCAAATCGAAGGGGCTCACTGCGGCACCGACAGCAGCGATACGGGCAGTCCGGTTTCCACGGATTCTTTTGCAGCCAGTGCGATTTCCAGGGCGTTGCGAGCATCGAGACCGTCGACCGACGGCGCGCTGCCGGAGCGGATGCAGTCTGCGAAGTGCGCTAGCTGGGCAACATAGGCGTCGTGAAACAGTTCGATGTTCACCCGAGGTGTGTCGGCCCGAACGCCCGGTGAGCTGTAATGACGCATCGCGGTCCGCGTGACCTCGCCTGCACTCACCATTCCACCGGAACCGAAAACCTCGCCGCGAACGTCGTAACCGTAGGTGGCCTGGAAGTTGGCCTCGGCCGACGCGAAGGCGCCGTTGTCGAACCGCAACTGAACCATCGACGTATCGAGGTACCCCTGCTCCTTGTACTGCGGATGGACGAGAGCATCGGCCTGCGCGAACACCTCGACGACGCGTGCCCCCGGGTTGAGCCAGAGCAGGGCGTCGAAGTCGTGAATCAGTGTCTCGTTGAAGATCGTCCACGGCTTGACTCGAGAGGCGACGTCGGCGGTGATTCCCGGATCGCGAGTCAGAGAGCGAAGTAGCTGCGGTGTCCCGATCCCACCGGAGGTGATCACGTCGTGTGCCGCGGCGAAGTCGGCGGCGAAGCGCCGGTTGAAACCGACCTGCAGCGCAACATTGTTCGCGGCGCATGCGCCGATTGCGCGATCGGCGTCCTCGAGTGTCAAAGCCATCGGCTTTTCGCAGAAGACATGCTTGCCGGCCTCCGCTGCTGCTACCACGAGATCGGTGTGAGTTGATGCGGGCGTACTGATGAGCACCGCTTCGACGGTCGGATCGGCAATCAGCTCAAGGGCGTCGGTGTACGCGCGGGCGTCGGGACTGACACGTTCGATCAACGACGCCGCAGCGCCGGGCGCAGGATCGGCGACGGCGACGAGACGGGTGCCGGGGATACGCAGCGCGACGGACTCGCCGTGGA
The DNA here is from genome assembly GCF_048573875.1 of Rhodococcus sp. SB1D. Lineage (NCBI taxonomy): Bacteria > Bacillati > Actinomycetota > Actinomycetes > Mycobacteriales > Nocardiaceae > Rhodococcus > Rhodococcus sp. SB1D. The sequence goes on from NZ_JBMAIQ010000001.1 coordinate 117,442, forward strand.
AACGGCCGATCCATCCAGCGCCGATCAGACCGACTGCAACAGAGGCAGACATGGGGGCTCCGTTCGGAGTGAGGATGAGGAACTAGATCGTTCTAGTCGTGTCAGTAAAGCGCTGGTTGCCTCGTGCGTCAACGTTTCGGCGTGTATTCGCTGGAACGATCTAGTCTGTGGAGGTGAACAGTCGACGCCCCACCTTGCAAGACGTAGCAGACCTGGCCGGTGTGTCACGCGCACTGGTGTCCATCGTCATTCGTGATGTCCCGGGTGCCAGCGATGCGACGCGGGTACGGGTCAAGGCGGCCGCGGACGAACTCGGCTATCGACCCGACAACGCGGCGCGACTGCTGCGCCAGCATCGCAGCCGCCTGATCGGTGTCAGTTATGTTGCCGCGCAAACCTTTCACGCGGAGCTGCTCGACGAGATCTACGACGCAGCCGAACGCTTGCGCTACGACGTCGTTCTCAGCGCCGTCTCGGACCGCAGGCCTGGCTCGCGCGCCGTGCGCACCCTGCTCGACGACCGATGCGAGGCGATCTTGCTGTTGGGTTCGCAGGCGCCGGAATCGGAGATCGTCGACCTGGCGGCGAAGGTTCCCGTCGTCGTGCTCGCTCGGAAGATGCCCTCAGCACATGTGGACGTTGTCCGCACGGACGACGAGGCGGGCGCCGTGATGGCCGTGAATCATCTCGTCGGACTCGGGCACCGCTCGATCGTCCACGTCGACGGCGGACGCGGTCCGGGCGCCCAGGAGAGGCGTCAGGGCTACCGGAAGGCCATGCGGGCGGCCGGACTGGAATCGCGGATACTTCCCGGCGGCCTCACGGAGGAGTTCGGCGCGGACGCCGCGCGGTCGATGGTCGAACAAGGGATTCCCGGTGCGGTCTTCGCTTTCAATGATCGTTGCGCGCTAGGAGTCCTGGACGTCTTCTTGCGTGCGGGAGTCTCGGTGCCCGGAGACGTCTCCGTGATCGGATTCGACAACAGTGCATTGGCAGGTTTGGCGCACATCGATCTGACCAGTGTCGGGCAGGACACGGCGTTTCTGGGTGGCGCCGCGGTGGAGCGAATCTCCGAACGCCTCGACGGCGGAAGTGGACTCTTGGGCAGGGACATAGTCGCGCAACCACAACTTGTAGTTCGAGGTTCAACTGGACTCGTAGGGCGTTGACCTGGCGTTTCGACCTAAACTAGTTTGTCCGGTCTTTGATAAGCAGTCCTAATGTCAGAACAAACTATTGACATTCGACTGTGACGGGTATTACATCTTTCACATACAACCGAGCACCATCCGTTCGCGGGCCGTTGGTTGATGTCGAGAGGGAGTTCACATGTCGTTTCTCACGGGACGCAAGAGCGTTGCCGTACTGGCCGGAGCCTCAGTCGTGGTCTTGGGTCTGGCCGCCTGTTCCAGCACCGGCGGAAAGCCGGATTCTTCCGGATCCGGAATGGGCGCGGGTACGGCGGACACGCCCCGCGCCACCATTGCGATGATCACCCACGAGGTTCCCGGTGACACGTTCTGGGATCTGGTGCGCAAGGGCGCCGAAACCGCAGCGGCCAAGGACAACATCGAACTTCGGTACTCCGCCGATCCCGAGGCACCGAACCAGGCCAACTTGGTTCAGAGTGCGATCGACAGCAAGGTCGACGGGATCGCCGTCACGCTCGCGAAGCCCGACGCCATGGTTGCAGCGGTCCAAAGTGCCACCGCCGCGGGCATTCCGGTGGTCGCCCTCAACTCGGGCCTCGAAACCTGGAAGGACATGGGCGTCAAGGAGTACTTCGGTCAGGACGAGTCGATTGCCGGTGAAGCTGCCGGCGAGCGACTCAACACCGAAGGTGCCACCAAGGTGCTGTGCGTGATTCAGGAGCAGGGCAACGTGAGCCTCGAATCACGGTGCGCCGGTGTGAAGAAGTCGTTCAAGGGAACGACGGAGATTCTCAACGTCAACGGCAAGGACATGCCGTCGGTGGAGTCGACCATCACCGCGAAACTTCAACAGGACCCGGCAATCGATCGAGTTCTCGCGCTCGGTGCGCCGTTCGCATTGACGTCCGTGACGTCGGTCGGCAATGCGGGCAGCAAGGCGAAGGTCGTCACCTTCGACACCAACGCGGCGCTCGTCGACGCCATCAAATCCGGTGACGTGCAGTGGGCAGTGGACCAGCAACCCTTCCTGCAGGGCTACCTCGCCATCGATTCGCTGTGGCTTTACCTCAACAACGGCAACGTGATCGGTGGTGGCTTGCCCACCCTGACCGGACCCGCGTTCATCGACAACACCAACATCGACTCGGTCGCCGAGTACGCCAAGAACGGAACTCGCTGATCCGGGCGCACGGAGGGCTGAGAGTCCGCCCTCCGTGCGCCTGTCCAGCACGGAAGGGAAATCATGTCCACTCAGGCAGATCTCGACCTTGCCGCCCATAAAGTCGTGACCGATGAACGGGTGAAGGAGCAAAAGCGCATTCAGCGTCTGCTGCTCCGCCCGGAGATGGGTTCACTTGTCGGCGCCATCGCCATCTTCATCTTCTTCTGTATCGTCGCGGCACCGTTCCGTACGCCGGAAGCGCTTGCGACAGTGCTCTACTCCAGCTCCACGATCGGCATCATGGCTTGCGCGGTCGCCCTGCTCATGATCGGCGGCGAGTTCGACCTCTCCGCCGGCGTCGCAGTCACCACGTCCTCGCTCGCCGCGTCGATGATCGCCTACAACCTGCACCTCAACCTGTGGGTGGGCGCGATTCTGGCGCTGGTCGTCTCGCTCGCCGTCGGATTCTTCAACGGCTACCTCGTCATGAAGACGAAGATTCCCAGCTTCCTCATCACCTTGAGTTCGTTCCTGATGTTGACCGGCATCAACCTGGCCGTCACCAAGCTCGTGAGTGGTCAGGTGGCCACACCCAGCGTCTCCGACATGGCCGGATTCGATTCCGCGAAAAAGGTATTCGCGTCGTCGTTCTCGGTCTTCGGGGTGTCCGTCAAGATCACGGTCGTGTGGTGGCTGCTGTTCACCGCGATTGCAACATTTGTTTTGTTCAAGACCAAGATCGGCAACTGGATCTTCGCGGTCGGCGGCAATCAGGACAGTGCCCGCGCGATCGGTGTCCCGGTGACCGCAGTCAAGATCGGTTTGTTCATGACCGTCGGCTTTGCTGCCTGGTTCGTGGGCATGCATCTGCTGTTCTCGTTCAACACCGTTCAGTCCGGTCAGGGTGTCGGTAACGAGTTCCTGTACATCATCGCCGCAGTCATCGGCGGTTGCCTGCTCACCGGTGGTTACGGAACCGCGATCGGCGCTGCGATCGGCGCATTCATCTTCGGTATGACCAACCAGGGCATCGTCTACGCAGGCTGGAACCCGGACTGGTTCAAGTTCTTCCTCGGCGCCATGCTGCTGTTCGCGGTCATCGCCAACAACGCATTCCGCAACTACGCTGCGAAAAGGTGACACATGAGTACCACAGCTGAAGTTCCCGCTCTCTCGAACTCGGGCGGCAACGTGCCACTGATCGAGCTCAAGGACGTCGGTAAGCAATACGGAAACATCATCGCGCTCAAGGGAATCAACCTGCGCGTCGGTGCGGGTGAAGTAACAGGCGTGCTCGGTGACAACGGCGCAGGCAAGTCCACGCTGATCAAGATCATCGCCGGTCTGCACCAACAGAGCGAAGGTGAACTACTCGTCGACGGTGAACCGACAACGTTCCACTCGCCGAAAGAAGCTCTCGGCAAAGGCATCGCGACGGTCTATCAGGACCTCGCCGTCGTTGCGTTGATGCCGGTGTGGCGCAACTTCTTCCTCGGGCAGGAACTGCGCAAGGGTGGTCTGATCAAGTCGCTCGACGCCAACGCCATGCGCGCGACGACTCTTTCGGAACTGTCGAAGATGGGCATCGAACTACCTGACGTCGACGCACCGATCGGTAGTCTCTCGGGCGGTCAGCGTCAGTGTGTTGCCATCGCCCGCGCCATCTTCTTCGGCGCGCGCGTGCTGATTCTCGACGAGCCGACAGCAGCGCTCGGCGTCAAGCAGTCGGGAATGGTGTTGCGCTACATCACCGCTGCCAAGGAACAGGGATTCGGCGTCATCTTCATCACGCACAATCCGCACCACGCGTACATGGTCGGCGATCACTTCGTGCTCCTCAACCGAGGCAGGCAGAAGCTCGACGCCAAGTACGACGACATCTCACTCGAAGAACTGACCAAGGAGATGGCGGGCGGTGACGAGCTCGAGACGCTGACCCACGAGCTTCGCCGCTAGATCAAAACCTCGCGACTACAGCCTCGGTTCGAATCGAACCGAGGCTGTAGTCGTTTCGTCACAGGATGGTCGTCGGCCGAACCCCGAGGCCGGAATGCATGTACGCCTCGTCGATCATCGTCATGTTGGCTACCGCGTCGCCCGGCCCGATCGGCAGCGCCGAGACCCCGGACAGATGATCGGCGAACGCTTCGAGTTGATAGGTGTACGACGACTTCGTGCCCAGATGCTCGACGCTCGTGCGCCCACCGGCCGTGACGGAGACACGGTCGTCGATGTCCGGCTGCAGGAAGTTGTGTACCAGGACGTCTCCTTCAGTGCCGAATACTCGGAAGATGAAGTGATACCGCTCGTCCAACATCGTGGTCACCACGGATGCCGTGGCGCCGCTGGGGTATTCGAGTTCGATGTCGAACCACGAATCAACCCTCGGAGCATATTCCTCGTGGCGGGTCTCGGTCACCACTGGCGCACCACCACAGACGTCACTCAGCGTCCGGGAAGCATGTAACCCGTAGCAGCCCAGGTCCATCAGTGACCCGCCTGCCAATGCGAGCTCCCACCGCGGGTCGTTCTCGGATGGTGTGGGCATCCGCAGTACGGTTTCCACCCGAGTGACCGCGCCGACTGTGCCGCTCCGAACCACATCCAGCAGGCGCCGGTTCACCGGATGAAAGAGGTAGTGGAACCCCTCGAGCAGCGTCACTCCGCTCACGCGCGCTGCCTCGGCTACAGCACGCGCTTCCACCGCGTTGCTCGAAAACGGTTTCTCCGTCAGCACGTGCTTGCCGGCCCGAACGGCGGCGAGATTCCACGGTCCGTGCAGGCTGTTGGGTAGCGCGTTGTAGACGACGTCCACCTCCGGATCCGAGATCAGCTCGGCGTACGAACCGACCACCCGTTCGATCCCATGCTGGGCCGCATAGGCTCTGGCCCGCTCGGGGTCGCGTGCGGCAACGGCCACCAGGCGGTGCCCGGTGGCCGTTGCAGGTTTGATCATCGCGTTCTCGGCGATGCGTGAGGCTCCCAGAATGCCTATCCGCAGCGGGGTAGGTGTCACAGAACCGACCGCAGATACTCGACGCTCGCTCGCACATCGCGCACCGGTCCCTCGTCCGACGGCGCTTCGGCCAGAATGGTGTCCTGCTCGAGCACGTACCACCCGTCGAAACCGTGGCGCTGCAATATGGCTGTGACACCGGCGATGTCGACGTCGCCGCCACCGAGTGGACGGTACATTCCCGCCTTCACGCCGTCGGTGTAGGTGAGCTCACCTCTGCGAACGCGTGATGCGAGGGCATCGTCGACGTCCTTGAGATGCACGTGGGTGATGCGCTCGGGAGCTTGACGCGCCAGGTCGACCGGATCGGTGCCGCCGATCAACAGGTGGCCGGTGTCCAGGCACAGGGGGATGGCCGAGCCGTCGAGCACTCGCAGGACCTCGTCGCGCTGCTCGATCATCGTTCCGACGTGAGGGTGGACAACTGCCCTGATTCCGCGCTCGGCCGCGGCGTCGGTGAGGCGATCGAGATTGTGCAGCAGGGTTTTCCAACTCTGCTCGTCCAGTTCCGGGCGTGAATCGTAGCCGTCGGAACCCGTCGCGGCGGCCAGGACCAAAACTTCGGCACCCGAGGCGACGAAACCATCGAGGATGGGGGAGATGCCGGGAACCGGATCATGATCGCGATCATGCAGCAGTACCGGTGCGAACCCGCCGACTGCGCTCAGATCGTGATCCGCGAGCACCTTGGCCATTTCGGCGGGTGCAGTCGGCAGAAAGCCCTCCGGTCCGATTTCCGTTGCCGCCAGACCGACTTCGCGCATTTCCCGGAGGACTTGCGCAGGGTCGAGCTGGTAGCCCCAGCCCGGGACTTCGCACACGCCCCAGGAGATCGGTGCGCCGGCGATGCGAGGAGTGCTCATGTGTGTGCCTCATTCTTGTCGTGAAGGAACAGATCTTTGACTTCGGTGATCGTGACGGGCCGACCCTCGCGCAGAGAGTGCGTTGCAGCTTCGGAGATCCAGGCCGACTCGACCGCATCTGCGGGCGTGCACGGTGATTCCCGACGCCCGGCGACAACGCCGAGGAATGCTTCGAGTTCCGCACGGTAGGCGGACGTGAAGCGGTCCATGAAGAACGTGTACGGCTCCTTCGAGGGGAACGATGTTTCGGGGTCGAGGGAGCGGAGTGGCAAGCGGTCGTCCAGCCCGGCAACGACGGAGTCCGCCGAGCCGAGTACCTCGAGTCGGCAGTCGTAGCCGCGGCCGTTGTAGCGGGTATTCGACACGACCGCGATGGTTCCGCCTTCGAAAGTGAGAACCGTTGCGGCGGTGTCGACGTCACCGGCATCGGCGATCCCGCGATCACCCTGATTCGAGCCGGTGGCAAAAACAGTGGTGACTTCGCGGCCGCTGATCCACCGTACGATGTCGAAGTCGTGGATCGAGCAGTCGCGGAAGATGCCGCCTGAGTGTTCGATGTACGAGATCGGCGGGGGAGCGGGATCGAGGGTGGTCGATCGGAGAGTGTGGATCCAACCGAGTTCTCCAGATCGAACCGCGTCGTACGCCGCCACAAATGACGGGTCGAATCGGCGCTGAAATCCGATCTGGACTGGTACCGACGTCTGCTCGGCAGTCGCGAGTACACGAACGGAGGATTCGATGGAGTCGGCTACCGGCTTTTCGCAGAACGTCGGGATGTCTAGGCGAACAGCGGCTTCGATCAATTCGGCATGTGAACTCGACGGCGCGGCGATCAGAACGCCGTCGATGCCCGACGCTAGAAGCGCGTCGGGATCGGCAGCGGACTCCACGTCGAGTTCGCTTGCCACGTCCGAGGTTCGACGTGCGTCGACATCGGTGACAACCAGTGCGTCGACGCCGTTTAGCGTCAGTAGATTTCGGGCGTGGTAGCTGCCGATTCGTCCGAGGCCGACGACTCCGATACGAGCGCCCATCAGTCCAGCCCTCCGAAGACGTTCTGGTCCCAGTCGATGATCGAACCCGTCACGACTCCGCTGCGATCGGAGAGCAGGAAGACGACGAAGTCGGCGATTTCGTCGACCTGTCCGAGCTTGCCCATGGGGAGGGTGCTGCCCGCGCGTTCCTGCCAGTCGTCACCAGCGTCGTGAAAAGCTCTCTGCGTGAGGTCTTCACCCTCGGTCTGTGTCCACCCGATGTCGAGACCGTTGATCCGGATACGATCCCAGCGATGCGCATGGGCGGCGTTGCGGGTCAGCCCCGCCAGCCCGGCCTTCGCTGCCACGTACGGCGCGAGATACGGCTGCCCGCCGAGTTCGGACGTGGAGATGATGTTGACGATGGACCCGGGGACCGCACGCTCGCGCATGTCTTTGACTGCTGCCTGCATCGTGAAGAACGGACCGCGAAGGTTCACCGCGATGTGCTGGTCGAAGAGTTCTTCGGTGGTGTCGAGCAGCGTTCCGCGTGAAGTGAGCCCGGCGGAATTGACCAGAGCATCCACGCGGCCGAAGTGAGAGATCGTCTCGGCCACGCTGTCGAGCGCGGAATCCGTTTGTGCCACATCGGCTTCGATGAAGTGAGTTCCCGGAAGTTCTGTCTCGAGAGCCTTTCCGACGTCCGGGCGTCGGCCGGTGAAAGCCACCTGAGCGCCCTCACGGACTGCGGCGCGTACGATTCCGGCGCCGACGCCTTGCGAGCCGCCACTGACCAGTAAGACGGTGTCGGCCAGGAGTGCGGGCCTGGTTACGCCCGGCGTAGAAGTCATGGGTTTAGTCTGGCTGTGACGAAGACCTCGAGCAACAGCAAAAAACCATCAAATATCCATCATCGTGAGGTAGTTGTGGCGCATCGATTCAAAGTACGGGAGATCGCTCAGCAGTCGGGCCTGAGTGAGGCCACCGTCGACCGGGTGCTCAACGACCGTCCTGGAGTTCGCGACGGCACACGATCGGAGGTTCGCCAGGCGATCACGGACCTGGAACGTCAACGCTCGCAACTGAAACTGGTCGGTCGCACGTTCATCGTCGACGTCGTGTTGCAAACTCCTGCAAGGTTTTCCGACGCCGTCCGTGACGCGCTCGAGGCCGAACTGCCCACCCTTGCACCCGCTGTAGTTCGTTCCAGGTTTCACTTTCGTGAAACCGGTTCGGTAGAAGCGATGACGTCGACGCTCGACAAGATTCGCCGGCGTGGCTCCCACGGAGTCATCGTCAAGGCTCCCGACACTCCGGAAGTCGTGGCGGCGATCGACCGGTTGGTGGCGGCAAGGATTCCGGTCGTCACGTTGGTGACCGACGTTGCCGGCAGCAGGCGAGCCGCCTACATCGGCATCGACAACCGAGCCGCTGGAGCCACCGCCGCGTACTTGATAGATCAGTGGCTGGGGGATCGGGAAGGCAACGTGCTGGTCAGCATGAGCAGTGGGTTCTTCCGCGGGGAGGAAGAACGGGAGATGGGATTTCGCTCCGCCATGCGAGTCTCGGCTCCGCATCGACGGTTGATCGACATTCCGAACAGTGACGGTCTGGATCAGACGAGTAGGAAATTGGTGCGAGCGGCACTCGAATCCGATCCGCAGATCCGTGCCGTGTATTCGATCGGTGGTGGCAACCTGGCCACGGTCGACGCGTTCGAAGAATTGAACCGGGAGTGCAGTGTCTTCATCGCCCACGATCTCGACGGTGACAATCGAAAGTTGCTGGGGGAGAAGCGAATATCGGCGGTGCTCCACCACGATCTGCGTGCGGATGTTCGCACTGCCTGTCAGGTGGTCATGAAGGAACACGGCGCCATGGGCGCTCACTTCGGCTTTACGACGTCACCGGTCCAAGTCGTGACACCGCTCAACATGCCCCCGACATAGCTGTGCGCGGTCAAGGAGTCCGGAGACTCCCTAACCGCGCACAGGGCCGAAGGCCTGACTATCGAGCGAAGAGCAGTGCTCGCTTGACTTCCTGAATAGCCTTTGTCACCTGGATGCCGCGGGGGCACGCGTCGGTGCAGTTGAACGTGGTGCGGCAACGCCACACGCCGTCCTTGTCGTTCAGGATGTCGAGACGCTCGGAAGCGGCCTCGTCACGGCTGTCGAAGATGAACCGGTGTGCGTTCACGATGGCAGCGGGACCGAAGTAGCTGCCGTCGCTCCAGTACACGGGGCACGACGTGGTGCAGCATGCGCAGAGGATGCACTTGGTGGTGTCGTCGAAACGAGCACGGTCGTGCTGGCTCTGGATGCGCTCACGAGTGGGCTCGTTGCCACTGGTGATGAGGAACGGCTTCACGGCGCGGAATGCGTCGAAGAAGGGCTCCATATCGACAACCAGGTCCTTCTCGACGGGCAGGCCCTTGATGGGCTCGACCGTGATGGTGACCGGCTTGCCGTCCTTGGGCAGCATGTCCTTCATCAGCAGCTTGCAGGCCAGACGGTTCACACCGTTGATCCGCATCGCGTCCGATCCACAGACTCCGTGTGCGCAGCTGCGACGGAACGTGAGGGTGCCGTCGAGGTAACCCTTTACGTACAGCAGCAGATTGAGCAGACGGTCGGTGGGCAGTGCCGGGACCTGGAAACTGTCCCAGTGCTGGCCCTCGCCCGATTCGGGATTCATCCGCGCGATCTTGAGAGTGACCATGACGGCCCCCTCGGGAACAGCGGGGAGTTTGGGTGCATCTACAGCAGGCGCAGACATCAGTACTTACGCTCCATCGGCTCGTAGCGGGTCTGGATCACCGGCTTGTAGTCCAGACGGATGTCGGAGAGCAGGCCGTCACCCTCCTTGTACGCCATCGTGTGCTTCATGTACTCGGCGTCGTTGCGATCCGGGAAGTCCTCGCGAGCGTGGCCGCCGCGCGATTCCTTGCGGTTGAGGGCGCCGACGACGGTGACCTCTGCCATTTCGAGGAGGAAGCCCAGCTCGATGGCCTCGAGCAGGTCGCTGTTGTAGCGCTTGCCCTTGTCCTGGACCGTGATGTGGTTGTAGCGCTCCTTGAGAGCACGCACATCCTTGAGAGCCTGGGTGAGGCGCTCTTCGGTGCGGAAGACGGAGGCGTTGTTGTCCATCGACTGCTGCAGCTCGGTGCGGATGTCCGCAACGCGCTCGTGGCCGTGATCGGACAGGATGACGCCGACCCAGTCTTCGACCATCGCGGCCGGGGTTTCCGGCATGTCGACGAACTCGGTGGAGTTCGCGTACTCGGCGGCAGCGATGCCGGCGCGACGGCCGAACACGTTGATGTCGAGGAGCGAGTTGGTACCGAGACGGTTTGCACCGTGTACGGAGACACAGGCGCATTCGCCGGCCGCGTATAGACCCTTGACGATCTCGTCGTTGTTGCGCAGCACCTCACCGTTGATCTTGGTGGGGATACCGCCCATGACGTAGTGGCACGTCGGGTAGACGGGCACGGGCTCCTTGACGGGGTCCACGCCGAGGTAGGTGCGCGAGAACTCCATGATGTCGGGGAGCTTCTCGTCGAGAACTTCCTCGGGGATGTGCGTCACGTCGATGTAGACGTAGTCCTTGTTCGGGCCGGCGCCGCGGCCTTCGAGAACCTCGAGGACCATCGAACGAGCCACGATGTCACGCGGAGCGAGGTCCTTGATGGTGGGTGCGTAACGCTCCATGAAGCGTTCACCGTCGGCATTACGGAGAATGCCACCTTCACCGCGGACGGCTTCCGAGATCAGGATGCCGAGACCGGCGAGTCCTGTCGGGTGGAACTGGTGGAACTCCATGTCCTCGAGGGGCAGGCCCTTGCGGAAGATGATGCCCATGCCGTCACCGGTGAGGGTGTGCGCGTTGGACGTCGTCTTGTACATGCGTCCCGAGCCGCCGGTCGCGAAGACGATCGACTTGGCGTGGAAGATGTGCAGCTCGCCGGTCGAGAGCTCGTAGCAGATGACACCGGTGGCAACCGGGCCGTCCTCGGTCTCGGTGATGGCGATGTCGAGCGCGTAGAACTCGTTGAAGAACTCGACGTCGTGCTTGACGCAGTTCTGGTAGAGCGTCTGCAGGATCATGTGACCGGTGCGGTCGGCGGCGTAACACGCACGGCGGACGGGTGCCTTGCCGTGGTCGCGTGTGTGGCCACCGAATCGACGCTGGTCGATCTTGCCTTCGGGCGTGCGGTTGAACGGCAGACCCATCTTCTCGAGGTCGAGCACCGCATCGATGGCCTCCTTGGCCATGATCTCGACGGCGTCCTGGTCGGCGAGGTAGTCGCCGCCCTTGACGGTGTCGAAGGTGTGCCACTCCCAGTTGTCTTCCTCCACGTTCGCCAGTGCGGCACACATGCCGCCCTGGGCCGCGCCGGTGTGGCTGCGGGTGGGGTAGAGCTTGGTCAGTACGGCCGTGCGGGCACGGGGGCCAGCTTCGATTGCCGCACGCATGCCTGCGCCACCGGCGCCGACGATGACCACGTCATAACGATGTTCCTGCATGAAGTCTGTGCTCCCCTAGCTCGCCGAGATATTGGGGTCGAAGGTGAAGATGACGTACGTGCCCAGGCCCATGATCAGGATCATCGAGAGAACGAGGATCGTGGTCAGCCAGAAGCGCGTGGAGTCCTTGCGGGAGTAGTCCGCGATGACCGTGCGCAGACCGTTACCGCCGTGCAGCTGTGCCAGCCACAACATCGTCAGATCCCAGAACTGCCAGAACGGGCTGGACCAGCGACCTGCGACGAACGCGAAGTTCAAACGGTGAACGCCACCGTCGAGCATCAGCATGATGAACATGTGGCCCAGGACCAGAACGATCAGGGCGACGCCGGAGAAGCGCATGAAGAGCCATGCGTACAACTCGAAGTTGTTCCGAGCCTTCGCGCGCGGGGACCGCGGGTTGTCCAGGCTTGCGGGACGGTCGTATGAGGTGCCCAGGCTCTTGGCTTCGGGTCCGTGAGTAGTCGCCATGTCAGTGCTCCGCAAACATGTTGATGAGGATGCGTCCGGCGCCTGGGATCATCACCAGGAACCAGATCGTCAGAATGGTCCAGAGCATGACGCGCTGGTACTTCGGGCCCTTCGACCAGAAGTCCACCAACATCACGCGCACGCCGTTGAGGGCGTGGTAGAGGACTACGCCGACGAGGCCGATCTCCATGAGGCCGACGAGGGGGTTCTTGTACGTGTCGATGACGGCGTCGTACGTATCGGGATTGACCCGAACGAGTGCCGTATCGAGAACGTGTACGAATAGGAAGAAGAAAGTAGCGACGCCTGTGATCCGGTGTAGAACCCAGGACCACATTCCGGGGTCGCCCCGGTAAAGCGACCTCGTGCGCTCCTTCTGAGGAGCGGCTTCAGTCGTAGTACTCATCGAGTGCTGTGCCTCCAACGTCATTGGTGGACGCGTCGAGCCTGCAGAGAGCTTCGATGTACCTCAGCCCGGGCTCGACGGGATCCTGAACCGACTTGACTCAGACTCTAAACCTATGTGAAACCGGGAACTAATCAGATGCGGGATTCGTACGCGTACCAAACTCTTTGTAAGGTTTGCCTTTCCAATCTCGCCGAGACGGTTTCGGCGTGGTTTCTGCATCCATTCAGTCGGCGTGATTGGATAACGAACCATGGGTGACATCGACTGGAAGTTGTTGCGGCACAACGCGCAAGTGGTCATGCGGCAGGCTTATGCACCGTACTCGGGCTATGCAGTGGGTGCAGCTGCCCTGGTAGACGATGGTCGGATCGTCTCAGGATGCAATGTGGAAAATGTCTCATACGGTTTGAGCCTGTGTGCCGAATGTGGACTCGTCGGTAACTTGGCCGCCACCGGGGGCGGGCGGCTGATTGCCTTCACGTGCTGCGACGCGAAGGGCTCGATTCTGATGCCATGCGGCAGGTGCAGACAGCTTCTTCTCGAGCACGGCGGGGGTGAGATGCTTGTCGACACGAGCAGTGGGTTCAAGCCGCTGAGCGAGCTGTTGCCTGATGCTTTCGGGCCGGAACAAGCAGAGGGGCTCCGCCATGTTTGACGCAGTTTCCATCATCGGCGCCAAGCGTGACGGCCGCGAGCTGTCGGGAACCGAGATCGACTGGATAGTTCAGGCGTTCACACAGGGGATCGTCGGTGACGAGCAGATGTCGGCGCTCGCGATGGCGATCTACTTCCGCGGAATGTCGCGAGCAGAGACCGGTCGATGGACCGAGGCGATGATCGAATCCGGCGGGAGGATGGACTTTTCGGACTTGCCGCTGCCCACCGTCGACAAGCATTCGACCGGTGGAGTGGGGGACAAGATCACCCTTCCGCTTGCACCCCTCGTCGCTGCCTGTGGTCTTGCAGTCCCGCAGTTGTCGGGCCGCGGACTCGGCCACACCGGTGGAACTCTCGACAAGCTCGAGGCCATTCCAGGTTGGCGAGCCGAGCTCACGGCGACGGAGATGGTCGACATTCTCTCGGACCCGAAAATCGGCGCGGTGATCTGCGCTGCCGGAGCGAATCTGGCCCCCGCGGACAAGAAGCTCTACGCGCTGCGCGACGTGACCGGAACGGTGGAATCCATTCCGCTGATCGCAAGTTCGATCATGAGCAAGAAGATTGCCGAGGGAACCGGCGCCCTGGTGCTCGACGTCAAGGTCGGTTCCGGAGCGTTCATGAAGGACCTCGGCGACGCGCGAGAGTTGGCACGCACGATGGTCGAGCTTGGCAACGACGCCGGCGTGCGTACAAGCGCTCTCATCACCGGGATGGACACCCCGCTCGGATTGACGGCGGGCAACGCCCTCGAGGTACGTGAATCCGTCGAGGTGCTGGCAGGCGGCGGGCCGTCGGACGTCGTCGAGCTGACCCTGGTCCTGGCTCGGGAGATGCTGTCCGCGGCCGGGATCGACGGTATCGACCCCGCCGACAAACTGGCCGACGGCACGGCAATGGACCGGTGGCGCGCGATGATCGCCGCACAAGGTGGGGACCCACACGCGACGCTGCCGGTGGCCCGGCACAGCGACGTTGTCACCGCGGACCGAGACGGCGTACTGACCCGACTCGACGCCATGGCGGTGGGCATCGCGGCCTGGAAACTGGGAGCCGGACGCGAACGGCAGGGCGAAGCCGTTCAGGCCGGTGCCGGCATCGAGATGCATGCAAAGCCTGGCGACGTGGTCCGTGCCGGGCAGAAGCTGATGACATTGCACACCGACACTCCCGAGAGATTTGATGCAGCGCGACGAAGCCTCGGCGGTGGATGGTCGATCGGGACCGATTCCGACACCGTTTCGCGACCGTTGCTCATCGAGCGAATTGTGGGTGATTCGCGTTAGCGTTGGCGAATGAACGCACCGGAGTTGACCACGATCCGCAGCGCACCCAAAGTTCTTCTCCACGATCATCTCGACGGAGGACTCCGACCCGAGACCGTTCTCGAACTGGCCGAGCAATGTGGCTACGACGAGCTGCCGGCGAATACGGCATCCGAACTGGCGCAATGGTTCCGAACTGCCGCTGACAGTGGATCGCTCGAGCTCTACCTCGAAACGTTCGCGCACACAGTCGCCGTGATGCAGACCCCCGAAGGGCTTGCACGGGTGGCACGTGAGTGTGCCGAGGATCTGGCCGACGACAACGTCGTCTATGCCGAGGTCCGTTTTGCGCCCGAGCAGCACCTGGAACAAGGCCTGAGTTTGGACGAGGTCGTCGAGCACGTTCTCGAAGGTTTCCGGGCCGGCGAATCCGCTGCCAGGGTCGCGGGACGGGAGATCCGCATCGGCTGTCTTCTCACGGCGATGAGGCATGCCGCGCGGTCGCGGGAGATCGCCGAACTCGCGGTGCGATTCCGGGACCGCGGGGTTGTCGGGTTCGACATCGCCGGTGCCGAGGCCGGTAACCCACCGAGCCGGCACCTCGATGCTTTCGAGTACATGCGTGATGCGAACGCTCACTTCACGATTCACGCGGGTGAGGCTTTCGGGTTGCCGTCGATCCACGAAGCCATCGCCTTCTGCGGAGCGGATCGGTTGGGCCACGGCGTGCGGATCGTGGACGACATCGACGTAGGAGTGCAAGGTGGGGCAGAGTTGGGTCGGCTCGCGAATTACGTCCGTGACATGCGCATTCCCCTGGAACTGTGCCCGAGTTCGAACGTGCAGACCGGGGCCGTAGCCGCCCTGGCGGACCATCCGTTCGGACTCTTGGCGGACTTGCGCTTCCGAGTGACCGTCAACACCGACAACAGGCTGATGAGCGACACCACCATGAGCCGGGAAATGGCCGCGTTGGTCGAGACCTTCGGTTACGGATGGACCGATCTCGAACGCTTCACCATCAACGCGATGAAGTCGGCCTTCATCCCGTTCGACGAGCGCCTCGCGTTGATCGACGACGTCATCAAGCCGGGCTACGCCGTGCTCATCGGCTAGATGACGTGCGCCCGACTACTCAGATCGAAGCCGGGTCTCGAACTCGCGTTCGAGTTCGCGCCAGGCCTCGGATTCCTTGGTGAACGGCGCACTCGGAGCCATCCGCGACGGATCGGGGTTGAGGAGGTACGAGACGTACCAACCCAGCTCGTTCGACGCGGACAGAGCCTCCTCGGTGGAGTCGTCGTCGGCGAAATCTGCTGCATCGGTGAACAATTCGACTGCGAGTTCCAGCTGCTCGGCATCTACGACGTCCGGGCCCTGGGCGAGGTCGTCGGCGATACCGGGCAGAACGTAGACGTTCTCGTCCGTGACCTCGATTTCGAGTGAACCGTCGACGGCCGCATTCTGAATTTCGCCGTACGTACTGACCTGCGAGAGATCGTGTTCGTGGTTGTCGGCGAGGTAGCGAGCGAGTGCGCGCTCGCTACGGAAGACGGTGATCAGTCCGTCCTTGCCGAGGAAGATCGCCTGATCCCCCATGTAGCAGCGCAGAGTGTAGAACGTCTCGGCCGAGGTGATGATGCGGATCGGGTCGACACCGACCTCACCCCAGAAGGTCTCGACTTCGTCTTCGTCCTCTTCGAGGTCGTCTTCGTCGAATTCCTCGTCCTCGCCCTCCTCGGCGACATCGTCGGCGTCGACGGTGTTCTCGGCGGCAGCGAGCAGTTCAGCTTCGGCGACCGCCACAGCAGCTGCATCGACCTTCGGGGAGGTGACCACCTTGTCGATGGCGTCGAGAACGGCGTCCCAGTCCTTGACGATCGCAGCGCCGACCTGGTCCCACAACTCCAGGCCTTCGCGGCCTTCGAAGGTGCCGGCGCCGGTGGCAAGCGCGCCGAGTACCGGATGGCCGCTGAAGAAGCGGATGACCGCGTCGAGTTCGCACACCTCACCGATGTTGCGAGCCATGTTCAGGGTGTCTTCGAGTTCCGAGACCGCCAGTGCCTCAGGGTCACCTGCGGCCAGTTCCGGCACGCCGACGAAATCGAACGTGAAGTTCTCTTCCGGTTCCAACTCGGCTGCCGACAGTCCGGAGACGACGGCCCACGCCGGATGCTCGACCAGGTCGTTGTCGGAGTCCGTTCGGATGAAGGCCGCGAGTTCCGCGACGGAGGAGAACCCGTAGAGGTCTTCCTCATGGCCGAGAAACGCTTCCCACTCGTCGTCGCCCTCGCGCCAGCGAGGTGCCCACAAAGTGACGAGGTCTCCGTCGGTGAGTCCGATTTCGATAGGGACGATGTCTCCAGCCATGGGCGGAAGCCTATCCACCGCAGCGCGAAAGGCATAGCGGGGGTTCGTCACGTTTGTTTCAGGGCTACTCGGAGCTCACTGACCAGTCGCTCGCGTTCGTCGTTGGACTGTCGAACTGCCTGGTGAATCGTGGCCACCGTCAATGCGGCCACCGTCTGAGAATTCATCGCGGTGACTGCGTCGGTGATCCGTAGGTCGACCAGAGCGCCCAGCCCGTCGACAGTCGCCGTGACTATCCCACCCTCGCTCGAGACGACTACCCGAAGAGCGCCGACCCCGTCGACGGCGTCCTGCAAGAGTCCCGTCCGGTGTTTCGCCAGCTCCATGATTCGATCAATCTCGCTCATATCGAACGCATCCAGCTCGACGGAAGGTTCTGGCCCTCGGCGGCGTCGACATCGGCCAGTTCGTCTCGGGTCGGGAGACCGAGCCGATCGAGGATCGCTGCCGGGACTCCGGTCTCCTCGAGCTCCACACGATGGCGGGCGCCGGCTTCGATTGCTGCATGTGAGCACAGCGTGAGTATCTGCTGCGCCAACCGCTGCCCGCCGTACCGCAGTTCGTCCTGGCTGATCCGCAGGTCCACGGGCACGGCGTGCTCCGTGGCGCGGACCGCGATGGTTCCGTTGCGGTTGACGGCTACGGCTGTGATGATCGGCGGTGATTCGCGCTTGTTCTCGGGCATGATTCCCTGTCATTCCGTCGGACGGTAGAAGCCGTGAAAGCCCATGCTGCTGTTCGTGGTTCGGATGGCGCTGATCTCGACAGGATCGCCGGCTTCGACCATCTGACCGTTGCCGATCACCATGGCGACGTGTCCGTCCCAGACCGCGAGGTCGCCCGGCATCAGATTGTTCTGATCGACCTGGTTCCCGATTCCCTGTTCCTGAGCCAACCTCGGAATATCGACTCCGGCCTGGCCGTACGCCCATTGCGTCAGACCACTGCAGTCCAGACCGACTCCGGGTGTCGTGCCTCCCCAGGCGTACGGGACACCCTGTTGAGTGAGCGCGTTGCGTACGGCAGCAGCGGCCTCGGCGTTCGGTGCGGTGGCAATCGAGCCGTCGGGAAGTTCGACCTCAACGCCACCGACGGAACCGGAACCACTTGCGGAACCGGAACCACCGACGGAACCGGAACCACCCGCCGACTCGGAGACCCCAGGTGCGGGATCGGGTATCGGGACGGACGGGACGAGTGCGGACATCTTGTCGGTCGACCCGGCCAGCTCACCGCGTACCCGCTCGATAACCGATACCGCGCGTCCGAGGTGCTCCAACGCGGCCGACAACAACATCAATTGGCCCGTCGGTGTCATCAGCGTCGGCCCGGCCTTGATCGCGAGTGTCAGAAACGACTGGAGAATCTCACCGAGTTCGGTCATTCCCGCGTACACGGACGTTGTCGCTTCGTCCACGACGCCGGCGATGTCGTTTCCGCGATCGGCGAGGTTTCGCGTCGACGTCTGCGTCTGCTCGGTTTTGGTCACCGCAGCAGTGAGAGCAGTCGACGAACTCTGAGAGGACGCCAGTTCGCTCAGTGCCGCGCTTCCCAGTTGGTAGGCGATCTCGAGGGCGTCCGTGGCGATTCGGATGCCGACGTCGGGTCCACTTGCGCTGGGGACACCAGTCCCGACAGTGTCGACCAGGTCGATGATCGGTCGTGCGAGTGCGTCGACGTCGATCATGAGCGTGCGGCTTCAGCGAGAGTCCTTCGTACCGATTCCTCGGAGTCGAGATAGACGGCGTGAGCGTCGCGGGTGGCTGACTGGACGCTGGAGATCACAGCGGACAGTCGATCGATGTCGTCGATGTGCGCTTGCTGTGCTCGGCTCGCGACATCGACGAAGTCGCCGCCGATCAGCCCCAGCACAGTGGACAGAGCCAAGTGATCGCCACCCGCCGCGTCCTGTCGAGCTTGCGCGACGTTGTCGGCAACAGTGCCCAACCGCGTGGCGAACTCCGCGATGCTTTCAGTGTCCAGATCCAGATTTGTCAACTTGTCTTCCCCCCGTTGCGCTTACTCCCTCTTGGACGCCGCGCGGGGTGCTCCGGTTCCCGAGGAACTATTCTGATGGTCATGCAAACGCACGTAGTCGACCATCCGCTCGCGGCGGCCCTCTTGACGACAATGCGTGATGCACGCAGTGAGAACGCATCTTTTCGTTCCGCACTTCGCAGGCTCACGCACATGCTGGTCTACGAGGCCATGCGTGACGCGGAGGTCGAGGAATTTCCGGTCGACACCCCGGTAGCAGCGACGACGGGCATCCGGCTCGCGAAGCCGCCGTTGTTGGTACCGGTGCTGCGGGCCGGTCTGGGCATGGTCGAACAGGCGAGTGCGCTGATTCCGTCGGCCGGCGTCGGCTTTGTCGGAATGGCACGTGACGAAGAGACTCATCAGCCGGTTCCGTACCTCGAATCCCTGCCGGCGGATCTGTCCGGGATCCCGGTGTTCGTGCTCGATCCGATGCTCGCCACCGGTGGTTCGATGGTGCACACCATCGACTTGCTGGTTGCGCGTGGCGCGACGGATGTCACGGCAGTGTGCGTCGTGGCCGCTCCGGCCGGCGTCGACGCGCTGGCAGCGTCCGGCCACCCGGTTCGTCTGGTCATCGCGAGCATCGACGACGGACTCGACGAGAACGCTTTCATCGTCCCCGGTCTCGGTGACGCCGGCGATCGGCAGTTCGGACCCCGCTAGAGCGAAAGGGCGAAGGTTCGGAGTTCGGCCAGCCGGGCCTTCGCCTGCTCTACTGCGTTCGCGAGGTCGGCGCGGTTCGCCACCGGGACGACAACTTCGAGATAGCACTTGAGCTTGGGCTCGGTTCCGGACGGTCGAACAACCACGCGGATCGACGGCCCGTCGAATATCACTGCGTCGGTGCGCATACCACCGCGAACCAGGGACAAGTCCTCGGTCGTGACCGGCTCGCCCGCGAGTTGGCTTGGCGGATCGGCGCGTAGCCGTTTCATCATTTCCGCGATGTCACTCGAGTCCTCGACGCGGCGGGATACTTGGTCCCCGCAATGCAGTCCGAATTCGACGGCATAGTCGCCTAGAACGTCCAACAGGGTTCTGTTGCTGCCCGCGAGGGTGGCAGCCAAGTCAGCCACCAGAACGGCAGCTGAGATTCCGTCCTTGTCCCGCACCACATCCGGATCGGCGCAGTGCCCGATCGCTTCCTCGTAGGCGTAGACGAGTCCGTCGCCGGCGCGCGTGAGCCACTTGAATCCGGTGAGTGTCTGCGCAAACCTGGCTCCGCGGGCTTTCGCCAACTTCGAGAGCAGGGTCGAGGAGACGATCGTCGTCGCCACCAACGAATCTTCGGGCGCCGTGCTCAGTACGTGGTCGGCCAGGAGCACCCCGGTTTCGTCGCCGCGCAACATGCGCCACTGATCACCGTCGCGAACTCCGACGGCGCAGCGGTCGGCATCCGGGTCGAGTGCGATCGCCAGATCCGCGTCGACACTTCGGGCAAGGGCGAGCAGGCGGTCTGCGGCGCCGGGCTCTTCGGGATTGGGGAACTCGACGGTCGGAAACGTGGGGTCGGGATCGAACTGCTCCGCCACGACGTGCAGGTCCTCGAATCCTGCTGCTCGCAGAGCCGCGGTCGCAGTCTCACCCCCGACGCCGTGCATTGCCGTGAGCGCAATCCGGATCGAGCGGGCGTCGCCGTGCGGGAGGGTCGCGATGCGGGCGATGTACTCCTCGACCAGAGAATCGTCGGCCGGAATCACCGATGCTCGCGCGACGTCGGCGGCACTACCGATGCGAGCGATCTCGCTCTCGATTTCACGATCGGCGGGGGAGACGAGTTGCGCTCCGCCCGAGAGATACACCTTGTAACCGTTGTCGGCGGCAGGATTGTGGGAGGCGGTGATCTGGATACCTGCCGCTGCCCCGAGCCTGCGCACCGCGAACGCCACCAGCGGTGTCGGCAGTGGGCGGGGGAGCAGGGTCACCTCGAACCCGGCCGCTGCCATGACCTCGGCGGCGGCCAGAGCAAATGCCTCTGAACCGAGCCGGGCGTCGCGGCCGACCACAACGCGGGACCCGCCCTGGCAGCGAGCTGTCAGCCAGGCCGCCAGACCGGCCGTGGTCCGGATGACGACCGCGAGGTTCATGCCGTTGGGTCCGCCGCGTACCGGCCCGCGAAGCCCAGCAGTGCCGAACGTCAGCGGTGCGGAAAAGCGTTCGGCCAGTTCATGTTCGGAAAGGGCGGCTAATTCTGCGCGGGTAACTGGGTCCGGATCGGCGTCGATCCACTCGTTGACGTTCAGTGGTGTCACAGCTGCTCGACCAGTTGGCGCAGCAGCACTCCCATCCGGGCCGCCGAAGCTTTGCCTGCCGCCAGCACCTCCTGATGGTCCAGTGGGGCGCCCGTGATTCCGGCGGCCAGATTGGTGACCATGGAGATGCCGAGAACGCGGGCGCCGAGCGCGCGGGCCGCGATGGTCTCGTGAACCGTCGACATGCCGACCAGATCGGCGCCGAGTGTACGAAGCATTCGAATCTCGGCCGGAGTCTCGTAATGCGGACCGGGAAGCCCGGCGTAAACACCCTCGGCAAGGTCCGGGTCGATCGAGCGAGCCAGCGCACGCAGTTCCGGCGAGTAGGCGTCGACCAGGTCGACGAACTCTGCGCCGACGAGGGGAGAGCGGGCCGTCAGGTTCAGGTGGTCACTGATCAGCACTGGTTGTCCCACTGCGTAGTCCTCGCGGATACCGCCGGCCGCATTGGTGAGGATGACGGTGTCGGCGCCGGCAGCAATGGCTGTCCGGACCGGGTGGACGACGGTACCGAGATCGTGGCCCTCGTATGCGTGCGCGCGCCCGAGCAGCAGCAGGACTTCGGTGTTTCCGACGCGCACCGAACGAATGGTGCCCGCATGGCCGAGGGCGGACGGTGGGGCGAAGCCAGGAAGATCCGCCATCGAGACTTCGGCTGTCACGTCCGCACCGGCGTCGCCGAACACGTCTGCGGCATCGGTCCACCCCGACCCGAGCACGATGGCGACTGACGGTGACGAAGAGCCAGTCATGGCGGACAGAGCAGCGGCGGCGGCCTCGGCGATCGTTCCCATGTGAGCAACCCTACTGAGGAGTCGGGTCGGTTCGCCGGGTGAGTTGGCGGGCGTTACTCTCCCATCCATGCCTTATCTCGAACGCGACGGCGACGTATTCATCCTGTACCTCGGCAACGAGGGCGAAACGGACAACGAGAACCGCTTCGGCCCCGAGTGGATCGACGCTGTTCACAGCAAGTTGGACGAGGTCGAAGCGCACGAGGGTCCCGCAGCCCTGGTGACGACGGCGACGGGCAAGTTCTACACGAACGGCCTGGACACGACGTGGATCTTCGGCAATCTCGACGGTCTGCCCGGCTACCTGGACAAGGTCCACACCATCTACAGCCGTTTGCTGACCTTCCCGATGGCCACGGTCGCGGCCGTGCAGGGGCACGCGTTCGGCGCCGGCGCCATGCTCGCGTCCTCGCACGATTTCCAGATCATGCGCGCGGACCGCGGCTTCTACTGCCTCCCCGAGGTCGGACTGAACATGCCGTTCACTGTCGGCATGTCAGCACTGTTGAACAGTCGTCTGCCCAAGCAGACGGCAGTCGACGCGATGACGACGGGGCGTCGCTTCGGCGGTGCCGACGCACTTGCTGCGGGCATCGTGCAGGAAACGGTCGACGGAGACGGAGTGCTCGCCGCTGCTGTGGCCAAGGCGTCGGCACTTACGTCGACTCACGGCAAGAACTTGGCGGGAATCAAGGCAGGCATCCACCGCGATGCTCTTGCAGACCTCGCTCAGGTGACTGACAAGAGCAACTTCTCCTTCGGGTGAGACAATGATCGCGTGAACCAGAATGTCGACAGCGCAGTCAGGTCCGTAGAGGCCGATCTGATTGCGCTGTCGCATTCGATTCACAGCGACCCGGAACTCGCCTTCGAGGAGTTCCGCAGCGCTGCCAAAGTGTCGGACCTGCTGGCGCAGCACGGTTTCGCGGTCACTCACGGGATCGTCGATCTGCCGACGGCCTTCGATGCCACCTACGGCAGCGGAGAGTTGGTCATCGCGATCTGCGCCGAGTACGACGCGTTGCCCGAGATCGGTCATGCCTGTGGGCACAACATCATTGCCGCCGCCGCGGTCGGGGCCGGCATCGCGTTGGCTACCGTGGCCGACGAACTGGGTATCACAGTCCGAGTGATCGGTACTCCCGCGGAGGAAACCGGTGGCGGCAAGGTCCTGATGCTCGAGCGTGGTGCCTTCGACGGCGTCGGCGCTGCCATGATGGTTCATCCAGGGCCGATCGACATCATCGGTGCGACCTCGCTGGCCTTGGCGGACATCGCCGTGAGTTATCACGGTCGCGAGGCGCATGCGTCTGCTGCGCCGGAGTTCGGTCGTAACGCCGCCGACGCAGCGACGCTCGCTCAGGTGGCGGTCGGACTGTTGCGTCAGCACCTGCAGCCAGGTCAACAGATTCACGGAATCGTCAGTGACGGCGGCACGGCTCCCAACATCGTTCCGGCTCGGTCCGAATTGCTCTACTACCTGCGTGCCGAAACGGCCGCGTCGTTGGCCAATCTGTCCGAGCGTGCCGACGCGTGCTTCGCCTCGGGTGCACTCGGCACCGGGTGCACCCACGAAATCCGCACGGTATCGCCTACTTACACCGAGCTGACCCCCGATCCGTGGCTGGCGGCGGCGTACCGTGAACAGATCGTCGATCTCGGGCGGGTGCCACTGGCAGCGGAATGGGAGCGCTCCCGTCCACTGGGTAGTACGGATATGGGTAATGTGACCAATGTGATTCCGGGAATTCACCCGGTCATAGGCTTGGATTCATCGGGGGCAGTGACACATCAGCCGGAGTTCGCGGCTGCGTGTATCACCACCTCCGCAGATCGAGCGGTCGTCGACGGTGCAATTGCGTTGGCCCGCACTGCTGTCCGGGTAGCGTCCGATCCAGAACAACGCGCCCGTCTGTTGGAAGGGGTAGATCGCCGGTGAACGCGGCAATCGACACGTGGATTCACGCGCACACCGACGACCTCGTCGCGTGGCGTCGACACATCCATGCCAACCCGGAGTTGGCTCGCCGCGAATACGCGACCACCGAATTCGTCGCCACCCGCCTCACTGCCGCTGGATTGTCGCCGAAGATCCTTCCCGGTGGCACCGGTCTCACGTGCGATATCGGACCGGAGGGTCCACGAATCGCACTGCGCGCCGACATGGACGCTTTGCCGATGCAGGAAGCGACCGGGGCGACGTACTCGTCCACGGTCCCCGGTGTGTCCCATGCATGCGGGCACGACGCCCACACCACCATCTTGCTCGGCGCCGGACTGGCTCTGGCCACGCTGCCCGAACTTCCCGTCGGGGTTCGGCTGATATTCCAGCCCGCCGAGGAAGTCATGCCTGGCGGAGCACTCGACGTCATCGCCGCGGGCGCGCTCGACGGTGTGTCCAGAATCTTTGCTCTGCACTGCGATCCGCGACTCGAGGCAGGCCAGGTCGGAATGCGCCTGGGCGCGATCACCTCTGCTGCCGACACGATCGAGGTCGTCCTCGACTCTCCGGGTGGGCACACGTCGCGGCCGCATTTGACCACGGATCTGATCTACGCGCTCGGCACCGTCGTGACCGGGCTGCCAGGAATGCTCAGCCGTCGTATCGATCCGCGTACCGGAACCGTCATGGTGTGGGGCGCGGTCAGCGCAGGTCAGGCGCCCAACGCGATTCCGCAGACCGGCATGATGACGGGCACGGTACGTACCGGCGATCACGACACCTGGGAGTTGCTCGAACCGCTCGTGGAAGAAATCGTCCACGGACTGCTCGCACCCACCGGAGTTCGCTACCA
The DNA here is from genome assembly GCF_048573875.1 of Rhodococcus sp. SB1D. NCBI lineage: Bacteria > Bacillati > Actinomycetota > Actinomycetes > Mycobacteriales > Nocardiaceae > Rhodococcus > Rhodococcus sp. SB1D. The sequence goes on from NZ_JBMAIQ010000001.1 coordinate 142,190, forward strand.
ACTCAACTATCGTCGCGGAGTGCCTCCGGTCGTCAACGACGAGGTGTCCACTCGGATGTTCGAGGACGCCATCGCGACCGTCGGACAAGATGCTTTGGCGGACACCCCGCAATCCGGTGGTGGCGAAGACTTTTCGTGGTACCTCGAAACCGTGCCGGGTGCCATGGCGCGGCTCGGCGTGTGGTCGGGTGAGGGCGATCAGCTCGACATCCACCAACCCACTTTCGATCTCGACGAGCGAGCACTCGGCGTCGGTGTGAAGGTTCTGACGAGCCTGGTTCTGGGATAGTTCCGGTTCCCGTCGGGGGTACCGTTTTTCGTGTCGTTCGAGTGAAGGTACGGGCATGTCCATAGGTGTGGGAGTGCGAATCGGCACATTGGTGTCGACGGCTGTCGTTGCGTCGAACGATCCGGGTTCGGCCGATCCGGTGGTATTGGTTCGGGACACGATCCTCAATCAACGCAAGGACGGAACGACGGTGCTCGGTGGCACCGAGCAACTGGGTGCCGGCCGTGAGTTCGCCGAGAGCTGGTCGGGCTTTGTCGGTCGCGTCGGGGACCCGAGTGGCGTCGCGGGAACTGCCGATACTCGTTACCGCGCCGAGGATTTGGTGGCGACCTCGATTCGCTGTCTGTTGCAGGAATGCGAGCCGCTGCCCGATCGTGGTGGTCGAAGCGGGGGAGCGCCCGACATCGTCGCGACCTACCCGTCACGCTGGGACTCATCGACAGCGGCCCTCATGCAGGATTCGCTGGTCTACGCGGGCCTCGAACGGGTCACACTCGTCTCGGATGCCGAGGCCGTGTCGGCGTGGTTCGAGTCGGAAATCGCGGCACTCGCCGGCACGCTCATCGGCATCTATCACGTGGACGACACCGGGGCAGCGGTCACCCTCGTGCGTTCTGGTGTCGCGGCCGGCCGTGCATTCGGCTTTGCCGGCGACGGGAGTTCGCCGAGTTCACGCCTCGCGACGGCTCTGGGTGCGTTCGGTTGGATGCCGGAGAACCTGGACGCCGTAGTCGTCACCGGTGACGGCGAACCGGCGACAGACAAAGCGGCCATGATGTCCATAGCGGCCAGGATTGCCGAAAAGCTCGGTGTCAGATGTGAACTCGGTCCCGGACCTGAGCAGTCGGCTGCGCTGGGAGCCGCAATTCTGGCTGCCGGATTCACCTCGACGTCGCACACTATCGTGCCGATCGGATTGCCGCCTTCACACGACGTGACCGAGGTGTTCGACACCCTGGGACGCGAGAAGGTGGCGGCAGAAACCGCTGCCGGGGTGGCGACCGCCGAGCCGGAAACTGCAGTTGTCGCAGGCGAATCGGAGTCGCGCGGTTCCAAGCGTGTGCTCATCGGCGTGACGGTTGTGGTGGTGCTCGCAGCACTGGCAGTGCTCGCGTATTTCCTGCTGCTTTGAGCAGGACAGCTATCTAATCGGTAACACCGTTACCCGGACCGACATTGCGGCTGTTTCTCGTCCGCAACTCTCGTACGTACTCGGCCGGCGCTCCGGCAATCTCGGCAGCGTCGGCCATCACACCGATGTAGCGGGCCGACGGCAGCCCGCCTTCGTACGCATCCATGACGTAGAGCCACGCAAGTACCGCGTCGCCGGCGGTGTCGACCCGCACGCGGATCTTGCGGTGCAGACCCAGTTCGGCACCTTCCCAGCGGTCCAGACTCACTTCGTCCTCTTCCGGGACGTCGTAGAGCACCACGAAAACACTGGAATCGGGATCTTCGACCACGGTGGCGAGAGCACCCTCCCAGCCGAGGTCCTCGCCGCTGAAGGTCAGGCGCCAGCCTCGCAGCCACCCTGTCCCGGACATGGGGGAGTGTGGGCAGCGCAACAACATCTGCTCGGGATGCATGTTGGAACCGTAGGCGGCATAAATCGACACGGGCGCAAGCCTAAACCGTGGTCCGAGGGTGTGGCGAAGCGGACCACCGGACGCAAGTAATCTGGTACAAGCACTGCGCGACACGTGGTGCTCGAATAGCGTGACACTGGTCGACGGGAGACCCCTGCCGGCCACGCGAGGACTTGGAGGACACATGACCCGGATCGTGATCATCGGTGGCGGACCCGCCGGCTACGAGGCGGCACTGGTAGCCGCGCAGCACGGGGCCACGGTCACCCTGGTCGATTCGGACGGCGTCGGCGGTGCGTGTGTGCTGTTCGACTGTGTCCCGTCGAAGACGTTCATCGCGTCCACCGGAATCCGCACCGACATGCGTCGTGCATCCGACCTCGGCATCACTCTGGATCCGGAGCAGGCTTCGGTGTCACTGCCGAAGATCCACTCCCGAGTCAAGAGTCTCGCGTTGTCCCAGTCCTCGGACATTCGCGCACGGTTGCAGACGGTAGGCGTCGAGGTTCTCTCCGGCACCGCCGAACTGACCGATCCACTCCTCGGAATGGCAGCACACCAGGTTCGCGCGACGCTCGGAAGCGGCGAGCAGAAGACCATCGACGCAGACGTCGTGTTGATCGCCACCGGCGCCAGCCCCCGCATCATCCCGGGAGCCGAGCCCGACGGTGAGCGAATCATGACGTGGCGCCAGCTCTACGACTTGGACGAGCTTCCCGAGCACCTGGTCGTGGTCGGTTCCGGTGTCACCGGTGCCGAGTTCGTCTCCGCGTACACCGAGATGGGCGTCAAGGTCACGCTCGTGTCCAGTCGCGACCGTGTTCTGCCCGGCGAGGATGCCGATGCGGCGCTCGTGCTCGAGGACGCCCTCGCCGAGCGCGGTGTCACCCTCGTCAAGCACGCCCGCGCGGACGCCGTCGAGCGCACCGAGAAGGGCATCGTCGTCAAGCTCTCCGACGGCCGCACGGTCGAAGGAAGCCACGCTCTGATGACCGTCGGTTCCGTCCCCAACACCAACGGTCTCGGCCTGGAGCGGGTCGGCATCGAGTTGGACAAGGGTGGATACCTGCGTGTCGACCGGGTCTCGCGCACCACGGTTTCCGGTATCTACGCTGCCGGTGACTGCACCGGACTGCTCCCGCTCGCGTCGGTGGCTGCGATGCAGGGACGTATCGCGATGTACCACGCACTGGGTGAAGGCGTCAGCCCGATCAAGTTGAAGACCGTCGCGTCGGCCGTCTTCACACGCCCCGAAATTGCAACGGTGGGTGTTTCGCAGGCAGCGATCGACAACGGAGAGGTGCCTGCGCGCACCGTCATGTTGCCGCTCAACACCAACCCGCGCGCCAAGATGTCCGGTTTGCGTCGCGGATTCGTGAAGATTTTCTGCCGCCCGGCTACCGGCGTGGTCATCGGCGGTGTTGTGGTCGCACCCACTGCTTCGGAATTGATCCTGCCGATCGCGATCGCCGTACAGAACAACCTGACGGTCAACGACCTGGCGCAGACGTTCTCGGTGTACCCGTCGCTGACCGGATCGATCACCGAGGCTGCTCGTCAGCTCATGCGTCACGACGACCTGGACTGACAACCGACCAGAGTCTTCTTACAATGTGGGAACTCTGTTTCACATACTGAAGTATTGGTGGGATAGTCGAGATACCGACCGAATCAAGGGTCGGTATCTCGGCGCTCTCCCGCCCCGTTGACCCAGGACGGCTCAGGGTGTTTTTCCTCTGACCTTCATTCTGCGTGCCTGGGAGCTTCATATGACACACGCCGCGCTGTCCGCTCGCATGGACGGACTCCGTAGTTCTGCAATTCGCGATCTGCTCACCCTGACTGCCCGGCCCGACGTCATCAGCTTGGCCGGCGGACTGCCCGATCCCGATTTCATTCCGCGGGAGCGAATCTCGAAGGCAGCCCACGACGCACTCGGTGACCCCTCGTCCGTTCAGTACGGCGAGACCTCCGGCCTGCTGCGCCTCCGTGAGGTGATCGCCGAGCGCGAATCATCCAAGATCAAGCGGACACTCGACGTGTCCGAAGTCGTGATCACCCACGGTTCTCAGCAAGGTTTGAGCTTGCTCGCGCAGGTCCTCCTCGACGCCGGTGACGTCGTGGTCGTGGAGGAACCGGCATATACCGGTGCGCTGCAGGTCTTTCGAACGGCGCAGGCCCGTCTCGTTCCCGTCCAGCTCGACGAGGACGGAATGGACACCGACGCGCTCGAAGCGAAACTCGACGCCGGTCTTCGGCCCAAAGTTGTTCACACCGTGAGCAATTTCCACAACCCGCGCGGCGCGGTGCTTTCGGCGCAGCGGCGAGCGCACTTGGCGGCACTGGCGGACCGATACGGGTTCTGGGTTCTCGAGGACGACCCGTACGGCGAACTGTACTTCGGCGAGAAACCGCCCGCACCGCTGGCGGCGTTGTCGGACAGGGTGATTCGGCTGTCCAGTGCTTCCAAAGTGTTGGCACCGGCGCTGCGCGTCGGCTGGCTGCACGGCGACCGAAAGGTCTGCGAGGCGGTCGAACTGATCAAGCAAGGCGCTGACCTGTGCGGGTCTTCGCTCACACAGCAGATCGCCGCAGACCTCTTCTCCGACGTCGAATGGTTCGACGCGCATCTCGACGTGCTTCGAGCGGGGTACGGCGCGAGGGCGAAGGCGTTGGTCACGGCCGCCGAGGCGGAATTGAGTGGGCGTGCACGCTTTTCCGAGGTCCGCGGCGGGATGTTCTGTTGGATGGATTTCCTCGACGACGTCGACACCACCGAACTCCTGGGTGCCGCGCTCGCGCATGGCGTGGCATTTGTCCCAGGTTCGGCCTTCGCGGTCGAAGCGGACCTTGGTCGAAGCGCTCGACTGTGTTTCGCGACGTATCCCGAAGCGGTGCTGGTCGACGCCGTCGGCAGGCTCCGGGACAGTGTCACCGCAGGTACAGCCTGACTTTGTCGATAGTGTTGCGGAGCAGATCGATCTCCGTACCGGACGGCGGGGTGGTGACGGTGACGTGGTCGGCGACGGCCAGATCCCATCCCGTCGCCTCTCGCACCTGATGGACCGAGATGCCTTCGTGGACACTGGTCAGCTCCAACTCGCCGCCGGGGCCCTGGTGTGTCAGGACACCGAGGTTGGTGAACACCTTTGTCACTCCTGCACCTGCCGGCATGATGCCCTTTCCGCTGGCGTGGGCGCGGGCGGGGCTGGGTGAGGTGCAGAAGTCGAGCGCGGCCGGAAAGGAACTGAGGTCGTGGCGACGCATCACGACGAAGATCTCGGCCGCGTTCGCGATGATCTCGACGGCCCCGCCTGCTCCGGGCAGTCTGACCGTCGGGTTCTTCCAGTCACCGATGAAACTTGTGTTCAGGCTTCCCGTTCGATCGATTTGAGCGGCCCCGAGAAAACCGACGTCGACGTTGCCACCTTGCAGGACATAACCGAAGAGTGCGGCCATACTGAGCACGGATTCGGCGCCGGAGACCACGACGGAGTCGGCGATACCTTCGGCCATCGCCGACGGATGCGCGCCGCACACTCCGGATTCGTAGATCAGTTCTACGTCCGGATTCGACGTGTGGCGCGCGAGATCGACTGCGAGCGTGGGGAGCCCGACTCCGGCGAAGACCCGGCGCTTACCCGCCAACTCGCGTGCCGCGACGGCGACGATCGTTTCGGTGGAGGTGGTGTTGCCGCTGACAATCGTGGTGGTCACAGTCTGCTCCCGTAGTCGACTGGTGTGGAGAGTTTTGGTCCGACCTCGAGATCCGACCAGTAGTCGGCTCCGAGCTTGGCGAGATATTCGTCGTGATCGCCGAGTGTGTACACCCATTCGTCGAGCCAATTTCTCAGCAACGAAGGGTCTTTGGAAATCTCGGTCCAGCGTCGGTAGAAGCCGCAATCGCGGTCGTAGTATCCCTGTGCGTACGACGGGTGCGCGCCGCGCGGGCAGACGACAACCGCGTCGACTGCATGCGAGGGAATCAGAGTTCGGCTCGGATCTGACCTGATGACCTCGTCGTCGACCAGCTCTTCCACAACGACGATCGCCTTCTTCGCGGCGTAAACGGCTTCTTGCTGCACCCCGGCGATGCCCCAGATCTGTGCGTTCCCGGACGTGTCCGCTCGCTGTGCGCCGATGATCGTCACATCCGGATTCAACGGCGGCACAACGTAGACGCTCCCGCCGCCGTACGGATCCTCGACGAGTCTCAGTTGTGGGTTGAGTGCGGGTAGATCACTACCGGCGTACGACCGCAGCGGGAAGAAGGGAAGCCTGGCCGCTCCCGCCTGATACCGGCACACCATGCCGTAATGACTGTATTCCTCGACTTCGAGGGGGAGCGGGTCCTGGTTCTCGATGCGTCTGCGTAACTCGTACAGAGAACCTGCGGAGCCGCTGGCGAAGAACGAGGCAACCAGCTTTCGGACGCAGCCGGCGGCGACGAGTTGATCGGAAACGATGTCCGGCGTCATCCGGCAGAGCGTGAGGTCCTTTCTGCCCTGCCGGATGATCTCGTGTGCCGCGGCAAAAGGAATGAGATGCGAAAATCCCTCCAGCGCAACGGTCATCCCGTCTTCGACGTATCGGCCGACGGCCTCTTTCATCGAGAGGGTCTTGTCCACGTGTGTACCTCTTCTTGTTCTTTCGCGCACTCGGTCGGTTTCGGAACTTGACATGTTCGGCCGGTGTGGCGCAACAATGTCGGGTGGAAATTCATCAGATCAACGCATTTCTCGCGGTGGCTGAGGAGCTACATTTCGGCCGTGCGGCGCAGCGGCTTCGGATTGCGCAACCGCCGCTGAGTCGAACGATCAGGCAATTCGAGAAACAGCTCGGTTCGCCGTTGTTCGATCGGAGCACTCGAACTGTGCGGCTCACTGCTGCCGGTGAAGCGCTGCTGCTTCCGGCGCGCGAGATTCTGGACGCGTGCCGGATGGCCGAGATCGCGGTGTCTGCGGCAGGCAAGGGAACGACAGGTCGCGTTCGCCTGGGTTTCGCGGGGACTTCTTCGCATCTGCTCGTCGGGAGGTGGGCGAAATTGGTGAGAAAGACCAATCCCGGTATCGAATTCGTGCTCGACAGTTCTGCTTTCGCGAACGAGGCGTTGTTGATGCTGCTCGATCGACGACTCGACATCGGGATGGTGCGGTGGACCGTACCGCCGCTCGGGATCACGTCGAGATTGATCGCCGAGGAGAACTTTCTGGTGGCCATGTCCAAAGACCACCCGTTGGCGTCGAGGGACTCGGTTCGGTTGATCGAATTGGAGTCCGAGAATTGGGTGACGCTTCCGGCGGAGCCAGGTTCGATTCTGCGGGAGTCTCTGCTCACTGCCTCGAAGAACGCAGGGTTCCTGGCTCGCATCGTGCAGACGGCACCGGATTCGATGTCGTTGATCGCGCTGGTGTCCGCGGAAATCGGATGCTCGTTGACCATCTCCTCGGTGGCCCAGAGCATCGTGAATCCTGATGTTGTCTTTGTTCCGGTCATGGACCCACCTCCTCCTCTTCAACTGCGTATCGCCTGGCGAGAGGGAGACGACAGACCTGCTCTTCTCGAAGTGTTGAAATTGTCCGAGCAGGCGCTGCCGTCCCTGGCCTAGACGGTTGCCCGACCGGTAGGAATCTCACCCGCTTCGGACTTCGGTGAGTTCGCAGTATTGACAAGAGTGTTTTCGAGTTCGAGTTCGTCGTAGTCCGCTTGTTCGGCCGTCGAGAGTTCGCCCGCGTTGTAGCCGGTACGTCGGAGCAGGAGCAGGGTGCAGATCAGCGAGACAAGGGCGTACAGCCCGGATACGATCGCGACCCCGACGATATTGCCTGACGTGTTGAGCATCCACTGCGCCAGTACGGGAGTTCCGCCGCCGACGACAAGGGAACACAATTGGTACGCCGTCGACAGACCGGTATAACGGATGTTGGCGGGGAAGGCACGAGCGAGAACGCCGGCGATGGCGCCGTAGAACATCGAGTGCGGGATCGTGGCCAGACACATCGCGACGACTGCGATGGTGAAGTTCCCGGTTCGGATCGCGAAGAACATGGCGGGCATGAGGACGAACTCCGGTATCACCATCAGGCACATGGCTTTTCGCATGTCGATCTTGGAGACCAGGACGGCACCGAAAGGTTGGACGATGAACTGCACGACGAGCGCGATCGCGATGGCGGCCAGGAAGGTTCCTCGATCGTATCCGAGTTCTTTTGTAGCCCAGGACAATGCGAAGGTGTTCTTGAAATAGGTGACCTGGGCGAGGGGAAGTGCGCCGGCGCCGAGGAGAACCAGTACCCAATGCTTGCGCAAGACTTCGGCGAGCGGAAGCTTGACGACCTTCTTGCGCGCGAGAACGGCCTTCATCTCGTCCGACTCTTCGAGTTTGAGGCGAATGATCATCCCGAGAATGACCAGCACCGCCGAGATGATGAACGGGATGCGCCATCCGTACAGGAGGAACGACGGCGTCGGCATCGAGGACAGAAGGAAGAACGCGATGGTGGCCAACAGATTTCCGGCGGGTGAGCCCTGTTGGGCGAACGCGGAGTAGAGGATGCTCTTGCCCTTCGGTGCATTTTCGCTGGCAATGAGCACTGCGCCGCCCCACTCGCCACCGACCGCGACTCCTTGGATGACGCGAAGGGTGACCAGACCGATCGGCGCCCAGATCCCGACCTGTGCGTAGGTGGGGAGGAGTCCGATGCCGACCGTGGCGACACCCATCATCATCAAGGTGATGACGAGAGTGTTCTTGCGTCCGATCCGGTCGCCGAGGTGTCCGAAGATGATCCCGCCGATCGGCCTGGCGAGGAAGCCTGCCCAGAGCGTGATGAAGGCGAGGAGAGTTCCGACTCCGTTCGGGAGAGTGTCGGAGAAGAAGATGTCGCCGAATACCAGGGCAGCGGCAGTGCCGTAGATGTAGAAGTCGTACCACTCGATAGTGGTTCCGATGAACGAAGCGATACCGGCTCTTCGCGCCTTGGCGTTGATCTCCTCGGAACTGCGAGTGGGTGAACTCATGCGTGGCGACCTTTCTCTGCAACATTCGCGGCGCCGAAACGTGGCGTGCCTGAATGAGATTCGCAGAGTGGTGTAGGTCACGTCCAATACCAACTTGGTCGCCTATTGATACCTCAGGAGTATCAATAGGCGACCATGATCAGCTCTTCCGGTATGGAAGGATCGGGGTGATTACTCGGACCAGTTGTACGTCCGCTCGACGGCCTTGTTCCACTCCGCGTACAGCCGTGACCTTTCGGACTCGTCCATCGCCGGTTCCCACGTCTTGCCGACGGCCCAGTTGTTGCGGATGTCTTCGGTATCGGCCCAATAACCGATGGCGAGGCCCGCTGCGTATGCAGCACCGAGAGCTGTCGTTTCGTTGACCACCGGACGGATGACGGGAACTCCGAGGATGTCCGACTGGAACTGCATCAGGGTTTCGTTGACCACCATGCCGCCGTCGACCTTCAGTGCGGACAGTTCGACTCCCGAATCCGCTCGCATGGCGTCGATGACCTCGCGGGTCTGGTATGCCGTCGCCTCGAGCGCTGCGCGGGCCAGGTGTCCCTTGTTGACGAAGCGCGTCAGGCCGACGATGACACCCCGGGCATCCGGTCGCCACCGAGGTGCGAACAGCCCGGAGAACGCGGGCACGAAGTAGGCGCCGCCGTTGTCATCGACACTTGCGGCGAGCGGCTCGATGTCCTTGGCGTTCTGAATGATTCCGAGATTGTCTCGAAGCCACTGGACCAAGGAACCCGTCACGGCGACGGAACCTTCGAGTGCGTACACGGCTGGGGCTTCGCCGAGTTTGTAGCAGACGGTCGTCAGTAGTCCGTGCTTGCTGTGCACCGGCTTCGTGCCCGTATTGAGAAGCATGAAATTGCCGGTGCCGTAGGTGTTCTTGGCTTCACCCTCGGAGAGGCAGGCCTGGCCGAATGTGGCTGCCTGCTGGTCACCGAGGATTCCGGCGACCGGCACACCGGCGAGATTGCCGCGTGGACGTCCTGTGCCGTAGACCTCTGAGGAACTACGGATTTCCGGGAGCATCGACATCGGGATTCCGAAGTCCGCACAGATCGATTCGTCCCACTGGAGGGTCTCGAGATCCATCAGCATCGTGCGTGACGCATTGGTGACATCTGTCACGTGGACGCCCTCGGTCAGGTTCCACACGATCCACGTGTCGACAGTGCCGAAGCACAATTCGCCGGCCTCCGCTTTTGCTTTCGCACCGTCGACGTTGTCGAGAATCCAGCGGATCTTCGGCCCGGCGAAGTAGGTCGAGAGTGGTAGTCCGGTCTTGTCTCGATACTTGTCCGGACCCTCGTCGCCGCCCAGTTCGACACACAGTTGATCCGTGCGCGTGTCCTGCCACACGATCGCGTTGTAGATCGGCTTACCCGTCGAACGTTCCCAAACGACGGTCGTCTCACGCTGATTCGTGATTCCGACGGCAGCGATGTCGGCCCGCGTGAGATCGACCTTCGCGAGAGCGCCGGCCACCACCTCCCGAGTGTTGATCCACAGCGCCACCGGATCGTGCTCGACCCAACCTGCTCGCGGGAAAATCTGCTCGTGTTCTTTCTGCGCAACGCTCACCACGGCGCCGTCGTGATCGAAGATCATGCAGCGGCTCGACGTCGTGCCTTGGTCGATGGCGGCGATGTATTGATTCACTGTGCTCCTAGGTTCGGGCGTGTTCGCAGTAATCCGTGCGCTGTCGCAGTATGTGGATCAAGCTACTAGCCTGTAAACGGATTCGTCGTCGACTTACAGGAGACCGGGTTGAGTAAGCAGCAAGGTGCGCAGTTTCTCGGCCCGCAGCAGCGCGAAGCTGCTTGGGAACAACTTCAGACCGAGCAATTCGACGTCGTCGTGGTGGGCGGTGGTGTCGTCGGTGTCGGAGCGGCCCTCGATGCGGCCACCCGCGGGCTGAAGGTTGCGTTGGTCGAGGCCCGTGACTACGCATCCGGTACGTCCAGTCGCTCGTCGAAGATGTTCCACGGCGGTCTCCGCTATCTCGAGCAACTCGAATTCGGCCTCGTTCGTGAAGCATTGCGTGAGCGCGAGCTCTCGCTGACCACGCTCGCTCCGCACCTGGTCAAGCCGCTGAAGTTCTTGTTCCCTCTGGCTCACCGCGTGTGGGAGCGCCCGTACATGGCCGCGGGAATCTTCCTCTATGACCGAATGGGCGGCGCCAAGTCGGTCCCCTCCCAGAAGCACTTGACGCGGGCGGGCGCACTGCGCATGTCGCCGAGCCTCAAGCGCAGTTCACTGACCGGTGGCATCCAGTACTACGACACCGTCGTCGACGACGCTCGGCACACCATGACCGTTGCACGGACCGCCGCCCACTACGGCGCGGTCGTCCGAACATCGACGCAGGTCGTGGGATTTCTGCGTGAAGCGGACCGGGTCTCGGGAGTTCGTGTTCGCGACTGCGAAGACGGCCGTACCGCGGAGGTCAAGGGTCACGTCGTCATCAATGCAACCGGTGTCTGGACGGACGAAATCCAGGCCCTCTCACGTCAGCGCGGACGGTTCCGGGTGCGAGCGTCGAAGGGCGTACACATCGTCGTCCCGCGCGATCGCATCGTCAGTGAAGCCGCCATCATCCTGCGTACCGAGAAATCGGTGCTGTTCGTCATTCCGTGGGGCAGTCACTGGATCATCGGCACCACGGACACCGACTGGAACTTGGATCTCGCTCACCCAGCGGCAACCAAAGCAGATATCGACTACATCCTCGGCCACGTGAACTCCGTTCTGGTCACGCCGCTGACGCACGCCGACATCGACGGTGTGTACGCAGGCCTGCGTCCGCTGCTTGCCGGTGAGAGCGACGAGACGTCGAAGCTCTCGCGCGAGCACGCCGTTGCCCGTGTGGCTCCAGGCCTGGTCGCCATCGCCGGTGGAAAGTACACGACGTATCGGGTCATGGCGGAAGACGCCGTCGATGTCGCAGCAGAAGACATTCCGGCGCGAGTGGCGTCGTCGATCACGGAGAAGGTGCCGCTCGTCGGCGCCGACGGATACTTCGCGTTGATCAATCAGACTGTGCAACTGGGCGAGCAGTACGGCTTGCATCCGTATCGCGTCAAGCACTTGCTCGACCGCTACGGTTCACTCATCACGGAGGTCCTCGAACTCGGCCGACAGACGCCGGAGTTGTTGCAGCCCATCACAGATGCCCCCGATTACCTTCAGGTCGAGGCTGTGTACGCCGCCGCGGCCGAGGGTGCATTGCACCTCGACGACATCCTGGCTCGCCGCATGCGCATCGCAATCGAGTACCCGCATCGTGGTGTCAACTGTGCGCAACAGGTTGCCGGATTGGTTGCTCCGATTCTCGGTTGGGATCCCGCCACCGTCGAGCGCGAGGTCGACACGTACCGAGCGCGCGTCGAAGCGGAGATCGAGTCGCAGACCCAGCCGGACGACGAGTCGGCCGACGCCTTGCGCGCCGCAGCGCCGGAGTCTCGGGCCGAGATCCTCGAACCCGTCGTCGTGGTGCCGGATCGGGTCTGAGTCGCCCGTCGTTTGTTCTCGGTCTGTCGCGGGTAGGCGGATGTCGAATCACCACCCGTGTCAGCACAGACCGGTCGAGCGTCGCCCAGGAGGATCCCAATGTTCGGTAGTCGGTCGAGATCTGCTGAGGAACACATAGCCACTGCTTATCTGGTCACTCACCTGTGCGGAGCGATGGTAGGGCTGCAACTCTCGCGGTCACTCTCGGACTCGTACGGCGCGTGGGCCGACGGTGAGCTGGACTCGTTGCCGGGTGAGCTCGAGTACGAGATCGAGCAGCTGCTGCAACTGATCGAGGACACCCAGGGCATATCTCTGCCGCGGTACTCCAAGATCGACGCGACGGTCAATCGGATCAGGCGCCTCGTCCATGTCGACGCCATCTGGCGCAACCGTCTCGTGAAGCTGGCAACTCTCGAGATCATGCGGACCGCTCTGTGCGGCAAGAGTGCGATGTGGGAGGTCCTGAGAGACATTCCGGCCGGGGAGACGGAGGAGCAGTACCGCGAGCTCAACGACCTGGTGTCCAAGCAGATCACCACCGTCACGGCTCTGCATCACCGCGCGGCCACGGAAGCTTTTCAGGGGACGGACGGGCGGGAATCGGCGAGCGGCGGCGACCCCATCCGCTCGAGTAAGTAAGGTTTGTACCGTTCGGTGAAGAATTCGATGAACGGTAGACCCCGAGGTGTATGGAGATGGCTGAGCGCGACCAAGCACTGACAGAACCCACGGCAGTGTTCGCGGCGTTGGCGGAGATCCTCTACTCCGCCGCAGACAGCGCCGAGGTGTACTCCGCGATCTGTTCGGCGGCTGTCGAGTTGATTCCCGGTTGCGATCACGCAAGCCTGATGCTGCGACGGGGAAACACCAACGTCACGGTAGCGGCAAGCGACGAGATCGCCGAGCATGCAGACGATCTCGAACGTGCGACTGGCGAGGGGCCGTGCATCGACGCCCTCGACACGGAGGCGCCGCAGCTCGAGTCAGATCTTCGCACTCCGAATCAGTGGCCCGAGTTCGCTCGGAAAGTAGTGGCAGAGACACCCATTCGTGGCTCGATGGGGTTCCGACTGATGGTCGATCGTCAGAAGTTCGGTGCCCTCAACCTCTTCTCCGACACTCCGGGAGCATTCACGGAAACTGTTGCCGACCACGCGATCATGTTGGCATCGTTTGCATCCGTGGCCGTCACCGCGCTGAACCGAGGAGAGGATGCCGACTCGCTGCGGCGAGGTCTGGCGAGCAGTCGCGAAATCGGTCAGGCCGTCGGTCTGCTGATGGCATTGCATCGGGTGTCCGACGACGAGGCCTTCGACATTCTGGTGCGAACCTCGCAGAACATGAACGTCAAGATCGCCGAGTTGGCGCGCAAGGTCATCGTCCAGCATCGTTCGACTCTGGACTGAGCGCTTCGTTCGCCCCGGGAGAGCCGAGGAGTTGAGATCGCTTGCGATCCACCGTCTCTCGAAGTGCCGTCACCACCGCTGCGACTTCCGGTCGGCGCAAGGATTCAGAACGAGCCACCAACCAGTACGAAAGTCTGACTTCGATGTGAGCCGGCAGCACGCGAATCAGATCGTCGTGCTGCTCGGCCATGAAGCAGGGGAGCAGGCCGATGCCGGCACCCGCGCGCGTTGCCTCGATGTGGACGAACACGTTGGTGGACGTGACGGCCTCGCGCATGGAAACCGTGAGCTTGCGGGCCAGATCGAGTTCGTCGACCTGCAGCATCGAGTCGATGAAATACACGAGCGAGTGTTCGGCCAGCTCTTCGGCACTATCGGGCACTGCATTCTGACGTAGATACTCTCGGGAGGCGTACAAACCCAGCGCGTAGTCGGCCAGATGGACGGCCTCGGCGCGGTGAACTTGAGGTTTGCCGACAACAACCTCGATGTCGAGCCCCGAGCGTATCTGCGACGCCTTTCTGGTCGCGACGACTATCTCCACGCTCACGCGAGGATGGCGTCTGCGAACCGCTGCGCCGGCGGGGGCCGCGATGTATGCGCTGAAGCCGTCGGTGGCCGAGACCCGCACGACGCCGTCGAGTTGCTGCTGACCGGTGGAGTCGAGTGCCAGTTCGTTCACCGCGGCCTCGATGCGCTCGGCCGCGCTGAGGGCTTGTCTGCCCAGGTCGGTCAACTCCCAGCCGCCGGACGAGCGGACCAGTACACGGCCGCCGAGGCTCTTCTCGAGCGAGGCGATGCGGCGCGAAATGGTGGTGTGGTTGAGGCCCAGGTCGTCGGCGGCGGTGTTGAAGCGGCCGGTGCGACCGACCGCGAGAAGCACCAGTAGGTCGTCCGGGCTCAGTCCGAGTGTCATATCTGCATTTTTGCACCTGTATGGTGCGAGATTTGTCATTGTCGTGCCAAGAATCTGCACCGATACTCATCGAGTCACAAAAAATGTGCGAGCGGTCACATTCCTGATCGTGAAGAGCAGGCGAATCGCGAACTGAAGACGAGGGAGTCCACGATGAGCGTCGACAACATGCCGAAACCCGAGAGCCAAGCCCCACCATCGGGGCTGAAGAAGGTGGTCGGCGCCTCGATGGCGGGCACCGTGGTCGAGTGGTACGAGTTCTTTCTGTACGGCACGGCGGCCACGCTGGTCTTCAGCAAAGTCTTCTTTCCTGGCGGCGGCAACGAGCTGGATGCGATCATCGCGGCTTTCATCACCTACGCCGTCGGATTCGCCGCCCGGCCACTCGGCGGAATCGTCTTCGGATATTTCGGAGACAAGTTCGGCCGGAAGCAGTTGTTGCAGTTCAGTTTGCTGCTGGTCGGTGCCGCGACCTTCCTGATGGGCTGCCTACCGACCTACGGTCAGATCGGCTACTGGGCGCCGGCACTGCTGGTCACGCTGCGCTTCATCCAAGGATTTGCTGTCGGCGGCGAATGGGGTGGGGCGGTACTCCTTGTCGCCGAGCACAGCCCGAATCGATCTCGCGGGTTCTGGTCGTCCTGGCCTCAGGCCGGCGTGCCGATGGGCAACCTGGTGGCCACTGTCGTGCTGTTGATCCTGACGTCGACGCTCTCGGACGAATCCTTCATGAGTTGGGGCTGGCGCGTTGCCTTCTGGCTCTCCGCGGTGATCGTTCTGGTCGGGTACTACGTTCGGACCAAGGTCACCGACGCTCCCATTTTCATTGCGGCGCAGAAGGAAGCAGAACTGGTCAAGGCAACCTCGTACAGCGTTTTCGAGGTGGTCAAGCGTTACCCGCGCGGAGTGTTGACCGCGATGGGCCTGCGTTTCGCCGAAAACGTCATGTACTACCTCGTGGTGACCTTCTCGATCACCTACCTCAAGGTCGTCGTTCATGCGGACACGGCGCACATCCTCTGGTGGATGCTGATGGCACATGCCGTGCACTTCGCAGTGATTCCGTTGGTGGGCAAACTGTCCGACACGATCGGTCGACGCCCGGTGTACATGATCGGCGCCGTCACCGCAGGAACATGGGGATTCTTCGCCTTTCCGATGATGAACAGCGGGCACAATGCAGTCATCTTGTCGGCAATCATCATCGGGCTTGTGTTCCACGCGTTCATGTACGCCGGCCAACCCGCGATCATGGCCGAGATGTTCCCGACCCGGATGCGCTATTCCGGTGTCTCCCTGGGATATCAGGTCACGTCGATCGTGGCAGGTTCACTGGCTCCGATCATCGCGACCGGACTGCTGAGCAAGTTCGACTCCTCGGTCCCCATCGCGATCTATCTCCTGCTGGCATCCCTGGTCACTATCGTCGCAGTCGTTTTCGCGCGGGAGACCAAGGGAATCTCGCTCGAGTCCGTCGATGCCGCCGACGCACGAGTGCTCGCCGACGAGCGGGCCGGTGTTTCCGCATGACGCTCTCCGGCAAAACGGCACTGGTCACCGGTGGTGCCAGCGGTATCGGCGAGGCGTGTGCTCGACTCCTTGCCGCCCGCGGCGCCCACGTCACCGTCGCTGATCTCGACGACGTCGCCGCGAAGGCGCTGGCCGACGAGATCGACGGCACTGCGTGGGCCGTCGATCTCCTCGACACCGACCAACTCGTGGATCTGGCACTCGAGACGGACGTACTTGTCAACAACGCCGGCATTCAACGGGTCAGTCCCATCGAGGATTTCGACGTCGAGGACTTCCGGAAGATTCAACGCCTCATGGTCGAAGCGCCGTTCCTCCTGGTCAGAGCGGCCCTGCCGTACATGTACCGCAAAGGATTCGGGCGCATCGTCAACATTTCCTCGGTCCACGGGCTCCGCGCTTCGGCATTCAAGAGTGCGTACGTCACGGCAAAGCACGGACTCGAAGGGCTGTCGAAAGTTGTTGCGCTCGAAGGTGCCCCACACGGTGTCACCAGTAACTGTGTCAATCCGGGCTACGTCCTGACACCACTCGTGCGATCCCAGATCTCCGACCAGGCAAAGGTTCACGGAATCAGTGAATCCGAGGTTGTCGAGAAGGTGATGCTCACCGAGAGCGCGATCAAACGGATGGTCGAGCCCGCAGAAGTGGCATCGCTGGTGGGGTGGCTGGCATCGCCCGAGGCGTCGATGGTGACGGGGGCTTCGTACACCATCGACGGCGGGTGGAGCGCCAGCTAGATCACTGGGGCTGCTGTGTTGTTCAAGCTGCCGGGTTCAGGCTTCGGGAATCTCGATTCCGAACTTCTCGCGGGTGATGACCTCGGGTTCGGGACCGCCGCGAACTCCGGTGTCGAGTGCGTCGATTGCGGAGAGTTCTTCGGCGGTGAGTTCGAAGTCGAACACGTCGAAGTTCTCCGCGATCCGCGAGGGAGTCACCGACTTGGGGATCACCTGGCGGCCCTGCTGGAGGTGCCAGCGCAGCATCACCTGTGCAGGCGACTTGCCGTGAGCGGTCGCGATGGCGCCGATGGTGGCGTCCTCGAGGGTCGAGCCGTGGGAGCCGTCGCGGTAGAACGTGATTCCGCCGATCGGTGACCATGCCTGAGACAGAATCCCGTGATCGGCGTCGGCCTCGAGCAAAGTCGACTGCCTGAAGTACGGATGAACCTCGATCTGGTTGACCGCCGGCACCACGGACGTTGCGTCCAGGAGTCGGGTGAGGTGATCCGGCATGAAGTTACTGACTCCGATGGCGCGGACCTTGCCGTCGGCCAGAAGCGTTTCCAATGCCCTGTACGCGTCGATCGTGCGCTCGAACTCGCTCGGCAACGCCTGATGGAGGATCAGGAGGTCGAGTTGTTCGACACCGAGTTTGCCTGCGCTCTTGTCGAAGGCATGCAGAGTCTCGTCGTATCCGTAGTCGGTGATCCAGACCTTCGACTCGACGAAGATGTCCGCGCGATCGAGTCCGGATCGCCGGATCGCCTCACCGACGCCCTTCTCGTTGCCGTAGGCCGCGGCAGTGTCGATATGGCGATAACCCGTCGACAGCGCGGACTCGACGGCGGCGAGTGTTTCGTCCGGCGGCGTCTGGTACACGCCGAAGCCAAGCGCGGGGATGTCGACGCCGTTGTTCAGTTTCAGACTCGGGATTCTCATGTCGTCCACGGTAGCGGCGGCCGGGGGTTCGGCGGGAGTGACTGCTCAGCCGGGTAACGGCAGTACCCCTTCAGACCTGGGAATTCGCGATCGGGGGACTCGTCAATGAGTGAGCACTATCTTCAACCCGACTATGAGGGTGGCGACGGCGGCGAGGCCGAACGCTGCCAGATGGGTGTTCGTACTGACTTTCTCGCCGTGCAGTCGGCTGATCACGTAACTGGTGGAACCGATCCGCAGGATCAAGACGATTTCCGCGATCAACTGCGCCGTCCGTGGTTCCAGGAAGTTGAACCACGCCGTCGCGAGAATGACGACAGGAACAACCGCAGAGGTGAGGATCGGGACGGAATCGCGAAGAGAGTCGATTCTCTCCGCGGTCGTCAGTCGGCGATCGTTGCGAATGCTCTCGCCGACTCCCTCGGCAAATGTGTGGGCGATGTATGTCGACAATGCCGTGCCGACCACAATCGCGGCGCCGAGCGATTCCTGAGATTTCGTCACCGGTATGAGTGCGGCGAGGACAAGAATGTTGCCGTAGATGTACGCGGTGGTCCTCGCCGCCACACGTTCTTGTCCCAGCGGCGCACCGTGAGACGTGATCGGACGGTTCAGCAGGGTTCGCAGGTCCCACTCCATGTTCAGAGCATGGCAGATCAGACCCTGGGGCTGTAGTGCATCGGGTTATCTCGCTGCTCGAGCGGGGGCAGGTTGCGCGCCGGTGTGTGGACCAGTGGTGCATCGGCGGGGATTCGGCCGTCAGCTCGATCCCATCCCGCGCGAGCACGTGGCTGATACCGGTATCGCCACGGCACCAGACGGAAGACGGCGTTGACGGTGCGGCCGACAGCGTTGTGAATTTTCTGATCGCGACTGGTCCACGAGTAGCCGAGTAGGTCTCGAACCGGTTGGTCGTACATTCCGACCGTCAGCCACACGAATCCGCGGGCGAGGGGGATTCGGGCGAGCCGCCACAACGGATCGGGTAGCCACGTCATGTACGGGGGCTTGCCGAGTCCCGACAGGTCGAGGACGTCGCGGGTCGCCTTGTTGTCTTCGAGTACGTTGCGGCACATGTGGTCCCAGTACTCCTGAAATGCTTCCCAGGTCTCGGGAACAGGGCGCATGCTCATCCCGTACAGGCGATACCACTGAATGTGCTCGGTGAAGAGCTGACGTTTCTGGGCCTCGGTCAAGCCACCGGAGAAGTTCTCGGCAGTGACGATGGTGCCCATGAAGAACGTTGCGTGCGCCCAGTAGAAGGTGTCGGGATCAAGTGCGTGGTACCGGCGTCCCAGCTTGTCGACGCCCTTGATTCGTGTGTGATAGCCGCGGACTTCTTCGGCTGTCTGCTGCGCGCGATCGCCGTCGAAGACCACGCCTGCAATGGGATACAGCGAGCGGTACAGCCGTTCCCAGCGCTCGTCGAAGAACTGCGAGTGCTCCTCGACCCCGGCGCCGAGACCAGGGTGCATGTTTTGCATCGAACCTGCCCAGACACCTTGGAGCATCCCGCGCCAGTCGCCGAAATACTTCCAGGTCAGGGAATCCGGACCGAGGGGAACCGGGGTGCTGCTGTCGTCAAGTTGACTACGCATGTTGTCAGATTAGGATCGACAACAGCGGTAGTCAAGGATCGAATACCGGGTGCATTGAAGAACAAGTGTCGGCGAAGTGGGGAAGTTGTGAGCATCGAAGAACGCAGGGCCACTCGAAAGGCGACGTTGTTCGACGTCGGAGTGACACTGCTCGGTGCGGTCGACGGTCCGTCCGTCAATGTGCGTGCGGTCTGCAAGGCCGCCGGTTTGACCGAGCGGTACTTCTACGAAAGCTTCACCGATCGCGATCAGTACGTTGTCGCGGTCCACACGTTTGTCGCCGAGCGTGCGCAGTCGGCGCTTGCGTCGGCAGTGGAGTCGGAGACGACATCCGAGGCCGTCGCCACCGCTGCGGTCGACGCTTTCGTCAAGCTGATGGTCGACGATCCGGCGATGGGGAGAGTGCTCCTGATCGCCCCGCTCTCGGAACCCGTCCTGAGCGGCCGCGGTATCGAATCGATGCCGGCGTTCGTCGACCTGGTGTACGACCAGTTGTCCGAGATCGCTGATCCCGTGGACAAGCAACTGGTGGCAGTCGGACTGGTCGGGGCGTTGTTCACACTGTTCATCGGTTATCTGGACGGCACGATCGTCGTGGACCGTGATCGATTTGTCCGCCACTGCGTCAGGCTGCTGATCAACGCTAACCAGGCGTGAAGGGCTGGCAGGCCGGGCAGAAGAAGATATTTCGCTCGGTGAGCTGATCCGGTCCGAGGGTGTCTTCTCTGATGCGAGTTCCGCAACGGCGGCACGGTTTTCCGCGTCTGCCGTACACCCATGTCTGCCTACCGGGGCGGGTGTCGCCGGTGGTGACCCGGATGCGACGTGACTTGTTGACGTTGATGGTGCGAAAAGACAGATCCACTATCGCGTCGAGATTCCCCGCGAGATGTGTCGGCGTTTTCGGGTGAATACCTCGTAGGAAGCAGATCTCGTTTCGGTACACGTTGCCCAGTCCGGCCATCACCCGCTGATCCAGGAGCGCGATTCCGATCGGTACGGAGTCGGCGGCCCGTAGATTTCGGGCGGCCACGGAACTGTCCCAATCGGTCCCGAGCAGATCCGGTCCGAGATGTCCGACGGCCTCCTGTTCCTGCCCGAGTTCGAGGATCTCGGTGATTCCCAGTGAAAAGCCAACTGCTACAGAGTCTTCGGTGGCCAAGATGATGCGCGCTTGATGGGCGGGTCGGCGCCAGCGCTCGCCGGGGCGATAAATCTGCCACTGACCTTCCATCTTCAGATGCGTGTGAATGGACGCTTCGCCCACTCGGATCAGGAGATGTTTTCCGCGGCTGGCGACGGAATCCACGCGGTGGCCCGAGAGATCAACCGTGGCGTAACGAGGAACGCGGACGTCGCAGGTGGTGAGTACCTTCTCGGCCAGGGCAGCGCGCAGTTCATTGGCGGCCCGCCACACGGTATCGCCCTCAGGCATGGTCGCCGCACCCACACTTCAGGATCTCAACTTCCACGATCTCAATCATCATGACCCCAATCCTCATGACCGCAACCGGAATCCGCGAGGGGTGGCCGCGAAGCCGGCTTCGACCAGGACCGGAGCAAAATCGTTGCCGTGGATGGTCTCTCCGTCGACCTTCTCCACTACCAACTTGTCGATGGCGCGAGAAGTCACCTTCTGAGCAAGTGACAGTGCTGCCAGGCGCAACGTTCCGCCGTCGTCGGTGAATGTCAGGATCGTGCGACCGCCGCGCTCGACGAACAGAACCAACTCACCCTCCACCAGAACTACCAGTGCGCCGGCTTTTCGTCCGGGTCGGTGTCCTGGTGACTCCTCGCCCCCCGACGCCGGCCACGGCAGCGCCGCGCCGTACGGGTTTGCCGGGTCGCACGCCGCGAGAGTGACTGCAGCCGAGGAGGTATGGCGCCCCTCGATGGAATCACCGAACGTCCGCAAGCGGTCCACCACGGGAGGCGTGGAGAATTGAGCGCCGCCCAGGGTGTCCACGAAGTATCCGCGTCGAGCGCGCCCGTTGTCCTCGAACGTGCTCAGTACCTTGTAGATCAACGCGAAACCGCCCGGCACGTTCTCGCTCATCACCGAACCGCGGGTGACGACGCCGTATCGTTCGAGCAGCAGATCAGCCGTGGCGTGCGCCCGGATAGTGGGGTCAGGTTCGATACCTGGCAGCTGGAACCACCGACCGGAGGCAGTTGCCGGTCCCGTGCGCGCGGGCGTGGAAGCGCGGGCCATTCCGCGGTACGGACGGGCCCGCGGAACACGGCGAGGCGATCGGTGACTGGTTGTTGTTCTGGTGGTGTCGGAGAGAAGTGCGCGCAGCGGTGCAACGGTGTCGTTACCGATGTGTCCGAGCCACACCAACTCCCACAGTGCCGTCGTCACCGCACTGTCGACCGTGTCCGCAGCCGACTCCGTAGTTCGCAACGCGTCGACCAACTGGCGGAAGAAGTAGGCACCGCCGCCGGACAGCAGGTCGAGGATGCGCTTCTGCAATTCCGAGACGTCGGTGTCGGCGGGCGAATTGAGCGTGATCGGTGCCAGGTCGGCGGGGTGCAGCACTACCCACCCGTCCTTGCCCGAGATAGCTCCCGATCCGGACCACAGGACTTCACCCGTCGACGTGAGTTCGTCCAACATCGCGGGAGAGTAGTCGGCAACTCGGCTCGGCAGGATCAACGATTCGAGAGCGGACGCCGGAATCGGGACGCCGGCAAGTTGATCGACCACCGTTGCAACACCGTCGATTCCTCGCAGCGTGCCGCCCACGTGCTGCCAACTGGGAAGGAATCGCCCGAGGGTCGCGGTGCTGACCGGCTCGACCTCCTGCCGTGCCGCGGCGAGCGAGCGACGCCGCAAGCGACGCAGGACCTCGGCGTCGCACCATTCGCTTCCGGTTGCAGACGGGCGGAATTCACCTTCCAGGACCCGCTTTTCGAGCGCGAGCCGACCGAGAACGTCACGCGCGACTGATACTCCGAGACCGAAGCGTGCAGCCGCGTCGGCGAGAGTGAAGGGACCGTGGGTGCGGGCGTACCGGCTCAGGAGGTCGTCGAGTGGTTGATCGACCGGCTCGATGAACGCGGCCGGAACGCCGATGGGTAGGGGAACGCCGAGTCCATCGCGAAGCCGCGCTGCATCTTCGACGACGGTCCACCAGCTCTCGCCCGCATACGAGACGTGGAGGGCGCGTTTGTCCGTAACCAACTTCTCGAGCCATGAGACCGGGTCCTCGAGACAGCGTTCGGTGACTTCTTCGGTGGTCAGCGGGCCGAGCATGCGGAGGAGGTCGGCAACACCCTCGAGGTCTTTGGCCTTTCGGTCAGGGACGAGCCGTTGCAGTTCACGTTCGGCCTGCTCGATCACTCCGGCGTCGAGGAGCTCGCGCAGTTCGACGCGGCCGAGGAGTTCGGCCAACAGCGTGGAGTCCAAGGACAAAGCGGCGGCGCGTCGCTCGGCGAGGGGGCTGTCGCCCTCGTACATGAACGAACCCACGTAGTTGAACAGGAGCGCACTGGCGAACGGAGACGGAGAGGCCGTCTCCACCTCGACGATTCGAATCTGCCTTTTCTCGATCTTGCCGAACAATTCCTTCAGTGCAGGCAGGTCGTAAACGTCCTGCAAGCACTCGCGTACGGTCTCGAGCAGGATCGGGAAGGTCGGGAACTTGCGGGCGACGTCCAGCAGTTGCGCCGACCGCTGACGCTGCTGCCACAGTGGTGCACGTTTTCCGGGATTGCGGCGGGGGAGAAGCAGTGCGCGGGCGGCACATTCGCGGAATCGGGAAGCGAAGAGCGCGGAGCCGCCCACCTCTTGGGTGACCAGATCTTCGATGTCCTCGACGTCGAAGGTGAACAGTTCGGCGCCGGGAGGTTCGTTCTCGGTGTCGGGGAGACGGATGATGATGCCGTCGTCGGAGGCCGTCGGACTGGAATCGACGCCGTATCGTTCCTGCAGGCGCGCCCCGATGGCGAGGGCCCACGGTGCGTGAACCCGTTGGCCGTACGGGGAATGCAGCACCAGACGCCAGTCACCGAGTTCGTCGCGGAAGCGTTCGACCACCAGGGTTCGATCCGACGGCACCTGCCCGGTGGCATTCTTCTGCTCACCGACGAGTTGGATCAGATTGGTTGTGGCGTTGTGATCGAGCCCGCCCACGCGACAACGCTCGACGACGTCGGCTTCGTTACCCAGCGCGGTCTCTCGAACGAATTGTCCCAACGCCTGTCCGAGTTCGGCGGGGCGACCGAGTCCGTCGCCGTGCCAGAAGGGCAAACGACCCGGCATGCCGTAGGCGGGGCTGACCAGAACCCGATCGAAGGTGATCTCCTCGATCCGCCAACTGGTGGCGCCGAGCGCAAAGACGTCGCCGACCCGGGATTCGTAGACCATTTCCTCGTCGAGTTCGCCGACGCGGGACGCTTTCTCGCCAACCATGTAGACGGTGAAGAGGCCGCGGTCGGGGATTGCGCCGCCGGAAGTGACGGCCAAACGCTGCGAACCCGGGCGGCCCGTGAGCGTGTTGGACTCACGATCCCAGACAAGGCGAGGACGTAATTCGGCGAACTCGTCCGAGGGGTACCGCCCCGCCAGCAAGTCCAGAGTCGATTCGTACGCCGAACGGGGAAGCGTTGCAAAGGAACCGCTTCGGCGCACCGTCTCGAACCAGTCGTCGACGTCGATCGGTTCGAGAGCGGTGGCCGCAACAGTTTGCTGAGCGAGGATGTCGAGGGGATTGGCCGGAACGGCCATCGCTTCGATCTTGCCTTCGACCATGCGCTCGACGGTCACCGCGCAATGAATCAGGTCGGTGCGATGCTTGGGGAAGACGACGCCTCGCGATATCTCGCCGACCTGGTGGCCGGCGCGGCCGACACGTTGCAGGCCGCTGGCAACAGAAGGCGGTGCCTCCACCTGGATGACCAAGTCGACGGCGCCCATGTCGATTCCGAGTTCGAGGCTGCTGGTGGCGACGACGCATCGCAATCGACCCGATTTGAGGTCGTCTTCGATGAGGGCTCGCTGGTCTTTGCTGACCGATCCGTGGTGGGCGCGAGCAAGGAGGGGTTCGGCGCCGTAGTTGACCTCGGTGGGAGCCCCGATCTGCGCGGGCGGGCGAGATGTTTTCTCGACGGCCAGACCGATGCGTTCTGCATGAATCTCGTTGAGCCTGGCTGTCAATCGTTCGGCGAGGCGGCGAGAGTTGGCGAACACGATGGACGATCGGTGGTCGAGAACGAGGTCGACGATCTGTTCCTCGACGTGGGGCCAGATCGAACCGGCTTGCGGGGTGGGAGATTCGGAACCGTCGTCCGGCGTCGCGATCCCCAGTTCGGTCATGTCCTCGACGGGAACACGGACCGTGAGGTCGAAGGTCTTGGCGGCAGGCGGTGCCACGATCCGGATGGGTGCCGAACCGGCGAGGAACCGCCCGATCTCCTCGTGCGGACGGACAGTGGCCGACAATCCGATGCGTTGCGCCGGACGCTCGAGCAAGCCGTCCAGGCGTTCCAGTGAGAGCGCGAGGTGAGAGCCGCGCTTGGTGCCCGCCACCGCGTGAACCTCGTCGACGATCACGGTGTCGACACCGACCAGTGTTTCCCGGGCAGCGGAGGTGAGCATCAGGAACAACGACTCAGGCGTGGTGATCAGGATGTCCGGGGGTCGTTTGATCAACGAGCGCCGATCGGCCTGGGACGTATCACCGGAACGGACACCGACGGTGATCTCGGGCGGAGTGAGGCCTAGACGCTTCGCCGTCTGCGTGATGCCGACCAGCGGCGCGCGAAGGTTCCGCTCGACGTCCACACCCAGCGCTTTGAGCGGCGAAATGTAGAGGACTTTGGTGGCGCGTTCGCCTTCGTCCTTGGCGGCGAGTTGATCGAGCGCCCACAGGAACGCCGACAATGTCTTGCCGGAGCCGGTGGGCGCGACGACAAGTGTGTGAGAGCCACTCGCGATGGATTCCCAGGCGCCGAGCTGCGCAGCAGTCGGAGCGCTGAAAGCGCCGCCGAACCACTCGCGTGTGGCGGGCGAGAACCTACCGAGGACGTTGGTCACGACCACCATATTGCCCCTTCCCACCGACAGCGTGTTCGTGCCTGCAGCCGAAGCGCAGAGCATACTATTTGCCCTGTTATAGCGATTCTCTTGTTATCGAGAAGGCGAGTGCCTGATGGAAGCAGTCAAGATTGTCCTCGAGCTGGCGGTAGTGCTCGGGGCGATTGTCATGGGTACCAGATCGAGCGGTGTCGCTCTCGGTCTGTGGGGCGGCGCAGGTGTTGCCGTCCTCGTGTTCGTCTTCGGAGAGGACGTCGGCAGTCCGCCGGTCGACGCTCTCCTCATCGTCCTGTCCGTCGTCCTCGCGTCGTCGATGATGCAGGCGGCCGGTGGTATCGACTGGATGGTCACCATCGCGGCCAAGTTGATCGAATCTCGCCCGAAACAGATCACGCTGATCGCGCCGTTGGTGTCATTCCTGTTCTCGGTCGGTGCCGGCACGTCCAACATCCTCTACCCACTGCTCCCCGTCATCTACGACGTCTCGTACAAGAACGGTGTGCGGCCGTCACGACCGCTGTCGCTGTCAGTTGTCTCGACCGGTGTGGCGCTGGCGTGTAGTCCGGTGTCCGCGGCAATGGCGGCAATGGTCACGCTGACCGACGTGCCGCCCTACGATTTCGAACTCATCGACATCATCAAGATCACCTTCCCGGCTGCTGTTGTCGGCATCGTCCTTTCCTCCATCGCGGTCAACCGACTCGGCAAAGATCTCGCCGACGACCCGGAGATACAGGCGAAGATGAAGTCGGGCGAATTGGCCGGACCTGGTGCAGCCTCCAAGACCGAACTCGTCTCGACGAAGACCGGACGAAACGCGGCACTGATCTTCCTCGCCGGCGTCCTGGCTATCGTGATCTTCGGCCTGTTCAAGGGGATTCGTCCCGAAGCTGCCGACGGTACTCCGATGGGGATGACACCGATCATCGAAATGCTGATGTTCGTCGTGGGTACGTTGATCCTGCTGGTGTGCCGCCCGAATGTCGCCGACGTGCCGTCGTCGACGGTGTTCCGTGCCGGTATGGTCTCGGCCATCGCGCTGTTCGGTCTGGCATGGCTGACGGACACGTTCATCAGCGCCCATTCCGAGCTGATCACGAGCACCGTCGGCGACTGGGTCAACGCCGCGCCGTGGATCTTCGCGCTCGGTGTCTTCCTGGTCTGTGTACTGACGACCAGTCAGTCGACCGCTACGAGGACCATCGTGCCGATCGGTCTCGCTGCCGGGATTGCACCCGGTCTGGTGAGCGGAATGTGGGCCGGAGCGTTTGCCGGCGTCTACCTGTTGCCGACAAACGGTTCGCAGATCGCGGCTGCGAACTTCGACCTCTCGGGCAGCACGAAGCTCGGTTCCAAGCTCGTCGACCACTCGTTCTTCCTGCCGACCATCATCTTGGCCGTCACGACGATTGCGGCCGGCGCGTTGTTCGGAGTGGTGCTCGGTTGAGTATTGCGACTGAGTCAGCCCTGAGTGACAGCGCTGAGTCAGCTGTTGCGGTAGTGGTCCCAGCTCGCCTTGCACGCGTGGGCGAGCTGGTCCACCCGTTCGGCGTCGGGTGTAGGCCAGTCGACGCCGGGTTCCATGATGTAGGCGGCCAGTTCGTCTCCCAGTAGGAATTCTCGTTTGAATTCGGCCTGAACCGCGCTCAACGTGATCCCGGCTTCGGCGGCGCGGGCGCTCAATTCGGCGAATCTGGCTCCGGCTCGAATGATTTCGAAACTGCCGAGGTACGGCTGATTGAGAGCGACGGCATCCGGATCGTCGACCTGAAATCCCTTGCGATGTGAGATCGCAAGTGTGCGAATGAGCTCCGGATCCATCGTCACGGGATTGTCGCCGCGTCGATTGCCGTCGTGGTCGCCACGATTGGAGAGCGCGACGACGTCGGGGAGCCGATCTGCTTCCGGCCGTTCGACATTGACGGCGCCGTCCTGCCGGGTGGTGTGGTTCATCGTGTCGTGGAACGACAAGGTCGTGAACGATCGACCGAGTTCGAAGCTCTTCGCCACCATGGCTTCGATCAGTGCGTCGCGAGTTCTCTCGTAGACGCCCAAACCGTGTTCAGCTGTCTCGGTGAAGGTCTCGGCGAGGTCCTTCCAGCCCGCGTCGTCGGTCGGCTCGAGCAGCAGGGGGTAGAACGAGAAGGTGACAGGGCGAACTGCGTCGACGCCGGTGAGGTCTGCTTTGTTGCCTGCACCGGCCTTGTGGACGCGGGCGAATGCTTCGCGCAGTGACGCTTCCAGGTTTTCGGGCTTCGCACGGTTGGGATCGCGAATCATGCGAGGGTGCGGATTCTCCACGTATACGATGCGCGAATCGATTTCGGCCCAACGGCGCACGATGGGACTGGTGGACATGTCGGTGAAGTCGAATTGCAGCCGCTGTGTGAACTCGGGTGCGAGAAAACGTGAGAGTTCTGCTGGAATCGCGGAACCCGAGTGTGGGCAACTGACAAGAAGGTCGGCGTCGGCGATGGCGTCGTCGAGACTGCGGGAGTCACGATCGGCATAGAACGTCAGGTCCTCCGCCGTGAACACGGTTCCGGCCGGGATGAGTACTGGTTCTCCACTGGTCATGAATCCCAGCGTAATCGAGTACAACCTTGCGTACTCAGTATCCGGTGAGTCGTTCCACGAGAGCCGTTTTGATCTCCGGGCGACCAGCCGCGACAAGAGTGAAGGTGGCTTCACGCATGAGCCGCTCGGGGGTGTTGCTGCCGACCAGAGCGCGGCTTCCGGTCGCAGTCACGAGTGCGGCCGACGCGCGTATCGCAAGTTCCGACGCTCGGGCGCGGGCGGCCGACATGTCGCCGCCGTCGCGCAGTGCTGCATCGAGATCGGCGCGCGCCCGGGTGGCTTGTTCCTCGAACGCGTCGGTGTCGACTCCCAGATCCGCGAGTTCGGTGACAGCACGGCGGGTGATGCCCATGGCCATCGCGCCGTTGAGCCACAAGCCGGGGAGCTGGGTGCTCTGGAATTGTTCGTCGCTGACGACAGCACAGACGTCGGTATCGGGAATTTCGAAAGCGTCGAACACGATTCGGACGGTGTTGCTCCCGCGCGCCGCGATCAGTGGAAGCTCCTCGATCGTCAGACCCGGGGCCTCGCCTACCGGTACGACGGAATGAACGATGGAATTGTCGAACTCGTCGCGCGCCGACACCAAGAGAACATCGACGATGCCCCAACCGGTGACGAAGGGTGCGATCCCGTCGAGGACGTAGCCGTCGTTCACCCGCTTCGCCCACAGGAGCGGTGGGCGGGGGATGGCGCCGGCATAGGCAACCCCACCGCGAATCGTGCCGGAAACCAGACCGTCCCAGTATTGCTCGCGCAGAGGTGCATTGGGACTCGCCGCCAGGGCTCCGACGACGCCGTGATGCTGCATCCAGGTGAACGTCGTCGCGAGGCAACCGCCGCACAAGGTTTCGAGGACCTCGACCAGTTCTTCGCTGCCGGGGCCGCCGTCACCGAGGGCGGCGATGCCGTAGAAGCCGTCGGCGGCGAGCGCGTCGAAATGGCTGCTGGGGATTTCTCCGTCGGCGTCGACGCTGTCGGCGACGGGAAACAGAACGGTATCGGCGATCTCACGCGCAAGTTCCGGCCACTTGGTCACGCTGTCAGGGTAAGCCGTGAGCGGGGGTTGTGGTGTGGAACCGAAACCGAGCATCTAGAACGAGGGCGGCGAACTCACGATGAGGAATCTCGCCACCGCGTCGGTGCGATTGAACCACCGGTGCGGGATGGTCGAGGTGTAGAGGAGGGTGTCGCCAACGTGAAGAACGTGATGCTCGTCCAGTCCCACCTCGACCTCGACAGATCCTTCGAGAACATGAATGAACTCTTCGCCGGCGTGCTCGGTGTGCTCACCTGCCTCGGAATGAGGTGCTGCCGTGATCTCGTTGGGTTCCATGGTCCGTGAGCCGGTGGAGCAGAATCGAATCACCGAATCGTGTGCCAGTTCGAAGGTTCGCCCCTCGCCGGCGCGGACGAGGCTGGACGGAGTTCGCTCACCCTGTGCCAAGAGTGCGTGCGCCGTGGTGCCGAGCGATTGCGCGAGGCGATGAAGGTTCATGACACTGGGTACTGCGTGGCCGTTTTCGGTCTGGCTCAGGAAGGGCTGCGACAAGCCCGACTTCACGGCAACCTCGCGCAACGTCAGTCCGGCTTCTTTTCGCGCCGTCCGCACGGCAGCCCCGATTGCGGTCGCTATCGCCTTCTGGTCGTCGTCCATGTGCCGAAGATAGCAGTGCTCTGGTGAAAGTTTTGATTACACAGACGAAACAAATTCGACCACGGTAAGAAATTATCGACGTGCTGAATAGTCCCGTACACGAAACACTTCCAGCTTCGGACGGAGATCGGCGCATGGCCATCCATCCTGTCGACCAGCGGCTCCCATTTGCCCGCCAGTCTGCTTTTGCTCTTCAGCACGTCCTCATCATGTACACCGGCTGCATCACGGTCCCGCTGGTTTTCGGTGCCGCCGTAGGGCTGGACCGCAGCACAGTCGCGATGCTGATCAGCGCGGACTTGCTCGTTGCAGGCATCATCACGATCATTCAGAGCCTGGGCGTCGGGAAGGTCGCCGGTGTCCGGCTGCCGATCGTCTGCGGGGCGACCTTCGCCGGGCTGACGCCGATGATTCTGATCGCCAAGGAGTACGGCCTGCAGGCGGTGTACGGGTCCATGCTGGTCGGTGGCGTAGTCGGCATTGCCTTGGCCGTGCCGTTCGCCAAGATCGTCCGATACTTCCCACCCCTGGTTACCGGCGTCGTCCTCACAGTCATCGGCATCTCGTTGATCGGTGTCGCAGGAGGACTGATCGTCGGAAACGACCCCACCTCCCCGTCGTTCGCCGACCCGAAGAATCTGGCGCTGGCTGCCGCAGTCGTTGTGGTCGCGGTGGCCTTCATCTGCCTCGGCCGCGGGATGTGGACGCAGCTTGGTGTACTGATGGCGCTGGTGATCGGCACCGTGATCGCCATCCCGATGGGCCTGATCGATCTGAGTGGCGTCGGCGGCTCGGCCTGGGTGGGCTTCCCGATGCCGTTCCACTTCGGCGCTCCGGAGTTTCCCGTCACCGCCGTGGTGGCGATGAGTATCGTCATGGCAGTCGTCTTCGCAGAATCGACGGCGAGCATGCTGGCGGTCAGCGAGATCACCGGAAAGCCTTTGAAGAAAGCAGATCTCGCACGAGGGCTGGTGGCCGACGGGATGTCGGGAGTTCTGGGCGGAATCTTCAATGCCTTTGTCGACACCGTTTTCTCGCAGAATGTCGGCGCCGTTGCCACGACCCGGGTGTACAGCCGGTACGTGACCGCTACCAGCGGTGCCATTCTGATCGTCCTCGGCCTCATCCCGCGAATGGGTGAAGTGGTTGCAGCCCTGCCTGATCCGGTGGTCGGCGGCGTCGGAATCATCTTGTTCTCCACTGTCGCCGTGGTCGGAATCAACACGCTGCGCAAGGTCGATCTCAGCGACCCGATCAACACCACGATCGCCGCTGTATCGGTGGGGATCGGTATTCTTCCGGAATTTGCGGAAGGGATGTTCGAGCGATTCCCCTCCTCGGCTCAGATCCTCCTCGGTAGCGGCATCACCTTGGCTGCGGCCTCGGCCTTTTCGCTCAATCTGCTGTTCAATCACACCCGACTCGGTGAACTCGCGAGGCGATCGCGAGAGAGCCTCCATGCCACTGCAAAATCTGAACCCGCCACCAGCTCTGCAGGAGACGCCAGTGTCACAGTCCCAGTCTGATCCCTTCGAAGTGCCCGTCGTCGACATCTCGCCTTACGTGCTCGGTGGTGCCGACCAGGACAAGGCGCGAGTGGCTGCCGAAGTCGACCATGCTTGTCGGACTGTAGGTTTCATGCAGATTCGGGGCCACGGTGTTCCGGCCGCTGTTTCTTCCGGCCTCGCCGAAGCGATGGACGACTTCTTCGGGCTGCCGATGGAGACGAAGTCGGGCTACCGAATCGAGGGCGCGAATCGTGGGTACAGCCCGCCCAAGAGTGAGTCGCTGAGCCTGAGCCTCGGCGTCGAATCCGCGACCAGAATGAACGACTTTTTCGAGGCCTTCAACGTCGGAACCGAAGCCCGATCATTCACCGAACTCGAACTGTCGGAGGACGATTACGGAATCAACCTGTGGCCCGCAGTGTCTGGTTTCACGGAGCGGGTGGAGAATTACTACGCCCATGGCGAGCGGGTGGCACGCACACTGACCACCATTTTCGAAGACGCGCTCGGGCTGACCCCAGGATTCTTCGAGTCGATCACCGACCACTCCATCGACGTACTGCGGATGAACAACTACGCGTTACCCGAAGGGACGGTGACGTTGGACGGTGAGTTGAAGGGGATGGGCGAACATACCGATTTCGGGCTGGTCACCGTGCTGTGGGCGGATCAGGTCGAAGGTTTGCAAGTACTCGGGAGCGACCGACGCTGGCACGATGTCTGGCCGCACGACGGCGCGCTACTGGTCAACCTCGGGGATCTCACCGCGCGACTGACCAACGACAGGTGGATGTCCACGCTGCACCGAGTTGCGCCTCCGGTGGTGAACGGCACCATCAAGCGCCGGCGATCGGCGGCCTTCTTCCATGACGGAAACGTCGACGCGGTGATTGCGACCTTGCCGAGTTTTCAGGACGACTCCGGCTTGGAGTACGAACCCATTACCGTTCGCGATCACATCAAGGCCAAATTGGCCGGGTCGAGGCAGGGGAAGTCCAACGCCGCCGCAGGTCGTGAGGCGGCTCGGGTACTTTCGGCTGCAGAGCTCGAGGTCAAGCAGTGAGTGCACGGAACATCGTCCTGATCCACGGAGCATGGGCCGGCGGTTGGGTCTGGGATCGTGTGTGTGGCCCACTGAAATCGGCCGGCTTCAATCCTGTTGTGGTGGAGCTTCCCGGCTCGGGAAGTTGGAACTCAGACGACGTGATCGATCTCGATGTCGTTGCCGAACATGTTGTGGCAGTTGTCGAGTCCTTGGACGGGCAGTGCGCCCTCGTTGGTCACTCCGGCGGTGGCATCGTGGCCTCACAGGTGGCTGAGTTGCTGCCTTCGCGGGTAACGGGTCTTGTGTACGTCGCAGGGATGATGCTTCCATCGCAGACGGACTTCGGGATGCTCTGCATCGAACTCGGTCTGGAAAGTCCGGTCGGGATCTCACGTTGGTTGGTCCCCGCCGACGACGGGGATGCGACGGTGGTACCGCCCGAAGCCGGTGCCGCTCTGTTCTTCCACGAAGCGCCGGTGGCTGATGCGATCTTCGCCGCGCGCATGCTCGTTCCACAACTGGAGTCAGCCCGCCTGATGGCACCGGTCTGGACGGAAGAGCGATTCGGAACCGTGCCGAGGTTGTATGTCGAATGCACGCTGGATCGAACCGTGCCGATCGAGGCTCAACGCGCCATGCAGAGACTTGTCCCCGGTGCCCAGGTGGTCAGCCTGGGCACCGACCATGCACCGCAGTTGTCGGCGCTCCCGGAGTTGATCGACGCGATCACCGATTTCGCCCGGCAGGTGTTCAGCCGAACTCGACCCCTTGAGCCAGCGGAAGCTGGTCCGAGTAATTGACGGTATTGGTGGCTCGGCGCATGTATGCCTTCCACGAATCCGAACCCGACTCGCGTCCGCCGCCAGTCTCCTTCTCCCCGCCGAATGCGCCGCCGATCTCCGCACCGGACGTTCCGATGTTCACGTTCGCGATGCCGCAATCGGAGCCGTCGGCGGCGAGGAAGTGCTCTGCTTCTCGCTGATCGAGTGTGAAGATCGAGGACGAAAGTCCTTGAGGCACGCCGTTGTGCAGCGCAATGGCGTCGTCGAAGTCGGTGTAGGTCAAGACGTAGAGGATGGGTGCAAAAGTCTCCGCCCGCACCACCTCGGTCTGTGCGGGCATACGAACGAGGGCAGGTGTCACGTAGAACCCGGAATCGCCGACGCGGTCCCCGCCACACACCACAGATCCGCCGTCCGCGCGTGCGGCCGAGAGCGATTTCTGCATCGTCTCGAACGCGGCTTCGTTGATCAGCGGCCCGACCAGAACACCGGAATCGAAGGGACTGCCGACCTCGAGCTGTGCGTACGCGGCCGCAACGCGCTCGACGACGTGATCGGCGATCGACTCGTGCACGATGAGCCGACGAAGTGAGGCGCACCGCTGCCCCGCAGTTCCGGCGGCGGAGAACACGATTCCGCGTACGGCAAGCTCGAGATCTGCCGACGGTGTGACGACTGCGGCGTTGTTGCCACCCAACTCGAGGAGGCTTCGCCCGAAGCGTTCGGCGACCCGCGGAGCCACCGCGCGGCCCATTCGCACGGAACCGGTGGCGCTGACCAAGGCCACCAGTGGGTTGACCACCAAGGCCTCACCGACATCGCGTCCGCCGATGATCAACTGGTGCACGTCGATCGGTGCATCACAGTCGGCGAGGGCGCGTCGGAGTAGGGCGTCACATGCCAGCGCAGTCAGCGGCGTGGTCTCCGAAGGCTTCCAGACGACGGCGTCACCGCACACGAGAGCGATGGCGGTATTCCACGACCACACCGCGACGGGAAAGTTGAACGCGGAGATGACCCCGACAACGCCGAGAGGGTGCCACGTTTCCGTCAACCGGTGTCCGGGACGCTCGGACGGCATGGTGCGTCCGTAGAGCTGCCGGGAGAGACCGACGGCGAACTCGCAGATGTCGATCATCTCCTGTACCTCGCCGAGAGCCTCCGAGGTGACCTTGCCTGCTTCGAGGGTCACGATCTCCGCGAGGTCCTCCTTGTGCTCGGTCAGTAGGCTGCCCAGCCGGCGCACGACCGCGCCGCGCGCCGGAGCGGGGACGGTGCGCCAGGTGAGGAACGCGCGATGCGCCGCGTCGACGGCGTCGTCGACTTCTCTACCGGAGTGCTGCCGAACGGTACGCAGTTGCGTACCGGTGATGGGGGTTCGTGCGCTCAGGTCGCCGGCGGGCCACTCGACACCGCACGCGGCAAGGGCGCTTTCGGCGCGATCGGCGAGGCTCGAAGAATCAGGCAGGTTCACTGGGGAGTCCTCTGTTGTTGTGGGCGGGAGGCAGCACGGCACGTGACGCCTCTTGTTGTGCGCGGTACAGCTCGAACGGATCTTCGATGGTGCGGTCGATGGCGCCCTCCAATCGATCCTGCCCGTATTCGGCGCCGGGCGCATCGGAAACGAATCCGGTCACGGAATCGAGATTGGATGCGAAGATCCCGGCCGCGGAGGCAGGTAGGAAGTCCTCGTAGACGATCGGGTCGCGGACGACAACAGTTCCTTCGTTTCGGTACGTGAAGTACGCCAACCCCGCGGCATCGAGTTCGCTTTCGGAGTGCGGAAATTCGCTGTCCCAATCGGCGTCCTCGGGCGTGGCGATCAGTCGGTCGTAGATCGCTCGCCCGCTGCGGGTCAACGCGATTCCGCGTGCCTCCACCTCGCCGAATCTGACGCGGACGGGCTCAGTGGTGACCGATCCGTCGCGCTGACGGAAGAGTCTGTCTTCGGCCAATGCACGAAACGACGTCTGCCGCAGAAGTAGTGGTGGTCCGCTCCATCTCGGCGGGCCTTGGATGCGGTCGATCATGGTGATACCGCGCTCGGTCATGCGGCGGTACAACTCGTCGATGTCGAGCACTCGCGGGGTGAGGTGATTGACGTGGGTCGAGCCCTGCCCCGCAATGTCTGCAGCGACCGGCGAGATTGCGGCGAGTTCGCGGTACCAGCCCGCGTCGATGGGATCGGTGCCGAGCCGAAACGCCGAGGTCGCTGCATCGACGAACTGTGTCGCCTCGGGCTCCGTCAGGCCGCCCTCGCGACTCGATTGCCGTGCCCACTGCAGAAGTTCGGGAGAGAACAGGGTCCGGCGACGCAGGAACCCGGTGATCCGACGCTCGAGGTCGGTGTCGAAGAACCTGGAATCGGAGCTGGTCAGTACCGAAGTGAAAACACGGAACGGGTTCCGGGCGAGTTCGGCAGGTTCGGTGGGGCGAAACGCCGTCGAGACAACGGGAATGGGGGAGTCGGTGAGCCGGAGGTCGTAATAGCCGACCGGAAACATACCGAATCCGCCGAAGACGGTGGCTACGTCACGTAGTTCGTCGAGAGTCCCCAGTCTGATGGCGCCGTGACGCTCGGCGCTGACTCTCGCCAGGCTGCCCAGGCGCTCGGCAGAATCCGGATGTTCGGCGGCAAAATCACGGTTCACCTGCATCGTTACATCTACCAAGGTGTTGTAAGCGGGGACCTCGTCGCCATACATCTTGGCGAGGGCCGCTGCGAACCGTGCACGTAGCTCCCAGGTTTCAACCATACGAATGTCCGATTGCGTTAGCCTGCGCAGGTGCGAGAAACAGAAACCAGTGACGTTGCCGGTGTTCCGGTCGACGAAACCGATCGACTTTTGATGCGTGAATTGGTCTTGGACGGCCGTGCCACTCTCGCGAGTCTTGCTGAGAAGGCTGGACTCTCGATCTCCGCAGTCCAGTCGCGAGTGCGTCGTTTGGAATCTCGCAAGGTGATCCGTGGGTACTCCGCGAAGATCGATCCGGAGGCACTCGGTCACAATCTGTCCGCATTTGTCGCCATCACTCCTCTCGATCCCTCGCAGCCCGACGATGCGCCTGCCCGCTTGCGTCATCTGCCGGCGGTCGTCTCGTGTCACTCGGTAGCCGGGAGCGAAAGCTACGTCCTCCTGGTCCGGGTGGCGTCACCTCGGGCGTTGGAGCGATTGCTGCAGGAGATCCGTACGGCAGCCAACGTCAACACACGAAGCACCATCATCCTACAAACTTTTTACGACGAATGACGCTTGTTCAATAACTTTTACGGTCCTCTATCGACACTCCCGGAAAATTGACATAGCCTTCGCGTATGAGTACTGCGATGCGAGACTTCGGTGACAGTGCGCTCTTTCCGGTCTACGACGTGTTGAAGGCCAGCATCCTCGTCGACGGATTCGATCTGATTCTCGACGTCGAAGGGTCGCGGGGTTCCTATCTCCGTGACCTGCGAGACGGAACCGAGTATCTGGACATGTTCGGTTTCTTCGGCTCTTCGGCCCTGGGTATGAATCACCCTGCGATCACAGGCGACGAGGAGTTTCAACAGGAGTTGGCTGTCGTGGCCTCCAACAAGCCGAGTAACTCCGACATCTACACCGAACCCATGGCGCGCTTCGTTGCGGCTTTCGCTCGGGTACTGGGGGATTCGGCACTCCCACACTTGTTCTTCGTCGACGGCGGAGCCCTGGCGGTGGAAAATGCACTCAAGGTTGCCTTCGACTGGAAGAGTCGGTGGAACGAAAGCCGTGGGTTGTCAGCAGATCTGGGGACAAAGGTCCTGCACCTGACCGAGGCTTTTCACGGCCGCAGTGGCTACACGATGTCGCTCACCAACACCGAACCGGGCAAGGTCGCGCGATTCCCCAAGTTCGACTGGCCACGTATCGACTCGCCGTACCTGGCAGACGGCCGCGATGTCGAAGCTGCGGAGAGGCAAGCTCTCGATCAAGCGCGCCGAGCTTTCGCCGACAACCCCGACGACATTGCCTGTTTCATCGCCGAGCCGATCCAGGGCGAGGGCGGCGACCATCACCTCAGGCCGGAATTTCTGCAGGCGATGCAGGAGTTGTGCCACGAAAACGACGCCCTCTTCATTCTCGACGAAGTACAGACCGGTTGCGGAATCACCGGAACTGCCTGGGCCTACCAACAATTGGGTCTGAGTCCGGATGTGGTGGCGTTCGGCAAGAAAACGCAGGTGTGCGGAATCATGGCCGGCGGGCGCGTGGATGAAGTGCATGACAACGTGTTTCACGTCAGTTCTCGGATCAATTCGACGTGGGGTGGCAACCTCACCGACATGGTTCGTGCCCGGCGGATACTCGAAGTCGTCGAGCAGGACCGACTGATCGACCGCGTGCGATTCACGGGTGCGCATCTCCTTGCCCGGTTGACCGAAGTCTGCGGGCGGTACGCGGCGGCAACCGAGCCGCGCGGTCGTGGCCTCATGTGCGCGATCACTCTGGAAGACAGTGACCTTCGCGATCGCGTCGTACAGCGACTGCGTGAAGACGAGCACGTGATGATACTGCCCACCGGGAAGAGGGGAATCAGATTCCGGCCCGCGCTGACGGTGACCACCAGTGAGCTGGACGACGCGGTCGACGCGGTCGAGCGCGTGCTCGCACGCGAGACCTAGGGCCTCTGTAGCTGTTCCCACACTCGATCCGGTGACATCGGTGTGGAGTACATACGCACTCCACACGCGTTGGCAATCGCGTTTGCCAACGCCGGTGCTACAGGATTGAAGGGGGCCTCACTCATCGATTTCGCGCCGAAAGGCCCGAGCTTGTCGTACGTGTCGGCAAACAGTACTTCGGTGATCGGCAGATCCCCGATCTGGGGAACGTGATAATTGCGCAACTGCGGATTGATCACCCGACCTTCTTCGATGACGATCTCCTCCGACAGCGCAGCGCCGAGCGCTTGTCCCACACCGCCTTCCACCTGCCCGCGCAGTTGTGCCGGGTTCATGACGGTGCCGGCATCGGCGGCCTGAACCGACTGCAGGATCTTCACCCGGCCGGTGTTCGTGTCGACGGCAACGCGAAAACCGTGAACGTTGAACGAGACCGAGCGCGGTGTCCCGTCGTGGCGACCGTCAGCGGCGAGCGGGCCACCTTCGAGTAGCGTCGCGAAATCGAGGCAACCGTGGGACGTTTCGACACCGTCCGGCGAAAGGTCGTCGATCTGCGCGCCGCGACCGCTCGATCGCACCGCACGGGTCAGTATCCGCTCGCGAAGGCGCTCGCAGGCGATCAGGAGCGCCTTTCCGGCGACCACCGTTCCTGTCGACCCGAATGCTCCGGTGTCGTATCCGCCGGCATCGGTGTCGGATTGAACAATCGTGATGCGATCGACTGTCGTCCGCAATTCGGTGGCCGCGATCTGTTGGTGAATCGTAGTGGTTCCGTTGCCGAACTCAGCGGTGCCGATGTTCACGACGTACCGACCGTCGGCCTCGAGTGCGACGGTGGTGTCGGAGAAGTGACCACGCGGCGGGATCGTCGCGATCATGGCAATTGCCATGCCCCGACCGATCTGCCAACGCGACCCAGCCGGTGCAGCCTCTCCGCGCCCGCTCGACAGTGCACTGTCGACGAGGTCGATGCACTGGTCCAGTCCGTAGCTGCCGAATTCGAGATCACCGTCTTCGACGTGCCAGTCGACAAAATCGTCTCCGGGAACGACGACGTTGCGCCGCCGAAACTCGAAGGGGTCCATGCCGAGACGATCCGCGAGCTGATCCATGGCCGACTCGACGGCGAAGATGATCTGGCCGAGCCCGTAACCACGAAAGGCCCCGGAGGGAACGTTGTTCGTGTAGACCGCTTCGGCGTCGACGCGTTTGGTCGCAGCGCGATAGACCGCCATGGATTCGGCGCACCCATGGAACATGACTCCGATCGAATGGTTCCCGTACGCCCCCGCGTCGGAAAGGACGTCGATGGCCAGTGCAGTGAGAGTTCCGTCGGCATCGGCGCCGGCGCGAACCGAAACTCGCATCGGGTGCCGTGACGGTGCGATGGTGAACTGATCGCTGCGGCTGAACTCGTAAGCAACGGGCCTACCCGTTCGCAGGACGGCGAGTGCGACCAGATCTTCGGTGAGTAGTTCCTGCTTCCCGCCGAAGCCTCCACCGACCCGCTTGGCGAACACCCGGATTCGGCTGCGATCGAGATCGAAGATGTGCGCCAATTCGTCCCGAACCAGAAACGGCACCTGTGTGCTGCTTCTGATGACGAGACGGCCGTCCTCGTCGAGCCACCCCACTGCGCCGTGAGTTTCCAAGGCCACGTGCTGGACTCGCGCAGTTTTCCACGTACCTTCGACGACTGCAGTGGCATCCGCGAGCGCACGGTCCAGATCGCCGACACCATCGTGAAGCGCGGCAACCACGTTGCGAGGGACTTCTGCGATCCGCGAGCTCTCGTCTTTGTCGCCGTGTAGGAGCGGAGCGCCGGGGGAACGCGCCAGATCTGGTTCGAATACCGCGTCGCGTACCTCGTAGTCGACTTCGATCAGCGAGAGTGCACGTTCCGCCTGCGTCGGGGATTCGGCGATGACCGCGGCTACGCGCTGGCCGCGGAAACGGAGGGTGCTGTCGAACACGCGCGTGTCGTCCGGATCGTCGTTGCGGTCCTCGTGCCGGGCGGTCGAGAACAGCACGTCCGGACTGTCATGAAAGGTGAGGACCGCGGCGACGCCCGGCGCCGCTTCGGCTGCTGCCGTGTCTATCCGCGTTATGTGTGCGTGTGCGTGCGGACTGCCGAGTACTGCGACGTGAAGCAGGTCGACCGGCTTCTCACCCGGGGAGAAGTCCATGGTGTACTGCTCGGTTCCCGTGACGATGCGCGCGGACGCCGGTGCTGCGATCGAACGCCCTTGTGCCCCGCCTATTTTGGCAGTCTCCGTATTGGATGTACCGGCGAGAGCGTCACGAATGGACCGATAACCGGTGCAGCGGCACAGGTTACCTTTCATCGAGCACGCGAGATCGGATTTTTGCTCGACCGACAACGCTGATGCGGTGACTACCATTCCCGCTGTACAGAAACCACATTGGAATCCGCCCGCGTCCACGAATGCCTGTTGAATGGGGTGAAGTTTCTCCGGTGTTCCGAGACCGGAGGCGGTGACGACGTCGCGGCCGTCGATGCGATGGGCGGGAAATATGCACGAATGGGTGGGGTGTCCGTCGACCAGCACCGAGCAGGCGCCGCAGTCTCCGGCATCGCACCCCTTCTTGACGGAGTTCGCTCCGTGCTCGCGGAGGAAGGTTCGCAGGCACTGTCCTGGGCGGGGCTGGTCGTCGCGCGGAACTCCGTCCACCGAGTACTTCATTCCAGTTCACCTCGGATTTCTTCGGCAAGAAGCTCGGTCATCGCCTTCCGCCACGGCGCAGTTCCATGGACATCGGTGAAGTAGGCGTCTTCCGGAATCCTGCTGCGCAACGCATCCGCAAGTGCTGTGGCGTCGGGGAGTTCGTCGAATTTGAGAGCGTACGGACGGCGGGTCGCGGCGGTGATCGCCAGCGTGAAACCGTCGGCGCCGCAGCGTCCGGCCACGGCTACGGCCGATCGCCCGAGTGACGTCTGAGCCAGCTTTCGCATCGCGGTACGTGCAGTCAATGCATGCACGGGAATCCGGATACTGCGGATGATTTCGCCGGACCTGAGTACGTTTCGAGAATCGTCGATAACGAAATCGACTACGGGGAAGGAGTATTCGGTACCGTCCGGACGCCAGATCGTCAGTTCGGCATCGAGAGCGGTACACAGAGTCGTCATCGCTCCGGCCGGGAAGGAGAGCGCGATGTTGCCGCCGACTGTCGCGTATCGCAACACCTTCCACGATGCGAGTAGTGCGTCAGCGCAGTGTTGGAACAGCGCTGCGGCGCGCCAGGATGCGGGAAGTTCGGCGCGGCACAGTTCCTCGATGGTGCAGGTGG
This sequence comes from Rhodococcus sp. SB1D, assembly GCF_048573875.1. Lineage (NCBI taxonomy): Bacteria > Bacillati > Actinomycetota > Actinomycetes > Mycobacteriales > Nocardiaceae > Rhodococcus > Rhodococcus sp. SB1D. The sequence continues at coordinate 183,275 of NZ_JBMAIQ010000001.1, forward strand.
CCGCGATCTCGAGACCGAGATCGCCGACCGCCACAGCTTCCCAGTCGAAGCCCGCAAGGTCGACAAGGGTGGTCAGGTGCGGCTGCGGTTCCGAGTACAGCCAGGTGCCGCCACCGATGAACCCGATGCCGGGTGAGGCACAGGGGAGTTCGGCGCGGGTCCGCGGCACCAGAACTTCGTCGACGCTGTGCAGGTCCATCGCGACCTCAAGCCTTTCCGAGTAGATCGCGGTGTGCGCGTGCGACATCCGAGGCCACGACGTCCTCGTCGACGGTGGTGACTCGTCCGTCGGCAACTACGATTCGTCCGTTGACGAGCAGTAACTTGAGCGGGGGAGTCGAGCCGAGTACGAGCGCCGCCACCGGATCGGTGATGCCGGCATGCGCGACGGTGTCGAGTTTCCACACCGCCAGGTCGGCAAGTTTTCCGACCTCGATCGATCCGATTTCGCCCTCGCGGCCCAGAACTCGTGCGCCGCCGATCGTTCCCAATTCCAAGGCTTTTCGCACCGTCATCGTCTGCGGTCCGCCCTTCGCGCGAGCAAACAGAAGTGCATGACGAGACTCCTCGATCAGGCTGCAAGCTTCATTGCTCGCCGCGCCGTCCACGCCGAGCCCCACGGTGACCCCGCCGTTCACCAAATCGGCGGCACGGGCGATACCGGCTCCCAGGCGCGCGTTGGAGGTCGGGCAGTGCGCCGCCGCAGTTCCGGTTCGCGCCATCGTCTCGATACCGGCGTCGTCGAGATGGACTGCGTGGGCGTACCAGACGTCCGGGCCCACCCAGCCGACTCGTTCCATGTATTCGACCGGCGTGCAACCGAAATGCTCGCGGCAGAATCTCTCCTCGTCCAGTGTCTCGGCCAGATGCGTGTGCATACGCACGCCGTTTTCGCGGGCCAGCGTCGCGGACTCGCGGAGCAATGCCTCCGTCACCGAGAAGGGTGAGCAGGGAGCTACCGCGATCTGCAGCATCGATCCGGGATTCGGGTCGTGCCAACGGTCGATCACCGACTGCGTGCCGGTCAGGATGTCATCGAGTTTTTCCACGACGTGATCCGGTGGCAGGCCGCCGGAACTCTGGCCGAGATCCATCGACCCACGACACGGGTGGAATCGAAGGCCGACCTGCGCAGCAGCGGTGATCTCGGCCTCGAAAACGTCGCCGGCGTCGCGGGGAACGACGTAGTGGTGGTCGGTGGTGGTCGTACATCCGGTTTTCGCCAACCACGTGAGGCCGCCGGTGGCCGCCACGTGGACGGCGTCGGCGTCGATACCTGCCCAGACGGGGTACAGGGCGGTCAGCCACTCGAAAAGCGTCGAGTCCGCGGCCAGGCCTCGGGTGATCCATTGGTAGAGATGATGATGTGTGTTGACCAGACCCGGCGTGATCAGGCAACCACTCCCGTCGATCACTTGCGCACCCGGGTATTCGGGTGGCGTTCCGGCGCCGACGTCGACGATCTTGTTGCCCGAGATCACCACATAGCCGTCGGAGTACTCGGAGCGGTCGCCGTCCATCGTGACCACATGAGCGCCCGCCACGACGAGTGTTGCCCCGAGAGCTGATTCGGTCACGACAACCAACCGGCGTAGGTGGTCCACGACGGTCCCGCGTCTGGTGCGTCGGATCGGCTGACCGCAGCTTGGATCAGGCCGTACGGACGATCCGCAGCGTGGAACACCTCGTTGTCGTTCTCCACTCCGAAGCGGCCGAGTGCATATTCGAAATGATGCTTGTTGGGTGCGGACAGTCGAACCTCCGCGATGATCGGGAATTCCTCGAGGATTGCCTTGCCGATGTGGAAGAGCGTCTGCTGCAGGGCAAGTGAATGTACCTGTGCGAACTGCTTGACGATCTGTGCCTTGATTCCCGCGTAGACCGATTCCCAGTCGACGTCGGTGGTGACGAATCGCCACTGGGCGACCAACGTCGTCGCCATGACGCGGTCGTCGGTCGGCTCGAGAACGGTGTACGGATCTTCGAGAAAACCCGAGAACTCACTACCGGTCGATTTGAGGATCACGAGGTCCTTCAGACCGCCGATCACCCATGTCCCGGTATCGGCGATGGTGATCGACGCCGTCCGAACTTCCTGACCCTTCCGAATCCAGGTGTAGTCGTGCTCGCTGCCGTCGACAATCGCACGCTCCCAGGCGTATTCCTCGATCTCGATCCGCGCGCCACTGACCGGTTCGATGTCGTCGACGAAATGACGGGCGAGTTCGAGTCCGTACGTCTCGATCGAGATCAGACCCTTTTCCTTGGCGTAGGAGTAGGCCGTTTGTTTCTGCGTGTCGGTCGGCAGAACCTTCGATTGATCACCGGTGAGGTACGCGTCGGCGAAATCTCCACGCAGGCAGGTGGAGACGTTGATGTCGTGAATTTCGTGACGGGGGGTGTCTCGATAGATTCGGACTACTCGATTTTCCGCTTTGCCGTACTGGTGACCCGATAGTTCGATCGATCCGCTCAACCGTTCGGTGTTCGTACTGCCGGTTGTGATGTTGCCGGTCGTGATGTTTTCGGTAGTCACGTGTTCAGCTCCCGCGATAGGTGGAATAAGCAAAGGGCGACAGCAACAGTGGGACGTGATAACCCCGTGCCGTGTCGTCCACCCGGAAGGTCACTGTCACTTCCGGGTAGAAGTTTTCTTGTCCGTTGGTCTCGAAATACGTTCCGGTGTCGAAAGTCAGGGTGTAGTGACCGGCGGTCAGGCCGCTGGGAGCAAGTTCGGGGATGCGGCCGTCGGAGTCGGTCTCCGCAGTGGTGACGGAGGCGCCGTCTCGATCACGAAGTTCGACGCGAATCCCCGCCGCGGGGTTGCCCGTCGTCGCGTCGAGAACGTGCGTGCTGAGGGTCTTGCTCATGCTGTGCCTCCGGCGAGTGCATCGATCAGACGGGCGAGTCTGATCCGATTGATGGCGGCCAATTCGGTTCGAAGCACGGAACGCTCGGTCGCCGGGTCGTTTCGGAGACGACCTCGAAGGATGTCGAGGAGCTCCGTTCCAGATTTCCCCGACGCGCAGACCAGGTAAACATGGCCGAATGTCTCTTCGTACTCGGCGTTCTTCCGTCGAAGTTCCGCGAGTACGTCTTCTGTCGCCGACGAGACTCCCAACTGTTCACGGGTAGAGGCCGCGCTCTCGCTTCGCTCACCGATTCGTGGGTGGCCGGAGAGAGCGTCGTCGATCTCGGACTCGGGAAGCTCGGCCAGCACCGCATCTGCTTTGTCGAACAGAGCTTCCAGATCGGCGAACGGGCGAGACGAGGCGATTTCCTGTGCCCACACGGCGGAATGGCAACACTCGAGCAGCGCCGCGACTGCCTGGTGGTCACCGAGCGCATCGAAGGCTCCGAGACCACTGGAATTCGTTGTAGGCATGTCCACAGGATTACTTGAGCATGTTACGGATCTGTAGCGCAGCAATTACGGGAGATGATGTGTCTCGATCTTATTTCTCCGGCTGCTCTTCCCCGATCACGGTTTCTCGGCGACCGATACATTCTCAGGTATGACCGATACTCCGAAGCTGTCTTCCGTCGTACCGTCCCTGGCGAACCTCCGAGACATCGGTGGCCCCGAATCGAGCTTCGGTGGCACCGTCCGCACCGGGAGCGTGTTTCGTTCCACCGATCTGGCATCGCTCAGTGCGGACGGCGCACAGACCCTCGCCGATCTGGGCATCGTGACGATCTACGATCTGCGCACCGAATCCGAACGCGAGACGGCACCGGATCTGACGCCGGACGGTATCCGAGAAATCGGCCTGGACGTATTGGCGGACAAGCAGTATCGCGCCATTCCGGCTCAGATGCAGCAGATGATCGCCGACCCGGCGTTTGCTGCCGAAGCATTGGGCAGCGGCCAGGCGCTCGAGTACTTTCAGGGAAGTTACCGCGATTTCGTGACCTTGCCGAGTGCGGTCGCGTCGTACCGGCAACTGTTCGTCGACTTGGCGCAGCCGCCCAGCTCGCCGGCACTCATTCACTGCACCACGGGCAAGGATCGCACGGGTTGGGCAGCGGCCGCGTTACTGCTGTTCCTGGGTGCCTCCGAGGACGCGGTCTTCGCGGACTACCTCGAAACCAACAAGATTCTGTTGCCGATGTTCGCGCCGCTCCTCGAACGATTCGAGGCGAAGGGTATCGACCCGACCCTGCTCGAAGGTGTTCTCGGTGTCAGGCGCGAGTACCTGGAGGCGTCGATGGCAGAGCTCGCGCAGGTACACGGATCCATCGAGGCCTACTTCACCGACGGCTTGAAGATCGACGCGTCGACCCAGGACCAATTGCGGAGCAACCTGCTCAGCTGATCAGGACCTGCTCGGCTCGTCTCGGCGGGAAGTTCGTCGCCTCGTCACGAGGCTGACGATACCGATCCCGATGGCGATGCCGAGCAGGTCGGCGCTGCCGTCCCAGATCGAACCGGAACGCGAAATGGGCAGCGCTGCTTGAAGAACCTCGGACGTCGCAGCAAAAATCACGAGCCACACCGCGGTGAGCCACGCAGGGATCCGGGCGTGCAACGAGGTGATCGCCAGCACCGCGAACATCAATGTGTGAGTGATCTTGTCGGTGTTCTCCGGGCTCGACGGGACGGTGGAACCCGGGGAGAAGAGCATGATCAGGGCAATGACCACGGCGATCGCCAACGGCCAGTATCGGTTGTTCTTCAATTCGTCTGCCCCTCGACGACGACGAGTCCGAGTGCACCCTCGGCGAACCTGGTGACGGCGTCGGCGGCCGTCGTGAGCGCCTCGGTGTGCCCGTCGCGGGCCCAGCCGGTGAGCAGGGCGGTGGAGTCGAGAGGCGTCAGAACGACCTCGGCGAGAAGCTCACCGGTGTTGGGTTGGCACACTGCCCAGGAGTAGACGCTGTTTTCGTGCCACTGAGCGCTTCGCTGACTCACGTAGTCGGGGTCGGTGATACCACCATCGGCAAGGGCGGGGCGGTCGTCCACACGCTCGTCTGCGCGTAGTGCGCGTAGATACCAGCCGCCTGCGTTGATCTCGATCGGCTCCATCAGTCGGAGTCCCGCTCGCGGCGGCGCTTGGCTTTGCGTTCCCGGTCGGTACCGAACAGCAGTGCACCGGCCAGGGGAATCGCGAGGAACCACAACCAGGTACCGGTGACGAAGAACAGGATCACCGCGAGAATCGGGACGACGGCCATGACGCGACCGGACCAGTCGGGGTTGAAGCCTCGCTCCGCCGGTGCGTCGGGAGGCGTCACCATCGACAGGGGAGCGGTGCCGGGGGCTTGGTAGTTGCCCGGAAGATCGGCGAACACCGGAACGAGTTCACTGCGAGTTGTTGCGGCACTGACGATTCCGCTTCTCTCGTCGAACTCGGTGACGGTGAGGCGGCCTGCGGCGAAGTGCTCGCTCAGGAGATCGAGTGCCTGCTCGCGTTCTGCAGTGCCGATGCGAATGTCGGGGACGTCAGCCATCGTTACAGCCTACTCAAACGACTGTGCGCCTTTCCGGTAGTGGGGACTACCGGAAAGGCGCACGGGGCCGGAGGCCCTACTTCAGTTCTGCGAGAACCGTTCCCTGCGTGATTGCTGCACCCGGCTCGACGGACAGTCCGGTGACGACACCGGCCTTGTGCGCGTTGACGGGGTTTTCCATCTTCATGGCTTCGAGAACGGCGATCAGATCGCCTTCTGCGACTTCCTGGCCTTCGGTCACTGCAACCTTGACGACGGTGCCCTGCATCGGAGCCGTGACAGCGTCACCCGATGCTGCACCTCCGCCGGCGCCGCCGCGCTTGCGCGCCTTCGGCTTCTTGCGGATCGCACCGGAGGCAGCGCCGCCGCCGTTGCCGAGCGAGAACTGGCCCGGGAGGGAAACCTCGACGCGACGTCCACCGACCTCGACGACGACGTTCTGACGCGGCAGAGCCTCGTCCTCGTCGTCTACGGGAGCACCGGCGCCTGCGTACGGCTCGATGGGGTTGACCCAGTCGGTTTCGATCCACTTGGTGTAGATGTCGAACTTCTCGCCGTCACCGATGAACGCCGGGTTCTCGACGATGTGGCGGTGGAACGGGAGAACGGTCGCGAGGCCGTCGATCTCGAACTCGGCCAGAGCGCGCGATGCCCGCTGGAGGGCTTCTTCGCGGGTGGCGCCGGTGACGATGAGCTTGGCGAGCATGGAGTCGAACTGTCCGCCGATGACGTCGCCGGCAACGACACCGGAATCGACGCGAACGCCGGGGCCCGTGGGCTCACGGTAGACGGAGACCGGGCCGGGGGCAGGCATGAAGCCGCGGCCGGCGTCTTCGCCGTTGATGCGGAACTCGAAGGAGTGTCCACGCGGGGTGGGATCTTCCTTGATGGAGAGTTCTTCGCCGTTGGCGATGAGGAACTGCTGACGCACGAGGTCGATGCCCGCGGTCTCTTCCGTGACGGGGTGCTCGACCTGCAGGCGGGTGTTGACCTCGAGGAAGGAGATGGTGTCGCCCTGAACCAGGTACTCGACCGTTCCGGCGCCGTAGTAGCCGGCTTCCTTGCAGATGGCCTTGGCGGATGCGTGGATGCGTGCGCGCTGGTCGTCCGTCAGGAAGGGAGCGGGAGCCTCTTCGACGAGCTTCTGGAAGCGACGCTGCAGCGAGCAGTCGCGGGTACCGGCGACGACGACGTTGCCGTGCTGGTCGGCGATGACCTGAGCCTCGACGTGGCGGGCCTTGTCCAGGTACTGCTCGACGAAGCACTCGCCGCGACCGAAGGCTGCGATGGCCTCACGGGTGGCCGACTCGAACAGCTCGGGGATTTCCTCGATGGTCTGGGCGACCTTCATGCCGCGTCCACCGCCACCGAAGGCAGCCTTGATCGCAACCGGGACGCCGTATTCCTTGGCGAATGCGACGACCTCGTCGGCGCCCTTGACGGGATCCTTGGTGCCTGCTGCCATCGGCGCCTTCGCGCGTTCTGCGATATGGCGTGCCGTGACCTTGTCGCCGAGGTCGCGGATGGACTGCGGTGACGGACCGATCCAGATGAGGTTCGCGTCGATGACGGCCTGGGCGAAGTCGGCGTTCTCGGAGAGGAAACCGTAGCCGGGGTGGATGGCGTCGGCGCCGGACTTCTTGGCTGCGTCGAGGATCTTGTCGAACACGAGGTAGGACTCGGCGGACGTCTGTCCACCGAGGGCAAATGCCTCGTCTGCGAGCTTCACGAACTGCGCGTCTGCATCGGGCTCGGCGTAAACGGCAACGCTGCCGTAGCCGGCATCCTTGGCCGCCCGGATGACCCGTACCGCGATTTCACCGCGGTTCGCGACAAGCACCTTCGTAATGTGCGCGCTGGCATGACTGGGCACTGAGCCTCCTGTGGTTCGCATAGTCTGTCTCCGCGGTGTATTCCTCTGGGATTTCACCATCGGGGGATTGGCATCACTTCGGAGTGTATGCATCGCTTCGGCGCTGGTTGTAACCGGATCGCTAAAGCCCACTCCGGCTTAGGAAACGGTTTCGAAAACTACCGATGAGTAGCTGTCGGAGGTGGCGGCGTCCGGTTCGGTGACGATTTCTTCGATGGTCCGGCGCAGTGCGGCCACGTAGGCGTGAACCGCGGCGTTCGCCGTCTCGTTGCCTGGGTACCTGACCGCGAGGTTGAGTCCCTGGGGTGTGCGGTTGATCCAGATGTAGACGTCGTGCGTATATGCCTTGCTTCGAAGTGCTCTGGCGTTCCATTCGGGCCACTGTGCGGCTTCGGGCACGAAGCGAACGTCCATGTAGGACACGACGAATCGCGGTCGGATCGGGGTTTCGAGGTGCTCACCGATCCGATCGAACGGGACAGCTGCGGCAGGCTTGACCGAAGCGATGGATTCGGCGGCGCGTGTCGCGAGGTCGCCGAACGAACAGTCCGATCCAACGGCGAACTCGACCGGGCACAGTCCGACGAACCAGCCGAGCGCACCCGCCCACTCCTGAGCGCTGCGGGTGTGAACCGGCGTCACGACCTCGAATCGATCGGATCCCGCGACTTCGCGACCTACAGCGGCAAGTCCGCCGAGAAGTCCGGCGAAGTACCCCACGCCGGTGGCTGCACACGTCGAACTGAAGGCCTTGGACTGGTCGGCGTCGAGCAGCCAGGTCGACAGGCCGTTCTGAGAATCGGTTCCACGGTCACCGATCGGTAGCGGGAACTGGGGTAGACCGTCCGTGCCGAGAGCCTTTCGCCAGATCTCGACCGCAGCCTTCTCGGCTTCCATGTCGGCCATCTGCTCGCGTTCGACGGCACCGAAATCGACGTAGCTGCCCACCGGAAACAGATTTGCAGCACTACCGGTCGAGGCCTCGCGGTACAGAGCTGCGATCTCGTGAGCGACCAGCACGATCGAGAACCCGTCGATGATCGAGTGGTCCGCCGCGAAGAACACGGTGAACGGACCGTCGCCACCGCGGGGCGTCAACGTCGCGAAGACGTACGACGGCCAACTGTGCGGGGACGCGTAATCGTCGAACAGGCGGTGAAGGTGGTCGAAGTTGTCCTGGCTGGACGCGTCGTAGCCGTGGCTGACGACCCCGATGTCGATTCCGCCGAGCGGGACCGTGTGCCGGGTGATCTCGCCGCTCGAGGGTTCGAGGACGGTATGCGAGCGCAGAACTTCGTGACGGTCGATCCACCGGCCGAGAGCGACTCGGAACGCATCGACGTCGAGCGGGCCGGAAATCTCGAAAGCTGTTCCCAGCCAAGACTTGTCGCCTGCGCCTGCAGCGGAACGGTTGAGATGTGCCTCGTGAATGTAGGAGACGGGCCGCGGATCCGGAACCCAGGGCCCGGTTGCGCACGGCAACCATTCGACGAGTGCGCCGGCCGGAATCGCATAGTCGGCCAGTTCGGTGAACTCCATGTTTTCAGCCCCGCAAGTGCCGCTTGATGCGCGCGAGCATGGCCGACATTCCGCGCAGACGGAGCGGGCTCACGGCTTCTGCGAGACCGAGCGCCGAATAGAAGTCGTCGGGTACACCGAGGATCTCGTCGGCGCTGTGGCCGTCGAGCCCCTGCGCGAGGATCGATGCGAAACCACGCGTCGTGGGAGCCTCGGGGGGAGCGCTGAAGTACAGACGGACGTTGTCGCGATCCGAATCGTCGACCGAGAGGAAGAGCGGCGACTGACATTCGGGGACCGGCTCCATCGCGCTCTGCTCGAGCTCCGCCGGCAACGGCGGCAGCTCTCGGCTGAACTCGAGAAGAAGGGTGAGCTTGTCCGAGGCGCCGACGGCCGCGAAGTCGTCGACGATCTCGGCCAGAGCCGAAGGAAGAGCGCTCATGACGCCGATACAGAGGACGGAACGGCGCCGGGCTCTTCGCCCTGGACGATCGGGACGCGCACGGCATTGCCCCACTCGGTCCACGAACCGTCGTAGTTACGAACGTTCGGGTAGCCGAGAAGATGAGTCAACACGAACCAGGTGTGACTGGAACGCTCACCGATGCGGCAGTACGCGACGATGTTGTCGTCGGCCGACAGGTCGCCGTAGATCTCGCCGAGTTCGGTACGGGTGCGGAAGCGGCTGTCCGGTGCCGCTGCCTTCGCCCACGGGATGCTGAGCGCGCTGGGAATGTGTCCACCACGCAACGCACCCTCTTCGGGGTAGTCGGGCATGTGGGTGCGCTCGCCGGTGTACTCCTGCGGAGATCGCACGTCGATGAGCGGCCCGTCGCCCAAGTGCGCGAGAACGTCGTCCTTGAATGCGCGGATGGGAGCGTCGTTGCGCTCGACGACCGGGTAATCGGTCGACGTGATGTCGGGAACGTCGAAAGCGGTGTCGCGGTTCTCGGCGATCCACGCATCGCGGCCACCGTCGAGAAGACGGACGTCCTCGTGGCCGAAAAGAGTGAAGACCCACAGTGCGTAGGCCGCCCACCAGTTGCTCTTGTCGCCGTAGATGACCACGGTGTCGTCGCGGCCGATGCCCTTGCGGTTCATCAACTCTGCGAACTTCGCACCGTCGATGTAGTCGCGGGTGACCGGATCGTTGAGGTCGAGATGCCAGTCGATCTTCACGGCTCCGGGGATGTGGCCGACGTCGTACAACAACACGTCTTCGTCGGATTCGACAACCTTGAGGCCCGGCGCACCGAGATTCGCCGAGAGCCATTCCGTCGAGACCAACCGGTCGGGATGCGCGAACTCGGCAAACGCGGTTGAGGGATCGGGGGCAACGGGCACGGGCGTACTCCTGAAGACGAATCGTTCGGTTCGAACACGGACTTGATCGATTCTATGCGCTGTGCGCAAGGTGAGACGCCCGGAAGCAGGTTCTGCCTGCTCGTGCCCGTTGCCGACCCTAAATCCTCGGTGTTCCTGCTCCGACGCTCGAATCTCTCAATTGTTCGGTGACACTTCCGATCGGCGTCACGCCCCGGGCGCAGACTTCTCTCAGAATCCGGTCGAGTTCGGTGAGGAAATTCACCATGGTTTCGTTTGCCGTCTCGGTATCGGGAAAGCGTGAACGCAGCGAGAGACCACGGTTCGTTCGCGAAATCCAGAACTGGGCATCGTCGGCGACCGTCACATTGCTGATGTGATGGGCGTTGAGGAGATCATGATCGTCTGTGCCGGGTAGTTTGCGGTAATCGATGTACGACACCATGAAGACGTCGGTGCGCGTGCGTCGAATCTTGTCGCCCAAAGCATCTCGAACCTGGGCCATGGTGACGCCCTCGAGCGTCAACGCAACTCGGAACGACGCGTGCGTATGTGCAAGGGATGCACCGAAATCCGCATCGGGAGTGATCTGGACCGTGATCGGCGCGCTGGTGGTGAGCCAGCCGATCGCGTCGGCCCACCGCGGATCTTTGCGAATGTGAAGCGGAAATTGCAGCGGAAGCGTCGACTGCCCGGTGTACGAGTGGACGGAAAGTCCCATCGCAGTGAGGATTCCGGTGAACACGCTACCGCCGGCGGATAGGCAGATCTCGTCGAACGTCGCCGTCAACTCCTCGTCGAGCAGCACGCGCACATCGGCGCCCTGCGGCGCGGGCTTTCCGCCCTCGACGCCGAGATCCAAGGGGAAACTCGGTGATGTGCCACCGCAGATCTCGTAGAACCTTGCCCACTCTCGGATTCGAGGGTCGTTGTCGACGGGAAGCAGAGCGTCTGCCTCCAGTTCGCAGTACCGCACGAAACTTCCCGGGTCACCCAGTCGGCTCATCACTGCGTCGACGGCCTCGTGGTCGGTCAGATCGGGTAGGGCGATCAGTCCCTCGTAGATCTGTCGCAGTTCCCCGAGAGCAATGACCAACGAGTAGCCGTCGACGAGTGTGTGATCGAACGCGCTCAGGACCGTGTAATGCTCTTCGCGTTCGACCGTGGCAAACGTGTATGCAGGGAAGGTCAGTGGATCGCATACCGTCGTGAATCGCTTCTTGAGATGCGCTCGGAGGTCTTCGGTCGAATCGAATTTCAGAGGTTCCGAAGTCTCGATGTGTGTGCCGTCTGGATCGAGTCCCATTCGGGTGGTGGTGAACTCGCCCACCTCGAATCCTGTGTGCAGAGTGTCATGGCGACTGATGAACAGGCGCAGCGCGAGATCGAGTGCAGGCCGATTCAGTTCTCCGGGAAGGTCGAATGCGGCTGCCATCCACACACTCCGGCCCATGCCGTGTGTTCGCGCAGTCTCGAGGTGAAAATGCTGGTTGTACGACGGTGGTACTTCCGACTCGGTGACGGCGCCATCCGCGGGCTGAAGCGACCATTCGGTGACGATTCCGGGGTCGAGTCCGTATCGATCGATCGAGGTGACATGCATCAGGCCACTCCCTCTGGTGCCACGAACGAGTAGTCGCCTTGAGCTGCAACAGTTTTGATGATCTTCGAGACATGCTCGGCGAAGCGGGTGGCCGATTCGTGGGCAATGGGGGTGTCGGGGTGAGACACGGCGATCCAGGTTCCGGTGTGCATCCGGTTGATCCACATCGACGCGATCTGAGTCTCTTTGCCGCCGACGATTCCCGTTGCCTTCGTCTCGGCGTAACTGTATGGATCCGGCATGCGTCGGCCGTCGATGTACGAGACGATCGGCGGCGGGGTGAGCGTCTTCGACAGTCCGCCGGGTGCGGAATCCGACTCGGCCAAGCTCGACAGAACCAGATCGATGACCTGCTGCACAGAGACATCGAGGAGTGCCTTGCCGTCGTGGTACCCCTGCTGCCCGAGCTTTGCCAACTCGGTGAAGCGTCGCTTGTCGTCGACGTCGATGCCGACCGGGATCAGGTTGATGTACCAGCCCTGCGCAAACGAGTCGGCCTCGGTTCGTGTGCTGACCGGCGAGAGGGCGATGTACTTGTCGCGTCCGGCGAGTTCGAATTCCGCAATCGCGAGCGCGGTGAACATTCCGCCGATGAAGTTGGCGCCGTTGGCTTTACAAACCGCACCGAACTTCTCGCACTCGATGTCGTCGGCCAGGTCGAAGCGTGAACCGATAGCCGGTTTGGGCGCGTCTTCGGCCCCGAGCGGGAGCGGAAATCCGGGGAACGAGCCGCCGCTGCGCATGAGGTAACCGAGCCACTGGTGCACTTCGGGTGACTGCATCGTCAGTTCGGTTGTTCGCTCGCGTTCGACGCGACCGAACTGTGCGTAACTTCCGGCCGGCCCGAGCTCGGGATGCGATCCGGTCGTTTCCGCGGCGTAGAGCTGACGCAATTCTGCGTACATCAGCACCATCGAGTTCATGTCCGAATGGGCGTGGTCGACTGCATGGAACAGGGTGAAGCTCGGATCGGCTTCGAGGTCGGCATGGTGGTGCTCGACGGCACCGAACACGAAGGCCGGCCACTGCAGCGCGCTGGTTTCGGTGGCGAACTTGGTCGCGACGAGCGCGCGGATCGCCTCGGATTCGGAGACGTTGTCGCCGACGCGGTACTCGAGTTCGATGCTTTCGACCGGCACCACGTGTCGACGGACCTCGAACGAGGTGTCCGCAGCGTCGGTGGTTGCTTCGTCGAACGAGAACCAGCTGTGCAGCGTGTCGTGGCGACGGATGTAGCGCTGAAGTGCTCGCGTCATGGCGTCGCGGTCCAGTGTTCCTGCGAAATCGAAGGCGATACCGATCCACGGAGACTGCGGATCGCCCTTCTCTGCGGTGACGCGGGCGCGTCGCAGGTGGCGATCCTGCATCGTGGTCGGGGGTAGTTCTCGGTCGATCTCGGCTTCGGCGGCTCGTTGAGCGGAAGCATGCGTGACGCCCCATTCGATTACCCGCCCAGGAAGCGGGTGCCAATGGGTGATCAAGTTCAGATCCATCGAGTAGAACTCCTGCGTGTGTCGTCGAGAAGCCTGCTCTGAAAATGGGCAGACGACGAACTATCCCATCTGGGGGACTGAATTGTCCGAAATACTACAATCTAAACAAGAACAGGTTCTAGAAGCGTTGTGTTCGATTAGGATCATTCGGTGCTTCCGGACCCTTTAGGTGACGCTGTCGGCGCCGACCACAAGGGCGGGCGGCGAGCTGGTTCTCTGACGCCCTGGCTCGGGTTGGCGACGAGTCTGGCGGCGGCATTCATGCAATTGCTCGACGCGACCATCGTCAACGTTGCGCTTCCGAGTATCGCCGTCGATCTTCAAGCAGGCGTATCGGCGCAGTTGCTCATGGTCAGCGTGTACATCCTGGCTTTCGCGTGTTCGTTGATCACTGCAGCGCGGCTGGGGGACCTGTTCGGCCGTAGAGTTGTTTTTCTGACCGCCTTGTCCGTATTCGTGGTTGCCTCGTTGCTGTGCGGGCTCGCGCAGAGCGCGACGATGTTGATCGTCTTCCGGGGTCTGCAAGGATTGGCGGCCGGTTCGATGTCCGCCCAGACGTTCGCCATCATCTCGGGTCTGTTTCCGAAGGCCAGGCATCCGCGAGTCTTCGGGATCTACGGTGCGACCATCGGGCTCGCAACGGTCAGTGGGCCTCTGATCGGCGGGCTGCTGATCGAGTGGAATCTGTTCGACTGGGGCTGGCGCCTGATCTTCTTCGTCAACATCCCGATCGGCATCGCCGCCTTGATTCTCGGATATTTCCATCTCGTCGATGCTCGCGCTGAGCATGTACGCTCACTGGACCTCATCGGCGCCGCACTGTCATCACTGGCGCTGTTCCTGCTGATCCTTCCCCTGGCCGAGGGAAGGGCGCGCGGATGGCCCACAGGTCTTGTCGTAATGCTCGCGATGTCGGCGCCGGTGGCAGTGGCGTTTGTGCTCTACGAATCGCGTTTGGCGAAACGAGGCGGCGATCCGGTCCTTCGTCTCGAGCTTTTCCGCGACCGAGCCTTCACAATCGGCGCGGTTCTTGCGTTCGTTTTCTTCGGAACCCTGACTTCCTTGATCTTCACCATCAGTCTCACCCTTCAGTTCGGCTTCGGGTTCTCCGCATTGCGAGCGGGCGTCATGACGCTGCCGTGGGCCGTCGGAATGGGCGTGGCGGCGGTTCTCTCATCGGCGGTGTACCGGATGCTCGGAAACCGTGTTCTGATCCTGGGGATGGTCGTCTTTGCCGGCTCGCTGATCGCGCTGTCGATCATCCTCGAACGCGAAGGAACCGATCCACGCTGGCTCGCGCTCGCCGGTCCGCTGCTTCTCGGTGGCGCAGGTCTCGGACTGTTCGTGGCACCACTGCAAACCGCGATCCTTGCGACGGTCGAACCCGCGCACGCGGGTTCGGTGTCGGGACTGCTTCCTACCGTTCAGCAGGTTGGCAGCTCCATCGGACTGGCCTTGATCGGAGTGGTGTTCTTCTCGCTCGTCGCGGGGCAAGCTCCGCAAGCAGTGCAGGGGGAGCGACCCGAGTACGTTGCGAACCTTGAAGCTGCCGGCGTTGGTCCCGGCCTGATCGACATCGCCGAAAAGGCCTTTGTCGATTGCGCGACAAGCCAATTGGCATCCGGAACACCGATGGAGGTGGCGCCGGAATGTCGCAGGGACGGCTCCGCCGGTGCCGGGGGTCAATCCGTTCAGGTGGCAGTTGATGCCGCGTACGCATCGACTCGCGCGGCGGCCGGCGAAGCATTTCTCGAAGCGCAGCGCCGTGTGCTCGCGATCATCGCAGCAATTGCGCTCGGTATCGGATTGGCGTCGACTGCTCTGCCGCGGGTCAATTCGCCGGTCTGAAAATTGCCCTTGACTCGAACAGGTGTTCGAGTACTCTGTGTGCAGGGGATCGGGGGATTCAATGAGTGTCTTGTTGTCGGACGTGGTGTCGGGTTCTGCGGTGGGGTTACGCGGACGGTTGTGGCAGTTGTCTGCTGCGGAGTTGCGTGCTGCTGCTGTCGAGGCGAGTGCGGAGATTCTGCGCCTGGAAGCCGTTCGAGTGGCGGTGGTGGACGAGTTGTCGTTGCGCCCGGATGATCAGGTGATTGCGAGCCGCGGGGTGGGTGCGTGGTTGGCGGCTAACACGATGCTGCAGGTTCGGGACGGGAAGAAGATCGCCGCGTTGGGTGCGGCTTTGCGGCCGTTTCCGGCGGTGGCGGCTCGGTTCGATGGCGGGGATTGCTCGTTCGAGCATGCCGTGTTGATCGTGGCGTTCTGTGAATCACCACCGAAGGGGATGCCGGAGGAGGCGCTCCCTCGTTGTATCGACCTACTGCTTGCGGCTGCGTCGGGTGTGGAGGCGACGACGACGAAGGTGCGGAACGTGATCGCGACGTTGGAGCGGTTGTTCGAGTCGGATGAGATTCCGCCCGCTGAAGATGTCGATCTCAATGAGTTGCGGATCGCGTCGACGCTCAATGGTCGGGTGGTGGTGCGTGGGGATTTCGATGCCCTCACCGGGGAAATGTTGCTGTCGGCGTTGTCGAATCTGACGATGCCGACCCCGGCACCGGACGGGACTCCCGATGCTCGGTCGGCGGCGAAGCGGACTGCGGATGGGTTCACCGAACTGATCCGGCGTTATCTCGATTGCGCCAAGACCGGTACCGATGGTGGTCAGCGTCCGCATGTGAACGTGCACATCAATGCTCGTGATTTGGCTGAGCATCGGGATTGTGCCGCACAGTCTTCGGATTCGGGCGATGACGGCTCACTGGAGCTGTCCGATCTTGATGTCGGGCACATGCCCTGGCTGGGACCGCTGTCGGTGTCGCAGACCAGGCTTCTCGGGTGTGATTGTTTCCTCTCCACCGTCCTGCTCGACGATCACGGCGCGCCGCTCGATGCGAAACCAGGGAAGAGGTTGGTCACCGCCGAACAGCGAGTGGCGTTGATTGCCCGAGACAGAGGCTGTGCGTTCCCGGGCTGCACATGTGTACCGGCGTGGACCGATGCGCACCATATCCGGCACTGGGCCAACGGTGGCCCGACGGTGATGAACAACCTGGTCCTGCTGTGCCGTTCACACCACCGACTGATGCACCGAAAATCAGGGTTCGTCGGGAAATGGGATATCCGTATCGGTGTCGACAACAAACCGTGGTTCATTCCGCCGCCCTCGATCGACCCGCAGCAGCAACCGAGGCCGGCGAACACCACCTTCAAAACCTGAAAGGTCAAACCTTTTCGGTGACAACAAAAACGACCAGCTTCGCATCGGCATGGACCCGATGCGGGGCTGGTCAGTGGTGCTTGGAGAAAACGTGCTTGGAGAAAACGTGCTTGGAGAAAACGCGTCAGAAGATGCTCTGCGTGCGCCAGAGATCCGAGACGGAAACCCCGACACGCTCGAGAAGTGTTCGTACCAAAGGTAATCCGATACCGATGACACTCGAGGGATCACCCTCGATCCTCTCCACGAACCAGCCGCCGAGACTGTCGAGCGTGAATGCTCCGGCGACTTGGAGCGGCTCGCCCGTTGCCAGGTATGCCTCGAGATCCTCGGTGGACGGTTGCGCGAAATGAACCACTGTTGCGCTGTGATCCGAGGCCATGCGGACGATGCGGCCGTCGGCGACGCGTAGGACACAGTGCCCGGTCAAGAGAGTGGCGCTGCGTCCGGCCATTGCGGCCCATCGCTTTCGGGCGATATCGACGCTGCCCGGCTTGCCTTGAAGTTGCCCGTCGATCAGGAGCATCGAATCGCACCCGACAACGACTACGTCGGTGAGATTGTCGGCGGCGAGGCCGGGGACGATTTCGGCGGCCTTGGCCTCCGCCAGCACCGTCACGACTTTTTCGGGGGCGGCGTCGGGGCCGAGGTTGTCGGCGATCTTGTCCTCGTCGACACCGGAGACACGCACAAGCGGCGAAACCCCGGCCGCCCGCAGAACTGCGAGGCGAGCCGGGGACGCTGAAGCTAGAACCAGTTGAGTCACGTCAGCAGAGTGATCGTCAGCTGCGACGGATCGCGGGGTTCAGGTACGCGTACGGCGAGAACGGCGCACGCGTGCGGTGGAACTGAGTCGGATCGCCCCAGGTCTCCGCGGGAACGTTCGACTCGGGAGCTTGACCGCTGCCGGCAGCCGCAGCAAGCACGCTGACCAGTGCCGCGATCTCGACGTCCGTGGGCGAACCCTTGACGATCTTGATGACCGACGCGTCGGAGGTCGACGTCTCGGTCAGCTCCGTGAGCGAAGCATCCGTCGCGGTTCCCTCGACGACCGCACCGTTGGTCGGTGCGGTCTCCGCCAGTGCGACATCTTCGCTGAGAATGTCCTCGGTGGTTGCGGTCATAGGGGAATGTTCCCATGCTTCTTGGGCGGAAGGGAAACGGCCTTGCGCTCTAGCAGTCGCAATGCGGAAACGATTTGTCCGCGGGTGTGCGACGGAGGAATGACAGCGTCGACGTATCCGCGCTCAGCGGCGACGTACGGGTTGACGAGTGTGTCCTCGTACTCGTTCTGCAGCTTGAGGCGCAGTGCATCGACGTCTTCGCCGTTCTTCGCGGCTTCGAGAAGCTGCTTGCGGTAGACGAATCCGACAGCTCCGGATGCACCCATGACGGCGATCTGAGCGGTCGGCCATGCCAGGTTCACGTCGGCGCCCATGTGCTTGGAGCCCATGACGTCGTACGCTCCGCCGTAAGCCTTGCGGGTGATGACCGTGATCTTGCCGACCGTTGCTTCTCCGTATGCGTAGAGGAGTTTCGCGCCGCGGCGGATGATGCCGTTGTATTCCTGCTCGGTTCCGGGGAGGAAGCCGGGAACGTCGACGAGCGTGATGATCGGGACGTTGAACGCGTCGCAGGTACGCACGAAGCGAGCGGCCTTCTCCGAGGCGTCGATGTCGAGGCAGCCCGCGAACTGGGTGGGCTGGTTGGCGACGATGCCGACCGAGCGTCCGTCGACGCGACCGAAACCGACGATGATGTTCATCGCGCGCTCGGCCTGGACCT
Source organism: Rhodococcus sp. SB1D (assembly GCF_048573875.1). Taxonomy (NCBI): domain Bacteria; kingdom Bacillati; phylum Actinomycetota; class Actinomycetes; order Mycobacteriales; family Nocardiaceae; genus Rhodococcus; species Rhodococcus sp. SB1D. The sequence goes on from NZ_JBMAIQ010000001.1 coordinate 201,541, forward strand.
CGAGGAACTCGTCGTCGTCGAGGATGCGACGAATGACCTCGTGCATGTCGTACGGCTGGTTGGCCGAGTCCGGGATGAGGGTGTCGAGTTCGATGTCCTCAGCGGTCAGGCTGTCTTCGATCGAACCGACGATGGGGTCGGTGATCTCGCCGCGGGGAGCTGCTGCCTGGTTGTTGGACGGCAGGTAGCTGAGCAGGTCCTTGACGTAGTCGAGTGCGTCCTGCTCGCCGGAAGCGACGTAGTGGGCGACTCCGGACTTGACCATGTGGGTGCGAGCACCACCGAGGTCTTCCATCGTGACGTCTTCACCGGTGACTGTCTTGATGACGTCGGGGCCGGTGACGAACATCTGGGAAGTCTCGTCGACCATCACGACGAAGTCGGTCAGTGCGGGGGAGTAGACGTGGCCGCCGGCGGCGGGTCCCATGATCAGTGAGATCTGGGGGATGACACCCGAGGCCTGGACGTTGCGGTGGAAGATCTCGCCGTAGAGGCCGAGCGAGACGACGCCTTCCTGAATGCGCGCGCCTGCACCTTCGTTGATGCCGACGAGGGGCCGTCCGGTGCGGATCGCGAGGTCCATGACCTTGACGATCTTCTCACCGTAGATTTCGCCGAGCGATCCGCCGAAAACGGTGGCGTCCTGTGAGAAGACACAGACGTCGCGGCCGTCGATGGTGCCGTAACCGGTGACGACGCCGTCGCCGACCGGGCGGTTGTCAGCGAGACCGAAGTTCACACTTCGGTGCCGTGCCAGTGCGTCGAGTTCGACGAAGGAGCCCTCGTCGAGGAGGGCGGTGATGCGCTCGCGGGCGGTCAGCTTGCCTTTGGCGTGCACCTTGTCGATGGCGGCTTCGCCGCTCGGTGCCTGCGCCTGGGCTTGGCGATTCCGCAGGTCCGCGAGCTTTCCCGCGGTCGTGTGGATATCGGGTGCGGCCGCCGCCTCCGGCGCGTTCGGCTCTTGGACAGTGGTCATGGACGTGAGCTTAACGAGAGTGCGTGGGGGGCTTCGAAGGCAGGTCCGATTGTCGCTGTCTTGCAGGCTCAAACTACTGACCAGTACATTCTCGCCGTCGTCATAGGCTGGGGCTATGTGGACCGACTTGAACCGACCGCCCCTCGACGGCAATGCCCTACGACGCGCACTCGTGCGCAGTGACAACGACGACGCGCGCGTTTTCTGGAACCGCCTCGACGTTGTCGAGGAGACCGGTTCGACGAACGCGGATCTCCTTGCGCGAGCGGCAGATCCGGATGCCGACCGTCACGTTCTGATCGCCGAATATCAGGCGAGTGCCCGTGGCCGTCATTCGCGCACGTGGGTGAGCCCGCCGCAAGCGCAGATCTCGATGTCGGTTCTGCTGTCGATGCCCGGAATGAATCTCGCGGACATGGGTTGGCTCCCGCTACTGTCGGGAATCGCGGTCGTCGACGCGCTGCGCAACGTGGCCGAAGTGCCCGCAGAACTCAAGTGGCCGAACGACGTTCTCATCGGTGACAAGAAGGTCGCCGGCATTCTGGCCGAGGTGGCGAGGACGGCGCCCGATCCCGCGGTGGTGGTGGGGATCGGGCTGAACGTGAGCCTCGGCGTCGAGGAGCTGCCCGTCCCGACCGCTACGTCACTGCTGATCGAAGAAGCATCGACTGTCGACCGCGACACTCTCGTTCGCGCAATCGCCCGTGAATTGGCGACGCAATTCCGTGCTTGGGAATCGTCGAAATGGGATACATCTGTGTTGGCTGCCGAATACCGGCAGCGCTGCGGGACGCTGGGCAAACGAGTCCGCGCGGTCTTGCCGGGCGACAAGGAGGTGTTCGGTATCGCGACCGACGTCGACACTTCCGGACGCGTCGTCATCGAAATCGAGGGAACAGATGGGGAGACCTTTGCGGTCGCAGCGGGTGATATCACGCACCTTCGCGCCGCCCCGGTCACCGAATCGTGAACGTTGCCGGATTTTCTGGCACCAAAGTGCTAATTTTTGGCCCGGACCGGTTTTCGAACCAACCGTCCGTCCTTCATTACACTCAACTGCGGGATTTACCGAGCTGCCTAGGGGCGTCATGACCACACCGATCGTTGTTTCGACCGAAGCCGAGACGGCCGAGAGCGCTCGCCGCGTACTCACCGGCGTGACGGTGCTGCTCGGTGTCCTCACATTGGGCCTGGGTATCGCGGTACTCGCGTGGCCGGATGCCACGCTGTTCGTGGTCGCGGTTGTCATTGCGATCCAGTTGTTCGGATTCGGAATCGTTCAGATCATCCGTTCGTTCGCGGACGTGACGGCTTCGGGTGGAACTCGCACGCTCGTCGCGATCTCCGGCGCGTTGGCAGTGCTCCTCGGATTCCTGGTTCTCCGTAGCCCTTTGCAGACGGTGGTTCTGATCGCGTTGGTGATCGGTGCCTGGTGGGTATTCCGTGGCGTTCTCGATCTGGTCGACGCGGCGTCCGGGCACACCGTCGATCGCGGTCTGTCGATCGTGCTCGGAGTCATCAGCATCGTCGCGGGTGCAATCGTCCTTCTGCAGCCCGAACTCTCGCTCGACGTCTTCCGCATCGTGGTCGGCGTGTGGATGGTGCTGTACGGCATCATCATCGTCGTGACCCCGTTGGTGCTGCGAAAGCTCGCGCAGCCCTGAGCGTTGCCCTGAAGGCGGGTGTGCCTGAAAGTCGGTGTGCCTGAAAGTCGGTATGCCTGAAAGTCGGTGCGGGGTGGCAGACTTCCCGTCATGGGATATCCCGAAGACGCCCTCGCTCAGGACGAGGAACTGATACTGCATCGCCATCCTCATTGGAAGATGTTGGTGCTTCCGGCGCTGACGTTCGTACTTGCGACGGCCGTCGCCGGGTTCTTGCTGGGCCTCGCACAGACGAGATTGGACGGCACGGCTCGCACCGTGTCGTCCATTGCCGTCGGAATCATCTGGCTCGGTGTCGTGGCCTGGCGATCGGTTGCGCCGTTCACGGTCTGGAAGTTCACGCATTTCATCGTCACCGATCGGCGAGTGCTCATCCGCCACGGAGTGCTCACGCACACGGGTATCGACATTCCCATGGGACGGATCAGCAATGTTCAGTTCCGTCACGGCCTGATTGATCGAATGCTCAAGACCGGAACTCTGGTCATCGCATCTGCCAGTGACGATCCGCTCGAGTTCGACGACATTCCTGACGTCGAGCACGTTCACGCCCTGCTGTATCACCAGGTTTTCGATTCCATGCAGCAGCCACCATCGCAGGCACCGCAGTGGCCGTCAGGTGAAAACGACGACCCGAATGATCGAAATGGCTGGTAATCAACGTGCAAAGGCGTGTTGTCCGTAGTCTGTTCGTGTGACTGCCGTATTGCTAGCCGAAGACGACGAGGCCATTGCTGCACCCCTTTCCCGCGCCTTGGGGCGTGAAGGGTATTCGGTGACGGTCGAACCGACCGGACCCGCTGCGTTGCAGCAGGCGCTCGAAGGTGATTTCGACCTGTTGATTCTCGATCTCGGCCTTCCGGGCATGGACGGCCTCGAGGTCTGCCGACAGATTCGTGCGCATCGCACCTCGCTCGCCGTGCTGATGTTGACCGCCAGGACCGACGAAGTCGACTTCGTGGTCGGGTTGGACGCGGGCGCCGACGACTACGTCAGCAAGCCGTTTCGTCTCGCCGAGTTGATGGCACGTGTGCGAGCACTCCTGCGTCGCCACGGTGGCCGCGAGGACACGATCGTCGAGGTCGGTGGCATCAGGCTCGAGCCCGCGGCACGACGCGTACTCGTCAACGGCTCCGAAATCGCCTTGGCCAACAAGGAATACGAGCTTCTGCGGGTCCTCCTCGAGCACGCCGGGGAAGTGGTCTCGCGCGATACGATCCTTCGTGAGGTGTGGGGCGACGTCGAGCTTCGTGGATCGAAGACGCTCGACATGCACATGTCGTGGCTGCGCCGCAAGATCGGCGACGAGGGCCCCGCCGTGGAACGCAGGATTGCCACCGTCCGCGGTGTCGGTTTCCGAATCAACACCGACTAACTTCTCGAGAATCAGGAACTGCCGGCATGCGGCGTCGCATATTGCAGTCGATTCTCGCTGTCGTGATCATGACGGCGTTGCTGCTGGGGGTTCCGCTGATCTACACGGCGTGGCTCTGGGTGGAGGACGTGACGCGAAGTGATCTCCGGGTGCGCCTCGACCGGATGGCCGCTGAGGTCATCGCGCAAGAGGGGACGAACGGACTCGTCGAAGGTGCGTTGAACACCGATTCGCTCAAGGTTCTCACCCCGAACGACGGGCGCCTCGTCGTCGTGTATCCGACCGTCGTCGACGGCGCCGCACGCGTCGACGTCGGTGAGGCGACGGTCAAGAACGCACTCGTCGAATCGCTCGCGATGGGAACGTCCGGCTCGTTGCGTCTCGAGGTGCCGTCGGAGAACCTGCGCACCCAGCAGAAGCAGGCGGTGATGGCTGTCGGCGTGCTCGTGCTTCTGTCCATCACGGCAGGCACCGTGGTTGCTGTGGTCACTGCGCGTCGGCTTGCCGATCCGCTGCAGGATGTGGCCGACCGGGCGGCGCGCCTCGCCGAAGGCGACTTCCGGCCGGATCCTCGTCGGCACGACATCCCCGAACTCGACCGCGTGTCCGACGTCCTCGATGCGGCAACCGTGGAGATTTCGGTGCGGCTGCAACGAGAGCGCGCGCTGGTTGCGGACGTCTCGCATCAACTGCGCAGTCGACTGACTGCAGTGCGGCTGCGCCTGGACGAGTTGTCCGTTCACGAAGATCCTGACGTCGTGAACGAGGCCGAGGAAGCCATGGCGCAAGTGGACAGGCTCACCGACGGAATCGACGACCTGATTCGCTCGTCGCGCACAAGTGGGTCATCGGCGAGTCTGGTGTCGGTAGTCGGCGAGCTGGAACAGGTGACTCGCGACTGGCAGGCTCAGTTCGACGGAGAGGGACGCAGGCTGCGCCTACGCGGCGATCGCACGGTGATGGCTGCGACCACAGGTTCGCGTCTGCGTGAAGCTGTTTCCGTTCTGGTCGACAATTCGTTCGAACACGGTGAAGGCACGTGCACGGTGTCTGTGCGATTGATCGACGGTACGGGTCGCAGTTCGTCTCGCCGTGACTCGATGGTGTGCGTCGAGGTCACCGACGAAGGCTCCGGTGTGGAGAACGATCTGGCGCCGCACATCTTCGACAGAGGATTTTCGGGGGCGGGGTCCACCGGCGTCGGGTTGGCGCTCGCACGTGCACTGATCGAAGCCGACGGGGGCCGCCTGGAACTGCAGAGGCGTAAGCCTGCCTTGTTCGCCGTCTTCCTGCCGGTGGCCAACACGGCGCCGACCGCGGCCGTCGTTCCGCACCGCGAACCGCGCTGACCGAAAGGCCGCGCAGACGGAAAACTCAGGAGTGCCCGAGCTCCTCTTCGGCGTCAGGAATTACCGGCTCAGGCGCTGTGGTTTCGGATAACGCTGTGGTTCCGGATAACGCTGTGGTTTCGGGCAACCCTGTGGTGTCGGACAGTTCGAGCGGTTCCGGATTCTCGTCGGGAAACACGAACTTGCGGAAGGCCCAGAATCGGAACGCCATCTGCAGCAGGTTGCCGATGACATATGCACTGATGAAGTCGGCGATGTTCTCCGTCGCCAGGCTGACTTCGGGTGCGCGCAGGTTGAAGACGTAACTGGAGATGTACAGCGGGATGAAGCTGATGACGACACCGATGGCGCTGATGATGAAGAACAGCGCAGCTTCGTGCGCTGGTTCACGGCCACCACGGTTCTTGAACGACCACTCGCGGTTGAGAATGTACGACGCGATCACCGCGACGACGCCGGCGATGATCTTGGCCGTGATCGGCTTGGATTCGAGGATCGACAGCTTGAGTGTGTAGAAGATGCCCGAGTCGATGAGGAAGGTCGTTCCGCCGACGATCGCGAATTTGATCAGCTCGCTGTGACGCAGAGCGATGTCACGAAACGGTTGGGGTATGCGGGCAATGACCCCGTCGACAAATGGCACAACAGACGAGTTTACGAAACGAAACCGCGTTACCACCAATTTGCCGCGGATTCATCAGCAGAATCACAGATTGGGAACGCTGAATGAACGGGCGAACGCGGCACATGACAACATAGAGAGCCGTGACCGGCAACAACGATCCCGCGCAGATCCCCGCCCGCCCGACCACCCCTCGACCGGCAAAAGCATCCATGCCCGTCGTCACCATGATCGGTGGCGGACAGTTGGCCAGGATGACTCACCAGGCGGCGGTGGCCCTGGGCCAGACGCTCCGAGTGCTCTCCGGGACTTCGGACGAGCCGGCAGCTCAGGTCAGCCCCGACGTCGTGCTCGGCAGCCACACCGACCTCGACGCTCTTCGACGCGCAGCGGTCGGTTCCAACGCGTTGACGTTCGACCACGAGCACGTGCCCACGGAGCATCTCGAGGTTCTTGTCGCCGAAGGCGTGAATGTTCAGCCGCCGCCGCAGGCTCTGATCTTCGCTCAGGACAAACTGCTGATGCGTCGCAAACTTGCCGAACTGGGCGCGCCCGTACCTGCGTACGCCGAAGTGACGTGGGCAGAAGACGTCGTGCGTTTCGGTGCCCAACACGGTTGGCCGCTTGTCATCAAGGCAACACGCGGAGGCTACGACGGCCGCGGCGTCTGGATCACCGACGATCAGGACGAAGCAGAGGCCATCGTCACCGAGCAGCTGGACAAGGGTGTTCCGCTGATCGTCGAGGAAATGGTCTCGATGCGTCGGGAACTGTCCGCCATGGTCGCGCGGTCGCCGTTCGGCCAGGGCGCTACGTGGCCGGTCGTAGAGACCGTTCAGCGCAACGGCCAGTGCGCCGTCGTGATCGCACCTGCTCCCGCCCTTTCGAGCGCCGTTGCCGAGGAAGCCGAACAATTGGCGTTGCGCATCGCGTCCGAGCTCGGTGTTGTCGGCTCGATGGCCGTGGAACTCTTCGAGACGACTGACGGCACTCTCGTGGTCAACGAGCTGGCCATGCGCCCGCACAACTCTGGTCACTGGACGATGGACGGCGCATGCACCTCTCAGTTCGAACAGCATCTGCGTGCCGTTCTCGACTACCCGCTCGGCGACACCTCGCCGATCGCACCGGTCACGGTGATGGCAAACGTTCTCGGTGCGCCGGAAGCTCCCGAGATGACGATGGACGAGCGCGTCCATCACCTGTTCGCGCGGATGCCTGACGCGAAGATCCACCTGTACGGCAAGGGTGAGCGCAAGGATCGCAAGATCGGACACGTCAACATCGTGGGCGGCGCCGGATCCATCGACGATCCGAATTACGTTGCCGCAGTTCGGGAACGCGCCGAGCGTGCAGCACATTGGCTTTCGTACGCAGTTTGGACCGACGGATGGGATGTACACGGTGAGTGAGAGCGCGCAGGTCGGCCTGATCATGGGCAGCGATTCGGATTGGCCGACCATGGAAGCTGCAGCCGAAGCTTTGGCCGAGTTCGGTATCCGCTTCGAGGTCGGTGTCGTCTCGGCGCACCGCACGCCTCAGCGGATGCTCGACTACGCCAAGGAAGCTTCCGGCCGCGGAATCAAGGTCATCATCGCCGGTGCCGGTGGCGCCGCGCATCTTCCGGGCATGGTTGCCTCGGCCACGCCGTTGCCCGTCATCGGTGTTCCGGTGCCGCTCAAGTACCTCGACGGTATGGATTCGCTGCTTTCGATCGTCCAGATGCCGGCCGGCGTCCCGGTGGCGACGGTCTCGATCGGTGGCGCTCGCAACGCCGGTCTGTTGGCTGCACGGATCCTCGGCGCATCGGACCCCGCACTGCAGCAGCGGATGGTGGCCTTCCAGGAGAGCCTCGAGTCGATGGTCCTCGACAAGGACAAGGCGCTCCGCGAGAAACTGCTGGGCTGAACCTCTCGTGTGTGCACGACGCGGGCTGCCGCTGATCCGAGCGAGTCGGGGCAGCGCGCAGTCCGCATTCGTCACCCGCATCGCCCTGTTCTACGCCGGGATTCTCCGCGCGGACATCCGCTTCGACGACGAGTCCGGGATCTTCGTCGCTTCCGGGCTGCGCAGCGGGTTCGCCAGAGGGGGAACAACTCTCGGTGGTGTGTATCTCACGCGGCGAAACACGACGCGACCCGTCCTTCGCCACGAGGCAGTCCACGCGGACCAATGGGCCAGGTACGGAATCATATTCGGGTTGTTGTACCTGCGTGAGGAACTGCGTCATCGCGGGCCGCGCAACCGCTTCGAAATCGAGGCCGGTCTCGAAGACGGCGGTTACCGCACCTGAGTGAAAGCTCGTCAGTAAAAGCTACTCTTGGCGGCATGGCTCGTTTTCCGACTAGTGAACGCTTCGTCCGCTGGAGCGCGGAACATGCTCGCGGTGTGGACATCTGCATTGCGACGGTTGCCGCACTGTTCAGCGTTGTCGTTGCGGTCGAGGCGAGTCCGCTGGCGGTGTTCATCTCGCTGGGTATGACCGTTCCGTTGGCGTGGCGACGCTCGCGCCCCGAACTCTCCGGCATGGTGATCGCAGGGTTCGCAGTTCTACACGTGATCTTCATCGGCAACACACTGCTCGCATCGGCCGTTGTCGTCCCCATCTCCCTGTACGCGCTGGCGGCCTATGGCGCTCGGTGGAGTTCGCTCACCGGGCTGGTGCTCGCGTTGCTCGGCTCGATTGCCGGAACTGTTCGATACTTCGGCTACGACGGAATCCCGGTGTCCTCGCAGGTCATGCAGTCCGTGGCCGTCATGATCTTCATGCTCGCGGTCTGGGCGTTCGGTGATTTGCGTCGAGTTCGCACCAAACAATTGGAAGGTCTGACCGAGCGCGCACGGTTGCTCGAACTCGAGCGTGCGCAGGAAGCGGAAATCGCGACGATCAGCGAACGCTCGCGGATTGCGCGCGAGATGCACGACATCGTCGCGCATTCGTTGACCGTTGTCATCGCTCAGGCCGACGGTGGACGCTACAGCGCGGCCAAGGATCCTCAGGCTGCAATTCAGGCACTCGAAACAATTGCCTCCACCGGCCGCCAAGCGTTGACCGACATGCGATCGCTGCTGTCCGTCCTGCGTGAGGACACGCCCCGTGATTTCTCGGTGATCCCGGGCGCCGGCGACATCGACAGTCTCTTCCACGAGTTACGCAGCAGCGGACTCGACATCGCCGTCAGTGTGACCGGGGAACCACGCGAACTCTCTGCGGGTGCGGGGTTGACGGCGTATCGCATCGTGCAGGAATCGCTGACGAACGTTCTCAAACATGCGGGGCCTGGAGCACAGGCGAGCGTCGAGATGACGTGGGCTGAAACCGAACTCGTTCTCGGTATCACCGACGACGGACGAGGCGGCAGCGCCGCGCTGGTCGAATCGTCCCCAGGCGGACAGGGACTGATCGGAATGGCCGAGCGAGCCAAGCTGCACGGAGGCAAAGTGACCGCCGGACCGAAATCAGGCGGCGGATACAGCGTCCGGGCCGTCTTGCCGTACGAACGAACGTCTGGGTAGGTCTTGAAACGTCCGAAGGTCTTAAGGTGAGTGGCATGGACGAACACGTGGCTCCGATCGCAGTGGCACTGATCGACGATCAGCAGCTGGTCCGCGCAGGTTTTCGAATGGTCATCGACTCACAGCCGGATCTGTCGGTGGTTGTCGAGGCTTCGGACGGTCAGCAGGCGTTGACCGAGTTGGCCGCCCGTCATGTCGACGTCGTTCTGATGGATGTCCAGATGCCGAAGATGGACGGCATCGAGGCGACTCGTCGGCTCCTGGCCGACCCCGATGCGCCGAAGGTCGTGGTGCTCACCACCTTCGACAACGACGAGTACGTGATGTCGGCTATCCGGGCGGGCGCCAGTGGTTTCCTGCTCAAGGACGTGCCACCGGAGCAGTTGCTCGACGCCATCCGCACCGTGCACCGCGGGGACGCGGTGATCGAAGCCCGGGCCACTCGGCGACTGCTTCAGCACGTCGGACCGCTCCTGGAAGGCTCGGCGCCCGAAGCGCAGTTGCCCGAAGAGTTGACGCCGCGCGAGGTCGAGGTGCTCGAAGCCATGGCGTACGGGCTGTCGAATTCGGAGATCGCTGCAAAATTCCACGTCTCCGAGACGACAGTGAAAACCCATGTCGGACGGGTTCTTTCGAAGACTCATTCTCGTGATCGTGTACAGGCAGTCGTCTTCGCCTTCCAGATCGGACTTGTCCGGCGCGCAGATCTCCTCGGCACCGAGGGCTGACACGCCGCCCTGTCCAGTCCTACCCCGGGATGACACCGGGCTCTCCAAGATCGCCCCGCACTCCGACGCGGAGACCACTTGCGCTGCAATAACGTCGATTCCGTCATAGCGAGAAGCTTTACGGAGGGCAAAAAATGCATGCGCACACCACGACGGAACCAGCCGCAGTGCCGGCGATCACTGCCCGCGGTGTCACCAAGGTGTACGGCACCGGTGAGACCACGGTTCACGCGCTCGGCGGAGTCGACGTGGACTTCGGTCGCGAGCGGTTCACCGCGATCATGGGCCCGTCCGGCTCCGGAAAGTCGACGCTCATGCACTGCCTGGCCGGACTCGACACGGTCTCGGGTGGGCAGGTTTTCCTGGGCGACACCGAAGTCACGAAACTCGGCGACACGGAGCTCACCGAACTGCGACGCGAGCGGATCGGATTCGTCTTCCAAGCGTTCAACCTGCTACCGGTGCTCACTGCTCGGGAGAACATGCTGCTGCCGATGAAGCTGGCAGGTAGTGAACCCTCGTCCGAGTGGATGGACGAGGTGATCGGAAAGCTGGGCCTGTCGCAGCGCCTCGACCACCTGCCGCACGAGTTGTCCGGCGGTCAGCAGCAACGTGTAGCTGTCGCCCGTGCATTACTGCCCCAGCCCGACGTGATCTTTGCCGACGAGCCTACCGGCAACCTGGATTCCCGTTCCGGGACAGAGGTTCTGGGACTCTTGCGCACCAGTGTCCGGGAGACCGGTCAGACGGTCGTGATGGTGACACACGATCCGGTGGCGGCGTCGTACGCGGATCGAGTCGTGTTGATCGCGGACGGGCGTATAGCCGGAGAGATCGACCATCCCACCGTCGACTCGGTGATCGGTGCCATGCGAGCTCTCGGTGCCGACGACCTGGCCGATGTTCCTGCAGTTTCGGGTGCACTGCGATGAGAGGTCTGGCTTTTGCGCAGGCGCGGGCACATGCCGGGCGCTATGTGGCGTCGATACTCGCGGTGGTGATCGCCGTCGGATACATCGTCGCGACTTTGTCCTTGAGCTCGACGGTCGACGCGAGTGTGAGCAAATCACTTGCGACGCAATACGAAACCACAGATGTCGTCGCGTCCGGTCCAGGCGTGACAGAAGCACTGCTGAGCGCGGTGCCGGGCGTCTCGGCGGTGGCCGACGACGTGTCGACCTATGTTCGTGTCGACTCCGAGGCAAAGGGCGCGTCCTACGGGGATGCGCTCTCGATTGCCGACAATCCCGAATTGCGTTGGGAGAAGGTGTCGGAGGGATCGATTCCGGCCGGTCTGGGGCAGGTGTTGGTGAGCGCGGACTCCGGGATACCGATCGGTGCCCGAATCACAGTCACGGCACGGGATTCGACGGTCGGTGCCGCCGCACCCACCGCGGAGGTAGTCGGACTGGTCGACCTCTCCGGTTCGGCGCAACGACTGGGCGGGATCAAGATATTCACCACCGCCGAGCAGGTGAGCGCGTGGGCCGGTGACAGTGCCGAACGTGAGTTCCGTGTCGCCGGTGATGGTTCACGCTCTCAGCAACAACTCGTGGATTCGATCGCGAGCGCGTTGCCCGCGGACTCCACCGTGCTGACCGGCGACGAAGCCACAGACAACGCCGCAGCCGAATACATGGGCGGCACCAAGATCCTCAGCACGGTGTTGCTCGCCTTCGGCGCCATCGCCGTTGTTGTTGCCGCGCTGGTGATCGCCAATACATTTGCCGTGCTGCTCGCGGCGCGCACTCAGGAACTTGCGTTGCTGCGATGCGTCGGCGCCACGGCCAAACAGGTTCGCCGGAGCATTCGCAGTGAAGCCGCGGCGGTCGGCGTGATCGCCTCGGTGATCGGCGTCGGACTCGGTGTCGGACTTGCCTGGGCAATCGGTCGCGTAGCAACGGCCGCAGATGTGCCGGTTCCTCTTTCGTCACTGAGCGTCACCCCGGTGACCGTGCTCGTCGGTCTTGCCGTCGGCATCGTGATGACGATGCTCGCTGCATCTGCGCCCGGGCGGGCGGCAACGAGGCTCTCCCCGCTGGCAGCACTGCAGCCGATGGAGTCCAAGCCTGAGAGCGTTCAGGTATCGGTGGTGCGCCGGGTTCTCGGCGTCGTGATCCTGCTCGCGGGCATCGCGATGACCGTCCTGGGAGTGACGAATCAGCAGGTGCCGGCGGCAACCGCCGGTGGACTGTTCTCGTTCCTGGGGATCGCGGCACTGTCCGGTCGAATCGTGCCTGCACTGATCAATGCGGCCGGCGGAGTGTTGGCGAGACTGATCGGTCCGGTGGGAAGCCTGGCAGCAGGCAACGCCGGCAGGAACCCACGCCGCACCTCGGCGACGGCCACCGCATTGTTGATCGGTGTGGCCTTGACGAGCACGCTCGTCGTGGGAATCGCGACGGTCAAGGAAGCCGCACCCGCGGCGATGGACAGTCAATTCCCCGTCGACGTCATGGTGAGCAGTTCAGGTTCGGCACCGCTTCCCGCAGGGTTGGGCACAGACATCGCCGCGGTCAACGGTGTCGGCGCGGTGAGCGGTCTGGACAAGGCCGAACTGACGATCGACGGGCGCGGTTCGTTGGCCGGATTCGGCGTCGACGCTGCTCGGGTGAAAGATGTTCTGCGTACCGAGATCTCGGTACCCGCGGCCGGTCAGTTGGTGCTCTCGCCCGCTGACCTGACCGAATACAAGCTCTCGGCGGGCGATACGGCGACGGTGCGTGGGGATCGCGGCGTCGTGAACGTCAGCGTGGTCGAGGGCGTGAAAGGTCAACCAGCACTACTGGATCGAGGCGATCTCGGTGCAGCGGCCACCGCGCCGACCACCGATTCGTACTGGGTAAGGCTGGGGACGGATACTGACGAACAGGCTTTGGCCGCCACCGACCGCATCACGGAACTGGCACGCCAGGAAGCGCCGGGCAGCGATGTTCAGGGCATGACCGAGATGCGTTCAGCTCTCGATTCGATCCTCGACACCATGCTCATGGTGGTTGCCGGATTGCTGTCGGTAGCGGTGTTGATTGCTTTGATCGGCGTCGGAAACACCATGGCACTGTCCGTTCTCGAACGGCGCCGCGAATCCGGACTGCTTCGCGCACTCGGACTGACCAAGAAGGGAATTCGAGCCATGTTGATCTGGGAAGCGCTGCTCGTGGCAGGAGTCGCATCGGTGATCGGAGTGCTGTTCGGGATGGTGTTCGGTGTAGCCGGTACCGCATCGGTATTCGGGATCGAGGACGTCGCCCTCAGCGCAGTGCCGTGGGTGCAGTTGGTAGCCATCGTGTTGATCGGCGGAATCTGCGGTGTGATCGCGTCACTGCTCCCCGCTAGGCGGGCGGGGCTGGTGTCACCGGTGACAGCTCTCGCGAGCTAGCGTTCAGAACTGTTTCGTGACCTTCTCGGTGCCCACTCGGCGCGCGGTAGCTTCCGCGTCCGGGTGGGCCACCTGCACGAGTGAGGCGCCCGCGGCGAGAACTGCCAGAAGCCCGTCGATCAATTCGTCTGCCGTGTCCCACGTGCGACTGGAGAGGACACGATCCGTCGACACCAATTCGACGTTCTTCGCCGATGCCCGTGCCGCGTCGATCGTGTCCGCTACGGACCGGCCTTCGAGCGCCGAACCGGCTCCGGCGCTACGGAACTGGTCGCCGTGCACACGGATGGAGGTTGCGTAGTCGGCGACGCCGAGCGGAAGATCGCTCAAACCTTTGCCGAACGCGTCGAGGGAGAGTGCGGCTACCTCCGGTACGTCCGCAACATCGTCCAGTCGGTCGGCAGTGACAAAAGCCAGTTCGGCGTCGGCGTCGGGGGAGAGGACCACCTCACCGCCTGCCCACCACACACCCAGCAAGACGGCGACGCTCTGCCAGTGCGCGGGAAGCAGCACGGCAACTTTGCCGCCGGGCTCGAGAGCGAACTCGTCGCGAACCATGTTCGCTGTCTTTGCCGCCCAATTGGCCAGAGTGCTCGCAGACAATTCGATGCGCTCGCCGGTGGCGTCGTCGTAGTAGGTCACGCGAGGGCCGGCCGGGTCGGCAGCCAGGATCGGTCCGAGGAGGGCGTCGGTCAGGTTGTCTACAGGCGAAGGCACGTAATCAGCTTACGCAGCCGTTCAGTTCACACAATTTTTCAGTTGACACAGCGCGGGCCGTTGGAGGCCGCGTCGATCGGCGGGCCGGGAGGGGCGGGAGTGGGGCTGGTCTCGGTGGTGCTCGACGATTCAGTGGTGCTTGTCGCTCCTTCGGACGGGGATACCGCGTCCGCGGACTGCGGGCCGCTGTAGTCCTCGGCAATGACAACCCGAACCTTGCCCGAGGACAATGACGAATCCGCCTTGACCGTCAGACCGCCGAGTGCCTCGGCGACCGCGAGTGCTGCGTCGTCGTCCGCGGACTTTGCGAACACCGTCGATTCGGTGACGTCGGAGCCGGTGTTGTTGCCGACCTGACCCTGCTTGTACCCGAGGGCACTCAACGCTTCGGAAACCCCGCTGGCCAACCCTGCGATGTCACTGGCGTTTGCGACGTCGACCGTGATCGAGGACGCATTTACCGTGGTCGGTGCTTCGGAGGTCTCCTCCGAGTCCTCGCTGTCGGCGCCGACCAATCCCGCGATGTACTTCTTGACGGCCTTGGGATCGACCTTGACGATGGACTCGCCGTAATCGGTCATGCCGTTGATGTCGAGAACGGGAATTGTCTCGAATTGCACCTTGCCGCCGGCCAGATTCTGCAACTGCTTGGCGAACTCGATGATGTCCCAGTCGTCGTCGATCACGACGGAACGCTGGACAGCCGAGGTCAGCTGACTGAGCTTGCCGGGGTCACTGAGGGTTTTTGCGCTGAGTACCTTGCTGACGAGAGAAGCCATGAACACCTGCTGGCGAACGATCCGGTCCAGGTCGCCGCGAGGAAGATCGTGTCGTTGTCGCACGAAGCTCAGCGCGTCGGCACCGTCGAGTGTCTGTTTCCCGGCCGCGAAATTGGCTCCGGACATCGGTTCGTCTACCGGCGCGTTGAGGCACACGTCGACTCCGCCCACTGCGTTGGTCAGCAGGACGAATCCGAGTAGTCCGACTTCGGCGTAGTGATCGACGGTGATGCCGGTCAGATTCGCCACCGCTCCGATGAGCGCGGTCCGGCCGGCTTCCGTCGACTTCTTGTCTGCGTCGCTGTCGGACGACCCGTTGTTGACCAACTTCAGCCGTTCGGTTTCCTTGGTGGCACCGAACGCGGCGTTGATCTTCGACATACCGATACCCGGGACGTTGACGTACGCGTCGCGGGGAATCGAGATCGCGGTCGCGGAACTCCCGTCGTTGGGGACGCGGATCAAGATGATGGTGTCGGTATTGGACGCAACTTCCTCACCTGCGCGCAACGAGTCGAGCTCGCTTTGTGAGAGCGGGTTGCCGTGCGCGTCCGTTCGACTGTCCGTTCCCACCATCAGAATGTCGATGGCGCCGTCCTTGCCGCCACCGAGGCCGAGTCCGCTGGCAGTGGCAAGGCTGTTTCTCAACGAGTCCACACCCCGCCACGCGAACCCGGTGACCAGCAGTACGAGCACGGACAGCACCGCGACCGCTATGCGAGCCGGGCTCGTCTTGGTCCGAATCGGCGCAGGTCGTGGACGCGCGCGGCGCTGCGGTTGCTGGTGGGACACCCCTTCAGGTTACTGGTCCGATGCTCGGCCGCGGGTACCTCGACGCGGCGTGCCAGACTCAACCGTGTGACGAATATCCTGCTCACCGGCGCCCGAGGGCAGCTCGGAACACGTATCGATGCTCTCGCAACGTCGGCGGGTCACACTGTGACGGCCGTCGGTTCCCGCGAGCTCGACATCACCGACAGCCGCGCGGTCGACGACTTCGTCTCGCCTGGTTCGGTGCTGATCAACTGCGCTGCGTACACGGCCGTCGATGCTGCCGAGACCGACCAGGAGGCGGCGAGGGCGGTCAACGAGATCGGACCGCGGAATCTCGCGCAAGCCTGTGCGCGGGTGGGTTCGCGGTTGATCCACGTTTCGACGGACTACGTCTTTCCGGGCGATGCAAGCTCGCCATACGACGTCGATGCACCGACCGGTCCCGCGACGGTCTACGGCCGAACCAAACTGGACGGCGAGATCGCTGTTCGAGAGTCGGGGGCTGACGCGGCCGTTGTCCGCACCGCGTGGGTGTACTCCGGTGTCGGCACGGATTTTGTCGCCACGATGAGAAGGCTCGAAGCCGAACGCGAATTCGTGAACGTCGTGGACGACCAGATCGGGTCACCCACGTACAGCGTCGATCTGGCCGGCGGCATCGTCGAACTCGCGCTGCTGGACTTCACGGGTGCGTCGACATTCCACGTGACCAACGGCGGGCAAGCAAGTTGGTACGAGTTGGCGCGAGCTGTTTTCGAGGAGATCGGAGCAGACCCTGCTCGGGTGCGCCCGTGCAGTAGTGCGGAGTTCGTACGCCCTGCCCCGCGCCCGGCATATTCGGTCTTGTCCGAGCGCGCGTGGGTTACCGCGGGAATGACGCCGCTGCGTCCGTGGCGAGAGGCTCTGCACGCCGCTCTGGCGTGAGCATTGTTCGGGACAGTGGCCGCGGACGGCTAGGCTGACCGGCGTGAGTCCCAAGCTGGCCGTGGTAACGGTGACCTACTCGCCAGGCGAGCATCTCGAGAATTTCTTGAGCACGCTCGCTGTGGCGACGACAGAAAAACCCCAGGTCATCATGGCCGACAATGGGTCGACCGATGGTGCCCCCGAGGCCGCCGATGCCAAGTACGAGCATGTCCGTCTGCTTCGAACCGGCGGAAACATCGGGTACGGGGGAGCGATAAATCGGGCTGTAGCGGAGATCGATTCGTCGATCGAATTCGTCGTGATTTCCAACCCGGACGTCCAATGGGCACCCGGTTCACTCGACGAATTGGTGGCTGCGGCAAATCGGTGGCCAAGGGCCGGTGCACTGGGGCCGAAGGTCCTCGAACCGGACGGCAGTGTCTATCCGTCGGCGCGAACGGTGCCCGACATCACCTCGGGCGTCGGGCACGCGTTGCTCGGTACCGTATGGCCGAAGAACCCGTGGACTGCTCGTTACCGTCAGGAGAACGAGGCCGTCACCGAGCGTGCAGTGGGGTGGCTTTCCGGGTCGTGCCTGCTGGTGCGACGCGACGCCTTCGACACCATCTCCGGTTTCGACTCTCGTTACTTCATGTACATGGAGGACGTGGACTTCGGTGACCGCCTCGGAAAAGCCGGGTGGCTCAACGTATTCGTCCCCTCGGCCGTCGTCACCCATGCCAAAGGCCATGCGGCAGGACGTCATCCGGAACTGATGTTGCCTGCCCATCATCGCAGTGCGTACCAGTTCCAGGCTGATCGCCATCCGCACTGGTGGCAGGCTCCGCTACGACTTGCCTTGCGCGGTGGCCTCGCGGTGCGATCCAAGATCGCCGTAGCTTCTGCAGTTCGCGAGCGCGCTCGCACCGACAACTCGACCGACAACCCATCAGTTTCGAACCACGGGGGAAAATGATGTCCGATCCGAATCCGACCGACGCCGTAATCCTGGTAGGCGGCAAGGGCACTCGGCTGCGTCCGTTGACGCTGTCGGCGCCCAAGCCGATGCTTCCGACAGCCGGCCTTCCGTTCCTGACGCACCTGCTCGCCCGCATCGAGGCAGCCGGAATCAAGCACGTCGTGCTCGGAACGTCCTTCAAGGCAGAGGTATTCGAGGACTACTTCGGCGACGGCTCCAAGATGGGCCTCGAGATCGACTACGTCTTCGAGACCGAACCGCTGGGCACCGGTGGCGGAATCCGCAACGTGCTGCCGAAGTTGCGCGGTGACAACGTCATGGTGTTCAACGGCGACGTGCTCGGTGGCACCGATCTGAACGGCATTCTCGAGACCCACGAGAAGACGGACGCCGACGTGACCCTGCATCTGGTTCGTGTGGGAGACCCGCGAGCATTCGGTTGTGTTCCGACCGACGAGGACGGACGAGTCTCGGCATTCCTGGAGAAGACCCAGGATCCGCCGACGGATCAGATCAACGCCGGCTGCTACGTCTTCAAGCGCGAAATCATCGAACAGATCCCCGAAGGACGACCGGTGTCGGTCGAGCGCGAGGTGTTCCCGAATCTGCTGGCCGAGGGCAAGCGGGTGTTCGGCCACGTCGACTCGTCGTACTGGCGTGACATGGGAACCCCCGAGGACTTCGTTCGCGGTTCCGCCGACCTGGTGCGAGGTATCGCACCTTCGCCGGCTCTCGAAGGTCCGCGCGGCGAGTCGCTGGTTCACCCCGGAGCCGGAATCGCGCCGGGCGCTGTCCTGATCGGCGGCACGGTTGTCGGTCGGGGCGCAGAAGTCGGCGCAGGCGCTCGCCTCGACGGTGCAATTCTCTTCGACGGCGCCGTTGTGGAAGCCGGCGCGGTGGTCGAACGATCGATCCTCGGATTCGGCGTCCGTATCGGACCCCGAGCGCTGGTCCGCGACGCTGTCATCGGCGACGGCGCGGACATCGGTGCGCGGTGCGAATTGTTGCGCGGCGCACGCGTGTGGCCGGGGGTGACGCTGCCGGACGGTGGCGTGCGCTTCAGCACAGATGTGTGATCGTTAGCTGACCTACTGGAATACTGGCGGGTATGACTTCTCTTCCGAGCCGTTACGTTGCCCTCGGTGACTCGTTCACCGAGGGCGTCGGCGACGCCGACGAACGATTCCCCAACGGTCTGCGCGGGTGGGCAGACCGAGTGGCCGAGCAGCTGGCGGTGAACAATCCCGACTTCCGCTACGCCAACCTGGCGATTCGTGGTCGCCTACTCGGACCGATCATCGACGAGCAGTTGGAACCCGCTCTGGCGTTGAAGCCCGATCTGGTGACCATCTACGCCGGCGGAAACGACATGATGCGTCCGAAGCTCGACATCGATGCGATGGTCGTCCGCTACGATTCGGCAATCGGTCAGCTCACTGCATCCGGCGCTCGGGTTCTGATGTTCACCGCGTACGACACCGGATGGTCCGCCTTCTTCGGCAAGCTCCGCGGACGTCTGGCGATCTACAACGAGCTTGTTCGCGAGGTGGCCGACCGCCACGACGCGACCCTCGTCGACTTCTGGCGATTCTCCGAATATCAGGACCTTCGGATGTGGGACTGGGATCGCCTCCACATGTCGCCCTCCGGGCACGAGAACATGGCGACGCGTGTGCTCGACGTGCTCGGCGTCGAACACGGATTGACCCCGCCCGATCTCGGGCCTGCGCCGGTTCTCACGAAAGCCGAAACTCGTCGCGAGGATCGTCAATGGGCGCGAGAGTTCTTGGTGCCGTGGGTAGCTCGGCGCGTGAAGGGAACATCTTCGGGCGACGGCGTGAGCGCCAAGCAGCCCCAGCTTTCTCCGATTCAGTCCTGATTCTTGCGCTGACGGGCGAGCGCGACCAGGTGGTCGATGGTCTCGCGTTCCGCTGTAGGTGGGAGCGCGTCCACCGGCCACCATCTGAGGTCGGTGGACTCTGCGCTGCGGACGATATGTGAATTGTCCGGCGCCACAACAAGAAACCGTAGATCGAGATGGCGAGTCGGTACTCCGAGTGAGCACGTGATCGGATGCGTGTGGGCGGAGAGTAGGTCCGCGTCTATCCGAACGTCGTGAATTCCGGACTCCTCGCGAGCTTCCCGCAATGCCGCATCTACCACCGTCTCGTCGTCGGGCTCGCAGTGGCCGCCGAGCTGAATCCACCTGCCCACCTTGGGATGCAGGGTCAGCAAGACGTGGCAGCCACTCTCGTCGAGAACGAGAGACGACGCGGTGATGTGTCCCGGTGCGTGGCGACGAAGGCAGCCGTCCGGAGCCGAATCGAGGAACGCGAGCATCGTGTGCCGCAATGATTCGTCCGCTTCGGAGGACGTCTCCCAGCCCTCCAGGACGCCCTTGGCGGAGGCGTGCAGCGATTCGGCTGACATGGACCTACAGCTCCACCAACGCGTCCCCGGGGGCGGAGACAGAGCGCGGAGTCAGTGGTTCGAGGGGGTGCCCGATTGCGATGGCACCGAGTGGCTGCCAATCCGCCGGGAGATCGAGTTGTTCGCGTACGAGATCGGCGGCGAAGATCGTCGATCCGATCCAGCAGCTTCCCACGCCGCGGGTGGCCAACGAGACCAGCAGTCCCTGCACTGCCGCGCCGGCGGCGACCGTGAACATCGTCGACTCCGCCGCGGTTCGTCCGGCATCCGGATAACTGTGTGCGCCATCGGGCACGCAGAAGGGAATGACGACCTCGGGGGCGTCGAACAGGATGTTTCCGCGGGCAACCCGGGCCTCGACGGATTCGTCACTGCGACCGTCGGCGCGAAGATCGGCGGCCCACTTCTCGCGCATCTGCTCGAGAAGAGCCGTGCGGACCGACTCCGTGCGTAGCCACACGAATCGAACCGGTCTCGTGTGGTGCGGTGCGGGAGCGGTGAGTGCCTCGGCGATCGAGCTGCGAATGATCTCCGCGTCGACGGGATCACTTGCGAACTGTCGAACCGATCGACGCAACAGCAGCGCCTGGCCACGGCCCATCGCCGTAGCTTCCTCGGTGCCCAGCCAGAACAGATCGTCCGGGCCGCGGCGAATCAGATCCTGGCCACTCGAACCGTCGTCCTCGAACCGAAGCCCACGAACGACGGCGACGGGAACGCCGCCCAGCTTGCCCTTGACCAAGTCGCCCGCAGCGGCGATTTCGTCCGCGATCGCGATCTCGGTGACGATCAGATCGTTGCCCTGACTGTCCTGTGCTCCGAGGTAGCCGTGCAGGACCGGAATGCCGGACGAACCGATTGCGGCGTCGGTCTGCCCGTTGCGCCACGCACGACCCATCGTGTCGGTGACGACGACGGCGACGGACTTGCCCGTGCTCTCGAGAATTCGGGCGCGCAGACCCGCAGCGCTCGCATCCGGATCCACGGGGAGTAGCGCCAATTCGGCACCGTCGACGTTGGAGCCGTCGATGCCCGATGCGGCCTGCACGATTCCGAGTTTGTTCTCGGTGATCAGAGTGCGGCCCTTGCGTGCCACGACGCGGACGGCTTCCTGATCCACCAGGAGGCGTCGTGCCGCGTCGCGCTCTTCCGGATCGGTCGGTGAGGAAACGACGCGACCCTCGACTTTGGAGAACACCTTGCTCGTGACGACAACGACGTCGCCGCTCTCGAGCCACGGCGTCGCGTCGACGACAGCGGTGGCCAAGTCGTCTCCGGGCCGGAACTCGGGAAGCCCGAGCACGGGAATGACTTCGATTGCGGCGCCGGGGGAGTGATCACCGGGAGAGTGATTTCTGTCGCGGCTTGCTTCGGTTCCGGGCTCGGTCACAGTTCGACTCCGGCGATCTCGAAAGCCGTGCGAACCATTTTCGCGGTCTCTTCGGGGGACGTCATCAAAAGTGGGATGCTTCGCACGTCCACCCCGTCGATGTCGGCCGTGTCACCTTCGTCGACGAGCCAGCCGTCGAGAATGCCGTTGATCGAACGAGCTCCGTAGTGGCGACCGATCGCCTCCGAAGTCGTCTCGACCCCGATCACCTCGAGGCACTCGTCAGCCATGCCGCGCAACGGTTTTCCGCCGATGACGGGGGAGAGGCCGACAACCTTGGCCGCGGTTGTTCGCAGGGCACCGCGAATGCCGGGCACCGCGAGGATCGCGCCGACGCTCACGACGGGATTGGACGGTGCGATCAGCACGATGTCGGCACCGTCGATCGCCTCGACCACCCCTGGCGCGGGCTTGGCCTGCTCGGCGCCGACGTGAGCGAAGCTGTGCGTTTCCACCTGTGCCCGATGGCGTACCCACCACTCCTGGAAATGAATCGCCTTCTGCTCACCGTCTTCCGGATCGGTGATCACGACGTGTGTTTCGCTGCGGTCGTCGCTCACGGGAAGCAGTGCGACACCGGGATTCCAGCGATTGCACAACGCTTCGGTGATCGCGGACAACGGATATCCCGTGCGGAGCATCTGGCTGCGAATCAAATGCGTTGCGATATCGCGATCTCCGAGGCCGAACCAGTCCGGCTTCGCTCCGTATGCCGCGAGTTCTTCTTTCGCATTCCAGGTTTCGCCGGCGTGCCCCCACCCGCGTTCGGTGTCGATACCGCCGCCGAGTGTGTACATACAAGTGTCCAGATCGGGGCAGATGCGCAGACCGTGCATCCACACGTCGTCCCCGACGTTGACGACGGCCGTGATGCGATGTGGGCCTTCGTATTTCTCGAGGGATTCACCACCGGCGATTCCGAGCGCGTTTTGAACACCTTGAAGGAAACGGGCCCCGCCGACGCCGCCAACCAATACAGTCACGTTCACGACAACAGAGCCTAGGCGGTCGGCGCGTCGTCGTGTCTGGCGGGCAGAAGGTCCCGTCAATTGAGGGCCGGAATACTAATGGATTCATCTCGTTTAGCTTGACCGCGACACGCTGGACGTGTGTAATCTCAAATGTGTCATTCCAACCGCTACTTGTGAGTTCACTTGCAGCGGGGCCGGTTTCGAACACAGTTTCGAACGGTCGACGGGGTGGGGTTGAAGATGGAGTGAAAATTCTGCGCTATTACAGGTGAGGAGGCGGAACGATGCCCAATGAAAATGTCGAGATCAGTTCTCTCGCAATGACAGTAAGCGACGAACCGCAGACCGATTCCCGAGCAGGCGCAGCAGAAGGTGCCTGCAGCAGTGAGTTCGACGGTATGAGTACTCGGCCAGTGCTGAGTCTCGTCACCGGCTTCGAAGAATTGTTCGACACCATCGAGGATCAGTGGCAGGAGCGTGCTCTCTGCGCGCAGACCGATCCCGAAGCGTTCTTTCCTGAAAAGGGAGGATCGACGAGGGAAGCAAAACGGATCTGCCTCGGTTGTGAAGTTCGTGACGAGTGCCTCGAGTACGCGCTCGCGAACGACGAACGGTTCGGAATCTGGGGAGGGTTGTCCGAGCGCGAGCGTCGGCGACTCAAGCGGGGGATCATCTGATCTGCTGCTGAATCGGTTCTGTCAGCGTCGGGGCTGACGGGCGGTCTTCGAAAGTCTGACCTGCAACGGGGAATTGCAGGTCAAGCAACGACTGTTTTGTTCTTCGTGTGGATTTACTTCTTCGTGTGACATCAGTTTTTTCGTCTGACAGTGCGTCAGTCCTCGTCGGGCAGTATCAGTCCTCGTCGGGCAGCGTGGGGTCGATGACCTGTGGGTCGACGCCCAGATACGTGCCGACTTGATGGACCAACACGTCGTGCACCAGATCCGTGAGTTCTTCCGGATCCTTCGCTCGCTGCTCCAATGGGCGGCGAAACAGCACAATTCTTGCGCGAGTCGTATTTCCGTGACGGTCGATTCCGGCCGGAATCAGTCGTGACAGTGGAACCGGGCCGTCTGCGATGACCTCCGGCGGCCATGTGACGGACTCCGGATCGTGGGCGTGAATCTTCGGAACTTCGTCCACTGCGATGTCGAGTTTCGTCAGCCGGTCGTGCCATGCGAGGTCGACGGGAGAGAATGCGTCGAGCACCAGGAGATCGAACTTCTCCGCGCGGGTACGCCTGGCGGGTACCTCCGGGGGAAGTAGCGGTCCGCGCAGGCCACGGCCGTGTCGCTCGATGGAACGAGTAGTGACCGAGCGTCGGCGGCGGGCTTGTGGCATGGCGCCAGATTACGACAGGAGAAACTGCTCGGTGTGTCCGAGTAGGTTCCGGACGTGGGGAGGGCTAGGCTCCGTACCTGTGAGATCTCTGCGTCGCTGCTGCCGCCCCGGGTGCAAGAACCCCGCCGTCGCGACGCTTACGTATGTCTACTCGGACTCCACTGCGGTTGTCGGGCCGCTGGCAACCGTCGCCGAGCCCCATTCATGGGATTTGTGTGACACTCACGGCTCTCGAATCACCGCCCCCAAGGGGTGGGAACTCGTCCGCCACGAAGGCGGATTCGCGTCGAGTACTCCCGACGAAGACGATCTGACCGCTTTGGCCGAAGCTGTACGTGAGGCCGGTCTCGGAGATCGCAGCAAGTCCAACGTCGATGCAGATGAGGACATACGTCCCGCAGCTCCGAGTACTGCCCGTACAGGGCGTCGTGGACACCTACGCGTTCTGCCCGACCCGTCCAACTGACGCGAGATTCGTCGCCGTAGACGCTAGGCTCGATCGAGTACTTCCACACCCGAGTACTGCGAATCTCCGGACGCCATGCGCCCGGATGTTCCCGTCTGTGAGGGTGCATGCACAAGGAGAGTTTTCAGTGGGGCGAACAGCCGAGTCGGTTGCTGCAATCATCAAGGCGTACGACGTACGCGGTGTGGTCGGTGAGCAGATCGACGAAGATTTTGTCCGCGACGTCGGTGCGTCGTTCGCCCGCCTGGTCCGCGACGAGGCCGGCGCCGCCACGACGGTTGTGATCGGCTACGACATGCGCGCATCGTCGCCCACACTGTCTTCGGCTTTCGGTGACGGCGTGCTTGCTCAAGGGCTCGACGTCGTCTACATCGGATTGGCGTCGACCGACGAGCTCTACTTTGCATCCGGTTTGCTGAACTGCCCGGGCGCGATGTTCACGGCGAGCCACAATCCCGCCAAGTACAACGGCATCAAGATGTGTCGGGCCGGCGCCAAGCCGGTCGGTCAGGACACCGGCCTCGCAGTCATCTCCGCCGAGGTCGTCTCGGGTGTTCCCGCGTACGACGGACCGGCAGGCACCGCCAGCACCAAGGACGTCCTCGAGGAATACGCGAGCTACCTCCGCGGATTGGTCGACCTGGCTGCGTTGCGCCCGCTGAAGGTCGCAGTCGATGCAGGCAACGGTATGGGCGGCCATACCGCGCCGGCCGTATTCGGGCCGATGCCCCTCGACGTCCTGCCGCTGTACTTCGAGCTCGACGGCACGTTCCCCAACCACGAAGCCAATCCGCTCGATCCGGCCAACCTCGTCGACCTGCAGGCCTACGTGCGCGAAACCGGAGCGGACATCGGCTTGGCGTTCGACGGTGACGCGGACCGTTGCTTCGTCGTAGACGAGAAGGGCGACCCGGTCTCGCCGTCCGCGGTGACGGCACTTGTCGCCAAGCGCGAACTCGCGAAGGAACCGGGCGCGTCGATCATCCACAACCTGATCACGTCACGGGCAGTTCCCGAACTCGTCGAAGAACTCGGCGGCGTCGCTATTCGTACCCGAGTCGGCCACTCGTTCATCAAGCAGGAGATGGCCGAGACCGGTGCGGTGTTCGGCGGCGAGCACTCCGCTCACTACTACTTCCGCGACTTCTGGGGCGCCGACTCCGGCATGCTCGCGGCGCTGCACGTACTCGCCGCACTGGGCGAGCAGGATCGTCCGCTTTCCGAGTTGATGGCGGAGTACACCCGCTACGCGGCCTCGGGCGAGATCAACTCCACCGTGGCTGACGCGGCAGATCGTACGGCCGCTGTACTGGCGGCATTTGCCGACCGCACCGAGTCGGTGGATCGCCTCGACGGTGTCACGGTCAGTCTCGAGGGAAATGCCTGGTTCAACTTGCGCGCGTCCAACACCGAACCACTGCTGCGACTCAACGTCGAAGCACCCACGTCCGCCGATGTCGACGCATTGGTGAACGAAATTCTGGCGATCGTCCGGGCTTGAATCCGAGTCTGATCGGTTTGTCGGTGAGCCGAAGCCCTGGGATAGTTGGGGGACTATCTCAGGAACGACGGCCTCGGGAACGAGGGCTTTGCCACCACGGACCGCGTGGAGCTGGAATGCTGGATGGTGCGGGAACTGCTAACGGAGAAGGGGGTGCGGTGAGATGACAGCGCCGATGCCGCTTCTCGACCTCGACGACAGCGAGGGTTTGTCAGCTGCCGATTCGGAAGGGCTACTGCGGTCTGTAGCCATGGGCGGCGCACAGATTCGGGCCACCGCGTCGGCCGTCGGTGAGGGTGTGATCTCCCGATTGGCCGGTCTGCGTCCGCGCAGCGTCGTACTGATCGCCGGCGCGGGTGGCGCCCGGCACGGAGCCAGGATCGCGCTTGCTCTCGTCGGAGATTCGGTCGGTTGCCCGCTCCTCGTTCTCGACCGGACGCCGTCGTGGGCCGGGCCGTTGGACGTGATCGTCTTCGCCGGTGACGATGCCGGTGATCCACGCCTCGTCGAATCCGTTGACAGTGCCGTACGCCGCGGCGCCGAGGTTGTTGTCGCCGTTCCCGACGAGGGGCCCATGCGAGCCGTGGCGGCCGGGCGCACCATGCCCTTGCCACCGCGGCTCTACGCCTTGCCCCGGCACACGATGACGCGGTTCCTCGCCGTCTTCCTCGCGGTTGCCGCCGAAATCGAGGGCAAGGGATCGATCGAGGACCGTTCGGCGGTGCTCGGTCGAATCGCCGACGCAGTTGATGCGGAGGCGCTGCGGGACGGACCGGCCAACGAGGTATTCCACAACCCGGCCAAGTCGTTGGCCACCAGGATGAGCGGCCGGCGAGTCGTTCTGTGTGGAAGTGGTTCCGTGACAACAGCACTCGCAGAGTTCTCGAGCGTTGCGCTGATGAGCTCCGGCCTGAACGCCGCTGCCGCCGAGATGTCCGAGGTGATTCGTTCGGCGCGAGCACTGTTCGCGCCGGACGCAGCTTCACGTGATTCGGTGTTCCACGACCCCTTCTTTCACGATCCGCAACTCGACGGCGCGCTGCCGACCCCGCCGGCGCGGGCGTTCGTCTTCGCGACCGAATCCACGCGCGGGGAGGCGAGGCGCCGGATGGACGCACTGGCTGACGCCGACCTGGTGGTTGCGGCAGACGAAGACCAGACCAACGTGGTCATATCGGAGATGGAGCAGGTATTCGTGTTGGCGTCTCGAGTAGACATGGCCGCGGCGTACGTGCAGTTGACGGGCGGTGCGAAGTAAGTGCGTGAACTCGAAGGTGCACTTCGTTCTTACGCGTGGGGCTCGCGAACGGCAATTGCCGAACTACGCGGTCTTTCGACTCCGTCGAATCATCCCGAAGCGGAATTGTGGTTGGGCGCGCACCCGGGTGACCCGGCGCGCGTGATCACCGAATCCGGAAGCGAGTCGTTGCTCGAGGTTCTGCACCGCGAACCCGAACGCGAACTCGGCCGCGAGAACCTCGAGACATTCGGTGAGCGACTCCCATTCCTGCTCAAGCTGCTTGCGGCGGAAGAACCGCTGTCGCTTCAAGCGCATCCCAGCGCCGTTCAAGCCGACGAGGGTTTTCGTCGTGAGAACGCACTCGGCGTTCCCATGGAATCGCCGATTCGCAACTACAAGGACGGCAGCCACAAGCCCGAACTCGTTGTCGCGCTGAGCAGATTCGAAGCGCTTGCCGGATTCCGCGAGCCGACGCGGACTGTCAAACTGCTGCGCGCTCTGGCCGTCGACGAGTTGGAGCCGTACATCGGTCTGCTCGAAGGGCAACCCGATTCCGACGGACTGCGGGCGTTGTTCACGACGTGGATCACGCTGCCGTCCACGGTGCTCGGGACCTTGCTCCCTGCCGTACTTGCCGGGTGCATCACCTACGTCGCGCACCACGACGCCGAATTCGTGACCGAGATCCGCACCGCGCTGGAATTGAGCGAGGCGTACCCCGGCGACGCCGGTGTTCTGGCGGCACTGCTGCTCAACCGCGTCACCCTCGAGCCCGGCCAAGGACTGTTTCTCGCTGCCGGCAATCTCCACGCGTATCTCCATGGACTCGCGGTCGAGATCATGGCCAACTCCGACAACGTGCTGCGCGGTGGGCTGACACCGAAGCACGTCGACGTGCCCGAATTGCTGAGGGTTCTGGACTTCGTCGGGGCCGATATCGAAGTGCTCGATCCGGCCCCGTCATCTGGATCAGGTCAGTCAGGATCAGGTAGATACGAGTACGTCACGCCGGCGCCCGAATTTCGTTTGACGCGTCTGGAGTTCGACGCGAATTCCACGGACATCGTCGTCGACGCTTCAGGCCCGCGGATTCTGATCTGCACCGACGGCGCGGTCACTGCGACGTGCGGCGCCGACACTCTCGACCTCGATCGAGGCCGAGCGGCGTGGATCGCTGCCGACGAGCCCGCGATACACCTGAGCACACGGACCCCGACTGCGCAGGTTTTCAGTGCCGTAGTCGGAAACTAGGAGACATTGTGTCGGCTCATGGTGGCAAGAAGGCAATTCTGGCGGCCCTCGGAGCCAATGCCGGAATTGCCGTAGCCAAGTTCGCCGGATTCTTGATCACCGGATCGTCGTCGATGCTCGCCGAATCGGTGCACTCGGTGGCCGACACGTCCAATCAGGGTTTGCTGCTCCTGGGGCAGAAGAAGGCAGAACGTGACGCGGATCAACTGCACCCGTTCGGCTACGGGCGCAACCGATACTTCTATTCGTTCGTCGTTGCACTGGTGCTCTTCACCCTCGGTTCGCTGTTCGCGATCTACGAAGGCATTCACAAGATTCAGCATCCGGAAGAACTCAATTCGGCTTTCGTGGCAATCGCGATTCTTGTCATAGCGATTTGTCTGGAGGGCTACAGCTTCCGGACCGCAGCGAAGGAATCACGACCGCTCAAGGGAAATGCGTCGTGGTGGAACTTCATCCGAACCTCTCGTAGCCCGGAACTCCCGGTTGTGCTGCTCGAGGACACCGGCGCATTGATCGGTCTCGTCCTTGCACTCGGCGGCGTCGGCCTCACGATGGTGACCGGAAATCCGGTCTTCGACGGCATCGGAACTCTGTGCATCGGTGTCCTGCTCGGCATCATCGCGGTCATTCTGATCATCGAAATGCAGTCGCTGCTGATCGGTGAGGGCGCAACGGCGGTGGAGACCGAACTGATCCTCAACGCCCTGGTCGACGGAACTCGTATCGAACGCGTCATTCATTGCAAGACGCAGTACCTCGGTCCCGAGGAGATCCTTGTTGCTGCCAAGGTTGCGGTGCCGATCGGATCGACGATCTCGGACGTGGCGACGGCGATCGACGAGGCCGAGTCTCGCGTGCGCGCTGCAGTGCCTGCGGCGCGGGTGATCTACCTCGAGCCGGACCTGGATCGTCTCAGCGCAGGAGATCGCCCTGAAACAGATCTACAGGCTCCCGACAAACCCTGAACAAAGCTGCGCCTGCGGGCTTAGGCTGATGCCATCTCTCTACTTGCCCATGGTGGGACCTGCTGGTCCCCAGCAAGGAGGCGGCAATGGCTGTCAAGGACGAGCAGGCCGGATCTGGACGGTCGAAGCTGTTTCGAACCAAATCGATCGAGCAGTCCATCAAGGACACCGACGAGCCGGAAACCAAACTCCGGAAAGAACTGAACTCGTGGGATCTCACGGTGTTCGGTGTCGCAGTCGTCATCGGTGCGGGCATCTTCACACTCACGGCTCGGACGGCGGGAAATGTCGCCGGGCCGTCGGTCTCGCTCGCGTTCGTCATTGCCGCCATCGCCTGCGGACTGGCAGCGCTGTGTTACGCCGAATTCGCGTCGACGGTCCCGGTTGCCGGTAGCGCGTACACGTTCTCGTACGCGACGTTCGGCGAATTCGTCGCCTGGATCATCGGCTGGGATCTCATCCTCGAATTCGCCTTGGCGTCTTCGGTGGTCGCCAAAGGCTGGTCGCTGTACCTCGGCGAAGTGATGGGCTCACGCAGCCCGATCGTCGAGTTGGGGCCGATATCCTTCGACTGGGGTGCGGTGCTGGTGATCGCTGTCATCACGATCCTGCTCGCGACCGGCACAAAACTCTCGTCGAGGGTGTCGCTGGTGATCACGGCGATCAAGGTCGCGGTGGTGTTGCTGGTGATCGTCGTCGGCCTCTTCTACATCGACACCGACAACTACTCGCCGTACATTCCGCCGTCGGAGCCGGGCTCGACGGGAGAGGGCATCCACCAGTCGTTGTTCTCGTACGTGACCGGGGCCGGTGGCAGCACCTTCGGGTGGTACGGATTGCTCGCGGCAGCCAGTCTGGTGTTCTTCGCGTTCATCGGCTTCGACGTCGTCGCCACGACGGCGGAGGAGGCGAAGGAGCCGCAGAAGGCGCTGCCACGCGGCATCCTGGGTTCGCTCTTGATCGTCACGGTTCTGTACGTGGCGGTGACACTGGTGCTGACCGGGATGGTGAAATACACCGAGCTCGAGGGCGATACCTCCAACCTGGCAACGGCATTCGCCTTCCACGACATCACGTGGGCGAAAAACGTCATCTCGTTCGGTGCGTTGGCCGGTCTCACGACAGTGGTGATGGTGTTGATGCTCGGGCAGACCAGGGTGCTCTTCGCGATGGCACGCGACGGTCTGATGCCACGACGCCTGGCGCCGACCGGCAAGCACGGAACCCCTGTGCGGATCACGATCTTGGTCGGCGTCGTGGTCGCGGTGCTCGCCGGCGTTTTTCCGATCGGCACCCTCGAGGAAATGGTCAACATCGGCACACTGTTCGCTTTTGTTCTCGTCTCGATCGGGGTTCTCGTGCTCCGTCGGACGCGTCCCGACCTACCTCGCGGATTCAGGGTGCCGCTGGTCCCGCTGGTCCCGATTCTGGCCGTCCTCGCGTGTCTGTGGCTGATGTTCAACCTGTCGGTGGAGACCTGGATGAGGTTCGTGGTCTGGATGGCCCTCGGCGTTGTCATCTATTTTGCCTACAGCAGACAGCATTCGATGATCGGGAAGCGTGAACGCGGCGAAATCGAGTAGATGTACAAAGTTTATGATTTGTCTATCACTTGTACAAAATCAGTAGTACTGTCTACCTCATAGTGAACTGACTCACAGTTTTCGGGTCGGTCCGAATCGAGGAGGTAGACCGTGTCGACGCACGTGGACTCGCAATCCGGCCAGACGCTCCCGCCCGAGCAGTGGCGTGACAAGAAGAGATACCTCTGGCTGCTCGGCCTCGTGCCGCCGACGGCGGTCTTCATCGCCGTCGGATTGGTCGCGTTGTTCAACAGTCTCGGATGGAATGCGGTCTCGCCGGTGTGGTGGTGGATCGGGCCGCTTCTCGTCTACATCCTGCTCCCGATCCTCGACGTCTTCTTCGGCCCGGACGGCGAGAATCCGCCGGACGAAGTGATGGAGCGCCTCGAGAACGACAAGTACTACCGGTATTGCACCTACATCTACATACCGTTCCAGTTGGTCAGCCTGGTCCTGGCCTGCTACCTCTGGTCGGCGACCGATCTGTCCTGGCTCGGAATCGACGGGGGACTTGGGCTGATCTCCAAGATCGGTCTGGCGATCAGTATCGGTTGTGTCGCAGGAATCGGGATCAACACCGCACACGAGCTCGGTCACAAGAAGGACGATCTCGAACGCTGGTTGTCGAAGATCACTCTGGCGCAGTCGTTTTACGGCCACTTCTACATCGAGCACAATCGTGGACACCACGTGCGCGTCGCCACGCCCGAGGATCCGGCGTCGTCTCGCTTCGGTGAGAGCTTCTGGACCTTCCTGCCGCGCAGTGTGTGGGGATCTCTGCGCTCGTCGTGGTCCCTGGAAAAGGCCAGACTCGATCGACTGGGTAAGAAGCCGTGGACAATTCGCAACGACGTCCTGCATTCGTGGTTGATGTCCGTCGTACTGTTCGGTGTCCTCGTCGCCGTCTTCGGCCTCTCGGTACTGCCGTTCCTGGTGCTGCAGGCCGTGTTCGGATTCTGTCTGCTCGAAACCGTCAACTACCTCGAACATTACGGACTGAAGCGTCGTCGTCTGGACAGCGGGCGGTACGAGCGTGCAGCACCGGAGCACAGTTGGAACAGTGATCACATCTGCACCAACATCTTCCTGTATCACCTCCAGCGTCACAGCGATCATCACGCGAACCCGACGCGTCGTTATCAGACGCTTCGAAGCATGGACGGTGCGCCCAACCTGCCCAGTGGGTACGCGAGCATGATCATCCTCGCCTACGTTCCACCGCTGTGGCGAAAAGTGATGGATCCCAAAGTCCTTGCGCACTACGGCGGCGACATCACCCGCGTCAACGTTCAGCCGTCCAAGCGTGATCGCCTCCTTGCTCGGTACGGAGCAGCGTGATGAGCAGCTATCGATGCCCGGTGTGTGAATACGTCTACGACGAATCGAAGGGTGCACCACGAGAAGGGTTTCCGGCGGGCACGCCGTGGGATGCCGTGCCGGACGACTGGTGCTGTCCGGACTGCGGCGTGAGGGAAAAGCTGGACTTCGAGCCGATGCCGGCAACGGCGGGGAGTGAATCATGAACGACTACAAGCTGTATCAGTGCGCGCAATGCGGCTTCGAGTACGACGAGGCAGTCGGCTGGCCGGAGGACGGTATCGAACCGGGCACTCGCTGGGACGACATTCCCGAAGACTGGAGTTGCCCGGACTGCGGGGCGGCGAAGAGCGACTTCTTCATGGTTGAGGTCGAACGACGGTGAGATGCGTCGGCGTCGAACGGACCTAGGTGCGGCGGTAGTGTCGTCACCATGACTTCGACGCCCACTCGTCTGCCGCAGAAAGAAGCGTCGCGCCTGCTGCTGCGTACGTCGGTGCTCGATTCGATGCGTGAGTTGTTGACCGAGCGCGACTGGTCCGAGGTGACGCTGACGGTTCTGGCCAAGCATGCCGGTGTGAGTCGTCAGACGCTCTACAACGAGTTCGGCTCGAGGCAAGGGCTTGCCGAGGCGTACGCGCTTCGCCTTGCTGACGGCTTCGTCGACGCGGTGGACGAGGCCATGGTGGCGAACGACGGACGTGCAGTCGAGGCATTGACGGCGGGTTTCGGATCGTTTTTCGCCTCCAGTGCAACCGACCCGTTGGTGATCTCTCTGCTCACCGGTGAGGCCAAGCCGGACCTGCTTCGCCTGATCACCACCGACAGTGCGGTCATCATCGAGCGCGCGTCGTCGCGGCTTGCGGAGAGTTTCCAGCGAGGGTGGATTCAGGCGTCACCCGCCGACGCCGGAATTCTGGCCAGGGCGATTGCGCGTCTCGGGCTGAGCTACATTTCGATGCCGCCGGAGTCCGAGGCTTCGGTGGCGGAGGATCTGGGCATACTGCTCGGGCCGTTCATCGACGTGGCGCGCGAGGGCCGCGCAGTAGAGGGGCGGGCGGGAGAGGGCGTCTAACCGATAGCCTGGTACACCGATAGGCTTGTGCAGAGTATGCACGTCAACCAGGAGAGGCAGATGACGACCTCAGTTTCAACAACGCCCGTGGCCGAGAGCCGTAACGGCATCGACTTCAAAGTTGCAGATCTTTCGCTCGCGGAGTTCGGTCGCAAGGAAATCCGTCTGGCAGAGCACGAGATGCCCGGCCTCATGGCGCTTCGTCGCGAATACGCAGAGGTGTTGCCGCTCAAGGGCGCTCGCGTTTCCGGCTCGCTGCACATGACCATTCAGACCGCGGTGCTGATCGAGACGCTGACCGCGCTCGGCGCCGAGGTCCGCTGGGCTTCATGCAACATCTTCTCCACGCAGGATCACGCTGCCGCCGCCATCGTCGTCGGTCCGCACGGCACCCCGGAAGAGCCCAAGGGCGTTCCGGTTTTCGCCTGGAAGGGTGAAACCCTCGAAGAGTACTGGTGGGCAGCCGAGCAGATGCTGACCTGGCCGGGTGAGCCTGCCAACATGATTCTCGACGATGGCGGCGACGCCACCATGCTGGTGCTCAAGGGCGCACAGTTCGAGAAGGCCGGCGTCGTCCCGCCGACGGACGACGACCAGGATTCCGACGAGTACAAGGTCTTCCTTGCACTTCTGCGTCAGTCCCTCGAGTCCGACAAGGGCAAGTGGACGGCAATCGCCGAGTCCGTCCAGGGCGTCACCGAGGAGACCACCACGGGCGTTCTGCGCCTGTACCAGGTTGCCGCTGCCGGTGAACTCACGTTCCCCGCTATCAACGTCAACGACTCGGTCACCAAGAGCAAGTTCGACAACAAGTACGGCACGCGCCACTCGCTGCTCGACGGCATCAACCGCGGCACCGACGTTCTGATCGGCGGCAAGGCTGCGCTGGTCTGCGGTTACGGAGACGTCGGCAAGGGTTGTGCCGAGGCACTTCGCGGCCAGGGCGCTCGCGTCGCGGTCACCGAGGTCGACCCCATCAACGCCCTGCAGGCGCTCATGGACGGCTTCGAGGTCAAGACAGTCGAGCAGGCCATCGGCTGGGCCGACATCGTGATCACGTCCACCGGTAACAAGGACATCATCACGTTCGAGCACATGAAGGCCATGAAGCATCAGGCCATCCTGGGCAACATCGGTCACTTCGACAACGAGATCGACATGGCCGGCCTCGAGAAGTCCGGCGACGTCACGCGGATCAACATCAAGCCGCAGGTCGACGAGTTCACGTTCGCCGACGGCCACTCGATCATCGTGCTGTCCGAAGGCCGCCTGCTCAACCTCGGCAACGCGACGGGCCACCCGTCGTTCGTGATGAGCAACAGCTTCTCCAACCAGGTCATCGCGCAGATCGAACTGTGGACGAAGCCGGACGAGTACGACAACGAGGTCTACCGCCTCCCGAAGCACCTCGACGAGAAGGTCGCCAAGATCCACGTCGAGGCACTCGGTGGCACGCTGACCAAGCTCACGAAGGATCAGGCAGAGTACATCGGCGTCGACGTCGAAGGCCCGTACAAGCCCGAGCACTACCGCTACTGACCCGGTGATTCGTCACTGAGGATGTAGTGTCCGCCGTCCCCCGGTCTGCGCAAGCAGGCCGGGGGATAGGCTTGTCCGCCGTGGGAACACTGGTGGCATTGGAAGGCCTCGACGGCGCTGGAAAGCGAACGTTGATCGGCAAAGTGGAGAGCGAACTCCGCCGCGGCGGCACGTCGATCGCGACTCTGGATTTTCCGCGGTACGGGAAGTCGATCCACGCGGATCTTGCTGCCGAGGCACTCAAAGGATCGCACGGAGACCTGGCTGAATCCGTGAACGCGATGGCAGTCCTGTTCGCCCTGGACCGCGCGGGTGCGGCGGATCGGATCTCGGACCTGTTGTCCGCCAACGACATTGTTCTCCTCGACCGCTACGTGGCGTCCAACGCCGCCTACAACGCGGCGCGCGCGCATCAGGGCGTGGACGGCGAGATGGTCGCCTGGGTCCGTGAATTGGAGTTGGGTCGACTCGCTCTTCCCGCTCCCGATCTGCAGTTGTACCTCGACGTACCGGTAGCTCTGGCCGAGCAGCGTGCCCGCTCGCGTGAGGCCGAGGACGCGTCGCGTCAGCTCGACGCCTACGAGCGCGACGGCGGCCTGCAGGCCAGAACCGGTGAGCTCTACAAGCAGTTGGCAGCGACGGACTGGGTCTCGCCCTGGTGGATCGTGGGGCCGGAGACGGACCCGGGCGAACTGGCGCGCAGGCTCGCGGATTTCGCGTGATCGGTCACCCTTGCGGCCGGGATTCGAACTTTCCGGCACAGTAGAGGGAAAGACGCGGCACGCCGCACGGCCTCGTAACGGTCTGATTCATCGCTCCGAGATGCAACGATAGGGATATGAAACCAAGGATTCTGGTTGTCGACGACGACACGGCACTCGCCGAGATGCTCACGATCGTGCTGCGTGGTGAGGGTTTCGATCCCTACGTGGTAGGCGACGGAACCCTGGCGCTCGCGGCAGTGCGTGAGACCCGGCCCGACCTCGTCCTGCTCGATCTCATGCTTCCCGGAATGAACGGGATCGACGTATGCCGAGTTCTGCGTGCGGATTCCGGCGTGCCCATCGTGATGTTGACGGCCAAGACCGACACCGTCGACGTCGTGCTCGGCCTCGAATCCGGTGCGGACGACTACATCATGAAGCCGTTCAAGCCGAAGGAGCTGGTGGCGCGGGTGCGTGCTCGCCTGCGCCGCACGGAAGAGGAGCCGGCCGAGCTGCTGAGCATCGCCGACATCGTGATCGACGTTCCGGCACACAAGGTCAGCCGCGGCAGCGAGCAGATCTCGCTCACACCACTCGAATTCGACCTGCTGGTCGCATTGGCGCGCAAGCCGCGCCAGGTGTTCACCCGTGAAGTCCTCCTCGAGCAGGTGTGGGGATACCGCCACGCCGCCGACACCCGCCTGGTGAACGTGCACGTTCAGCGTTTGCGCGCCAAGGTCGAAACTGATCCCGAGAATCCCGAAGTGGTTCTGACGGTCAGGGGGGTCGGCTACAAGGCCGGACCGCCGTGAGCGGAGTTTCCAGGTGGCGTCGTCGTCTCAACCGACGGCTGACGCCATTTCTGCGGTGGTGTCACTCGATGAGCAACACCCTCGCGCACACGTGGCGACGCTCGCTCCAATTGCGAGTGGTCGTCTCGACTTTGACGTTGTCCTTGATCGTCATCGTCATTCTCGGTGTCGTGCTGACCAGCCAGATCACCGATCGGCTGTTGGAAACGAAGATCACCGCGGCGACCGAGGAAATGGACCGAGCCCGCGGCATCGTCGAAGACCAACTCGCGGGCGTCGACGATTCGACGGCGCTCAACGTTCAATTGGAAAGCGCTGCATCCGGACTGACCAGCCGTCGAAACCAGACCTCGGGCCAGGCCTCCGGGTCGGCCGGCACCTTCGACCCGGTGCTCATCGTGCCAGGGGACGGGCCGCGCCAGCCGACGAGTTCGGGACCGGTCGATCAGATCCCCGACAACCTTCGCGAGTTCGTCAAACGCGGCCAGATCAGCTACCAATTCGCGACGGTGTCCAACCCGAACGGTTACTCCGGTCCAGCGCTGATCATCGGTAGCCCCACCGCGTCGTCGATATCGGGACTCGAGCTGTACCTGATCTTCCCGCTCGCCAGCGAAGACCGGAGTCTGTCGCTTGTTCGAAGCACCCTGCTGATCGGTGGAGCCGTGTTGCTGGTGCTCCTGGCTGCGATTTCGCTGTTGGTTGCCAGGCAGGTCGTGCTTCCCATCCGATCGGCCTCACGAATCGCGGTGCGTTTCGCAGACGGCCGACTCAAGGAACGAATGCCGGTCCGCGGCGAGGACGACATGGCGCGCCTGGCCATGTCCTTCAACGAGATGGCCGAGAGTCTGTCCAAACAGATCACCCAGCTGGAGGAGTTCGGCAGTCTCCAGAAACGCTTCACCTCCGATGTCAGCCATGAACTCCGCACACCTCTGACCACGGTCCGGATGGCAGCCGACCTGATCTACGACGGCAGCGAGAACCTCGACCCGATGCTGCGTCGGTCGTCGGAACTGCTTGTCGCCGAACTGGACAGGTTCGAAGGGCTACTGGCGGACCTCCTCGAGATCTCCCGTCACGACGCCGGTGTCGCGGAACTTGCGTCCGAACAACTCGACGTCCGTATGTGTGCGCGAGCGGCCGTTTCCACGGTTCGCCATCTCGCCCGCGAATCCGGCACCGAACTGATCGTGGACATGCCCGACGAGCCGGTCATGGCAGATGTCGATCCGCGCCGCGTCGAACGCATCCTGCGAAATCTCCTTGCCAACGCCATCGACCACGGTGAGGGGAAGCCGATTCTGCTTCGCCTTCGCGCCGACGACAATGCCCTCGCCTTCATCGTCCGCGACAGTGGCGTCGGGTTGCGTCCGGGCGAGGAGAAGTTGGTCTTCAACCGGTTCTGGCGATCGGACCCGTCCCGCGTGCGCCGCAGTGGCGGCACCGGACTCGGCCTCGCGATCAGTGTCGAAGACGCGAATCTGCACGACGGCAAGCTCGAGGCCTGGGGCGAACCGGGAGTCGGCGCCTGCTTCCGGCTGACGCTCTCGCGCACCCGTGGCAAGAAAGTCGTGTCGAGCCCACTGCCTCTCAAGCCGACGACCACAAAGTTCGTCCGCACGCCGAGCGAAGCCGACATCGTCGCCGATACAGTCGGCGAGGTCACGTCGTCCCTGCCGACTCCGCGCGAATCGGACTCGCGGAACGAGTCCAACGGTGGGGATCGATCATGATCGGAACCCGCCGCCGTCTGGCACTTCTCGCAACAACGCTCAGCGTGCTGTTGCTGACCGGCGCGTGCGCGAGTTTGCCGGAATCCTCCTCGCCGCAGGCAATCGGAACTCTGGCAACCGCTGTGCCCGGAACCTCCGTCGAATCACCGGCCTCGGGGCGAGAGCCGGACCTGCTGGTACGTGACTTCGTAAAGGCGAGTACCGATCCGTCCAACCGGCACGCCGCAGCCCGTCAGTACCTGACCAAGGACGCTTCGGCGCGTTGGGACGACGCGGCAAGTGCTGTCATCGTCGACAAGGTCGATGTGCTCTCGGTTTCTCGAACCAGCACCGAAGCCGTCTACACGATTCGTGTGAACAAGGTCGGTCGCCTCGACCCGGGAGGACTGTACGTTCCCGAAGAGGGCAGCTTCGAAGCGAGGATGACCCTGGCGTTGACCGACGGCGAATGGCGGATCAGTGATCTGCCTCCCGGCGTGATCATGGAGCGTCCGCAGTTCCTCGGCGCTTACCAGCGGAAGTCGTTGTTCTTCCTCGACCCCACCAGCCAGACGGTCGTCCCCGATCTTCGCTGGATCTCCGGCGGGCAGGACCAGGTGGCGGCTCAGCTGATCGGTCTGATGATCGACGGACCGAAGGCAGCGCTGGCGCCGGCTGTGCGAAACGAACTGGGCAATGGCGTGTCGGTGATCGGTCCGATCACCAAGGCCGACGGTAAGCCGGGACAGGTCGGAGTCGGTCTCGGTGGTGTGCGCATCAACTTCCGCCTTGACAACCCGATGGATGCTGCTACTCGCGGTTTGTTTGCAGCACAGGTCATTTGGACGCTCGCCAACGCCGATGTGGCAGGGCCGTACGTTCTGGAGATCGACGGCGAACCGCTGGACGCGGCTCATGCCGACGGCTGGACCACCGCCGACGTCGCATCCACCAACCCACTGGCCACCACGAGTGCAACCGTCGGACTGCACGCACTGCGCAACGGTTCACTGGTGAGTGTCACCGAGCAAGAGGCGACTCCGGTGCCCGGTTTCGCGGGCAATGCGGGCAACCTCACGGCGGCTGCTCTCTCACGGGACGGCAAGTTGGTGGCAGCCGTCGCGGACACCGCTCGGCCGGATCCCGGCACAAGATTCGACTTGTCGCTCGGGACATACGGCGAAGGGTCCGTTCCGGTACTCGAAGGCAGCGCCATCACCAGGCCTTCGTGGGAGCTGGACAACAACGCGGTCTGGACGGCTGTGAACGGCAATACCGTCGTTCGGGTCGTCCGTGAACCAGGCACCGGCCGGGTGTCGGTCACCAACGTCGACGTCGGGGCCCTGACGTCGGTCGGTTCGACGATCTCGGAACTGCGTCTGTCGCGGGACGGCGTGCGAGCGGCGATGATCATCGACGGCAAGGTCTACCTGGCTGTGGTCGTGCGCACCGCCAGCGGGGTCTACGCCCTGACGAGTCCACGCGCAGTGGCGTCCGGCTTGGGCAGTACCGCGCTCTCACTCGACTGGAGCAACAGCGACACCATCGTAATCGCGCGCAGTGGAGCCGACATACCGGTCGTCCAGGTCGCGATCGACGGCTCACGAATGGACGCGCTGCCGAGTGGAAACCTGACCGCTCCCGTCACCTCCGTGGATGCATCGCCGACCACCGAGTACGTCGCCGACGCGCGTGCGGTGTTCCAACTGAACAACAACGACCCCGCCGGGGATCGCCGCTGGCGTGAGGTGACCGTGCTGACCGGACAGAAGGCGATTCCGGTTCTGCCTGGCTGACGTCTCTGCGCTCTGGTGAATGTCTGCGCTCTGATGCATGTCGGTGCTCAGGTTCATGATTCGGCCATGGGGGACAAGAAATTCGGTGCCGGTCTGCTCGACCTGCTGTTGCCACGCGAGTGTGGTGGGTGTGGCCGCTCGGGGACTCTGTGGTGCGGTGAGTGCGCGGAACTGCTGCGCGATCATCCGCTTCAACTGAGTCCGCGCGTGGATCCGGGCGTGCCCGTCTGGGCACTCGGCCGCTACGACGGCCCCAGGCGGCGCAGTGTGATCGAGATGAAGGAACGGGGTCGTCGGGACCTCGCGATGCCTCTGGGGATCGCTGTGGCCGACGCGTTGGCCACTCTGGAACGGTGGGGCGAGCTCGGCAGCGGGGGTCGTCCGCCGATCGTGCTGGTGCCGGCTCCCACGCGCGCCCGAGCGGCGCGATCTCGCGGGGGTGATCCGGTTCGCCGGATAGCCGAAAGTATGCGCGGAAAGCGGGAAATTGGTTCTGTCGCGGGTCGTCCGGTACGTGTCTGTCCGATTCTCCGGATGACGCGAGGTGTACGTGACTCGGTGGGACTGTCCGCGGCCGACCGGGTGACCAACGTGAACGGTCATGTGTCTCTCGACACCACTGCGATCTCTTCGATTGCCGGGGACAGTGACATCGTCCTGCTCGACGACGTCCTCACCACGGGAGCGACTGCGGCAGAGTCGGTTCGGGCCCTCTCGCTCAGTGGGATTCGGACAACTCTCGTGCTTGTCCTTGCAGGGGCTTAGATGAATTTCGTTGGAACAGTGGCACTCGCGCGCGTTACGTACTAGCGTCGGCGGCACACCCGAAAATACTGGTAGGAGGTGGTACTTCGATACTGGTGCCGGGCGGATCCCCTCTCGGTACTTGCAGAATTTGCCGCCGCCCACCGTGGGGCGGGGCCGTAATTGGGAGGTACGAGTGACGACCCCTTCGCAAGCCTCGTTTTTCATCGAGGACGCCACCATCGAGCGTTCCGAGAATGCCGCAGCTCCGAGATCCGACGTCGTAGTCAAGGGACGAAATGTCGAGATCCCCGATCACTTCCGAATCTACGTTTCGGAAAAGCTGGCGCGACTCGAACACTTCGACCCCTCCATATTCCACTTCGACGTGGAACTCCAACATGAACGCAACCGACGACAGGCCAAGAGTTGCCAGCGCGTCGAGATCACCGCTCGAGGTAAAGGCCCGGTGGCCCGAGCCGAAGCGTCCGCAGACAGCTTCTACGCCGCCTTCGAATCGGTGATCGACAAGCTCGAGAGTCGCCTCCGTCGAACCAAGGACCGCAAGAAGGTCCATTACGGCGACAAGCGACCGGTGTCCGTCGCGGAGGCAACCGCCTCCCTCGTCGACGCAGATTCACTCGGAGTCACACCGGACATTTCGCTGAACGGTCAAGAGCCGGACGAGTACGACGGCCCGGGACGCGTGGTCCGCACGAAGGATCACCCGGCCGAGCCGATGACCATCGACGACGCTCTCTACGAGATGGAACTGGTCGGACACGACTTCTTTCTCTTCCATGACAAGGAGTCGGACAAGCCGTCCGTCGTCTACCGTCGTCACGCTTTCGACTACGGATTGATCCGCCTGACATGACCCAATCGGTGGTGGGTTTGCTCGCTCGCCGCCGGTAGCGCCTACCATGGAATCCGGCCGGAGTTTTCGGACCCCGGCCGGATTTTCAGTGTGTGACCCCCTGTCGCCGAAGATTGAGGACGAAGAAGACTGTGCCGTCGCTGTCGCTATCGAAGCTGCTCCGTGTTGGTGAAGGTCGCATGGTCAAGCGGCTCAAGCACATCGCCGAGCATGTGGAATCTCTGTCGCCCGATGTCGAAGGCCTGACAGACGAGCAACTCAAAGCCAAGACCACCGAGTTCCGTGAGCGCTATGCCGCCGGGGAAACTCTCGACGAGTTGCTGCCCGAGGCATTCTCGGTTGCCCGCGAGGCGTCGTGGCGCGTGATCGACCAGAAGCACTTCCACGTGCAGATCATGGGCGGCGCGGCCCTGCACTTCGGCAACGTCGCCGAGATGAAGACCGGTGAGGGCAAGACCCTGACCTGTGTTCTTCCGGCATACCTGAACGCGATCGCGGGTGACGGCGTCCACGTGGTGACGGTCAACGACTACCTCGCCAAGCGTGACTCCGAGTGGATGGGCCGCGTTCACCGCGCCCTCGGCCTCGAGACCAGCGTGATCCTCTCGGGTATGACGCCGGCCGAGCGCCGCGTCGCCTACGCAGCCGACATCACCTACGGCACCAACAACGAGTTCGGGTTCGACTACCTGCGCGACAACATGACGCATTCGTTGGACGACCTGGTCCAGCGTGGCCATGCGTTTGCCATCGTGGACGAGGTCGACTCGATCCTCATCGACGAAGCCCGAACCCCCCTCATCATCTCGGGCCCGGCCGACGGCTCCAGCAAGTGGTACAGCGAGTTCGCGCGCATCGCGCCGCTGCTGAAGAAGGACGTTCACTACGAGGTCGACATCCGCAAGCGCACCATCGGTGTGCACGAGGCGGGCGTCGAACTGGTCGAGGACCAGCTCGGTATCGACAACCTGTACGAAGCCGCGAATTCGCCGCTGGTGAGCTACTTGAACAACGCGATCAAGGCCAAGGAGCTCTACACCAAGGACAAGGACTACATCGTCCGCGACGGTGAGGTCATCATCGTCGACGAGTTCACCGGCCGCGTGCTGGTCGGCCGCCGCTACAACGAGGGCATGCACCAGGCGATCGAGGCCAAGGAGAAGGTGGAGATCAAGGCGGAGAACCAGACCCTTGCCACCATCACCCTGCAGAACTACTTCCGTCTGTACGACAAGTTGTCGGGCATGACGGGTACCGCCGAGACGGAAGCTGCCGAGCTTCACCAGACTTACACGCTCGGTGTGATCCCGATCCCGACCAACCGTCCGATGGTCCGAGTCGACAACGGCGACCTCATCTACAAGACCGAGGAAGCCAAGTTCGACGCGGTGGTCGACGACGTCGTCGAGCGCCACGAGAACGGCCAGCCCGTCCTGATCGGTACCACCAGCGTCGAGCGCTCGGAGTACCTGTCCAAGCAGTTCACCAAGCGCGGCGTTGCCCACAACGTCCTCAACGCCAAGTTCCACGAGAAGGAAGCGACCATCATCGCCGAGGCCGGTCGCTCCGGCGCGGTCACCGTCGCGACCAACATGGCCGGCCGCGGTACCGACGTCGTGCTCGGTGGTAACCCGGACATCATCGCGGACATCGCGCTGCGCAAGAAGGGCCTCGACCCGGTCACGACGCCGGACGAGTACGAGGCGGCTTGGGACGCAGTCCTGGACGAGGTCAAGGCTGAGGTCAAGGCAGACGCCGAGAAGGTCCGCGATGCCGGCGGCCTGTACGTCCTGGGCACCGAGCGTCACGAATCGCGCCGAATCGACAACCAGTTGCGTGGTCGTTCCGGACGTCAGGGTGATCCCGGCGAATCGCGGTTCTACCTCTCGCTCGGTGACGAGCTCATGCGCCGTTTCAACGGTTCGGCACTCGAGTCGATCATGACGCGCCTGAACCTGCCCGACGACGTCCCGATCGAAGCCAAAATGGTCTCGAAGGCCATCAAGAGCGCTCAGACCCAGGTGGAGCAGCAGAACTTCGAAATTCGCAAGAATGTCCTCAAGTACGACGAGGTCATGAACCAGCAGCGAACGGTCATCTACAAGGAGCGCCGCCAGATCCTCGAGGGTGAGGACATGGAAGGCCAGGTCGAGCAGATGATCACTGACGTGGTCACCGCCTACGTCGACGGTGCCACCGCCGAGGGATACGTCGAGGACTGGGATCTCGAGCAGCTGTGGACGGCGCTGAAGACGCTGTACCCGGTCGGCATCGATCACAAGACGTTGGCAGGGGAGGACGGCGCAGGCATCAACAGTGACCTGAGCCGTGACGACCTGCGAACCGCTTTGCTCGAAGACGCCCACGCGGCGTACAAGAAGCGCGAAGCCGAGATCGATGCGATCGCCGGCGAAAACGGTATGCGTGAACTCGAGCGTCGTGTCTTCCTCTCGGTCCTGGACCGTAAGTGGCGTGAGCATCTCTACGAGATGGATTACCTCAAGGAGGGAATCGGTCTGCGTGCGATGGCCCAGCGCGATCCGCTGGTCGAGTACCAGCGCGAGGGTTACGACATGTTCATCGGCATGCTCGACGGATTGAAGGAAGAGTCCGTCGGATTCCTCTTCAACCTGCAGGTCGAGGCAGCTCCGGCGCAGCCCGCAAGTGGAATTTCCGTCACCGCGGGCTCTGCCGCCGCGGCGTCCGCCACGGCGCCCAAGCCGCTCCCCACGCAGGAGGCTGCGGCCAGGACAGCCGGAACTGCCGCCCCGACGGCGTTGCGCGCCAAGGGACTTGACGACGAAGGTCCGTCGCGTCTGACGTACACCGGCCCGGACGAGGACGGCAAGGCAAAGGCAACACGTGACTCGGCTGCCGACACCGGCGACGGTGCCGCCTCTCGTCGCGAACGTCGTGAAGCCGCACGGACGCAGTCGAAGAGCAATCGAGCTCCGAAGTCCAAGCGCAAGCGCTGAGGTATTAGCGCAG
Source organism: Rhodococcus sp. SB1D (assembly GCF_048573875.1). Classification (NCBI taxonomy): domain Bacteria; kingdom Bacillati; phylum Actinomycetota; class Actinomycetes; order Mycobacteriales; family Nocardiaceae; genus Rhodococcus; species Rhodococcus sp. SB1D. Next base: position 246,013 of record NZ_JBMAIQ010000001.1, read on the forward strand.
TCAGTACTCGGCAGGCTGGACGGTCACACCACGTGTAGTGCGGTGACCGTCCAGCCTGTTTCGTCTGTGTGGTCGATCCGGCCTGCGACGGCAAAAGTCTGCGTGCCTCGTGTGTACGTCGCACAGACTTCGGCGGTACTCTCCGACACTGCTTGAACGTGGGTGCGGTGAACGGCCGCGCCGCCCAGCTTCCGGGCCGAGAAATCCGAAGTGTAAAGTCTCGCAACAACTTCCAGGACGGACGGCGTCAACACGCCCTTGAGTTGCCGTGGATTTCGTCGTCGGTCGACGGTTTCGAGAACCAGACGTAGTGATCGGTTCCAGAAGATGTCGGCACCTACCAGCCGCGGTTCCGGAGCGTGAGTGAACCCGGTACTGGGCGACGTTCCGTTGTGTGGCGTCTTTCGCGGGCGACGCAGCATCCGGTCTGTTCGGCACTGCGTTCGGTCTGGCCGGCACTGTGTCCGCGACAGCACGACGGTATGCGGGTGAGGCTCGAATTGCGGCGCCGGCTCGAGAACGATCTTGCAGTCCTGCTCCATGACATCCCCCCGGATGATCCTGCGTCCGAGACAGCTGTCTCGGACTTCGCTCCCCCGAGCGATGGTGAGAAGCATGACACGAATCGCTCGAGATGTCGCCGTGATCACCATCGCGACTTAGGGTGATGGCGTGCGGGGACTTCTGTTGGATGTCGGTGGCGTGCTGTTCGGTCCGGGATCGGATCTCGACGGCTTGAGCGCGGTCGTGCGCGCGGTGAAGGCCCGCGGAATCGTGACGGGAATCGTCAGCAACGATCCCGGCGGCGCCAGTGCTCAGTGGTTGCGGGATCTCGGCGACGGGGTCTTGGTCGACGACGTGATCTTGTCCGGTGATGTCGAGATGGCAAAGCCCGACGCCGAGATCTATCTGTTGGCAGCGAGTCGTTTGGGCGTCGAGCCGGAGGATTTCGTTTTCGTGGATGATCTCGAAATCAACGTCCGGGCGGCTGTGGCCGTCGGGATGGTCGGGGTCCATCACGTCGGCTCGGAATCGACCATCGAGGAGTTGTCGATTCTGTTCGATCTCGGCGAAGGAGGGGACACGAAGCCATGGTGAACAGACTGACGACTCAGGATGCCGCTTTCTACTTCCTCGAAGCCGGGACGACGCCGATGCATGTCGGCTCGTTGGGGATCTTCAGGCAACTGCGAAACGGGATCGATCACGAGGAGTTGCTTCGACTTGTCGAAGAGCGGCTCGGATCGGTTCCGCGGTACCGACAGAGAGTTCGCGAGGTGGCGTTCGGTCTGGCCCGCCCCGTCTGGGTGGACGACTCGGATTTCGACATCACCTATCACGTACGCCGATCTGCTCTGCCCAAACCAGGTTCCGACGAACAGCTGATGGATCTGATCGCGCGGCTGACGTCGAGACCACTCGACAGCACGAGGCCGTTGTGGGAGATGTACCTGGTCGAGGGGCTGACCAGAAACAGATTTGCCATCTTCACGAAGTCTCATTCGTCGTTGGTGGACGGCGAGGCGGCTCCAGAGATCAGTCAGGTGATCTTCGATCCGGAGAAGAATCGAGCGCCAGGCCCCGAAGAATTGTGGATGCCCGCCAGGCCGCCGAGCGATACCAGCTTGTTGGTCAGTGCACTGGCGGATCTCGTAACGAGCCCGGGGGAGGGGATCGCACGGGCGCGTGCAGCGTTCAACGACGTGACCACATCCGTCACCGAGGCTGTGAGTGCACTCGGGAAACTCGCGGAAGTGGTTCGAACGGCGACGCAGGTAGCCCCGTCGAGCCCGCTCAACGCCACCATTTCGCGCAATCGACGCCTTGCGGTGGCCAAGACGTCTCTGGAGGACTATCGACGTATTCGCGCGCGGTACGGGTGCGAGATCAACGACGTGATTCTGACCGTCATCGCAGGTGCGATGCGGAACTGGTTGCTCTCGCGCGGTGAACCGGTGACCGAGGCGACCATCGTGCGAGCGATGGTGCCCATGTCGGTCTACACCGACGGCCCGGAGAGTCCTGACGTCGACGATCCGCAAGCGCCCGGACATGTTTCCTCGTTCCTCATCGACCTGCCTGTCGGTGAACCCAACGCGGTGGTTCGGCTCTCGCACGTGGCCCATGCGACGGAGGCATTCGCGCGTCAGGGTCGGCGGGTCACCGCGCAGACGATGGTGCGAATGTCCGGGTTTGCGCCGGCGACGCTGCATGCGATGAGCTCCCGCGCGGCCAGTAGTCTGTCGCAGCGAATGTTCAACTTGATGATCACCAATGCGCCAGGGCCGCAATTTCCGCTTTACCTCGGTGGTGCTCGGATGCTCGAGATGTATCCCGTGTCGCCACTGCTCAAGAATCAGACACTCAGCATCGCCCTGACGTCGTACGACGGAAATGTCTACTACGGTTTGAATGCCGACCGTGACGCGATGTCGGACGTCGACGTCGTTCGTTCGCTGATCTTCGAGTCACTCGAGGAATTGACGGATGCGAGTCGGTGACGAACGAGCATGAAGGTGGTCTCATGAGGGTGTACGTACCGGCGACGGTCGAGATTTTGCAGCAGTTGGTCGCAGATCAGGAGTTCGACCCTATGAGCCGGACGGCTTTTGCGGTCACCCCGACTCTGCGTGAGTCGTACGCGGCGGGGGACGACGACGAGTTGGCCGAGGTCGCCATGGGTGAGGCTGCGCGTGCGTCGCTGCGACTGATCGCCGGAACCGAGGGTGACGTCACCTTCCGGCGTGCTGTCGTCGCCGCCGACGTCGACGATGCCGATGTGAAGTTACGGCCCGATCTCGACGATTCGGTAGTCCGATTGGCGGGTCCTGTCACGATGGCTCAGGTTGCATCTGTGCATGTCGACCTCGAACAGGCAGAATCGGACATCGAGCGCGCTGCTGGCATAGTCGACGCGGCGGATCTCGGTGACGCCGATGCCGAGTTCACGCTCGGTGACGCGGAGGACCACGAGTTGGCGTGGTACGCCGCGCAAGAGTTGCCGTTCTTGCTCGACCTGCTGTGAATGTGCTTACCGTGAAGTAACCTACGGTACCGTAACCTGATAACCTACGGTACCGTAGGCAGTGGGTTCGGAAGGTGAGAGGTGGAGGTCTGATGGGTCTGAAGGACTGGATCGAGGCACCGGCAGCGTCGGTAGTTCCGGCAGCGCGGTCGAAGCTCAATCTGCTTCGCGGTGCGGCGGCTCGGCTGACCACACCATTGCTTCCCGACGACTATCTGCACCTCGCGAATCCGTTGTGGTCTGCCCGCGAGCTGCGCGGCCAGATCGTCGAAGTCCGGCCCGAGACCACGGACTCGGCGACCATCGTCATCAAGCCGGGTTGGGGATTCGACTTCAACTACCAGCCGGGGCAGTACATCGGCATCGGTCTGCATATCGACGGCCGTTGGCATTGGCGGTCGTACTCACTTACCTCGCCTCCCAACTGGGAGAACAAGCGCATTTCCATCGCGGTCAAGGCCATGCCCGAGGGCTTTCTCTCGAGCCACCTCGTCAGCGGGGCCGTGCCGTCGGGAACCATCGTTCGACTGGCCACGCCTTCGGGCAACTTCGCGTTGCCGGATCCGCCGCCGGAGAAGATCCTGTTCATCACCGCCGGCAGTGGCATCACTCCGGTCATGGGCATGTTGCGGACGATGAACCGGCGCGGTCAATTGCCCGACGTCATGCACATCCACTCGGCTCCGACGGAATCCGACGTGATGTTCGCCGACGAACTCACAGCACTGCACGCCGAGCACGAGGACTTCGTGAGCCACGTGCAACTCACGCGACGTGACGGAAAGTTCAAACTCAGTTCTCTCGACACGGTCTGCCCCGACTGGCGCGAGCGCCACACCTGGGCGTGCGGACCCCTCCCGTTGCTCGACGAGCTCGAAGACGTCTGGAAGGCGGAACGCATCGAGGATCGACTCCACATGGAGCGGTTCGCCGTATCGCGCATCGATGCTTCGGCCGACGGTGGCACGGTCACGTTCGAGAAGTCGGGTAAGACGATCACCGTCGACGGTGCGACGACGCTTCTGGAGGCGGGCGAGCAGTCCGGTGCCTTGATGCCGTTCGGTTGCCGCATGGGCATCTGCCAGACGTGTGTCGTACCTCTCGTTGCCGGCCACGCGATCGATCTACGCTCGGGGAAACAGCACGCGGAGGGCGAGCGCATCCAGACGTGCATCTCCGCCGCCGCCGGCGACTGTACGCTGGACGCATAGCTTCTAGGCACACGGAGGACCACGGTGGCCATCACCGATATCAAAGAGTTTTCGCACCTCACCGAGGCCGATGTCGAAGCTCTCGGACGTGAACTCGATCAGATTCGACTCGACATCGAAGACTCTCGTGGGATCCGGGACGCCCGCTACATTCGTCGCGTCATTCGCGTCCAGCGGGCGTTGGAGCTCGGCGGGCGTATCGCATTGTTCGGCAGTCGGTACCGACCGGCATGGTTGGTCGGCACGACCCTGCTGAGCCTGTCGAAGATCATCGAGAACATGGAGCTCGGGCATAACGTCATGCACGGGCAATGGGACTGGATGAACGATCCCGAGATTCACTCCGTCTCGTGGGAGTGGGATCAGACCGGTCCTTCCGAGCATTGGAAGCGCGCCCACAACTACCAGCACCACACGTACACCAATGTCGTCGGTATGGACGAGGATCTCGGTTTCGGGATTCTGCGTATGACTCGTGACGAGCCGTGGAAGCCGATCAACCTCTTCCAGCCGATCGCCAACGTGATCTTGGCGGCCACGTTCGAGTGGGGCATCGCGCTGCACGACCTCACGGCGGCAGCCGAGTTGGAGGGCGCGGAAAAGGGGCAGCTGAACTCGCAGGCGAACAAAGACTTCGCGCGCAAGATCTTTCGTCAGGTGGGCAAGGACTTCATCTTGTTCCCGGCGCTGACGGGGCCGGCGTGGAAGTCGACCATGTCGGCCAATGCGACCGCGAACCTCGTGCGCAACCTGTGGGCGTACGTCGTCATCTTCTGTGGCCACTTCCCGGACGGTGCCGAGAAGTTCACGGTTGCCGAATTCGAGCAGGAGACTCGTCACGAGTGGTACCTGCGCCAGATGCTCGGTAGTGCGAACTTCAATTCCGGCAAGCTCATGGGACTCATGAGCGGCAATCTGAGCTACCAGATCGAGCACCACGTGTTTCCCGATCTGCCGAGCAACCGCTATCCCGAAATCGCTGTGAAGATGCGTGCATTGTGCGAGAAGTTCGATCTCCCGTACACCACCGGTTCGCTCTTCAAGCAGTATCTTCTGGCTCTGCGCACCATCCACAAGTTGGCTTTGCCGGACAAGTGGCTGACCGCAACCTCGGACAATGCTCCGGAAACGTCTTCGGAACTGCGGTTCCGCGACTCGGGATTCCGGGACGCAGCCATGGCGATGGTGGAGGACCTTCGTACCGATCCGATCACCGGTAAGCGTCTCGGTTTGTTGACCGCACTCAAGTCGCAGGCCCGTTCCCGCATGCCGAAGCGCCGGAAGTGATATAGGTTACATCGGGAAAAACCTAACCTACGGTGCCGTAAGTTACGCTACAGTAGGTGCAGTTGATCTGAACGATTCGAATCGAGAATCGTTCTGCACTTACTACTTTGCGCCTAACTCACTGCTAGGAGGCTTTCCATGGCGATTGCAGATGTCAAGGAATACGCACATCTCACGGACGCCGACATCGAGGCGCTCGGCCGCGAACTCGACGCGATTCGTCGCGACATCGAGGAGTCGCGCGGCGAGAAGGATGCGCGATACGTGCGCAACGTCATTCGTCTGCAGCGTTCGCTCGAAATCGGCGGCCGCGCAGTGCTTTTCGCCAGCCGTCGTCGTCCGGCGTGGCTCGCCGGAGTTGGCCTGCTGACGCTCTCGAAGATCATCGAGAACATGGAACTCGGGCACAACGTGATGCACGGGCAGTGGGACTGGATGAACGACCCGGAGATCCACTCCACCTCGTGGGAGTGGGACGTCACCGGCCCGTCTGCGCACTGGAAGCAGACCCACAACTACCTGCATCACAAGTACACCAACGTCCTCGGAATGGACGACGACGTCGGATACGGACTCCTCCGCGTCACCCGCGATCAGCGCTGGAAGCCCTTCAACGCCGGCAACCTGGTCTACAACACGCTGCTCGCGCTGTTCTTCGAGTACGGCATCGCCGCACAGCACCTCGAGCTCGGCAAGGTGGCCAAGGGCCGCGCCGACAAGGAAGAGACGCAGCGCAAGCTCCGTGAGGTCGGCGAGAAGATCGGCAAGCAGGTCCTGCGCGACTACGTCATCTACCCGGCCATCACCGGCCCGGCGTGGAAGAGCACGTTGTCGGCCAACTTCACCGCCAACACTCTGCGGAACGTGTGGACCAACGCGGTCATCTTCTGCGGCCACTTCCCGGACGGTGCCGAGAAGTTCACCAAGGAAGACATCGACAAGGAAACGCAGGCTCAGTGGTACCTGCGTCAGATGCTCGGCAGCGCCAACATCGAGGGCAGCGCGCTCATGGACTTCATGACGGGCAACCTGAGCTACCAGATCGAGCACCACCTGTTCCCCGATCTGCCCAGCAACCGCTACAAGGACATCGCGGTCACGGTGCGTCAGCTCGCGGACAAGTACGACTTGCCGTACACGACGGGCCCGCTTGCCGTGCAGTACGCCAAGTCCTGGCGCACCATCGCCAAGCTGTCGCTGCCCAACAAGTACCTCAAGGACACCGTCGACAATGCGCCCGAGACGGCGTCGGAGCGGATGTTCGACGGCGAACTGACCTCGACTGTCGATCCCGTGACCGGGCGTCGCAGTGGCCTCAAGAGCGCCATCGCACGTAAGCGCAAGAGCGGAAAGCTGCGCAGCCTCCTCGGCCTGCGCTGATCGTCGACTGCGCTGACCGTAGACAGCAAGCGGCCCGACACCATTCGATGGTGTCGGGCCGCTTTGCTGTTCTCGCCCGGAACGTCGCTCGGGGGCGCTCAGTACTGATCGTTGGACTTGATCGCTTCCAGCAGTTGTCGCACAGCGACGACGCGTCGAGCTGATTTGCCCTCCAGTAGGTCGAGCTTGCATTCGGGATCTGCCGGCGGTCCGAGGTGCGTGCATCCGCGCGGGCAATCCTCGATCGCCGCAGCGAGATCCGAGAACGCCGCCACCACGTTCTCGGGCGAGATGTGCGCCAGACCGAACGAACGGATGCCCGGGGTGTCGATCACCCAGCCGCCACCGGCGAGCGGGAGTGCCACCGATTGCGTCGACGTGTGCCGGCCCTTGCCGACGCCGGATACGATGCCGACCGCTCGATTGGCATCGGGGACAAGGCGATTGACCAATGTCGACTTTCCGACGCCGGAATGTCCGATCAGGGCGGTCAACTTGTGCTCGAGGATCTGCGTCAGTTCGTCCAGGGGATCGTCGCGACCGGCGACGACCACTTGGATGTCGAGGTCGGCGAACGTGCTCGCGAATTCCTCCGGCGGTTCGAGGTCGCTCTTGGTCAGGCAGACGATCGGCGTCAGGCCACCCACGTAGGCGGCGACCAGTGCGCGCTCGACGAAGCCGGTGCGCGGTGGGGGATCGGCGAGTGCCACGACGATGAGAAGCTGCTCCGCGTTCGCGACGACGATGCGTTCGAAGGGATCGGTGTCGTCGGCGGTCCGTCGCAGAACCGTCGAACGCTCGGAGACCCGGACAATGCGCGCCAGGGTGTCGGTTTTGCCCGACAGATCGCCGACTATGTCCACCTGATCGCCGACGACGATGGGGGTTCGGCCAAGTTCGCGGGCGCGCATCGTGACGATCAGCCGGTCGGGATCGCCGCCGAGGACGCAACCCCAACGGCCACGATCCTTCGACACCACCATCCCCGATTCGGCCGAGAGATGTTCGGGCCGAGTCTTCGTACGGGGGCGGGATCCGCGCCCGGGGCGTACCCGGACGTCGGACTCGTCGTACTGCCGCGGACTCAGAAGCTTGCCTTCGGTGTCGCCGGCGAACTCTCGAGCATGTCGATCCACATGTTCTCGAAGCCCGGCAGTGTCTTGGCTGTGGTTCCGACATCGTCGACCTCGACACCGTCGACGACCAGGCCGATGATGGCGCCGGCTGTTGCCATGCGGTGGTCGGCATACGAGAGCCATTGTCCGCCATGGAGTTCCGCGGGAACGATCGTCAGGCCGTCATCGGTTTCGGTGACGGAGCCGCCGAGTTTGTTGATCTCGTCGGCGAGGGCGGCGAGACGGTCTGTCTCGTGCCCGCGCAGGTGCGCGATTCCTCGTAGATGCGAGGTGCCCTCGGCGAGAGCGGCCAGGGCCGCCACGGTGGGGGTCAGCTCTCCCACGTCGTGGAGGTCGATGTCGATGCCGCGCAGTTTCTCCGGGCCGCGGACGGTCAGGACACCATCGGCGAGAGTGACGTCGGCTCCCATCGAGGCGAGGATCCCGCGGATCGCGTCGCCGGGTTGCGTCGTCGACGACGGCCACAACGGCACGCTGACGGTTCCGCCGGTCACTGCGGCAGCGGCCAGGAACGGTGTGGCGTTGGAGAGATCGGGTTCGATCGCCCAGTCCACGGCGCGCACCGGCCCCGGTGCCACACGCCAGGTGTCCGCGTCACCGCCCGTGGCTGGCGTCGTCACGGAAACTCCGGCCTCGCGGAGCATCTCGACGGTCATGTCGATGTGTGGCATGGACGGGACGGGCTTGCCGTCGTGGTGAACGGTGACACCCTCTTCGAACGCAGCAGCCGAGAGCAGGAGACCGGAGACGAACTGCGACGAACCGGATGCGTCGATGGTGACCGTCCCGCCGCGTAGGGATCCGGTTCCGGTGACGGTGAACGGGAGTGCGTCACCCTCGATCCGAGCGCCGAGACCGCGCAGTGCTTCCAAGATGGTGCCGAGCGGTCGTGTGCGTGCTTGCTCGTCGCCGTCGAAGTGGACGATGCCGTCGGCCATCGCGGCGAGTGGCGGCAGGAAGCGCATCACGGTGCCGGCCAGGCCGCAGTCGACCTCGCCGCCGCGCAGGGGTCCAGGGGTGACGCGAAGCGTGGTCGCATCACCGGCTTCCTCGACGCCGATGCCGAGGTCACGCAGAGCTGCGATCATCAGGTCGGCGTCACGGCTGCGGAGTGCACCGGTGATCGTGGACGGGCCATCCGCAAGTGCGGCCAGAATCAGAGCTCGATTGGTGATGGACTTGGATCCGGGCAGCGTCACCACTGCATCGACGGGTGCTTGGGCCCTCGGGGCGCTCCACAGACTCAGACTCACATGGTCCATCTTCTCTCATCGGTGGGGGAATGGTCGAAACCGTGCCACCCTGGGTGTCATGTGCGGAAGGTATGCGACCACAGCGGACCCGGCCACCCTGGCGGTGGAACTCGACGCGCTCGACGAGACCGACCACTCGGCGCCCGTCGAAGCCGATTACAACGTGGCCCCCACGACCGAGGTGTTGACCGTCGTCGAACGCCACGATCGGGAGAACCCCGACAGCGATCCGGCCAAGAGGATCCGGCGGATGCGGTGGGGATTGGTGCCGTCGTGGACCAAGGAACTGGGCAAAGGTCCGGTCCTGTTCAACGCCCGCGCCGACTCGCTGGCGGAGAAGCCGGCGTTTCGGACCGCCTTCAAGTTCAAGCGTTGCCTGGTCCCCATGGACGGGTGGTACGAGTGGCAGACCGAGGCCACCGGGGGGAAAAAGGCAGCGAAGATTCCTTACTACATGCACCCCGACGACGGATCACGGCTGTTCATGGCGGGCGTGTGGTCTGCCTGGCGGGACCCGAGGGTCGAGAACGCGAGCCCCGTCCTGAGCTGCTCGATCGTCACGGTCGACTCTCTCGGTCACCTCGAGCAGGTTCACGACCGCATGCCCCTCGCCCTGCCTCGTGACCGCTGGGAGGCGTGGCTCGATCCCGACAACACCGTCGATTCGGCCCTGCTCGAGCCGGTACCGGACCTCTTCGAGCGGATCGACGTCGATCGAGTCCGGCCGCTGGTCAACAGTGTCAAGAACAACGGGCACGAGTTGATCGAGCCGGACGTCGACCGTGCCGGCGAGCAGATCAGCCTGCTCTAGCAGTCAGCCGAGAGCCCAGGTGACGGTCACTTCGAACGAGACCTGCTGGGTTCCCGGGGCGAGAACCATGTCGGACATCGAGGCGTCGGGAGCGCGCATGGTCTGACCGCCACTCGTGTCGTGTGCCTCGGTGATGGTCACGACGTTTTCGAGCGACGTCCCGGACAGATCCGCGTACTGCTCGGCACGGTTCTTCGCGTCCTCGAAGGCACGGGTGCGAGCGTCGGCCAGAAGCTGAGAGTCGTCGTCGATGGCGAAGGCGACGTTACCGAGCCGTGCCGCGTTTCCGCCCGCCGCGATGCCGGCGTCCAGGACAGAAGAGGCCTTGTCGAGATCGCGGACGACGATTCGTACCGAGTTGGTCGCCCGGTAGCCGGTCACGTTGCCGCCGACGAACGGTCCGCCGCTGGCGTCGTACTGCGGCTGGACGGACAGATCGCTTGTCTGCACGTCCTCGGGGGCAACCCCGGCGGCGACTATCGCGTCGATCATCTGACGGGCCTTGTCATTCGCCTCCGAGACTGCTCCCGATACATCCGGGGCAACCACCTCGATGCCGATGTCGGCATTGAGGATGTCCGGCGCCCCGCGGACCTGCCCTGATCCGACTACCGTGACTTCCTTGGCGGCATTGTCCGAACTCCCGCAGGCCGTCAGCGAGACGGTGAGAGCTGCCGTCGCAGCGGTCAGTGCAAGAGTTTTCAGGTGTGGTCGCATGGTGAGACCGTAGCGACCGGATACTCAGCCCGCCGTGATTTGCGCCGTGACCGCGCCACTGAGCTGCGCGAGGTCCGTCGGAGCCAGCTCGATTTCGAGCCCGCGTCGGCCGGCGCTGCAGAGAATGCGGTCCCAGTCGAGCGCCGACGCATCGATCACTGTCGGCAGTTTCTTGCGCTGGCCGAGCGGTGAGATACCGCCGAAGACGTAGCCGCTCGAGCGCTCGGCTTCGGCGCGATCGGCCATGACGGCTTTGCTCGCACCGAGGGCAGCGGCTGCTGCCTTGAGCGAGAGCTTGTCCGGGACCGGCAGGACCGCGACGGCGAGCTTGCCGGTGTCGAGTTTGACGACCAAGGTCTTGAAGATCTGGGCAGCCACGACACCTGTCGACTCTGCCAGTGCAGTGACCGCCTCGTCGCCGAAAGATTCGGCGCGAGGATCGTGGTCGTAGCTGTGGACGCGGTGCGGTGTCTTCGACTTGTCGAGAAGTACGGTCGCAGGGGTCGCTGTTCCGGCCATGTCGAACACCCTATGCGGATCGCCGACAGGTGCATTCGACCAGGCCGGGAACAGAGTCGCTGACTCCCGTGTTGGTACCAGTTGATGAAACTTGTCCCGAGAAGCGAAGGAGCGACCGTGCTGGCTGTGTGTGAGCCACCACCGGCCCGTGGGTCGGATCTTCAGTTGGCGGTAACCTTGATCCCTACGGCTAGTGAAGGGATCAGAGTGCTGGAACACGACCGGCCCAAGGACGAACCGTCAGGGGTAGCTGAACCTATCGACGGCGCAGTGTCCGAAACGCCCGAAACTGCGGATGAGTTGATTGCCCGGTTCGAGCGCGACGCGCTCCCGCTGCTCGACCAGTTGTACGGCGCTGCCCTGCGCATGACGCGGAATCCCGCTGATGCCGAGGATCTCGTGCAGGAGACGTACGTCAAGGCGTACACCGCTTTCCGTTCGTTCCGTGCCGGTACCAACCTGAAAGCCTGGCTGTACCGGATTCTCACGAACACCTACATCAACTCGTACCGCAAGAAGCAGCGCCAACCCGCGCAGTATCCGACGGACGAGATCACCGACTGGCAGTTGGCCGCCACCGCCGAGCACACTTCGACGGGGCTGCGATCGGCCGAGGTGGAGGCGCTCGACGCGTTGCCTGACGACGACATCAAGGCGGCGCTGCAGTCGCTTCCCGAGGAATTCCGTATGGCCGTGTACTACGCCGATGTCGAAGGATTCCCGTACAAGGAGATCGCGGAGATCATGGGCACACCCATCGGAACGGTGATGTCGCGACTGCACCGTGGTCGCAAGCAATTGCGTGGTCTTTTGGCCGATGTCGCAAAAGACCGCGGATTCAATCGGGACGGCGCGGTCGACACAGCCACAGTCGCAGCCACCGAGACGGAAGGTGTCACACGATGAGTGAGCAGGACGAATTCGAAAGGCTCGACTGCTCGGCAGTCATCGCCGACGTCTGGTTGATGCTCGACGGTGAATGCGACGATTCAAGTCGTGCTCGCCTGCAGCGTCATATCGACGATTGTGGATCGTGCCTCGAGGCCTACGGGATCGAAGAGAAGGTCAAGAGCCTGATCAACCGTAAGTGCGGCGGAGACCATGCGCCGGAAAGCCTGCGTCAGAGGCTCACCGTCGAGTTGCGTCGGACCATCGTCATAACGACTACCGAAACCGACAGCTAGCCCGTCAGCGAAGATCTGAGCGGCAGCAGTCGGAAGGCAGTAACGCCGAGGGGCGGGGAAGCAATGCTTCCCCGCCCCTCGGACGTTTTGTTGCGCTACATGTCAGGCGTTTGGACGCTTGCCATGGTTAGCGGCGTTGCCCTTACGGCTGCGCTTCTTACGACCACGCTTACCCATGATTGGTCTCCCTTCTGTTTCTTTCGCGTCATTGTTTCACGCCGATGCCGGTGTGGTTCCATTGGCAGGTCGATCGAGTGATCCGTCGACGTATTTTCGTGGTCAGAGTGCAGTTCCGACAGAAGTGAGGTTCACGATGGCAGAAGACGTGCGCGCCGAGATGGTTTCGACGGTCTACCAGGTCGTCGTGAGCGAGGGAGACGTCGTTGCGGACGGCGACACCCTGGTCATCCTCGAATCCATGAAGATGGAGATTCCCGTCCTGGCCGAGGTTCCGGGAACGGTGACGACGGTGGGCGTCAAGGTCGGCGACGTGATTCAGCAAGGCGATCTGATCGCCGTGATCTCCTAAGCCGGACGATGTCCACTCTCAGCGACCTCCTCGCCGAACACACCGACCTTCCCGGTGCGGCGGTCGACCATCTCCAGCGCGTCGTGGGGGAGTGGCAACTGCTCGCCGACCTCTCCTTTGCCGACGTTCTCTTGTGGGTGGGCACCGAATCGGAGAAGAACCGATCCGAGGGGACGGTCATCTGCGTCGCGCATTGCCGGCCGACAACGGCATCGACGGCTTTTCCGGAGGACGCGGTCGGCACGGTCGTTTCCGAGTCCGAGCACCCGCAGGTTCTTCGCGCTCTCGTGGAGGGCCGCGTCGTGCGCGGGGAAGACGAGACGTGGCGTGAAGGAATGCCGCCGCGTCGGGAAGCCGTTCCGGTGCGTCTGGACGGGCGAGTCATCGCGGTTCTGAGCCGCGACACCAACTTGTCGCACCAGCGAGCGCAGAGTCCGCTCGAACTCGCGTATCTCGATTGCGCCGAAGACCTGTGTCAGATGATCAGCGACGGAACCTTCCCGATCCGAGAATCGCGCTCCGACACTAACTCGAGCCCACGCGCGGGCGACGGCTTCATCCGTCTCGATACCGAAGGCACAGTCGTCTATGCCAGCCCGAACGCGCTCTCGGCCTATCACCGGATGGGTCTGAGTTCGGATCTGGTGGGTCAAGACCTCGCAGCGCTGACCCGTTCGTTGGTCACCGACCCGTTCGAGTCTCAGGAAGCTGCGGGATACATCCGAGATACGTTGGCGGACAAGCCCGGTCGCCGTATGGAGATCGAGGCGCGCGGGGCGACCGTTCTGCTGCGGGCCCTGGTTCTCAAGCCTGGCGGCCGGCATGTCGGTGCTGCGGTCGTCGTCCGCGACGTCACCGAGGTCAAGCGTCGTGATCGCGCTCTGCTGAGCAAGGACGCAACCATCCGCGAGATTCACCATCGAGTGAAGAACAATCTGCAAACCGTCGCGGCGCTTCTGCGTCTACAGGCCAGGCGAACCGGCAACGACGAAGCGCGACAAGCGTTGACAGAGTCGGTGAGACGCGTGACGTCCATCGCCCTCGTTCACGACACCTTGTCGATGTCGGTGGACGAAGAGGTGGATCTCGACGAGGTGATCGACCGGTTGGTTCCCATGCTCTCCGATGTCGCGGGAGTAGGTGTGCCGGTGACGATTCGGCGTGAGGGCAGTTTCGGAGTGTTCTCCGCCGAGCGCGCCACCCCGCTGGTCATGGTGCTGACGGAGTTGGTGCAGAACGCGATCGAGCACGCTTTCGATCCGGGTGTGACCGGCACGGTCACACTCAGTGCCGAGCGTTCTGCACGCTGGTTGGACGTGATCATCCACGACAACGGGCGCGGACTGCCGGAGAACTTCGACCTCGAGAAGTCCGATCGGCTCGGACTCCAGATCGTGCGGACTCTGCTGGGCGCCGAACTCGGTGGCTCGCTCGGACTGCACCCGGGAAGCGGAGGCGGTACCGACGCGGTTCTGCGTGTGCCGCTCGGTAGACGTTCTGCGCGTTACTGATTCGAGCCGCGTTAGCGATTCGAGCAGACAAAAAGCCCGGCACCATGTGGTGCCGGGCTGTCGTCTTCGACTGTGCAGAGGGGCTGTTCTCCGCCGCGAGTCGAACGTCTCGGTTCTACCTAGACGGAAGTGCGTGCACGGGTACGTGCGTTACGACGCTTGAGTGCGCGACGCTCGTCTTCGCTCATTCCGCCCCAGACGCCTGCATCCTGGCCGGACTCGAGAGCCCACGACAGGCACTCGGCGGTGACGGGGCAGCGGTTGCAGACAACCTTGGCATCAGCGATCTGAGCGAGGGCCGGTCCGCTGTTTCCCACGGGGAAGAACAGTTCGGGATCCTCGTCGCGACAGATTGCGTTGTGGCGCCAGTCCATCTTTTTTCGCTCCTTAATTGGGTGTGTATTCACACCATTTGGTACCAATGAGTTTGTGTGTGCGTCATCAATGTTTCCGCACTGTTACTTGTGAATGCTTTCACGAACTCGCGGTATGTCAATAGGTTTGAACGGGTTCGTGGGCCAACTCACTAATTTGTGACACACCTGACGGCCACCTGGGCGTCACCGGCATTTTACCCGATTTCGACCTTTTGGCACCAGAGTTTTTGCAGGTCAAACGTGTTGCCTGACTCACGTCGTAATCGGTGCGAACACTTCCAGCGCATCCGGGACCGAGGTGAATTCGACCTTTTCACGAAGTCCGATGTAGTCGCCGTCCATCTGCAGTCCGATCGGTCGCGACGATTCGATGGTGATTGTCGGGACGTCGTCGGTGCGTAAGAGGACCTTCGATTTCGGCTCCGCGCCGCGTGCGAGTAGTTGCCGCACAACCCGCAGGGACGGCAGAACTTTGGTGCTCGTCATGGCGAAGATGCCGAGTCCACTGTCGAAGGTCGTTCCCGGATTGGTGTGGACGGGACGCTCTTCCAGATATGTCCACGGGCTCGAGTTCGAGACGAATGCGTAGTGGACTCCGGAGACGGGATCCTGATCGGGAAGGTGGACGGTCAGCGCTGGTTCGGCTCGCTTGGCACGGAAGAACGCCGCGATCGCGGTTCGGACATACCGGGCGGGTGTGGCGGCGTCACCGTTCTTACGGCTGGCGTCGACGGCCTCGCACACATCGGCGTCGAGGCCCATTCCGGCGTTGAACGTGAACCAACGGTTGTCGCAGTGTGCGAGCCCGATTCGGCGCCTGGTCCGTTCGGAGAGGAGGTCGACGAGTTGGTTCGTGGCGTCGATCGGGTCGGCGGCAATACCGAGTGAGCGCGCGAAAACGTTTGCCGAGCCTCCCGGGACGACAGCGATCGTCGGGATCGGACCGACCGGAACCGATTTCATCGACGCGGGATGCGGTGACCCGAGCAGTCCGTTGACCACTTCGTTGACCGTTCCGTCGCCGCCGTGGACGATCACCGAGCCGAAGCCGTCTTCGTGGGCTTCGCGCGCCAGTTCGGCGGCATGACCCCGATGTGTGGTGTGCGCCACAGTAAGTCGCACCCGACTCTCGAGGGCGTGTGCCAACAGGTCACGACCGGCAGCGGTGGTGGAGGTGGCATTGGGGTTGACGATCAGCAGTGCGCGCACGGGGCATGAGCCTATCCGGTGTCGTGTTCTAGGCTGGCCTCGTGCCGAATACCGCCAGTCCGAACGCCCTGCCCAAGACAGTCACATGGGCAGGTGCCCTCGTGACGCTTCAAGGGCTGGTTGCCGCCGGGTTCGCGATCGTCGCAGTGATTCGCGGTGCAACCGGCCACGATCAGAGCGTCACCAACGGATACGGATTTGCCGCGTGGGTCGCGATCCTCGGCGGCGCGGTGTTGGCTGCCGGTATCGCTTTGCTGACGGGCCGCCGGTGGGGCCGGGCAATCGCCGTCGTCGCGCAGTTGCTGCTCCTGCCGGTCGCCTGGTCGCTCCTGACCGATTCGCATCAGGTGCCGCTCGGCATCGTTCTGGGTGTCGTCGTTCTCGGCGCTCTGGGCTGCCTGTTCTCGGCTCCGACGTCTCGATGGATGGCAGCGGAGTACGGAGCGTACGCAGACGAGGTGTCGCCGGAAGAGGGACGCGCGGACGAGACCGAAGAGCCGCGGGACAAGTAGGACGGAACGCCTACGCTGCTTCGGTCCTACTCAGCTTCCGCTCTACTCAGCTTCGGCGGCGAGAGCTCCGAGGTGAGTACCGGTCAGGCGATACGTGGTCCACTCCGTCTTCGCGTCGGCGCCGAGTGACTCGTAGAACTTGATCGAGGGGGTGTTCCAGTTGAGCACCGACCAGGACAGCCGGGTGTAGTCGTTGTCGGTGCACTCCTTGGCGAGTGCGGCCAGAAGAGCCTTCCCGTGGCCTGATCCGCGCTGACTGGGCTTGACGTAGAGGTCTTCTAGGTAGATGCCGTGAGCGCCGTCCCACGTCGAGAAATTGCGAAACCACAATGCCATGCCGACGACGTCGTCGGCCGAATTCACAGCGACGTGCGCGAAGGCCGTCGCGGCCGGCCCGAACAACGCCTCGCCGATCTGTTCCGCCTTCACGGTGCACTCGTCGAGGGCCTTCTGGTAGTCGGCCAACTCGTAGATCATGTCGGTGATCGGCTGGACGTCTGCGGGCGTGGCGCGTCGGATCATAGGGAGAATCTTAGGCCTCAAGCCTCGACGAGCGGCGGCACGTTGTGATGGACGAGGTGGGTGGCGCCGTGCTCGTAACCGAGAACCGAGTATGCGCCGGGGGACAAGGCGAAACGCTTTCCTTCCGTCACCGGGAGCTCGAGCCAGCGGGCGATGAGTGCGCGTGAGAAGTGGCCGTGCCCGATCAGGATCACGTCGCGTTCGGGTAGTTGCGAACGCACCATCGACAGCACCATGTCGGTGCGGGCGTGGATCTGATCGGCCTGCTCGCCGCCGGGGCACGGGTGCGTCCAGACGGTCCAATCGGGCACCGTTGCGCGGATCTCGGGCGTCGTGAGGCCTTCGTAGTCGCCGTAGTCCCATTCGGACAGTGCATCCCAGGTTCGCTCTTCCGGCAGGCCGGCGAGATCGCCCGTCAACTGTGCGCGCAGCCGCGGACTCGTCAGAATCATGGGGTTCCGGAGGTCGAGGGTTCGCAAGCGATTTCCGGTCGCGGTTGCCTGCATCTCGCCGAGCGGAGTCAGCGGAACCTCGGTCCGGCCCGTGTGTTTCCCGGTGCGTGCCCACTCGGTTTCACCGTGTCGCATGAGTACGACGCGAGCACCGAGGGGGATCGACGAGGGGGCGGACTGGGACGTCATGTCGACCATCATTGCAGGCTGCCTCGCGTGTGTAGCTCGCCTCCTGGCGCGAAGTGCGCAAGGATCTACGTGTGACGACGGTTCTCGCAGTGGCGAATCAAAAGGGCGGCGTGGCTAAAACCACCACCGTCGCTTCTCTCGGTGCGGCTTTGTCCGCGCTCGGACAACGAGTTCTGGTGGTGGATCTCGACCCGCAGGGCTGCCTGACGTTCTCGCTCGGACACAACCCGGATCGCCTCGAGCGTTCGGTCAACGAGGTCCTGGCGGGTGATCTCGACGCGGTCGACGCCGTGCTGAAGACGGACGACGGTATGGATCTCCTGCCGGCCACGATCGATCTCGCGGGCGCCGAAGCGCTGCTCCTGATGCGACCCGGTCGAGAGTTCGCGCTCAAGCGGGCGCTGTCTCCGCTCCTGGGCTCTTACGACGTCATCATCATCGACTGCCCACCGTCGTTGGGTGTGCTCACACTCAACGGATTGACTGCGGCGCAGTCGGTTCTGGTTCCACTGCAATGCGAAACCCTCGCACACCGCGGCGTCGGACAGCTGCTGCGTACGGTTCGTGAAGTCCAAGCCATCACCAACCCGGATCTTGTTCTGCTCGGCGCACTTCCGACTCTGTACGACGCTCGAACCACGCACAGTCGCGACGTGCTCGCCGACGTCAGCGACCGCTACTCCCTGGCCGTTCTGGCGCCTCCGATCCCACGCACCGTCAAGTTCGCCGAGGCGTCCGCGTCGGGTGCGACGGTCCTCGCCGGACGAAAGAACAAGGGCGCGGATGCCTATCGGGAACTCGCCGACAA
Source organism: Rhodococcus sp. SB1D (assembly GCF_048573875.1). Lineage (NCBI taxonomy): Bacteria > Bacillati > Actinomycetota > Actinomycetes > Mycobacteriales > Nocardiaceae > Rhodococcus > Rhodococcus sp. SB1D. The sequence continues at coordinate 264,645 of NZ_JBMAIQ010000001.1, forward strand.
TCTCGTAAAGCATTGGGCTGGAAATGAAGTCGTGACTTTCGCGCCGGAACTGGCGCTCTGAGGAAGGCGAGAGCTTCTAGCGCAGCGCGAACAAGGTATCGCCGCGCTGTTCCAGAATCGTCTCGCCCGCACTGGCGAGCACGATCGGCGTCGTCGTCTCACCGCGGTCGACTGCGATCATGCGCTGCACCGCTCCGTCCGACGGACTGACGGCTGCAATGCCGCCCGGAACCGGGATGAGCATCTGACCGGCAACCATGCTTCCGGGTCCTGACGTTCCGTTGACGATCCACGTCGGAGCCAGGTCGCTCAGGCGCAGGTTGACGGTCTGCGAGCCGGTCCACCACGTGATCGAAGCCTTGTCGGCGTGGGTGCGGGCGCCTTCGGTCACCGTTCCCTCGATCGGATAGTCGACGATCGGATTGCCGGTTCCGTCGAAAATGGTGATGCGAGAAACGGTTCCGTTGGCTGCGGGGAGATAGACCGCCGTCTTTTCGCCGGCCACGGCAAGCAGGCGGGCGCCCTCGGAGTCGAGGAGAATCGCGGATCCGTACTCTTCGGGTTCCTGGGCGTCCTTGGGTGCGGGATTCATCACCGTCAACCTGTTGGAGGCTTCACCGGGGCAGCGTTCGAGTACCGAGACTCGGTTGGCGCTCGACGCAGCGTCGAGCAGCGTGCATCCGGTGCGGGGTTGCTTGTTGGGGTTGACCTTCGCGTCGACCCGGCCGTACTCGAGGGTTCGGACGAGGTCCGAGCGCCACAGCTCCATTCGCTCACTGCCGCGCGAAATCAGGTAGGTGCCGTCCGCTGAAAGGCTGACCGCAGAATCGGCGTCGCTGTTGCGCTGGTCCTTTCGGGCGCCGGTGTCGGCGACCAGCGACGTGACCTGAGAGCAACCGCGATCGTCCTGATAGACGCTGACGACGCGATCCCACGAACCGATCGCGCCGCACAGCGGAATGTTGCGCGCGTATCGCCATACTTCTTCGCCCGTTGCCGGATCGCGGCCGATCACCTCGGAGCCGTCGGCGGTGACGACGGCATTTCCGACGGTGATCGGTGCCGTCGAGTCGGCACTGGGAGATTCCCACGTCTGTTTCAGGATGTCGGGTAACAACACCGACGTCGACAGAGGTGGGAGTGGAGATTCAGCGGTGACCGAGGTGGTTCCGCGCGCATCACTGCGCAACCACACAACGGTCACCGCCACGATTACGGCCAGCGCGATTGCCAGCGCACCGATCACATCTGAGCGAGTACGCCTTTCGGGAGCCAGCACATCGGCAGCTTACTCTGCGGCGCCTGCCGTCGCGGAAGCCGCGGGGCGACGACGCCGACGGCGACGCGGCTTGGCCGCTCCGTCTTCGTCCGAGTTCTCGGCAGCGGTTGCCGCGGGTGCCGAAGGGGGAGCTGTGGTGGCGCCGGCGGTGGTGGACGTCGGCGCGTCAGTCGAAGCGCCGGCGCGGGTGCGGCGACGGGTCCGGTTGCGGCGGGGAGCGGCCTTCTCTTCGTTGCCGTCCGAGTCGGTCGACTTCGGCGCGTCCGCTTTGTCCGTTGCTGCTTTGTCCGTTGCTGCCTTCTCAGGGGCGGCCTTGGCCTTGCGAACAGTGCCCTTGGCATCGGCCGGAATGGACAACTCTTCGTAGAGGTGCGGCGAGCTGGAGTAGGTCTCGACCGGGTCGGGGATTCCGAGGCTCAGTGCCTTGTCGATGAGCTGCCAGCGAGGGATGTCGTCCCAGTCGACCAGCGTGACGGCGATGCCGGTGCGTCCGGCGCGGCCGGTACGACCGATGCGGTGGACGTAGGTCTTCTCGTCCTCGGGGCACTGGTAGTTGATGACGTGGGTGACGTCGTCGATGTCGATACCGCGGGCAGCGACGTCGGTGGCGACCAGAACGTCGACCTTGCCGTTACGGAAGCCCTTCAGCGCCTTTTCACGGGCGATCTGGCCGAGGTCACCGTGGACGGCACCGACGGAGAAGCCGCGCTCGGCGAGATCGTCGGCGACTTTCTGGGCTGTGCGCTTGGTGCGGGTGAAGATCATCGTCGCGCCGCGGCCTTCGGCCTGCAGAACACGGGCGACCATCTCGGCCTTGTCGAGCGCGTGTGCACGGTAGATGTGCTGGCTGGTGCGATCGTGCACCGCGGAGGATTCGGCCTCTTCGGCGCGGATGTGCGTCGGCTGCGTCAGGAAGGTGCGAGCCAGGGTGATGATCGGGCCGGGCATCGTCGCGGAGAAGAGCATCGTCTGACGCTTGTCGGGGACCATGCCCATGAGGCGTTCGATGTCGGGGAGGAATCCCAGGTCGAGCATTTCGTCGGCCTCGTCGAGGACGAGAACGCCCACCTTGCCCAGGATCAGGTGCGACTGGTTGGCGAGGTCGAGCAGGCGACCCGGGGTGCCGACGACAACGTCGACGCCCTTCTGGAGTGCCGAGATCTGCGCCTCGTACGGACGGCCGCCGTAGATGGGCAGAACCTGGAGACCGCGGTCGCCGACCCGGAGGTACTTGCTGGCGTTCTCGAGGTCGCGGGCGACCTGGATGCACAGCTCGCGGGTGGGAACGATGATCAGAGCGCGGGGCGTGCCGTCGAGAACAGCTGTGCCGTTCTCGGCGGTGACGATGCGATGCAGGAGCGGGACGCCGAAACCGAAGGTCTTGCCCATTCCGGTGCGGGCCTGACCGATGAGGTCGTCACCGGCGAGAGCCAACGGAAGGGTGAGTTCCTGGATGGCGAAGGTGCGCTCGATGCCGATCTCGTTCAGTGCGCGGACGATTTCGTCGCGGACACCGAGTTCGGCGAAGCTCGGGGGTACATGGGTGTCGTCGAGCTGGACGGAAACGGTGTTCTCGGTTGCTTCGTCTTCGTGGTCGACAGTGATCTTGCTCAGGGGACTAGCCTTTCCTCGTGGCGGTACGCACGCACAAGGTAAGGGGCCAGGCCGTAAGTCGGCCGATGTCGATGCCCTCTTTTTCTTCGGTCATGCCTACGCCTCAGCACTGAATTCCACTCGGACGAATTCGAACCGTCCGGAGATCTCGGCGAAGCGGGCGACAACCGTCGATGCAGGTGCGCGCACATTATCGGTGGGGTTCGTGTGAATACAGCCGTCCCGGCTAACCAAATGGCCCGGGGGAACTGGCGAACTCCCAAGACCATTGTAGCTGCACGTTGTCCGTCCCTCGCGATGACATGTCGAAGATCACCGAATCGGACATGCGGTCCTTGCCGGTCGCGTCGGCCGTCGAAGCACTACAGTTCGTAGTCATGGGCGCACACGATCTTGATGCTTCGACGGACGCTGGAACCGGAGGCCGAGTCGCTTCCGATCACCCTGGCGTGATCGATTTGTTTGCCGTTCTCGCGTATGGCGAGATTTCGGCGTTCTACCGTTTGGCGGAGGACGCACAAATGGCACCGGACCTGCGAGGCAAGGTGGCGTTCGCCAGCATGGCCGCCGCCGAGATGGACCACTTCGAGACTCTGGAAACGGCGTTGACGGAACGTGGCCACGAGATCTTCGCCGTCATGGACCCGTTCGTTCGAGCTCTCGACAACTACCACGCGTCGACGACACCGTCGACGTGGCTGGAATCGCTCGTGAAGGCGTACGTCGGCGACGGAATCGCTGCCGACTTCTATCGCGAGATCGGGCACTCCCTCCCGGCGGATGTCGCGGAAATCGTAGAGGACGTGCTGTCCCAGACGGGCCACTCGGAGTTCGTGGTGCTCGAGGTGAAGGCAGCAGTGGAGGCCAGTACTCGCGCCAAGGACCGGTTGATGCTCTGGGGACGCCGTCTTCTGGGCGAAGCAATCACGCAGGCGCAGTTCGTGCTGGCGCAGCGTGAGGATCTCACCGATCTGGTGATCTCCGCCTCCGGCGACCTCAACGGAGTTGTCGCGTTGTTCGACGGCATGCAGGCAAAGCATGCCGAGCGGATGGCGATTCTCGGACTCGTCTAGGTGCCTGTTCGCTCTGGGCACAGCGTGCAGAGGAGCGTGGGCGGTCGTTGCTGCATTAGCCTTGCGTCGACAACGGATGTAATTCACGAACAGTTCGGAGGTTGACCGTGGAGGTCAAGATCGGTGTAATCGACAGCCCGCGTGAGCTCATCGTCAACAGCGAACAGACCCCTGACGAGGTCGAGACACTGGTCGCGGCTGTCCTCGGTGGCCGCGAGCCGGTTCTGGCTCTCGTCGACGACAAGGGCCGCAAGTTCCTGGTGCAGGCTTCTCGTGTGGCGTACGTGGAGATCGGTCCGTCCGATATCCGCAAGGTCGGATTCGCGCCTACCGTCTGACGCGTAGCTGTAACAGCAGAATGGGCGGGCAGTCGTGAGACTGCCCGCCCATTCTCGTTCGGGTTCCGGTTACTTCGTTTCGGCTTGCAGCGGCACGTGTGAGAGACCGCCCCACGCGAGGGTCACGGTGATTTCCACGGCTTCTTCCTTCGGGATCGGCCGCGCGGCTTCGAGCCAGTACCGCGCAGTGAACTGGCTGGCACCGACTAGACCGACCGCAAGAATGCGCGCGCGGTACGGATCGAGTCCGGAATCCTGACTCACCAGGTCGAACACGGCGTCGACGCAGGCTTCGGTGGCTTGTTCGACGCGTGTCTGGACCTGTGGTTCGCCCATGATGTCGGACTCGAACACCAGGCGGAAGCCCTGGGAGTCGTTGTCGACGAAGTCGAAGAACGCCTGGACCGCGGCGCGGACACGCTGTTTGTTGTCCGTCGTCGATCGCAGGGCCTGGCGTACACCCGAGATGAGGCTGTCGACGTAACTCTGCAGGACTGCGACGTACAGTTCGAGTTTGCCTGGGAAATGTTGGTACAGAACTGGCTTGCTGACACCGGCACATTCGGCGATCTCGTCCATGCCGGCCGAGTGGTACCCGTTCGCAACGAATACCTCACTTGCAGCTGCGAGGAGCTGGAGGCGGCGCGCATCGCGGGGGAGGCGGGTGCTGCGACGTGTTCCGGCAGGCTTGCCAGCCGTTGTACCGCGATCGGAGTCAGTCCGATCCGCGAGTTCTGTCATGTCGCTTCCAATCTGAGCAAAAGTAATTCGGTCGGCGCGCGGATCCGCGAGTCGCGTGTGCGTACCCGCCAGTATCCTCCGTCACACCGGTCGTAGCCGAATGAACGATACCGTGTGTCGCCCGGGCGAGTCGCGCGTGCCTCGGTGAGCGAGACCAGCGGTCTTTCTCGTTACAGGACGGGCTGCCATGACACGCCAGGACCAGCAAGTTTCGGTCAGCCCGGGCGAGCGACTTGCCGTGTGTGAGATTCTGGACGACGTGACTGACCCAGGGGGACCGCGCATGCGTGGACGAACTACGCAGAACCCTGAACGTGAGGAACGTCGAATGCGTAGCGGAACTGGAGCGCCTCGCGACGAACGTCGGCCGGAGGTGCCGAATGATCGTGCCTACGGCGAACGCGACTATCGCGGCATTTCCTCCCATCAGCCTTTGCGCGCCCAATGGGATCCGACCAAACGAGAAGTGGGCCGAACCCCGCGTAATCCGCGACCGGACCGGGCAGCGCGAAAGCAGAGCAAGCTTGGGCGCTTCGTCTCGACCTACGGTTGGCGGGCCTACGCGATTCCGGTTCTCGTGGTGCTCACCATTCTTGTGATCGTCGATGCGGTACGGCCGGACGCCACAGACTCCGCGAGCAAGACGTCGGCCACCGCCGACCTCGCGCACAGCACCGACGGAACCGATGTCATCGGTGCCCCACCGGCCGGAGACGGAACTTTTGCCTCGTCGATACCGTCCGGTGCCCTTCCCGACGGTGGTCCGTTCACCGTCGCGGGGGGTGGAACGTGGCACGTCGTACCAGGTACGACGGGCAAGGTCGGACAGGGAACCGAACGCGAGTTCACGTACACGGTCGAGATCGAGGACGGCGTCGACACGACCGGCTTCGGCGGAGACGAATCGTACGGACGCATGGTCGACCAGACACTGGCCAATCCGAAGAGTTGGACCAACGATCCCAAGGTCGCGTTCCGGCGCGTCGACGCCGGCGAGCCGGACTTCCGGATCTCCTTGACCTCACAGATGACGATCCGCGAAGGCTGTGGATACGAAATCGAACTCGAAGGATCCTGCTACAACCCGAGCATGGACCGAGTCCTGCTCAACGAACCGCGATGGGTGCGAGGCGCCATTTCGTTCCAGGGCGACATCGGCTCGTATCGGCAGTATCAGATCAATCACGAGGTCGGCCATGCCATCGGATACGCCGCTCATCAGCCGTGCGAGACCGAAGGCGGACTCGCACCGATCATGATGCAGCAGACCTTCGGAACCGCGAACAACGACATCGCTAGGCTTGATCCCGAGGGCGTCGTTCCGATGAACGGACTCACGTGCCGCTTCAATCCGTGGCCGTACCCCCGAGCGTGACCGGATCGAGAATCCCTGATCTCGTCTTGAACTAGGAGTGTTTCGCGGTGTCTGCAACACCCGTCGTATTGCCACCACTGGTGGAGCCGGCAGCCGAGTTGAGCCGGGAGGAAGTTGCCCGATACAGCCGGCACCTGATCATCCCGAACGTAGGCATGACCGGTCAGAAGCGGCTCAAGAATGCACGAGTCCTGTTCATCGGCGCCGGTGGATTGGGTTCACCGGCACTGCTCTACCTCGCGGCCGCAGGAGTGGGCACCATCGGGATCGTCGAGTTCGACGAGGTCGACATGTCGAACCTGCAGCGTCAGGTGATTCACGGACGCTCCGACGTCGGACGCCCGAAGGCGCTCAGTGCGAAGGAGTCGATTCTCGAAATCAACGAGCACGTCGACGTCCGGTTGCACGAGTTCCGCCTGGACAACTCCAACGCGGTCGAACTGTTCTCCGAGTACGACCTGATCCTGGACGGTACGGACAACTTCGCGACGCGGTACCTCGTCAACGATGCTGCCGTCATCGCGGGAAAGCCGTACGTGTGGGGCTCGATCTACCGCTTCGAAGGGCAGGTCTCGGTCTTCTGGGAAGACGCCCCGGACGGCGCGGGACTGAACTATCGCGATCTTTACCCGGAGGCGCCGCCGCCAGGCATGGTCCCCTCGTGCGCCGAGGGTGGTGTGCTCGGAGTCCTGCCCGCGACCGTCGGTTCGATCATGGCGACCGAGGCGGTCAAGCTCATCACGGGGATCGGCGAACCGCTTCTCGGACGCCTGATGATCTACGACGCACTTGCGATGACGTTCCGGACGATCCGCCTTCAGCGTGATCCGACCCGCGTGCCGGTCACCGCCTTGATCGACTACGACGCGTTCTGCGGTGTCGTGTCCGAAGAGGCGAGTGCCGCTGCTGTCGGTTCGACGATCACGGCGCCCGAACTGGAGGCCATGATCGGCGAGGGACGGTCGATCGAGCTGGTCGACGTACGAGAACCGGTTGAATGGGACATCATGCATCTGCCGGGGGCCGTGCTGATCCCGAAGGACCGCATCCTGTCCGGTGAAGCTCTGGCGACGTTGCCGCAGAACAAGCAGATAGTGCTGTACTGCAAAACCGGCATTCGTTCCGCCGAGGCATTGGCATTTCTCAAGAACGCCGGTTTCTCCGACGCGGTCCACGTTCAAGGCGGCGCGATCGCCTGGGCGAACCAGGTGGATGCGAGTCTGCCGGTCTACTAGGCGCGCCTCGCGGGAGGCGGCGCCGCGCACCGGTAGCGTTGGGGTGTGAGCACAGGCCAACCTCCCCAGCACGTGTGCTCCACCTTCGGCCTCCGTGAAGTCGATCCCATCCCACTCGGTGCGGATTGGGACGGCGGGTGGCTGTGTGGAGACGTCGTCCTTTCAGCAGTCGCGGATCATGCCCGCGCAGCGTGGTCGGCGAAGGTGCGAGAGAACCTCGAAGTCGACGGCGTTCGGCTGGCTCGACCGGTGCGTTCGACCGACGGTCGTTACGTCGTCTCGGGCTGGCGTGCCGACACCTTCATCGTCGGATCGCCGGAACCACGTCACGACGAAGTGGTCTCGATGTCCTGCCGACTGCATGCGGCGACGGCCTCGCTCGAGCGTCCGCGCTTCCTTGCGCAACCGCCCGTGCCGCCGTGGGCCGAGGTCGACGTATTCGTCGCCGCTGATCGCGCGGCATGGGAAACGGTTCCGCTGAGGATCGCGAAGGGCGTCGAGCAACTCGAGACGCCCACTCCTGACGGTCGCAAGAGTCTGGAACTGATCGCCGGGCTCGCTACTTTGCGTAAGCCGGTGCAGAGCCCGGACCAGCTCGTGCACGGCGATCTGTTCGGGACAGTGCTGTTCTCGGGCAGTATGGCGCCCGGAATCACCGACATCACGCCGTATTGGCGGCCGGCTGCGTGGGCCGCCGCCGTCGCTGTGGTCGACGCGATCTCGTGGGGCGGTGCCGACGAGGCACTGGTCGGCCGGTGGGAAGATCTCCCCGAGTGGCCGCAGATGCTTCTACGTGCGGTGATGTTCCGCTTGGCGGTTCATGTTCTGCATCCTCGCTCGACGGCGGACGCGTTCCCGGGGTTGGCCCGTACGTCCGACATCGTGCGCTTGCTGCTCTAGATCGGGGCGCCGGTACCGAAGTCCGAGACCAGGCCCTCGAACAGCTCGCGTGCGGCGTTCGAGGCGGCCACGGTGTTCCCGTCGACGACAGCGTTGACGAGGTTCGCGTGCTGCGAGTGGAATCCTTCGCCGGTTGCATCGATGTGCTGTTGGATCGTGGTCTCGATGACCGGGAGCAGGGAGTCGTAGAACTCCAGGTAGACCTCGTTGTGGCTGGCCGCGACGATTGCTCGGTGCAGGGCGACGTCCGCGGTGGTGGCAGCGTCGACGTCCTGACCCTCCCATGACGCGGTGCGAAGCTCGAGTAGCCGCGTCAGTTCGGCGATGTCGTCTTCGGTTCGCCGTGCGGCGGCGAGGGTGGCTGCAGTGATGTCGAGTGCGCGCCGAAGTTCGAGTACATCCCGCTGGTGGGCACCGGCAAAGTAGTTGCCGAGAGTGCCACCGAGGTCGGAGACAGCAACGACGTAGGTGCCCGATCCCTGACGACGTTCCAGCATTCCGGCGTGTACGAGCGCCTGGACCGCCTCGCGCACGGTATTGCGACCGGTCCCGGTCAGCTCCGACAGTTCCGGTTCGGTGGGGATTTTGGAACCGATCGGCCAGGTTCCGCTCCGGATCTCGTTGCGGAGTTGTTCGGTGACCTGCGAGATGAGACTTGCGCGTCGAACGGGTTGCACGTGGTTGTTTCCTCGGGTCCGGGTAAGTGGTGTGAATGTGACGTTAGATTACCGCGCTTGTGCGAGTTCGTCCGGTCATCCTATGATTTGCCGGTGACTGCTCAACTGGAGAGAACCGAAACCCGCTCGTTGATACAAGGCCGTGTGCTCGTCTTCGCTGCGATTGCGATGTCTGCGCTCGTACTTCGACTTGCGGTGACCTCGTTCTCGCCCTTGGCGGCCGAGATTCGCGACGAGATCGGCTTCTCCGCCTCGATCGTCGGTGTCTTCGGCATGGTTCCGACCGCAATGTTCGCCATCTTCGGTCTCATCACTCCCGCCATCGCGAAACGTATCGGGCTCGAGCGAACGGCCCTCGTCGCGATGCTCATGGCCGGCGTCGGAATGTTGTTGCGCGCCATGATGTCTCAGACATGGTCGTTGCTGGCCCTCTCGGCTCTGGCACTGGCAGGCATGGGAATCGGCAATGTCGTGATCCCGCCGTTGGTCAAGCGGTACTTCTCGGATCGCCTCGCCACCATGAGTTCGGTCTACATCGTGGCCGTGCAGATCGGCACCATCGTTCCGGCGTTCGTCGCAGTCCCGGTCGCCGACGCCTTCGGGTGGCGGTTCTCGATCGGCTGGTGGTCCGCCTTCGGCTTCGCCGCAGCAGTGCCGTGGTTGATCACCCTCGCTCGCTCGCGCAAGGCTCGCGCGAACGAAGCCGGGTCCGTCGAGAATGCATCGGATTCGGTTGCGGCAGTGGCAGAACAGCCACGCGGTCAGGTCTGGCGTTCTCCCGTGGCCTGGGGGATGGCCGGCATGTTCGGCATGACCTCACTGATCACGTATTCGATGTTCACGTGGATTCCCTCGATCCTTCGTGACGCCGGAGCCAGTGATGCCTTCGGCGGAACGATGGTCGGAATGTTCTCGGTGATCGGGCTCGTCGCAGCTTTCGGTGCACCGACGCTGTGCGCTCGCATGGCCAATCCCTTCCCTGTCGTGATCGCGTGTGCCGTCTGCTACCTGGTCGGCATGGGCGGGCTGTACTTTGCCCCGATGGCGGCGCCGGTCGTATGGGTTGTCGTCCTGGGCCTCGGTCCGAGCACGTTCCCGATGTCGCTCACACTGATCAACCTGCGTACTCGTTCGCACATCGGTTCCTCGGCACTGTCCGGCTTCACCCAGGGCATCGGCTACTCCGTTGCCTGCCTCGGTCCGCTCCTGTTCGGCGTTTTTCACGACGTGTCCGGTGGATACGCTGCGCCGTTCGGCCTGCTCGTCGTCGCTGTGATCGTGGTGCTCCTGGGCGCCTACCAGGCATGCAAGCCTCGGATGCTCGAGGATTCCTGGCACGCACCTGCGAAAAACTAGCTCACACCCGGTCTTGTTACCGGGTGAGGATCAATTGACTTCGCGGTCATCGCACGCAGCACCGGCGCAATAACCGTTTTCTACCTTTGGGTCTCCAACATATTCAGGAGGCCCTGGTGAGTCATTACATCGAGCATTGGGATGCAGAGGACGTCGACGCCTGGGAATCCGGCGGCAAGGACATCGCGAAGCGGAACCTGATCTGGTCAGTGGTAGCCGAACACGTCGGCTTCTCGATCTGGTCGATCTGGTCCGTGATGGTGTTGTTCATGCCGACGGATATCTACGGCATCGACGCGGCCGGAAAGTTCTTCCTCGTCGCAGTGCCCACACTTGTCGGGTCGGTCCTCCGTATTCCCTACACGGTTGCCACCGCACGGTTCGGCGGTCGTAACTGGACCGTCATGAGTGCGCTGTTCCTCTTCGTGCCAACACTTCTCACGCTCTACCTGATGATGAACCCGGGTGCGTCGTACACCACGTTCATGTTGGTAGCGGCCACTGCAGGTATCGGCGGCGGCAACTTCGCGTCGTCGATGACCAACATCAATGCCTTCTACCCGCAACGCCTCAAGGGGTGGGCGCTCGGTCTCAATGCCGGCGGCGGCAACATCGGTGTGCCGATGATTCAGCTGATCGGTCTGCTGGTGATCGCCACCGTCGGTAACCGCGCTCCGTGGATCGTCTGCGCCGTCTATCTCGTGTTCATTGCGGCCGCTGCCGTCGGTGCCGCGCTGTTCATGGACAACCTGGGCAACCAGAAGTCGGACCTGCGCTCGATGGCCAAGGCACTCAAGTTCTCCGAGTCGTGGGTGATCAGCTTCCTGTACATCGGTACGTTCGGTTCCTTCATCGGATTCAGCTTCGCCTTCGGTCAGGTTCTGCAGATCAACTTCCTCGCCGGCGGTGCCACTCCGGCCGCGGCCGCGCTGCATGCAGCACAGATCGCCTTCATCGGCCCTCTCCTCGGTTCGATCGCTCGCCCCCTCGGCGGCAAACTGGCCGACCGGATCGGCGGCGGCAAGATCACCATGTGGACGTTTGTCGCCATGGCATTTGCGGCATCGATACTCGTGACGGCCGGAACGATGGACGACAACACCGCCGGCGTCGCCAGCGCCGGAATCATGGTGACATTCGTTCTCGGATTCATCGCTCTGTTCCTGCTCTCCGGCATCGGAAACGGATCCGTCTACAAGATGATCCCGGCGATCTTCGAGGCGAAGGCTCAGAGCTTCGACCACATGGATCGAAGCGAGAAGGCGACGTGGTCGCGCAGTATCTCCGGCGCTCTCATCGGATTTGCCGGTGCGGTAGGCGGTTTGGGCGGCGTCGGCATCAACCTGGTGCTGCGCGCGTCGTACAGCAGCCCCGCGAAGTCGGCGACCATGGCCTTCTGGGTGTTCCTGGCCTTCTACATCGCCTGCATCGCAGTCACCTGGTTCGTCTTCCTGCGCAAGCCGTCGACGCTGACCACAGACGTCGACGAGGCGAAGGTCGCAGTCACGGCGTGAGCGGTCCGCAGAATCTCAGAACTATCTCGTACCTCAGGAAGTAGGCGTCATGAGCAAGTCGGTTGTTGTCATCGGACACGGAATGGTCGGACACCGATTCGTCGAGGCACTGCGTTCGCGCGACGAAGCGAACAACTGGTCGGTGACCGTACTCTGCGACGAGCAGTACGCAGCGTACGACCGAGTCGGGCTGTCCTCGTACGTCGGAGCGTGGGACCCCAAGGAATTGGCACTGGCCGGCAACGATTACGTCGGTGACGGCCTGGTCGATCTCCGAGTGGGGGACGGCGCGCTCTCGATCGACAAAGATGCACGCACGGTCACGACGACAACCGGCGAGACGATCTCCTACGACGCTCTGGTGATGGCGACCGGTTCGTATCCGTTCGTGCCTCCCGTGCCGGGGCACGACGGCGACGGATGTTTTGTCTACCGCACCCTCGACGACCTCGACGGTATCCGGGCCGCCGCTGAGAAGGCTGGTCCTGGCGCTGTCGGCGTCGTGGTGGGCGGAGGTTTGCTTGGACTCGAGGCCGCAAATGCTCTCTCGCTCATGGGGATGACGGCACACGTCGTCGAGCACAATGCGCGATTGATGCCGATGCAGGTCGACGAGGGTGGCGGCGCACTGCTCGCTCGCCTCGTCACCGAACTCGGGCTCACTGTCCACACCGGTGTCGGGACGGCGGGAATTTCGCAGGCCGACAACGGAATCGTGGTCGAACTCTCCGACGGCTCCACCATCGATGCCGCGCTGCTCGTCTTCTCCGCCGGAGTACGTCCGCGTGATCAGCTGGCCCGCGACGCCGGGATCGCAGTGGGGGAGCGCGGTGGCATCCTGACCGACCTCGGCTGCGTGACTTCGGACGAGAACGTCTACGCAGTCGGCGAATGTGCTGCGGTGGAAGGCCGTTGCTACGGTCTGGTCGCTCCCGGTTACACGACGGCCGAGATCGTGGCCGATCGTCTGCTCGGCGGCGCCGCGGATTTCCCGGGCGCGGACATGTCCACCAAGCTCAAGCTCATGGGCGTCGACGTCGCCAGTTTCGGTGACGCGATGGCGACCTCACCGGGCGCCCTCGAAGTCGTCCTCAGCGACGCGTCCAAGGGGACGTACGCAAAGCTCGTGGTCTCCGACGACGCGAAGATCCTGCTCGGCGGCATTCTTGTCGGTGACGCATCGGCCTACGCGTCGCTGCGCCCGCTGGTCGGTCGCGAACTACCCGGTGACCCGGCGACATTGATCTCGCCTGCGGGGGAGAAGCCGGGTGCAGGCTCGCTGCCCGACGACGCCGAGGTGTGCTCGTGCAACGCCGTGACGAAGGGAGCCATCTGCGGTGCAATCGCAGCCGGCGCATGCGACATCGCTTCGGTGAAGGCGTGCACCAGCGCCGGAACCACCTGTGGCGGTTGCCTTCCCACCGTGAAGCAGCTGCTGGCCGATTCCGGCGTCGTGATGTCGAAGGCACTGTGCGAACATTTCGCGCAGTCGCGGGCCGAGTTGTTCCAGATCGTCCAGTCGACGCAGACCAGAACCTTCTCGGCGCTGATCGCCAAGTACGGCAAGGGCGCCGGTTGCGACATCTGCAAGCCCGTAGTCGCTTCGATTCTGGCATCGACGGACTCCGATCACATCCTGCATCGCCAGCAGGCGTCGTTGCAGGACACCAACGATCACTTCCTCGCAAACATCCAGAAGAACGGTACGTACTCCGTGGTACCTCGGATGCCGGGCGGCGAGGTCACGGGTGAGCAACTCATCGTCATCGGAGAAGTGGCGCGAGACTTCGGCTTGTACACGAAGGTGACCGGCGGTCAGCGCATCGACTTGTTCGGTGCCCGCGTCGAACAGTTGCCCGCGATCTGGAAGCGCCTCGTCGACGCCGGGATGGAATCGGGTCAGGCGTACGGCAAGTCCCTCCGGACGGTCAAGAGTTGCGTCGGTTCGAGTTGGTGCCGCTACGGTGTCCAGGATTCGGTGGGTATGGCCGTCGACCTCGAGAATCGCTACCGCGGTCTGCGTTCGCCGCACAAGATCAAGTTCGGCGTCTCGGGTTGCGCCCGTGAATGTGCCGAAGCGCGAGGCAAGGACGTCGGCGTCATCGCGACGGAGAACGGTTGGAATCTGTATGTGGGCGGTAACGGCGGACAGTCGCCCAAACACGCTCAGTTGCTTGCCGGAGGCCTCGACGACGCGACCTTGGTCAAGTACATCGACCGCTACCTCATGTTCTACATCCGTACTGCCGATCGCCTCCAGCGCACGGCGCCGTGGGTCGAATCACTCGAAGGCGGACTTGATCACCTCAAGGCCGTGATTTGTGAAGACAGCCTGGGTATCGGCGAAGAACTCGAGGCACTGATGGCCAAGCACGTCGAGGGTTACCAGGACGAATGGGCCGGTGTGCTGGGTGATCCGGAGAAATTGTCGAGGTTCGTCTCGTTCGTCAACGCACCGGAAGAAGCCGACCCGACGGTTGTGTTCGACGAGACCGGAGTGCGCAAGGTTCCGGTCCTGATGGGTATGCCGAGCATCCCCACGCGCCGGTAATAGTCGCGTAACCCGTGGGAAACACGGGATCCGTAGAAACGTAGACAAGAACCCGCGCGACGTTGTCGCCGGATCGACAGGAGGACTTCGATGAGTGTCATCGATGCGCAGATCGCCAAGCTGGATTCGGATCGACTCGAATGGACGTCGGCCTGCCCGCTGAGCCATCTGATCCCTGGACGCGGAGTTGCCGTGCTTCTTCGCGGCGGCGAGCAGGTGGCACTGTTCCTACTCGAGGACGGCACACTCCGGGCTGTCAGCAACTTCGATCCGTACGGCCGCGCCGCGGTGATGTCTCGCGGACTCGTCGGCGACCGGGACGGTGAACCGATCGTGGTCTCGCCACTGCTCAAGCAGGCGTTCTCGCTGGTCGACGGCCGGGCGCTGGACGACTCGTCGGTTGCGCTGCCGGTGTACGGCGTTCGCGTGTGGGCTGGAGTCGTTCAGGTACACAGCTTGCAGATGCAGGGTGTTCGCTCGACTGTCGCCGATGCAGTCTCGTGAGTGACGACATGCCGTTGGCTGGATTCACGGTAGGTATCACTGCTTCGCGCCGCGCCGAGGAGTTCGCGACCTTGCTGACTCGTCGGGGAGCGGATGTCGTTCACGCTCCGGCGATTCGAATCATTCCGTTGGCCGACGACCGTGAGCTCGAAAGGGTGACACAGCAGATCATCTCGGATCCTCCCGAGGTGGTTGTCGCCACCACCGGGATCGGATTCCGGGGTTGGCTGGAAGCAGCCGACGGGTGGGGTGAGGCGGAAAATCTCGGATCCGCGTTGGGCTCGGCTCGTCTGCTCGCGCGAGGACCGAAGGCCAAGGGAGCAATCCGCGCGGCCGACCTTCGTGAGGAATGGTCCCCGGCATCCGAGTCTTCCGCCGAGGTGCTCGAACATCTTCTGGCAGAAGGTGTCTCGGGAAAGCGGATCGCCGTTCAACTGCATGGTGCGACCACCGAGTGGGAGCCGATTCCCGACTTCTGTCAGGTGTTGCGCGAGGCCGGCGCCGAGGTCATCGCGGTGCCCGTCTATCGATGGGAACCGCCGGAGGATCCGACGCTGCTCGACCGGATGATCGACGCCATAGCGTCAGCCGGAATCGACGCCGTCAGTTTCACCAGTGCACCGGCCGTAGCCTCGATGTTGATGCGAGCCGACAAGACCGGGGATCTCGGCGACATTCTCGACGCGATGCGGGGTCCGGTGGCGGCCATGTGCGTCGGCCCGGTCACCTCGGCGCCGCTCGAAGCCTTGAATGTACCGACCACAGCCCCGGCGCGGGCACGTCTGGGCGCGCTCGCGAGACACATCGTCGACGAACTCCCGCAGCGAGCCAACAAGATTCAAGCCGGCGAACACGAAATCAGCATTCGCGGCGGTTGCGTAGTCGTGGACGGTGAAGTGAAGCAATTGCCGCCGGCTGCGATGTCGTTGATCCGCACTCTCGGTGCGAGTCCCGGTCGAGTCGTCTCCCGTGACGAACTGCTGGCTTCTCTTCCCGGCGGCGGCGGGGACACCCACGCCGTCGAGACCGCCGTCGCCCGATTGCGCGCGTGCCTCGGCGCGCCCAAAGCCGTTCAGACGGTGGTCAAGCGGGGCTATCGACTTGCCCTCGACCCCGGCGACTACGTACAGAATCCCGGTGACTATGCAACGCGATGACGATGTCCTCGTCCTGGTAGCTCATGGCACGCGTAGTGCACGTGGCGTGGAAATGGTTGCCGCACTGGCCGACGCCGTCGGCACGCGCGTCGGACGCACGCGCGTTGCCTTTGTCGATGTGCTCGGTCCGTCACCTTCGGAAGTCCTCCGGGACACTCCGGGGCGAGCGATTCTCGTACCGGCGTTCCTGGCGTCCGGCTACCACGTTCACACCGATGTTCGACGCGAAGTGACGCTCAGTGAGCACTCGGCTGTGAGTGTGACGCCCGCACTCGGACCCGATCCGGCGCTTGCACGCGTGTTGCTTCGGCGCTTGACCGAAGCGGGGTGGAATCCGGGTGACGCGACAGTGCTTGCTGCCGCCGGGTCGTCCGATGCGCGGGCGCTGCGAGACGTCGAGCGTGCTGCGCTGATGCTTGCCGAAGCGGCGGGGACTCGTGTCGACATCGGGTACATCGCGACCGGGGAGCCGAAGGTAGCCGATGTTGTTGCAGCAGCACGCGTTCGCGGCGCGAAGCGAGTTTTTGTCGCCTCGTACCTCCTCGCGCACGGGCTGTTCCACGAAAGGTTGCACGCTGCAGGAGCCGATGGTGTGACCGAACCGCTCGGCGTCGATCCGGGAGTGGTGGACCTTGTCGTGAATCGGTATGAGAGTGCGCGAAGGGAACTAGTATCGCTGCATGACGTCTCACTCCGTAACGCCGACGTATGCCGACCTGGTCGCAGCAGTTCGTGAATCCGACGTCAAGGCACAGGCTCTCATCGGTGCACTGACCGAAGAGCAGGCGCGGGAGCCCTCCGGGCTCCCCGGGTGGAGTCGGGGACACGTCGTGACGCACATGTCGCGCAACGCCGACGCGCTGGGCAGATTTGTTGCCGGCGTGCAGGGCGGCGAATCGGGGGAGATGTATCCAGGGGGGCCGGATGCGCGCAATGCTGCAATCGAAGAGGGCGCAGATCGCCCGGCTGAATTGTTGGCCCTCGACTACCGCTTCTCGGGAACGAGGCTGGTCGACGCGTTGTGCGAGATCCCGACAGATCGACTGGACACACCGGTGCCGTGGCGCAAACCTGTGACGGCATTCGATCTACCGATCCTGCGCTGGAACGAGATCGAGATTCACCTGATGGACCTCGACATCGGTTACACCTGCCACGACTGGCCTGCCGAGTTCGTGGAATTCACTCTCGCCAGTCAGTTGGGCGCACTGGAGACGGCGGTCCCGGGTGTACGAGTGCCGTCACTGTCCGACGCGGAGACCTTGGCCTGGTTGGTTGGGAGGCCGACGAGGGTGGGGCTGCCGACTCTCCCTGCCTGGCCGTTCTGAGATGCAGCCGTTCTGAGATGCAGCCGTTCTGAGAGTTAGAACAGGGTGGGGGCGCTCACGTCGTTGCGTGCTTGGGCCAACCGCGCACTCCACCTTTTCACCAACCACATCTCGACGATCTCGGGTTGGGTGCCGGCGGCATAGGCCCAGCTGTCGAGAAGTTCGCAGTACCGGCGGTAGCGACGCGTCGTGAAGCCGGTGACGGAAGGATCCTCGAGCCAGCCCTCGTGGATGAGCGTCGAGACTCCGTACTGGTCGATCATCTGAGCGCGTCGGCCTTCGGCCTGTACGCCCACTGCCCACATGAAAGCGGCCATCAGCGATACCCCGACACCGGGGGTGAGTGGCCACCCGGACCAGGTGTCGCGCCGCACGACGGGCATCGACTTGTTTTTCGAGCAGTGATCGAGAATGGCTGTGATCTGGGTCAGCGGATCCTCGTCCTCGCGGTGATGGGGATTGAAGACGTTGGGGAACCGCCGTGTGAAACGTCGGCTCTCGTGCGAGCCCTGCCAGGCCGCGCAGAGAAACAGTAGTCCGAGGCCGTCGTGCTGGGCGACAACGAGATCGCTCGACGGGCGAAGGTCGTTGCGTTGAACGATGGCTCGACCTTCGGTGATCACTTTGCCGTCGAGATCACGCCCGCGAAGGCTGATGGTGTGGCCGGCGTCCTTCAGGTGTGCGTTCCACCAATCCAGGTCGACGGTGGCTTCGTCGTCGAGGACGTGCAGTGGAAAGGTGCGGGAGCGGCACCACTCGACCAATGCGTCCGGCGGTTCGAATCCTTCGTCGACACGATTCATGGCGCGATGATCCCACGAGTCGCCGACAGTAATTCGTGCGACGCGCAGTCCACCGGGATGGAACCGGACACTCGCGGTACGCTCCGCTCATGAAATTCGCGTCCTCGCAGGTGCGGTCGGCGCTGTGGACGGTAGCCATCGCTTTGGCGGCCACGAGTCTGAGCGGATGTATCGGTGCCGTCGATCGGATGGATTTCGACAATCAGATGCGCGAACGTGGCGGTGGGATGACGTCGGAGTTGGTGCGAGGCGGGTTCGACAGCCTCGCACATAGATACGGCGTCGACGCGGTATCGGTGACCAGCATCGACATCAGCCCGATCGAGACGCTCGGAGTCACCGTTCGAGACCCCGGGAAGCCGACCCAGCTCGACAGATTCTCTTTCGACGGAGTCATTCTCGGCGAGCCGAGCCCCGTGCAAGTCAGTGTCACCGACGATCTCGATGCACGATCGTTCACGCTGGATCAAGTGCCGGCATTGACGAACCTCGAGAAGTTGGTCGACGACGCGCTGGAGAACAGCGGTGTCGACGACGGCGAAGTCACCGGGATCTCGGTCAGTCGCACCGAGGCGATTCGCGCATCCGTGATGGTGGAATCTCCACGCTCGCGGGCGCTGGTGGTCTTCGAGCCTGACGGAACTCCCTTCCTGGTGCACCCGCTGTGAGCCGCCGTATCGCTCCGTTGCTGATCTCCGTAGTGGTGATCGTGGTCGTGGGAATCTTTGCCGCACTGCTGTCTTCGGTGATCTGGCCCGGCCAGGTCGCTCATTTGGCGCCGATTTTCTGTGAAGCTCCCACATCGAGCGCGATGGTCGTCTCGGATACCTTTTCCGACGGCGACGGTACGTCCACCAATTTCACGCTGTACTGCGTCGGACCGCGCGGTCAGACCGTTGATGCCGGCTGGTTGCTGCCGTTCTTGGTGCTGTGGGGCGTGTATTCGCTGGTGCTTGCGACAGTGGTCGGCGTGGTCGGGGTCAACCGGCGTAGGCGCCCAAACGACTGACCCGATCAGCGTGGGAGGACAACCACTTCGGCGACGGCATCGTCTTCCGCGTGTGGCGGAACGAGTGCAAACGCGGAGCGCCCGATCAACCCCGCCAGGTGTGCGGTACGTACAGACGGTTCGGCGCGCCAGCGACCGTCGGCGGATTGTGTGACCGGCAGTAGGCGTACCGCATCGGAAGTCACCGCAGCGGCGTTCTCGATGATGCCGAGCAGTGGCGGTGGGGTGTCGCTTCCCGTCAAGGCGGCCACGACGGTGGGCAGCATCGTCAACAGGGTGGTCACTGCGGCGTACGGGTTGCCGGGGAGGCCGAGAACCACCCGACCACTGGGCAGGACAGCCGTTATCTGAGATCCGCCCGGGCGCGAGGCGACTCGCCCGACAATCGTGCGAGCGCCGAGTCGATCGAGCGCACTGCGCATTTCGTCGGCAGCGCCGCCGCCCGTGGCACCAATGACAACAAGCAGGTCCTGTTCAGTCGCATCCGCCAGTACACGCTCGAAACTGTCGGCCGTGTCCCTCAGGTGCGAATCCGCCACGCACCGTACGCCGTTGCTTTCCAGTAGGTAGGGGAGAATCCCACCGACGGAGTCGCGGGTCTGACCTTCACGCAGTGGACCGGTCCGCCGGATCTCGTCGCCGGTGACTGTCACGCGTGCCCGTACCGGACCACGGACGAGGGCGTCGAACACTTCACCGCTGGCAGCTGCGGAGACCACCGCCGGAGTCACCGCGGTACCAGTCGGGGCGATCGTGAATCCGGTGGTCCAATCTTCCCCTCGTGGTCGAGCGTCGTTGCGGTGCGGCGCATCCGGCAGTCTCCGTACCATCCGAGATGGCTCGTCGACGGACAGATACTCGTCACGAATCACCGAGGTGGCGCCGAGGGGCAGGTGTGCTCCCGTGGCAATGCGAATCGCTTCGCCTTCACCGAGTTCGAGTTGCCCGTCGGCGCCCGCGATACGGATCTCGGTGCGGATTCGCCAGGGACCCTCGCCGGAGACGGCGTACCCGTCCATCGCCGAGACATCGGATCGAGGAAGATCACCCAGGGCGACGAGAGGCTGCGCGAGCGTTGCTCCGAGACTGTCGGCGAGGGCGGCCCAGTGTGGTGACAATGCTGTCAGTGAGTTCCTGACGGCTGAGCGGGCTTGCTCGATCGTCAGGCGCGGATGGTTTCGCGCGCGGTCGATGTCCGCCGGTGTGTCGCAGTCAGTGGTACCAGTGACACGCAGCGTCGAGAACGGCTCGGTGACAATCGCTTTCATAGGTTGATTCTCCAACCCCGAACTCTCCCGCAATGTGGACAGGCGTTGCCGGAGCTCGCGAAATGTCCACGCGGAGAGCAGGAATTGGGTTCGGTTGTTCTCGTCCACGGCACACGTCACCGGACTGTCCGTCGACGTGGCAGCTATCAAAGCGTCGACTGATACGGCCTCGATGTGCGGCAGATCGGACGCCAGGACCACCACCACGGCGTCGTCGGGTAACCGGGTCGCAGACAATCCGGCCCAGATCGCCTCGACAGGGCCGGCTCCGGCCGGAGTTTCCTGAGTTTGAGTGATGCCAGGATCAAGTTCAGGGCGATGTGGACCGACCACGACGACGGCGTCCAGATGCGCCGTCGCTGAAAGCGCGATGTCGAGGAGCCTGCGGCCGTGAACGAGCAGGCCGGGTTTGTCGACACCACCCATTCGGGTCCCGCGACCACCCGCCAGAATGAGGGCGGCTGTCGGCGGCGTGACGGTCATACCTCCATGCTGCCCCATCGCCCGCGTCACGACGACCGGTGACACGTGAATCAGAAGTGATACCGAGCTTTCTTCAGGTCGATCCGACCGTCCTTGATCGGCACGCCTTCGAGTTCGAGCTTGGCGATCTGACGATGAGCCAGGTGCGCCGACGGTTTGCCGGAGGCGCCGAGAACCCGATGCCACGGCAGGTCGGCAGAGTCCGTTCGCATGATCCAACCGACCGTGCGAGCACTGGAAAGTCCTGCAGCATCAGCGATATCGCCGTACGTCGCCACGAAACCGGCCGGAATCGACGCGATGAGGCGCCGTACCTCTTCGATCTGCTCTTCGGTGGTGGCTGCCATGTCGGTTCCTTCAGAGCATGCTGCGAACGAGGGCGGCGACTTCGTCGGCCCGCACGTGCGGGACCATGTGGTCACAGTCGAATTCGACACCGGTCAGATTTTCACCGAGGTGCTCGGTGAGCGCTGCCCGGAACTCGTCGGTGACGTACGGCGGTTGGACCTTCATCGCCTGAACCAGCACGGTTGGCATCGACGACGGAGGCAGCACGATCGGACGAGCGAGTTCGCCCCACCCGGTCACGATCGCGGGCGTGGACAGGCGCCAGTTGACGCGTCCGTTGCCCAGTTCGATCAGGTGTTCAGCCATCTCGACGTCGAGGTCCTGGGTGGGAACCTCACCCCACGAGCCGTGAATCTTCTCGGAGTAGGCCTCTGCCGCATCGGTGTAATCCGGTGAGCCGATTGTGAGTTCGGCCACTTCCTGCATGAAAGTCGGATCCAACCCGATCGCCGGGTCGAGCAGGACGAGCCCACGAATGCGTTCCGGTGCGGTGGCCGCGAGGTGCAGCGCCAGCATTCCGCCGAAAGAATGCGCGACGATCACCACCGGTCCGGTGGCATGTTCGTCGAGCGTCTCCAGCAGGCTCGCCACGTGGGATTCGATGTTCCACGGAGGAGCCCAGGTGGAACGCCCGTGACCGCGTAGATCCGGCGAGATCCAGCGCGCTTCGGGCAGTTGGTTCTCGGCCATCGACTGCCAACGTCGGCCGTGACCGGTCAGACCGTGCAGCGAAAGGATCTCCGGTGCCCCGACGGGTCCGTAGAGATACGTATGGAGTGCAGACACGAGGTCAATCATGCCGGAAGCAGGCGATGTGTGAGTTGTCGGTGCGCTCTGGTGGAATGCCTGGGTGAGTGAGACGGCAACACGCAGCAAGGTCACCATCCCGCGGGCGCGGTTGGTGCACCGAACTGCGCCGTCTCCGATACCCCGAACATGGGACGAAGGGACGGCCCGGCTGTTCGCGCCGCCGTCCGAGGATCCTTTCCAACTCGCGTTCGGCCCTGTTTCATTCGGCTCGGGGGCCGCCTGGAGTCCCTGGCAGGTACTCGGCAGCCCCGGAACGGGCAAGACGTCCCTTCTCGTGGATCTGGCAGTGCAGAAGATCTCCGGTGGCGAAGATCCTGAATCGGTCCTGGTGCTCACCCAGTCGCGCCGGGCAGCGACGCAGGTCCGCGAGCAGATCACGGCCGGGTTGCTCGGGTACGAACAAGAACGCGGACCGCAGGCAACTCGTGAGCCGTTGGTCCGCACCGTTCACTCGTACGCCTTTGCCGTACTCCGGCTTCAAGCCGCAGCGCACGGCAACGCGCCGCCACGCCTGATCACCGGCGCCGAGCAGGACTCGGTGCTCCGAGAGATGTTGCGCGGCGACATAGAAGACGGTGCGCTCCGGTGGCCGGAGCGCCTGCGACCCGCATTGGGTTTGAACGGCTTTGCCGTCGAACTTCGAGATCTGATGTTGCGAGCGAACGAGCGCGGACTCGGTCCCGAAGATCTGGTCAAGCTCGGCAAGAAGCGTGGACGTCCGGAGTGGGTGGCGGCCGGGCGGTTCGCCGAGGCCTACGAGCAAGGCGTGCTGCTACGCGGCAGTGTCGGTGTCGAGGCTCCGGAGGCGACGGCGCCGGCACTCGACGCGGCCGAGTTGATCGGTGCGGCATTGACCGCGTTCGCCACCGATCCCGAATTGCTTCGCTCCGAGCGCGCTCGGATCCGGCACCTACTCGTCGACGACGCACAACATCTGGATCCGCAGGCGGCGCAGCTGGTTCGGCTGATCGGAACCGCAACTGCGGGCACGGTCATCGCCGGTGATCCCGATCAGTCGGTCTTCGGGTTCCGCGGTGCGGATTCGGCGTTCCTACTCGGACTCGCCGAGCGCGGAGACGAGCGCCAGATCGTCCTGCCCACCACGTTTCGCAACAACGCCGACGTCGCGTCGATCGCGGCGAAGATCGCTGCGCGGCTGCCCGGCAACCTCGCTCATCGCATCGCGGTTCCATCCGATCTCACCGATGAGGACCCGGGGCGGGCGTCGGTGCGGGTTCTCGGTACGACGGCCAAAGAAGCGGCAGTCGTCGCAGATACCTTGCGCCGGGCGCATCTGCTGGACGGGATTGCTTGGTCCGACATGGCCGTCATCGTTCGGTCGGTCCCGCGCACTCTCGCCCCTCTCCGGCGAGCCCTGCTCGCGGCCGGGGTACCCGTCACGACCGCTGCCACCGAATTGCCGCTGGCCAGGCAACACGGAGTGTCCGGCCTGCTGCTGGTCCTTCGGGCGCTCGGCGGCGATCAGTTCACCGGCGACGACGCGCTTGCCCTGATGGCCGGTCCCATCGGCGGCGCCGAGCCGGTCACCCTGCGCCGGTTGCGTCGTGGCCTGCGCCGGGTCGAGTTGGCATCGGGAAGTGATCGGGACTCCTCGGAGTTGTTGCGGCTCATTCTGATCGACGAGGATCGTGCGCAGTCCAAGCGCCTCATGGGCAAGTTGACAGACGTCGAAGCTGCGGCACTCAATCGCGTGCTGTCGGTCCTTCGCAAGGCCCGAGTGCCTCTCGAGCGAGGTCTCGGGGTCGAAGAAGTTCTGTGGGCAGCATGGCAGGCGACGGGGCTGGAACGACGCTGGGCGGCTGCGTCGGCGCGCGGCGGACCGATCGGCTCACAGGCCGATCGAGACCTCGACGCAGTCGTCGCACTTTTCGACGCGGCCGCCAACTACGTCGACCGGTTGCCGCGTTCGCAACTCGCCGGTTTCGTCGACTACTTGACCAGCCAGGAGATACCGACCGACTCGCGGAGCCGATCGGTCATCACTCCCGACGCCGTCACCGTGGTCAGCGCTCACGCCGCGGCGGGTCGCGAATGGGCGGTCGTGGCGGTGGCGGGTGTGCAGGAGGGGCTCTGGCCGAGTTTGCGGGCACGCGGATCGCTACTGCGTACCGAAGCGCTGATCGACCTGGTCAACGGAGTCTCCGACGGCAGTGACTCGGCTGCCGAACGACTCTCGCGAACCGCACCGCTTCTGGCCGAAGAACGCAGGTTGTTCCTGGTTGCCTGTAGCCGTGCTCGTCGCCGTCTGCTGATCACCGCAGTCGAATCGGCTTCGGGGGACACCGACTTGGTGCCTTCGCGGTTCGTGGACGAATTGATCCGTGGTGACGCGTACTCGGACGATCCGTCCTCCGATCTCGACGTCGTTGCACCCGAGACCGGGGATACCCGGGTTCTGTCGCTGCCTGCACTGGTCGCACAGCTTCGCAGCGTCGTGTGTGATCCCGACATCGCGCATTTCGACCCCGAGAAGCATTCCCGGGCCGCTCGCCAGTTGGCACGTCTGGCTGCTGCCGGGGTACGCGGCGCGCACCCGGATCAGTGGTACGGCACAGCCGAGCCGAGTACCGCTGCTCCCATGTGGCAGCCCGAGGACGGACCGGTTTCACTATCGCCGTCCACCATCGAGCTTCTCGAAACATGCCCTCTCCGATGGGTGTTCGAGCGTCATGGCGGCAGCGACGGAGACAACACTCATGCGATCGCCGGTACGCTGGTCCATACCTTGGTGCAGGCATTGGCCGGCCGGATTCCACCGGATCAAGTCGAGAAGGCACTCGAAAATGCCTGGGAATCCATCGATCTGGGATCGCAGTGGTACTCGCGCCGCGAACTCAATCGAACTCGGGAGATGCTGGCGACGTTCACCGCCTGGATGAACGCAACTCGCGGCGAACTGACCGAAGTCGGCGTCGAGGTCGCGGTCGAGGGGGTCCTCGAACCACGTGAGGAGGGAGCGCCTGCGGTCAAGCTTCGTGGCCGGATCGACCGGCTCGAGCGCGACACCGAAGGCCGTCCGGTGGTTGTCGACGTCAAGACTGCGCGAAACCCTGTCAGCAACGAGGCCGCGCAATCTCACGCGCAGTTGGCGGCGTACCAGGTCGCAGCGGCCGAAGGTGCGATTGCCGGCGAACCGGCCACACAACCCGGCGGTGCACGCCTGGTATTCGTGGCCAAGTCCAACAAGAAAGACGGTGCGGCGCAGCGAGTTCAGCCGCCGCTGACGGCCGAAGCCGTCGAGATGTGGCGAGACGTCATCCACAACGCAGCGGCAGCGACCCAAGGGCCGCAGTATCTGGCCAGGGTCAACGACGGATGTAGACATTGCCCGGTGCGCTCGAGTTGCCCGGCACACGACGAGGGACGACAGGTGAGTAACTAAGTGGCTGCCGCGACGCAGAAGGCACGCCGACCGAAGATCGATCCTGTCGACCTGGCGGTCGCGCTCGGTCAACACCCGCCGACGCCGGAACAGGCGGCAGTCATCGCCGCACCGCTCGGTCCGACATTGGTCGTCGCCGGTGCCGGTGCCGGTAAGACCGAGACGATGGCTGCTCGCGTCGTGTGGCTGGTGGCCAACGGCTTCGTCGATCCCGAGGCCGTTCTCGGATTGACCTTCACGCGCAAAGCGGCACAACAGCTCACGTCGCGAATCCGCAAGCGCTTGGCGCGACTGGCGGGTTCGGACGTTTTGCGGGCACTCGACCCGACCGGCGGAGTGCGTTCCCGGATTCTGGCCGGGGAACCCGAAGTCAGTACCTACCATGCTTACGCGGGACGGTTGCTGTCCGAGCACGGACTGCTGTTGCCGATCGAACCCTCGGCGACGCTGTTGTCCGAGACCGAACTGTGGCAGGTTGCGCACCGCGTCGTGAGCGGCTGGGACAGTGATCTGGACACCGACAAGAATCCGGGGTCCATCACCGAAACCGTTCTGGCCCTTGCCGGTCAGTTGGCGGAGCACCTGGTCGACCCCGAGCAGTTGCTCGAGGCTCACACCGAGTTGGACAAGCTGATTCACACTCTGCCCGCCGGTCCGAAACAGCGGGGTGGGCCGAGCAAAGAGCTGTTGAATTACCTTGATGTGCAACACAAACGCATCGAGCTACTGCCCCTCGTTGCCCGGCTGGGTGAGACGCTGCGGCGTGAAGGCGCATTGGATTTCGGCAGCCAGATGTCGCTGTCGGCCCGTGTCGCCTCCGAACATCCCGAGGTCGGGCAAACCGAGCGTGAGCGCTTTCGGGTAGTTCTTCTCGACGAGTACCAGGACACCGGTCACGCTCAGCGAGTGTTGTTGTCCTCGTTGTTCGGCGGGGGAGCCGACGGCCGGTTGGCGCTGACAGCCGTCGGCGATCCGATGCAGTCGATCTACGGTTGGCGAGGCGCGTCGGCGGCCAACCTGCCACGGTTTGCAACCGACTTCCCGCTTGCCAACGGAAAGCCGGCTCCGACGCTCGAACTGCTCACCAGTTGGCGTAACCCGCCGGAGGCTCTCGAACTGGCAAACCTGTCGTCGGCACCGTTGCGCCGACGCGGTGTGGCCGTCAGCACACTTCGTGCGCGGCCGGGAGCCGTCGCCGGAGACGTTCGACTGGCGCTGCTCGGAGACGTCGAACAGGAACGTCAGTGGGTTGCGGAGAAGATCGCCGAAGAATACGAGGCGGCACGTGCCGAAGACCGCCCGACGCCCACGGCAGCGGTGTTGATCCGCCGCAACGCCGATGCTGCCCCGCTGGCCGAGGCTTTGCGGTCCAAAGGTCTGCCAGTCGAAGTGGTCGGACTCGGTGGGCTCCTGCACACACCCGAGGTGGCGGACGTGATCGCCATGCTCCGAGTGGTCGCCGATCCGCTGGCGGGCAGCGCCGCCGTTCGGCTGCTCACCGGAGCGAGATGGCAGATCGGCGCGAAGGACCTCGCCGCACTCTCGCAACGCTCCCGCGAACTTGCCATCTCCGCCGGATACGGAACAGCGGGTGCGGTCACCGACGCCGAGGCGCTCACCTCGGCAGTTCAGGACGCGCTGCCGGGGGAGAACGCCGAGCAAGCAGGATTGGTCGATTCGATCTCCGATCCAGGACCGGCAGAACGTTATTCAGCTCTCGGGTACACACGCATCAACGCGATAGCGGCAGAGTTGGCGTCGTTGCGCGAACGTATCGGCCAGCCGCTCACCGAACTGGTGGCGGAGGTCGAGCGGGTGCTCGGTATCGGAATCGAGGCAGGCGCGCGAACCCGAGTCGGTGTCGTCGGGACCGCGGGCCGCGAGCATCTCGACGCATTTGCCGACGTCGTCGCCAATTACGCGACGCGTCCAACAGCCAATCTGCCCGGGATGCTCGCATTCTTCGCGGCCGCCGAACAGATCGAAAAGGGCCTCACTCCGGGCGAAGTGGAGGTGGCGCCGGATCGCGTGCAGATCTTGACCGTGCACTCGGCGAAGGGGCTCGAATGGGAAGTAGTGGCGATCCCGCATGTCAGCGACGGGGTGTTCCCCTCGTCCACCGCGTCCGGATCGTGGCTCGGGGCGCTCGCCGAACTGCCACCGTCGTTGCGTGGTGACCGGGCGGTCGACGCGGATTCGGCCGACGGAGTTCCGGTGCTCGACCTCGAGGAGCTCTACAACCGCAAGGACCTCGAGAACGCGATCACGGCGCACAAGAAGGCCTTGTCCAACCGTCGACTGGACGAGGACCGGCGGTTGTTCTACGTCGCGCTGACCAGAACCGAACGGGCGCTGTTCATCTCGGCGCATCACTGGGCGGAATCCGGTTCGGAACCGAAGGGGCCTTCGGAGTTCCTGGACGAGCTGCATCAGATGGTCACGGCCGAAAACGATGCCGGTGAAGAAGACTCACGCGGTGTGATCGGCGTCGTGGAGGAATGGGCGCCTGCACCGGAACCCGACACCGAGAACCCGTTGGCCTCCACACCCCGTACTGCGCAGTGGCCGCCCGACCCGCTGGGTGCGCGTCGCGGCGCGGTCGAGGCCGGAGCCGCGAGCGTCCTGTCCGCACTTGCATCGCTGCCGCAAGACAGCGAAGAGACGGAAGAACCGGAGGACGATCCGGAGAACTGGGCCTCGGACGTCGACGTTCTACTGGCCGAGCGCGAAGCCCGGGCAAACGCGCGTGCCGAAGTGATTCTCCCGGCGCAGCTTTCGGTGACTCAGCTCGTCGACCTCAAGGCAGATCCGGATGAACTCGCGGCACGGCTGCGTAGACCACTGCCGTACCCACCGAACCCGCTCGCGCGGCGCGGCACGGCTTTTCACGCCTGGATCGAGCGAAGGTTCGGTGCGACCCGACTGTTGGATCTCGACGAACTACCCGGCGCCGCGGATACCGGCGCGGGTCCCGAGACCGATCTGGTGAAACTTCAGGATGCGTTCCTGCGGTCCCCGTGGGCCAATCGCAGCCCGATCGAAGTGGAAGTTCCTTTCGAAACATCCATTGCCGGAACGGTTTTACGCGGTCGGATCGACGCTGTGTTCGCCGATCCCGACGGCGGATGGACGGTGATCGACTGGAAGACCGGTGCCGAACCGTCGGCCGCCAACGAGGACGCTGTTGTGATGCAGTTGGCCGCGTATCGGGTGGCCTGGGCCGAATTGATGTCGGCCAGAGCCCGTTCGGCGGGGCGCAACGAACAGTTTCCGGCCGACAAGGTGCGGGCGGCGTTTCACTACGTTCGATCGGGTCGCACCATCGCACCCGAGAACCTGCCGGACGGTGAGGCTCTCGCTCGCCTCATCCGAACGGCAGGCGCGCAAGATTAGCTTGCGTTTCGACGAGCCTTGAGTGCTTCGGTCACCAGCGGAACCTGCAGGGGAAGACGTGCGATCGAACCGATCTTCTGCGGTGTGGACGTCTTCGGGCTTCGGCACCAGTCGATCGCCATCTGGATGTTGGCGGGGAACACGGCGACAAAGAGCGCGGCGGCAAGGCCCGCGCCGAGCTTGCGGGTCTTCGGCACGGCCAAGGCAGCGCCGATCGCCAGTTCCGCGACGCCGGACACCTGGGTGTAGGTGCGGGCCTGTCCGGGAAGCTGGCGGGGAACGGTGCTGTCGAAGAAGGAAGGCGCCACGAAATGCATGGTGCCGGCGCCGAGAAGGAGGGCCGACAAACGAAGAGCGGCCGCTTGGCTGGGAGTGGACGTCGAACCGGTGAAAGGCATTTGCCCAGCCTGCCTCACGGTGGACCTTCTTGCCACTACCGGCGCCACGACCCGCGCGCTATTCGGCGCCCGAGTTCCGAAGTCGATCTTCGAGGGTTACGCTGCCTGCCGATGTCCGTGTAGGTATTTCGTAAGTTCGAGTGAGAGAGTCGATGTATGGCCGGTAAGCTCCGGGCGCGTTTGACCAGGTCGGAAGCATTGACCGATCAGCCTGACTTCGCCCTTGTCGGGGTGCTGCGCATTCCCCAGCTACAGACAAGTCCGGCGCGGGCCATCTACAAGCGAGTTCTCATCGCGTTGGGTGCTCTCGGCGCCGCCGTGTTGATCGTGTACATCGATCGCGCGGGATACCGGGACGCACAGGACAACGAGCTGTCGCTGCTCGACTGCATTTACTATGCGACGGTTTCGCTCTCGACCACCGGCTACGGCGATATCACTCCGTTCACGCCGTCGGCGCGCCTGGTCAACGTCCTGTTGATCACGCCACTTCGGATCTTCTTCTTGATCGTGTTGGTCGGAACCACACTTTCAGCTCTGACCGAGAGTTCGCGTCAGGCGTTCAAAATTCAGCGTTGGAGGCAGCACGTGCGTAATCACACCGTCGTCGTCGGATACGGGACCAAGGGGCGGACGGCAATCGAAGCAATGCTCGGTGACGGTGTACCGGCGTCGGAGATCGTGGTCGTGGACACCGATCAGACCGTCCTCGATTCGGCGGCGAGCAAGGGCCTGGTGACGGTGTTCGGTTCGGCGACGAAATCGGACGTACTTCGGTTGGCAGGTGCGCAGAATGCGTCGTCGATCATCGTGGCAACCAACCGTGACGACACCGCAGTGCTCGTGACGCTGACAGCCCGCGAAATCGCGCCGAAAGCCAAGATCGCCGCAGCCATCCGTGAAGCCGACAACGCGCATCTTCTGCGTCAGTCCGGCGCAGACTCCGTCGTCGTGTCCTCGGAGACGGCGGGTCGACTCCTCGGCATCGCGACCACGACGCCGACCGTCGTGGAGATGATCGAAGACCTGCTGACTCCGGAGGCCGGATTCGCGATTGCCGAGCGTGCCGTCGAGCGTGACGAGGTCGGTGGCTCTCCGCGTCATCTCTCCGACATCGTGCTCGGGGTCGTTCGTGACGGCCGTCTGGTTCGCGTCGGTTCGCCCGAGGTGGACGCCGTCGAGGAGAACGATCGACTGCTCTACATTCGCCGCGTCACGAACTGAGTGTTACCGAGCTTCGTGCGCGCAGTAATGTCGTGAGCGTGAACGACTTCCAGCTGACCGAAACACCTCTGCTCTCACGCTCGAGCGTCGGCCGCGCCGAGGAATTGCGGTCGGACGCCGCTGCACTGACGACGGGTTGGGCGGACGCACTGCTCCTCCGTGTGAATTCACGGGGTCAGGTCAAGGTGTCGCCGGAAGGTCAATTGGTCTTCGCCGAGGCAACCGAGTTGGGGCCCGAACCGGTGCGCGGCGCGGTCTTCCTGGGAATTCGGGAGAATCGCCACGTCTGGGCGGTGCGGGTGTCGCTGCTGGCGGGCACTTTGTCTGAATTGCGGATGCTCGGCGGAACACTCGACGACGCGGACGCCGGTTTGTTGACCGGTGCCGTCGCGATTCTCAACTGGCACGACAGTGCCGGATTCAGCGCTATCGACGGCGCACCGAGTGAACCCACGATGTCCGGCTGGTCACGCATTTCCACGTCCACCGGCCACGAGGAGTTTCCCCGAACGGATCCGGCGGTCATCTGCCTGGTGCACGACGGCGGCGATCGAGTTCTACTCGCGCGTCAGCCGACCTGGCCGCAGCGCCGTTTCTCGATTCTCGCGGGATTCGTCGAGGCCGGGGAGTCACTCGAAACGTGTGTTGTCCGCGAGATCAAGGAAGAAGTCGGTATCGACGTGCACAGCGTTCGATACCTCGGGAGCCAGCCTTGGCCGTTCCCTCGCTCGGTGATGTTGGGCTTCGCCGCAATCGGCGACCCCGCCGCTCCGCTGCTGTTCGCGGACGGCGAGATCGCCGAGGGCACCTGGTTCACGAAGGACGAGGTGCGCGCCGCTCTCGAACTCGGCGACTGGGGTTCGGAAGCGGACGCGCCACTGCTGCTGCCCGGGTCGATCTCCATCGCTCGCGGAATGCTCGAGAGCTGGGTCAAGTAGCAGCCGGAGAAGGTCTACAGACCCAGAGCCTGCTTGACCTGGTTGAGCGACGGGTTGGTCGCAACGCTGCCGTCGCCGTACTTCACGGTCGGAACGACGTGATTGCCACCGTTGACGCTGCCGACGAAATCGGCTGCTGCCGGATCGTTCTCGATGTCGATCTCGGTGTACTCGATCCCCGACGCGTTGAGCTGCGTCTTGAGGCGACGGCAGTAGCCGCACCACGTGGTCGAGTAGATGGTCAGGGCAGGCGCATTTTCGGTAGAAGTCACGGCCGATATAACACCACGACCGAGAGCGTTGTTCCGTATCGGCCCGTGTTCTCTTGCCCACATACCGTCGGGCGCGGCGAATGGAGTGTCGGAACGTCCTGCCATGATGGTCCCCATGCCTGCGGACACCGGACTGGATCCAGAACAATCGGCCGCCGTGCTCGCGCCACGCGGCCCGGTATGTGTCCTCGCGGGCGCTGGAACAGGCAAAACCCGCACCATCACGCGCCGGATCGCTCATCTGGTTGCCGACGGTCACGTGTCGGCCGGTCAGGTGCTTGCCGTGACGTTCACCGCTCGTGCGGCCGGGGAAATGCGTGGACGTCTCCGTGAGCTGGGCGTCGGCGGGAGTGGGCCGCAGGTGCAGGCTCGAACTTTTCACGCTGCTGCTCTCCGTCAACTGAAGTACTTCTGGCCGCAGGTTGTCGGCGACACGCCGTGGCGTCTGCTGGACCGAAAGTTCGCCGTTGTCAGCAGTGCCGCAGCCCGGGTGGGATTGTCCACCAGCACGGAAAGCGTCCGCGACCTCGCCAGTGAAATCGAGTGGTCGAAGGCGTCGCTGATCGCGCCGGAGGATTACCCACGCGCGATCGCCAAGATTCGCCGTGAGGCACCGGTCGATGCCACCAAGGTGGCCCAGGTGTATGCCGCATACGAAGAGCTGAAAGCACGCGGCCAGGACGGCATGCTGCTTGATTTCGACGATCTCCTACTGCACACGGCGGCAGCTCTCGAAGAGCATTCGACAGTCGCCGACGAGTTCCGCGAGCGGTATCGCTGCTTCGTCGTGGACGAGTATCAGGACGTCACCCCACTGCAGCAGCGTGTGCTCGACGCCTGGCTGGGCGACCGAGACGATCTGACCGTGGTGGGCGATGCGAATCAGACCATCTACTCCTTCACCGGAGCCACCCCCAACTATCTGTTGGACTTCTCCCGGAAATTCCCCGAAGCGACCGTCGTTCGGCTCGAAAGGGATTACCGCTCCACCCCTGAGGTCGTGTCGTTGGCGAACCGCGTGATCGGTGCGGCGCGCGGGCGGATCGCCGGGACGCGTCTGCAGCTGATCGGGCAGCGCGCGCCGGGGCCTGAGCCGGAGTTCATGGAGTTCGACGACGAGCCGGCCGAGGCGCTCGGCGTTGCGCGGGCGATCAAACGGCTGATCGCGGCAGGCACTCCTGCTGCCGAGATCGCTGTTCTGTACCGGATCAATGCTCAGTCGGAGGCGCACGAGCAGGCCCTGACGAAGCTGGGCATTCCGTTCCAGGTGCGCGGTGGAGAGGGCTTCTTCACTCGCACCGAGGTACGTCAGGCGGTGGCAGCGCTGCGTCAGGCTGCTGGACGCGACGACCTCCCCGAAGGTGCAGACAACGGCGAAGCGCTGGTCTCACTCGTCCGCGCTGTGCTCGCGCCGCTCGGCCTGACCAACGAAGAGCCTTCGGGTACTCAGGCACGCGAGCGCTGGGCTTCGCTCTCGGCTCTCGTGGCGCTCACCGAAGAACAACTTGTCCACGAACCTGAACTGACGCTCACCGGGCTTCTACAGGAGCTCACGGCCCGAGCCGAGGCGCGGCACCCACCGACCGTGCAAGGTGTGACGCTGGCCTCCCTCCACGCGGCCAAGGGGCTCGAATGGGATGCGGTGTTCCTGGTCGGCCTCAACGACGGCACCCTGCCTATCCAACACGTTCTCGGCGACGCCAATTCGGGCGCCGACGACGTCGCGGTGGAGGAGGAGCGTCGGCTTCTCTACGTGGGGGTTACTCGCGCTCGCGAGCATCTGCAGCTGTCGTGGGCATTGGCCCGCAATGAGGGTGGACGCAAGTCCCGTCGCCGGTCGAGATTTCTCAACGGACTAATCCCGGAGGACTCGCCGGCCTCGCGCGTCGCCGCGCCGTCGTCGGGAAACAAGAAGCGTCCGCGCTGCCGCGTATGCGGCAAACCGTTGATCGGGACGTCGGCGACCATGCTTGGGCGCTGCGAAAAATGCCCGTCCAATGTCGACCTGGAATTGCTCGAGCACCTCAAGGCCTGGCGTCTGGACAAGTCCAGAGAACTCAAAGTTCCGGCCTATGTCGTCTTCAGTGACAACACACTGATGGCTATTGCCGAACAACGACCACAAGATAATCGTGGACTGGTTTCGATCCCTGGAATCGGGCCGAAGAAACTCGACAACTTCGGGGAAGACGTACTAGCTGTCATTCGCGGTGAACTGCGAGCGGCAACACTCGATATCTGACAACACATCCGAATCGACAACGGTGAGTTACATAACCGCAGGTCAAAAATAGGTTGTGCAGATTCGGCAGATTCTCTACTCTGGTTTTCAGTGTTACGGGGCAACCTGTGCGCAGAAACTATCCGGACCGACACGAAATGGAGGTGGCAAGAAAATGACGAACTTGATCTCTTACGAAGCGTGCGCAAGCGCAAAGTTCGCTGTTGCCGCCCCCATGCTGCCGCGTGCAGCGGGATGGGCGCAGCATGCGCTCCGCCTGCGCCCTCAAGCAGCAGCAAAGAAAGCAGCTGTCGAGTCCGTGTTCTTAAGCCATCGAGGTATTTCTCGGTAGGACACATCCGTTCACTTACGGCCACGGACCCGCAGCCCCTGCGGACCGTGGCCTTTGTGTTGGATAGCCCTCTTCATCTGGTTTCCGACTCGGCTCAGGTTCGCACCCATCGAACCCATATCGTGCGACACAGTTTCGCATCCGAGCACTAGGAGACCGAGTTGTCTGCCCAGACAATCCGCGTGGAATCCGAAAACTCCACCACTGCAGTAACTTCCACCGACGTCACTTCGGCTGCAGTCACGTTCATCGAGGTCGCGTCCACCCGCCGCGACTTGCCGTGCCGGGCATCCAACCCCGATCTCTGGTTCGCCGAAGCTCCGGCCGAACTCGAGCAGGCCAAGGCACTGTGCGCGCAGTGCCCCATCCGTTCCCGTTGTCTCAGTGCGGCTCTCGACCGCGCCGAGCCATGGGGGGTGTGGGGCGGCGAGATCCTCGATCAGGGGGCCGTCATAGCGCGCAAGAGACCGAGAGGGCGCCCACGCAAGCAACTTGTGTGCGCGTGAGAGCCCTATTCGGCGGAGCCGGTGTCTTATTCGGCGGAGCCGGTGTCATCCAGAACCGGCTCCGCAAACCCTGGCAACCAACGAGTCAGGATTTCCATGTACGGGGCATATGCGTCCAACTGGGCGCATATGCCGACCGAACCGAGAAGAACACGGAAGATCATCAAATACTCGGCCGGAAGGTTGAGTGCACGGGCCGTTCGGAACTGCGCACTGTTGAAGTCAGTGGCGGTTCCGGCGGCCTTTTGCAGCCATGCCCGAGTGAAGTGAAATGACTCGGTCTGGATCGGGTCGGTGAAGGGTCGCAGGTAATCCGCGATCTCCTTGTCGGTCACCGTGCGTCCGGGGATCACGAAACCGTTGGCGCGCAACAACTCCGTCAACTCGTCGAATTGTTCCTCGACAGCCAAGCGCACCATCGTGCCGAGAACCCGTGGCAGTCCGTTCGGGAACGGCGCAGCAGCACCGAAGTCGATGACGCCGAGTCGGCCGTCCTCGAGAAGCATGAAATTGCCGGGGTGCGGGTCACAGTGGAGCAATCCGACACGGGCCGGAGACGCGAAGTGGAATTCGGCGAGTAGTGCACCGGCCGCATTGCGCTGCTCCGGCGTTCCACTCTCGATGATTCTGGTCAACGGGGTTGCCGTCATCCATTCGGTCACGACCACTTTTGGCGCGCTCGCCACGACGTGCGGGATCACGAATTGGGGATCTCCGTCGAACTCTTTGGCAAAAGCTCGCTGATTGTTCGCCTCGATCCGATAGTCGAGTTCTTCCTCCGTGCGCGCGGTGAACTCCTCGATCACGGGCCGCACGTCGACACCGGGCATGACCGAACCGAAGAGACCGGCAAATCTGCCCAGGGTCTTGAGATCGGCGCGTAGAGCTTCGTCGGCGCCGGGGTACTGAACTTTCACGGCTACGTCGCGGCCGTCCGCCCAGACGGCTCGATGAACCTGCCCGATGCTTGCCGACGCGGTCGGTTCATCGTCGAACGACTGGAATCGGTCGCGCCACTTGGTTCCGAGTTGCTGGTCGAGCATCTTGTGTACTTGCTTGGTCGGCAGCGGTGGGGCAGCGGCCTGAAGCTTGTTCAGCGACTCGCGGTACGGTTCGGCGAATTCCTCCGGAATTGCCGCCTCCATGACGCTGAGCGCTTGGCCCAGCTTCATCGCGCCGCCCTTGAGTTCGCCCAGCACCGCGAACAGTTGCTCGGCCGCCTTCGCGCTCAACTGCGCGTCGATCTCGCCTTTGTCGCCGCCGGCGAGCTTGCGTCCGAAGCCCATGGCGGCGCGACCGGCCATCCCCAGGGGGATGCTCGCGAGTTTGGCAGTACGGGCAGAACTCTTGCGTGGGATCTCGGACACCACACCATCATGTCTGACTGGGGCGTCCTTTGCCCGAAACAGGTGCCAGGTATTGGCAACTGCAGGATATTTGCCGAGGCCAGCGCCTGGTTGTGATCCGATACGGACGGAGCGCGATCTCGAGCGTCGACGACAGACTGGCCGCATGCGTCGCCGCTGTCTCGGATAATGCGGAGTCGATCTCGGCCAGGGCCAGCGCGACACTTGCATGGATCATCGCCGATTCCGCGTGGCCTGCGCTGCCGAGTAGCTGCGCGGACAGATGAAGCCAATGAGGGTCGAGTTCGGATCGGAGGATGTCGGCGCACCGCAGGCAACTCGACTGACCAGGCAGGACAAGAGGCCCGACCACACCGTTGCCGTCGCGGATGCGGACGGAAAGGTGGGGGAATCCGCAGCGAACGAGATCGCTGACCAGACGAGGATCAGTTACGACGTCGTCGCTCAGGACCACCAGTTGTTCGTTCCACGTGCGCACGACGTCGGTGTTGCGATACCCGCGCGAGCGACGCGTGCTGACCCCGCCGGTGACCAGTGCGCGCTCGATGGCGTCAGAGAGCGGACCGACACCGTGAATCCGGACCGTCGCGGTGCTTCTGCGGGCAGTGTGGACGAAACCGGAACCGGCGAGTTGCTCGAGCAACTCCTCCGTCACGGATGTGGGAATCCCGCGCCTCGACGCTTCCCAGAGGATGTTTGCGCGGGATCTCGAGCCGTCCATTTTGCGCAGGATCGACTTCACCGCGCGATCGTCGACCCCGACAGGCAGAATCAGCACGACGGCACGTCCGGGGGTCCATCCCAGCTGCAGTCGACCGTCCGGGCGGGACAGAACAGCAATCCGCGGGTCCCATCGGGGTCCCGCGGATCGCTGTGAAGTGCTGTCTTGTCTGGTGTCGTCGTGCGTGTGACCGGTCATCATTCGATGCTGGCACGACGGGCCCTCGGCGAGTCCACGTCAGCGGCAGTTATCCACAGGCCGTCATCGCGGCTGATCTGCGAAAATGTGTCGAGAAGAGATTACTTCTCTTCGTCGTCCTCGCGGGTCTTGTCCATCGCTTCCTCGGCCGCGCGCTCTTTTGCCACGACGGCTTCGAGCTGGGCTATCGGGTCGTCGAAATTACCGGCTTCGCCGGCGCCGAGGACACGGGCGACAAATCCGTCCGGTGCGTCGAGATCGCTCGAATCGGGCATCAGGTCGGGATGCGACCAGACGCCGTCGCGAACGTCCATACCGGCTTCCGCAGTGAGCTTCTGCCACAAACCGGCCGCTTCACGGACCTTGCGAGGACGAAGTTCGAGTCCGACCAGCGTCGCAAAGGTCTGTTCGGCGGGGCCGCCGGTAGCGCGGCGACGCCGCAACGTCTCACTCATCGCGGCAACACCAGGCAGTCGCTCGCCGAGTGCGGCGGTGACGACCGTCTCCACCCAACCCTCGACCAGCGCAAGCAGAGTCTCGAGACGTTCGAGAGCGGCTTTCTGCTCCGGTGTGTTCTGCGGCTCGAACGTGCCCTGCTGCATCAGCGCTTCGAGCTTGCTCGGATCGGTGAGAGCGGATGGATCGAGGTCCTTGGCGAATTCTTCCATCGCCGAGAAGTCCATGGTGATTCCGCGGGCGTATTCCTCCACTGTCGCGAGAACACGCTGGCGCAGCCACGGAACGTGACTGTAAAGGCGCTGATGAGCGGCTTCCCGCGCGGCGAGGAAGACCAGAACTTCCTGATGCGGCTGTTCGAGACCCTCACTGAAAGCCTGAACCGCAGCCGGGAGAAGGGCCGCGGTGCCTTCGGGGCCGAGGGGCAGGCCGATGTCAGTGGAGGAGAGCACCTCGGTGGACAGTTGGCCGAGTGCCTGGCCCAATTGCGAGCCGAACGCGAGTCCGCCCATCTGGCCGAGCATGCCCAGCATCGGGCCAGCCATCTGCTGTGCTTCGGCCGGAAGACCCTGGACCCACATGCCCGCTACCTTCTCGGCCACCGGATCACAGAGTCGCTTCCACGTGTCGATCGTGTTGTCGAGCCAGTCGTTCGGAGTCCACGCAAGAGTGCGGCTCGCTCCGGCAGGGAGCGTTGTCGCGGCGTCCAGCCACATCTCGGCCAGGTGCGCGGCGTCGGCGATCGCCTTGACGTTGCCCTCGGTGATCGGTGTGACCGATCCGATCTGTTGGCGTGCCAGCTTCTTGGCGATGTCGTAGTTGACCGGGCCGGACGTACCGCCCTGGCCCATCGACGAGCCCATTCCGCTCAGCATCTGCCCGAACTGGGTGAGCATCTGGCCGAGCTGAGCCGGATCGAATCCCTCACCGCCCGCGC
Source organism: Rhodococcus sp. SB1D (assembly GCF_048573875.1). NCBI lineage: Bacteria > Bacillati > Actinomycetota > Actinomycetes > Mycobacteriales > Nocardiaceae > Rhodococcus > Rhodococcus sp. SB1D. The sequence continues at coordinate 303,394 of NZ_JBMAIQ010000001.1, forward strand.
CGAACCCGAACGGCATGTCACCACCCCCGAACGGATTGCCACCCGCCGCGTTCTTGTCGCGATCGGGATCGTCGTCGGAGTTGGAGAAGCCGAACGGCATATTGCTCATACCTCAACGGTACAAGGCTCGAGCGGTCGGAGTCGCCCTCCGAGTCACGCTGACGGCGAACACGCACGGCGCTCAGGCGGTGCGATCGGTGCTCCGGAGCCTTCGCGCTTTACTCTGGATCAGGTGAATCGACGGATAGTGACGCTCTTGGCCGCACTCGCACCCATCGTCGTGTTGGGAGTCGTCGGAACAATGGTCACTGTTCCTTATGTCGCACTCGGTCCGGGCCCCACCTTCAACACGCTCGGCGACGTCGACGGTAAGCCCGTCGTGGACATCCAGGGGACCGAGGTCGATCCCACCGACGGCAACCTCAACATGACAACGGTGTCGGTTCGCGACGGCCTCAACATCTTCGAAGCGTTCGGACTGTGGGCGAGTGGCAGCAACGGACTCGTCCCTCGCTCGGAGATCTATCCGCCCGAGAAGTCGAAGGAAGAGATTCAGCAGGCCAACACGGCCGACTTCCAGCAATCCGAGGACAGTGCCGAGTTGGCGGCACTGCACTTTCTCGGCAAGCCGGTGGCACTGACTGTTTCGAAGGTGACTCCGGACGGTCCCGCTGCGGGTGCCCTGCAAGAAGGCGACGTCCTGGTCAAGATCGGCGACACTCCGGTAACCACCATCACCGGCGTTCAGGACACGGTCGGTGCGATCGCGCCCGGCACCGCGATCGACGTCACCGTCCTTCGTGAGGGTGTGGAGACCGTTGTGCCGGTCACCGTCGGGGCGCGGCCCAACAAGCCCGAATCGGGTTACCTCGGCGTCACACCAAGCGAGGTCCCGGACGTTCCCTTCACCGTGCAGTTCAATCTCGCCGACATCGGCGGTCCTTCTGCCGGACTGATGTTCACACTGGCCTTGGTCGACAAGCTGACTCCGGGGGAGCTCAACGGCGGAAAGTTCGTAGCCGGAACGGGCACCATCGACTCCGACGGCGAGGTCGGTCCGATCGGCGGCATCAGGTACAAGTTGATCGCCGCGTCCGAAGCCGGTGCTGAGACCTTCCTCGTGCCGGCCCAGAACTGTGACGAGGCGAAACAGAATGCGCCGGACGGGCTTCGACTCGTCAAGGTCGACAACCTGCCCGGCGCAGTGGACTCACTCGAGAGCCTCAACACGGGCGGCGACGCACCCCGCTGCTGAAAGCTGCCTGGCCGCCGACGACTCTGTCAGTCTTCTTCGACCTCGTCGAGCGTCGCGTACAGGGCGTGCACGAGGTGAGGTGCAAGACCGTCGTAGGTGAGCAGTTCCAAGTCACCGTACGGATCCGCATCCTCGTCGGGACGCATCTGTAGGAGCGACAGCGAGGGACCGTCACGGAGCACGCCGACGAACAGTCGAGCCTCGCGTCGATCGGGATGCGCGTTGGCCGTCAGCCGCGCGACCTCGTCCGCCGCGTGCTGATCGGTCAACACCGGCGCCGTGGCGTGGTCGAGATCCGATTCCGCCTCGGGCGGCAGGACGACGATCTCCTGCACCAGGATGCAACCCTGCACGGACTCGGGCCAATGCGTCGTCGCCAGGAACTCGTCGAGTGCCCGTGAACCGCCGATGATGTCCTCGGGAAGCGATTCCTGTTCGATCGGTGTGTATTCGGCGCCCTCGGCGAGTTGGTCGAGCAGTCCGGGTTCGGCCGCGGCGAGCATTTCGGTGGGTACCAACGCGTACAGCTTCGGCGGCTGATCCCAGCCTTCGGCGTCGATGTGGTCGACAACTTCATGAACGCACCGGGCGAGGGCACTCGGTGATCTGCTCATATTCTCTTCACTCACACGTTCATCCTCCCACCTTCTGTCCGGCTCCCCGCTCTCCGTGTTGTCAACCCGTGACCGTTGTTACGTAGAGTGGTCGGAAACGGCCAAGTCCACTCGGGCGTGGCCGCAGTGATCGATGCAATCGGTTGCGACGCCACGGCGTCGCCAAATCTTGGAGCGTGGCACGTGGGCATGCGGCCCCCCGCAGGTTTACCCTCTCTGTCCAGACGCAGTCGAATCTTGTTGGTGGTGGCTGTCGTAGTGGCGGCCTTGCTGCTCGTGGGGCCGCGACTGATCGGCATGTACACGGACTGGTTGTGGTTCGGCGAAGTCGGCTTCCGCGGTGTCTTCACCAAGGTTCTGCTGACGCGATTCGTGCTCTTCCTGGTCGTCGGAATTGTCGTCGGCGCCATCGTGTGGCTCGCGATGCTTCTCGCGTACCGCGCACGCCCGGTGTTCGTCCCTGTCTCCGGGCCCAATGATCCGATCGCGCGCTACCGCACCACCGTTATGTCGCGTCTTCGTCTGTTCGGCGTGATCATTCCGGTAGCGATCGGCATCCTGTCCGGTCTCATCGCGCAGGCCAACTGGGTCACTATCCAGTTGTTCCTCAACGGCCAGGCATTCGGTATCACCGATCCGCAGTTCAACATGGACGTCAGCTTCTACACGTTCGATCTGCCGTTCTACCGTTTCGTTCTCAACTGGTTGTTCGTCTCGATCCTGCTGGCTTTCGTGGCAAATCTGATCACCCACTACGTTTTCGGTGGAATCAAATTGGCCGGACGAGCGGGGACGTTCACTACCGCCGCTCGTGTGCAGTTGGCTGTTCTGGCCGGCACTTTCGTGCTGTTGAAGGCCGTCGCCTACTGGCTCGATCGCTACTCGTTGCTTTCGAGCGGCCGTAAAGAGCCGACGTTCACCGGCCCGGGGTACACGGACATCATGGCTGTGCTCCCGGCAAAGCTGATATTGATGTCCATCGCGATCATCTGTGCTTTGGCTTTCTTCGCTGCGATCTTCACCCGCGACCTTCGTATCCCGGCTATGGCCGTTGCTCTGCTGGTTCTCTCGTCCGTGCTCGTAGGCGCAGTCTGGCCGATGATCGTCGAGCAGTTCTCCGTCAAGCCCAACGCGGCGGACAAGGAGAGTACGTACATCGAGCGGAACATCGCGGCCACCAGGCAGGCCTACGGAATCACGGACGACAAGGTCACATATCAGCCTTACTCGGGTGACGGCGACGCAATTCCGCGCGAGGTGCCGGCAGACGTCACCACTATTGCCAATGCTCGTCTCCTCGATCCGAACATTCTGTCGCCCACTTTCACCCAGCAGCAACAGCGTCAGAACTTCTACGGGTTCCCGCCCTCGCTCGACATCGATCGCTACGACATCGACGGTGAGATGCGCGACTACATCGTGGCGGCGCGTGAGATCTCACCGAACAACCTGCAGGGAAACCAGACGGACTGGATCAACAAGCACACGGTCTACACCCACGGCGACGGCTTGGTGGCCGCTCCGGCGAACAAGATCACTGCGCCGGTCCTGGACCCGACGAAGGACAACGCGAACAACAACAATGCGGGCTACCCGATCTACACGGTCAGCGACATCGCCTCGCAGGACGCGGGAACACAGGTCATCAAGGTCGATCAACCGCGCATCTACTACGGCGAGGTCATCGGTCAAGGCGCTGACGACTACGCAATCGTCGGTGGTGCCGGTGGTTCGGAAGCTCGCGAATACGACACGGAGCAGACCAAGTACACCTACACCGGTTCCGGCGGCGTCTCCATCGGAAACTGGGTCAATCGCTTGGCTTTCGCGGCGAAGTACACGGAGAGGAACATTCTCTTCTCGGGTGCCGTCGGTTCGGATTCCAAGATCATCTACAACCGTGATCCTCGCGATCGCGTCGGTCAGGTTGCTCCGTGGTTGACCACTGACGGAGATGCGTACCCGGCCGCAGTCGACGGCAAGATCGTCTGGATCGTCGATGCGTACACCACGCTGGAGAACTACCCGTACGCACAGCGCAGTTCGCTGGACGGACTGGTCGCGGACAGTGTGGATGCAACGACCGGTCGTTTGTTGCCGAAGAAGGAAGTCTCGTACATCCGCAACTCGGTCAAGGCAACCGTCGATGCCTACGACGGCACCGTGACGCTCTATCAGGTCGACGACAACGACCCGGTACTCAATGCGTGGAAGGGTGTGTTCCCGGACACGGTCAAGCCGCAGAGTGATATCTCGGACGATCTGCGGGCACACTTCCGCTATCCCGAAGACCTGTTCAAGGTTCAGCGGGAAATGTTGGCGAAGTACCACGTCGACAATCCGACCGAGTTCTTCACCAACAACGCTTTCTGGTCGGTGCCCAACGAGCCGACGGTGGAGAATTCGAAGGAAAATGAACCGCCGTACTACGTGATGGTGGGGGACCAGGAAACCGGCGCGCCGTCGTTCCGGCTCACAAGTCCGATGGTGGGATTCCAGCGAGACTTCCTGTCGGCTTACATCACCGTGAATTCGGATCCGAAGGACTACGGCAAGATCACTGTTCTGCAGTTGCCCGTCAACAAACAGACGCAGGGTCCGTCACAGTCGCAGAACTCGATGATCTCGGATGCTCGCGTGGGCTCGGAGAAGGCACTGCTGGAGAGAACCAACACGATCCGATACGGCAACCAGTTGGCCTTGCCGATCGCAGAGGGTGGAATTCTCTACGTCGAACCCATGTATACCGAGCGAAGTAACACAACGACTTCGTTCCCGCAGCTTTCCCGAGTTCTGGTGAGTTACCAGGAGTCTGCGAAGGCTGGCAGCAGGGTTCGTGTCGGTTACGCATCCACGTTGGCCGAGGCGCTCGATCAGGTCTTCGACAATGGTGGAGCCGCGGGTGCTGCCACCGCACCGGGTGGAACTGCCACGACGGAACCGCCGGCGGGAACCGGGACCACCCCCGCGCCGACGGCGCCGACGACGCCTACAGGTCCGGCATCATCGGAAGATGTGTCGAAGGCTCTGGCAGAGGTCAACGCTGCCATGGATGCATTGAAGTCTGCGCAACAGACTGGTGACTTCAGTGGTTACGGAGCCGCGCTGGATCGCCTGCAGAAGGCGGTTGACGCTTACCAGGCGCTGCCGCCCAGTTAGTCGACCTCGTTCGTGAGTCACAGAAGGCCCGCCATCCGATCGGATGGCGGGCCTTCTTGTGTTCTCAGGTGAAGCTGTACGAGCTGAATCAGCGCAGTGCTGCAACGATCGGTGCGTTGGCATCGGAGAGCTGCTGGAACTGTGCGGCGAAGCCGTACTGGCCGGCGAGGTCACGAGCGGTGTCGTAAGCCTGCTGTGCGGCGGGCTTGAGCTCGGCCGGGATCTCGATGGCGGGAGCAACTGCGGGTGCCTCGGCGACGGGAGCCGGCGCTGCGGCGGGAGCTTCTTCGACTGCAGGCTCGCTCGCGACGGTCAGACGCTGGCCGCAGACGGGCCATGCGCCGGGGCCCTGGCTCTGCAGGGTGTTCTCGGCGACGCGGATCTGCTCTTCCTTGGAAGCGTTGGCGGGCGAGCCGGTGCCACCGTTGGCGGTCCAGGTGCTCTGCGAGAACTGCAGGCCGCCGTAGTAGCCGTTTCCGGTGTTGATGTTCCAGTCGCCACCGCTCTCGCACTGTGCGACGCCGTCCCAGTTGTGGGTGGCTGCGGAAGCGGTGCCGGTGCTCATGGTGAGGGGCACTGCGACAAGTGCGCCGGCTACTGCCAATGTGCCGAATGCACGCTTGCTGATGCTGGTGTACGTCATGTCGGGGTAAATCCTCTCCGCGCTTGCTGACATCGGCGGGCCTGCGGGTCGGCGATGATGCTGACTTTCCCGGGCGCTTGTCTCTCCGTGTCTCTGCCCCTCGAAGGTTTCGGGGGTTCCGATCCCGCGGGGCAGAGTGGAGCAGCGGCGGGTCGGCGTTCGCCCGGTTGATTCGGGCCGGGACCGACCGTACGGGAGCGTCGAACGAGGGTCGATTCGCAATTTTCCGGACTGTCTGGTCTGCTCTCGACCCAAAATTTTAGCGTTTGTGCTGGTAGAGCCTTTCCGATGCCGTTTCGACGTACGTTCGTTACATGCTTGTTATGTGTTGATGCTCACGGGCATTTTGTGAACCCAGTCACCCGATTCTTCGACTTTCAGGCGTGTATTTCGCTCCAGCGCAGGCGATTTGCGTTCCGTTCACCTGCTCGTGTAACTTTGTCCATGCATCGCGGGGTGGAGCAGCTCGGTAGCTCGCTGGGCTCATAACCCAGAGGTCGCAGGTTCAAATCCTGTCCCCGCTACTAGAAAAGGACCGCCGCACTGGAATCCAGTGCGGCGGTCCTTTTTTGTGCGCAGCCGTCGTAGGGTGGCGACGTGCGACTCTCGAAGATTCTCTTGGCGATGGCGGTGACTACTTCGCTGGTGACCACCGCTCTGGCGTTCTCGGCAGGAAGCGCTGCCGCCGGTGGGCGGATCACCGATGCGAAGCGCGTGGTCTTCATCGTTCCGGGGCAGCAGCTCTACAACTCGGGAGAAACGCACCAGGCGACCTACCGCGCCCTCGACAAGGCACTGAGCGCTGCGGGCTACGAGACACACTTCGTCGACGCACCCGGCAAGATGATTGCGGCCGACGCCGAGCTGATTGCGGATTCGATTCGCTCCTACGCTACCGGCGCTGACTCCGTCGGGGTGATCGCGCACAGTGCGGGTGGACTGAGCTCCCGGTACTACGCGAAGTTCCTCGGTGGCTCCGAAGTAGTGGATTCATTCGTCGCCATCGGTGCGCCACAGTACGGTAGCCCCGGTGGCTGCGTACGAGGCCCTGCCGACGGTTACGACACCTGCATGTTCTCCGAAGTTCTCACCAAGCTCAATGCCGGTGAGGACACTCCTGGATCTGCCTACTATTCGGTGGTGCAGAGTTCGGGCGAGTGGGCGGACGGTCGGTTGGACGGGGGCCAGTGCCGGGTGTACGTCGATGGCGTTCCCGGGGCCGGAACCGGAGGAGACCACCTCACCGAGCTCGAGCATCCAGAGGTCATCTCGGGAGCGATCAGCGCTTTGGGGCGCGACTGTGTCGGTACGTTCGTGGACGAGAACGACGGCGACATCACCTGGCCTGACACGCTGTTTCCGTCATTTCGGTAAAGCTTCAGGTCCGGGTTGTTCGGACGAGTAGCCCGGCTACGTGTGCGCTCGCGGCAGTCCTCGCCCCCAAGGCGTCACCCGATTCGATGGCCGCGACTATACGTGCGTGCTCGGTGACGGCGATCCGCCGATTGAGCTCGAGGCTCCACATGTCCGAACGGTAGAGGTGTGACTGACCATCCAGACGATGCAGGGCTTCGCTGAGCGGGTGATTGCATGCAGTCTCACGAATCAAGGTGTGGAACTCGAGGTCGAGCTTCGAATCCCGACGCTGATCCGGCGGGCTCTCGAGAAGTTCGCGTTGCACCTGCACCATCTTGTTCAGCTGTGACACGGTTTCGTGCGTGGCATTGGCCGTCGCGTTGAACGCCGCGAGACCGTCGAGTACCTCACGCACCTCGAAGACCGCGCGCAGAGACTCCGCGTCCAGCGAATCGACTTTTGCACCCGCATTCCGTGTGTGGACGGCGATGCCCTCGTAGATCAACTGCTGCACGGCCTCGCGGACCGGCGTTCGACTGACATTGAGCTTGCTCGCCAGCGCGGGAACACTCAGTGGTGTCCCCGGCGCCAGCTCGCCCGAAAAGATCAGTTCGCGAAGCGTCTCGTGCACGGACTCGGTGAGTAAAGCTCGTTCGGTGGTGGTCATCTTGTCCTCACTTCGATCCTGCACGATGTCGACGGTACCCGGGAGCGCTATCCAGCGGCGCGCACCCGGTCAGCGCTGCGACTGTCGACCTCGGGCGCCGTCGCGCCTTTCAGTCCGGCCACTTTGGCCGCGATGTTCTCAGCGATCGTGATCGGCGGGTATCCCACTTCGCCCGGTGTGAGAGTCCCTGGCAGTGCTTCGATGACGGCGTCGTAGTTCCCGTCGAAAAAGAATGCGGCAGAGCGACGTCGGATGATCTGACCATCGACGATAGGTGGGTCGACTCGGTGCACTGTCGAGCGCCATCGGTCGTTCGTCCAGCGTGCCATCGCGTCGCCGAGGTTGATCAAGAGTGCGCCGTCGGCAGGTTGGACGTCGTGCCATACGCCGTCGGCACTCAGAACTTGAAGACCCGGAACTCGATCTGCCCACAGGATGGTCAAGATTCCGAAGTCGGTGTGAGCGCCCATTCCCGTCATGTCGCCGGAGATGCGGATCTCGCCCTCGGGCAGTGCGTAGTTGTTCATCTTCATCGCGTCGATCGAATGGTCGAGCATCGAATCGAAGTACCCGGGCTGCAATCCGAGAGCGTCGGTAAAGGCGCACATCAGGATTCGTGCCAAGCCCTGGGCATGACGGAAATACTCTTCGATTGCCGGTCGGAATCCGGGCGCGGCCACGGGCCAGGTGTTGGCGGCGTAGCTGGACTCGGGTAGGTCGACGCCCGGATAGTGGCTCACCTCTGTGCCCACGACTATTGCTTCGTAGAAATCGTTCATCTGGTTCGCAGCGGCGACGCCCAGGCTCATGCTGAGTGATTCCGATTTCGGTGGTGAGTAGCCGCGGTTCTCGGACGAGGGACGGCGATAGTTGTTCTTCACCGTCAGTGGGAGAGCAAAGAACTCGTCGAGAGCGTCGGCCAGTCCTTCGGTCGCCGATCGTGGAATGCTGTGTCCGACAATCTGTATGAATCCGACCTCCCGGCACGCGCGATCGAGTTGAGCTGCCACTTCCGCACAGGCAGTGCTGTTGGTGGCGTTTGCAACCGCTGCCTCGCCGCGGAGGTACGGGCTGATATCGATCGTAGGGATTTCGAAGACAGGAGTTTCGTGGGTCATTTAAAGTCCTTGCGGCCGGACGTGTGCCACTTACCGACGAGCACACGTGAGAGGAATCCAAAGGCAGAGAAGACGAGGACACCGAACACCGACGCGATCACGATCGCGGCGATCAGATCCTCGGACTGAAGGCGGCTTCGGTAGACGTCGAGCAGCGTTCCGATCCCGGGTTGTCCTTTGGCGAAGAACATGTCGCCGATGATGGCACCGACGACAACAAGGCCGGAGGCGGTGCGGATGCCGGTGAGAATAGCCGGCATTGCCGCTCGCAGTTCGAGTTTCACCAATCGATCCCAACGGGACGCGCGGCCGAGGGTGAACAGTTCGTGCAGTCCGCGATCGACCGATTGCAATCCGAAGTGTGTGTTGGTGATGATCGGGAAGGCTGCGATGAGAACACACACCAGGGTACGCGCGGTCATACCGTAGCCGAACCAGAGCCCGATGAGGGGGACGATGGCGAGGATGGGAATGACCTGCAGCACAACGGCATAGGGATAGACGATCCGCTCGATCCACTTGGCCTGGCTCATCAGCACGCCGGTTCCGACGCCGACTGCCACCGCGACCACGAAGCCGACCAGTGCTACCTGTGCCGTCACTGCGAGGGCTTCGAGCATGGGAGAGAGGTGTTTCCAGTCGAGTAGCGACTTTGTCAGTACTTGACTCGGCGGCGGAAGGAGAAATCGACGTTCCGGGGAGAGAACGAGGTAGCTGACGATCGACCACGCTGCGACCGCGCCGGCAAGTGAGAGCAGCGGATAGAGAAGGAAGGTGCCGAGCGCTCTCATTCGCGAGGGCCGTCCGGGCTGTGACTGTGCTCGCGCGGCGGTCGCAGAATCAGTGCGAACGGCGGAATTGCGTGCGGTGGTGCCCTGTTGCACTGCAAGGACTTCGGTCATCGTGAGCTCCCATGGAGACTGGCCGAGATCTCGGCGACGTGTTCGGTGTATCGGGCGTCGTAGCGCAGTTCCGGGCTACGCGGGTACGGGAAATCGATGTCCACGACCGAATGGATTCGTCCGGGCCGGGCGGTCATGACGACCACCTTGTTTGCGAGGTACACGGCCTCGGATACCGAGTGCGTGATGAACATCGAGGTGAACCCCTTGTCGGTGTAGAGCCTTTGCAGCTCTACCTGCATCTCCAGTCGTGTCATCTCGTCGAGAGCACCGAAAGGTTCGTCGAGCAGCATCACAGCAGGTGCGAGGGTGAGCGCACGTGCCAACGAGACGCGCATCTTCATTCCGCCCGACAACGCGTTGGGCAGTTGTTTCGCAAAGTCCGCCAGGCCCACTGCGCGAATTGCCTCGTCGGCGCGCAACTTTCGGGCTGCTTTGTCGCCGCCACCGAGTTCGGCGGACAATTCGACGTTGGCCTGCACGGTTCGCCAGGGGAGGAGAGTCGGCTCCTGGAAGATGAAGCCAACTGATTCGGTGTCGAGGGCAACCGCGCCGCTGGTCGGTCGCTCGAGGCCGGCCGCCATGCGCAACAAAGTCGACTTGCCGCAGCCGGAGGGTCCGACCACGGCGACGAAGTCTCCTCGCTCCACGTTCAGATCGATGCCGTCCAGCGCGACAGTGCCGGTATCGAACTTCTTGACGACATCGGAAAAGACCATCTGCATCGGTGCGGTGAGCTTGCGAGCGTCGGCATCCTGCATCGTGTTCGCGAGTTCCATCTGAGCCTCCGGTTCGATAATGCATGCAAAAGTTGTTCAATATGTATGAACCATCTTGAATTGCATGTATGTCGCCTAGGTTGCTGAATGTAAATGTGAGGTGACATTGCAGGTGAAGCGAGAATCCTGGCGCACGTTACCTGATGGAAACAACGAGTCGATTGCATGTAATCCACGTGCTGCAGAGTGTGCTCATCGGATCACCCTTCCTGGTTCGCCCACATCCCAATTGTTTTCACGAAGGAGACGCTGTGTATTCAAATCGCAAGGTGCATTCCAATCGCAGAAGTGTGGGAGCGGCGGGCGCGGCACTGGCCATGTGTGCAGCCATCGGATTGACTGCGTGCAGCTCCAGTGAGGCTGAGACGGCCAAGGCTGAATCTCTCGAACCAGCTGCCGAGGCTCAGAACCTAGCGGGTCTCTGTCCGGAAAACGTTGTGGTTCAACTCCAATGGCAGCCACAGTCGGATATGGGGGCGCTCTTCGAGATGCTTGGTCCCGGCTATTCGGTCGACACCGACGACAAGTCCGTCAGTGGGACTCTTGTCGCCGGAGGGAAGGACACCGGAGTCGACTTGACCTTGCGGGCCGGGGGACCGGCAATCGGGTTCCAATCCGTCAGCTCCCAGATGTACGTCGACGATTCGATCACTCTCGGCTTGGTGCACGGCGATCAGGTGATCGCGGCAGCGGCAAGTCAGCCCGTTGTGGCCGTCACGCCATTGCTCAAGTACAGCCCGGCAATCCTCATGTGGGACAAAGAGTCTCATCCGGAATGGGCGAGTGTTGCCGATATCGGCAAGTCCGACGCGAGTGTCGTCGTTTCCAAGGAGCAACTGTTTCCGCAGTGGCTCGTGGCGAAAGGCCTACTGAAGCAGTCTCAGCTCGACACGAGCTACGACGGAGCTCCCTCGCGATTTGTCGGTGACCCGACCATCGCTCAGCAAGGATTCGCGAATTCGGAACCGTACACGTACGAGAAGGAGACGCCGGCGTGGGACAAGCCGGTTTCCTATGACCTGCTGAAAGATTCGGGTTTCGACATCTACGCGTCCAATGTTTCCGTTCGTGCCGACAAGGTCGAGACACTCTCCCCGTGTTTGAGCAAGCTGGTTCCGATCATTCAGCAGGCCACCGCGGACTACATCACTGCACCGGATACGGCGAATGCTGCCATTGTCGACGTCGTCTCGCAGGACGTGTCGTTCTCTCCCTACACCGAGGGTGAAGCAGCGTTCAGTGCCCAACTCTTGAAAGAGAAGGGCCTGATCGCGAACGAGGCGGACGGATCCGTCGGCACGTTCGACATGACGCGAGTCGCTCACACCGTCGAAGAACTGAAGCCCATCCTGAACGCCGGGGGTGCGGCGATACCGCAGTCATTGACTGCAGAAGAGATCTACACCGACAAGTTCACCGATCGGTCCATCGGAATCCGCTGAAGGAGCTGACAGCAAATGACTTACGACATGACAGAACTCAACCGCGAGACCCGCATGGGTGGCCTGGGCACGGAGACCACCGACCGCGAGGTCCGAAGAATCGATCTCTCGGATTTCGAGAACCGGCGCAGCGAGATCGCCGAGGAGTTGTGGTCGGCAGCAACCGACATCGGATTCTTCCAAATCGTCAATCACGGGATCGATCTGGACCAGGTCCGCGAGGCCTTCGCGGCGGCCGAGCGATTCTTTGCACTGCCCACTGAGGTCAAAGCGCAGTATCCGCTCAAGAAGGGTTTCAACTCCGGCTGGGAGAGCATGACGCAGGTGCGTCCGTCCATCGGAACACCTGATCAGAAAGAGTCCTATCAGGTGACCCGCCCGCATATGGGTGATCTGTGGCCCACTGCAGACGAATTGGGCGGATTCCGCGAAACGATCCTGGACTTCGAAGCCAAGTGCTGGGGCATTGCGATGGACCTGTTGTCGTGCTTCGCCGAGAAGCTGGGATTCGAACGAGACTTCTTCACCAGGGCACATGACCCGTCGGTGGACACCTACCAGAGCACGCTGCGACTACTCCACTACTTCCCCCTTGCCGCCGACGCAGATGTCGAAGGGATGTGGCGTGCCGGAGCACACACCGATTTCGATTGCCTGACATTGCTTTTCCAGCGTGACGGTCAGGGCGGCTTGCAACTGTGCCCGGGCAAGGAGATGGACACCCAGGAATGGACGTCGGTGGTGCCGGCTGAGGAAGCAATCACCTGCAACATCGGCGACATGCTGATGAGATGGAGTGATGACGTCCTGCCGTCGAATTTTCATCGAGTCAAGAGTCCCGGAGTCACCGACTATCGGGGAGCCCGCTACAGCCTCGCGTTCTTCGCTCAGGCGAACCGCGACGTGACCATCGAGGGGCCGGCGGGCAAGTACCCGCCGATCACTGCCGAGGACTACATCGACCAGCGAGTACGCGCGAACTTCGCGCGTTGATCCGTATCCGTTCCGTCACACACTTTCAGGAGAACTGGCGATGACTACCGCGCCCAAGAACATGACCGACGTGATCATCCGGGACGTGACGTTGTACAGCGGCGGGCAATGGCTGACCGGCCACGACGTCGTCGTCTCGAATGGGGTGGTCGAATCGATCGAGAAGTCGACCGGCACCGCCACACCTGGAAGTGTGGACGGATCGGGGGCGTATCTGATCCCTGGGTTCGTCAACACCCATACGCACCTTCAGCAGTCACTGATGCGTGGGATCGCCGAAGGGGCACCGCTTCTCGAATGGCTACTCGCGGTCGCAGAAGAGTCGGTTCAGATCACTCCCGAGCGCGCATACGCGGCCACTGTCGCAGCCTCGCTGGAGGCATTGCGCAGCGGTACGACCACCCTGGTCGAACACATGTGGCCGCACCCGTCCCGCGAGGTTCACGATGCCGTGATCCGGGCGTTGCACGACACCGGGATTCGTGCCGTACTGGGACGCGGAACCGCAGACCGGGCGGACAAGACGAGGAAGTGGGGCTTCGATCCGCGGCTCATGCAACCACTCGGAGACGTTCTCGCACATACGGATCAGATGATGCGGGACGTCGCCGGTTCCCGCATTGACGTGGCAGTCGCGGTACCGAACCCGCGTTCGCTGACCCCGGAGGGGATGTCGGAAGTGCGTGAGTTCGCGCAGGCTCGCGACCTGACGGTCTCGATTCACCTGCTCGAGACGCAGACCGACAACACGATGTGTACCGAACACGCGGGCATGAACGCGGTCGACTACCTGGATTCCCATGGGTTCTTGTGGGACCGGGTGCTGGCGGTCCACTGCGTCGAACTCGACGACCGTGGTCAGAAGGTGCTGGCGGAGCGCGGCGTCGGAGTGTCGTACAACCCCGTCAGCAACATGCGGCTCGGTAGCGGAATCGCGCCCGTCCCGAGTTTCCTCGACGCGGGGATCGCGGTGGGGTTGGGTGTGGACGGCGCAGCCAGCAACGATACTCAGGACATGCTCGAGACGCTGCGCACCGGCGCCTATGTGCAGCGAGCCGCGCGCGGCCGTGCCGACCTGCTCGGCTTCGAAGCCATGATCGACATCGCATCCGGCGGTGCAAACGCAGCACTCGGTCTGCCGGCCAGGTCCGGCGGGATCTCCGTGGGCGATCCCGCCGACCTCACCATGATTCGGTTCGAACGCGACTTCGGTTGCCTCCCGGTGCGAGATCCGGGTGCGTCCATTCTCACGACGGGCAGTCGTCAGATAGTGGACACGGTGTTGGTTGCGGGCGAGGTCGTGCTCCGCGACGGGCACTCGACTCGCGTCGACGAGGCGGAATTGATCCGCACGCTCAGCGCTTTGTGACTGTGCTCAGTCTTCGCTGATCTCCATCTCGATCAGGACGCGGCGCAACAGCTTTCCGGTGGCGTTGCGGGGAAGTTCGTCGATGAAGACGATCTCGCGGGGAACCTTGTAGCGCGCGAGATTCGACCGGACGTGATCCTTCAGCTCGTCGGAGTTCTGGTCGGCGCCGTGGGCGACGACGACAAAAGCTCGCAGGCGGTGCCCGAAGTCGGCGTCCTCGACTCCGATGACTGCCGCTTCCAAGACGTCCTCTCGATCGGCGAGCAGGTTCTCGACTTCGAGCGGGTAGACGTTCTCGCCACCGGAGACGATCATGTCGTCGTCGCGGCCGTCGACGAAGAGGAGGCCGTTGGCGTCGAAGTGTCCGACGTCGCCGGTCGAGAGAAGTCCGTCGATACGTTCCTTGTCGCGCCCGTCGGTGTATCCCTCGAAGCTCAGCCCGCTGGCGACGAAGATCCTGCCGATCGTGTGTGGGGTGGTGATCTTCTTGTTGTTCTCGTCGAACAGTTCGACGTGACAGGTCACCGGAGCGCGGCCCGCGGTTCCCGGCGCAATGGTCAGATCCTCGGGAGTCGCGACCGTGGCCACTGCGACCTCGGTGGATCCGTACAGGTTGTAGAGGACGTACCCGAACGAGGCCGTGACTCGCTTGCACAGGTCGGGTGAGAGTGACGAACCTGCCGAGAAGATGATCTTCAGGTTCGACGTGTCGTACTTGGACAGCACGTCGGGACCGAGGTCGATGATGCGAGTGAGCATCGTCGGGACCACGACCAGACTGTCGCACTTGTACTGGGCGACAAGCTTGATCGTGTTCTCCGGATCGAACTTTCGATGCATGACGACGGTCTGGCCGAGCGCCAACGCGAGAGCGAACTGCGAGACACCGGTTCCGTGGAAGGCGGGGGCCGCCATCATCATTGTCTGTCCGCGGCGCAACGGCACGCGGTCGAGGAACTGCGCCGACGCGAGAGGGGAGGTGTGGCCACGCGGCGCACCCTTGGGAGTTCCCGTTGTGCCGCTGGTGAGGAGGACGAAGCCACCGTTCTTCTCGGGTGCCGGCACCGACGACGTGGTGCGTCCGGCGATGGCCTCGTCGAGAGTGGCTGCCGTGGAACCGTCAGCGGCCGTGCCCTCTGGCCAGGAACGATAGACGACGACGTCGTCCGGCAAGGCATCGGCGATGTCCGCGAACTCGTCGTCGTAGACGAAGGCGACCACCTTCTCCCGCGCGGCGACGTCCACGAGTTGAGGCCGAGCGAAGCCCGTGTTCATGAGAACGAGCTTCGTTCCGTTCTTTGCTGCCGCCAGCATGGTCAGGACCAAGCCTCGATGGTTACGGCACATCGCACCCATGACGGAGTCGGAGGTGATGCCGTCGGCCTGCCACGCCCGGACCAACGCGTTGCTCTGACGCTCGAGCTCGGCATAGGTGATGGGGCCGCGCTCGTCGATGATCGCCACCGCGTCGTAGCCGTTCTCGGCGTGTGCATGGACCGGCCCGGCGAAGGGTCCGTACTTGTCCACGGCTGCAATGGATTTGAGTCCGCGATCGAGGCGAGGGAACGGGACGAGTCCGGCTCGGAACATGACCCCCGCCGCGCCGATGGTGTCAGTGACCTTGGTGACCAATCCGGGCATACGTGAACCTCTTCCGAGCGTCGTTGTAGGACTGATTACACACTAATGCGCAATCAGGTTTCGGTGGTGAAGTTTCACGATGGCGACCGAGCACTCCGCCCCGCCACCTCGAAAGGTGGCGGGGCGGAGTGTTTCGGGATCTGGTCCGTGCGACCGTCACTTCAGTTCGGCGGACGACTTTCCGAGCAGGCGGCGTGCGACGATCAGCTGCTGGATCTGCTGGGTGCCCTCGAAGATGTCGAGAATCTTCGAGTCGCGGCCCCACTTCTCGAGCAACGGGCGCTGCGAGTAGCCGTAAGTGCCGGCCAACTCGACTGCCTTGAGCGTCACGTCGGTGCCGGTGCGGCCGGCCTTCGCCTTGGACATGGACGCTTCGAGCGAGTTCGGCTTCTTGTTGTCGGCCATCCACGCCGCGCGCAGAGACAGCAGGTACGCGGCTTCCCAGTCGGCTTCCAAACGGATGAACTCGGCTGCAGCTGCATGCTGGTTGTAGACCGGTGTGTCGTAGGAGATCTCGACACCGGCTTCGGTCAGGATGCCGCGCAGTTCTTCGAGAGCTGCGCGTCCGACGCCGACTGCCATGGCTGCAACGAGGGGCCGGGTGTTGTCGAACGTCTGCATGACGCCGGCAAAGCCCTGCTCCACGTTGACCTCCGGGCTGCCGAGGATGTTGTCCGCGGGAATGCGGCAATCCTGGAGCAGGAGTACTGCGGTGTCGGAGGCCTTGATGCCCAGCTTGTGCTCGAGGCGGGCAACGCTCAGGCCCGGTGCGTCACGCGGAACGACGAACGACTTGATGGCCGCTCGGCCCTTCGACTTGTCGACCGACGCCCACACGACGATGTGCGTCGAACGCTCACCGGCGGTGACGAAGATCTTCTCGCCGTTGAGAACCCACTCGTCGCCGTCGAGAACGGCGGTGGTGGTCACTGCGGCGGAGTCGGAACCGAAACTCGGTTCGGTGATGGCCATCGAGGCCCACACCTTACCGAAACGTTCGAGCTGTTCGTCGGTTGACACTGCGGCGATCGCGGCGTTGCCGAGCCCCTGGTAGGGGATCGAGAGCATGAGTCCGACGTCGCCCCAAGACGTTTCGAGCGAGTTGAGGAGCGCAGACATGTTGCCGCCGTTGGCGTTGCCACCCTTGGCGCTCGCGTCGGACCGTCCGCCGCTGGCACCGCCGATGTCTCCACCGGAATCGGAGAGGCCTTCGACCATGGCGGCCATGGTGTCGAGCTCGACGGGATACTCGTGCTCAGCGAGATCGTACTTACGTGAAATGGGTCGGAAGATCTGCGCCGCGACCTGATGTGCCTGGTTCGCTGATGCTTTGAGCTTCTTGGGAAGTTCGAGGTTGATCATCGTGGTTCTCCTGGAAGTTCAGCGGCGTCAGATGAGGACGATGCCCTCGGCAACGCCGATGGCACGGAGGTCGCGGTACCAGCGCTCGACCGGGTGTTCCTTGGTGAACCCGTGTCCACCGAGGAGTTGCACACCGTCGAGGCCGATCTGCATGCCCTTCTCGGAAGCCAGCTTCCGGGCCAGAGCGGATTCGCGAGCGAAGGACAAGCCCTGCTCGGCGCGTGAAGCGCCCCGAAGCGTGACCAGGCGCAGTCCGTCGAGTTCGATGCCGATGTTGGCGACCATGAAGGCAACCGCCTGGCGGTGGCTGATCGGCTCGCCGAACGCTTCGCGCTCGTTGACGTACGGAATCACGTAGTCGAGAACTGCCTGGCTGGTGCCGACGGCCATGGACGCCCAACCGAGTCGAGCCAGGCGAATCGCGTCGGCGTATTCGGCCTTACGCTGCTCGGCGTCACCGTCGCCGAGCAGTGCGGACTCCGACACAGCGACATCGGTGAGGATCAGGCGACCCAGGCCTGCGGCGCGCAGACCCATGCTGGGATCTGCTTCGACGACGAGTCCCTTGGTGTCGGATTCGACGATGAAGAAGGAGGGCTTGCCGTCGAGTTCTGCGGCGATGACGAAGAGTTCGGACGTAGCCGCGGCGGGCACCAAGCTCTTGACGCCGTTGAGCTTGTAGCCGCTGGGGGAGCGAACTGCCTTGGTCTGCAGGGCAAACGGATCGAACAGTGCGCGTGGTTCGTTGACCACCACTGCTGCGCCGGGGACCTGCTCGCCGGTGAAGGCCGGAAGGTAGGTCTTCTGCTGCGCGTCGGTGCCCCACTGCGTCAGTGCGACCGCAACGCCGCTGGGTGCGAGGATCGGAAGTGCAAGCCCCATGTCCCCGTGCGCAAGTGCCTCGGCAACAAGAGAATTGGTGACCGCGCCGCGATCGGCAGCTGCTCCGTCGAGTTCTTCGGGAACGTTGATCAGCGTGATGCCGAGCTCGGCTGCGCGCTTGGAGAGATCGGCTGGTGCCTGCGCTGCGCCGTCGGCGTCGTGCGCTGCGGGACGCAGGATCTCGGCCGCGAACTCGCGCACGGTCTCGACGATCATCTTCTGGTCGTCGTCGGGGGTCAGATCGAAGTAGTCGGCGTTCTTGCTCGGGTTGTCGGGCAGGCGCTTGGGTGCGCCGTTGCCCGAGACCTTCTGGAATCCTCGAGTGGCGGCACCCAGGGTTTTGAAGCCCGTCTTGGTGCCCTCGTAGGTCACGCGATCGATGGTCTGACGCAGATTGAACTTCTCGGCCAGTTCCGAACCGGTGATCTTGGTAAGCACACGCATGGCTGCGCCCATGGCGTCGCGTTTGATCGGGTTCAGGCCGACGGCGGACGTGTCGCGGGGCGCACCCTTGGCGCCGCCGCGCTGCGCGCCCGATTCGCTGCGCTGAGCGCTCTTGTCGGGGGCAACACTGTCTTGCTTGGTCATGATCACCAGCTGTTTCTCGGTGTTGGGGCGTTGGACGATCCTTATCTTACTCATCAGTAAGGTCTGTTGTCGAGAAACCGCGAAATGATGCGCGTCATAGGCTCGAGGGGTGAACCGGACAGAGGTGCCAGATCGGATACAGCGGTACGTGCGCTACACGCCGTTGGTGGTGGTCCCGTGCCTGTTGATCGCCAGCACGTATCCGGGGGAGTATCGAGTTCCCCTCACCTACTGGATTCTGTCGATGCTGTCGGCGCTCGCCTTCGCCGTCGGCCGTCGATGGCCGGTCTTCGCGTCCCTGGTCATCTCGGCGCTCGCCGTTCCGATGTTCGTCGCCGACGCCTGGGGGCTGTCCGAGCTTGTTCCGTATCTCGGGGCGGTCGCCGTCGTCGACGTCACGATGCGGGCCGAGCGTAGAGAAATGGTTGCCGTATCGGCAGCAGGATGGTGCGGTTCGGTGCTCGCGGGTATCTGGTTCGAATCTCACGAAGCGTTCTGGTCTGTCACGACGGCTGTGAAAGTGCTTGCGTACGTGGGGTTGCCACTGCTGCTCGGGTTGTATCTACGCTCGCAGCGTGAATTGGCCGCGAACAATCTTGCGCAGACCCGCGCTGCGGAGCGCAGTGCGCTCGCCCGCGAACTGCACGACCTGGTTGCGCACCACATGGCATCGATCGTCCTGAGAATCGGCGTGGCTCAACATGTCTTGGCGCCCCAGGACGAGGCCGTGCGTGAGGTCCTCGCGGATGTGCGTGGGACTGCGTCCGATGCGCTGGCCGATATCCGTCGCCTCCTGGTCGCACTTCGTGATCCTTCGCTCGGTGAGGTCGCTCTGGTCGAGCCGGATGCCGTCGAGGCGGAAATCGAGGCGGCGATAGATCGTGTGCGTGCGGCGGGTTTCGAGGTGCGGGCAGTCTTCGATGCCCAGGAGAATGTCGAGTCAGGCGCAGCCGATCTCGACGCGATCGGGAGGCTGACGTTGTTGCGGGTGATTCAGGAATCACTGACCAACGTCATGAAGCACGGCGACAAGAAGGGGCTGGTATCGGTCTCGGTCGGTCGCGAAGACAACCGGGTGCATGTCAGGGTTGTCAACGACGTCGAGGGATCGCCTCGGAGTGCAGGTCATGGCCTGGTGGGAATGCAGGAGCGTGCGGAGTTGGTCGGCGGCGAGATGACCGCCGGCACCAACAGTGACGGGAAATGGGAAGTGCACGTGAGTATTCCACTCGTTGTCTCGGGCGGTGTCTCGTGATCAGCGTGCTGATCGTCGACGACCAGCGACTTGTGCGCGCCGGTTTGCGGATGCTGTGCGCGGCAGCCGAGGACATGACCGTGGCCGGTGAGGCGTCGAACGGCGTCGAGGCGGTAGCGCTCGCTGCAGAATTGGATCCCGACGTGATTCTGATGGACTTGAGAATGCCCGGGCTGGACGGGATCGGCGCCACGCAGCAGATCGTCAAGGCCGGTCGTCGAGCGCGCATCCTCGTGCTGACCACCTTCGACGACGACGATCATCTGTATCCCGCACTCGCCGCGGGGGCTTCGGGATTCTTCGTCAAGGACACCGAACCCGCCGAGTTGCTCGGTGCCATTCGGCGGATCGCCGAGGGCGAGATGGTGTTCACTCCGGAACTTCTCCGCCGCGTTGTGGATCGAGCGGTGATCGGTGGTATCGCAGACACTGCTGCGACGGAGAAGGTTCCGTTGACCGATCGCGAATCGCAGGTCCTCGCGCTGGTGGCAGAAGGGAAGAGCAATCAGGAGATCGCGGACACGCTGCATCTCGGTGTGACCACGGTGAAGACGCACGTGGCGAACCTGATGTCGAAGACCGGTTGCGACAATCGGGTTCGCCTCGCCGTGTACCACTTGCAGAACTTTCAGTGACCGGAGTGCGAACCAGACGAAGGCATCGGCATGTCCATCTGCATCGGAGCCGCCTTCTGTCCCGGTTCGAGCACGAGGAATTGGCCCATCATCCCTTGGTCCTCGTGCATCAGCAGGTGGCAGTGGAACATGTACGGGAAAGTGGGATCGGTGTACTCGGACCACTGCAGTGCGACGCGAACCCTGCTGCCCGGCGGTGTGTAGACGGTGTCCTTGAGTCCGCGCAAGTGCGGCGGGGGAGTGCGACCGTCGACGTCGAGGATCTGGAACTGTACGTCGTGGACATGGAAATTGTGTGGCCAGTTGTCCTTGTTGGTGATCGTCCACACCTCGGTCGCGCCGACTTCGGCCTCGAAGTCGATGCGGTTCATGTCCATTCGTTGCCCGTTGATCATGTACCACTGCAGATCGAAGGTTCGGGAAACGCTTGCCTTCGACGGATCCAGACGCGGCAGTACGGCCAACTGCGCCGGGAGAGTCGACCGTGACGCGCGGCTGGCAACGCCCCGCAGTTCGAGGATGTCGAAGCGGTCGTTCATGCCGAAGTTCTCGGCGTCGGAGGAACTCACGCCACCGCCGTCCTCGATCGGGAACGACACCAGTGTGGTCGTCGCACCGGGGTCGACGCGAACCACGATCTCGGCTCGTTCGCCGGGGCTGAGCTGAATCCGCTTGATCGCAATAGGTGATTCGAGCAGTCCGCCGTCGGTGGCAATCAGATCGAACGTGCGGTCGTCGGGGAACCCCAGGTTGTAGAGACGGCCGGAAGAGCCGTTCAGAATGCGTAACCGGACGACCCCGGTGGTGACGTCGAGGTAGGCGTCGGAGATGCCGTTGGTGACTATCGTGTCGCCGAGCAGGCCTATGTCGGTCGGATCCGATTCGTCGAAGCTGCCGTCGGCGAGGAATCGACGATCCTGGATGATCAGCGGAACATCGTCGACACCATAGGTTTTGGGGATGTCCAACGCCCGCGTGTCGGCGTCGTCGATCAGGAACAGTCCGGCGAGACCGCGCTGCACGTGCCGTTCGGTGGATCCGTGCGGGTGTGGGTGATACCAGAGCGTCGACGCCGACTGGCCGATCGTCCACGCCGGTTCCCAGCGTCCGCCGGCTTCGATGGTCTGGTGCGGGCCGCCGTCGTATCGGGCGGGCAGATGCATGCCGTGCCAATGGACGGTCGTGGGCTCTGCCAGTGTGTTGTCGATCGTGAATGCGACAGATTCTCCGCGTTCGGCGCGGACGGTCGGCCCCAGAATGGATCCGTTGAAACCCCAAGTGTCGGTGAGTTTTCCCGCGACGATCTCGGTGGTCCCGGCACCGGCACGAAGTGTGAAGTGGCGAACACCGGCGTCGTCGACGGTGGATTCGGCAAGCGGCGGAATCGGTAGCGGACGCGAAGTTCCGGCCACCGCCAACGTGGCGCTCTTCGCTGCCGGGTCGGCGCCGCAGCCCACCGCGAGCCCGAGGGGCGCTGCGGCCAGACCGAACAGAATCGTGCGCCTGGAAATCCGGTTCATCGTTCTCCTGGAAGTAGTGCGTGATCAACTACTTCCAGTCAACGGGCCGAGATGTCGTGCCGAATCCTGCCGACGGGCCTGTCGGAACTCCTCCCTCGGACCCTTGCGGCGGGTGGGATGTTCTGGTACTCGGGTGTTACCGCAGGCGGGCCAGAACGTCTTCGTGCAGCAGTCCGTTGGTGGCGACCGCGCTGCCGCCGTGCGGACCTGCGCCGCCGTCCAGATCGGTGAACGCGCCGCCGGCCTCACGGACCAATACGTCGAGCGCTGCCAGATCCCACAGGGAAACCTCGGGTTCGGCAGCAATGTCGACGGCGCCTTCGGCCACGAGGCAGTAGGAGAAGAAGTCCCCGTAACCGCGCACGCGCCAGACGTGGTCGGTGAGTTCGACGAACTGATCGCGAATTCCGCGGTCCTTCCACCCCGAGAGGCTCGAGAAGCTCAGGCTCGCTGACTCGCTGCGATCGACGGCGGATACCTGGATCGCCCGCGCATCCCTGTCCCCGAAGGACGTATGTGCACCCAAACCTGTTGCAGCCCACCATCGCCGATTCAGTGCAGGTGCGCTCACGACGCCGATGACCGGGACGCCGTCCTCGAGCAAGCTGATCAGCGTGGCCCACACCGGTACGTTGCGGACGAAGTTCTTGGTCCCGTCGATGGGGTCGACCACCCACTGTCTGCCCTCGAAGACTGCGTCGCCGCCGAATTCTTCGCCGAGTACGGAATCCGCAGGACGATGCTCACCGAGCGTCGCGCGCACTGCTCGCTCGACAGCCAGATCGGCGTCGGAGACGGGGGTGAGGTCCGGCTTGTCGTCCACTCGAAGGTCGAGGGCGCCGAAGCGGGCGCGAGTGATCGCGTCAGCCTCGTCGGCGATACGGAGGGCGAGTGCGAGGTCGGATGCGCGATCGGTCACGGGTACACAACCTACCGGCTCAATCGGGGAGGACCTCGTTCAGCTTTCCGGTTGCGACGTCGAAGACGAATCCGCGTAGGGAGGTCGTCGCGGTGACGAACGGACTGTTCTCGATGCGCTTCAACGACTGACGGACGTCCTCGTCGATGTCGGGAAACGATTCGGCAGCCCAATTTGGTTTGATGCCGATCTCGTCCTGGATGGATCGCTTGAAGTCGTCGTCGGTGAACGTCAGCATTCCGCAGTCGGTGTGGTGGATGAGGATGATCTCGGTAGTTCCCAGCAGACGCTGGCTGATGGCCAGGGATCGGATCTCGTCGTCGGTGACGACTCCACCCGCATTGCGGATGACGTGCGATTCGCCTTCCTTGATTCCCAGCACCCGATAGACGTCGATGCGGGCGTCCATGCAGGCGAGTACGGCGACGTGTTTGCTGGGTGGGAGGGGGAGCGGTCCGGTGAACTGCTCGGCGTAGGCGGCGTTGTTCTGCAGGTATTCGTCGGTGACAGTCATCGTTCCAGTAGGTTCCCTCGGAGCGACGTTGGCAAGGCTTCCAGTCCCGGTGATCCCAATACGTGACGGGCGGCAGGGCCGAGGTCGGCACCCGGTAGCCTTGAGAACCGTGCATCCCGACGTAATTGCAGACCTGAACGCCCTCGACACCACCCTTCGCACCTGCGAATCGGTTGTGGACGTCGAGGAGCTGCGCCGACGCATCGACGAGCTCGAGCACCAGGCAGCCGACCCGGGTCTGTGGAACGACCAGGAACACGCCCAGCAGGTCACGAGCCAGCTCTCCCACGCGCAGGCCGAGCTGCGCCGGATCGTGGCACTACGCGAGCGACTCGACGAGATGCCGATCCTCTACGAACTGGCAGAAGACGAAGGCCCCGACGCGGTGGCCGACGCCGACGCCGAGCGCGCGAGCCTGCGAGACGACATCGCGGCGATGGAAGTCAAGACCATGCTCTCGGGCGAGTACGACGAGCGCGACGCGCTCATCAACATCCGCTCCGGTGCCGGCGGTATCGACGCTGCAGACTGGGCCGAGATGCTCATGCGTATGTACATCCGCTGGGCGGAGAAGCACGACTACGGCGTCGAGGTCTACGACACGTCGTACGCCGAAGAAGCCGGACTCAAGAGCGCGACGTTCGCGATCAAAGGCCCGTACACGTACGGCACGTTGTCCGTCGAGATGGGCACCCACCGGCTCGTTCGCATCAGCCCCTTCGACAACCAGGGGCGCCGTCAGACGTCGTTCGCCGAGGTCGAGGTACTGCCGGTCGTCGAGACGACCGACCACATCGAGATCAACGAGAACGACATCCGCGTCGACGTCTACCGCTCGTCCGGTCCCGGCGGCCAGTCGGTCAACACGACGGACTCCGCCGTTCGACTCACGCACATCCCGACGGGAATCGTCGTCACCTGTCAGAACGAGAAGTCGCAGCTCCAGAACAAGGTGTCGGCGATGCGCGTCCTGCAGGCAAAACTGCTCGCGGTCAAGCGTCAGGAAGAGCGCGCCGAGATGGATGCGCTCAAGGGCGACAGCGGCAGCTCGTGGGGCAACCAGATGCGCTCCTATGTTCTGCATCCGTACCAGATGGTCAAGGACCTGCGTACCGAGTACGAGGTCAACAACCCGTCGGCAGTGCTCGACGGCGACATCGACGGGTTCCTCGAGGCCGGCATCCGCTGGCGCATGAGCGAGAACCAGTCCGCATAGCGTTCGGATACCGAAAGGCACGATGACTTTACTTCGACCTGGGCAGAACCTGCTCGATTGGCTTCAAACCACCGGTTTGTCCGTCCTCATGACCGTGCTCGGGGCGATGATTCTCGCCCGGTTGGTCAGTTGGGGAGGCAACAAGGTCACCGACCAGATCGACTCCAACTATCAGTTGGGCGATGCGCTGGTTCGTTCCGAGGCGACCAAGCATCGTCACTCGGTCGCGCAGGTCATCACCTGGGTGGTCATCACGTTCATCTACGTGATCGCGACGCTGAAGGTTCTCGACCAACTGAACCTGCCGATCGGAAGTCTCGTCGCGCCGGC
Organism: Rhodococcus sp. SB1D; assembly: GCF_048573875.1. Classification (NCBI taxonomy): domain Bacteria; kingdom Bacillati; phylum Actinomycetota; class Actinomycetes; order Mycobacteriales; family Nocardiaceae; genus Rhodococcus; species Rhodococcus sp. SB1D. The sequence goes on from NZ_JBMAIQ010000001.1 coordinate 328,553, forward strand.
GACCGTTCTCGGTGCGGCGCTCGGTTTCGGTGCACAGCGCGTCGTGCAGGACATTCTTGCCGGTTTCTTCATCATCACCGAACGTCAGTACGGCTTCGGTGACACCGTGCGACTTGCGATCACCGGCTCCTCCGACGACGCCGAGGGTGTCATCGAGGACGTGACCCTGCGCGTGACGCGGATGCGAAACTCCGACGGCGAGGTCATCACCGTTCCCAACGGCCAGATCGTGAAAGCGACCAACCTGTCCAAGGATTGGGCACGCGCCGTCATCGACGTTCCGGTTCCGGCGACTGCCGATCTCACCCGGGTCAACGAGGTGCTTCGCCAGGTCGGAGTCGACGCGATGGCCGACCGCGGACTCAAGAAACTGCTGCTCGACGAGCCCACGGTCATGGGCGTCGAAAGCCTGGAGGTCGATCAGGTCAACGTGCGGATGGTCGCGCGCACACTCCCTGGCAAACAATTCCAGGTCGGACGCGCTCTTCGCGTCCGCGTCGCCGCAGCACTGCGACGTCAGGGGATCACGGTGTCACCGGATCTGCACACCGTACGGACCGAGGAGGCGAGCGAATGACCGATCAGGAACCGCGCCGCGGACTCGACCGATTGTTTCACCTGGACTGGCTCCCGTCCCGGATTTTCGGCGGGCGGATGCGAACCTCTACCTTCATTCTCATCGTGGCGTGGATATTGACGTATCTGTTGCATACGTATCTCAATCCTGAGGACCCGACCGCAGTGACACCACCGCCCAGCGTGGACACGTCGCAGACCGAGCCTTACGTCGTGCCCTCGGTCAAACCGTCGACGACGACCCCCGTGCCGTCCTCGACCGAGCCGACGACTACGTCCGAGACCCAGTCTCCGGAATCGAGCACGGGCAGCTCAGGTTCTCCGACTCCGACTTCGGGTCCCGCGCCTGCGCCGGGCAACGCCGAACAGTCCGCGACCACGGTGCCGACCACTCCGGCGACGACGACCGTTCCCCAACCTGGCGCGGCGATGCAGGCACCGACGTCTGTGCCGCAGTCACCCGCGACCACCGGTACCGGATAAGGACGAGGGTGCTCGCGCGTGGCGCCAAGGTCACCGTTAGATAACGGCTAGACTGGCTAGTTGTGATCAGCATGAAGAATGTGTCGAAGTCCTACAAGGCCTCCACCAGGCCGGCGCTCGACAAGGTCAGCGTGGAGGTGGAGAAGGGGGAGTTCGTCTTCCTCATCGGCCCCTCCGGCTCCGGCAAGTCGACGTTCATGCGGTTGCTGCTCAAGATGGAGTCGCCCACGTCCGGCGACATCGAGGTCGCGGATTTCCACGTCAACAAGTTGGCGGCCCGCCGCGTGCCGAAGCTTCGCCAGAGCATGGGCTGTGTGTTCCAGGACTTCCGCTTGCTTCAGCAGAAGACGGTCTCCGAGAACGTGGCCTTTGCGTTGGAAGTCATCGGCAAGCCCCGCAACGTCATCGCGCGCACTGTGCCCGAGGTTCTCGACATGGTCGGTCTGGCCGGCAAAGCCGATCGACTGCCCACCGAACTTTCCGGCGGTGAGCAGCAGCGCGTCGCCATCGCCCGCGCATTCGTGAACCGCCCTCTCGTGCTGCTCGCCGACGAGCCCACCGGCAACCTGGACCCCGAAACGAGCCAGGACATCATGCTGCTGCTCGAGCGGATCAACCGCACCGGCACCACCGTCGTGATGGCGACCCACGATCACCACATCGTCGACTCCATGCGTCGACGCGTCATCGAACTCGATCTCGGCAAGGTGACCAGAGACGAAGCGCGGGGTGTGTACGGCGTCGGCAGGTAGCGCCGACTACGACCACACGTCCCGTACGCCCACCGGTTGTCGTGAAACAACCGGCCTCTCGAAAAGGAATCGGATTCCCCGATGCGCGCCAGCTTTATTTTCAGCGAAGTCCTGACCGGCCTACGCCGCAACATCACGATGACCATCGCCATGATCTTGACGACGGCGATCTCCCTCGGACTCTTCGGCGGCGGTCTGCTGGTCGTGCAGATGGCAGGAAAGACCCAGCAGATCTTCCTCGAACGCGTCGAGGTGCAGATCTTCCTGACCGACGACATCTCTTCGGCCGATCCCGGTTGCGAGCAGGAGATCTGCAGTTCGTTGCGCAAGGAACTCGAGCAGACTCCGTCCGTCGTCGCGGTTCAGTACCTCAACCGCGAAGACGCCGTGAAGGACGCCACCGAGCGCGTCTTCAAGGACCAGCCCGAACTGGCAGCCCTGGTGAGCCCGGACAGCTTCCCGGCGTCGTTCAAGGTCAAGCTAAGTGACCCGGAGCGGTTCGGCGTCATCAACGACACCTTCGGTTCGAGGCCCGGCGTCGAGAGTGTGCTCAATCAGCGCGAGTTGGTGGACCGACTGTTCAGCGTGCTCGGTGGAGTGCGCAACGCAGCGTTCGCGATCGCGATCGTCCAGGCGATAGCGGCCATCCTGCTCATCGCCAACATGGTCCAGATCGCCGCGTTCACGCGTCGTACCGAGGTCAACATCATGCGGTTGGTCGGCGCGACGCGTTGGTACACCCAGCTTCCGTTCCTCCTCGAAGCCGTCGTGGCGGCCTTGATCGGTGCGGTGCTCGCCATTGCCGGACTGTTCACGGCGAAGAACGTCTTCATCGACGGGGTCCTGTCCGACGTCTACGAAGCAAACATCGTGGCGCGGATATCCAACAGTGACGTGCTGTTCGTCTCGCCGATCCTCGTACTTGCCGGTGTCGGAATGGCCGCGGTGACGGCGTACGTGACGCTGCGTCTGTACGTCCGCGAATAATCGGTTTGCACGAGCTTCTATGCTGGAACAGCAAGAACCATTCGACAGCAAGACAGCGGACTGAGAGGCCCGGACAGTGAAGGAAAAGGGCCGCAAGGTCATTGCGACCAATCGCAAAGCACGCCACAACTACACGATCATCGACACCTACGAGGCCGGCATCGCTCTCGTCGGGACCGAGGTCAAGAGTCTGCGTGAAGGCAAGGCGTCGCTCGTCGACGCGTTCGCCACGGTGGACAACGGCGAAGTGTGGTTGCGCTCGTTGCACATTCCGGAGTACACGCAAGGCACGTGGAACAACCATTCGCCACGTCGTACCCGAAAGCTCCTGCTGCACAAGCGTGAAATCGAGCACCTCGTCGGCAAGACCCGCGAGGGAAACCAGACGCTGGTCCCGCTGTCGATGTACTTCAACGACGGCAAGGTCAAGGTCGAACTCGCACTGGCAAAGGGTAAGCAGGACTACGACAAGCGCCAGGACATGGCCAAGCGCACCGCCGAGCGCGAGGTGACCCGCGAGCTCGGTCGTCGTATCAAGGGCATGCGCTGACCTCCATCCTGCTTGCCCTCGTGGCGGCAGTTGCCTACGGAGTCAGCGACTTCGTCGGGGGAGTTGCGTCACGACGAGTTGCCGCACTGCGTGTGGTGATCGTCTCGTATCCACTCTCGCTCGTCATCGTTCTGATCGCAGCACCTTTCGTATCCGGGACGCTGACGCCGAACGGTCTGATCTGGGGTGCGATCGCGGGCGTCACGAGTGGGCTGGCGGTCTGGTGGTTCTATCTCGCGCTGGCAACCGGCCCCATGTCGGTGGTCTCGCCGCTGACAGCTGTTCTGGTGGCGGGCATTCCGGTGCTCGTCGGCTTCGCTTTCGGTGAGCGGCCGGGGTTGATCGCGTACCTGGGTATTGCCGTCGCGCTGGTCGCAGTCGTCCTGGTCAGCCGCGAGTCACCTGACGACGCGGCGGGTGAGGTTGCCGGCGGAATCACCCTCCGCTTCACCAGACAAGTGGCTCTTCTGACCGTCGGAAGCGGTGGCGCATTTGCACTCTCGTTCATCGCACTTCACCAGATCGGCGAGGGCAGCGGGCTGTGGGCGTTGGCCGTATCTCGAGGCGCCGCGACCGTCGTGGTGTGGTTGGTCGCGCTGGCGGCCGGTCACTTCGTTCTCCCACGAGGCGAGCCACTCAAGCTCGCGGTGTACGTCAGCGTCCTCGACGTCGTCGCGAACGGGACGATGATCTACGCCTTCCAAGGCGGAATGCTCTCACTGGTCAGCGTGATCGGTTCGCTGTATCCGGCTGCGACGGTTCTGCTCGCCATGGTGATGCTGGGCGAGCGGGTAAGCCGCGTGCAACAAGCGGGAATGCTGTTGGCGCTGGCGGCAGTCGGCATGATTGCCGTCGCTGGGGCGTAGTTCCTTTTCAGCGGCTGTGACCCGTGCACCCATCGTAGGAACGCGCTGTTTCATTCCTCGACGAGTACCTGGGCTACTTGCACGCCGGATACCCCGATCCGCCACCATCCTGTCAAAAGAGTCCCGCGTGGTTTGAACTGGTCTCCGATTGGCGGAGTGGCCAAATTGGAAACGCGGCGGCGGTGCGAGTTTGGTATCGCACCAAACTCAGGGCCTCGGAATAGCTCATGACGGCTCGACAATGCCCGCGGGCGAACCAAATTCAGTACTCCGCAGGAACATCCGAGTGGCCGCGGAAAGGTGGGCCACGGTTTCCTCCGGATCTCCGATATCAGCGGTGAACACCTCGACTCCCAACACGACGTCGGGAGCCACGACCCCCAACGCCCGCACAATCTCCGCGATCGGCGCCGTTCCCTCGCCAGGAGCCAGGCGGCCGGTCATCGGTACATAGGGATCGTGGCGGCCAGGCTGGACACGATCGCTGATCTGCACTTCGAATACCTGACCATGGGTAACCTCTGCAAGCTGGGTCGGCATACCACCCGAGCGCAGAAAGTGCCAAGTATCGAACAGGATTCCAACGCCGGGGTGGTCGGCTCGCCGGACGATGTCCAACGCCGCACCGAGATCCGGTATTCCTGTGCCGGGGATGAACTCCAGACTGACACGAACTCCGACCTCGGCTGCGCGGTCGGCGACTTGTCGCACCGCCGACGCCAGCGCGTTTCTCTTCACTGTCGGATCACCCAAGAAATGGGCGACGTTGAGAGTGCGAGCGTGAAGCGCCTCAGCGGCTTCGAGACACTCGTCGAGATCTACCATGAGCTTGCGCCAGTGTGGAGGTACCTCATCCAGTCGAGCAGAGCCGGGTAGATAGGTCATGAGCGCATCGATCACGCCAACAGTCACACCTAGATCGTCCAGGCGCTCCCGCACTCGGGAGTCGGCACTCTTCACAATCGAATATTGCGAGGGATGAACAGTGATCTCTGGAAAGCCGCCCCTACGGGCCAACTCGGCGAGCTGTATCAAATCAGCGTGTGGGATGCATCCCCAGCAGAGGGCAGTGCCCTCGATTGGCTGCACAGCCTGGTAGGTCATCGATGGCCACTTCTCTTCGTCACTCACACACACTCGGAGGTGATGTGCTGGTCCTGTCGTTGCGACTGCCGGCGGAACGAATACGGTCGACGCGGCTTACAGGTTGGAAGTCCAACATTGGATTGCGAAAGCGAGCTACCAGTGCGCGGGCCGTTTGTTTTCTATCTGGCTGCTCAGTAGTCAAATCAGCAAAAGGAGTTGAACCGCAGACTTTCAGGGGCGCGAAGGCAGCGCCGCAAGAACGTCGTCGTCGAGCTTCCACTCCGCGGCGGCAACATTTGATCGCACTTGTTCGGGGTTCATCGCACCGATGATCACAGAGGGAACGCTCTCCTGCGCGCACAGCCACGCTATGGCGAGTTCGAGTATCGAGTGTCCGTGCGCTTGTGCGAACGCTGACAGTTTCTCCACGTACTCGAAGTTCTCTTCCGTTGCCAGTGTGGCGAAGTACGGCGCACTGGCTAGTCGGCTGCCGGTCGGAAACGGCCGTCGCATCGTGTACTTACCGGTGAGCATTCCGGAAGCAAGCGGAAAGAAAGGGATGATTGACATTCCGACCTCGTGTGCGGCGGGAACAATGTCTGCCTCGATCGCGCGGTTGAGCAAATTCCATTCGACCTGGTTCGCCAATAAATGCGATGCGCCAGTACCGGTGGCGATGCCCTCGGCCTGCCTCATCTGATCCGCGGAGTAGTTCGAGCAAGCTACGTGGCGGGCTTTCCCTTTGGCTACCAGCCCATTCAACGCCTCGATGGCCTCCTCCAGTGGAGCATCGGGGTCAGGGACATGCTGGTAGTACAAGTCGATTCGATCGGTGCTGAGTCGCCGCAAGCTTGCCTCACAGCTATCCTCGATGCTTCGTGCGAGTACTCCGGGCTTGTAATCGACCTCACGCGGGCGTGGAATCGCTTTGGTGGCGATTACCACCTGGTCTCGTTGACCTGCGAGCGCCTTGCCGAGGATTTCCTCCGAGCGCCCGTTTCCGTACATCGTCGCTGTGTCAAAGTGGGTGACGCCCTCATCGAGGGCGGTACGGACGACCTCCGTACTCCCCTCAGGGTCCAGTCGGGTACCAAAGTTGTTACACCCTAAGCCAATACGCGAGACTTGAAGATCGCGCGCGAGTTGTCGTAATTCCATGTCATTCCCCTTGTTTTCGCCACTTACGTGAATTCGTCGCCCCGCGAACTCGACGAATGATTTGACGCAAGATCAATTACCCTGCAAGAGCTCTGAGCGGTCGGCAGGCCCTGTGGGACGAACGAACATCTACATTCCATACATCGACAAGGTGGGTCCGCCGACCCACTTCATCGGAGCGATTCAAATCGTGCACGAGCCCGGACCGCAGTAGGAAGTGGTTTTTCCACTCATCGGGATTCCTCTTCTCGGTCATGATGATTCATCGGGCTAGCTATCTCGCGTGGAGACAGGCGGCGCGGTACAACAGTTGGCATTGGTTTGGCCGGATTCTCAGTCATCTCTCAACGATGTGCGCCCGCTCCACCGAGTCACCCGCTTGTAGATGTCCTCGCTTCTCGGAGAATTTTCTTCAGCCGCGTCTGTCGGCCGGCGCTGCGCGTAGGTGAACCCGCTCGCCTTGTTTTCCGAAGAGGCTGATCGCCTCGGCCGGCCGTCCGTCGGCAGCACTGATGCGGTGCGGGATGTGCGTGTCGAACTCGGCGGCCTCGCCTGCCCCCATGATGAAATCCCGGTCGCCGAGTTGGAGTCGGATGCGCCCGGACAGAACGTAGACCCACTCGTAGCCCTCGTGGGATCCCGGTTCGCGATCGTCGTCGGTGGGCGAGATGATCATCTTGTAGGCCTGCAGATTGCCGGGTTGACTGGTCAGCGGAATGACCGTCATACATCCGACCGTTCGAGGTTCTTCTCGAACGCGGGGGTCCTTGATCTTGCTGTTCACCAGGTCGTCCAACGGGACGCCGTGTGCCTTGGCAATCGGCAGCAGCAACTCCAAGTTGGCTCGGCGAGTACCGGATTCGAGTCTCGACAGTGTGCTGACGCTGATGTCGGTGGTCTCCGACAGGTCGGCCAGGGTCATCTCGGACTGCTGGCGCAACGCACGTAGGCGAGGGCCGATGCCGGCTAGTACGGCTTCGAACGATGTTTCGGTCATGCACTCATTTTGCCAAAGTGGCAACAGTGTTTGTCAAGACTGCGTTCTATTGTCATTCTGGATTCATGACGCAGAACTCATTCGACGTAGCAGTAATCGGAGCCGGTGCGGCAGGCCTCAACGCCGCACTCATTCTCGGTCAGGCACGCAGATCCGTGATCGTCTTCGACAACGGATCGCCACGGAACGCGGCCGCCGACCACATGAACGGATTCCTCTCCCGTGACGGCATGAACCCGGCAGAATTGTTGACCATCGGCCGAGGTGAGGTCCGCAAATTCGGGGGCGAGTTCCATGACGGCACCGTTGTCTCCGTGACACGGGACGGCGAGAAATTCTCGGTAGAACTGGCTGACGGCATCAAGATTCAGGTGCGCAAGGTGCTTGTTTCGACGGGTCTGACGGACCGCCTACCGGTAGAACTCGAAGTCTTCGGCGAGCGTTGGGGACGCGACGTGTTGCACTGCCCGTACTGCCACGGGTACGGCGTGCGTGATCAGCCGCTCGGCGTGATCGCCAAGAGCGCGGAATTTGCGATGCACCAGGCGCTCATGGTTCGCCAGTGGTCCGATGACGTGGTTCTCTTCCTTCATCGCATCACCGAACTGAGTTCCGAAGATCGGGAAAAGCTTGCGGCTCGCGGTATTTCGATCGTCGAGGGTGAGGTTGCCGGTCCCGTCGTCGAGGATGATCGGTTGGTGGGCGTGCGGTTGGCCGACGGCAGTGTGGTCGCGCGTTCGGCGGTCTTTGTCGGTGGCGCCCTCACGATGGACCCCAACGATGCGATCTTGCGCGCATTCGGTGCGCAGCGCGCCGAGACGATGATGGGCGATTTCGTCACAGTCGACATGATGGGGGCCACAAGCGTGCCCGGCGTGTTCGCCGCGGGCAATGTCGTGGACCCGGGTGCCCAGGTCATCATGGCCGCAGCCGCCGGGGCGAAGGCCGGAGCGGGGATCAACATGATGTTGACCAACGACGACCTCGGGGTTGCACTCGCGCTTCGCAGTTGAATTGTGCGTAGCGTGGGGTGATGGACGCAGTGAGAGTGTTGATCACGGGTGCGACCGGATACATCGGCGGACGTCTTGCCCCTCGCCTGGTCGAAGAGGGCCATCGAGTTCGAGTGGTGGTGCGCAGCCCGGAGAAACTACGCGATGTTCCCTGGCACGATTCCGTGGAGATCAAGCGCGGAGATCTGACCGACAGTGCCACCCTCTCAGGTGTTTTCGACGATATCGACGTGGTCTACTACCTCGTTCACGCCATGGGTGGGGGAGGGTCGTTCTCGGATATCGACAAGCGAAGCGCGGAGAACGTCGCCGCCGCTGCCCGCGATGCGGGGGTGCGACGGATCGTCTACCTGGGCGGGCTTCATCCCTCCGACCGAGAGTTGTCGACTCACTTGCAGTCCCGGCTCGAAGTCGGTCGGATCCTGCTCGACTCCGAGGTTCCGGCGGTTGTGTTCCAAGCTGGAGTGGTGATCGGATCGGGTTCGGCGTCCTTCGAAATGGTGCGCCACTTGACCAATCGGCTTCCGGTGATGACCACACCCAAGTGGGTGCACAACAACATTCAGCCGATCGCGGTGCGTGACGTACTCCACTATTTGATTGCAGCCGCGGCGACGACGCCGGAGGTCAACCGCGCCTTCGACATCGGTGGGCCGGATGTCATGCAGTACGGCGAAATGATGAACACCTACGCCGACGTCGCTGGATTGGTACGCCGACGCATCCTCGTCCTGCCCGTCCTCACCCCGCGTCTGGCAGGTCACTGGGTGGGATTGGTCACGCCGATCCCACGAGGTTTGGCGATGCCCCTGATCGAATCCCTGCAGAACGACGCGGTGATGCACAATCACGACATCGACAGCTTCATCCCGCCTCCCGCCGAGGGCCTCACGCCGTATCGAGAAGCGGTGCGACTGGCACTTCGAAAGATCGACACCGGTGAGGTGGAGACGGCGTGGTCCGGTGCAACGATTGCGGGCGCTCCATCCGATCCTCTTCCATCCGACCCGGATTGGGCCGGCGAAGCGGTCTACGTCGATCATCGCGAACGTGACTGCGCGGCGGATCCGAAAACCCTCTGGTCGGTGGTCGAGTCGATCGGCGGCGAGAACGGTTGGTATTCATTCCCTTTGGCGTGGGCCATTCGGGGGTGGATGGACCGCGCGGTCGGTGGTGTCGGACTGCGCCGGGGCAGGCGGGATCCACGCCGGCTCAACACGGGCGAAGCCCTGGACTTTTGGAGGGTCGAAGAAATCGATCGAGGCAAGTTGCTCCGATTGCGCGCCGAGATGAAGGTCCCGGGCGGAGCATGGTTGGAGTTGCGAGTATCAGAAGGCCCAGCCGGTGCCGACGGACGGCCGGTGGGTTCCCACCTCGATCAACGCGCGGTCTTCTTCCCTCGCGGGCTCGCGGGTCGGGCGTACTGGTATTCGATCCTGCCTTTCCACGGAGTCGTCTTCCAGGGGATGATCACCAACATCACCGGTGCCGCCGAGCGTGAGATGGCTGCAGTGCAGGAAACGGCTGGGGCGAAGGACACGGAAAGTGCCGCCGATTAATTGGTATGACTTCCGAACTTCGGCGCGTTATAGTGAATAGCCCCACGAAAGACGCGGGGCACACACGGGGCTGAACGGTTTCGACTGCGTGTGTTGAGTTAGGGGAAGCGTGTCGGTGCAGGCAAGAGACCACCGTAAGCGTCGCTGCAAACCTATAAGCGCCGATTCCAATCAGCGCGACTACGCTCTCGCTGCCTAAGTAGCGAAGCGTGTCTGTCAGCCCGGGGTTGCCCTCGACCCGGTTCCTGGCATCAGCTAGAGGGCTTTACTGTTCGGCTCGGTCACGGAGTCGAATGGGACATCAAACAGTGACTGGGATCGTCATCCTGGCTTGTTCGCGAGACTGGGAGATCCAAGTAGAGACTTAGCGAACTGCACACGGAGAAGCCCTAGCGATTCAACGTAGGACCCGGGTTCAATTCCCGGCAGCTCCACAACAGGTCGGGCCGGAGAGCACACGCTCTCCGGCCCGACCTTTTTGCTGCCTTTTTGCTGCTGTCTTGCTGCGGCACTCTGCTGTGTGGCCCGGGCCTTCTTGCGATCAGGAGCCGAAGAATCCCAGGTCGACCGAGCCGACGAAGCCGGGAGCTTCCTTGGCCAGCGGCTTGCCGTCCAGATCGGCAGGCAATGCAACGCCCAGGCTCTGGAGGATTGTCGGGGTGATGTCAGCGATCGTGTACGAGTCTGTGTTCTGACCGGCCGCGTATCCCGAGCCGCGTGCTATGACGAATGTCGTTGCTTCCGCGGGTGTCTGACCGCCGTGCCCACCGGCGGGCTTGTGCCCGTGATCCGCAGTGACCAGTACGGTCCACTTCTCACCGGTCTTTGCTGCGCGCTGATCGACGGCATCGACAATCTTGCCCACCTGAGCATCGACCGAGGCGATGGACTCTTCGTACGCAGCGCCGTTGGTGCCGCCGCTATGTCCCGCGCCGTCCACCTGATCGAGTTGGGTGAAGATCAGGTCAGGTCCCTTGTCTGTGATGTCGCGGGCGACGGCGTCTGCCGTCGCAGCGTCGGTGGCCGCTCCGGAACCTGCATCGGCCGTGGTGACGACAACATCGGCTTTCGGTGTCCCACTGGAGGCGATGTTGTCGATGCCGCCCCAGGTGGAGATCGATTCGGTGAGGAGGGAGGGCTTTGCTGTTTCCAGCCGGGTGAAGACGCTCGGGTAGAGGTCGAAGCGGGCGCCCGCGTACGTGTTGTCCTTGACTCCGTGCTTGGTATCCCAGACTCCGGTCAGGATGGTCGACCACGACGGTCCGGAGATGGTGGTGTGGCCGAGGATGGAAGATTCTCCGCTGGTTCCTTCGGCGATCAGCTTCTGGAGACGGGGAGCGTCGGCGGTCTTGATGTGGCTGAGCATAGTGCCGTCGAGGCCTATGACAACTGTCTTCTCGGCGGCCGACGGATTGAGGTCGGATGATCCGGGAATTGCTGCAGCGGTTGCAGTTCCGGCTGCTACCGCGCCGGCGAGGAGGAGTGTGATAGCGGCTGAGGTGCGTGCGATTTTCTTGGTCACGCTAAGCATCTTGCGATAGGACTAGACCAATTGCACTACCTGGATGTGAGGGTTGTCCTGTTGTTCACGGCAGATTCAGATTGGACTAGACCAATGTTTCCTCAGGCGGCCCAACCGTCGAGGATGACGCTGACCGCGTGATCGAGGTGAAGGGGCTCGCCGTCCCATCTTGGGATGATCGCGTCGTCGGGTATGTCTCCGCGCAGTAGGCCATCAGCGAATCCCTCGGTCGGTGGTGCTGGGTCGATGACGTCACCATTGGCGTAAAGGAACTCGAACTTCTGCTCGCCGAGAGCAGTGATCGTGAACTGGCCGTCATGCAGCGCGCGGTGGCAGGTGCCGCACAGCATGATCAGATTGTCCAAGTCCGTATTTCCGCCGCGTCCCCAGAATTTCACGTGATGTGCGTGTAAGAAGCGAGTCCGCCCGCAACCCGGTGTGCGGCAACATCCGTCGCGGTAATTCAATGCCAGCATTTGTTTGGCGCTGACGACGCGGGTCCTTCGGCCCAGATTCAAAACGCATCCCTCCTTTGTCGTTCCCAGGCGAAGTTTCGCGTTGCAGAGCACTTCCTCGGCGGCACTTTGGGGGAGCGCGGGTCCACTCGGTACACGGACGGTGTTCGCTTCGTGGAAGAACACAACTTCGTTCGCGGCGGCCTTGGACGTGCGGTCTGTGACTGCGGCGGTGGCGAGCTCTGCCATCGCGACGAGTCCTGGTCCGATATTTCCGGACGGGTTCTTTGTAGCCTTCTCGTCGACAGGGCGGATGGCAGCGGTTCGGGTGCGTTCACGTTCCGCCACCGCCAATGCTGCGAGGATTCGGGCGCCGTCCTGTGCGGGCAGGCGTCCTTTGATGACAAACTCGCCCGTATCCGAGTCCCAATGCCAGCGGACCTGAAGATGTTCGGGCGCTTTGCTTTTGCCGGATTCATTGTCGGTTGCTTTACGCAGACCTGCGGCGAGACGATCGATCTGGGCTGCGGGCGCCTCGCATCCGAACCGAACCATCTGCTTTTCGTTTGACGGCGTGGTGACCCGGGTGAGTGCGCGAACCTTCGAGTAGGACAGCCGGCCTTGCTCGAAGGCCTTCCGCATCTCGGGCAAAGGTCGGAGCGCTTTGGCGACGCGAACATATTCCCTGCCGGTGTGCAGGCTCATTCCACATTTCCACGACAGCCAGTGGGCGCATGAATGCAGTCCAGGGCCGGACCAGCCGCGGTCTTCGTCGAACTTCGACAGGAGGGTGAGGAATCGAGCCGTGGCCGCGGCGATCTGGCCGGCGAGAGCGCAGATTTCGGAGCCGAGTTGCTCTACGTCGCTTCGGGTGGAATCCGGCGTTTCTTCATTGATCAGTGCCGCGGTATCGGTCAGTTCTGCGGTATCGGTCAGTGCTGCGTTCATCGTTGCCCCCCCCGGCGCGTGTCCGACAATGTTTCGAATGTACGTTCGATAATAGATGCCAGTACCGACACACATCCGTGGATGAGGACGGAAAGCGTCCCCGCGGGGACGTCTAACCGCTGCCGATCGAGTACTCGGCGTAGGTACCGACATCCTCGAAGCCGACGTTTCGATAGAGCTGTGCGCCGTCGCTGGACGCCTGAAGTACAGCGGTTCGGGCACCTCGCTCGCGGGCGATGTCGAGTGCGGCAAGGGTGACCGCCGAGCCGAATCCGCGTCGGCGCGCCGTTTCGAGTGTGACGACCCCATACAGTCCGGCGACGTCGGCGGCAAAATGGACCTCGGCTCCGGCGACAGGCTGGGAGTTCGCGTATCCCACGACAAACGAACTCCGCGAGCGCTCATCGAGGATGTCATCGGCGGTGTCTTCGAAGAAACGTATTACTGCGGTTGAGGGCGGCGACCAATTGGCGGCCATCACGGCGGCGTAGTCGGCGAGCTGCGAACGAGTCGTCACTCGCTGAACGCACAGTTCTGAGACAGGCGTTGGGCGTGGGACGACGTCCAAGTCTGCCGTCATCGCTCTTTCTTCCTCGGAGCGCACGCAGCCGAGGGCTGACAAGCGAGCACCGAGGTCAGAGGGCTTGTCGCGCGGACCCGTCCACCAGGAGAACGGACGACCGGTTGCTCGAAGCCACGCGAGTACGTCGAGTAGTCGTCGGTCTTCTTCCGGGCCTTCAGCAGCAGGTACAGCGAAGCGCGCACCAGCGATGATGTTGAAAGTGTCGTCGGTGAGGCCGCTGTCTGCGACGACAACATCTGCAGAGTCCGTGACCGATCCCGTCGGCAAGTGTTCATGCAGGTGGCAAGCATGGGATACCAAGTTGGCGTCCATGGCGTCGAGGACATCGCCGACGAGTGCTTCACGATTCACAAAAGAAATTCTACGAACCCCATCCAAATGGTTTTCGGCTCCGAATGCCGTGTATGACGCCCAACCGACGGCAACAGCAGGACGGTGACCAGCACCTGGTGGTGCTAGTGCTGCCTGGAGGAAAGGTATCGAGCCATCGCCCGGCTCGCGCCTGGCATCTGTCCAACCTTCGGATGTGCCCGTTCACCGCTCAGCTTCGCCTCTCCGGTGTGAAAGCGGTGCAGGCTCGCTATCGAGTTCGAGGTTGGAACGGTGCCGAGCGCAGTCCGGTCGCCGACGCCCGCGCCGCACTCGACGCGATAACGAAACGTAATTCACAAGCTCAGGTGATCCTGCTGGGGCACTCGATGGGCGGACGGGTCGCCGCCGAACTATGTGGCGATCCGGCGGTGGTCGGTGTGGTCGCGCTGGCGCCGTGGTGGCCCGATGGAACGTCGGTGAATCTGCATTCGGACACACCGCTGGTTGTGCTCCACGGCACGGCCGACTCGTGGACCGACCCGGCAGCGTCTCGGCGGAAGGTTGACGAACTGCAGAAGTCGGGTAAGAGCGCTGAATGGATCGGCATCGACGGCGCAGGCCACTTCATGCTCCGTCGGGCGGCGACTTGGCATCGCCTCGTCGCGGATGCAATCGCAGGAATGAGTCGCGGGGTAGCCGCAACAAAGATGGGAGAACGACGATGAGTTCCGACAAGCGCAAGGTGGCCGTCGTCGGTAGTGGTGTCGCAGGTCTGACAGCGGCGTGGGTGCTCAGTAAGGACAGTGACGTCACCCTCTACGAAGCGGATTCACGGCTCGGCGGGCACGCGGACACCCATTCGGTCACCGACCCGGAAGGGCGAAGCCTCGCCATCGACACGGGGTTCATCGTCCACAACGATCGCACCTATCCGACATTGTTGCGATTGTTCGCAGAACTAGATGTGCCTACGCAGGAATCCGATATGAGCATGTCGGTCAGGTGTGGGGGGTGCGGGCTCGAGTACTCGGGAGGCCAAGGGTTGCGCGGCGTTCTCCCGACGCCGGGGCTGCTGGTGAACGGCAGTTTTCTGTCGATGTTGATGGAGGTCAAGCGCTTCCATCGCCGTGCCCGCGCATTGCTCGACAACACGGATCCGTCGGCACCTGACCAGACGCTGGGAGTGTTTCTGCGCAGCGGCCGGTTCTCCGACTACTTCACCGCTCATTTCATGACTCCGCTCGTGTCGGCAGTCTGGTCGTGTGATCCCGGCTCGGCCCTGAAATATCCCGCGCGGTACCTGTTCTCGTTCCTCGATCACCACGGAATGCTGAGCGTCACTGGATCGCCGACCTGGCGAACAGTCACCGGTGGATCGGGCGAATACGTTCGTCTCGTCGCCAAAAGTATCGGGGATATCCGCCTCAACACGCCGGTTCGCGCCGTCCACCGGTTCGACGATCGCGTCGACATTCGTGACGGCGACGACCAGATCCAGACCTTCGACGCAGCCGTGGTCGCAACGCATCCGCAGCAAGCACTGAAGATTTTGGCGGATCCGACGCCTGCCGAATCCCAGGTCCTCGGCGCAATGCCGTACTCCGTCAACCACACCCAACTTCACACCGACGAGAATGTGCTGCCCGGCAACACCAATGCGCGCGCGTCGTGGAACTACTACATCCCTGAATGCAACGCGAAGCCGGATCACGTTCTGGTCAGCTACGACATGACGAGGTTGCAGCGGCTGCCGGAGACCGGCCGGCGCTACCTGGTGACGTTGGGGGGAGACGAAATGGTGGCCCCGGACTCGGTGATCGATCAGATGACCTACGAGCATCCGCAGTACACACCCACCTCCGTCGCCGCTCAAGCGCGGCTTCCCGAGTTGGACTCGGACGTGCTCGCGTTTGCCGGTGCGTACCACGGATGGGGCTTCCACGAGGACGGTGCACTCTCTGGCCTGCGCGCCGCCGAACGCGTCGGAGGTCGGTGGCCGTGACTACTCCCATCACGCCGTCCATCGTTCATACGAGCATTCGGCACGTACGAACGGAGCCGTTGCACAACGAGTTCGAGTACCGAAGCTACAGTTGGCTCGTCGACGTCGACGATTTGCCCGAGCTCCCGAAGGCTTTGCGGCCCTTGGCGAAGTTCGACGCCGGGGATCACCTCGGCGACCCCGCTCGATCGATTCGTGCCAACGTCGAGACTTTTCTGACAACCAACGGACTGGAGTTCGCCGGCGGTCGCATCCTCATGCTTACGAACGCGCGTGTGTTCGGCCATGTGTTCAACCCGCTGAGTGTGTTCTGGTGTCTGAACGACGACGGCAGTCAGCGGTGCGTCGTTGCCGAGGTTCACAACACCTACGGCGAACGGCACTGCTACCTGCTCGAAACCGACGAACGTGGCGGGGTTCGCACGTCCAAAGAGTTCTACGTATCTCCGTTCAACGATCTGGACGGCGAGTACCGGATGCGACTTCCGCTACCCGACACCGCGCTCGCGCTCTCGATAGTTCTGGCCCGTGACGGCAAGGCGCCCTTCGTGGCCACGGTGTCCGGTCGTTGTGTGCCGGCGACGACGCGCGAGATCGTGCGCAGTGCGCTCGCCATCCCGCTGGCTACGCTCCGAGTCGCCGCGCAGATCAGATTTCAAGGAATCCGGCTGTGGGCCAGGCGCTTACCCATCGTTCCCCGACCGCAACATCACCCGCAGGAGGCAGTGCAATGACCACAACAACTCTCGGCACCGAACCTTCCGCTCACACGATCGAAACCGAGCGGTGGCCGGGCGTCGCCACCGTGCCGAGCGGGCTCAAAGTGCGGGTTGCATCACCGGTTGCCCGCGCCCTGTTCCACAAGGCGGTCGCACGTTTGCCGCTGCGTGTCCAGATGCCCAACGGTGAGTTCTCCGGTGGCGGTAGCCCCGATTCGCCGTTAATGGTCATTCACCGCCCAGACGACTTCGCTGCTCGTGTGGGTGACAGTGGTTTGATCGGATTCGGCGAGTCGTACATGGCGGGCGATTGGGAAGCATCCGACCTCACTGCGGTCCTGGAAGTCTTCGCCTCCCGCGTGGCGACGCTCATTCCCGACTTCCTGCAGCGGCTACGAGGCCTCTACATTCCGAAGCAGCCTCGCAGTGAGCGGAATTCGACGCAGAACACGCGCTCGAACATCTCCCGGCACTACGACCTCTCGAACGAGATGTTCGAACTGTTCCTCGACGACACCATGACGTATTCCAGTGCTCTCTTCGAAGATTTGTCGGTAGGAGCTACCCCGTCGTGGGACGTGTTCGCAGCGGCGCAGCATCGGAAGATCGATCGACTGCTGGATGGCGCAGGTGTCGGACCCGGTTCGCGAGTGCTCGAAATCGGCACAGGCTGGGGAGAATTGGCGATCCGAGCTGCCCAACGGGGAGCGACGGTGCGCTCGGTGACACTTTCGGTCGAACAGCAGGAATTGGCAGCGAAGCGGATAAGCGCTGCGGGACTGGCAGATCGCGTTCAGGTCGACCTTCTCGACTATCGGCAAGTACAGGGGGAGTACGACGCCGTTGTGTCGGTCGAGATGATCGAGGCCGTCGGCCACCAGTACTGGGGAAGCTACTTCCAGACGATCGACGCCCTGCTGGCGCCGGGTGGGCGCGCGGCGATCCAAGCCATCACGATGCCGCACGATCGAATGCTCGCGACCCGCAACACCTACACCTGGGTGCACAAGTACATCTTCCCCGGCGGATTTCTCCCGTCGGTGCGGGCGATCGAGGACGTCACCGAGCGCATGACAACCCTGCGGGTGCGTGAGCGGATGTCGATGGGCGATCACTACGCGCAGACGTTGCGACTGTGGGACGAGCGATTCAGCGCTCGCACCGACGAGGCGTCCGCGCTCGGGTTCGACGCAGTGTTCGCGCGCATGTGGCATTTCTATCTCTGCTACTCCGAGGCGGGGTTTCGGTCGGGGTATCTCGACGTCCAGCAAATTGTTCTCGATCGGAGGAACCAGCGATGACTGCCACAATGGATCGAACGACACAAGGTACCGGCGTTGCGGGTCGTCTCTCGGACATCCTCAGTCCACTTGTCGGCGGCGAACTTCCGGTGCGGTTGACTGCATGGGACGGCAGCACAGCAGGTCCGGAAGATGCTCCGAAGGTGACGCTTTACAGCCCGAACGTTTTGCGACGCTTGCTCTGGAATCCCGGCGAGTTGGGGGCTGCGCAGGCGTATGTTCTTGGTGAACTCGACGTCGAGGGCGATCTAGGCGACGCACTCACACACGTGTGGAAGGTGTCTGCCGAGCGGGGGCTCGGGTCGATTACCCCGACACCGTCGCTTCTCCTGGCGGCGGTTAAGGCTGCGCGATCCTTCGGTGCTTTCGGGAGACCTTTGGCTCCGCCGGCGTCGCAGGCTCAGGTGAAGGGGCGCCTGCACAGCCTCGCCCGCGACCGCGAGGCGATCGGGCACCACTACGATTTGTCGAACGATTTCTACCAATTGATCCTCGATGAGAACATGGCGTACTCCTCGGGCTATTGGACTTCCGATGCACCGGACTACACGCTCGAAGACTCACAGACAGACAAGCTGGACCTGGTGTGCCGCAAGGTCGGTCTCGATCGAGCGCGAGGCTTGCGGTTTCTCGATGTCGGCTGTGGTTGGGGCTCGCTCAGCCTGCATGCAGCGCGGGAGTACGGCGCCAGGGTTGTCGGAATCACGATCTCGGCGGAGCAGAAGGCTTTTGTCGACGCGAAGGTCCGCGCGCTCGGTTTGGAAGACTGGGTCGAGATTCGCCTCCAAGATTATCGAGAGATTCCAGACGGTCCCTTCGATGCGGTCGCTTCCATCGAGATGGGTGAGCACGTCGGTGAGGACAACTATCCGACCTACGTGAAAGCGCTCCACGACAATGTTATTGCCGGTGGCGGTGTGCTGATTCAGCAGATGTCCCGCACTGGCCCGCACCCCGGGGGAGGTCCGTTCATCGAGTCGTTCATCGCGCCGGACATGTACATGCGGCCCGTCGGTCGCACTGTTGCGATGATCGAGGAAGGTGGACTCGAAGTGCGGGACGTCCACGCCCTGCGTGAGCACTACGTGCGGACCGTCGACGCGTGGATCGAGACCTTCGAATCGAACTGGGATCGCGTCGTGGAACTCGTAGGTGTCGAAGTCGCTCGGGTGTGGCGTCTCTACCTCGTCGGCGGAGGAATGGCATTTCGGGACGGCAGGATGGGCGTCGATCAGATTCTGTCGGTCCGGCCGCACGGTGATGGTCGATCGGGTATGGAACCGGTACGGCCGCAGTGGGTGTCGCGGCGATGAACGGATTCGACTGGGGCGCGTTCGGAGTGGTCACACTCACGAGTCTGCTGGCGATCGCCGTCGGAATGGCGGTGACAGCCACGATCGGTGTACGGATCGGGCGCCACAACGTTGTCGACGTGTCATGGGGCGCCGGCTTCGTTCTGATCGCGCTCGTGTCCGCGATAGTGGGAACCGGCGACCTCTGGCGCCGGTTGCTGATGCTTGCGCTCGTGGCGATCTGGGGTCTGCGGTTGGCGACGCACATGGCGATTCGATCGCGTGGCAAAGGTGAAGACCCGCGGTACGAAGAAATGCTCGGACGAGCGACGGGTAATCGAACGCTGTATGCGATCCGCAAGATCTATCTCACGCAGGGGATTTCGTTGTGGTTCGTCTCCCTGCCGATCCAGGTCGCAGCAGTGTCGAACGGCAGCTTCGGACTTCTTGTCGTACTCGGAATCGCGCTGTGGATTGTCGGCGTCACGTTCGAGACGGTCGGCGACCGACAGATGGAGGAGTTCAAATCCGATCCGGGCAGCCGTGGCCACATCATGGATCAAGGTTTGTGGGCATGGACGCGGCATCCCAACTATTTCGGCGACGCCTGCGTCTGGTGGGGGATCTTCCTCGTCTCGGCGTCCGTGTGGCCGGGGGTGTTGACCGTCCTCTCACCGATCGCCATGACGTACTTCCTGGTCTTCGCCACCGGAGCGCGGTTGCTCGAGCGACACATGGAACAGCGTCCGGGCTATCGCGAGTATCAGCAGCGGACAAGTTACTTCATTCCTCGCCCGCCGAAAGCCCGCTCCGGGACGTAGGCTCTTTCGGGTGAGGCCAGAGCATGGGTGATCTGAAACTGCCGGCCGCGGTGTGCGCGGTTGCCGTCGGCGGAGGGTTGGGCGCGCTCAGCCGCTACGGTCTGGGGGAGCTCTTTCCCCACATCTGGACGACGCTGGTCATCAACGTCGTCGGCTCGTTCGTTCTCGGTGTTCTCGCGGCCCTGCTCGTGCACAACAAGGTTGGGTACCTCTTTCTCGGCACGGGCTTCTGCGGCGGCTTCACCACCTTCTCGTCCTTCGCGGTTCACGCCGTGACGGAGAGTCCGTGGCGATCGATTCTCTATGTTCTCGGGACGTTGATTCCCGCGATCCTCGCTGCAGCACTGGGCAAAGGGCTCGGTGAACGCTGGATCCGCGCGCGGGACGGAGCGTCGGCATGACAGTTCTCCTGGTGGCGCTCGGCGGCGGCGCTGGTGCGAGTGGCCGGTACCTGTTGGCGCGGTATGTGCCCGCGTACAAGGGATTTCCGGCTGCGACGTTCGCCGCGAACGTGATCGGCTGCTTCCTCCTTGGATTGTTCACCGGGGCAGCTCTTTCCACCGAGATGGCCGCACTTCTGGCGACCGGCTTCTGCGGCGGCTTGTCCACCTATTCGACCTTCGCGACCGAGAACGTCGGGATGATCGAGAGGCGCCAGACGGCGCTTTCTCTGATCTACATCGTCCTCAGTCTGATCGTGGGACTGTCCGCTGCGTGGTTGGGAATCCAGATCACGGATTGACGGATCCGGCGCCGAGCGTGCACGCCACGCGGCCAGGGTAGACAATTGTCCACAGTCGCGTCGACACAGTGGTCGACCACCGGGCCGAGGGGGATTCGTGGCGCACGAACGAGCAGGACAAGTGGCTCTGCCAGAGGATCTGATCAATGTTCCTCATCTGGTCACCGGGTATTACACGCGCACTCCGGATCCCGAGAACCCGATGCAGCAGGTACTTTTCGGCACTTCAGGACATCGCGGTTCCAGTCTCGACTCGGCGTTCAACGAAGCTCATATCCTGGCGACAACCCAGGCGATCGTCGAGTACCGCGCTTCGCAGGGAATCGACGGCCCGCTGTTCATCGGCCGGGACACACATGCGCTCTCGGAGCCGGCCTGGCTGTCGGCCTTGGAGGTCCTGGTCGCCAACGACGTCGTCGTCCTCGTCGATTCACGCGACGCCTACACTCCCACCCCGGCTGTCAGTCATGCGATCTTGCGATACAACTCGACGGGTCCGGAGGCCAAAGCCGACGGCATCGTCGTGACACCGTCACACAATCCGCCTTGTGACGGTGGCTTCAAATACAACCCGCCGCACGGCGGGCCCGCGGACACGGATGCGACGTCGGTTATCGCCGATCGAGCGAACGAGCTACTGCGCAAGGGGCTTTCCGGGGTACGGCGTGTGACGGCGGCACAAGCGCTGGACCGCGTCGAACGCTACGACTTCCTCCGCTACTACGTCGAAGACCTCCCCAGTGTCCTCAACCTCGACGCGATCCGCGATGCCGGAATCAGGATCGGTGCAGACCCCCTCGGCGGGGCAAGCGTCGACTACTGGGGCGCGATCGCCGAAACTCATCGACTGGACCTCGAAGTGGTGAATCCACTCGTCGATCCGACCTGGCGGTTCATGACGCTCGACACTGACGGCAAGATCCGCATGGACTGCTCGTCGCCCGACGCGATGGCGTCGCTGATCGGGATTCGGGATCGCTACGACATCGCGACCGGAAACGATGCGGACTCCGACCGCCACGGCATCGTCACTCCCGACGGCGGTTTGATGAACCCGAATCACTATCTGGCCGTTGCCATCGAGTACCTGTTCGCGAACCGGCCAGGTTGGGGCGCAGATACCAAGGTCGGCAAGACCCTCGTGAGTTCCTCGATGATCGACCGTGTCGTGAGCAGCCTGGGCCGCGAATTGCTCGAGGTTCCGGTCGGGTTCAAGTGGTTCGTTCCCGGATTGCTCGACGGGTCTGTGGGATTCGGCGGCGAGGAAAGCGCCGGCGCGTCCTTCCTCCGACACGACGGTTCCGTCTGGACGACGGACAAGGACGGCATCATCCTTGCGTTGCTCGCGTCGGAAATCACCGCGGTGACGGGAAAGTCTCCGTCAGCGCACTACGCCGCGTTGGCCGAGAAGTTCGGGAGCCCGGCGTACGCACGTATCGATGCGCCCGCGACACGCGCACAGAAGGCAGTCTTGGCAAAACTGTCTCCCGACCAGGTGAGTGCAACCGAGCTGGCGGGTGAACCGATCACCGCGACACTGACTGCCGCGCCCGGAAACGGCGCGGCGATCGGTGGTCTCAAGGTGACGACGGAGAACGCGTGGTTTGCAGCGAGGCCGTCCGGCACGGAGGACGTGTACAAGATCTATGCCGAGTCGATGAAGGGCGCCGATCATCTGGCTCAGGTTCAGGCAGCGGCCAAGGACTTGGTGTCCGGCGTCTTGAAGGCGAACTAGCCCGCGGACCGCTCATGTCGCCCGGCTAGAATTCCGGGCGACATGAAAACTCGTGCAGCCAAGCTGCCACAGGAAATTTGGGTACTGGTAGCCGCCAGCTTCGTCATCGCCCTCGGATTCGGGTTGGTCGCCCCGGCACTACCTCAGTTCGCGCGCAGCTTCGACGTATCGGTCACCGCCGCCACGATCGTGATCTCGTCTTTCGCTTTCATGCGATTGGTGTTCGCGCCGATGAGCGGCACTTTGGTACAGAAACTCGGTGAGCGGCCGGTCTACATCGTCGGCCTTCTCATCGTCGCGGTCTCGACCGGTGCGTGCGCTTTCGCGGGGGAGTACTGGCAACTTCTGCTGTTCCGGTCGTTGGGTGGCATCGGGTCGACCATGTTCACCGTGTCGGCTCTCGGGCTGATCATTCGCATGTCACCGCCGGACAGTCGCGGCCGCGTGTCGGGTCTGTACGCGACAAGCTTTCTCATGGGATCGATCGGCGGCCCGCTGGTCGGCGGTGCGCTGTTGCAGTTCGGTCTGCGGATGCCGTTCATCATCTACGCAATTGCGTTGGTGATCGCCGCGCTCGTTGTCTTCGTGAGCCTGCGTGGATCTCATTTGGCGTCACCGGACAAGGCTGTCGATGTGAAGTCGATGACTCTCACAGAAGGCCTCCAGTCTCCGGTGTACCGGGCAGCGCTCGGATCGAATCTCGCCTTCGGCGGCGTGATCTTCGGAGTTCGCGTTGCCATGGTTCCCCTGTTCGTCGTCGAGTTCCTCGGCCGAGACCCCTCGATTGCGGCCTACGCCCTGACGATCTTCGCCGTCGGCAATGCGTTGGTGTTGATCGTGTCCGGACGACTCTCCGACCGCTTCGGACGCAAGCCCTTTGTCGTGAGCGGTCTGCTCATCTGTGGTCTGGGAACCATCGCAATGGGATTCACCGACAACCTCGTGGTGTTCTTCGCCATCGCCGCAGTGACTGGTGTCGGCTCCGGCCTCATGAGTCCGGCCCAGCAGGCCGCGGTTGCTGATGTTGTCGGATCGACGGCCCGAGGTGGACCCGTTCTGGCGGTATTCCAGATGATGTCCGACATCGGTGGGGTAGTGGCGCCGATTTGTGCCGGGCTGATCGCCGAGTATGTGTCGTACTCTGCGGCCTTCGCGGTGATGGGAGCGGTTGTCGTCGTGTCGGCTACGGGGTGGTTGTTCGTCCCGTCGCGAACGAAGCCTGTCGAATCCGTTGTAGAAGATCTGACTGATGTGACGGTGCTAACGGATACTCCTGCGCGGACAAACCTGGACTGACCGGGCATTCTGTACTCTCGATCGGGTGGCAATTCGCATCGTGAGTCTTGTGGCCCGATTGGGTTTGGCGGCCGTCTGGCTGATTTCCGGGGGACTCAAGTTCTTTGATCCCGTTCAGACGAAGATCGCGGTGCGCGCCTATCAACTATTGCCCGAGTCACTGGTGGGTTCGGTGGCGACGGCTCTTCCCCTGGTCGAAATAGTCCTGGGCCTGCTGATCCTCGTCGGGTTGGCGGTGCGAGCATCCGCTGCAGTCTCGGTGGTCATCCTCACGGTTCTCATTGCGGTGATCATTTCGGCGTGGGCCAGGGGATTGTCCATCGACTGCGGATGTTTCGGCGGCGGAGGTGCAGCCGACGTCGGCGCTTGGGACTATTCGAAGGAGATTCTCCGCGACCTGGGCTTCTTGGCACTTGCCGTCTGGCTGCTCGTGTTCCCGCGTTCGCCACTCGCATTGGGGCCCGGATCACGCGCGGCGTTCTCAGTGGATACTCAGTCTTCAGTGGCAAGGTAAGCAATCGGTAAATCGTTTCGACGCACGAAGGACTGCATCAGCGTGAGCACCAAGAGCAGCAAGAACAAATACTCGCCGGAACCGGTCTCGAGCCGCTCCACCTACATCATCGGTGGCCTCGCGGTGCTCGTGATCGCGGCCCTCGTCATCGGCGGTGTCTTGTGGACGAACAGCAAGAACAAGCCCCAGAACGACGGTTACGGCTCCGTGCAGAGTTCCGAAGTTGCCGTCACGGTGCAGGACAACGGAGTGGTGCTGCTCGGCAAGCCCTCCGCCGCGACAACCATTGATCTCTTCGAGGATCCGCTGTGCCCCGCCTGTGCCGCTCTCGAACACCTCAGTGGCCAGGCTCTCGCGGCCGCTGTCGACAACGGTGACGTCGCCGTGCGATACCACATGCTGAACTTCCTCAACCGGGCGTCGGGCAGCGGTGACTACTCCACACGGGCCGGCGCTGCGCTCCTGTGCGTTGCTCAGGGCGGCGACGCGATCGCGTACTCCGCATTCCACAACAAGCTTTTCGCGACCGACACGCAGCCGGCCGAGGGCGGCAGCAGCGACCACACCAACGACGACCTCGCCCAGATCGCTCGTGATGCGGGCGCATCCGAGGACGTGGCAACCTGCATCTCTTCCGGTACCAACGTCGAAGCCGCCGCGGCCAATGCCGCAGCCGCCAGCCAGGCGCTCAAGGATGTCGGGTCGAACGGGACGCCCACGGTGGTGGCGAACGGCAAGATCGTTGACACAGGCAGCAGCGACTGGGTTTCCAAGCTCTCCTCTTGAGCTGGAGCGGCCGCTTCGACAAGGAGCGGCCGCTTCGCTCTGACCAGGCGATTTGTTGCCCACGAGTCAAGTGGTGTAACTTTCTTCCAGCAAGCGGAAAGCAGAACAGCCGCTGCGAGTTCGACTGTTAGAGCGAACTGAATACGGGGCTATGGCGCAGCTGGTAGCGCACCACACTGGCAGTGTGGGGGTCAGGGGTTCGAGTCCCCTTAGCTCCACCCAATACAAATGCTCTGCACCAATCGGTGCAGAGCATTTGTTGTTTTCGTGCGCAATACTGTCCGCTGTGAGGCCTGATCGGCCCGTGCATCTCGGTACGGAGACCAGCGACGGAATGGGGAATCGTGCGCGCACACGTGGTGGTGATCGGTGCAGGATATGCGGGCGCCATGGCAGCGAAGCGTCTGCATCAGATGATTGCGGCTGGCTACGACGCGACGGTCTCGTTCGACAGGGCGCTACCGCGTGCGGCACACCGAGTCTTCGGAGAGGTGACGACGATCGAGGCGGGGCTCGGCAGGCTTACCCTCGACGACGGCAGTGTGCTCGACTACGACTATCTGGTCTACGCAGTCGGAAGTGGGCAGTTACCCAGCACTATCGGCGGGGCGGCGGAGCACGGGTTCAGCGTCTCCGAATTCGAGGACGCGGTTCGCCTCGAATCCAGACTGGCGACACTCGACGGGAAGGCTACGGTCTGCGTTGTCGGCGGCGGTCTCACCGGAATCGAGACTGCCGCAGAATTGGCTGAGCAGCGAAGCAGCCGAATCACTTTGGTGACCGGAGGAATCGTGGCCCCGGATCTGTCAGAGCGTGCGCGATCTGCAATTCTCAGAACATTGACCGATCTTGGGGTCGACATCGTCACCGAATCCCGGGTGACGCGGATCGACGGTTCGTCCTGCGAGCTTGCGGGAGGCGCACGGGTGGAGGCAGATTGCACGATTCTCGCGACAGAATTCGGGGTCCCCGATCTGGCGCGCCGAAGTGGCCTTCCCGTCGACGGTCTCGGTCGTCTGAAGGTCGACGACCGACTCGAATGCTCGTCCCACCCCAACATCGTCGGTGCGGGTGATGCGGTCGCAGTCGGTGATCTTTTACTGAGGATGAGTTGTCAGGCCGCGATTCCCTTGGGAGTCCATGCGGCCGAGACGATCCTGCATCGACTCGAAGGTTCCGCGCCGCGCCCGGTGGCTCCGAAGTTCGCAGGCCGGTGCATCAGTCTCGGGAGGCGGCGAGGTGTGTTCCAGCGGACCACTCGTGTCGACAACGCAACGGGCATGTTCGTCGCAGGCAGGGCGGGTGCGTTCGTCAAGGAACGAGTGTGTTCGTCGACGACCGACTGGGCCCTCACTCCGCGCCGCTCTTTCTTCTACAGCTGGACATGAGGAGCGCTGGTCACGCTCGATCACAGACTCGATCGATGATCGCCGCAGTCTTGCGGACGTGCGGTTGGCGGACGACGTCTTCGTGGCACGCGTCGACGTCGTCGAAATCCAGTGAGCCCGTGGCAATGAGTGACCAGATCTCGCGTCCACGGTTGTTGGTGGCCCCACGGATCAAGGTGACGGGCGCGGCGCATGCTCGTATCCGATGCTTCCGGAGCGCCTGGCCTCCTATGTAGAGGAACACGGTCCACTGGGTGGCCGGCGGGTACTGCAGAATGCCGGCGAACAGCGTGCGGATCCACATGG
The DNA here is from genome assembly GCF_048573875.1 of Rhodococcus sp. SB1D. Classification (NCBI taxonomy): domain Bacteria; kingdom Bacillati; phylum Actinomycetota; class Actinomycetes; order Mycobacteriales; family Nocardiaceae; genus Rhodococcus; species Rhodococcus sp. SB1D. The sequence goes on from NZ_JBMAIQ010000001.1 coordinate 355,302, forward strand.
CCGCGACGGTGCGTCTGGTCGGCTTCCAGCGGGCATTGGTGGATGGTTGTGGTGCAAGGTCGACGATCGACGGATCCAAAGTGATGCCCGCTCGACCAGCCAGTCGTGCGGCAGCCTCGGTGGAGATTCTGGTGTCGAGAACGGTGACGTGTTCGACAGTGTCACCTGACTCGGACAGCTGTGTCGCCATTTCCAGCGCCACGTAGCCGCCGTACGAGTATCCGGCGAGGAGGTATGGCCCGGTGGGCTGAATCTTCTTGATTTCGAAAATGAAACGGCGGGCGCTTGCTTTCACCGACCGGTCGGGTAGTCCGCGAGATTCGAAGCCATGTGGCTGAAGTGCGTAAACCGGCCGATCGGTGTGAAGCGCTTTCGACAAGGCGGACAGCGTCGTCGATGGGCACCCCGCTCCGTTCATGATGAACAGCGGTCGCCCGGGGCCTTCGAGCTTCAGTGGCACCATTGTGTTGTGACAGACGCGATCATCGGGATCGATTCTGCGCCGATCCACCAGCGCTGCAAGGTCTTTGACGGTACTGGCGGCCGCGAACTCCGCCGCCGTGATCCGGATCCGGAACATGTCGTGAATCTTTGCCACCACTTCGGTTGAAGCAAGCGAATCGCCGCCGAGTTCGAAGAAGTCGTCCTCACGGTCGATGGAGTCGATACCGAGAATCGACTCCCAGATCGAGGACAACCACAATTCGGCGGGCCCGGCGAGAGTCGGTGGAGTGGACCGCACCTCGACGGAGGGCAGCGCTGTTCGATCGACCTTTCCTCTTTCGTTGCGGGGCAACGCCGGCATCAGAACAAAATGTCGGGGGAGCATCCAGGCCGGCAGATATGTCGCCAATTCGCGCCGCATCTCGGCGCCCGACCGTGCCATCACGGCTTTGGTCAGGACCACGTAGGCGACGATCTCCGGTCGATCGTTCTCGAGGACGACGGCCACGAAAACATCGGCGACGCCTGGAATTCGACGAATATGCGCCTCGACTTCCATCGGCTCCACCAGGTAGCCCCGAATCTTGACGGCGTCGTCGACGCGTCCCCGCAGTTGCAGTTCTCCGCGTTCGTCGATGCGGCCCCGGTCACCGGTCCGGTAGATGCTCACTCCGTCGCCCAGTCGCGTGAATCGTGTTGCAGTTCGATCCGGGTCGCCGTGGTATCCGTCGGCAAGATCACTGGAGACAACCTGAATCTCTCCGATCTCTCCGTCGGGGAGAGGCACGCCGTTCACATCGACGATCTGTACGTCCTTGCCGTCGCGAGCACGTCCGGCCGGTACCACTCCGACGGGTAGTTCGGAATGTGGTGGGAACGCGTTGTACGCGACGACACCGGTCTCGGTGGTGGCCAGCCAGTTGACGTACGTGACGCGAGCGAAGCCGTGACTGCGATGGCGCGCGTAGTCCTCGCCGTGAACTGCTTCTCCGTACGTTACGACGACGCGTAGGGAACCGATCGAATCATCATTTGCTGCATCGCAATCGAGATCCGACCACGCCCGCAGAAAGGACGGCGCACAGTGCGTGGTCGTGATCGAATTCTCGATCAGCCAGTCGTCGATTCCCGAGACGCCGTCGATACGTGGATCCCAGCAGAAGACCGTGACTCCGTTCATCAGGCCCATGATCAGGGCCGTGATTCCGGCTCCGAAACTGACGGGCAACAGGTTCCCGATGTGATCATCGGGTCGCAGGTCGATTGCTGCGGCAAGTTCGTCGGCCTTGTTCAGGCACATGGAGTGGCTCAACACGACTCCCTTGGGTGCCCCGCTGGTGCCTGACGTGAACGCGATCATGGCAGGGTCGGAACTCGATGGTTCCAACGCGCTGTCGAATCTGAAGCCCGTCGCAGCAGACTCGTCGAGTATCGACTGCAGCGCGACGGCGCCCGAGGTGCTCATGATGTGCGCTCGGCGGGCCTCGGGGAGTTGTGGGTCGATCATGACCAAGGGCCGACCGGAAATCAGAGTGGCGAGGATGGCGGGCACCGACTCGGCCGTTGGTTCGAGATCGACCGCAACCGGGCGTGCCCCGTGTGACCCACGTAGGCGAAGTTCGCGGACCAATGCGTCGGTCCGGAGTTCGAGTTCGGCGAAAGTGATCCGGTCGCGCGGAGTCACGACGGCAACGGCGTCGTGCTGCATAGAGGTGACTCGGCGCCACCTCGACTCGATCGTCTCGTCGATGACTGCATAGCGAGTGCGTTCTAGACCTAAGTCGACAACCTTCATCACAGTAGCTCCGTCCGACTTTCAGCTATCTTTTAGCAAAGACTACATAAGGTTTGTGAAGTAGGTCCATAACAAACCAAAAGTAGTTTTACATACCGCCCCATCCTCCAGTCCGTCAGCTCCGAATGCCTTGAGGAACCAATGCCGATCGAGCGGTGTACAGACGAGGAGCAGTGACATGAAGTGGTCGGGGCGAAGTGCGATTGCGATTGCGGGAGTGTGCGCCGCAGCGACGATGTTTTCGGGAACCGCGCAGGCGAGCCCACTCTGGGAACCCTTGCAGCCGGTGGCGAACCTGGACGTCGCGCGCTACGTAGGGGAATGGAACCAGGTGGCGGCGATTCCTCAGCCCTTCAACCTCGCGTGCGCGAGGGACACCCGGGCGAGTTACGGGATCGTCGATTCGTCGAACGTGAGCGTGAAGAACACGTGTACGACGTGGACCGGTCAAGCCAACGAGATCGTCGGGAATGCCCGAGTTACCGATCCAGCAACGGGTGCCCAGTTGCATGTGAGCTTCCCCGGGGTGCCCTCACAGGAAAGCTTGGACGGCCCACCCAACTACATCGTCACCTACATTGCCGACGACTATTCATGGGCACTGGTGGGCGATCCGCTCAGGCTTTCCGGGTTCGTGCTCTCACGGTCGGCGGTCATCGACGCGGCAGGCTGGAGTGAGATCCGCCGGGTCGCCGAATCCCGTGGATACAACGCATGCACGATCCTGACGTCACCGACCACCGAGGGCACGTCGGACATCCGTCCGCTCTGCACGGTGTGAGTCTGCTGTCAGCGTGAGCCTTCCGGAGCCACACTCCACTACGATCACTGATCGGTACGTGTGGTTTCGGAAGGTTGTGTGGTGGCGAAGAAGCAGATTCCCGTAATAGTCGTCGCAGGCTTTCTCGGTTCGGGCAAGACGACGCTGCTCAACCATCTTCTGCGTAACAACGACGGTGTACGCATCGGCGTGATCGTCAACGACTTCGGATCCGTCAACATCGACTCGATGATGGTCGCCGGTCAGGTCGATTCGATGGTCTCTCTCAGCAACGGCTGTTTGTGCTGCGCTGTCGACGTCTCGGACATGGACGAGATGCTGAACAAGTTGGCGCACCGGCAGTCCGGGATCGACGTGATCGTCATCGAGGCCAGCGGGCTTGCCGAGCCGCGGAACATGATTCGACTCGTCCTCGGAAGTGAGAACCCGTCTGTCGTCTACGGCGGCCTGGTGGTCCTGGTCGACGGAGCCAATTTCTCCACCGTTCGCCGCGAACATCCCGAGCTCGATCAACATGTCCGCCTGGCAGACCTGGTGGTAGTCAACAAGATCGACAGCGTTCCGGTCGCCGAACGCGAGCGATTCACGACCGAAATTCGTAAGTTGAATCCGCGAGCGCCGATGGTGGAAACCTCGCACTCGCGGATAGACCCCGCTCTGTTGTTCGATACCGGCGAGGTGACCCCTCCGGCTCCGGGCGATCAACTGAGCCTCGACGAGCTCCTGCGCGACGGGCACGACGACGATCACGAGGACGGCTCGTGTCACCACGATCACCTGCACCACCGCTACGAATCGGTTGATTTCGCATCGGAGACGCCTCTCGATGCCAGGGCTCTGACGCACTTTCTCGAGAATCAGCCGTCGGGTGTTTACCGCATCAAGGGCTTCGTGAACTTCGAGATTCCGGGCTACACAGGAAAATTCGAGATCCAATCGGTGGGTGATCATGTCCGGATCACGCCGCTGCGATGGAAGTCGGGCGAACCTCGAACCACGCAACTGGTCGTGATCGGTACCGGGATGGATTCGGGGGCGGTCGGCAGCGCGCTCCGCGCCTGCGTGCGCGAAGAAACGGTCGAACCGCACCCCGACGCCATGCTGGGATTGCACCGCTATACCGTCGGGGCGTGAGTGAATCAGCTGTATCCGTGTACGAAGCTATTCGGCGACGGCGAGACGTTCGCGCCGAGTTCTCGGGAGAGATCGTCCCCGACGAAACTCTGATGCGCATTCTCGACGCCGCCCATCGCGCGCCGAGCGTGGGAAACACGCAACCGTGGGATTTCGTCGTCGTTCGTAATCCGGAGACGCTCGACACCTTCGCGGCACACGTCGCCGATGCCCGGGTGAAATTCGCGCAGTCCTTGCCCGAGGATCGCCGCTCGACGTTCGACCCCATCAAGATCGAGGGAATCGCCGAGAGTGGTACCGGCATCGTCGTCACTTACGACCCGTCGCGCGGTGGCCCGAACATCCTCGGCCGTCATACCGTCGACGACACCGGGCTGTTCTCGGCGGTACTGGCAATTCAGAATTTGTGGCTCGCCGCGGTAGCCGAGGAGATCGGCATCGGCTGGGTTTCGTTCTACGACGAGAAGTACCTCACCGAACTCATGGGCATTCCGTCACCCGTTCGCCCCATTGCGTGGCTGTGCGTCGGGAAGGTGACCGAGTTTCAACAGGTTCCGGATCTCGAACGCTTCGGATGGCGACAGCGCCGGCCACTGGCCGACGCTGTCCATTTCGAAACCTATTGAGTTGTACCGGGCGGCGTTGCGCGCGGGGCGGCGGTGTGGCCTAGCGTGCGGGACGGCCACCGGTGGAGCCTGCGGTGCGAGCGCCGCCGCCGGTGCGGGGACGGCGAGCGCCACCACCGGCATGTTCCTGACGGGCAGCTCCGCCGGTGCGAGCACCGCGTGACTGACCGCCCTGTCCGGAGCGAGCCTGACCCGAACGTGCTGCGCCGCCGCGTCCACCCTGGCCGGCGGGACGCTGTCCGCGTCCACCGTTGGGCTGGGCAGGAGCCTTCGGAGCCGGCGTGACGTGCGGTGCGATGTCGCCGACCAACTTGACGACGTGCTCGGAGTTGGCAGTCGAACGGACCGGGGTCACCTTGATGGCTGCCTTGCGCATGAGGATCGCAAGATCCTTACGCTGCTCGGGCAGAACCACGGTGACCACGTCGCCGGCGCTGCCTGCGCGAGCGGTGCGACCACTGCGGTGCAGGTAAGCCTTGTGCTCGGCCGGCGGATCGACGTGGACGACCAACTCGACGTCGTCGACGTGGACGCCACGCGCTGCGACGTCGGTGGCGACGAGGACGCGCGCTTCACCGGCGGAGAATGCCGCCAGGTTACGGTCGCGAGCAGCCTGCGAGAGGTTGCCGTGAAGGTCAACGGACGGGATGCCCGACTCGGTGAGCTGGCGAGCCAACTTGCGAGCCTGGTGCTTGGTGCGCATGAACAGGATGCGACGACCGGTACCGGAAGCGAGCTTCTCGACCAGAGCCTTCTTGGCTTCGACGCCGTCGACGTCGAACACGTGGTGCGTCATTGCGGCGACGGGGGAGTTGGCCTCGTCGACCGAATGCATGACCTCGTTCTTGAGGAAACGCTTGACGAGCTTGTCGACGCCGTTGTCCAGCGTTGCCGAGAACAGTAGACGCTGCCCGTCCTGCGGGGTGGACGAGAGGATGCGGGTGACGACGGGCAGGAAGCCGAGGTCGGCCATGTGGTCGGCCTCGTCGAGCACGGTGATCTCGACGGCGTCGAGACTTACGAACTTCTGCTTCATGAGGTCTTCGAGGCGACCGGGGCAGGCGACGACGATGTCGACTCCGGCCTTGAGAGCCTGAACCTGGCGGTGCTGCGAGACACCACCGAAGATCGTGGTCACGCGCAAGTCGTATGCGGCGGCCAACGGTTCGAGGGTTGCGGTGATCTGGGTGGCGAGCTCACGCGTGGGTGCGAGCACCAGGCCGAGCGGTCGACCCGGACGACGCTTTCCTCCGGACAGTTCGCCGGCGAGGCGGGAGACCATGGGGATGGAGAACGCGAGGGTCTTGCCGCTTCCGGTCTTTCCGCGGCCCAGTACGTCGCGCCCCGAGAGAGTGTCGGGGAGGGTGTCGATCTGGATCGGGAACGGAGAAGTGATTCCGCCGTCTTCGAGAGCTTTCACCAGCGGTGCGCGCACACCGAGGGCTGCGAAGGTGGTAGCGGGCGTAGAGATGTCAGACAAGTGTGTTCAGAGCCTTTCGGGCACGTGTTCGTGCCCGGATGCCGACACGGGAATTAACCGGTCGAACAATCAAGCACAGTGGTGGCGGCGCTGCCGGTCGGCAGGCTTCTTCGCCGTAAGAAGAGCGGGTGCATTGAGCACTCAGCAAGAAAATTTGCGTTCTACGACGCTGGATGCCCGATTTCAGGCACCTAGTGATCGCAACTCTACCTTCCCGGAGCGTTCGACCTACAACCCGACCCATTCGGAGACGCCGTTCGCGAAGTGTTGCCGCTTCCAGATCGGTACCTCGTGCTTGATGCGCTCCACCAGTTCGGCGCACGCGGCAAACGCCTCCGCTCGATGCGGCGCGGCGACGGCGGCGACCAGTGCGAGATCACCGATCTCGAGGTGACCGACGCGATGGATCGCAGCAACCGGCAGGCCGGTCGAGGCCGCAACCTCTTGGCAGCACGTCTCGAGGAAGCGTTCGGCATCCGGATGCGCTTGGTACTCCAACGCCGAAACCGCTTGACCTCCATCGTGATTGCGCACCGTTCCCGTGAACACCACAACAGCGCCGTTCTTCGGACCGGCAACGGCGGCGTCGACGGTGTCTGCGTGAATCGGTTGCTCGGAGATCCGAGCCAATAGCTCACTCATCGTGCGCTCCTCCGCCTGCGACCTGCGCGAGCAGGTGATCGATGATGGGTCCGAGGACGGCGAGACCGTCCTTCACTCCACCGGGAGAACCCGGAAGATTGACGATGACCGTCGTACCTGTGAGACCTGCCACACCACGGCTCAGCGACGCGTGCGGTGTCTTCTCGAGGCCCTTGGTCCGGATCGCTTCTGCGACGCCGGGCAACTCACGGGTCAAGACTGCCCGGGTAGCTTCCGGTGTGGCATCCGTGGGGGAAGCCCCGGTGCCGCCGGTACTGATGACGAGTGACGGGGAGCCCTCCTTGGCGTCAGCGATGCCCGCCGCGATGTCTGCGTCGGCGTACACAAGCGGTCCACGTACCTCGAAGTCCCGTTCACGTAGCCAGGTCGCGATCGTGGGTCCGGTGGTGTCGGGTCTGGTGCCGTTCGCACCGCCGGTGGAAGCCACGAGGACGGTCGCGGACCGTGCCGAGGTGAAGGTGTGCGCCGGAGCTGTCTGTGCGTTCTGAGTGTCGCGGGTCCAATGTCCGCGCTTACCACCGTCTTTGGTGAGCAGACGAACACCGTTCATGGTAGCTCCGGGGTCCACCGCTTTGACCATGTCGTGCAAGGTCAGGCCGGCTACCGCGACGGCGGTGAGTGCTTCCATCTCGACGCCGGTCTGTCCGCGAGTCTTCGCCGTCGCCTCGACGGTGATCGATGTTTCGGTGAACCCGAATTCCACCTTGACCGACGAGAGCGCGAGTTGATGACACAGCGGGATCAGTTCGGAGGTCTTCTTCGCACCGGCGATTCCGGCGATGCGCGCGGTGGTGAGGACATCAGCCTTGGGCATGCCGTCGGCGCGGACAAGGCGAACTACCTCGGCGGTCGTGACGAGTTCGCCGGCGGCGACGGCGATACGCGTCGTCTCGGCCTTGGCGCTGACGTCGACCATGCGCGCTCGGCCCTCGCTGTCGACGTGTGTCAATTCGGTCATCAGTGTCCTTTGAATCAGATCGAGTGAATCAGATCGAGGAAGTCGAGAGCGGGACGACGTCGACGAGATCGCCCGCGCCGAGCTCGGTCACGGCGGCGGGGATGTCGATCAGGACGTCGGCCCACGCCATGGCTGCAACAAGGTGCGATCCGGGTCCGGCAACGAGTTCGATTCCGTCCGCAGTTCTGCGTGCTCGCAGGAACTGCCGCTTGCCGTCCACCGAACGCAGCGGTGCAGTCAACGGGAGTCGCTCGCGCGGGATCTCGGGCAGGCCCGCGGCCCGGCGCAGTTCGCCCCGTGCGAAGACCTCGAAGGAGACCATCGTGCTCACCGGGTTGCCCGGGAAGCTCAGTACCGGCACTTCGTTCACCACTGCAGTGCCTTGCGGACCGCCCGGCTGCATTGCGACGTGGCCGAAGTGTGCTCCCAGAGGCGTGAGAGTTTCCTTCACCACCTCGAAGTCGCCCATGGACACTCCGCCGGAGGTGAACACCAGATCAGCGACCGAGGTTGCGTACGAGAGCAATTCGCGGAACTCGGCGGGGTCGTCGCTGCTTCGGGCGACGGATACGACATCGGCGCCGTTGGCTTCGGCCAATGTTGCCAAAGCTGGACCGTTGGAATCGTAGATCTCACCGGGTTCGAGAGTTGTTCCGGCACTTTTCAGTTCGGCGCCCGTCGTAATTATCGCGACCCGTGGCTTCGTGTAGGTGTCGAGCGAGGCCAGGCCCACAGCACTCAGTGCGGCGATATGGCGAGGTTCCAAGTGCGTTCCGGCCGTGACCAGTAGCATTCCGGCGGTGATGTCGCTGCCACGTTCGCGTACGAATTCGCCTACCGACCTGCCCCGTTCGATCGTGACGACGTGCTCGGTGACACCCGTTGTGTCCTCGACCGGAACAACGGCGTCGGCACCCTCGGGGAGCGGAGCACCGGTCATGATGCGAAATGCCGATCCTGGAAGGTGTTTCGGTGGTTTTCCGCTTCCAGCGGCGATCACGCCTCGAACCGTCAGTGTGGTCGGAACCGAGGCCACAGAAGCAGCATCGACGGCATACCCGTCCATCTGCGAGTTGCGGAAGAGTGGCAGGTCTACCGGCGATGCGATATCCGAGCAAGTTATGCGCCCCAACGCTTCTGCCGTCGGAACTGCCGTCGGAGAGAGGGTGTGCAGGCCGGTGAGCAATCCGGAGATGTGCGACGCGTGTTCCTCGACCGAACGCGCGCTCATGACAGTAACCTCGACAACCTCGACATGTTTTGATCCTAGGCGGTGTGGTCCGTCCGACACACGGATTACGGCTTTCGGTCATACTGGAGCAATACGGAAGTTGGTGAAGTGATGACAGTGGTCTCGATGGGAATTCCCACCGTGCGGTTCGACGCTGCCTCCCTCGCCGGTCGTCCCGAGACGGATCTCCTGGTCGACAGGTTCGGGCGTGTTGCCAGAGATCTGCGAGTCTCGATCACCGAGAAGTGTTCACTTCGTTGCACGTATTGCATGCCGGAGGAAGGCTTGCCGGCCATCGCTGCGGAAGATCTTCTGAGTGCCGACGAGATCATTCGAGTAGTCGGAATCGGCGTCGAACGAGTCGGTATTCGCGAGGTGAGATTCACCGGCGGCGAACCGCTGATGCGTAGTGACCTCGAAAAGATCATCGGGGGGTGCGCCGCGCGCGTGCCAGGAATTCCACTTTCCATGACTACCAACGCCGTTGGGCTCGAACATCGTGCGGCGAAGTTGGCTGCAGCTGGTTTGACTCGCATCAATGTTTCCCTGGATTCGGTTGATCGCGCCCATTTCGCTGAATTGACGCGTCGAGACAGGTTGCCGTCCGTTCTCGCGGGAATTCGAGCGGCAGCTGCGGCCGGGCTCGCGCCACTGAAGATCAATGCGGTGCTGATGCGTGAAACGCTCCACGGCGCGGCGGATCTTTTGCAGTGGTGCCTCGAAGCCGGCGTCGAATTGCGCTTTATCGAGCAAATGCCTCTGGACGCAGACCATGCATGGGCACGCGAGAACATGGTGACCGCGGCTGAATTGTTGTCCGTTTTGGGAAGCCGTTTCGAATTGGAAGCAATCGGCCGTGAAGATCCGTCGGCTCCTGCCGAAGAATGGCGTGTCGACGGGACCACGATGACGGTAGGGATCATCGCTTCCGTGACCCGCTCGTTCTGCAGTGAATGCGATCGGACGCGAATGACCGCAGAGGGAACAATTCGGTCATGTCTGTTCAGTGACCGTGAAGTTGATCTGCGTGCCGCGCTCAGGGCCGGAGCAAGTGACGACGAACTAGCGGATTTGTGGCGCGGTGCGATGTGGAACAAGTGGGCTGGGCACGGCATCGACGCCGCGGACTTCGTTCCGCCGGAAAGAAGTATGGGAGCGATTGGTGGCTGATCCGCATTCGATCTCGGTTCGTTACTTTGCTGCTGCAGCGGATGTATCCGGTTGCCGTAGCGAGGTAGTCGCCATCTCGCCTGACAACACACTTGCCGAGTTGGTGGCGGTGCTGGTCGGGCGATACGGACCGGAGATGGAGCGGGTGCTGTCGGTCTCGGCTTTCCTCGTCGGTGACGAGTTGACCCGCGACGTCTCTCGAGCCTCCGGTAGCGCTGTCGATATTCTTCCGCCTTTCGCTGGAGGCTAGTCCGAGAATTGCCGGCGTAGCTATTTGTGGGCTGCCGACGTATTGTCCTTTTTCGGTTTGCCGGTCCAAATATTTATATCTTGATCACTCCAGCTCAAGTGGCATCTATCTCCGTTTTCTCCATTGTTGGTCAATTGTCCAGCATTGGTCGTTTTGTTTAGTTTCTCCTACTTTTGGGGGAGCGAATGCACTTCGAATTGCCAAGGTGAATTGTCATCTGTTTGGATGACAAAAGAAATACCTTCACTGTTGGTAATTGTCGACATGTGTTAATTTTGGCGCAATTCCACTCGGGATATGTGAAAGGTATTTCAATGTCGATTAATTCCACGCGCCGTGTCGGAGTCGTCGTAGCGCTCCTCGGGGCAGCTGCACTCACCGCTCCGGCAATTGCTACTGCGCTTCCGTCCACCGGTTCTCTCGGCTCTTCTGCGCCGGAAGCCTCGTGCTCGACCCTGTCCACCGAAGCGACGCCGAACGGGTGGGGCATCCCGTTCACCGACGAGAAGGATCAGACCGCGTCGTACTCGGCCGACAATGTTCTCGACAAGGACGGTTCACTGAAGCTGGCCGTCGACGGTACCGGCGATCGTTCGGTTTCCTACCATTCGGCCGGCGGTATCAAGCTGTCCGACGCAGTCGGCAAGGCGATCGGCTTTGCCGAGCGCGCCGCCACGCCGACTGCGGCGTTCCAGCTCCGCCTCACCGGAACGACCGGCGGAAGGTTCGAGAACGGATTCACCACCTTGGTGTGGGTCCCGGGACCCGACGCCACGCCGACGGCTGACGGCGGCGTTCACGCGGATCTCCAGAAGGGCGTGTGGTGGAGCACTCAGAACATCGACGGCGCCAAGGACCGCGTGTCAGTGCCTTTGGCTGACATCGTCGCCGCGAACCCGAACGCGGTAGTCGACCACTACGGCGTCAGTGTGGGCACCGGTTCCGCCGCCACGTCGACGCTGGTCGATGCAGTGCAGTTCAACGGATGCACCACCAACTTCGCGAAGAAGGATCCGGCTTCGGGAACGGGTTCGCTGGGCGACGTCTTCGGCAGCCTGTTCGGTAGCTAGTCGCTGGTAAGAGCTCTGGTAGGAGTTACTTCCACCAGTCATCGAGGGGTGTGACCGGCACCGTGCGCTTGTGACGAGTGTTGGTGAACATCTTCTCGAGCTTCTCGGCTACCTCGGAGGAAACGTCCTTTCCTTCGAGGTAGTCGTCTATCTGTGAGTACGTGACGCCGAGGGCAACTTCGTCGGGTAGCGCGGGTCGGTCGTCCTCGAGGTCGGCGGTCGGCACCTTGCGCCACGTGCTCTCGGGTGCGCCCAATTCCTGCAGCAATGCGGCGCCCTGGCGTTTGCTCAAGCCGGTGAGCGGCGTGATGTCGACACCGCCGTCACCGAATTTCGTGAAGAAGCCGGTAATCGCTTCTGCGGCGTGGTCGGTACCGATCACGAGGTAGCCGAGCTGACCGGCAATCGCATACTGGATGACCATTCGTTCGCGCGCCTTGATGTTGCCGCGGACGAAGTCGCGCAGTTCGCCGTTTCCCAGCGCCTCGGAGGCCTCACGGGCTGTCGCGTCGGCGCCAGGCTTGACGTTGACCGTGAGAGAGCGGTCCGGCTTGATGAAGCCGAGCGCGATCTGAGCGTCGGATTCGTCGGCCTGCGCGCCGTAGGGGAGTCGAACGGCGACGAACTCGGCCTCGAGGCCCTCTTCGCGAAGTTCCGTGACCGCGCGTTGGGCGAGGGCTCCGGCGAGCGTGCTGTCCTGACCGCCGCTGATTCCCAGAACGAACCCTTTGGCGGGGGTCGAGCGCACGTAGTCCTTCAGGAACTGGACTCGCGCGCGAACCTCCGCTGCGGCGTCGATTGTCGGCTTTGTGCCGAGTTCTTCGATGATGCTTTCACGCAGTGTGGCCATGAATGGACTCTAGCGATGTGAGCAGGTGCGTGCAGTGCCACCGTATCCGGGGCGGTACGGTCGCGCACATGAGTGCGAACAACGTTCTGGTGGTCAGTGCGACGAAGTCGGAAGCGGCATACGTGCCGCAAGGATACGAACTGCTGGTCACGGGGATTGGAAAGGTCAGTGCTGCAACAGCAGTCGCCTCTGCTCTCGCGCGGTACGAGCGGGATGATCTGCCGCTGGTCGTCAACATCGGGACAGCCGGTGCGCTGCACGCGCACCACGGCGGCCTCTATGTTCCCGGCGTCGTCATCAATCACGACATCAGCAGCACCGCGATCCGAGCGCTGGGGCACGACGTCGCGGACCGTTTGGTGCTCGCCGGCGGTGACGACTCGGTGTTGGCGACCGGCGACGCATTCATCGCCGACGCTGCAACCCGGGACGCCCTTGCGCAGCGAGCCGATCTGGTCGACATGGAGGGATTTGCCATCGCATTCGCCGCGCAGGCTGCGGGTGCTACCTGCCGACTCGTCAAACACGTCAGCGATCACGCGGACGACTCGGCCTTGGACTGGCCCGCGATGATCGATGCCAGCGCCCGCGAGTTGGGGCGCTGGCTGCTCGACAACGTCTGATCGAGCCTGCAGCGTCTGGTCAAGCCTGCGCAGTCAGTATCAATCCGGTGTCGTCGGGCTTGCGCAGGGTCAGCGTGTCGGCGTCGACGGTGTAACTCACTTCGCCGTCGAGCACCGCCAGGATCTGGCGCTCGATGTCCATGTTCTCCTCGGGGCAAGCCATACGCGTGGTTGCCATCGGCGTGAACGTGACTGTGGTGTCGGACGTCTGGGCGCTTCCGGTCATGCGATTGCATCCGGTGCTCCCGCTGACCGAACCGTCTGCGGCAATCGTCAGTTCGGGAGCTGACGTCTCCAGAGCCAGGCTCGTACTGATCGCATCGGGACTGATGAGGGACGTGACAGTCCACGTCGTGCCCTGCAGCGGTCGATCCGGCGTGACAATTTTCTTGTCCTGCAGGGTGACTGTGGCGTCCTTCGATGTCAGGACGAGGGTGTCGCCGTCGAGGCTCCACGCCGGCGCAGCGGTCAGCAATGTTGTTGTCCAGGAGTCGGACTCGGCGATGCCGGGAGGGCAGCCCATCATGGTCGACGCCATGGTGCCGGTGGTCAGCTTGCCGTCGGTGAACTCGACCGAACCGTTTGCCGTGTTGCATCCGGCGCTCGCGGACACTCGACCGGCCTGGCTGAAGTCGAGAGTCAGCGGGCCGCCGCCGGGAATTGGTGTTCCATCCACGGAGGTCGAGATGAACACACGACCGGAGGGATCCGTCTTGTCCTCGGGGGAGTCGGACGAAGCGGAGCAACCGCTTACCGCGGCGATGGTCAGGAAGCCGATGACGGCAGCAGCGATGCGCATGGGCTCACATTAAGCGGTGGGACGAATCGGGGGAGTCAACATCGAGTAACGCGCCGGGCAAGGTCTTCCCAGCCGGCGGCCAGACGCTCGGTGGTCATCCCGAGATCGCGCACCTGATGAAGGACGAGCGACGCTTCGAGCGGTGCCAACAGTGCTGAAGCGAGCAGCTCGAGGTCGCCCTCGACGTCGGCTCCTCGAAGAAGCCCGATGACGTGAGCGATGCCGAGAGCCCGGGCCGGACCGCCGAAGCGGTATTCAGGAGCGTTTTCCGCTGCTCGGAGGACTTCGCCCTGTACTTCCACCATGGCAATCCGGGCTCGTCCGAACGCGATGAGGCGCTCGATCGGCGGCGCGCCCGGACCCAACGGTGGGGGGCCGAACATGAATGCCTGCTGCAGTTCTCGCTCGGTGTGATCGAGCAAAGCCTGCATCAGTCCCGATCGATTGCCGAAGCGCCGAAAAACTGTGCCCTTGCCCACACCGGCCCGGCACGCGACAGCATCCATCGTCACCGCGTCGACACCTCGCTCGGCAACGAGGAGGGCTGCGGCGTCGAGCAGAAGTACGCGGTTACGTGCTGCGTCACCGCGCTCGACCGGCGCGGCGCCGATCTGGGGGAGGGGGATTGCGCTCACGGGATCAGGTTACAGGGCCGGGGAATGTAAGTGGACCGCGGTCCGTTTAGTTGATATAACTTTCAACCGGAGCCACCAACCGCACCACTCTCGAAGGAAACTCGCTATGTCACAGACCAATGTTCTCGTTCTCGTCGGCAGCCTGCGCGCCGGATCCGTCAACCGCCAGCTTGCCGAGACGGCTGTGTCCGCCGCGCCCGAGGGTGCAACGCTGACGGTCTTCGAAGGCCTCGCCGACGTCCCCTTCTACAACGAAGACATCGACGTCGAGGGTGCTTCCATTCCCGCTGTCGACGCACTGCGCGCCGCTGCGAGCGACGCTGACGCGTTCCTGCTCGTCACCCCCGAATACAACGGCACCATCCCCGCAGTTCTGAAGAACGCCATCGACTGGATCTCGCGTCCGTACGGTGTCGGTGCAGTCAAGGACAAGGCTGTCGCAGTCATCAGCGCTTCGCCCAGTGGCAACGGCGCCAAGTGGGCACACGAAGACACCACCAAGGCAGTCCGCATCGCCGGCGGCAAGGTCGTCGAGGACACCGCACTGAGCATCGGTGGAACCGGCGCACTGTTCGGTGAGCTGCACCCGCGTGAGAACGCAGAGGTGCTCGCTCAGGTCTCCAAGGTCGTCTCCGACCTCGTCGACGCCGGCAAGCAGCTCGTCAACGCGTAATCCGTTTCACGAGTGAGGGCCATGCCGGAAGGTATGGCCCTCACTCGTATGCGAGTCACGCCCATATGCGCTAAAGCCCTTCGCGTTCCATCGCGTCGTCGACGGCGTCGCGAACCGACTCGAAATCCTTGCCGGCCATCATCGCTTCGCCCATCGCGGCGTCGATACGGTCGGCGACGACGGCGTACCGACGCTCCCAGTTCTCCTTGTCCTCCCGCCAGTAACCCATCACGTGCATGCGGGGTGCCGGGATTTCCCATGTTCGACGCAGATGGGCGCGGATGCGTCTGGCGGTCGCGGCCTCGACTGCACACCAGATGTAGCCCTCGCCGGGAGGCAGGGCAGCGCCGGCCAATTCGGCGAGCAGCGAGTCCGATTCCTCGATCCATCGGTAGTGAGCGTCGGCGCGCGTCGTGAACGTCTGCTGTTCGCTCGGCGCGGGTACCTGCGCGATGACGTGGATCGGTAGACCGTCGGGTGCTTCTTCGAGAATTCGCCCGATCGCGGGCAGAGCGGCGTGATCGGCGACCATCAGCAGCCAGTCGCAACCTGCCGGCGGCGTGAACCACCCGCTCGCCGTCGAGAGGTGAACGGTCTCGCCCGGTTGCGCAGTCGCGGCCCAGAGTGCCGCGCCGCCGTGGCCGTGGAGAACGAAGTCGATCTCCAGCTCGTTCTTCGACGGCTGCCAGCGCCGGACCGTGTAACTGCGGGCGTGAGGGGGAATGAGAGGGAATCTGACGAGCACCCGTTCGTCCGGGCTACCACTCGTCTCGAAGTCGCTCAGGCCCTCCCCACCGAAGGTGATTCTGCGCATCAACGGTGTCACCTGCTGTGTTCTCGTCACGGTTGCCTGGTGGCGTGGAGCCTCGTCCTTCGGGGGTGTTTCCACGACGCTCATGGTAGGTCCGTGGCGCGGCTCCGAGAGGCCGGCGAGCAAAAAAATAAACTGTGACGCGCGACACGCCGACGCGCCGGGAAATGAAGGCGCTGAACAGGGGCGACCTGGGAATTCCAACGATGTGACTCACAACATCTCGCGTTATGTGTTTCTGTCGGCCACTAGGTGTAGTGTCTTGAGCACTGAGAGACCACAACGCGGAACGCTTCGAGCGAGACTCCGGCAATCGGTCGTATCGGTGCTGAACATCACTACATCGGCCTTTGTTGGCTAAGCGAAAGAGGGACTCTCATGAGCATCACCGTCTACACCAAGCCCGCTTGCGTTCAGTGCAATGCCACCTACCGCGCCCTGGACAAGGCCGGTCTCGAATACAACGTCATCGACATCACCGAGGATGCCGAAGCCCGCGACTACGTCATGGCTCTCGGGTACCTCCAGGCACCCATCGTGGTTGCCGGTGAAGATCACTGGTCGGGCTTCCGTCCCGATCGCATCAAGACCCTGACCGTCGCTGCTTGAAGCGCCGCAGTGTCGGCGGTGGACACCTCCGCCGACACATCTGAGTAGTTCCGGGCACCGTACAAGAAAATGGTGACAACCGATGACTTCGCTGGTCTACTTTTCCAGCGTGTCGGAGAACACCCACCGATTCGTTCAACGTCTCGGCCTGCCTGCGACACGTATACCTATCCATGACCGTGACGGCTCATTTCGTGTAGACGAGCCCTATGTGCTGATTCTGCCCACCTATGGTGGCGGGGTCACCGTGACAGGGCGCGACTCCAGTTATGTACCGAAGCCGGTCATTCGTTTTTTGAACAATCCACACAACAGGTCGTTGATCAGAGCAGTGATCGCGGCGGGAAACACCAATTTCGGTGAGTCCTTTTGCTATGCAGGAAACATCATTTCCCAGAAATGCCACGTTCCTTTTCTGTACCGGTTCGAACTCATGGGCACTGCCGAGGACGTCGACCGGGTACGAGAAGGCTTGGGGGAGTTCTGGAATCATTTCGAAACAGAGAAGGAGCACGGGCAGTGGCGCCAACCATCACTGACACGATCGCGGCAGGAAGCGTAGAGCGTGATGCGCGCGGCGGCGATTCCACCAACGGTCTCGACTACCACGCACTCAACGCCATGCTCAACCTGTACGGCGCCAACGGTGAGATCCAGTTCGAGATGGATGTCGCTGCAGCCCGTCAGTACTTCTTGCAGCACGTCAACCAGAACACCGTGTTCTTCCACAACCTCGACGAGAAGCTGGACTACCTCGTCGAGGAAAACTATTACGAGCCCGAGGTTCTCGATCAGTACTCACGTACTTTCGTGAAGTTCCTGATCGATCACGCGTACGCCAAGAAGTTCCGCTTCCCGACGTTCCTGGGTGCATTCAAGTACTACACCTCCTACACGCTCAAGACCTTCGACGGTAAGCGCTACCTCGAGCGTTTCGAAGATCGTGTCTGCATGGTTGCGCTCACCCTGGCCGCAGGCAACGAAGACCTGGCCGTCGAACTCGTCGACGAGATCATCGCCGGACGCTTCCAGCCCGCCACCCCGACGTTCCTGAACTCGGGCAAGAAGCAGCGCGGTGAGCCCGTGTCCTGCTTCCTGCTTCGTATCGAAGACAACATGGAGTCCATCGGTCGCTCCATCAACTCGGCACTGCAGCTGTCCAAGCGCGGTGGCGGAGTTGCCTTGCTGCTCACCAACGTTCGTGAGCACGGCGCCCCGATCAAGAAGATCGAGAACCAGAGTTCGGGTGTCATCCCGATCATGAAGCTTCTCGAGGACTCGTTCTCCTACGCCAACCAGTTGGGTGCGCGTCAGGGCGCCGGTGCTGTGTACCTGCATGCGCACCACCCCGACATCTACCGGTTCCTCGACACCAAGCGTGAGAACGCCGACGAGAAGATCCGTATCAAGACGCTCTCACTCGGCGTCGTGATCCCGGACATCACGTTCGAACTGGCGAAGAAGAACGAGGACATGTACTTGTTCTCGCCGTACGACGTCGAGCGCATCTACGGAGTTCCGTTCTCCGACATCAACGTCTCCGAGAAGTACTACGAGATGGTCGACGACAAGCGAATTCGCAAGTCCAAGATCAAAGCTCGCGAGTTCTTCCAGACCGTCGCCGAATTGCAGTTCGAATCGGGCTACCCCTACATCATGTTCGAGGACACGGTGAACCGGGCAAACCCGATCGAGGGCAAGATCACGCACTCGAACCTGTGCTCGGAGATCCTGCAGGTTTCGACGCCTTCACTGTTCAACGACGACCTGTCCTACTCGAAGGTCGGCAAGGACATCTCCTGCAACCTGGGTTCGCTGAACATCGCGAAGACCATGGACTCGCCCGACTTCGCCAAGACCATCGAAGTGTCGATCCGCGGATTGACGGCGGTGTCCGACCAGACGCACATCTACTCGGTGCCGTCGATCGAGCAGGGCAACAACGACTCTCACGCCATCGGCCTCGGTCAGATGAACCTGCACGGATACCTCGCTCGTGAGCGGATCTTCTACGGCAGCGAAGAAGGCATCGACTTCACGAACATCTACTTCTACACCGTGCTGTTCCACGCACTGCGTGCGTCGAACAAGATCGCCATCGAGCGCGGCTCGTACTTCAAGGGTTTCCCGGAGTCGAAGTACGCCTCGGGTGAATTCTTCGACAAGTACACCGATCAGGCTTGGGAGCCGGCAACCGACAAGGTTCGCGGACTCTTCGCCGATGCGAAGCTGCACATCCCCACTCAGGACGACTGGCGTGAGCTGAAGGCTTCGGTTCAGAAGCACGGTATCTACAACCAGAACCTTCAGGCCGTCCCGCCGACCGGCTCGATCTCGTACATCAACTACTCCACCAGCTCCATCCACCCGGTGGCGTCGAAGATCGAGATCCGCAAGGAAGGCAAGATCGGCCGCGTCTACTACCCGGCGCCCTACCTGACCAACGACAACCTGGAGTACTACCAGGATGCCTACGAAATCGGGTACGAGAAGATCGTCGACACCTATGCTGCCGCAACGCAACACGTCGACCAGGGCCTGTCGCTGACGCTGTTCTTCAAGGACACCGCAACCACTCGCGACATCAACAAGGCGCAGATCTATGCGTGGCGTAAGGGCATCAAGACGCTGTACTACATCCGTCTGCGTCAGATGGCACTCGAAGGCACCGAGGTCGAGGGCTGCGTTTCCTGCATGCTGTAAAGGGCTCCGCCCCCGTGCGCCTTTTCGGTAGTGGTTACTACCAAAAAGGCGCACAGGGGTATCAGGCCGGCGGGCGGCCGGGACCGTGCATCTTGCCGGCGTTCTTCGGCATTCGACCGTGCTCGGTGAGTGCGCGCCGAAGGAGAAACTCGATCTGGGCGTTGGTACTTCGGAGATCGTCGGCGGCCCAGCGGGCGAGGGCGTCGTGTACCGCTGGGTCCAACCGAAGAAGGATCTTCTTACGCTCGGATCGCGGAGCTGGATCCGTGGCCATGTGGCCTTTCCTTTACTGGTAGAGCGAACCGGTGTTGAGCACCGGTTGTGCGTCGCGGTCGCCGCACAGCACGACCAGAAGGTTACTGATCATCGTGGCCTTGCGTTCCTCGTCGAGTTCGACGACGTGCTTTTCCTCGAGCTGCTTGAGTGCCATGTCGACCATGGACACCGCGCCTTCGACGATTTGCTTGCGGGCGGCTATCACAGCACCCGCTTGCTGGCGCCGAAGCATCGCGCTGGCGATCTCCGGTGCATACGAGAGCCTGTTGATGCGTGTCTCGATAACTTCGACACCCGCCGCACGCACGCGGGCGTGAACCTCCTCCGACAAGGTGGTGGTGATGATATCGGCGTTCTCGCGCAACGAGACTCGGCCTTCGGCGTCGTACGGGTAGCTACCGGCGATATGGCGGACGGCCGCCTCGGTCTGTACGGAGACGAACTCCTCGTAATCGTCCACCTGGAACGAGGCGAGCGCTGTGTCGGCCACCTGCCAGACGACCACCGCCGAGATCTCGATGGGATTGCCGTCGGCGTCGTTCACTTTCGCCTGACCGGTCTCGTGGTTTCGGATACGCGTCGAGATCGATCGACGGACCGTCAGCGGATTTGTCCATCGCAGGCCCGGCGTGCGCAGGGTGCCGCTGTACGAGCTTCCGAGAAGTTGCAGAACTCGGGCTTGATTAGGTTGCACCAAGGTCAGGCCCATCAGGAGGGGGAGTGACGCGATGAACAGCACCACTCCGACCGGAATCAGGGCGAAGAGTCCCAGAACTCCGCCAACGACGGACAGCGCGATTCCGGCCAGGAAGAGAAGGACGCCGCCGAGGAGCATCCAGCTGCCGGACAGGTCCCAGCCTGGGTGTTCGGCGATCGTTGTGGTGGCGACACCGGTCGGTTTCTCGGCCACGGTGGGTGTGCTGGTCATGCGAGACTCGCTTTCCATCGGTAAGTGATATTTAATTGATATCACATTTTTTGTACTCGTGGAGGGGCGCGTGCGACACATGTTGTTGTGTTGGCATCGCGAACCCGGCACAACGGGTAGTGTTCAGGCAAGCCAACATTCGGCAGTATCTCTCTCGCTAGGTAGGAATTATGGTCAAGCTGGTCAGTCGCGTTTCCGCCATCAACTGGAATCGCGTCCAGGACGAGAAGGACGCCGAGGTATGGGATCGCCTCGTCAGCAACTTCTGGCTGCCCGAAAAGGTGCCGGTCTCCAACGACATCCCTTCCTGGGGAACGCTGACCGCGCAGGAGCAGCAGCTCACCATGCGCGTCTTCACGGGCCTGACGCTGCTCGACACCATCCAGGGAACGGTCGGCGCCGTCAGCCTCATCCCGGACGCGATCACTCCCCACGAAGAAGCGGTGTACACCAACATCGCCTTCATGGAATCGGTGCACGCGAAGAGTTACAGCTCGATCTTCTCGACGCTGTGCTCCACCCCCGACATCGACGACGCGTTCCGCTGGTCGGAGGAGAACCCCAACCTGCAGCGCAAGGCGCAGATCGTTCTCGACTACTACAACGGCGAGTCGCCGCTCAAGCGCAAGGTCGCATCGACGCTCCTCGAGAGCTTCCTCTTCTACTCCGGCTTCTACCTGCCGATGTACTGGTCCTCGCGAGCCAAGCTCACCAACACCGCAGACCTCATCCGCCTCATCATCCGCGACGAGGCCGTGCACGGGTACTACATCGGCTACAAGTACCAGAAGGGCCTCGAACAGCTCACCGAGGCCGAGCGTGAAGAGCTCAAGAACTACACGTTCGAGTTGCTCTTCGAGCTCTACGAGAACGAGGTCGACTACACCCAGGACCTCTACGACGGCGTCGGTCTGACCGAGGATGTCAAGAAGTTCCTGCGCTACAACGCCAACAAGGCGCTCAACAATCTCGGCTACGAAGGCCTCTTCCCGAAGGACGAGACGGACGTCAATCCGGCTATCCTGTCGGCACTTTCACCGAATGCGGACGAGAATCACGACTTCTTCTCCGGCTCGGGTAGCTCCTACGTCATCGGCAAAGCCGTCAACACCGAAGACGACGACTGGGATTTCTAGAGCGACCCTGCACCCAACGAAGCCCGACTCCTGCACACGCGGGAATCGGGCTTCGGTCGTCGATAGGGGAGTTGGTCAGCGCTGAAACCACGCTTCCGGCTTGTCCAGCAACGCTTTTGCGAGGCGCAGACGCGAGGTTTCCGTCATGTCCGAAGGCAGTGCGCTCGGCGCGAACCACGCGACCTCGAGGTTTTCGTCGTCCGCCACGTGTGCATCTCCGCCGGTCCACCTGGCCAGGAAGCAGACGTCGAGGTACTGAGTCACGTCACCATTGGGGTACGTAATGGGTTCTGTGACATCGACACTCGTGATCCGAATCAATTCGGCGTCGACGCCGGTTTCTTCCTTCGCCTCCCGCACCGCCGCCGCCGACGGTTCCTCTCCGGGCTCGAGAACGCCGGACACGACGGCCCACTGACCGTTGTCGGCGCGGCGGGTGAGCAGGACCCGGCCGTCGTCGTCGCGGATCACGACGCTCACGCCGGACAGCCAGAGCGGCGCATGACCGACCTTCTCGCGCAAAGCGACAATGAATTCCGGGATCGGCATGATCAGAACCCGACCGTCACAGTTGTGGCGAGCCGCCTCGAATGTGGGAGTAGTGGTTCGTTCCGGTCAGCTCGCATATCCGTTCAAGGTTCCCTTCAAGTCCGCCAATACGGCACGGGCGGCAGTCATCCCGTTTCCGTTCCAGATTTCGTCTTCAGCGACGAACACACGCCGGTCGGTGGCGGCGGCGAGGTCCTGCCACTGGTCGCTCTTCATGATCTCGGTGCCGTAGGTACGGCCGTTCGGCCCGTCGAAGAGTACGTAGATCAAGTCACCTTCGGCGGCGCTGAGATCGTCGGCCGGAATCGGTGCCGTGGTCGCATCGGTCAATCGCTGCGCCGGTGGGCGCCGGACGCCGACGTCGCTGAGGATCTGTCCGGCGAAGGATGCAGGGCCCTCGATCTGCAGGTCCTTCGAACCGAACCGAACCACTGATGCCTGCGTCTGCGATGCATTCAATGCGTCGCCGAGCTGCACGACGTCCTGCTGGTAGCGGTCGAGCTCCGTCGCAGCCGCGGACGAACGGCCCAGTGCCTGGCCGGCGAGGGCGAACTGCGCTTTCCAGTACACGGGATCCGAGCCCGCGAACACGGTGGGGGCGATGGCGTCGAGTTGCCCGTACAAGCCGTCGGACGCCGGACTGGACCCGAGGATCAAGTCCGGCGCGGCGGCCTTCACGGCGTTGACGTCAGGTGCGCTCACGGGGCCGACACTCGGAATCTCCGAGATGCCGAAACCCAGGTACGACGGTTGAGGTGAGTCGACACCGGTCGCGGCGCCCACTACCCGCTCCCACAGGCCGAGGGCGCACACGGCGTCCATCGAGACGCTGTCGAGGACCACGATCCGTTGGGGATCGGAAGGAACCTCGGTTTCACCCGCAGTGTGTACGACTCGACGCTTCACCCCGGGGCCCGCTCCCGGGTCGGCTTGCGTCGGCGTCGGGCACGCGGTGGCGGTGTCGCGTTCGATGCCCATCACGCCGGCACCGGCGATCGACGTAGTGGTCCGGACGATGGTGCTCGCGGGATCGTCCGACGAGTCGGACGAGCAACCACCGAGGACGAGCATCGTGGCGGCGATCCCCAGGATCGAGACACGACGAATGGACGTGCGGGCGGTCGTGCGTGAGAGAACAGACGTGCGTGAGAGAACAGACAAGTCGACGGCTTCCTGTGTGAGCGGGCGCCGTTCAGGTTAGCTGTTCGACTCAGCTGTTCTGCTTGTCCACCTCGAACGTGTCCGAGAGGTCGTCGAGGATCATGTGCGCGCCCTGGATGCTGACCGGCGACATCCACCGTGAATCGTCCACGTCCACCTTGCGTCCTCGAAGGGTCTGCCACAGCGGGCTCTCGAGGAATGGCTTCGCAGCTTCGGCGCTCTTGCCCTCGGCGTCCTGCCAGGTGCTGATGAAGATGACGTCCGCGTCGGCTTCGTTGATCAGCTCGGGGCTGATCTTCATCATGATGTTGCCGGCATCGGCGGGGTCGGGTCCCTGGTTGTCCGGGCGCTTCAGCCCGGCATCCTGAAGAACGATGCCGCTGAACGAGGTAGTGCGGTAGAGGCGTGCGGTCGGTTCACCGGCGAACCGGACTACCGAGATGACCGGGTTGTTCGCCTTCTCGTTGATTTCCTTGCCGACGGCAGCCGCGCGAGTTTCGTATTCGGAGATTTTCGCCTCGGCCAGCGATTCCTTGCCCAGCGCTTGACCGACTACGCGGATGTTGTCCTTCCACGTCGGACCGGTTGTCTGGGTGAAGACGGTGGGCGCGATTGCGGAGAGCTGCTCGTAGTTCTTCCCGTCGCGGACCTCGGCGGAGATGATGAGGTCCGGTTGCAGTGCGGCGATCTTCTCGAGGCTTGCGCTGCTGACCGTGCCGACCGAGACGGCGTCCGGGGCGAATTCCTCCCGGGAGGATCCGAGGTAGTCGGGCAGACCGGGCTCGCGGTAGTCGACGTAGCCGACGAGCGGGGATTCGAGGAGAAGGACGGCGTCGGTGAAGCTGTTGTCGAGCGCGACGATCCGCTGGGGTGCGGCCGGGATTTCGGTGCTTCCGCGGAAGTGCTCGACGGTACGGGGAAATGCGCCCGACTCGGTCGAGATGGTGGTTGCAGCGGGCTCGTCGTTACTCGAGCACGCTGGAACGACCAAGGCGATCGAAGCTGCGACCGCTACCAGCGCGGCCCGGCGGGGAAAGAATTTCACTGATTGGCTCCTGAGATGAGTTAGGCGAGGGTGACCTTATCAGTGGAGAGGTTGGCCGAAAACGGACACCGACCGAATTCTTCGACGCGCACGACACGCCGATTCGGAAGTGGGTTCGGACTCCCGGGGGAACATAAACCGCAGGTCGTTCGTTCGGTGCCGTGAAAAACGGATGCTCGAGTACGACGCAGAGTAGGACCGGGTCGCGGTGCCTCGGAGTCACGGTCTACGATTCGATGAGCGCAAGCCAGAAGCCGTTGTCCGCAGCCCGGGCGACGGACCCTGCGGGCGCAACCAAGGGCTCTTTGACGGAGTCTGCGGAGCGACCAAAGGCACATTCAGGAGGATCAGTGACTGCCGTAGCGCCCCAGCCAGTCCCCACGATAGCGCCGGCCAGGCCTTACCCGCCGCGGCAGGGACCCAAGGGCTCATTCATTTTCAAGATGATCACGACCACCGATCCCAAGGTGCTCGGAATCATGTACTTGGCGACTTCCATCGCCTTCTTCCTCATCGGTGGCCTCATGGCACTGATGATGCGTGCCGAACTTGCTGTACCCGGCATGCAGTTCCTTTCCAACGAACAGTTCAACCAGCTGTTCACCATGCACGGCACGATCATGCTGCTGCTGTACGCGACCCCGATCGTCTTCGGCTTCGCGAACTACATTCTTCCGCTCCAGATCGGTGCACCCGACGTCGCGTTCCCGCGCCTGAACGCGTTCAGCTACTGGCTGTACCTGTTCGGTGCGATCATCACGACGGCCGGATTCGTCACGCCCGGTGGCGCAGCAGACTTCGGTTGGACGGCATACACGCCGCTGACCAGCGCGCTGCACAGCCCCGGCGTCGGCGCCGACCTGTGGGTCCTGGGTCTGGCCGTCGCCGGCCTCGGCACCATCCTCGGTGGCGTCAACATGGTCACCACCGTGATCTGCCTGCGCGCACCCGGTATGACCATGTTCCGCATGCCGATCTTCACCTGGAACATCTTCATCACCAGCATCCTGATCCTGCTGGCGTTCCCGCTGCTGACCGCTGCATTCATGGGCTTGTTCGTCGACCGCCATCTCGGTGGGCACATCTTCGACCCGGCAACGGGCGGTGTGCTCCTGTGGCAGCACCTGTTCTGGTTCTTCGGTCACCCCGAGGTGTACATCATCGCGCTGCCGTTCTTCGGCATCGTCTCGGAGATCTTCCCGGTCTTCAGCCGTAAGCCGATCTTCGGCTACAGCGGCCTGGTGTACGCAACGTTGGCCATCGCCGCTCTGTCGATCGCTGTGTGGGCCCACCACATGTACGCAACCGGCGCTGTTCTCCTGCCGTACTTCTCGTTCATGACGTTCCTGATCGCCGTGCCGACAGGTGTGAAGATCTTCAACTGGATCGGCACGATGTGGAAGGGACAGTTGACCTTCGAATCGCCGATGCTGTTCTCGATCGGCTTCCTGATCACCTTCCTCTTCGGTGGTCTGTCGGGTGTCATCCTCGCGAGCCCGCCGCTCGACTTCCACGTCACCGACAGCTACTTCGTCGTCGCCCACTTCCACTACGTGGTCTTCGGCACGGTCGTGTTCGCCACGTACGCCGGTATCTACTTCTGGTTCCCGAAGATGACCGGTCGCATGATGGACGAGCGCCTCGGCAAGTGGCACTTCTGGACCACGTTCGTCGGTTTCCACGGCACGTTCCTCGTTCAGCACTGGCTCGGTGCCGAAGGTATGCCGCGTCGTTACGCCGACTACCTGCCCTCGGACGGGTTCACGGTTCTGAACTCGGTGTCCACGATCTTTGCCTTCGTACTCGGTGCCTCGACGCTTCCGTTCATCTGGAACGTCTTCAAGAGCTACCGCTACGGCGAGGTGGTCACCGTCGACGATCCGTGGGGTTACGGAAACTCGCTGGAGTGGGCAACCACCTGCCCGCCGCCGCGTCACAACTTCACCGAGTTGCCGCGCATCCGTAGCGAGCGTCCGGCGTTCGAGCTGCACTACCCGCACATGGTGGAGCGGATGCGCGCGGAAGCGCACGTCGGCCCCGGCCACGGCGGGAAGAACGCCAGCACCGTGCTCGAAGATGCTCGTCACGAGCCGCTCACGGTCGGGGACGAAGGCGACCCCGGAACCGACAGCCGCTCCTGAGCGAAGTAACACACTGAAGTAATCAGCGAAGGCCCCGCCCGAGTAACGGGTGGGGCCTTTCGCTTGGCACAATAGTGACGATCAAGACGCGAACGAAGAAACGATCGGAGTTTTCGGTGGGTGCCTCTGACACCACTGTTCTGGTGACTGTGACCGGGCCGGACCGCCCTGGCGTCACCTCGGTACTGTTCGCGGCGCTGTCGCGGCACGATGTGCGTCTACTCGACGTGGAGCAGGTGGTGATTCGAGGTCGACTGACACTCGGTGTCATGGTTGCCTGCCCGAACGATCCCGAAGCGCTTCAGGAAGAACTCGAACAGGCGATGGCGACGGTCGGAATGAACGTCGACATCGAAATCGGTGCCGATCCCGGACGGCCCGCGGTGTCCACCCACGCGGTCGTTGTTCTCGGTAGCCCGGTCAATGCTCGCGCAATGCGATCGGTTGCACGCGAACTCGCGAAGCAGGGCGCAAACATCGATTCCATCCGTGGTGTCGCCGACTATCCGGTCACCGGCCTCGAACTCAGCGTCAGCGCGGCCGATACGGCCGACGGCGACGCGAAGCTGCGCACCGGACTCGCCGAGGTCGCCGCTCTCGAAAACGTCGACATCGCGGTCGAGCGCGCAGGTCTCGCTCGCCGGGCCAAGCGTCTGATCGTGTTCGACGTGGACTCGACGCTCGTCCAGGGCGAGGTCATCGAGATGCTCGCCGCGAAGGCCGGCGTCGAGGACGAGGTCCGCGCCGTCACCGAAGCTGCGATGCGCGGCGAGATCGACTTCACCGAATCACTGCACCAGCGTGTGGCGACACTCGCCGGTCTCGACGCCTCCGTCATCGACGAGGTGGCAGAGAGCATCGAACTGACGCCGGGTGCGCGAACCACGATTCGCACCCTGCGCCGTCTCGGATTCCACTGCGGCGTGGTGTCGGGTGGCTTCCGGCAGGTCATCGAAGGCCTCGCACACGAACTCGAACTGGACTTCGTGCACGCCAACACCCTCGAAATCGTCGACGGCAAGCTGACCGGACGTGTGATCGGTGAAATCGTCGACCGCGCCGCGAAGGCCGTTGCGCTGCGCAAGTTCGCCGATCAGGTCGGTGTGCCGATGGAACAGACCGTCGCCGTCGGTGACGGTGCCAACGACATCGACATGCTCAACGCCGCGGGCCTGGGCGTGGCGTTCAACGCCAAGCCTGCGTTGCGGGAGGTCGCAGATGCTGCGTTGTCGCATCCCTTCCTCGACGCTGTGCTGTTCATTCTCGGTGTGACCCGCGACGAGGTCGAGGCTGCGGACGCCGTCGACGGTGGCGTGCGACGCGTACCGATTCCATGAGTTCCGATCCAGCATTCAGTTCCGATCCAGCTGTGATGTCCGGCCCCGATTCGCGCTGGCGCGAGCGCCACGCGGTGCTGGCTGCTGGGTACGGAGGGCGAGACGATCCCGCGGATCCGGCGCTGGTGTTGGCGATGCCGATCGTTCTGCACATTCCGAAGGCAGACCCGCCCAAGCGCACCGCACTGCTCGAGGCTGCGGCAACGGCGGCTGTGGCGCTGTGTCTGGACGAACGCGTCGGGTTCACCGAAGACGGGGAACCCGGCCCCTGGCACGAGGACTATTCGGCGTGGGTGGGTGCCCGGATTCGGAAGGTGTCTCGTCGAGCGCGAGGAGCGCAGTGGCTCGCCGCGCAGGAGGTACCGGGAATCACCGTCGATGTGGATGGCGCGCAGGCGCGGGCTCTGGTTCCCGGGCCGGTCGGAGAACTGGACCCGCGAATCAAGAAGTTGCAGATCGGTGGGACCGATCTCGAGCACGACGAGCCTGGCCCGCCGGAGCCTGGTCTTCCGGTGCTGTGGATCGACTCGGCGCTCGAGATGACGGTTGGCAAGGCGTCGGCACAGGTCGGGCATGCCTCGATGTTGTTGGCGGCGGCCATGTCCGAGAAACAGTGCTGGGCCTGGGCGCAGAACGACTTTCGCTGCTCGGTGCGCGACGCGAGCCCGGAACAGTGGGCCGAAGCAGTAGTTCGGCTGAAGAAGTCGGAGGCCGTCGCGGTTCGTGACGCTGGTTTCACGGAAGTGGCACCAGGCTCCATGACAGTCATCGCGGTTCCGTAGAGACGCAACCGACCAGTCCAGTATCGGCAAATTGGCTATGGATGAACAGTCCAGTGGCCTTCAAGATGGTCGGGTGTTGATACGGAGATTCGCCTCGCTGTTCGTTGGTCTGTGGTTGTACGGCTTCTCGATGGCCATGATGATCACAGCCGGTCTTGGTCTGGATCCCTGGGATGTGTTCCATCAGGGCGTGGCCGAGCATGTTTCGCTCAGTTTCGGCGTGATCACTGCGATTACCGGTGCGGTGGTACTGCTGCTCTGGATTCCGATCCGTCAGCGGCCGGGATTCGGAACGGTCGCCAATGTCGTTGTAATTGCCATCTCGGTGGATACCTCACTGGCCTTCTTGCCGGTCTTTGATTCCATGCCAGTTCGAGCCATGATCATGGTCGCGGGAATCCTCCTCAACGGACTGGCCAGCGTTCTCTACATCGGCGCGGGCATGGGGCCGGGCCCCCGCGACGGATTGATGACCGGACTGGTCGCTCGCACAGGTCTGTCGGTCAGGCTCGTGCGTACCAGCATCGAGATCGCGGTCCTCACGACCGGATGGCTCCTCGGTGGAACCGTCGGCGTCGGAACAGTGTTGTACGCCTTCGGGATCGGACCGACCATTCAATTCCTCATCAAGGTGCTGCCGGATTCCATGACAGCAGCGGTGACCGGAGGACGTGTCACGGAACGTAAGGCCAAGACCGTGGGGCCGGTCAGCGAAATCTCGGTGCCGACGGGAACTTCGGCCGTGGAGGCAGGTTCTCCGGTGGGTGACGCCGAATCGAACGATGCAGTCAAGGTGCCGTCGAACCAAGCCGGAGTGCCGACGGTGACCTGAACCGGTCCACCGGAATGCAGGATCAGGAGCCAACTGTCGTCACCGAGTGGGCGCCCGGTTCGAGTGTGAGACCGAACGTCGGCTCCGTCGATCCAGGCCTGCAGCGTTCGGTGACTCTCGTCGTACCATGCGGTGTCGTCGAATTCGACGCCGGCAGCGTCGAACCAGACGAGGTCCGGGTGCTCCAGTCTTCTTCTGCCTTCGAAGAATTCGGGCTGACGCAACGCCGGTGCCGTTCGGCGTAATCCGAACGCTCGGGAGACGAACTGCACCAACGACTGATCGGCCGCCGTCCAGTCCAGGGCCCACGAATCGGCTGGGGAGGCAAGTGTGGGAACACAATACGCGTTGTTGTTTCCGCCGAGACTGTGGCCGAACTCGTCTCCGGCGGTGAGCATCGGTGTGCCTGTCGACAGCACGAGCGTGGCCAGTAGCGCCCGTACATGACGTGCTCTGGCGTCCTGAATCTCGGGATCGGTGCTCGGGCCTTCGATTCCGTGGTTGAACGAATCGTTGTGATCGGCGCCGTCACGATTGTCTTCACCGTTGGCTTCGTTGTGCTTGTGGTTGTACGCGACCAGATCGGCGGCGGTGAACCCGTCGTGCGCTGTGACGAAGTTGATCGACGCCCAGGGGCGACGGCCGCTGCCGGCAAAGATGTCCTCGGAACCGGCGAGGCGCGACGCGACCTTCCGGACGCTGGAGCCGCCGTTCCAGAACTGGCGAATGGTGCTGCGGTACTTGTCGTTCCATTCCGACCATTGGAGTCCGAAGTTTCCGACCTGGTAACCGTCGGCAGTGGCATCCCACGGTTCGGCGATGAGCTTGCACCGAGTCAGTACCGGATCGGAGGAGATGGCGGACAGGATGGACGCCCGCTGGTCGAAGCCGCCGCCGCGCGGCCTACCCAACGCGCTCGCAAGATCGAATCGGAAGCCGTCGACACCCATTTCGGTGGCCCAGTAACGAAGGCTGTCGGTGATCATGCGGACGGCGATGGGGGAGCAGGCGTCGACCGTGTTGCCGCACCCGGTCAGGTCGATGTCGCGGCCGTCGCCGTCGAGAAGGTAATAGCCGGGGCCGTCCAAACCTCGCCAGCTGACACTGATTCCGTCGACACTCTGCTCGCAGGTGTGGTTGTAGACGACGTCGAGGACGACCTCGATGCCTGCCGCGTGTAGTGCGTCGACCATGATCCGGAACTCGGTGACTTCGCCGCCCGGAGTTGCCGCGTATCCGGGATGCGGGGCGAAGTACGACGCCGTCGAGTATCCCCAGTGGTTGCGCATCCCTCGCTCGCGGACGCTCTGTTCGGTCAGAAACGCCTGTACGGGAAGCAGTTCCACGGCAGTGACGCCGAGTGAGACGAGGTGATCGATCACGGCCGGTGCCGTCAGGCCGAGGTACGTTCCGCGGTGGGCGGCGGGTACTCCTGGATGACTGGCGGTGTACGCGCCCACATGCAGTTCGTAGATGACGCTTTCCTCCCACGGCGTCTCGAGGCGGGCTCCGGCGGGCGCGAGGCCGGGAGTCACCACGGACAGCGGCACGTGGCCGAGCGAGTCGACCGTCGACGGGTCGCCGAAGGGATCGTCGGCGTACGACAGGAGGGCACGGTGATCACCGAGATCCCCCTCGATGCGGCGCGCCCACGGATCGACGAGCAGCTTGTGTGGATTAAGTCTCAGCCCGGCGCGCGGATTCCACGGGCCGGACGCCCGAATTCCGTAACGCTGCCCCGCACCGATCCCGGAGATGATTCCGTGCCAGATTCCGTACGTGTGTTGCCGAAGTTCGACGCGATCTTCGTTTCCGTCCTGGTCGATCAGGCAGATGTGGACGCTCGACGCGGCCGGGGCGTGGACCGCGAACTGGGTTCCGGAGTCCACGATGTTGGCGCCGAGTGGGAACGGAGACCCGGGCGTCGGGGGGTGAGTTTCGATGAGAGGCGACACGCAAGATGATCCTGCCGTGAACGGCCGGAGAATGTGCGGGAAGATGTTCGGGTGCCGCTACCTGATCCAGATCTGCTCATCGATTTCGACAACGTACTCATCCGTCGGGGAGGGTCCACTCTCGTGGGGCCCGTCACCTGGAAAGTGGAGCTGGACGAGCGATGGGTGGTGCTCGGACCCAACGGTGCCGGCAAGACCTCGCTGCTGCGCATCGCGGCCGGTGAGACTTTCCCGACCAGTGGTTCTGCCCACCTCCTTGGCGAAGTGCTCGGCAAGGTCGACGTCAACGAGTTGCGCCCGCGAATCGGTTTGTCCTCGTCGTCGTTGGCGAACCGCGTGCCCGGCGACGAGAAGGTCAGCGACCTCGTCGTGTCGGCGGGCTACGCCGTTCTCGGTCGGTGGCGCGAGGAGTACGAATCCATGGACACCTCGCGCGCTGTGGAGATGCTCGAAAGCCTCGGCGCCGAGCACCTGGCGGATCGGACGTACGGGACGCTTTCCGAAGGCGAGCGCAAGCGCGTCCTCATCGCGCGAGCCTTGATGACCGATCCCGAACTTCTTCTCCTGGACGAGCCCGCCGCCGGGCTCGATCTCGGTGGACGTGAGGAACTTGTGGCAAGACTCGCCGAACTGGCTGCCGATCCGGACGCCCCGGCTACCGTTCTGATCACCCATCACGTCGAGGAAATCCCGCCGGGATTCACCCACGCACTCCTTCTCAAGGAAGGGGAGGTCGTCTCTCAGGGCCTTCTGGACGACGTCATCACCGCCGAAAATCTGAGCGCGGCATTCAGCCAGTCCATCAGCCTCGACAAGGCGGACGGCCGATACTTCGCGCGCCGCGCGAGACCGTCCGGAGCTCATCGCGCGTGAGCTTCAGTGGGACCTGAAATGCGGCCCAGATCACAGATCGCGTAGGTTCGCGAAGCATGGCTAACGAGAATGCAAACGCTGTCCCCGAGCCCAAGGATGCGTCGACCGTCATCTTGGTGCGCGATGCCGAATCCGGTATCGAGATCTTCCTGCTTCAACGAGTACAGGGGATGGCGTTTGCCGGGGGCATGACGGTATTCCCCGGCGGCGGCGTCGACAAGTCCGATGCGACGGCCGAGGTCGAGTGGGCCGGACCGTCGGTCGAGTGGTGGGCCGAGCGGTTCAGCACGGATGTTGCTCGGGCGAAGGCTCTCGTCTTGGCTGCGGTGCGGGAAACTTTCGAGGAGTGCGGTGTCCTGCTGGCCGGCCCCACGGCTGACACGGTCGTCGCGGACACGGCCGGCTATGCACAGGACCGAGTAGCTCTCGAAAAGCACGAGCTGTCGTTCAGCGATTTCCTGAAGAAGGAGAACCTGGTCCTGCGCACGGATCTGCTGCGGCCGTGGGCGAACTGGATCACGCCGGTGGGCGAGACCCGCCGCTACGACACGCGCTTCTTCGTCGCAGCGTCACCGACCGGACAGATCGCGGACGGGGTCACCTCCGAGGCCGCCGAGGTGCGTTGGCAGAGCCCGCAGGACGCGCTCGCGCATTGGCGGGAGGGTGGCAGCATCCTGTTGCCGCCGACGTGGAGTCAGCTGACCGAATTGGCCAAGTTCAGTTCGGTGGCGGAGATACTCGCAGCCGAGCCGGAGATTCCCGTCATCCTGCCTACGTTGATCACCGACGAGGAAACGCTGCGCGTCGAGTTCCCGAACCAGGACGGTTACTACGTCGCCGGGCCGCATCCGTGGTCGGTCAAGGCGGCAAAGTAACCTCTCGACCATGGCTGAATTTGTGACTCTCGAGGTTTCCGAAGGCATCGGCACCATCCGTCTGGCGCGTCCGCCCATGAACGCTCTGAACCGTCAGGTTCAGGACGAGTTGGCTGCTGCCGCACACGCTGCGACCGTCGACAAGGCAGTCAAGGCCGTCATCGTCTACGGCGGCGAGAAAGTCTTCGCAGCCGGTGCCGACGTCAAGGAAATGGCCGAGATGGATTACGGCCAGATCCGTGACGCGATCGGCGGCATGCAGGCCGGACTCGGTGCCGTGGCGTCCATCCCGAAGCCGACCGTTGCCGCGATCACCGGATACGCACTCGGCGGTGGACTCGAAGTTGCACTCTCGGCCGATCGCCGGATCGTCGGAGACAATGCCAAGCTCGGAGTTCCGGAGATTCTGCTCGGAATCATTCCCGGTGGCGGCGGAACGCAGCGTCTGGCTCGTCTGATCGGTCCGGCCAAGGCCAAGGATCTGGTCTTCACCGGCCGTTTCGTCGGGGCTGACGAGGCGTTGGCCATCGGTTTGGTCGACGAGGTCGTCGCTCCCGACGACGTGTACACCGCGGCCCGGACATGGGCCTCGCAGTTCGTCGGGGGAGCGTCACGTGCGTTGGCTGCTGCCAAGGCAGCCATCGACGAGGGTCTGAACACCGACCTGGAATCCGGGCTCAAGATCGAGCAGCATCTGTTCGCCGGATTGTTCGCGACCAAGGATCAGGCGATCGGCATGGAGTCGTTCATCGCGAACGGTCCGGGCAAGGCCGAGTTCACGGGCGAGTAGGCTCCCCTAAACTAGAACTTGTTCATCTCTTACCAGCGAGTAGGATAGCCGCCATGACAGCCAGCCCGAATGACGACGCAACCGTCACGCCGCCCGCCGCTACCGACACCTCGGTAGTCGACCCCGCGCCGCGGCCGCACGCCACGGCCGAAGAGGTCGAGGCCGCTCGTAAGGACACCAAGCTCGCCCAGGTGCTCTACCACGACTGGGAAGCCGAAACCTACGACGACAAGTGGTCCATCTCGTACGACGAGCGCTGCATCGACTATGCACGTGGTCGTTTCGACGCCGTCGCGGGCGATCAGCCGCTCCCGTACGAGCGCGCGCTCGAACTCGGTTGCGGCACCGGATTCTTCCTCCTGAACCTGATGCAGGGTGGAGTCGCCAAGACCGGTTCGGTCACCGACCTCTCGCCCGGTATGGTCAAGGTCGCACTGCGCAATGCCGAAAGCCTCGGCCTTCCGGTCGACGGCCGTGTTGCCGATGCCGAGACCATTCCGTACGAGGACAACACCTTCGACCTGGTGGTCGGCCACGCCGTGCTGCACCACATTCCGGACGTCGAGAAGTCGCTCCGTGAGGTCCTTCGTGTCCTCAAGCCCGGCGGACGTTTCGTCTTCGCCGGTGAGCCCACCACTGTCGGCAACTTCTACGCCCGCTGGCTCGGCCGCGCGACGTGGGAAGCAACCACACGCGTGACCAAGCTGCCGTTCCTCGCAGACTGGCGTCGTCCGCAAGAGGAACTCGACGAGTCTTCTCGTGCAGCAGCTCTCGAAGCTGTCGTCGACATCCACACGTTCGACCCCACCGACCTCGAGAACATGGCGAAGTCTGCGGGCGCCGATCAGGTCCACGCTGCCACCGAGGAATTCGCCGCGGCGCTTCTCGGCTGGCCTGTCCGTACCTTCGAAGCGGCTGTTCCGCCGGAGAAGCTCGGTTGGGGCTGGGGGCGTTTCGCTTTCGGTGGTTGGAAGACGCTCAGCTGGGTCGACGAGAAGGTGCTCCGCCACGTCGTTCCTCGCGGATTCTTCTACAACGTCATGATCACCGGCGTGAAGCCCGGCAACTGAATTGGGTTATGACTTCACCCTCGGCGACGTCGACTATCTCGGAAGTGATTCCGGCGTAGCTGCCTTGGCCGAGGTGGATCAGCTCGAACTGTCCACGCGTACGCGTCTGGCCGACATCGGCCGGACGCGTACGCGTTTCGGTGATCACATGCCTGCGCTCGTGGACACCGTCCTGCTTCGACGCAAGGCCGTTACGAAACTGCCCGGCAGTGATCAGTGGTTGTTCACGGACGACGCGATGCAGCAGGCCACTCCCGGTGTTGTGGCGGCGCACCGCGCGCAGCGTCTGATCGGGCGCGACGTCCACGACGTGACGTGCTCCATCGGCGCCGAACTGCATGCCTTGACCGGAGTTGCGCATCGCGTGATCGGCAGCGACATCGATTCCGTTCGCCTGGCGATGGCACAGCGCAATGTGCCGAGCGCAGCGTTGCTGCGGGCCGACGCGCTCCGCCCGACGACACGCGACACCGTCGTACTGGCAGACCCCGCACGGCGATCGGGCGGTCGCCGCACTCACGATCCGGCAGCGTTGATGCCACCTCTACCGGACCTCATAGAGGCGTACTCCGGCCGTGATCTCGCGGTGAAGTGTGCTCCCGGACTCGATTTCGACAATCTGGGCTGGGACGGGGAAGTCGAGGTCGTCTCGCTCGACGGCGGCGTCAAGGAAGCCTGCCTGTGGTCGACGGGACTGGCCGAGTCCGGCGTCACGCGCCGAGCTTCGGTGCTTCGCTCCGACGGGAGCGGGTGGGCGATCACCGACGCCGAGGACGACGTGATTCCGGAGCAAGCGCCGGGGGAGTGGATCATCGACCCGGACGGAGCGGTAGTGCGCGCGGGCCTCGTGCGCCACTACGCGGCCAGACACGGCCTCTGGCAGCTCGATCCACGCATCGCTTATCTGACCGGTGACAGCGTCCCTGAGGGAGTTCGCGGATTCCGGATCCTCGAGCAGATCAAGTACTCCGAGAAACTGCTCAAACAGACACTGTCCAAGCGGGACTGCGGTGTGGCCGAAATCCTGGTGCGAGGAGTCGACGTGGACCCGGCAGTGCTGCGTCCACGGCTCAAGCTCAAGGGCTCGCTTGCGCTGAGCGTCGTGATCGTACGGATCGGGCGATCGGCGTCGGCCTTCATCTGTGAGGCATCCCGCTAGCTCACTTGAAGACGAACAGTTCACCGATTGCGCTGGGCGTCAACACTTCGCCCTTGGGGCCGATCGAGGTGCCGACGGTGAAGCCGACTGCTCCCGGCAACGTGTCCTGATCCACCGTCTCACCGGTTTCGGTGTCGAAGGTGATCAGGCTCAGTCCGTTCTCACCCTCGCGTACGACGGTGTATCCGGTGTTGCCGGCGGTCTGCGCCGGAACGCCCAGTTGCAGAAGGTCTTTACGTTCCCAGGCCAGTTCGGCGTGATCTCCCTCGTCGCGCACGGCAAGGAGGTGGCCCTTGTCGCCGCCGGCGGGAATGATCAAACCGTCGTCGGACGTCGAGGCACTACCGGCCGAGTTGAAGCCGATGTCGTAACTCCACCTGGTGTCACCGGTTTCGGCGTTCACTGCCCAGAGAGATCCGTTGTTGTCGGTGGCGTAGACGGTCTTGCCGTCCTTCGACAGGTCCGGGCTCGACGCCGTTCCACCGGGAAGCGCGTCGGTGGACCACTCGCGGGTGATGGACGGATTGTCGCCGCCCGTGTACTTCATGGCGACCAGATCGGCTGCCTGAGAACTGGGTCCGTAGAAGGTGAAGTAGAACTTGCCGGTGCCCAGGTCCACTGCCGGGGTATTGGCCACCGGGCAGCCGGACGTGCCGAGGAAGCACTCGTTCAAACCCTTGTTGTCGGGAATGAGTTCTGCATTCGCGCCCTGGTCGATCGACGGCGGCGGGATCAGGTCGAACGACGGAACCACTTTTGCGCCGGTCTGCGGGTCGAGCACGTTGATCTGACCCAATTGGGTGATGAACAACAGGTTTCCGTCGCCGGTGAACTGTGACGAGAGAGGAGTGCCCACAACGAGCGTGCGCCAACGCAATTGACCAGTCTCGGTGAAGGACATCATCGCGCCGCTCTCGCCGACGTAGACATTGGTGGCCGTGTCGACGATGGGTGTGGACGCGACTACTCCGTCGTTGAGTCGAGCGCACCACTTCTTGCGACCCGTATCCATCTGGAACGAGAAGAGATTGCAGCCGTTCTCGGTGCGGGCGGTGACGAAGCTCTGGCCGTTCGCGGCCACCGAGGCGTACGCGGCAACCGGACCGCCGAGAGGGCGTGACCATGCGAACTCGACATCGCGTGATCCGGTGACCGGGCTCGTGTCGCTGTTGCGGGCGTCGGCGTGCATGGCCGGCCAACCCGCCGACGCGTACCGGTCCACCCGTCCGTCGTCGCTGCCGCAACCGGCGATCAGGGCCGCAGCGATCGCCGTCGACACCATCACGGACGACCGTAGGACCCGCCGCATCACAATCTCCCTGCCTTCAGTTGATCAAGAGCCCTCGGTAACTGCACAAGCCCGGACCAGAGACTATCCCGACCGGGGCAACGTGACGGGGCACACCCCGAGGGTCGGTGAGTCGGCCCCACGTAGGCTGAACACTCATGACGAGCATGTGGGGCGCACCGTTGCGCACTCGATGGCGGGGATCACGCCGAGGCGACAGCGATCAGGCCAAGTTCTTGACGGTCGATTCCCTCAAATGGGTTCTGGCGAACAAGGCGTACACACCCTGGTATCTGGTGCGGTACTACCGTCTCGCCAAGTTCAAGATGGCCAACCCGCACGTGATCCTGCGCGGCATGGTGTTCCTCGGCAAGAACGTCGAAATCCATTCCACCCCCGACCTGTCCCGCCTCGAGATCGGGCGCTGGGTGCACATCGGTGACGGCAACGCGATCCGCTGCCACGAAGGCTCGCTGCGCATCGGCGACAAGGTCGTCTTCGGCAAGGACAACGTCGTCAACACGTACCTCGACATCGAAATCGGTGCGTCGACGCTCGTAGCCGACTGGTGCTACATCTGCGATTTCGACCACCGCATGGACGACATCAACACACCGATCAAGGACCAGGGCATCGTCAAGGGCCCCGTCCGTATCGGCCCGGACACCTGGGTGGCAGCGAAGGTCACCGTGCTGCGAAATACCCGCGTCGGACGCGGTTGTGTCCTCGGTGCGCACGCCGTCGTCAAAGGCGACATCCCGGACTACAGCATCGCGGTCGGCTCGCCCGCGAAGGCGGTCAAGAACCGCAAGTCCGATTGGGAAGCCGGCGCTGCCGATCGTGCAAAGTACATCGCGGCGCTCGAGGACATCGCACGCAAGAAGGCTGCTGCGGACGCTGCCGACGCGTCGTCGACGTCGTAGCTCACTTTTTGGCAGAACCAGCGATTACTTTCGGCGCCGCCACCGGTCTGTATCGGTATCGGCGCCGAAAGTCTGCGCCGGTGAAAGGAGTGCCGACATGAGCGAACAGACACCCGAATGGGTCGTGGCGCAGCGCCGCGAACTGGTGGGATTTCTCGAAGGCCTGAGCACGGAGCAGTGGAACGCGCCGACCCTGTGCGAGGGGTGGCGGGTCCGCGAAGTGATCGCGCACATCACCATGCCCTACCGATACTCGGCGCCGCGATTCGTCGTGGAAATGGTCAAGTCACGCGGAAACTTCAACAAGATGTCGAACCGGCGAGCGCTCGCCGATACGTCGGAAGTCGGTGAGCGACAACTGCTTGCCTCGCTTCGCGACAACGTTGCACACCCGTGGAAGCCTCCAGGCGGCGGCTTCGAGGGTGCGCTCTCGCACGACGTGATCCACGGTCAGGACATTCGCGTGGCACTCGGCGACGATTACGTGGTGCCCGAAGACCGGCTCACTCGTGTGCTCAGCGGACTCTCGCCCAAAACCGTGAAGTATTTCGGAACTGACCTCGACGGCGCTCGGTTGCGCGCCGACGACCGAGACTGGACGTACGGTGCCGGCGCCGAGGTTCACGGGGCGGCGCAGGATCTCCTGCTCGTGCTGTGCGGCCGGATGCTGCCACCAGGCCATCTGCTCGGGGATGCGAGTTCTCGTTTCACCGCGCCACTCCCGACCCCCTGAGATCAGCACAAAGCGAGCTCAGCGACCGGGCAGCGGACGCTCGGGAATCTGTGGCCGTGCCAACGGCTGCCGCACCCGACGCTTCGCGCCCGCGTAGACGTGAGCAGTCTCCTCGGCGACCTGATGCCAGTCGAAGTCCGATGTCAGGCGTGCGCGGGCGGCCACTGCCCGTTCCTGCGCCCCGGCGGGATCGTCGAGTACCTCGCGGACAGCCGAGGTGAGCCCGGCGATGTCGCCCGGTTGGAAGGACATCCCCGTCACCCCGTCGACGACGGCTTCGCCCAGTCCGCCTGCGGTGGACGTGATCAGCGGAGTGCCGGCCGCCGCCGCTTCGAGGGCGATGATCCCGAACGGCTCGTAGCGCGACGGCAGGACGATGGCGTCCGCTCCGTGCAGCCAGCTGAGCAGTTCCGTGTGATCGAGGTTGCCGAGAAAGTCCACCGCCCGCGCGACGCGATGCGTGCGTGCCTGTTGGTAGAGCCAGGTGAACTGGGTGCCTTCGCCCGCGATCGCGAGGGTCGTGCCGGGGTGGCTACGACGGATTCGGGGGAGTGCTGCGATGGCGTCCTGCACGCCCTTCTCGTATTCCAGGCGGCCGACGAAGAGGAGTTTCGGCGGTCCGGATCGCGGTCCACGTTCGCGAAAGTTCCACGTGGTCACGTCGATTCCGTTGCGGATGACGGTGATCGGCGGCAGCGTCGGGCCGTAGAGCTCGGTCACTTCTTCCTGCATGGACGCCGAACAGGTTATGAGAGAGTCGGATTCGTTTGCCAGCCACCACTCGACGGAGTGGACCTGGCGGTTGATGCGTCCGGAGATCCAGCCGCTGTGGCGACCCGCCTCGGTGGCGTGAAGTGTGGAAACCAGTGGGACATCATAGAATTCGGCCAGGGCGATCGCCGGATGCGCGACCAGCCAGTCGTGCGCGTGCACGACGTCGGGCTGCCAGCCCTCGCCCACTCCTGGCTTGTGCAGCGCCATCCCGGCCCGGACCATCGCGTGACCCATCGCGAGGGTCCACGCGAGCATGTCCTCGCCGAAGACGAAGTGTGCCGGGTCCTCGGCCACTGCGACGACCAGTACGCCTTCGGAGATGTGCGTGATCGTCGGGTGCGTCGACGCATCCGTTCCGGAGGGGCGGCGTGAGAGCACCACGACCTCGTGGCCCGCCGCTGCCAATTCGGTGGCGAGATGGTGGACGTGTCGACCGAGCCCGCCGACGACGACCGGTGGGTACTCCCACGAGACGATGAGAATTTTCACGACGGACTCAGTTCTGTGTCAGGTAGACGGCGAGCATCCAGTCCCGGGAACAACCCGTCGGCGCGATTCCAGCCTTCGGCGAGTCGCACCGCGACGGCATCGCGGCCGGAAACCAGCGCTTCGGAGATTTCCCTGGTCGCGTGGGCGTGCTTGTGCGCACGTTCGCGGGCGTACCCCGCGGCCGAATCCTTGCTCACCATGAATGCCCAATCGCTCGAAACTGTCATCAGTGTCTCGCGAAGTATCTGATCGTTGACGCGGTTTCGCAGTTCCGGTCGTCCGGGTGCGTTGTCGCGTCCGCGAGACTTGTCCACGGTGCCGAGCGCGGTATCGACCACTTCGGAGTTCAGTTGCACCAGGTCGGACACCTGATCGCCGGCCCAGACACGCCAGTCCTTACCCGATCCCCAGGACGAATCCTCGAGTTGAACGGGTTCGCCGACGTATCCCGATGCCTTGGCGTCGGCGAGGGTGCCGACGCGAATTCCGGCCTCGGGAAGCGCGCGCAGGAGTTTTTCGAGCCACTGCGGACCTTCGTGCCACCAGTGCCCGAACAGTTCGGTGTCGAAAGCTGCGACCACCAGGGCGTCGCGGCCGATGCGGGTGGATTCACTGCGCAGACGCGCCCGAACGGTTTCGACGAAGTCGGCAACATGCTTGTCGACGGCGGCCGCAGCGAGTTCGGGGTCGTACGGCAACTTGTCGGCGGAGTCGACGGTCCGTCCGGTGACCCGCGACGGCTTGAGACCCGTCTCGTGGTCGTAGGTGTGGAAGTCGCGGTAGGCGGCGTGACCCGGATATCCGGACTTGGGGGACCAGACGCGGTAGCTGACCTGCAGGTCGCGGCCGAATGCAACCACGTCGGATTCTCGAACCGGGCGACCGAGGGATGTGTCGCCGCGCAAGGCGGGGCCGTCGACCATGAAGTGGGTGACGCCCGCTTCGGCGTACCCGCGCTCCATGCCCGGGGTGTACCCGCACTCGGGTCCCCAGATCCCGGTCGGAGTGTGATTCCACCGGGCATGCGCGTCGGCGAGACCTTCGCGGAGGGAGAACGCCCGCAAGCGAGGATCGAGCAGCGGTTGGAACGGGTGGGCCAGCGGCCCGCCGAGAAGCTCGAAGGCCTCGCGATCGATGAGGTCGCGGAACACCGGTGAGGCGCCGTGCTGCCAGTGAGTCTCGAAATCTGCGAGAGCGGCAGCTGAGGCCCGGTGCTCGCGCGCGCCGAGTTCGCGGTGCGCCGCGTCCGGCATGCCGGCAGCCTCGTGGGCACGGATTTGCCAGTTGCCGAGCCAGTGATGCATCCCGGCGAGGCAGTGGGGATCGTCCAACTGGGCCGCGAGTACGGGCGTGATGCCCAGCGTCAGCAGGTGCGATCGGCCCTCGTCGGCCAGGCGTCGTAGCGCGGCGGCGAGCGGAATGTACGACGCAGCCCAGGACTGGTAGATCCATTCCTCGCCGACTGGCCATCTGCCGTGGTTGGCGAGCCACGGCAGATGGGAGTGCAGAACCAGGGCGAACATCCCCGGTTCGGTGACGGGTGTTGCGTTACTCACTCGCCGGTTTCCTTCACGGCAATAGCGACGAGGTCGAGGCTGTCGTCGATGTCGGGTTCGCTGATGCTGAAGTCGTCGACGGTGATGCCCTCGACGTCGCGGGTGAGATCTTCGGGCCAGGGCTCACCGGCCAACGCGCGGTCGATCTGCGCGTTGATGAACGATCCGCCGTGCTTGGCGTCGAGTTCCTTCAGGCGCGAACCGTGGTGGACGCCGGTCATCAACTGAACGCGGAATCCGGCGTCTTCGAGCAATTCGGTCATTTCGGAGGCGTTGAGCTCACGAGTGTGGAAAGGGTTGAGCGGCGTGTCGCGGCCGGGGGAGAAGGTGATCCGGTTGGGGGTGCTGATGAGAAGTTCACCGCCGGGAGCGAGAACTCGGAAGCATTCGCGTAGGAACTGACCCTGATCCCACAGGTGCTCGATCACCTGGAAATTGACGACGACGTCAACCGAGTTGTCCGCCAGTGGAAGCTCGGCGAGGTTGCCGTGGAGCATCTCGACGCGGGGGTAGCGGGCACGGACGTGCTCGACCGCGGAGATGTCGTAGTCGAGGCCGGTAACCTTTGTTGCGACGTCCGCAATCATGTTGGCGCCGTAGCCTTCTCCAGAACCGGCCTCGAGGACTCGGCGGTCCGTGCAGCGCTCCAGAAGTGCGCAGTACACCACTTCGTGGCGTCGGA
This sequence comes from Rhodococcus sp. SB1D, assembly GCF_048573875.1. Classification (NCBI taxonomy): domain Bacteria; kingdom Bacillati; phylum Actinomycetota; class Actinomycetes; order Mycobacteriales; family Nocardiaceae; genus Rhodococcus; species Rhodococcus sp. SB1D. Next base: position 397,961 of record NZ_JBMAIQ010000001.1, read on the forward strand.
ACCAGTAGTTCTCCTCGGGGATTCCTGGCACGGTTCGTTCGCCCGTCAAGGGCAGGGGTGCGTCCTCGTGGTTGCTGACACTCGTTTCACTCACCCGTGCGAGATTAGTGCCATCCGAGTAGAACGTGTTCGCCGTGGTCCAGATCACTGCTGTCAATTCCTGTTCGTGCCGTTATGGTGGACGAGGTTCCACGTTAAGTTACCCACCGGTAACTTAACGTGGGGTAATCTAACGCACAGCCGACGTGAACCGAGAAATTCGCCCGTGGGGAGACCTGTCGGACTCTCTTTTCGGACGCTCGGACTGCGCGAGCACCACAGACGATTTATCAGGTGAATTACACACAGGAGGTCGACGAAGACCCATGACGAATATCGTTGTTTTGATCAAGCAGGTCCCCGACACATGGTCCGAGCGCAAGCTGACCGACGGCGACTACACGCTTGACCGTGAAGCCGCCGACGCAGTCCTCGACGAGATCAACGAGCGCTCCGTCGAAGAAGCACTCCTCATCAAGGAAGCTCAGGGCGGTGAGGTAACGGTGCTGTCCGCAGGTCCCGACCGCGCCACCGACGCTATCCGCAAGGCTCTCTCGATGGGCGCCGACAAGGCCGTCCACATCAACGACCCGGCACTGCACGGCTCCGACGCGATCCAGACCGCATGGACGCTCGCTGCTGCTCTCGGACAGATCACCTTCGAGAACGACGAGCCTGCCGACCTGATCATCGCCGGCAACGAGGCCACCGACGGCCGCGTCGGCGCTGTTCCGGCCATCATCGCCGAGTACCTGGGCATCCCGCAGCTCACGCAGCTGCGCAAGGTCGTCGTCGCCGACGGCAAGATCACCGGTGAGCGCGAGACCGACGAGGGCGTCTTCGGCCTCGAGGCTTCGCTGCCCGCGATCGTCTCGGTCACCGAGAAGATCAACGAGCCGCGCTTCCCGTCCTTCAAGGGCATCATGGCCGCGAAGAAGAAGGAAGTTCTCGTCTACACGCTGGCCGACCTCGGAGTCGACCCGGAGACCGTCGGAGTTGCCAACGCCGGCACCACCGTGACGTCCTCCACCCCCAAGCCCCCCCGTACCGCTGGTGAGCGCATCGTCGACGAGGGAGACGGTGGCACCAAGATTGCCGCTTACCTCGTCAGCAACAAGGTCATCTGATCGCGCCCTTCTAGACATCCAGCAGAAGAACTCAGGGAGAGTTAAGTCATGGCAGAAGTACTTGTGCTCGTAGAGCACGCAGAGGGTGCGCTGAAGAAGGTCAGCACCGAACTCATCACCGCTGCACGCGCACTCGGTGAGCCGTCGGCAGTTGTCGCCGGCCCCGCGGGCACCGCAGCAAAGCTCGCCGACGCTCTGGCAGCAGCCGGCGCCGAGAAGATCTACGTCGCCGAGTCCGACGACATCGACGGCTACCTCGTCACCCCCAAGGTCGACGTTCTCGCCGCTCTGGTCGAGTCCACCAGCCCGGCAGCAGTCATCACCGCAGCCGGCACCGAGGGCAAAGAGGTTGCCGGTCGTCTGGCCGCACGTCTGGGCTCCGGATTGCTGACCGACGTCATCGAGATCAAGGCTGACGGCACCGGCGTCCACTCCATCTTCGGTGGCGCGTTCACCGTCGAGGCCAAGGCCAACGGCGACGTTCCGGTCTACTCGGTTCGTCCGGGCGCAGTCGAGGCTGCTCCGCAGGCCGGCGCAGGCGAGCAGATCACCGTCGAGGTTCCGGCCCAGGACGAGAGTGCCGTCAAGGTCACCTCGCGTGAGCCCATCGTCGGCGGCGACCGCCCGGAGCTCACCGAGGCGTCGGTTGTCGTCTCCGGTGGACGTGGTGTCGGCAGCGCGGACAAGTTCTCCGTCGTCGAAGAGCTGGCCGACTCCCTCGGCGCTGCAGTCGGTGCTTCGCGTGCCGCTGTGGACTCGGGTTACTACCCCGGACAGTTCCAGGTCGGTCAGACCGGTAAGACGGTCTCCCCGCAGCTGTACATCGCGCTCGGCATTTCCGGTGCCATCCAGCACCGCGCCGGCATGCAGACGTCCAAGACCATCGTTGCGGTCAACAAGGACGAAGAGGCACCCATCTTCGAGATCGCCGACTTCGGCATCGTGGGCGACCTGTTCAACGTCGCACCGCAGCTCACCGAAGCTGTGAAGTCCCACAAGGGCTGAAAAGCACAAACTGCTGTGCGCCTTTATCAACCCCCCGCGGTTGATAAAGGCGCACAGTGCTTTATTCACCCGGCCTGCATCGGCATGTCACTTCGTCGATACCGAGACGCCGTTCGCGCTCGATAAACCTTGCGCATGACAATTACGTCAGTCCTTCGCTCCGCGAGTGACAATCTCGGCCGTGAGGTCGCCCAGCCGAGATATTCCCTGATCGTCTCCTCCGACCGCGAGCATCGTGTCGCAGCGCAGCGCCTTCGATACCGAGTGTTCGCCTCCGAGCCAGGCTTCTCCCTCCCGGCCTCGGCCGGGGTCTTCGAACTCGACGCCGACGGCTTCGACGAATTCTGTGATCATCTACTCGTTCGTGACAACATCACCGAGGAGTACGTCGGCTGCTACCGAATGCTGCCGCCGGATTCCGCTGCGGCGGCGGGTGGGTATTACACCGCAACCGAATTCGACATCTCCGCGCTCGATCCGGTGGCGAACAGGATCGTCGAAATGGGTCGCGCGTGCGTCGATCCCGCGCACCGCACCGGATCCGTCCTGAGCCTGATGTGGTCGGGCATCCTGCACTATCTCGAATTGACCGGATACGAGTGGGTGATGGGCTGCGTCTCCGTGCCCGTCTTGCCGAGCCCCGATTCAATTGCCGGCGCCGATGTCCGCGGCGTCCGTGACTTCGTGATGAACAAGCACGCCAGTCCGGGGTCGCGGCGGGTGATCCCACGAAACCCGGTGGTCCTCGGGGGTCTGACGCTCGACGAGATCGCCGCACCGGAACGCGTGACGATGCCACCGTTGCTCCGTGGTTACTTGCGGATGGGCGCGATGATCTGCGGGGAACCTGCTCACGATCCCGAGTTCGGTGTGGCCGATTTTGTTGCGCTGCAAGGCCTTCACTCCGCCAACAAGCGCTATCTGGAACGGCTGCGATCGGCGGCCGCCGCACACGAGTCGGGGATCGGCTGATGACCGCGGCGGTGCCGTACTGGGTGCCGACGAGCCCCTGCGGCGACGGGTGCCTACCCGCGGACGCACCCGGTGTGTCGAGTATCACCGTGATGGCCCGCGGGGTCATGGTCGGTGCCGCACTGGTGACTGCGCCTGTGCTTTCGGCCGGCTGGCTGCTCCCGCGCACCTGGCGTACTGAGATGCAACGCGGATACTCGCGCGCGTTGCTTCGTTGTCTGGGGATGAAGCTGACGGTCGACGATCAGCGGTTGGGGCGCGCGGAACCTGACGGGGTCATGGTTGTCGCCGGTCACGTGTCCTGGACCGACGTCCTCGTCGCGAGCGCCGTTGCTCCGGCCAACTTCGTCGCCCGCGCCGACCTGCTCGACTGGGCAGTGCTCGGCGGTCTCGCGCGCCGGATGCGCGTCGTCCCCATCGACCGCGCTCGCCTGCGTGAACTCCCCGGAACCGTCGACGTCGTTCGCGAACGCCTGCAGCGAGGTGTCCGGGTGATGGTGTTTCCCGAGGGAACGACCTGGTGCGGGCGGGCATACGGCGGTTTTCGTCCGGCGATGTTCCAAGCAGCCGTCGACGCCGAATGCCCGGTTCAGCCGATGGCGATCCGCTACGAGAACGCCGACGGTTCCCTGTGCACCGGACCCTGCTTTGTCGGCACCGAAACGATCGGTCAGTCCATCCGTCGGATCCTGCGTCAGAAGAACGTCGAGGTGAAGGTCAGGCTGGCTCCGCTCGAGGAGGCAGGGGAGTGTCGAGCCGATCTCGCGCAGCGATGCGAGAGAGCCGTACGCGGCGTCGACATCATCGATCTGGCAGCTCACGACATCTTCGACCCCGCACCGGAACTCGTGACACAAGCCGTGGGACAAATCGATCCTTCCCCGGCGATGAGCGCTTAGCCTGCTGAGCGAGGCTGGTCGAACTCTCGTGCTGGGCTATCCTTGTCAAGCCATGACTCTGCCTGCACACAGTGCCCACGCCGGATTTCCGGTGTACCTCGATCATGCCGCCACGACTCCGATGTCGGCAGCCGCTATCGAGGCGATGACCGATACCTTCAAAACCGTGGGCAACGCGTCCTCGTTGCACGGCTCCGGCCGTGCGGCCCGGCGCCGCGTCGAGGAATCGCGCGAATCGATCGCCGCCAGCTTGGGTGCGCGGCCGTCGGAGGTCATCTTCACCTCCGGAGGCACCGAGAGCGACAATCTCGCGGTCAAGGGCATCTACTGGGCTCGCCGTGACGCAGACCCGCGACGCACTCGCATCCTGGCCAGCTCCGTCGAGCATCATGCTGTGCTCGACGCCGTCGAGTGGCTCGAGCAGCACGAGGGCGCGCGCGTGACGTGGTTGCCGGTCGACGAGAACGGTGTCGTCGACCCGCAGACCTTGCGTGACGAGCTTTCCGTCCACGCCGACGAGGTCGCACTCGTAACGGTGATGTGGGCCAACAACGAGGTCGGCTCGATCATGCCGATCGTGGAGTTGGCGGAGATTTCGGCTGAGTTCGAGATTCCGATGCACAGCGACGCGGTTCAGGCAGTTGCACAATTGCCGGTCGATTTCGCGGCGAGCAAATTGGCCGCGCTGAGCATCGCGGCGCACAAGTTCGGTGGTCCGCACGGCGTCGGCGCGCTTCTGCTCGGACGCCAGGTTCCCTGTGTGCCGCTCCTTCACGGCGGCGGACACGAACGTGATCTGCGTTCGGGGACGCCGGACACCGCGGGAGTTGTCGGGATGGCTGCGGCGCTGCGCGCGAATGTCGCGAACTTCGATTCGAGCACAAGGGAATTGGCGAAGCTGCGTGACCGTTTGATCGACGGGGTCCTGGAGATCCTTCCCGAGTCGGTGCTCAACGGCCCGACCGGTTCCGATCGGCTTCCCGGTAACGCGCACTTCACCTTCCCCGGTTGCGAGGGCGATTCGTTGCTGATGCTGCTCGACGCTGCCGGTATCGAATGTTCCACCGGTTCGGCCTGCACCGCCGGTGTGGCCAGAGCCAGCCATGTCTTGATCGCGATGGGCGTCGAATCGCCCGTCGCGCGTGGCTCACTGAGATTTTCGCTCGGACATACGTCGAGTGTCACCGATGTGGACGCGCTCATCGCTGCGCTTCCACAAGTAGTAGAGCGCGCTCGGGCCGCCGGTCTTGCCGGTGCCGGTTCGCGTGGAGGGGATCGCTGATGCGAGTACTCGCAGCCATGAGCGGAGGTGTCGACTCCGCTGTCGCCGCCGCCCGCGCTGTCGCCGCCGGACACGACGTCGTCGGCGTTCATCTTGCTTTGTCCACGGCGCCGGGCGCATTGCGGACGGGTTCGCGTGGATGCTGCTCGAAGGAAGATGCCGGCGACGCCAGGCGCGCCGCCGACGTTCTCGGAATACCCTTCTACGTCTGGGATTTCGCCGATCGCTTCAAGGAAGACGTGATCGACGACTTCGTGGCGTCGTACGCAGCGGGTGAGACCCCCAATCCGTGCCTGCGCTGCAACGAGAAGATCAAGTTCACCGCACTCGCCGACCGTGCAGTCGCTCTCGGCTTCGACGCCGTGGCGACCGGTCACTACGCGCGCCTCGAAGACGGCGTCCTGCGCCGGGCGGTCGACGCTGACAAGGACCAGTCGTATGTCCTCGGTGTGCTGACGGCTGAGCAGCTTTCGCGAGCGATGTTCCCGATCGGTGACACACCGAAAGAACAGATCCGCGAGGAAGCCGCCGAGCGCGGTCTGGCTGTGGCGAACAAGCCTGACAGTCACGACATCTGCTTCATCCCGACCGGCGACACACGAGCATTCCTGGGTGCGCGCATCGGCGTTCGCCCGGGAAGCGTCGTCGACGCCGATTCGGGTGAAGTCCTCGCTGCACACGACGGCGTACACGGCTTCACGATCGGACAGCGCAAGGGTCTCGGCGTCGAAGGTCCGGCGGGTGACGGCCGTCCGCGGTACGTGACCGCGATCGAGCCCGAAACCGGAACGGTCCGAGTGGGTTCGGCCAAGAATCTCGACGTCTGGGCCATCTCGGCGCAGCGTGCGATCTGGACCTCGGGCCAGGCGCCGGAGGGCCCTGTCGAATGCATGGTGCAGGTTCGTGCGCACGGTGGACTGGCGCAGGCTGTTGCGGAGGCCGTCGACGACGGTACTTCAAGCGGCGGTATCTCGATCTCGTTGCGCGAACCACTGACCGGCGTCGCAAAGGGACAGGCCGTCGTGTTGTATCGCCCCGACCGCGAACTGGGCGACCAGGTTCTCGGCAGTGGCACCATCTCGGGCACCGAATCCGAGCCGAACACACTGTGACGCAGCAGGTTTCCATCGGTGGTCTCGTCACCGGAATCGGATCCTGGCCGGGCACGGATGCCCGCGAAAGTGCCGCAACCATCCTCGGTGAGCTGGGTGGTTTCCCGCATCTGGTGGAGTTGCCGAGCCGCGGTCTCGGCGCTGACATGGTCGGCCGGGCGGGGGCAATTCTGGTCGATATCAACCTCGACGCCTCGACCCGCGCCTATCGAGTCGTGCCTCGGAGGGGCAATGTCGCGAAGCGAGCCGAGGACTTTCTGAATCAGGATCTCGACGCGCTCGAGGAAGCCTGGGAGTCGGCGCGCTTGGTCGGCGGAGACCACGTCGTCAAGCTCCAAGCCGCCGGCCCGCTGACACTCGGCGCCGAGATCGAAGTCGCAAACGGTTCGCGAGTTCTCGTCGACCGCGGTGCGCTCCGCGACATCGCAGAATCACTCGGTGAGGGTCTCGCGCGTCATGCGGCCGAGGTCACTCGCCGCACCGGCGCCGCAGTGGTGATCCAGTTGGACGAGCCGCAGATCGCGGCAGTTCTGGCCGGTTCGCTGCCTGGGCGCACCAAGATGGAGAGCGTTCCGGCTCTCCCGGAACCCGAGGCACTCGCCGTACTCGACTCGACGATCAGCGGTTGCGGACTGCCCACAATCGTCCACAGTTGCGGCACAGACATGCCGTGGGATCTACTGAGGCGAAGCCAGGCGTTCGGCGTGAGCTTCGACATGTCGCTCATCGGCTCACGCGATCTCGACGGTATCGGCCAGTTGTTCGACGCCGGCAAGGAATTGGCGCTCGGTCTGGTTCCGTCCGTGGAGCCGGAAAAGCCGGTGACGTGGAAAGAGTGTGCGATGCCCGCCGTCACCCTGGTAGATCGTCTCGGCTTCTCGCGTGAACTCCTGCAGACCCAGGTCGCGGTCACTCCGCGTTGCGGTCTTGCGGGTGCGAACCTCGACTGGGCTCGTGCCGCCCTTCGGCTGTGTACAGACGTCGGCAAGGCATTGGTGGACGATCCGTCGGCGTTCTAGTGTGTGCGTTCCGATGTGGAGTCGTGTGGTGTGTCGGTGTGAACCGATAATCTTCTAGCTGTGACTGAAACCGCGGATGCAATGCAGCCAGCGCCCAACGAGGCGCGCGAGCAGTGGACGGAGCTGGCCGAAGAGGTACGCCAGCATCAGTTCCGCTACTACGTTCGTGATGCGCCCGTCATTTCGGACGGTGCATTCGACACATTGCTCGGGCAGCTCAATGCTCTCGAAGAGCAGTACCCGGATCTGCGAACTCCCGACTCTCCGACGCAACTCGTCGGTGGCGGATTCGCGACTGACTTCACGTCCGTCGACCACCTCGAGCGGATGCTCAGCCTCGACAACGTCTTCGACGAGTCGGAGCTCCGAGCATGGATCGCCAAGGTAGAGCAGGAAACCGGGCCGGAACTGCACTATCTCTGTGAAGTGAAAATCGATGGTGTCGCCCTCAATCTCGTCTACGAGAACGGCAAACTCGTTCGTGCCGCAACCCGCGGTGACGGTCGTACGGGCGAGCTGGTCACGCTCAACGCTCTGACGATCAACGACATCCCGGAGCGCCTTACCGCCACGGACGAGTACCCGATTCCGAGCCTGCTCGAGGTGCGTGGCGAGGTGTTCTTCCGCCTCGAGGACTTCGCAGCACTCAATGCCTCCCTGGTGGAGGAGGGGAAGGCGCCGTTCGCCAATCCGCGCAACTCCGCGGCGGGCTCCCTGCGTCAGAAGAATCCTGCCGTCACCGCGCGTCGCCGCCTCGGAATGATCTGCCACGGGTTCGGGCGCATGGAAGGTTTCGAGCCGGCCTCGCAGTACGACGCCTACGTGGCCCTCGCCGCCTGGGGTCTGCCGGTGTCCACGCACACCTCACGGGTGGTCGGCGCCGACGCCGTGGTCGAGAAGATGAAGTACTGGGGAGAACACCGCCACGACGTCGAGCACGAGATCGACGGGTTGGTGGTCAAGGTCGACGAGATGTCGTTACATCGACGTCTGGGCACCACGTCGCGCGCACCACGGTGGGCGATCGCGTACAAGTACCCGCCGGAAGAGGTCACGACCAAGCTCCTCGACATCCGGGTCAGTGTCGGACGTACGGGTCGTGTGACGCCGTTCGCGTACATGGAACCCGTCACGGTGGCGGGTTCCACTGTGTCCTTGGCCACGCTGCACAACGGCTCGGAGGTCAAGCGCAAGGGTGTGCTGATCGGCGACACCGTGGTGTTGCGCAAGGCCGGAGACGTCATCCCCGAGGTTCTCGGTCCCGTGGCAGACGTTCGTGACGGTACCGAGCGCGAGTTCGTCATGCCGACACATTGTCCCGAGTGCGGCACGTTGTTGGCACCCGCGAAAGAGGGCGACGTCGACGTGCGATGCCCCAATCAGCAGTACTGCCCGGCGCAGTTGCGCGAGCGCGTGTTCCACGTCTCGGGGCGCGGTGCATTCGACATCGAGGTGCTCGGTTACGAGGCCGCGACCGGGCTGTTGGAGGCGAAGGTCATCGGCGACGAGGGCGATCTCTTCTCACTCGACGCCGAGAAACTGATCGAAGTTCCGATCTTCCGCACCAATGCGGGATCCCTGTCCGCCAACGGAAAACGCTTGCTGGCCAACCTGGATTCGGCCAAGGACAAGCCGCTGTGGAGAGTGCTTGTGGCACTGTCGATTCGGCACGTCGGCCCCACTGCCGCGAGGGCGTTGGCCGGCGAATTCGGCTCGCTGCAACGCATTCGGGAAGCCTCGGTCGACGAGTTGGCTGCAGTGGACGGCGTCGGATCGACTATCGCCGCCGCCGTCGTGGAGTGGTTCTCCGTCGACTGGCATCAGCAGATCGTCGACAAGTGGGCGTCGGCCGGAGTACGCATGGAGGATGAACGCGACGATTCGATTCCGCGCAATCTCGAGGGCCTCTCGATCGTCGTCACCGGTTCGCTCGAGACCTACTCGCGTGATCAGGCGAAGGAAGCGATTCTGGTGCGCGGCGGTAAGGCGGCAGGGTCGGTCTCGAAGAAGACTGCGTTTGTCGTCGTCGGTGAAGCGCCCGGTTCCAAGCACGACAAGGCGGTCGAATTGGGTGTGCCGGTGCTCGACGAAGACGGCTTCCGGCGGTTGCTCGAAGATGGCCCGGATGCGGTCGCTCCCACCGATTTGGACGAACCAGAGTGACTTTGTCCGATTTCTGAGATTGGTGTGCTGGGTGCGATAGTGACGCCATGATCGAGATTCGTGAAGTTCTACCGGCTGAGTTCGAGACCGTCGGGGAGCTGACAGTGCAGTCGTACGTGGGTGGCGGATTTGTCGCCGGCGGATCGCCGTACGCGGAGCGCCTGCGAGACACCGCAACTCGGGTGGAGCAGGGCCGGGTGCTGGTTGCGGTTCTCGGTGACGAAGTCGTGGGCTCGTTGACGATCGCAGAACCCGGCACGCCCTTCGCGGATGTTGCGCAGAAGGGCGAACTCGAGTTCCGCATGCTCGCAGTCTCGCCGCAAGCTCGGGGATCGGGCGCCGGAACCGCATTGGTTCGCGCAGTGATCGCCGAAGCCTACGACCGCGGCGATCACTCGGTGGTCATCTCGACGCAGCCCGAGATGGTCGATGCCCGTCGTATCTACGACCGCAACGGTTTCGTCCCCGATCCCGAGCGGGCGTGGGAGCCGATTCGCGGTATGGAACTGACCGTCATGGTGCGCGGCCTGGCCTGATCAGCCAGCCTGGTCAACCCAGTACCGTCGCCACGATTCCTGCGAGGTAGCCGAGGCGGGCTATCTCCGAAGGGCGGAATTCGGGCCCACCGGGACGACCGAGCATGAGGACTCGATTGCCGGAGCCGAGAGGTGCGGCAGCGAGGCTGGTGTTCATGTCGCGCCATACGTCCGGAACCCAGTCGGCCTCGCCGTCGAGGGCGGTGGGCTTGTCCAGTGGCATCCACGGAATGTCGGTGGCGTGGGTTTCCGGCGCGCCGGCGCTACCGACGACGCGGTACGCACCGTGCTTGCCGATGTCCGCGACGACGCACCAGCCGACTCGCAGTACACGCGGCGCGCCGTCGACGAGGACCTGTAGTCGATCGTTTCGGGCCGTCGCAACGGAATCTATGAGTTCGAGCTCACGGTGAGTGTCGAGAATCCCGGCGTAGGGGCGGATCGAATCGACCAGCACGTCCGGTAGATGCTCGGCAGCGGTGATCAAGGTGTCGGGCAGCGCGCCCGGTTCGACGTCGACCACGAGGTCGTCGATGGCAAAACCGTCACCTCGTTCCACGACGTCGAGGGAGAGGATGTCTGCGCCCACGGATCCGAGAGCTACGGCGAGCGCGCCGAGGCTGCCTGGTCGATCGGGCAGTTGGACGCGAAGCAGGTACGACACGTGCGTGCCTTTCGCTGATCGGTTCTCGCCCGGATCACGTCGACCCGGGCCTGACTCATCTTTGCACTTGCCCAACCTGCGATGGTGGGCGCCGCGGCGGCGTCACGCCAGATGCACATGCTTGTCACACGAGCGAAACACACTGCGGGCTTTCGGCGTGGCGATCGACACAGTGAGCGTGCTCGTCGTTCGATACAGCGGGCGTGCTTACAGGTCTGTCGCGGCGAGCAACTAGGCTGGACCGGCAATGTTCACGTCCTCTTCCGAAAGGGGCCCCGCGGTGCCTGCCATCTCCCGTGACGAGGTCGCGCACCTCGCGCGGCTGTCCAGACTCGCCCTGTCCGATGCCGAACTCGACGAGTTCGCCGGTCAGTTGGATTCGATTCTCAACCACGTCAAGGTGGTCACCGAGGTTGCGGCCGACGACGTCCCGCCCATGGCGAATCCCAATGCCGTCACCAACGTGACGCGCCCCGACGTGATCGTGCCCGGGTTGACCCCCGAGCAGGCATTGTCCGGAGCACCCGCAGTCGAACAGGATCGCTTTGCGGTTCCGCAGATCCTTGGAGAGGGCGAATGACCGATCTGACCACGCTGGACGCCGCTGAGCTGGCCGGCAAGATCCACTCGCGTGAGGTGTCCTCCGTAGAGGTCACGCAGGCGCATCTCGACCGCATCGCGGCCGTCGACACCGAGTACCACGCCTTCCTGCACGTTGCAGGCGAACAGGCTCTCGAAGCCGCCGCAGCAGTGGACAACTCGCTCGCAGGCGGAAACGAACCTGCTTCGGCACTCGCCGGCGTTCCGATCGCGTTGAAGGACATCTTCACCACGACGGACATGCCGACCACCTGTGCGTCGAAGATTCTCGAAGGCTGGGTCGCGCCGTACGACGCGACTCTGACCTCCAAGCTGCGCGCTGCCGGCATCCCGATCCTCGGCAAGACGAACCTCGACGAGTTCGCGATGGGCTCTTCGACCGAGAACTCGGCCTTCGGCCCGACGCGTAACCCGTGGGACGTCACCCGCATCCCCGGTGGTTCGGGCGGCGGCAGTGCGGCTGCGCTCGCGTCCCGTCAGGCCCCGCTGGCCATCGGCACTGACACCGGCGGTTCGATCCGTCAGCCCGCTGCGGTCACCGCGACAGTCGGAACCAAGCCGACGTACGGAACCGTCTCGCGCTTCGGACTCGTCGCGTGCGCGTCCTCGCTCGATCAGGGCGGCCCCTGTGGTCGCACCGTGCTCGACACCGCTCTGCTGCACGAGGTCATCGCCGGACACGATCCGCGTGACTCCACGTCCATCGACGCCCCCGTGCGTCCGGTCGTCGCCGCCGCACGCGAAGGTGCAAACGGCGACCTGCGCGGCGTCAAAGTCGGTGTGGTCAAGGAACTTCACTCCGACAGCTACCAGCCCGGCGTCATCGCTTCCTTCGATGCTGCCGTCGAGCAGCTCAAGGCACTCGGTGCCGAGGTTGTCGAGGTCTCGTGCCCGAGCTTCGAGCACGCGCTCGCGTCGTACTATCTGGTGCTGCCCAGTGAGGTCTCGTCCAACCTGGCCCGCTTCGACGCGATGCGCTACGGACTGCGTGTCGACGACGGCAACATGAGTGCCGACCAGGTCATGGCGGCAACCCGCGCCGCCGGTTTCGGTCCGGAGGTCAAGCGCCGCATCATGATCGGTACCTACGCACTGTCCTCGGGCTACTACGACGCCTACTACGGTTCGGCGCTCAAGGTCCGTACGCTCATCGCGCGCGATTTCGACAAGGCCTACGAGAAGGTGGACGTACTGGTCTCGCCGACCAGCCCGTTCACGCCGTGGAAGTTGGGGGAGAAGGTCGGCGATCCGTTGGCCATGTACCTCTCGGACCTGTGCACGTTGCCGACCAACCTGGCCGGACACTGCGCGATGTCGGTGCCCTCGGGCCTGTCCGCGGACGACAACCTGCCGGTGGGCTTGCAGATCATGGCGCCCGCCATGGCTGACGAGCGCCTCTACCGTGTCGGTGCGGCCTACGAAGCAGCTCGCGGCCCGATCGCGACTGCAGTCTGACCTGTTTGCTGTGCGCCTTTATCAACCCCCCGCGGTTAATAAAGGCGCACAGCAGTTTCAGGAGCAAGTTCTCAGGGCCGTCCCCTGATCGGTTCCGTAGCGATGGCCGTGACCGGCGGGGACACCGAGCGAACCGAGCATGTCGACGGTGGTCTGCAAGAACGTGACACCCGGGATCCACTGCGGGATCGGTGCATCTTGCACGGCACGGCTCAGATCCGGTTTCTGTGTCGCGAGGGCAGGCGACCACCACACCACCGGGTCGGAAGTGTTCGCGAGGACGGTTGCGCCGTCCGTTCGTGTCGCGCCCGCCGGGGGACCGGCCCACAACACGTCGCACGCGGTGGTGGGACTGCCCTCGGACAAAGCCTCGGTCAGTGCGGCGCTGCCGCCGACGGCGCCGAGGCTCTGTCCGTAGAGGAACAGGTCCGGTCGATCCTCGGCGGGCATAGCGGCAATGTGGCTGCCGACGGCGGTGAACAGAGCGGTTGCCGATTCTTCGGCGTCGTCGCGGCTGAACAGGAATGTCGCCCAACTGGGTGCGTCGGAGTATTGCTGCCCGACTATTGCGACGTCGCCGCCGAACCGTTGCTCGATACCGTCGACTGCATGCGTGTCGATCCACCCCGATCCGGTCGGAACGGCCACTACGACGCTGTTGCGGGCAAAGCCGCCGACGCGATCGAGTTCGCTCACCGCGAGAGCGGCACGTGATGCAGTGTCGGGTGCCGAATCCAAACCGGCGTAGACACGCACCGAGTCTTCGCCTGCTGCGACGAATTTGCGTCCCTCCGCCCCCATCGACGTCCACGAGATGAGAGATTCGGGGCTGCCTGACACAGAGGCCGAAAGTGGCTGTGTCAGAGCAGTGTCGATGTACGCGTTGGACTTGTCGAACGAATCGGCGAGGCCGTTCCACACGACGGGACCGACTACCAACTGCACCCCGAGAATACCCATGACCAGTGCGCCGACGCTCCGCGCGAAACCCATCCACCGCAGCGCCTTCGAAATTCCGATCCCGATGCCCCAGAGACCAAGTGCGGTCAGTGCTGAAATGCAACCCGCCTCCGCCCAGTGGAGAAGTCCGGCAGACGGTGCGCCCATCGCCGCTCGCAACGAGTTCTGCCAACCGGCGGCGGCGAACATCGCAACTGCGGTGCCGGCAGTCGACAACCCGAACGCGGTGATGCGCCAATGACGTTCGTCGAATCGGGCCTTGACCCGGTCGGGGACGAGCCGACGGGCTACCGCGGAGAACGCCCACATCGCCAGTAGTCCGGCCGCGACGAGCAGACCGCTGAACACCCCTTGTAGTACGGCTGATCGCGGCAGGAGTCCGGGAGCCAGCGAGATGGCGGACATCGCTGCCACGGCGACGCTCGTGGACACGCGGGGGAGTGCGAGCGCCCCGACTCGGGCGAGGACGGGGGTCCGTGACGCATTCAGAACGCTCATGCTGCAATCGCTTTCGGGGAGTAGGAGAACTCGTTCGACGGGTCGAGGCGCCGCGATCGCATCAGGGTGAAGCCGAAGGCGGAGACTGCCAGAACACCGGCCGTGCCGTAACCGAATCCCGATTCCGCGACCGGCGTCAGATAGCTTTGGCGCCAGGAGTTTCCGTTCACAGCCGTGACGGCTACATCGGCCATCGCGAAGCAATACCCTCGTGAGAGAAAGGACGTGCGGTCTTCACACGCGGCATGCATTCGCTGGTCGAGCTGACCGTCGAGGACCTGACGTGCCCACGGCCCCAGTTCCGTTCCGTGCGAATGCGCGTAGCGGAGTAGGTCGTAGCCGAGATCGTGCGCTTTGCAGGCCGAGTCGAATTCGTCGGGAAGTGGGACCGGCGACGAGCAGTCGCCGTGGGGATTGGCGAGGTATCCGTCGACGACGGCGGGGGTGTAACCGGCGAATGCCGCAAAGTCCGCCGGGATGGTGGTCGCAGCGTCAGAGGCATCCGCAGTAGTCACGGTGGCGATCGCCCTGGATGCGTTCGAATTCTCGGTGCGCGGCGACTGGGCTCCGCTCGCTCCGGCAGTGACCGTGATCGCTGCCGTTGCAGCCAGCGCCAGGGCAGCCCAGGTGCCGGCGCTTCGAGAGATGTCTTTCACCCGTGTGATCCGCATGCCGTTCACGCTATGAACGGACAATCCTGACGGTCATCGCTCTGTGGAGGGGTTCTCCGACGCGCATTCGGGTGAGAATTCCCTCCCCTGTGATACCTCGGAGGTAGGGGGATCTCACTCTGCAGTATGAGGACTTTCGGGGTTCGCCTTCATAGGCTTGACGAGTGATCAAGGTCCGTAGGAAGAACAAGGGTGCACCGGATGTGCCCACGCCGACATACGCCACCGCCGGGTCGATGCTGTCCGGCCTCGACGGGGCGGTCGTTCATTCGGAGAAAGTGCGCCGGGCAACCAGTTTCGTGGCCCGCGGTCAGTTCTGGAACATCGTCACCGTAGCGATCACTCTGATCCTCTATTCGATTGCCTGGCCGACACTGCAACTGACGCATCATGTTTCGCCGCCGATCATGCCCTTCGTCGCCGCGTTGGCTGCATTTCCGTTCGTCCTGATCCGGATCAACGCTCCGTTGGGGTGGGCGGTGTCGGCGGTCTCGGCGTTGATCATCCCGTTGGTGTTCGACAACACTCCCGGTTACGACTACCCGTGGCAGGTCGTCCACATCATCGTGCTGATGTCGTTGCTGGCCGCAGTGAGTCTGCGGGCGCCCATTCAGGTTGTCGGTGTCGCCTGGATCGCCACGGTGCTGCTCTTCCTCGGCAACGCCCCGGGAAGCGACGGCGCCGGTTGGGCTGTCGGGCTGAGTGCACTGGTCGTCTTCTGCCTGTTGATCCGCTGGTTGGTCCTCTCGCGCCGCCAGTTGGCCAAGCAGGAGGAAGTCAGTGAACTCGAACGCACTCGACGCACGATCCTCGAGGAGAAGGCGCGGATCGCCCGCGACTTGCACGACATCGTGGCCCACCACATGTCGATGGTGGTCGTGCAAGCTCAGAGTGCGCCGTACAGACTCGATGCAGTCACTCCGGAGATCCGAACCGAATTCGAATCGATAAGTGAGACAGGGCGAGCAGCGCTCAACGAGATCCGCGGCCTCCTCGGAGTCCTGCGCAGCGACGGGGACACCGTGGTGACGGCTCCACAACCGGGCGTCGACCAGTTGGACGAACTGTTGCTCGGCAGTACCCGTGCCGGTTTGCCGGTATCGTGGCGAGTCGACGGCGATCGAGCGTCGGTCTCGGAATCCACGGGCCTTGCGCTCTACCGGATCATTCAGGAGTCGATCACCAACGCGGCCAGGCATTCGCCAGGCGGACCCATCGAGGTCGCCGTGGCCTTCGGTCCGCAATCGGTGAGCGCGCTCGTGAACAACGGACCTTCGCCATTGGGTGGCAATCAGCACTCGGCGTCGGAAACCACTGGTGGCAACGGAATCCGCGGAATGCGTGAGCGGGCTTCGGCGGTGGGCGGCATGCTGTTGGCAAACCGGCGCGAGGACGGAGGGTTCGAGGTCCGGGCCGAGTTGCCGTCGATGCCCGCCTAGGCTGTCCGAGTGCCCATCACAGTATTCATCGCAGACGACCAGGCGATGGTTCGACAAGGGTTCGGAGCCCTACTCTCCGCCCAGCCCGACATCAGCGTGATCGGCGATGCGCCGGACGGCAAGATCGCCGTCGCCGAGGTCGCGCGATTGCGTCCGGATGTGGTCTTGATGGATGTTCGCATGCCCGAGATGAACGGACTCGACGCTGCCCGCCAGATTCTGTCCGCCGGATGGGAACCGCCGGTGCGAGTCCTCATGCTCACCACTTTCGACATCGACGACTACGTCTACGAGGCCCTGAGCGTCGGAGCGAGCGGGTTCATGCTCAAGGACGCACCGGCTGAGGAGCTGATTCGGGCGGTACGCGTCGTTGCCGAAGGGCAGGCTTTGCTGGCGCCGACGGTGACTCGGCGTCTGATTGCCGATGTGACCAGCCGGCGGGCGGCCCCGCGCGCACGGCCCGCAGCGCTGGACGCCCTGACCCCGCGTGAGCGCGAGGTCCTCGAACTGATCGCCCGCGGATTGTCCAACGTCGAGATCGCCGAGCGGCTGTTCGTCGCCGAGCAGACCGTCAAGACCCATGTCGGGAAGGTGCTGTCGAAGCTCGATCTGCGCGATCGCGCCCAGGCAGTCGTGCTGGCGTACGAAAGCGGGCTCGTCACGCCGGGTTAGGGGTCCCGTGCGGCGCGGCGTTGCGGCTCGGCAACGCCGCTATCCTGCGGCAATACCGTGACTGGGGGAAGATGGACACCAAGATCCACAATCCGGTCACGAGAGGTGCTGCACTATGCGAATCGGAATCCTCACGGGCGGCGGCGACTGCCCGGGCTTGAACGCGGTCATCCGCGCCGTCGTACGTACGTCGGCCGGTCGTTACGGCAGTACCGTGGTCGGATTCCGGGACGGCTGGCGAGGATTGCTCGAGGACCGCAAGGTCCCGCTCGACTCCGATGACCGCATCAACCGCATCCTCACCCGCGGTGGCACGATCCTCGGCACCGCTCGCGTGAACCCCGACAAACTCCGTGCGGGCCTCGATCAGATCAAGCAGACTCTCGACGACAACGGGATCGACGTCCTGATCCCGATCGGCGGCGAAGGCACTCTCACCGCGGCCAGTTGGCTTTCCGAGAGCGGCGTACCCGTGATCGGTGTGCCCAAGACGATCGACAACGACATCGATTGCACTGACGTGACTTTCGGTTTCGACACCGCCTTGGCTGTCGCCACCGACGCCATCGACAGGCTCCATACCACGGCCGAATCGCACCAGCGCGTCATGCTCGTCGAGGTCATGGGCCGGCATGCGGGCTGGATCGCGCTGCAGGCCGGACTGGCGTCGGGGGCACACCTGACTCTGGTTCCGGAACAGCCGTTCGACGTCGACGAGGTGTGCGCGATGGTCAAGAAGCGCTTCCAGCGTGGCGACTCCCACTTCATCTGCGTCGTGGCTGAAGGTGCGATGCCCGATCCCGCGTCGATGACCCTGCGCGAAGGTGGCATAGACGAGTTCGGCCACAAGATCTTCACCGGTGTCGCGCAGCAGCTCGGAAACGAGATCGAGCGCCGGATCGGCAAGGAAGTTCGCACCACCGTCCTCGGGCACATTCAGCGCGGTGGCACCCCGACGCCGCACGACCGCATCCTCGCCACTCGCTTCGGCGTTCATGCCACCGACGCAGCTCACCGCGGAGATTTCGGTCAGATGGTCGCGTTGCACGGAACGTCCATCGACCTCGTTCCGCTCGCCGAGGCGACCCGCAAACTCAAGACGGTGCCCAAGGAGCGCTACGAGGAGGCAGCCGCATTCTTCGGCTGAGCCGCAGACGCATAAACTGATCACCATGACTGCTGTCGATGCGCCCGACATCCTCGATTACGACGAAGTACTGACCAAGTACGAGCCTGTGATGGGTATGGAGGTGCACGTAGAACTCGGCACCGCGACCAAGATGTTCTGCCCGTGCCCCACCGAGTTCGGTGCCGAACCCAATACCCAGGTGTGCCCGGTCTGTCTGGGCATGCCCGGTTCGTTGCCGGTGGTGAACGCAGCCGCTGTCGAGTCCGCGATCCGGATCGGCCTTGCGCTCAACTGCTCCATCACGCCGTGGGGCCGATTCGCTCGCAAGAACTACTTCTACCCGGATCAGCCGAAGAACTACCAGATCTCCCAGTACGACGAGCCGATCGCAACCGAGGGTTACCTCGACGTGATCCTCGACGACGGCACGACGTGGCGCGTCGAGATCGAGCGCGCCCACATGGAGGAGGACACCGGTAAGTCCCTCCACGTGGGTGGCGCTACCGGTCGTATCCACGGTGCCAGCCATTCGCTGCTCGACTACAACCGTGCGGGCGTTCCGTTGGTGGAGATCGTCACCAAGACCATCCACGGTGCCGGTGAGCGCGCCCCCGAGGTTGCTCGCGCGTACGTCACGGCGCTTCGTGATCTGCTGAAGTCCCTCGACGTCTCCGACGTCCGCATGGATCAGGGATCGATGCGCTGCGACGCCAACATCTCCCTCATGCCGATCGGTTCCACCGAACTGGGGACCCGCACCGAGACCAAGAACGTCAACTCCCTCAAGAGCGTCGAGGTCGCAGTTCGCTACGAAATGCGCCGTCAGGCAGCAGTTCTCGACGCCGGCGGTGAGGTCATCCAGGAGACCCGCCATTTCCAGGAAGGCGACGGCACCACCGCAGCGGGACGCCGGAAGGAAACGGCCGAGGACTACCGCTACTTCCCGGAACCGGATCTCGAGCCCGTCGCTCCGAGCGCCGAGTGGGTCGAAGAACTGCGCGGTACCTTGCCGGAGCTTCCCTGGATTCGCCGTGCGCGGATCCAGAAGGACTGGGGAATCTCCGACGAGGTCATGCGCGACCTCGTCAACGCCGGTGCCATCGATCTGGTGATCGCGACCACCGAGGCCGGTGCTTCGCCCGAGGCAGCGCGCTCCTGGTGGCTGTCCTACCTGTCACAGCAGGCGAACACCCGTGGCGTCGAACTCGGCGCTCTGCCGATCACCCCGGCGCAGGTTGCCCAGGTCGTAGCTCTCATCGACAGCGGCAAGCTCAACAACAAAGTGGCTCGCCAGGTCGTCGATCACGTCCTCGACGGCGAGGGTGACCCGGAGCAGGTTGTCGCGGCCCACCCGGAGTTGGTCGTCGAACGTGACGAAACCAAGCTCAAGGCAGCCGTCGACGAAGCGCTCGCAGCGAACCCCGACATCGCGGACAAGATTCGCAGTGGCAAGGTGCAGGCCGCCGGAAAGATCGTCGGCGACGTCATGAAGGCCACTCGTGGACAGGCAGACGCGGCTCGTGTGAAGGAACTTGTCATCGAGGCGTGCAGCTAGCGCACACTGAATTTCTGACACTGATGCCCGGCCGAATCGAATTCGCCCGGGCATCAGTGTTTTTCGCTGTCGTTTTGCCGCTGTCGGTCTACAGACCAGGGACCACAACCGCGCGGCCGCTGAGCGTTCCGGCGGCCAGTCGTCGATACGCTTCGGCGCCGTTGTCGAGACTGAAGGTCTCCACCGCGATGTCGAAGATGCCGGCGTGCGCCAGGTCGATCAATTCGATCAGCTCGTTGCGGGCACCCCAGTACGGAACTGTCACAGAAGCCTCGTAAGGACTTTGGAAGAACCCGACTTTGGCATGGGCCTGCCCGTCGCCGATCCCGACGATCGTGACGTCCGATCCGACGCCGGCGACAGCCATCGCGGTGTCGATGGTGGGCTGATAGCCGACGAAGTCGAGAACCAGTGCGGCGCCCTGACTTCCGGTGATCCTGCGGACGTTCTCGGCCGCGTCCTTGTCGGACAGAACCACTTCGTGAGCGCCTACCTTGGTTGCCAGTTCGAGCTTGTCCGCGCTCACGTCGAGTGCGATGACGGTTGCTGCCGAGAGGTGGCGGAGGAGTTGGATGGCGACATGGCCGAGACCGCCGGTACCGATGACGACGGCGTACGAGCCACCGCGAAGTTTCGGCAGTGAACGCTTGATCGCGTGATACGGAGTCAGACCGGCGTCGGTCAGCGGCACCGTCTTGACCGGATCGAGGTCGCCGATCGGGACGAGGTGGCGAGGTGAATCGACGATCATGAATTCGGCCAACGCGCCGGGTGCACCGAGACCAGGAGGATTGATGCCGAGTTCTTTTGCTCGAGAACAGTAGTTTTCGAGTCCTTGCGAGCAGTGCCAACAGCTGCCACAGCCCCAGGGTCCGTAGACGACGACATTGGTTCCGATGTCGAGCCCTTCGACGCCCTCGCCGACGGCGGCGACCCGGCCGGCGCCCTCGTGGCCGAGCGTGAGAGGAAGGCCGTAGGTGTACTGCTCCTCGGGCAGGCTCATGATGAAGTCGTCCGAGTGGCAGACGCCGGCAGCGGTGACTTCCAGGAGCACTTCACCTGGACCGGGCTCGGGTTTGGGAATCTCCGTGAGTTCGGGTTCTGCGCCGATTCTCGTGTACTGGATTGCCTTCATACCGACTCCTTTGTCGTGGTTGGGCCAACCGGTCCTGGCGAATGCGTGGTGTTTAGCCCCGCTAACAAAAGAGTACGCATCTGTGCATGTTCGGTCACGGGATCCGTGACCGAACAGACATGGCGGCTCAGTCGATCCCGCCGCTGCCACTCGGCATCG
Source organism: Rhodococcus sp. SB1D (assembly GCF_048573875.1). Classification (NCBI taxonomy): domain Bacteria; kingdom Bacillati; phylum Actinomycetota; class Actinomycetes; order Mycobacteriales; family Nocardiaceae; genus Rhodococcus; species Rhodococcus sp. SB1D. The sequence continues at coordinate 419,052 of NZ_JBMAIQ010000001.1, forward strand.
GGATCTTGACCACCTTGTCGTCGTTCGGACCCGGCTCGCCCGCGGTTTTGTTTATCGTGCTCGCCCACATCAAACCGTCGGATCCGAGTGCCAAACCGCCCAGCTGGCCGTACGTGTCTTTCGCCACTGCCGACGGCGCGGTCGTGACGGCACCTGTTCCTGGATCTGCGGCCAGCGCCGAGATCGCTTTGCCGGCCCCCAGCGCGACAGCTACCACTCCCTGCGCCGCGATGCACCCGCCGACTCCGGGTCGGTCGGGCCACGTCCACGCGGGGGATGTCACCGTGCCGTCGGCGCCGACGCGTTGGAGGCGATCCTCGAGAGTGGTTCGGTCCGTGACCCACGTCGCGATTCCCGGATCGACGCACACGCCGCCGCCGTTTCCGATTCCGGACAGAACAACTTCCGGGCGAGGCGGCGCAGCGTTGGGTGTCAGCGATCGGACCCGCAAGAGTTTCCCCGCCAACGAGGCGGGATCCTGAGCAACCGCGGGGTTTCCGGTATCGCCTGTCAGAACCATGAGCTGGTCCGGGGCCGCGAACTCCAGTGACCCGCCGTTGCCGCTCGCGCCGCGCGGGATTCCACCGAGTACTTCCTTGGCGGTGTCACCCGGAGCGATGCGGACCACCCGGTTGTCCGTTCCGGTGGTGACGTAGGCATAGATCAGGTTGTCTTCGACAAACGTGGGGGAGAGTGCGATGTCGAGAAGGCCGCCGTCACCGCTGCCGTCGACGTCGATCTTGGCTACCTCGACCGGTGTCGTGTTGGGAGCTACCTGCATGATCCGGCCGGTCCGCCGTTCGGCGACCAGTCCGGAGTTCCCGTCCGGGAGTGTGACGAGCCCACCCGTGGTGTCGAGACAGGTTGCGATCACGGCGGTGTCGGCATCCTGACACGGTCCGAGGGGGCCGGTCCGCGGCGCCGGCGGCGTGGTCGACGGCGGCGGGTTCTCCGGCTGCACTTCCGCGCTGGCCTGGTTGGTCGGTTCGGGTGTGAACGGCGAGGCAGTCGATTCGTCGAAGTCGGCGCAACCTGCGAGCAACGATGTCCCGAGCACCAGCGCCAGTGCGCCCAGCGCTGCATGCCTACCCGTAGTCATGCCCAAGACGTTACGTAATGCACGGCAGATGCCGCCACGCCGGACCAAGGTTCCCCGTCGAGTTCGTGAATCGGTCATAGGCTCACCTACGTGACTGACGAGCGAAAAGATCCCAGCGAGTTGTCGGATGCGGACAAGCCGACGGGCAATGTGTCCAGTCCGTATGATTCGCCCACCGAACAATTTCCGACGGTGAGCGCCAAGAATCCGTTGCCGCGGACCGACGACGATCTCGATTTCGGTTCCACGAACGCCAACTCCCTGACCGAACAGATACCGACATACCGAGCACCTGGCGCGGATCAGCCGACCGTGGCTCTCGAGCGTGAGACGGCGTACGACGCTCCGATCGCCGCCGTTCCCACCGCCGAAGCCGTGGCAGGTACAACTGAGTCTCCGCGGGGCCGAGGCACTCTCGACCTCGGGTTGCTTGCACTGCGATTGGCCGTCGGTGGAACTGCGTTGGTGCACGGTCTGCAGAAATTGACCGGTATCTGGAACGGGCCGGGGCTGAACGGGTTCGAGTCGATGCTGGCGGACGCCGGGTTCCAGCAGGCGAAGTGGATGGCGATACTCGGCGCCGTCGGTGAAGTCGCAGGTGGCGCCCTCCTGATCCTCGGGTTGCTGACTCCCGTTGCGGCAGCGTCGGTTCTGGCGGTGATGATCAATGCGTGGGCGCTGCGTCAGGCGAGCGCACCCGGCCTGGAGTACTTCGCCCCGGCCGGGACCGAGTACGAGATGCTGCTCGGAATCTGTGCGGGCGTCATCATTTTGACGGGACCAGGTCGTATTGCGCTCGACGGTCGTCGTGGCTGGGCAACTCGTCCGTTTATCGGATCGCTCGTGGTTTTGATCCTCGGTATCGCTGCCGGCGTCTGCACCTGGATCTTCCTGAACGGTGCCAATCCGCTCATCTGAAACTCGCGCCGTCGAACCAACGAACCGCCGCTCTCCGAATCGGAGAGCGGCGGTTCGTTTGTGAAGGATCAGTCCTTGACGAGTACCGGGTCGGCGTTCGCGGACGGGATGGCCGTTCCGTCCTTGAGCTTGCGACCGAGGACCGACTTGCGGTGACCGTAGGCGAAGTACACGAGCACACCGATGGCCATCCAGACGAGGAACCGGATCCAGGTCTCGACCGAGAGGTTGAGCATCAGCCAACCGCAGGCGAGCACGGCGACGATCGGAACGAACGGCACCAGCGGGACGCGGAATCCGCGCGGCAGGTCGGGGCGGGTGCGGCGAAGGACGATGACACCGACACAAACCAGGACGAAGGCGAACAGCGTTCCGATGTTGACCATCTCTTCGAGCGTGCCCATGGGGAAGAACGCTGCCAGGACGGCAACGATGCCACCGACGATCAACGTGATGCGCATCGGGATGCCCTTGGCGTTGGTCTTGGCCAGGCTGCGCGGCATGAGGCCGTCACGGGACATGGCGAAGAGGACGCGGGTCTGGCCGAGCATCATGACCATGACAACTGTCGTGAGGCCGGCCAGGCCACCGAAGTTGATGGCGGTTTGTGCCCAACCAATGCCGTTGGCCTCGAATGCGGTTGCGAGGGTGGCGCTGGAATCGCCGACCAACGGACTGCCGTCCTTGAGTTCGGTGTACTTGACCATGCCGGTCAGTACGAGCGTGACGGCAACGTAGAGAACCGTGACGATGGCGAGCGAGCCGAAGATTCCTCGCGGCAACGACTTCTGCGGGTTCTTGGTTTCCTCGGCGGTGGTGGCGACGACGTCGAAACCGATGAAGGCAAAGAACACGAGGCTGGCTGCGGCGAGCAATCCGTAAGCGCCGTAGCTACTTCCGCCTGCGCCGGTCAGCCAGGAGAACAGGGTCTGATGGATTCCGCTTGCAGAACTCTCGGTTCCTTCGGACGGCGGGATGAAGGGGGAGTAGTTCTCCTTCTTGATGTAGAACGCGCCCACGACGATGACGAGCAGGACTACTGCGATCTTGATCGCGGTGATGATCGCGGAGACTCGCGAGGAAACCTTGGTGCCGATCGCGAGGATCAGCGTGATCGCGCCGATGATGAGCAGAGCGCCCCAGTCGAAGCTGATCGAACCGATGTGGGCGGTGGTGCTTCCGCTGGCCCCGATGACGTTGCCGAGGTACAGCGACCAGCCCTTGCCGACGACGGCGGAGGCGAGAGCGAACTCGAGAATGAGGTCCCAGCCGATGATCCAGGCGGCGAACTCCCCGAACGTGGCGTAGGAGAACGTGTATGCGCTGCCTGCGACGGGGACGGTGGAGGCGAACTCCGCGTAACACAGCGCGGCGAGGCCACAGGCGATGGCAGCGAGAACGAATGCCAGTGAAATGGAGGGTCCTGCGACATTGCCTGCGGTTCGAGCAGTCAGCGTGAAGATACCTGCGCCGATGACGACGGCGACTCCGAATACCGTGAGGTCCTTCGCGGTCAGTTCCTTCTTGAGCTTTGTCTCAGGCTCGTCGGTGTCCGCGATCGATTGCTCGACGGATTTGGTGCGCCATATGCCGACTCCGGGCATGTATTGCTCCTTGGTTGTTTCCCGTCGACCTTGTGGGTGACGGGCGGTGGCTGACTGTCGTCGTTGTGATGTGCGTCTCAGCGACCTGATGAGGGAACCACTGGTGAGCGCCGTGTGCAAGTCGGCTCGCTCGAACTGACCGAAATGATCACCTGACTGAAAGTCATCCCCCCTCATGTATCTGAATTGATCAGCTGGTGTCTGAAACCCTACGTCCAAGTGAATTCGCTCACGAGCCGGACGCGCGATTCGGTCTGAAATGTCTGATAGCTCATATCGTTCCGTTGGTGCTCCGCGTGTCGCCCGGTTATTCGGTACCTGTCGGTCGGTCTTGCTGTCGATGAGTTGCACTGTCGCTGTGCCAGCACGTCCCATTTCACCCGTATCGGGGCGACAGGCGAGAGGACCAACGCGTACCTGGATCCGATCGAGCGTCGATCACGCGTCGTGGCAGAGTGTCTCGGCGACGGGATGATCGGATTGGGTTGTGGTTCAAGCTCATACAGCACCGGAGGAAGTACGGCGTGTTCGGACGCAGTCGGTCCCGCGTTCTTCTCCGAGGTGACATGAACCCGACTCTGTCGACCCTCTGCCGTGGCCCGTTGGCGAGCATTCTCGTGGAGCTGAGTTGGTTGCCGCACGTCCGACTGCCCGAAAACCTTGTGTGACTGTCACATCGGCTACGCGCGTCTCGAGCCGCACGCACGCTTACAGAAAAGATCCCCGGCCGAAAGGCGGCCGGGGATCTTTTTCGATTCGTGGCAGAACTTACGGAACGTAGCGAACCGCGCCCTTGTCGGCGGACGTTGCCAGAGCGGCGTAGGCGCGCAGTGCTGTCGTCACGGTGCGCTGACGATCGACCGGCTGCCACGGGCGCTCCGAGGCCTCCATCTTTGCGCGTCGCTCGGCGAGGACGTCGTCGTCGACCAGGATCTCGAGCGTGCGCGAGGCGACGTCGATGCGAACCTGATCGCCGTTCTGGACGAGACCGATGATTCCGCCTGCGGCAGCCTCGGGGGAGATGTGACCGATGGACAGCCCGGAGGTTCCGCCCGAGAAACGACCGTCGGTGATCAGTGCGCATTCCTTACCGAGGCCTGCGCCCTTGAGGAAGGCAGTGGGGTGCAGCATTTCCTGCATGCCGGGGCCGCCCTTGGGGCCTTCGTAACGCACGACGAGAACGTCGCCGGCCTTGATCTTCTTCTGCAAGATGACCGAGACGGCTTCTTCTTGGGATTCGACGACGAGCGCCGGGCCCTGGAAGGAAAACAGTTCCTCGTCGATGCCGGCCGTCTTGAGGATTGCGCCGTCGAGTGCGATGTTGCCACGCAGGACAACCAAGCCGCCTTCGACGGTGTAGGCGTTCTCGACGTCGCGGATACAGCCGCCGGCCGCATCGGTGTCGAGGGCAGACCAACGGTTGTCCGTGGAGAACGGTTCGATGGTGCGCACGCCGCCGGGAGCCGCGTGGAAGAGTTCGATTGCCTCGTCGGTTGCCTTGCCGGAGCGGATGTCCCAGTCGTCGAGCCACTGGTCGAAGCTCTTGGTGTGCACGGTGGACACGTCGGTTTCGAGGAGTCCGCCGCGGCGAAGCTCACCGAGCAGGGCGGGGATTCCGCCGGCGCGGTGGACGTCTTCCATGTGGTAGTCCGAGTTGGGAGAGACCTTGGACAGGCACGGAACCTTTCGGCTGATCGCGTCGATGGTGTCGAGGTCGAAGTCGACCTCGCCTTCCTGCGCCGCAGCCAGCGTGTGCAGGACGGTGTTGGTGGAACCGCCCATGGCGACGTCGAGAGCCATCGCGTTGCGGAACGCTGCCGGGGTCGCGATGTTGCGTGGCAGCACCGACTCGTCGCCGTCGCGGTAGTACTTGAGGGCAGCCTCGACCACGGTGGTGCCCGCACGAGAGAAGAGTGCGTGACGAGCCTTGTGAGTTGCCAGCGTGGAGCCGTTGCCCGGCAATGCGAGGCCGAGGGCCTCCGTCAGGCAGTTCATGGAATTGGCGGTGAACATTCCGGAGCAGGACCCGCATGTCGGGCACGCGCTGCGCTCGACCTCGTCGAGGCCCGCGTCGGACACGGCATCGTTGGCAGAGGCGGAGATCGCGGTGATGAGGTCGGTGGGGGCTTGGGCCACGCCGCCGACGACCACTGCCTTACCGGCCTCCATCGGACCACCGGAGACGAAGACGGTCGGGATGTTGAGACGCATTGCAGCGTTGAGCATGCCGGGAGTGATCTTGTCGCAGTTGGAGATACACACCAGTGCGTCGGCTGTGTGGGCGTTTGCCATGTACTCGACCGAGTCGGCGATGATCTCGCGGCTCGGGAGCGAGTAGAGCATTCCGCCGTGGCCCATTGCGATGCCGTCGTCGACTGCGATGGTGTGGAACTCACGAGCGACGCCGCCGGCCGCACTGATGGCCTCGGCAACGATCTCGCCCACGTTCTTGAGATGCACGTGGCCGGGTACGAACTGGGTGTACGAGTTCGCTACGGCGACGATCGGCTTTCCGAAGTCGGAATCCGTCATTCCTGTGGCGCGCCACAGGGATCGGGCTCCGGCAGCATTACGTCCGATGGTGGTGGTGCGTGACCTCAACGGGGGCATGGGCGTGTTCCTTATGTGATCGTTGCTGGTCCACTCAAATAGAAGCGAGGGCCTTTCAACGCTACTCGCGTGCTACGGGCGCTTCTCTTCGGGCTGGTCCTGTGTGTTCTCGGCGACCTCTGCTTCTGCTTCTGCAGCTGCTTCTTCCTCTTCGGCTTCCTTGGCGGCGAAGGCTTCTGCGGCAGATGCATAGGGATCGGTGATGCGGCCGCCGCTGGCGATCGCGATCTCGGGAAGCCTGACGAAGCTGACCGCAGGCAGGGTCACCTCGGTTCCGTCGGTGAGTTCCGCGCGCGCCCAACTCCGCTTCGGGAAGCGGAAACCCTTGACGTCGTCCCAGGCGAGGGTGCGCTTGGAGAACGTCGAGCGGACCTCGAGGCCGTCAGGGCTGACGGTGGTGCGCAGTCGCGCGACGAGATAGACGGCGATGATCGGAAGGATCAGCAACCAGCTGAAGGCGACGGGCCACCCGAAGATCGGGAAGCTGACCGCGAACAGAAGGAACGCGCACGCCATGTAAGCGAGCTGCGAAATGCGGATGACGTGCCGAAGTGGTTTCGGCGTGTGGGATGATTGAGCCGGTGGCACGGGCTGCTGCGAAGTTGACACCTCTACATCTTCGCATTGCAGCCGATGTATCTCAGATTCTGGGACGGTCGACTCACCAAGTTTGCCGTTCGCGACTAGCGCCTCTACTGTCGAGTGCGTGAAACAGAATGAGTTGCTCGTAATCGGCCGGCGCGTCGTCGCCTGAGTCGATTTTTCAACTCACCAGATAACGACGCGCCACCCTCGCTCAGCAGATGCTGACGGGGGTTTTTTGTTGCCCGGAGCCAGAATCAGAGGATTTCCCAGTGAGCGCACCAACAGCACGGCCTCAACCCACGCCGCGCAAGTCAGGGACACCGAGCCCGACAACCGCGGCTGCCGCAACCCAGACGGCCAACCGTCGCCAGCTCCCGCCTGAGCGGGTAACCGGCGCGCAGTCTGTGGTTCGAGCCCTCGAAGAGCTCGAGGTCGACACGGTATTCGGCATTCCCGGCGGTGCCGTGCTCCCGGTTTACGACCCACTCTTCGATTCGGTCAAGGTTCGCCACGTGCTCGTGCGCCACGAGCAGGGTGCAGGCCACGCTGCCACCGGTTACGCCCAGGCGACCGGCAAGGTCGGCGTCTGCATGGCTACCTCGGGTCCCGGTGCGACCAACCTGGTCACGCCACTGGCCGACGCGCAGATGGACTCCGTTCCGATCGTGGCGATCACCGGACAGGTGGCGCGCTCGCTGATCGGTACCGACGGCTTCCAGGAAGCCGACATCTCAGGCATCACCATGCCGGTCACCAAGCACAACTTCCTGATCACCGACGCGATCGACATCCCGCGCATCATGGCCGAGGCCTTCTACCTCGCGGCCAGCGGTCGCCCCGGCGCCGTCCTGGTCGATATCCCCAAGGACATCCTGCAGTCGCAGACCACGTTCTCGTGGCCGCCGGAGATGCGTCTGCCGGGCTACCGCCCGGTGACCAAGCCGCACGGCAAGCAGGTTCGTGAAGCTGCACGTCTGATCGCCGACGCCAAGTCGCCGGTTCTGTACGTCGGTGGCGGCGTCATCAAGTCCGACTCCTCGCCGGAGCTGCTCGAATTGGCCGAGCTGACCGGTATCCCCGTCGTCACCACGCTGATGGCCCGCGGCGCGTTCCCGGACAGCCACGACCTCAACTGCGGTATGCCGGGAATGCACGGCACCGTTGCTGCGGTCGCCGCTCTGCAGCGCAGCGATCTCCTGATCACCCTCGGTGCGCGTTTCGACGACCGCGTCACGGGTCAGCTGGATTCCTTCGCGCCCGATGCCAAGGTCATCCACGCCGACATCGATCCGGCCGAGATCGGCAAGAACCGCTACGCGGACGTTCCGATCGTGGGCGACTGCAAAGAGGTCATCACCGAACTCATCGAGGCGATTCGCGCCGACATGGCCACGGGCACCACGTTCGATCTCTCGGAGTGGTGGGCGTACCTGAACGACATCCGTCGTACGTACCCGCTGAGCTACGACCGTCCCACCGACGGTCAGCTGAGCCCGGAGTACGTGATCCAGACCGTCGGCAAGCTCGCCGGACCGGATGCCATCTACTGCGCCGGCGTCGGTCAGCATCAGATGTGGGCCGCGCAGTTCGTCGGTTACGAGAAGCCGCGCACGTGGCTCAACTCGGGCGGACTCGGCACCATGGGGTACGCGGTTCCCGCAGCCATGGGTGCCAAGATGGGCATGCCCGACACCGAGGTGTGGGCGATCGACGGCGACGGCTGCTTCCAGATGACCAATCAGGAACTCGCAACCTGTGCCCTCGAAGGTATCCCGATCAAGGTTGCCCTCATCAACAACGGCAACCTCGGCATGGTGCGTCAGTGGCAGACACTCTTCTACGAAGAGCGCTACTCCAACACCAACCTCGGAACGCACGGCGCCATCCGCATCCCGGACTTCGTGAAGCTCGCAGAAGCATTGGGCTGCCACGGAATTCGTGTCGAGCGTGAAGAAGATGTCGAAGCTGCGATCCGTGAGGCGCAGTCCATCAACGACAAGCCTGTCGTGATCGACTTCATCGTCACCGCCGACGCACAGGTGTGGCCGATGGTCGCTGCCGGAACGAGCAACGACGAAATCATGGCGGCCCGGGGCATCCGGCCGCTGTTCGACGACGACGAGGCAGTTGCCGAGCCCGCCGTCATCCACGAAGCCATGTCACGCGAGCAAGCCGGACCCGCCGCGGGCACAGGGGAGGATCAGAAGTGAGCACCAGTCACACCCTCAGTGTTCTCGTCGAGGACAAGCCAGGCGTGCTGGCTCGCGTCTCCGCACTTTTCTCCCGCCGCGGATTCAACATCGAATCCCTTGCGGTGGGCGGAACCGAGATCCCCGAGATCTCACGTATGACCATCGTCGTCACGGTCGACGAGTTCCCTCTCGAGCAGGTGACGAAGCAGCTCAACAAGCTGATCAACGTCATCAAGATCGTCGAGCAGGACGGTGAAGCATCCGTCGCTCGCGAGCTCGTGCTCATCAAGGTGCGCGCTGATGCAAGCGTGCGCACGCAGGTCATCGAAACGGTGAACCTGTTCCGCGCCAAGGTGATCGACGTCTCTCCGGAGTCCGTCACCATCGAGGCGACCGGTACTCGGTCCAAGCTGGATGCACTGCTGCGGATGCTTGATCCGTACGGTATCCGGGAGATCGTTCAGTCCGGGGTCGTGGCAGTCGGTCGAGGGCCGAAGTCGATCACGGCCACCCGCTAGTACTTTTAGACACGTAAAAATCCAAGGAGAGGTTGAGAACTGTGGCAGTCGAGATGTTCTACGACGACGATGCCGATCTGTCGATCATTCAGGGCCGCAAGGTTGCTGTGATCGGCTACGGAAGCCAGGGCCACGCCCATTCGCTGAGCCTGCGTGACTCGGGCGTCGATGTGCGCATCGGCCTCAAGGAAGGCTCGAAGTCGCGTGAGAAGGCTGAAGAGCAGGGGCTGACGGTCGGTACGCCGGCAGAGGTTTCCGAGTGGGCCGACGTCATCATGGTGCTCGCACCTGACACCGCTCAGGCGAGCATTTTCACCAATGACATCGAGCCGAACCTCAAGGACGGCGACGCGCTGTTCTTCGGTCACGGCCTGAACATTCACTTCGACCTGATCAAGGCTCCGGAGTTCGTCACCGTCGGCATGGTCGCCCCCAAGGGCCCCGGCCACCTGGTGCGTCGTCAGTTCGTCGACGGCAAGGGCGTTCCCGCGCTCATCGCCATCGACCAGGATCCCAAGGGTGAAGGCCAGGCTCTCGCTCTGTCCTACGCCAAGGGCATCGGCGGAACCCGCGCAGGCGTCATCAAGACCACGTTCAAGGAAGAGACCGAGACGGACCTCTTCGGCGAGCAGGCCGTGCTCTGCGGCGGCACCGAGGAACTGGTCAAGACCGGTTTCGAGGTCATGGTCGAGGCCGGCTACGCACCCGAGATGGCGTACTTCGAGGTTCTGCACGAGCTCAAGCTCATCGTCGACCTCATGTACGAGGGTGGCATCGCCCGCATGAACTACTCGGTGTCCGACACCGCTGAGTTCGGTGGATACCTCTCCGGCCCGCGCGTCATCGACGCCGACACCAAGGAGCGCATGAAGGCGATCCTGGCCGACATCCAGTCCGGCGAGTTCACCCGTCGTCTGGTTGCCAACGTCGAGAACGGCAACACCGAGCTCGAGGGCCTGCGCAAGGCCAACGCCGAGCACCCCATCGAGGTCACCGGCAAGAAGCTGCGCGACCTGATGAGCTGGGTCGATCGTCCGATCACCGAAACCGCGTAATTCGCAGTTTCACGCTCCACGTCTCCACTGGCCTGATGCCGCGCCGGTTCAATTACGTTGAACCAGCGCGGCATTGGGCCGGAGTCGTTTTCCGGGTCGTCTGAGTCCGGATTCATATTCCATCGAGAATTTGCCCGCGAAAGTGTCCACTATGTGGTATTGCCTACCGCGTTGTGGATTCCAAGTGAGCGCGCACTAAACTATCGGTGGTTAAACCACCTTCACACCCACCTAATCAGGGAGTTTGCACGTGAGCCAGCCTGGCCGTCCCGTTGTTCTGATCGCCGACAAGCTCGCGCCGTCCACAGTCGAGGCGCTCGGTGACGGTGTGGAGGTGCGTTGGGTCGACGGACCCGACCGCCCGGCGCTGCTCGCCGCGGTACCCGAGGCCGACGCGATTCTCGTCCGTTCCGCCACCACCGTCGACGCCGAGGTTCTGGCTGCCGGCACCAAGCTGAAGATCATCGGCCGCGCCGGTGTCGGCCTGGACAACGTCGAGATCCCCGCAGCCACCGAGCGCGGCGTGATGGTCGTCAACGCACCGACCTCCAACATTCACTCCGCTGCCGAGCACGCTGTCGCGCTCCTCATGTCGACCGCTCGCCAGATTCCCGCAGCAGACAAGACTCTGCGTGAGAACACCTGGAAGCGAAGCAAGTTCAACGGTGTCGAGATCCTCGGCAAGACCGTCGGTGTCGTCGGACTGGGCCGCATCGGCCAGCTCTTCGCGCAGCGTCTCGCTGCGTTCGAGACCACGATCATCGCGTACGACCCCTACCTGCCCGCAGCGCGCGCAGCGCAGCTCGGCATCGAACTGGTCACCATCGACGAGCTCGTCGAGCGCGCCGACTTCATCTCCGTGCACCTGCCCAAGACCAAGGAAACGGCCGGCCTGATCAACGCCGAGCGCCTCGCCAAGGCCAAGGACGGCGTCATCATCGTCAACGCCGCTCGCGGTGGTCTGATCGACGAAGATGCGCTCTACGACGCACTCGTCTCCGGCAAGGTCCGCGGCGCCGGTCTCGACGTGTTCAGCACCGAGCCGTGCACCGATTCCAAGCTCTTCGAGCTCGACAACGTCGTTGTCACCCCGCACCTCGGAGCATCGACGTCCGAGGCTCAGGACCGCGCAGGCATCGACGTGGCGAAGAGTGTTCTCCTCGCTCTGGCAGGCGAATTCGTTCCCGAGGCTGTCAACGTCTCCGGCGGCCCCGTGGGCGAAGAAGTTGCTCCGTGGCTCGAGCTCGTCCGCAAGCTCGGTCTCCTCGCTGCGACGTTGTCGCCCGAAGCTGTGCAGACCGTGCAGGTTGTCGCCACCGGCGAGCTGTCTGCCGAAACCGTCGACATCCTCGGCCTGGCTGCACTACGCGGCGTGTTCTCCGCCAGCAGCGATGAGGCCGTCACGTTCGTCAACGCTCCGGCACTGGCCGAGCAGCGCGGCGTGACCGTGTCGGTCGAGAAGCACTCCGAGGCTCTTGCTCACCGCAGCGCGGTCGAGGTGCGTGCAGTTGCCGCCGACGGTACGGTCACGTCGGTCACGGGCGCACTCACCGGTCTGCAGCAGGTCGAGAAGATCGTCAACATCAACGGACGCAGCTTCGACCTGCGCGCCGAGGGCCACAACATCGTCGTTCACTACAGCGATCGCCCGGGCGTTCTCGGTGTCCTCGGCACCGTCCTCGGAAACGCGGGCGTCGACATCCTCGCAGCAGCACTGAGCCAGGATGCCGAAGGCGAAGGCGCAACTGTCATCTTGCGCGTCGATCGCGTCGTCGGTGACGCCGAGGTCGAGGCAATCGTCTCGCAGCTCGACGCTCGCGTCGCCCAGGTCGACCTTTCCTGATTGTTTTTGCTGTGCGCCTTTATCAACCGCCCGCGGTTGATAAAGGCGCACAGTTCTACTGAGATGAGGACTCCATGAAGCTTGCGGTCATTCCGGGTGACGGAATCGGCGTCGAGGTCACAGCCGAAGCGCTCAAGGTGCTCGGCAAGTTGGTTCCGGATCTGGAAACCACCGAATACGATCTCGGTGCCCGTCGCTACAACGCCACCGGCGAGTTGCTCCCGGCGGACGAGCTGGACCAGATTCGTCAGCACGACGCAATCCTGTTGGGCGCCATCGGTGATCCGCGGATCGTCGCACCCGGCATCCTCGAGCGTGGTCTGCTGCTGAACATGCGCTTCCAGCTCGATCATCACGTGAATCTTCGCCCCGCACAGCTGTATCCGGGTGCGCTGTCGCCGTTGGCGGCCCAGCCGGAGATCGACTTCGTCGTGGTTCGTGAAGGCACCGAGGGTCCGTACACCGGAAACGGTGGAGCGATCCGCGTCGGCACCGATCACGAGATCGCAACCGAGGTGTCGATCAACACCTGGTTCGGGGCCGAGCGCGTGGTGCGTTACGCATTTGCCTTGGCGCAGACCCGGTCCAAGCACCTCACCTTGATTCACAAGACCAACGTGCTCTCCAACGCGGGCGCAATCTGGACGCGTGCAATCGAGACCGTCGGTGCCGAGTTCCCGGACGTCGAAACCGCGTACTGCCACATCGACGCGGCCACGATCTACATGGTCACCGACCCGTCGCGCTTCGACGTGATCGTCACGGACAACCTCTTCGGTGACATCATCACCGACCTCGCCGGCGCCGTAACCGGTGGCATCGGTTTGGCCGCAAGCGGAAACATCGATGCCTCGGGTACCAACCCGTCGATGTTCGAGCCCGTTCACGGCAGTGCTCCGGACATCGCCGGCAAGGGAATCGCTGATCCCACCGCCGCGATCCTCTCGGCCGCACTGCTTCTTCGCCATCTCGGACGCGAGGACGACGCCGCTCGGGTAGAGGCTGTGGTCGCTGCCGACCTGGCTACCCGCGGCGAAGGTCCCATCTCCACAACGGAGATCGGCGACCGGATCACTGCAGCGCTGTAAGGAATTCTTTCACGAGACTGACGCGCGTGAGCCTTTCGGCTTGCGCGCGTCAGTCGTTTCCGGCACCCCGATAGACTGGCCGGCATGCGTCTTGGTCGAATTGCCAGTCCCGATGGTGTTGCGTTCGTCAGTATCGAAGGTGAAGAGGATGCCCTCGTCGCCAAGGAAATTGCGGAGCACCCGTTCGGGAACCCCACATTTACCGGCCGAAGTTGGCCGCTCGCCGATGTCCGTCTGCTGGCTCCGATTCTCGCCAGCAAGGTGATCTGCATCGGCAAGAATTATGCAGATCACATCGCGGAGATGGGCGGAGAGGCTCCCGCGGACCCCGTGATCTTCCTCAAGCCCAACACGTCCATAGTTGGCCCGGGTGCCCCGATCGTCTTGCCTCCCACCTCGAACGAGGTGCACTTCGAGGGTGAACTCGCGGTCGTCATCGGTCAACCGTGCAAGGACGTTCCGGCGGCGAAGGCGTTGAGCGTGGTCCTCGGTTACACGATCGCCAACGACGTGTCGGCGCGAGATCATCAGCGTCACGACGGGCAGTGGACGCGCGCGAAGGGCCACGACACTTTCTGCCCACTCGGCCCCTGGATCGAAACCAGTCTGGATGCGTCCGACGTCGACATCAAGACCGAGGTGAACGGCCAGGTCAAGCAGGACAGCAGCACGGCTTTTCTCCTCCACGACATTCCGAAGATCATCGAGTGGATCTCGGCGGTGATGACTCTCTTGCCTGGCGACGTCATCCTCACCGGCACCCCCGCCGGAGTAGGCCCGATCGTCGACGGCGATTCCGTGTCGGTCACGGTCTCGGGGATCGGCACGCTCACGAACCCGGTGACCGCCAAGAGCTGATCCTGACCCGGTTCGTTCAGTCACGCGACTACGGAGGCCCCATCCAACCGGATGGGGCCTCCGTCGTGGTGTGAGGTCGAGAGGTGTCTGTCGCAGAAAAGTTGCAAGATGGTAACTATCGCCAGTGGATTGATCGGGATTGCCAACCGACTCGAAGAAATCAGGCTCCGGGACTGACCTGCGGGTTTCATGACCCAGGCGAAGCTTCGCCTCTGATCCTCCTGGCGTTATGTCGGATTTGGCCAGGTTGGGAGAGTTCGCCATACGGTTTGCTGTCGCGGCCCGTAACAGACCAAATTCCCTGAAATGTAACGCTGAGCAGTAGGGTGACCGATAACTGGATAGAAGCCGATGGGGCAATCGAGTGGATTGCGCAGAAACGTGGTGATACATGACGACCTTCGCGGAAGCCTCCCGGACAGCGGCAGGGCAAGCGCGGAACGGGCAGCGGCCGGTGTGGCGAGACAAGAAGCGCTACCTGTGGCCACTGGGTTTGCTGGTTCCTCTCAGCCCGTTCGCTGCGTGGTTCCTGGTCGACAAATTCAGTCTCGGGCTCTTCTGGGCCATCGGGGCGTGGCTGATCGTCATCGTCATTCCCCTGATCGATCTCCTGGCGGGCGAGGACGGTAACAGCCCACCGGACGAAGCGATCCCTGAATTGCAAGAGGATCGTTTCTACCGCTGGTGCACGTACTTGTTCCTGCCCCTCCAATACGTCGGGCTGGTGTTCGTCGCGTGGTGTTGGGTGAACGCGCCGATGGCGGCGGGGGAGAAGTTCGCGCTCGCGATGACTGCCGGCGTGGTTGCCGGTGTGGGGATCAACGCGGCGCATGAATTGGGGCACAAGAGTGAGAAGCTCGAGAAGTGGCTCGCGAAAGTAGCGCTCGCGCAGTCCTTCTACGGCCATTTCTACGTCGAACACAACCATGGTCACCACGTCCGCGTCGCGACGCCGGAGGATCCGGCCAGCTCGCGGTACAAGGAAAACTTCTGGTTCTTCTTGCCTCGCAGCGTCATCGGCGGCCTGCGCTCGGGATGGCGGATCGAAAGCGCTCGTCTGAGGCGTCAGGGGAGACGGACGTGGAGTTACCGCAACAACATCCTGAACGCGTGGGCGATGAGTGTGGTTCTGTTCGGCAGTCTGATCGCCGCGTTCGGCTGGGAAATTGCGCCGTGGCTCGCCGTTCAGGCAATTGCAGGCTTCACGTTCCTCGAGACCGCCAACTATCTCGAGCACTACGGCTTGCTACGTGCGAAGCGGCCTGACGGCTCGTACGTCCGGTGCTCGCCCGAGGACAGCTGGAACAGCGACCACGTCGTCAGCAATCTGTTCCTCTATCAACTTCAGCGTCACAGCGACCATCACGCGAATCCGCGTCTGCGGTACCAGAGCCTGCGAAGTGCGGCCGAAGCGCCGCAACTTCCAGCGGGTTACGCAGTCATGATCGTCTGCGCGTGGGTGCCGCCGCTGTGGCGAAAGGTCATGGACAAGCGACTGCTGGCCTACTACGACGGCGACATGACACGCATCAACGTCCTGCCGGGTAAGTGATCGGCCGGATGGAGGAAGCGCTGCCGGACTAACCTGTAGTACGACCATCCATCATCGCCGAGCCAAGTGAGCCATGACCAACAGCGAAGTACGCGTCCGTTTCTGTCCGTCACCCACCGGAACCCCGCACGTGGGTTTGGTGCGCACCGCCTTGTTCAACTGGGCATTCGCACGACACCACGGCGGCACATTCGTGTTCCGTATCGAAGACACCGATGCGCAGCGCGACAGTGAAGAGTCCTACCAGGCCATCCTCGACGCCCTCCGCTGGTTGGGGCTCAATTGGGACGAAGGCCCGGAGGTCGGTGGGCCGCACGCACCGTATCGCCAGTCCGAGCGTCGCGACCTGCATCTCGACGTTGTTGCCAAGTTGCTGGCCGCGGGCGAGGCCTACGAGTCCTACTCGACCAACGAGGAGGTCGAAGCGCGACACAAGTCGGCCGGACGCGATCCGAAGCTCGGATACGACAACTTCGATCGCGAGCTCAGCGACGAGCAGCGCGCTGCCTACATCGCCGAGGGGCGCAAGCCCGTCGTCCGCCTCCGGATGCCCGATCACGATCTGACCTGGAACGACCTGGTGCGGGGCGAGACCACGTTCAAGGCAGGCACCGTTCCGGACTTCGCGCTGACTCGCGGCAACGGCATTCCGCTGTACACCTTGGTCAACCCGGTCGACGACGCGTTGATGAAGATCACCCATGTACTGCGCGGCGAAGATCTGCTGTCCTCGACTCCGCGTCAGCTCGCGTTGTACGAGGCATTGATTCGTATCGGTGTCGCCGATTTCACACCGTCGTTCGGGCACTTGCCTTTCGTGATGGGTCAGGGCAACAAGAAGCTTTCCAAGCGCGATCCCGAGTCCAACCTCTTCATCCACCGCGATCGGGGCTTCATTCCCGAGGGATTGCTGAACTACCTGGCTCTGCTCGGGTGGAGCATCGCCGACGATCACGACGTCTTCTCGCTCGACGAGATGGTTGCGGCCTTCGACGTCTCCAAGGTCAACTCCAATCCTGCCCGCTTCGACCAGAAGAAGGCCGACGCGATCAATGCCGAGCACATTCGTCTGCTCGAGCCGGCCGACTTCGCCGGTCGTCTGAAGTCGTTCCTGGTGGAGCACGGACACATCGGCGCCGACGTCGACGAAGCGACGTTCACTGTTGCGGCGGACCTCGTGCAGACGCGCATCGTCGTCCTGTCCGACGCGTGGGATCTGCTGAAATTCCTGTTCGTCGACGAGGCGTCGTTTGCTCTCGATCCGGCCGCGGCGGCAAAGAACTTGAAGGAAGATGCCGGTCCGGTTCTGGACGCGTCTCTTGCGGCGCTCGATGCCATCTCAGAGTGGTCGGCGGCCAGTATCGAGGAAGCACTCAAGAAGGCCCTCATCGAGGATCTGGAGCTCAAACCGCGTAAGGCCTTCGCTCCGGTTCGGGTCGCGATCACGGGCTCTCACATCAGCCCTCCGCTGTACGAGTCGATGGAATTGCTCGGTCGTGAGGTCTCGCTCGCTCGGTTGCGCGCCGGTAGGGCAGCGGTAACCGCCTAGATCGGACGGTCTTCCGGCCGAAAATGAAGCAAAAACCTCCTGTGACCATACGATTTGGTATTTGGGGCAGGGGTACTGGTAATCTTCTTTTCGGCCGGAGACGAGCCGCCGAGCACAACAGCGAAGCGGATCGGGCAAGGCTGGTGAGCAAGACCTTGGGGTATGGTGTAATTGGCAACACAGCGGTTTCTGGTACCGCCATTCTAGGTTCGAGTCCTGGTACCCCAGCGGAAATCCGGTCGATTTTGTGGCCGGACTCAGACAAGCTAAGCTTGCTGAGCATCCAAGAGCAAGGCTGAAATACCACGTTTAAAAGCGTGTCCTGGCCCCGTCGTCTAGCGGCCTAGGACGCCGCCCTCTCAAGGCGGTAGCGCGGGTTCGAATCCCGTCGGGGCTACAAATGAAAGACCCTCCGATCATTGATCGGGGGGTCTTTTCGTATGTGCGGAAAATGTTTCCGGCGATGCGAAAAACGATCACCCCCAGGCGAATTCGACTGGGGGTGATCGTCATCTCACTCTGTTGTCCGCGATCGGCTATCCGCTCTTACGGCGGAACTCTCGCTTGTGATCGGCCGGGCCATGCGTGTTGTGGACCTTGGACTGTCCGTCGCGATGGTCGGTCGATTTGGCGTTCTGATGATTCTTCCGTTCGAGGGCCTCACGGAACTTTCGTTTGGTTTCCTCCGATTGGGATTCGGGTTCGGACGGGGTGTTGCTGTCGAGATCGCTCATATGCTCACTCCTTGTTGTTGGGCCTGTTGGTGAAACTACGCCGGCCCGAATTCGATTGCTCGTGATTTTTCCGCTCACGAATCTCAGGGCTGCGGCGGCGGTGCGGTAGAGCCGGAAAGAGGCATCGCAGGCATCCCGAGCTTGCGGTGATCCCACGAACGAGTTCGATCGGGAACGAACCGTACCGCGACGCGCTTGTGGAGCATCGCGTCGACGGCCGGGCGGAGATCGTCGGTGTACGGGCCCGTGTATCGCTCCCAGACGCTGATTCCCACAGCGAAGAGGGCTTCCGGATCTTCGACGATGACCCCGGTACCCTCCATCGAGACTCCTCGGAGCGTGTCGTACGTCTGACCGTCTTCGATCAGGACGGACATTCGGGCGTCCCGGCGAAGATTGACGGCCTTCTGAGACTTGGCTTTGGTCTCGAACCAGATTTCGCCCTCGACTATCGCGAACCACATCGCGATCAGGTGAGGCATTCCGTCGGCGCTCAACGTCGCCATCGTTGCCGTACGGCTCTTTTCGACGAAGCTCGAGATTTCGGCCTCGGTCATCGTGATCTGACTACGCTGCTTTCCTGCCATGGTCGCGTCGTACTCCTACGTGCTCGAGGATCTGAAGGCCTTACTGTGTCACGAATTACAGACGCTTGTGGAGCGCTTCGGCAGCTGCGAGAAGGTCCGCCGCCCAGCGGGCTCCCGGTCGTCTACCCATCCGATCGATGGGGCCGGAGACCGAAATCGCGGCAATGACAGCGCCTGCCGAGTCGCGGACGGGAGCCGCGACGCTGGCGACACCGGGCTCACGTTCGGCCGCGCTCTGTGCCCAGCCGCGCCGGCGAACCTCGAGGAGCACTCGTTCGCCGAAGGACGCATCGGCGAGGACGGTCCGTTGGGTTTGTGGATCTGCCCATGCGAGAAGGACCTTGGCGCCGGATCCGGCGTTCATCGGCAGTCGGGCTCCGACGAGCACCGTGTCACGCAGGCCCGTCGGTGGTTCCATCGACGCGACGCAGATGCGTTGTGTGCCTTCGCGACGGTACAGCTGGACGCTTTCGCCGGTGATTTCGCGAAGGCGGGGGAGGATGAGTCCGGCCGCAGCAATGAGTGGATCATTAGCGGTGGCAGCGAGTTCGGCGAGTCCGGGCCCTGGGCACCACTGACCGTCCGAGTCGCGAGTGAGGAGTCGATGGACTTCGAGACCGACGGCGAGTCTATGGGCGGTCGCGCGCGGCAAACCGGTTCGTGCACAGAGTTCGGTGAGGCTGCACGGTTCCTCAGCTACTGCATGAAGCACGCCCATTGCTTTGTCCAGGACGCCGATGCCGCTATGCTGTCTCATAGGTCGATACCAGTTTCTCGCATAGTGGGATGCTACCGCATTTCCTGGAGGGATAGCGCATTTCCTCGGGACAGTCTGCATCTGCTGTGAAGGCTGGGGACCTACTTCACGCGCGGCGGGCCAGCCCGTAGTCCGCCGACGCGAGGCTACGTACAGAGGTGGAAGACATGGCACAGAAAGCACGCACTCTCGCCGAGAAGGTGTGGGACGACCACGTTGTCGTGAAAGGGGAGGGGCAGGATCCCGACCTCATCTACATCGATCTCCACCTCGTTCACGAAGTGACGAGCCCCCAGGCATTCGACGGACTTCGCCTGGCGGGACGCCAGTTGCGCCGTCCCGACCTGACGATCGCCACCGAGGACCACAACGTTCCGACGATCGACATCGACAAGCCGATCGCAGATCCTGTGTCCAAGACTCAGGTCGACACCTTGCGCCGAAATTGCGAGGAGTTCGGAGTTCGCTTGCACCGCATGGGCGATCTCGACCAAGGCATCGTGCATGTGGTCGGACCGCAGCTCGGCCTGACGCAGCCCGGAACCACCGTGGTGTGCGGCGACAGTCATACGTCGACGCACGGCGCATTCGGTGCGCTCGCAATGGGAATCGGCACCAGCGAGGTCGAGCATGTGATGGCAACGCAGACATTGTCGTTGCGCCCCTTCAAGACCATGGCGATCACGGTCGACGGCGAGCTGCCTCCCGGCGTCACGAGCAAGGACTTGATCCTGGCAGTCATCGCCAAGATCGGCACCGGCGGCGGCCAGGGCTACGTACTGGAGTACCGCGGCGAGGCCATTCGCAAACTGTCGATGGAAGCTCGTATGACCATCTGCAACATGTCGATCGAGGCCGGAGCCCGCGCGGGCATGATCGCACCGGACGAGACCACTTACGAGTTCATCAAGGGCCGTCCGCATGCACCGTCCGGCGCAGAGTGGGACGAAGCCGTCGCCGCGTGGGAGTTGCTCAAGACCGACGAGGGCGCGGAATTCGACAACGAGGTTCACATCGACGCAAACGCATTGACGCCTTTCGTCACGTGGGGAACCAATCCGGGACAGGGTGCGCCGCTCGGCGACCGTGTGCCTGATCCCGAACTGATCGTCGACGAGAGCGAGCGTCAGGCAGCCGAGAAGGCGCTCACCTACATGGGTCTCGACGCCGGTATGCCGCTTCGGGATGTTTCTGTCGACACCGTGTTCGTCGGTTCGTGCACCAACGGACGCATCGAAGACCTGCGCGCAGTGGCGGAGGTGCTCGAGGGTCGCCATGTGGCAGAGGGCGTTCGGATGCTCATCGTTCCCGGCTCGATGCGGGTGCGGGCTCAAGCCGAAAGCGAAGGTCTCGGTGAAATCTTCACAGCGGCAGGGGCTGAATGGCGCCAGGCCGGTTGCTCGATGTGCTTGGGAATGAACCCTGACCAGCTTGCTCCCGGCGAGCGTTCGGCATCGACGTCCAACCGGAATTTCGAAGGCCGACAGGGTAAAGGCGGCCGGACTCATCTGGTTTCCCCGCTCGTCGCGGCTGCCACGGCGGTCCGCGGAACGCTCTCGGCACCGGCCGATCTGGTCTGACCCACTTACCATCTCGAGGAGAATTTCGATGGAATCCTTTACCACGCACAAGGGTATCGGCGTCCCGCTGCGACGCTCGAATGTCGATACCGACCAGATCATCCCTGCCGTGTACCTGAAACGGGTGACGCGCACCGGATTCGAGGACGGGCTGTTTGCAGGCTGGCGTACCGACCCCAACTTCATTCTGAATCTGGCTCCGTACGACAAGGGAAGCGTCCTCGTGGCCGGTCCCGATTTCGGCACGGGCTCTTCGCGTGAGCATGCCGTGTGGGCTCTCTCCGACTTCGGATTTCGGGTCGTCATTGCTTCCCGGTTCGCCGACATCTTCCGCGGAAACGCCGGAAAAGCCGGTCTCGTAGCGGCACAGGTCGAGCAGAGCGACGTCGAATTGCTCTGGAAGTTGCTCGAAGAGCAGCCCGGACTGGAATTGACAGTAGATCTCGAGAATCGGACCGTCAGCGCCGGAACTACGGTGGTGCCGTTCAATATTGACGACTACACACGGTGGCGTCTGCTGGAGGGTCTCGACGACATCGGACTGACATTGCGGCAGGTAGACGCGATTTCCGAGTTCGAAAAGTCAAGGCCTTCATGGAAACCGACTACCCTTCCAGCCCGAATTTCGCAGGGCTGAACCGAAATCCGCAACTCCGCGCGGGAAGAGAAATAGGTCACCATTTCGCAGTCACGTTGAATGAGAATTGGCGTGGCACATAGACTCTTGCCGTTATCAGGTTTACCGTGGTTCTCAGTCGGTCCGACGGTGGACCACAATTAGCGGAGGAATTTCAATGAACAAGGCAGAGCTCATCGATGTTCTGACTGAAAAGCTGGGTTCGGACAGGCGCACAGCGACCGACGCAGTGGAGCACGTCGTGGACACCATCGTCCGCGCCGTCCACCGTGGCGAGAGCGTGACCATCACCGGCTTCGGAGTCTTCGAGCAGCGTCGTCGTGCAGCACGTGTTGCACGCAACCCGCGTACGGGCGAGACCGTCAAGGTCAAGCCGACGTCGGTTCCGGCTTTCCGTCCGGGTGCGCAGTTCAAGGCTGTTATCGCTGGTGGACAGAAGCTTCCGGCCACCGGCCCGGCAGTCAAGCGTGGCGTAGCAGCACCGGCCACCAAGGCTGCAGCCAAGAAGGCTGCTGCCAAGAAGACCGCAGCCAAGAAGGCTCCGGCCAAGAAGGCTCCGGCCAAGACCGCAGCCAAGAAGACGGTTGCCGCGAAGGCTCCCGCCAAGAAGGCTCCGGCCAAGACCGCAGCCAAGAAGACGGTTGCCACCAAGGCTCCTGCCAAGAAGGCTCCGGCCAAGACCGCAGCCAAGAAGACGGTTGCCACCAAGGCTCCCGCCAAGAAGGCTCCGGCCAAGACCGCAGCCAAGGCTCCGGCCAAGAAGGCTCCGGCCAAGAAGGCTCCCGCCAAGACCGCAGCCAAGAAGGCTCCGGCCAAGAAGGCTCCGGCCAAGCGCGCAAAGTAGTCGCGTTCGGGTGAAAAACCCGATGCCGTAAGACAAAGAGGTGCAGCCGCGGATCAGATCCGCGGCTGCACCTCTTTTTGCTGTCTGGGAGAAGTATGAATTCTCCTGTGTTTCAGTGCTTTGCAAAACTACCGAATCGAGCTGAGTGTCGGTTGGTCCAAATCCCTCAGGAGTTGGCGACTTTGGGGAGCGGGCTGTCGAGGTGATCCGCGGCGACGAGACGGCCGTCGAGGAACGAGAGCACCCAAGTGCTCGCCTTACGGTTGCGCGCCGAGGGCAGTGTTATACCGGCCGTATCAGCCCACCAGCGCATCAAATCGGGGATGACGCCTCCTTGGCTGCAGATTACGGGAGTGCCCTCCAGCGCGGCGATCTGCAGCGCACGCGCCCTGGCGGCGTCGGGATCGGCCTCGTAACCTTCTTCGGTCAGAAGAGGTTCCGTCGAAATCTCTTCACCCAATGCCTCCGCCAATGGCATCACAGTGTCGATGCAGCGCGTACGGTCAGCCGCGAAAACCGAATCGGCTCCGAAGATTTTCAGCTGTTCGACCAAGGCGGCGGATTGCTCTTTGCCCTTGGCGTCGAGTGGACGCACATTGTCGTCGCCCTTGTATCGCTTACGGCTCCCAGCTTTTGCGTGGCGGACGAGTAATACCGTTTTCGTGTCAGGCGGAAGGGAAACGAAGCGGCGAAGAATCATTCGATCCATCGGGTAGGAAAGATGATCGGCGACCTCGGTGACCGGAAGCCAATAGAGAACATCCACTTCGCTATTCGGCCCGAAATCTCCGTCCACTGCTTCGGCCGACCAGTATTCGACCCGTTTGAGTTTGCGATGTCCCGGGATCGGGTACGTCACGCCACCGAGGTGCCTTCCGAAACGTCCGGTGATCGAGGTCTCTTCGCGGACCTCCCGAACTGCTGCGGTCAAGAAGGTCTCGCCGGGATCGAGCTTTCCTTTGGGGAATGACCAGTCGTCGTACTTCGGTCGATGTACGACGGCGATCTCGATGGCGGAAGGATCCTGAGGAGCCTTCCGCCACAGAACCGCGCCTGCGGCAAAGATGTTGGCTTTGACCGGCTTGTCGTTCATTGTGTGATCCGAGCCCGTCAAGACCCGCTGGCGGTGCGGCTGCGCATCAACGACTGTTGATGCTCACGTACGTCCTCACCGCGTTCGGGGGCAGCGACCCAACTCCCGTCCGGATGCAGTACCCAGCAGCGAGTTCGGGGATCGAGCGCGGAGTCGAAGATGTCACCGAGTTGCTTCGACAGTTTCGGGTCCTTGACCTGCACCATGACCTCGACGCGGCGATCGAGGTTGCGGTGCATCATGTCTGCGCTGCCGATCCAGAATTCGTCGGCCGAGCGGAAATGGAACATTCGCGAGTGTTCGAGGAAGCGTCCGAGAATGGAACGTACTTCGATGTTTTCGCTGAGGCCGGGAACGCCCGGCTTGAGCGCGCAGATTCCGCGGACCACGATCTCGACGGGGATACCGGCCTTGGATGCGCGGTACAACGCGTCGATGACCTGCTCGTCGACCAATGCGTTGGCCTTCAAGCGGATACCGGCATCGCGGCCTGCGAGCTTGTGAGCGATCTCGTTGTCGATCCGCTCGATGATCCCGCGGCGAACCCCGTACGGCGCTACGAGAAGGTTGCGGTAGCTCGTCTTTCGGGAGTATCCGGTCAGCGAGTTGAAGAGGTCGGTGAGGTCTGCACCGATCTCCGGTGCTGCGGTGAGCAATCCGACGTCCTCGTACATGCGCGCGGTCTTCGGATTGTAGTTGCCCGTGCCGATGTGGCAGTAACGACGAATGGTCGAGCCCTCTCGCCTGACGACGAGGCACGTCTTGCAGTGAGTCTTGAGACCGACGAGACCGTAGACGACGTGAACGCCGGCCTGCTCGAGTTTGCGAGCCCACTTGATGTTGGCCTGCTCGTCGAAGCGGGCCTTGATCTCCACCAGCGCGACAACCTGCTTGCCCGCTTCGGCGGCGTCGATCAGTGCATTGACGATGGGGGAGTCGCCGGAAGTGCGGTACAGGGTCTGCTTGATCGCGAGCACCTGCGGGTCGGCGGCGGCCTGTTCGATGAAGCGTTGAACGCTTGTGGAAAACGAGTCATATGGGTGGTGGACGAGCACGTCGCCTTCGCGCAGGGTCGAGAACACGCTCTTCGGAGTCTCGCGTTCACCGAACGCCGGATGCGTCGCCGGGACGAACGGAGCGTCTTTGAGAGCGGGGCGGTCGACGGCGTAAACCTGCCAGAGGCAGGACAAGTCGAGGAGACCGGAAACCTCGATCACGTCGGCCGGATCGACGTCGAGTTCACGCAGAAGCAGTTCGAGCATGTGCTCGGTCATGTCGTCGGCAACTTCGAGGCGAACGGGTGAACCGAAACGACGACGCGCCAATTCACGTTCGAGTGCCTGCAGCAGATCCTCGTCCCGATCTTCTTCGACCTCGAAATCGGCGTTGCGTGTGATTCGGAAAGCGTGATGTTCGACGATTTCCATTCCGGGGAACAGCACGTCCAGATGAGCCGAAATCAGTTCTTCCATCGGGAGGAAAGAATCGATGGTGGACGAAGATGTCGTGCTCTTGACTCGCACGAACCGGCCGACGTTGTCGGGAACCTTGACGCGAGCGAAGTGTTCGCCGCGGGTGACGGAGTCCTTCACCGTCACGGCGAGGTTGAGGCTCAGTCCGCTGATGTAGGGGAACGGGTGAGCGTGATCGACTGCCAACGGCGTCAGTACCGGGAAGACCTGCTCGTGGAAATGCGCAGAGAGTCGGCCGTGATCGTCGGCGCTGAGGTCGGCCCATCGAACGATTGAAATGCCTTCTGCCGCCAGGGCAGGGCGGACCGAGTCGAGAAACACGTGCGCGTGCTTGTCGGCGAGTTCCTGGGTGCGACGCGCGATGAGCGCCAATTGTTCGCGTGGGGAGAGGCCGTCGGCGGACCTGACCGACAGTCCCGTCTCGTCGCGGCGCTTGAGTCCGGCGACCCGGACCATGAAAAATTCGTCGAGATTGGAAGCGAAGATGGCGAGGAACTTTGCGCGTTCGAGCAACGGCAGTGACTCGTCGGCGGCCAATGCGAGAACACGGGCATTGAAATCGAGCCAGCTGAGTTCGCGGTTGAGGTAACGATCCTCGGGAAGTCCGACGAGCAATTCGGGTAGCTCTGCCTTGGTAGCTGCAGGGGGAGCGCCCGGGATGTTGGTGGCGACCGCGACGGCCTGAGATCGCGGCGAGGTGGCCGCGCCGTTCTCGTGGCGGCCGGAGCTGTGGTCTCCGTCCGACTGGTCTTCGGAAATACGGTTTTCGAGTGCTTCGCCATTGCTCACTCGTCGATCATCCCCCACAATCGCGCGGTCCGACAATCGATGAAAGAAAATTCATCGACTGTTCGACGGCGTGGCCTTGAGTCTGGTCAACGAAGCCGATGTCGCGGGGCCTACTCCCAGTGCTCGCACAGTGCCGAGATCGGCATGGGTGTCGACGTCGGTGCGCAGTCCCGGCCATTGGCCGTTGAGTGGACGAGCACCTGAATTGGCATGTCCAAGTGCGGATTCCGGCCCGAACCGAGGGTCCAGCGCGCTTTCGCCGCACGCAAACAATGCGGAAGTGCCAGTGCCGTGGTGATCGACGACGACTGAACGTCCGCCGCTGCGGGCCGCGGCCACGGCCTCCGTCAGTTCGCTCGGTTGCATGGCGGGCAAGTCGGCTTGCAGCACAACGAGGTCGACCACTCCGCGCTTGGCTCGGATATCGGCGGCCGCTGCACTCAACGCCGCGTTGAGGGTTTCCTCCGTGCGCGGTGTTGCGCCGTTGGTTCGGGCGCCGTCGGGAGCTGGATCGGCGTAGACCGTCACGCCGACGGAATATGCAAGGGCGGCAACGGTGGGGTCTGGGGTGACCACTGTGACGCTGTCGATGGCCGAGACGGCTGCAACTGTGGCGAGGGTGTCGTGAAGCATGGCCAACACGAGGTCTGCACGCGCGTCCGAGTCGAGTTCGCCCGCGAGTCGGGACTTGGCCGATCTCAAGGACTTGACGGCCACTATCGCATGCATGGGGCGTTCGATCTCCGTGCGCGCATGCGGTGTCTCCACGGCGTGTGGGTACGGGGGTTCCGCGCTGTCCATCCCTCGATCTTGCCAGTCATCACGCTCGGTGTCCGCGGCTGCCCACCGCAGTGCACCACAGGCGATACTCTGTGCAGACGATTTTTCTGGCGGCGACCCGCTTCGCCGGGTAGACGGGGTGAGCGTGTGAGTAAGGCAGCTGTATTGGGCGCAGGTTCGTGGGGAACGGCGTTGGCGAAGGTGATGGCCGAGGCCGGAACCGACGTGACGATGTGGGCCAGGCGTGAAGAGGTCGCGAAGCGCATCGACACCACGCACGAGAACAGCGACTATCTGCCGGGCATTGCTTTGCCTTCGTCGATTCGCGCGACCCACCACCACGAGGAGGCGATGGCAGGTGCTGACTTCATCGTGCTGGCGGTTCCCTCGCAGTCGCTACGAGCAAACCTGGAGCAGTGGAAAGGCTCGATCGGACCCGATGCGACTCTGCTGAGTCTGGCCAAGGGAATCGAGACCGGGACGCTCATGCGCATGAGCCAGGTCATCGTGTCGGTGACCGGCGTGGAACCGGGGCGCGTCGCGGTGCTCTCGGGCCCGAACCTTGCACACGAGATCGCCGGCGGGCAGCCCGCGGCGACGGTGATCGCCTGTTCGGATTCCTCGCGTGCCCTCGCTCTCCAGGATGCTTGTGCTACCGGCTATTTCAGGCCGTACACCAACTCCGACGTCATCGGTTGCGAGATCGGTGGTGCGTGTAAGAACGTGATCGCGCTGGCCTGCGGCATGGCCGCCGGCAGTGGATTCGGCGACAACACGGTCGCCAGCATCATCACCCGTGGGCTCGCCGAGACGATTCGTCTCGGCGTTGCGCTCGGCGCCAAGGCGTCGACTCTTGCAGGCTTGGCGGGCGTCGGTGACCTGGTAGCGACCTGCACGTCCGAGTTGTCGCGAAACCGGACGTTCGGAGAGCGGCTCGGACGAGGCGGGTCGATGGAGTCGGCACAGAAGGCAACCAACGGTCAGGTCGCCGAGGGCGTGAAGTCGTGCACGTCGGTACGCGCACTCGCTGCCGGATACGACGTGGAGATGCCGTTGACCGACGCGGTCCACCGGGTGTGCCACGAAGGCATGGCCGTCAGCGATGCGATCGGTCAGTTGCTCGGACGCCGGACGAAGCCGGAATGAGTGAAATCGGTGTGGGTCGCTTCGAGGATTACGGGGATTCGACGCGCAGCGTGAGCGCCGTCGCGCGCGAACACGCCGCGGGTCAGCCCATGCAATTGGGCCCGATATTCGCTGCGCCGTACCAACTTTCGGCGGACGAAGGTTCCGAGTCCGATACCTATGCACGTGCGTCGAACCCGGGTTGGCGCGGACTCGAATCCGCGCTCGCGGCGCTCGAGAGAGCGGACCACGCCCTCGTCATGGGATCGGGGATGTCCGCGATCACCGCTACCTTGCGCAGCGTCCTCGTCGCGGGGGATACCGTCGTCGTGCCCTCGGACGGGTACTACCAAGTGCGGTTGTACGCGAACGAGCGCCTCGCGCCGTTGGGAATCACCGTTCGCGAGGTTTCGACTCTGCAGATGGGCGACGCGAGCTTCGTAGATCTGCTCGACGCGTCACCGGGCCGCGTGGTCGTCGTCGCCGAGACGCCGTCCAACCCGGTGCTGGACGTGGTCGACCTTCGCGTGCTCGCCGACGTGTGCCACCGTTCGGGTGCGCTGCTGATCGTCGACAACACGACCGCGACACCGCTGGGTCAGCGCCCGCTCGAATTGGGTGCCGACGTCGTGGTGGCCAGCGGTACCAAGGCTCTCAGCGGGCACAGTGACCTCCTGATGGGTTACGTCGCCACCTCCGATGCGGCAGTGAGTCGGCGAATCGAGCGTGAGCGACTTCTCTCGGGAACGGTGCTCGGCCCCTTCGAGACGTGGCTTGCGCACCGGAGCCTCGGCACGGCAGGCCTGCGATTCGGGCGTCAGTGCGACAACGCGCTGGCGCTTGCCGAGATGTTGGTAAATCACAAAGCAGTCCGGTCCGTTCGTTACCCCGGCCTTCGCGGTGACCCGTCCTATGCAACGGCATCCGGTCAGATGAATCGATTCGGCGGATTGGTGAGCGTCGAGTTGGATTCGGCTCAGGCCTTCCACTCGTTCGTCGAAGCGAGCGCTCTCGTCACGGCTGCTACCAGCTTCGGGGGGATCCACACGACGGCGGATCGCCGTGCGCGCTGGGGCGATCCGGTCAGTGCGGGGTTTGTCCGAATCGCTTGTGGCATCGAGGACACCGCCGATCTCCTGGCCGACATCGAGCGCGCACTCGACGCGTAAACGGGCCGGGTCGACGAAATCGGTCCGGCCCGATCGCGTGCCGCAGTCGATTCGGCGGTACGGTTTGACGCGTGAACAGCAGTCGTACCCGCGTGGCCGTGATCTTCGGTGGCCGGAGCAATGAGCATTCAGTGTCCTGTGTTTCCGCCGGAAGCGTCCTGAGCAACCTCGACCCCGATCGGTACGACGTCGTACCGATCGGCATCACCGTCGACGGTTCCTGGGTGCTCGGTTCGAGCGACCCCAGTTCCCTCGCGATCAGCGGGCGCGCGCTGCCGTCGGTCGACAAAGACGGAACGTCGGTGGTCCTCAGCGCGGACCCCACCCGCGAGGGCGAGGTCATCTCCTTCGACGGCTCCGACGCCGGTGCTGTGCTCGCGTCGGTCGACGTCGTGTTCCCCGTTCTTCATGGGGCTTACGGTGAAGACGGCACGATCCAGGGTCTGCTCGAACTTGCCGGGGTTCCGTACGTCGGACCCGGAGTTCTGGCCAGCGCCGCCGGCATGGACAAAGAGTTCACGAAGAAGCTTCTTGCTGCTGAAGGACTTCCCGTCGGAGTGCAGGTCGTGCTTCGACCGGGAACCGCAACGCTGACCGAAGAGCAGAAGGCGGAATTGGGCCTTCCGGTTTTCGTCAAGCCCGCTCGTGGAGGCTCGTCCATCGGCATCACTCGGGTGAGCAATTGGGACGGTCTGGACGGGGCGATCGCTCATGCACGCCTGCATGATCCCAAGGTGATCGTCGAAGGCGCGATCATCGGCCGCGAGGTGGAATGCGGCGTCCTCGAATTCCCGAACGGCGACGTCAAGGCGAGTGTGGTCGCCGAGATCCGGATGCCGGATTCCGACGCCGATTCGGACGCGTTCTACGACTTCGACACCAAGTACCTCGACGACGTGTGTGAATTCGACATCCCCGCGAAACTCGACGAGTCGGTGAGCGACCAGATTCGAGAGCTTGCTGTCCGCGCGTTCAAGGCACTCGATTGCCAGGGACTCTCGCGGGTCGATTTCTTCGTCACGGCTGACGGCCCGGTGATCAACGAGATCAACACGATGCCCGGGTTCACTTCCATCTCGATGTACCCGAAGATGTGGAACGCCACCGGAATCGATTACCGCACTTTGATTTCGACTTTGGTCGACACCGCCGTCGCTCGCGGCACCGGCCTTCGCTGATCAGGGAACCGCGACCGGCGCCGGGTCGAGAGGCTTCTGTTCGAGAGTCGCCGTGATGGTGTCGGAGATTTCCTGAATCGGCGTCGGACCGGTCCCGTCGGGGATCGTGATACCGATGTATTCACCGCGGTCTACGGCAAACCAAGTGCTCGCCGCCAAACCGATGTCGGTTCCCGAGACCTGGAACCACTGGACACCGTTCACGACCTGTAGTGCTGCAGCCTGGTCGAACTCGGACGGACGGTCGAGTCCGCAGCGCAAGACGATCGGCTCTCCTTCGCTGCGCTGCCACGCTGCCGCACCGGCCGGAGCAGGTTCTACCAATTCGGCTTTCGTGAAGTCGTCGATCTTGTCGGGGAGCGCGCCGAGAAGGGAAACGCAGGCCGGCGACTCCGCTGCCGGTGCCGGTACGGGTCCCAATGCAACCGGCGAGAGTTCAGGGTTGTTTCCCGCGACGACGGCCGCGATCACTACTCCGACGATCAGGGCTACCGGGAGTGCGATGGCGGTGGCGATCAGCGCCGGACTGCGGCGCTCTGACGGATCGTCGTCGCCGTCGGGGTCGATGTCGGCGTTGTCTGCGGTGGAGGTGTTTTCTGCCATGCTCAGTTCTTCGCTCGGGTCCTGGTCCAGTCGATCAGCGGTCTTGTCACTTCTGAGAGCATGTCGGTGAATCGGTAGGATTGCCGACACACGCGTGAGCTTGCAGAAGCATTCACGACCACAGCTAGAAGGTACCGCAGGCCGCTTACGAGCGAATTGCGTCGGCATTGGAGAGACTCATCGCATCATCGGAGTTCACTGCATCATCGGAGTTCACTGCATCATCGGAGTTCGGGTCGGAGCCCACTGTCGAGCAGGTGGGGGAGTTCGACGTGATCGCGCGATCTCTTCTCGGCCGAATCCAACCGGTCACCACTGAATTGGGGCCGGGTGACGATGCCGCCATCGTGACTTCCGGAGACGGCCGTGTGGTTGTCTCGTCCGACATGTTGGTCGAAGGTCGACATTTCCGAATGGATTGGTCTTCACCACGCGACATCGGCCGGAAGGCAGTGGCACAGAACGCTGCTGATGTGGTCTCGATGGGAGCGCGGCCGACGGCCTTCACGGTGTCTCTGGGGTGCCCGCCTTCGACACCCGTCGACGTGGTCGACGCAATCTCCGCGGGAATCTGGGACGCGGCAACCGATCTGGGCGCCGGTGTGGTCGGCGGTGACCTGGTCCAGTCACCGGTGATCGTGGTGTCGGTGACCGTGCTCGGCGATCTCGGTGGCCGTGCGGCAGTTCTGCGTTCGGGAGCAAAGATCGGTGACAAGATCGCGGTCGCCGGGTTGTTCGGTTGCTCGGCAGCAGGGTTGGCACTACTGCTCGACGAAGCCGTACTGCTCGACAAGCCCGCAAACTTTCCAGATTTGCTTGCCTCCCATCGCGTTCCGAATCCGCCGTATCAATCGGCATGGGACGCCGCAGAATCAGCACATTCCATGACGGACGTGTCCGACGGATTGATCGCGGACCTTCGACATCTCGCAGAGGCCTCGCACGTGCGGTTCGACATCTTCTCGGCTGCGGTTCCGACCTCACCGGATGTCGCATCGGCGGCCGAGGCGCTCGACGTCGATCCGCTGGACTGGATCCTCTCCGGTGGTGAAGATCACGGATTTGCAGCAACTTTCGGGCCTGAGGTCGAGATTCCGTCGGGTTGGATCGTGATCGGTGAGGTTGCCGCCGGTTCGGGCGTGAGCGTCGACGGTTCGCTTCGCGAGAGCGGCGGGGGCTGGCACAGCTTTTCGACCACCGGTACCACCGCGGTATAGGTTGCTTTCATGGCTGTATACGCACTTGGAGACAGAGTTCCGGACATTCATCCGGACGCATACGTCCACCCGGACGCGGTGGTGATCGGCGCCGTGACTCTCGCAGCGGGTACCTCGATCTGGCCGCAAGCGGTATTGCGTGGTGACTACGGAACCATTTCGGTGGGAATCGGATCGAACATCCAGGACGGAACCGTCATCCATTGCACCGCCGTCGATGCGACTGTCATCGCTTCCGGTTGCGTCGTGGGCCACAACGCGCACATCGAGGGATCGACCATCGAGGACCATTGCCTGATCGCGTCGGGGTCAGTTGTTCTCAACGGAACGGTGATCGGGACGGGGTCGATCGTCGCCGCTGGTGCGGTGGTGGCCAACAAGATGCAGGTTCCGCCGCGCAGCATGGCACTCGGTGTCCCCGCCAAGGTCCGTGCGGGATACGAGGTTCCGCTCGGTCACCTCGACGGCAACGTCAAGATGTACGCAGCCAATGCGGCGTACTACCGCGACGCGTTGCGCAGGCTCGACTGATGGCGCCGCTTGCAGAGATCGTCGACCCAGGGTGGGCGCGAGCACTCGAACCGGTGTCGGAGCAGATCACCGCGATGGGTAAGTTCTTGCGCGAAGAGATCGCTGCGGGACGGGAGTACCTGCCGGCGGGGGAGAACGTCTTGCGTGCGTTCACGAACCCTTTCGAGGACGTTCGAGTGCTCATCGTCGGTCAGGACCCTTATCCGACGCCCGGTCACGCTGTCGGGTTGAGCTTTTCGGTTGCACCGGACGTGCGGCCGGTTCCGCGAAGTCTCGGCAACATCTACAAGGAGTATCACCAGGATCTCGGGTTGCCGATACCGCCGAACGGCGATCTGACACCGTGGTCGAAACAAGGTGTGCTGCTTCTCAATCGCGTTCTCACCGTGCAGCCGGGTCAAGCCGCTTCTCATCGTAAGAAGGGCTGGGAGCCGGTGACCGAGCAGGCTATCCGCGCTCTGGTCGCGCGGTCGTCACCGATGGTGGCGATCTTGTGGGGTCGTGACGCGGCCACTCTCGCGCCGATGCTCGGCGACACACCGATCATCGAATCCGCGCACCCGTCACCGCTTTCGGCCTCGCGTGGCTTCTTCGGTTCGCGCCCCTTCAGTCGTGCGAACGAACTCTTGACCGGACTCGGAGCCGATCCGGTCGACTGGAATCTGGGCTGATCGAACGGTGTCTGCACGAACCGGCCTGCCGAACGTCGAGTCGCGACGTTCGGCACGGCAGTTCGACTAGGCCTGCTTTGCGGAAGTGAAATCGGGCCGACGCTTGTCGACGAACGCGTCGACGCCCTCGCGTCCGATCGGGCTGTTCGCTGCGATGGCGATGGACGCGGCTTCGGCGTCGAGTTGCTCGGCGAGCGAGTTCGTCCGCGACGAACGCAGCAGTGCTTTGATTCCCGAGTACGACGTACTCGGTCCGTTGGCCAGAGCGCGGGCGAGGCGAGCTGCCTCTTCTTGGACCTCGTCGTCACCGACGAGTCGGGTGAGGATCCCCAGGCGGACGGCTTCGTCGCCACCGATCACCGAATCGTTGAGAAGAATCTCGCGAGCGCGTGCCACGCCGACGATGCGTGGAAGCGTCCACGACATTCCGCCGTCCGGGGTGAAACCGATGGAGGGGTACGCGGGGCGAAGCTTGGTGCCGGTGCCGCCGATTGCGACGTCGGCGAGGCAGACCAGGCTCATTCCGGCGCCGGCAGCCCATCCGTGGACCCCGGCCACCACTGGAGCGGTCGCAGCGTCGAGCGCGCGAACGAACACGTGGAAGACGCGGGCAACCTCGGCCACGTACTCGCCGCGGTCAGGGGCTGCGGCGAACGCACGGACGTTGCCGCCGGCACAGAAGTTTGCGCCTTCGCCGACCAGAAGGATGCTCCCGATGTCGTTTCCGACTGTCTCGAGCGCCTGCGCGCCCTGAACCAGTCCTTCGTCGTCGAGGGAGGTGCCGTTGGCGGCGGTGGAAATGGTGATGCGGAGTACGCCCTCGTCGAGGGTCACTTTGCTCAGGTCATCGATGGAAGTCACTCAACGCACATTACGGGTGTCCGACAGCCATACGAAACACGGGGACACATAGATACAGCCACATAGATACAGCTCTGCCCCCGTCACCGAAGTGACGGGGGCAGAGCCTGCAATAGTTTGTGCTCGGGCAATCAGCCCCGAGCGACCTTGCCTGCCTTCAGGCAGGAGGTGCACACGTTGACCTTACGGGTGTTACCCGGGGCAACCTCGGTACGAACAGACTGAATGTTCGGGTTCCAGCGACGATTGGTACGCCGGTGCGAGTGCGAGACCGACTTACCGAAGCCGGGCCCCTTGGCGCATACGTCGCAGACGGCAGCCATAGTCGCGAACTCCTTGTTAGAAATGAATATTGAAGTGGTTACCCTACACGGTAGGGCAGCCAGAATTACAATCCGAATATACTCGACTTCGAACCGATCCTTGACCGCTCACTGTGCAGCCGAACGTGAAAACAGTCAATCAGCAACAAACAAAGTGCAGCATTATTTCGTGTAGCCCGTTCGAGGCAACCGTGTAAGAGTAACCGCTTCCGGCCCGAATGGCCAAACCGCCCGGTAATGACGGTTGCGCAGAAGCGTCGGACTACCCTCGACTGCACCGATCACCGATCTCTTTTTCATCGTCAGTCTTTCCATCGTCGAGGGGAACCGTCAGTGGGGGAAGTGCAACGCGTCGCCGAAGAAGCGGAATCCGTCGCGGACGGACATCTGCTGCGGCGCTGGGCCCGCCGGGCGGTCGACAGCCTCCAGAAACGTCGCGGTGAGATCAACAACCTCAACGTCTTTCCCATCCCTGATTCGGATACCGGCACCAATCTGCTGTTCACGATGCGGGCTGCACTCGATTCCGCCGAGACGATCGAGGACGACGTCCGCAGTGCGGGCCGCGTCGCCAACGCTCTGGCTCGGGGCGCCGTGTCCGGTGCTCGCGGTAATTCCGGAGTGATCCTCTCCCAG
The DNA here is from genome assembly GCF_048573875.1 of Rhodococcus sp. SB1D. Taxonomy (NCBI): domain Bacteria; kingdom Bacillati; phylum Actinomycetota; class Actinomycetes; order Mycobacteriales; family Nocardiaceae; genus Rhodococcus; species Rhodococcus sp. SB1D. The sequence continues at coordinate 454,110 of NZ_JBMAIQ010000001.1, forward strand.
GTGATCCGGGGCATCGCCGAGAGCGTTCAAGGTGAGCACATCGACGGCCGTAGCTTCGCGAACTCGCTGACCACGGCGACGACGCTGGCCTCTCGGGCTGTCTCCGATCTGGTGGAAGGCACCATCGTCACGGTATTGCGTGCATCGGGAGAAGCAGCGCAGGAGTGCGTCGACACCAGGACACCGAGCGGCGAGGATCTTGCATCCGTGGTTGCCGCCGCTGCCGACGCCGCTGCGGTCGCACTGAACAAGACGCCGGAGCAACTGGACGTTCTCGCGTCCGCCGGGGTGGTCGATGCCGGGGGATTCGGTCTGGTTCTGATCCTCGACGCCTTTGTCGAGGTGCTGACCGGGAAGCCGCAGGTTCGCGAAGATCTGGGGACGCCGGACCCGAGGTCGAGCGCAGTTGTCGACGTCAGCGCATTCGATCACGATTGGGCTCACAAGAGCCCGATCGAATGTGGTGATCACTCGGAACAGGATTTCGAGGTCATGTACCTCGTCGACGACTCCGACGACGATCGCATGACGGCGCTGCGCACGCGGCTGTCCGTCCTCGGAGATTCGACGGTCATCGTCAGCGACGGTTTCGGCGGCTGGTCGGTGCACGTGCATTGCTGCGATGCCGGTGCAGCCGTGGAAGCCGGCCTCGAGGCCGGGAAGGTTCACGGTATTCGCATCAGCAGTTTTCTCGTCGACGAACGCGACCAGTTGGTGGCACGGGCGGAGAGGCGATTCCCCGGGGCCGGCGCGCGCGGCGTACTGGCCGTCGTTGCCGGTGACAGCGCGGCGGCGTTGTTCGAGAGTGAGGGTGCGACGGTTCTTCGGTGCGACGATGCGCCGGTGACACGCGCACAACTGCTCGGCCGCATTCGTCAGATGGAACGCAGCGAAGTTCTGGTGCTTCCGAACGGAGCTTTGACCGCTCAGGAACTCGTCGCAGTCAGTGCCGCTGCACGCGATCCGCTTCACCAGGTTCTGCTGCTGTCGACGTCGTCGATGGTCCAGGGCCTGGCAGCACTTGCCGTTCACGACCCTCAGCGCAACGTCGCCGACGACGGCTTCACGATGTCCGAGGCGGCGGCCGCCACGCGCTGGGGATCGTTGCGGATCGCGGTCGAGCGTTCGCTGACCTACGTCGGGACATGTGATCCGGGTGACGCGATCGGTCTGATGGGGCACGAGGTGGTGCTCATCGGTCCCGACGTCGCGGAGTCGAGTGCGCGACTGGTCGACCTCGCGCTCGGATCCGGCGGCGAACTCGTGACCCTACTCATGGGCGCCGACGCGCCGGACGACCTGGCCGGGCAGCTCGAGGCGCACGTCGTCGCGCACCACCCGGGCGTCGACGTGCTCGTCTATCAGGGTGATCAGCCGGGTGACCTGTTCCAGTTGGGTGTGGAGTGATCGAACCTGGTCTGTCGGTGACTGCTGATATACGAACACATGTGCTTACCGCGACACTGTGCTGGAGGAACTGATGGCGACGCTCGCCGACCCACTCGATCGGCTGCTGGGAAAGAAGACCGCGGACGCGCTCGACGAGGCATTCGAGATCCGCACCGTCGAGGACCTGCTGCGTCACTACCCACACCGGTACGCGTCGGCAGGCAAGGAACTTGCCGAGAAGGAGCCGCCCGAGGGTGAGCACATCACCATCATCGCGCGGGTGGCGTCGGCCGCCGTCGTGAAGATGAAGAACCGTCCGGGGCAGATGTTGCGAGTATCGCTGGCGACTGATTCGCAGACCGTCGACGTCACGTTCTTCAACCCGCAGAAGGTGCGGCACGTCATCAAGCCCGGCGTTCGGGCGATGTTCTCCGGGACGGTGAAGTACTTCCGCGGCAAGTGGTCTCTCACTCATCCGAGCTACCTGATTCTCCCGGAACCTCGTGTCGGCGAAGAGGATTCGGTAGTTCCGCTTGCATCCATCAAGGGAGCCGGTGACCTTGCGGGCCTGGCTCGCGCAAATCAGGATCCCGGCGCCGAACTCGATCTGTCCGTCTTCGACCGCGCGTTGATCCCGCTGTACCCGGCGACCCGCGAGGTCGAGAGCTGGACCATCATGCGGTGCGTGCGGCAAGTGCTCGACCAACTCGATCCGATCGAGGAGCCATTGCCCGCCGAGACTCGGGCCGAGCACGGATTCATCGGTTTGGACGAGGCGCTGCGCACCGTTCACCTGCCAGATACCAAGGAAGACATCGAACGAGCACAGGATCGTCTGCGTTTCGACGAGGCGCTGTCTCTGCAGTTGGTCCTCGCGATGCGTCGTCACGACAATTCCGAGCGTGTGGCTCCGGCCTGCGCTCCGGTCGCCGGCGGGATCGCGGACCAGTTCGAGGAGATGCTCCCGTTCACTCTGACGGAGGGACAGCAAGCAGTCGCGGAGGAGATCTCCACCGACCTTGCCCGCCCACACCCGATGAGCCGCCTTCTTCAGGGCGAGGTCGGGTCAGGCAAGACGATCGTGGCTCTGCGCGCGATGCTGCAGGTCGTCGATGCGGGTTATCAGTGCGCGTTGCTCGCACCCACCGAGGTCCTGGCAAATCAGCACGCGCGATCACTGCGCAAGATGATGGGCTCGCTGGCTGCAGGTGGTGAACTCGGTTCTGCCGAACATTCCACCCGTATCGCCCTTCTTACCGGCTCGCTGCCTGTCGCTGCGAAGCGCGCAGCGCTGCTCGAAGCCGTGACCGGCGACGCCGGGATCGTCATCGGTACCCATGCGCTCATTCAGGACAACGTCGAGTTCTTCAACCTCGGCATGGTTGTCGTCGACGAGCAACACCGCTTCGGCGTCGAGCAACGTGATCAGTTGCGATCACGTGCCCGTGAAGGACTGAGTCCGCATCTGCTGGTGATGACGGCAACGCCGATTCCGCGAACCATCGCCATGACCGTGCTCGGCGACCTCGAGGTCTCGACCCTGCGAGAGCTTCCACGTGGGCGAACCCCTATCAAGAGCAGTGTCGTGCCCGCGAAGCAGAAGCCGCAGTGGGTCGATCGCGCATGGGAACGAATCCGTGAGGACGTCGCCGACGGCCGTCAGGCGTATGTCGTGTGCTCGCGGATCGGTGACGGCGAGCAGGGTGCAGGCGAAGATCAGTTCACCGAGGAGAAGCAGCCCGAGACCAAGTCGGCGGTCGACGTCTTCGAAGAGCTGTCGAGTGGTCCGCTGGCCGATCTGCGAGTCGGGTTGCTGCACGGTCGACTGCCTTCCGACGAAAAGGACGTGGTGATGAGCGCGTTCAACGTCGGTGACATCGACGTCCTCGTCTGTACGACCGTTGTCGAAGTCGGTGTCGACGTTCCGAACGCGACGGTGATGGTGATCGTCGACGCCGAGCGGTTCGGCGTCAGTCAGCTCCATCAGTTGCGTGGCCGCGTCGGTCGAGGGAAACACCAGGGACTGTGCATCCTCGTCACCGGAAGCAATCCCGGGGGGCCGGCGTACGAGCGGCTCTCGGCGGTGGCAGCGACCAACGACGGGTTCGAACTGGCTCAACTCGACCTCGCGACCAGACGTGAAGGAGACATCCTCGGTGCGGCGCAGTCGGGCACAACCTCGAATCTGCGGCTGCTTTCCCTCATGGCCCATGGAGACATCCTCGAGTCCGCCAGGGAGTTCGCTCAGGGAATCGTCGACTCCGATCCGTCGCTCGACGGTCATCCCGCCCTCGCTTCCATGGTGACCGCTGCCCTGGACTCCGACCGGATCGAGTACCTCGAGAAGTCGTGAAGGGTATGACGACAAGCTGAAATCGAATAGCACGAGGACCGCCGGGTTGGTTTCTCGATTCAGTCCGAAATATGAGACTCCGCATGTAGACGCAAGATGAAATCGGGGTAGTTTTCTCGAATGTTCTCCAAAGTGCTCGTCGCGAACCGCGGCGAAATTGCGATCCGTGCCTTCCGCGCCGCCTACGAACTAGGTGCCGGAACCGTCGCGGTGTTCCCGTACGAGGATCGGAATTCGATCCACCGTCTCAAGGCAGACGAGAGCTACCAGATCGGGGAGAAGGGTCACCCCGTTCGCGCGTATCTCTCGGTCGAGGAGATCGTCGCCGCCGCCAAGAGCGCCGGAGCCGACGCCATCTACCCCGGTTACGGTTTCCTCTCCGAGAACCCGGACTTGTCGGCGGCGTGTGCCGAGGCAGGCATCAAGTTCGTCGGCCCGTCCGCCGAGATCCTCGAGTTGACCGGAAACAAGGCTCGGGCCATCGCAGCGGCAAAGGCCGCCGGTCTCCCGGTGCTCGCGTCTTCGGAGCCGTCAGCGGACATCGACGAGTTGCTCGCAGCCGCCGAGGACATGACCTTCCCGCTCTTCGTCAAGGCTGTCGCAGGCGGCGGTGGGCGCGGAATGCGCCGTGTTGCGGAGCGCTCACAACTCAAGGAATCGATCGAAGCCGCAGCGCGCGAAGCGGAATCGGCCTTCGGCGATTCGACGGTCTTCCTCGAGCAGGCCGTCATCGACCCCCGGCACATCGAAGTGCAGATCCTCGCCGACGAGCAGGGCAACGTCATCCACCTCTTCGAGCGTGACTGCTCGCTGCAACGTCGCCACCAGAAGGTGATCGAGCTCGCTCCGGCGCCCAATCTCTCCGAAGAGTTGCGCGCCAAGATCTGTGCCGACGCCGTCGCCTTCGCGAAGGAGATCGGATACACGTGCGCGGGCACCGTCGAGTTCCTTCTCGACAAGCGCGGCAACCACGTCTTCATCGAGATGAACCCGCGAATTCAGGTCGAGCACACCGTCACCGAAGAAGTGACGGACGTGGACCTGGTCCAGTCGCAGCTCAAGATCGCGTCCGGTTCGACGCTTGCAGAACTTGGTCTGTCACAGGAGACGATCAAGCTTCGCGGCGCGGCGCTGCAGTGCCGCATCACGACCGAGGATCCGGCAAACGGATTCCGCCCGGACACCGGCCGTATCACCGCGTACCGCACCCCGGGCGGAGCCGGTATCCGCTTGGACGGTGGCGCCACACTCGGCGCCGAGGTCGGAGCGTACTTCGATTCCATGCTGGTCAAACTCACTTGTCGCGGTCGCGACCTCGAAGCCGCTGTGGCGAGAGCTCGCCGCGCGGTCACCGAGTTCCGCATTCGTGGTGTCTCGACCAACATTCCGTTCCTGCAGGCGGTTCTCGACGACCCGGACTTCCGGGCGGGACGCGTGACAACCTCCTTCATCGAGGAACGTCCTCAGCTGCTGACTCTGCGTTCTTCGGCAGACCGCGGCACGAAGATCCTGACCTACCTCGCGGATGTGACTGTCAACAAGCCGCACGGGGAGCGTCCCTCGGCGGTGTACCCGCAGGACAAGCTGCCCAAGATCGATCTTTCGACACCCCCTCCTGCCGGTAGCCGTCAGCGCCTCCTCGAACTCGGACCCGAAGGTTTCGCGAAGGCACTGCGTGAGCAGAAGGCAGTCGGCGTCACCGACACCACCTTCCGTGACGCGCACCAGTCGTTGTTGGCCACGCGAGTTCGAACCAGCGGACTGCTCGGAGTAGCGGGGCACGTTGCGCGGTTGACGCCGGAACTGCTCTCGATCGAAGCCTGGGGCGGCGCGACCTACGATGTGGGACTTCGCTTCCTGCACGAGGATCCGTGGTACCGGCTTGCCGCACTGCGCGAGGCGATTCCCAACATCTGCCTCCAGATGCTTCTTCGCGGTCGAAACACGGTGGGCTACACGCCGTATCCCGAAAAGGTCACGCGCGCATTCGTTCAGGAAGCCACCGACACCGGCATCGACATCTTCCGAATCTTCGACGCGCTCAACAACGTCGACCAGATGCGCCCTGCCATCGACGCGGTGCGTGAGACCGGAACGGCTCTCGCCGAGGTGGCGTTGAGCTACACCGGCGATCTGTCGGATCCGAACGAAACGCTGTACACGCTCGACTACTACCTGAAGTTGGCAGAAGAGATCGTCGATGCGGGCGCTCACGTGCTCGCGATCAAGGACATGGCGGGCCTGCTGCGCGCTCCGGCGGCCACCAAGCTCGTGACGGCGCTACGCAGCAACTTCGATCTTCCGGTTCACGTCCACACGCATGACACCCCCGGTGGACAGTTGGCCACGTATTTCGCCGCGTGGCAGGCGGGCGCCGACGCAGTCGACGGTGCTTCGGCGGCACTGGCCGGAACCACCAGTCAGCCTGCGCTCTCGGCCATCGTTGCCGCCGCTGCGCACTCCGAGTTCGACACGGGGCTGAACCTGCAGAACGTGTGCGACCTCGAACCGTACTGGGAGGCGCTGCGAAAGGTGTACGCGCCGTTCGAATCCGGACTGCCGGCGCCGACGGGACGTGTGTACACGCACGAGATTCCGGGCGGCCAGCTCTCCAATCTCCGGGCCCAGGCCGTTGCTCTCGGTCTCGGCGACCGGTTCGAAGAGGTCGAAGCCAAGTACGCCGACGCGGACCGCATGCTCGGGCATCTCGTGAAGGTGACGCCGTCGTCGAAGGTCGTCGGCGACCTCGCCCTCCACCTTGTCGGCGCCGGCGTGCCTTCGGAGGAGTTTGCCGCAGATCCGGCGAAGTTCGACATTCCCGACTCCGTGGTGGGCTTCCTGCGCGGTGAACTCGGTACGCCTCCCGGTGGTTGGCCGGAACCGTTCCGCAGCAAGGCACTCGAAGGACGTGGCCAGGCCAAGCCCGAAGCGACGTTGTCCGCTGAGGACGAGGTGCTGCTCGAGGGCTCGTCGAAGGACCGTCAGGCGACGCTGAATCGTCTGCTGTTCCCCGGCCCGACAAAGGAATTCCTCGAACACCGCGAGAAGTACGGTGACACGTCGCGGCTTTCGGCGAACCAGTTCTTCTACGGTTTGCGGCGCGGCGACGAACACCGCGTCGAGTTGGCTCCCGGCGTTGAGCTGATCATCGGTCTCGAAGCGATCTCCGAGCCCGACGAGCGCGGCTACCGCACTGTCATGTGCATCCTGAACGGTCAATTGCGCCCGGTCTCGATCCGCGATCGCTCCATTGCCAGTGACGTACCGGTGGCGGAGAAGGCCGACAAGAACAACCCGGGCCACGTGGCGGCACCGTTCGCGGGCGTCGTGACGCTCGCGGTGAAGGAAGGCCAGAAGATCGAGGCCGGCGACACCGTGGCCACGATCGAAGCAATGAAGATGGAAGCGGCGATCACCTCGCCGCGCGCCGGCGTCGTCTCTCGGATCGCGATCAGCGCCGTCCAACAGGTCGAGGGCGGAGACCTGCTGGTAGTCGTCTCGACGGGGGAGAGCGCCGCAGAGTGACACGCATCATCTCGGGACTCGCGGGCGGTCGACGCCTGCGAGTCCCGCCGAGCGGCACCCGTCCGACGTCGGATCGGGTTCGTGAGGCGCTGTTCAGTGCTCTCGAAGCGCGCATCGATCTCGAAGGGTGCGCGGTTCTCGACCTCTTTGCGGGTTCGGGTGCTCTCGGCCTCGAGGCGCTCTCGCGGGGAGCCGAGCACGTTGTTCTCGTGGAATCGGATGCCAAGGCTGCTGCCGTCATCAAGGCGAACATCGGCACTGTCGCGTTGCCTGGGGCGACGGTTCGCGCCGCTCCGGTTGCGGCCGTGGTCTCGGGTCCGAGCGCGCGTGAATACGACATCGTGATCGCGGACCCACCGTATGCGGTGACCGACGAGGCCGTCGTGTCCATGCTCACCGATCTGCAGGCCAACAAATGGGTGGGGGAGGGCACGATCGTGGTACTCGAACGATCGTCGCGCTCGCCGGAGACCGTGTGGCCTCAGGGCTACGAGCCGATCAAGGCCAAGAACTACGGTGAAGCCCGCATCGAGCTGGCCACCTGCTACGGTCTGGACTCATGACTGGCGCCGTCTGCCCCGGATCCTTCGACCCTGTGACCAACGGTCACCTCGACGTAATCGGAAGAGTTGCTGCGCAATTCGACGAGGTCGTGGTCACCGTGCTGATCAACAAGAGCAAGCGTGGCATGTTCACGATCGACGAGCGGATCGAGATGCTCGAAGACGCGACGAGTCACCTGCCCAACGTTCGCGTCACGTCGTGGCACGGATTGTTGGTCGACTACGCGAAACAAGAAGGCCTCAGCGCGATCGTCAAGGGTCTGCGCGGCGCGAACGACTTCGATTACGAGCTGCAGATGGCTCAGATGAATCAGAAGCTCACGGGCGTCGACACACTGTTCGTCGCCACGAATCCGACGTACAGCTACCTGTCGAGTTCTCTGGTGAAGGAAGTCGCGACTTTCGGCGGCGACGTCTCCGACATGTTGCCGGCCAAAGTGCATTCTCGGCTACTCGCACGTATCGCCGAGCGAGCAGCCGAAAACAGCTGATCCCCGACACACCGACCACGACGACACCCCGTTGGCCGTTCTTCCGGCAAACTTGGACAGGAACGGGCACAGGTCCGAGTGGACCGGTGACGATGTGGGCCGATTTCGGCCGGTAGAGATTGGGGTTGCTTGTGTACCGCGTATTCGAGGCACTGGACGAACTGGTCGCAATTGTCGAAGAGGCGCGCGGTGTTCCCATGACCGCAGGGTGTGTTGTGCCTCGCGGTGACGTACTCGAGCTACTCGACGACGTCCGGGACGCAATTCCGAGCGAGCTGGACGACGCTCAGGACGTCCTCGATCATCGCGACAAATTGGTCGGTGACGCGCGAGCAAACGCCGAGAAGACGGTCAGCAGCGCCAATGCCGAGGCAACCTCGACTGTGGAGAACGCACGCGACGACGCCGACCGGATTCTGTCCGATGCCAAGGCTCAGGCCGATCGCATGGTTGCCGAAGCGCGTGCGCACGCCGATCAGTTGGTCGAGGACGCCGAAGCAGAAGCGGAACGGACCGTCACCGACGGCCGTCGTGAGTACGAGGCCGTCACCGGACGGGCGCGTGCCGAGGCCGATCGGATGATCGAGTCCGGCCAGGCCTCGTACGAACATTCGGTGGCGGAGGGAACGGCCGAGCAGGCTCGTCTGGTGTCGCAGACCGAGGTTGTCCAGTCAGCTCACGCGGAATCCGCGCGAGTGATCGACGCCGCTCATGCCGAGTCCGACAGGATGCGTTCGGAGTGTGACCTGTACGTGGACACCAAGTTGGCCGAGTTCGAAGAGTTCCTCACCGGAACGGTTCGATCGGTCGGGCGTGGTCGTCAACAGCTTCGAACGGGTTCGGGGGTTCCCGACTACCAGGACGACGATCGTCGTTCCGAGCGGCGCCGATAGAGCAGACAAGTCAGTCGAGGGTGGGTCGTCCGATATGGGGCGGCCCACTTTTTCGTGGATCGAATTGGGATTTGCCTTGTAGCTGCCGTATTGTGGAGTGGTTGCCCATACCAGTTTCAACAGTTAGGTGAGTTCTCTTTGTCAACGCATCGTCGTAGTTCGTCGCATCAGTCAAGTGATGCGGGATTTTTGCTGGACACGGTCAAGCTCGGTCGTCGTCCAGGGTCGATGCGTACCGTCGAGAGAACAATTCAGTCCCCGAACCGTATCGGTCTCGATCTGATCGCGATCGAAGCGGGCGCGGACATAGATCTCGATCTTCGTCTCGAAGCAGTGTCCGAAGGCGTTCTCGTCACCGGAAACGTGCACGCACCCACCAAGGGTGAATGCTCGCGGTGCCTTGAACCTTTCACCGACACCGTGGACATCTATCTCACGGAGTTGTTCGCTTACCCGGACAGCACCACCGAGGAGACGACGGAAGAGGGAGAGGTCTACGCGGTCGAAGACGACGAAATCGACCTCGAACCGGTCATCGTCGATGCAGTCGGGCTGGCGCTTCCGCTCCAGCCTCTGTGCAGTGACGATTGCCTGGGATTGTGCTCAGAATGTGGCATTCGCCTGGCGATTGCGGAATCTGGGCATGGGCATGACATACTTGATCCTCGCTGGGCTGGTCTCGCGGCCAAATTTGGCGTGGAATCAAACACCAGCGAAAATCTTGTGATCACCGAAGCCGAGGAGAAGTAGAAGTGGCTGTCCCCAAGCGCAAAATGTCGCGATCCAACACGCGGTCGCGTCGTAGCCAGTGGAAGACCACTGTGCCCACCCTCGTTACCTGCCCCAACCGTGGCTGTGGCGAGCAGACCCTTCCCCACATCGCATGCCCGTCATGCGGTACTTACAAGGGCCGCCAGGTAACCGCTGCTGTCTAGTTCTCCCCGGAGAAAGACTATGACGAGCGAAAATACAGTTTCAGCCGCCGGCGGCGAGGGCAATCACGACAAGCTCCTCGCCGCTGTCGGCGTAGATATAGAGCCCGGTCTTCTGACCCTGGCTCTCACGCACCGCTCGTACGCGTACGAGAACGGCGGACTGCCCACGAACGAGCGCCTCGAGTTCCTCGGGGATTCCGTTCTCGGCGTCACGGTGACCGAAAATCTCTACCTGTCCCACCCGGACAAATCCGAAGGTGATCTGGCGAAGATCCGTGCCAGCGTGGTCAACATGCATGCACTCGCCGAGGTTGCCAGGACTCTGGGTGAAGGTGGACTCGGAGCACACCTGCTGCTGGGTAAGGGCGAGGAAATGACGGGCGGCCGTGACAAGCCGTCCATTCTCGCCGACGGTATGGAGTCGATTCTCGGCGCCATCCACCTGCAGCACGGCATCGAGACTGCGCGACGCGTCGTCCTCGATCTGTTCGACGATCTACTCACTCGCGCACCGCTTCTGGGCGCGGGTCTGGATTGGAAGACGAGTCTGCAGGAACTGACCGCAGAACACGGTGCCGGAGTTCCCGTTTACGAGATCACCGCCACCGGACCCGATCACGACAAGGAATTCACGGCCACCGTTCTCATCAGTGGCAAACCCTTGGGTGTCGGTGTCGGTCGTTCCAAGAAGGAAGCCGAGCAGAAGGCAGCAAGTTCGGCATGGAAGACGATGTCGGAGAATGCCGCTGCTACCGCAGTCGCTGCTGACGACACGCCTGATCTTGCCGGCTGAGTTCACTCTTGCCTGAGCTTCCCGAAGTCGAAGTCGTTCGCCGCGGCCTACAGTCTCATGCTGTAGGTGCGGCGATCGAGGCCGTCGAGGTACTCCATCCCCGCGCGATCAGGCGCCACATTCTCGGTTCCGAGGACTTGATCGGCCAACTCACCGGGCAGACCATCGCTTCGGCAGAGCGTCGCGGCAAGTACCTGTGGCTGGTTCTCGAGCCTGCCGGTGTCGGACTGGTGGTTCATCTCGGGATGAGCGGACAGATGCTGGTCCAACCCCCGACAGTCGACTGGGAAAAGCACCTACGCATTCGGTTGGCCCTCGATTCCGGGGCCGATCTTCGATTCGTCGATCAGCGGACCTTCGGTGGCTGGTCGATTTCACCCCTCGTCGAGGTCGACGGAACGATGCTGCCCGAGTCGGTGGCGCACATCGCTCGCGATCCCATGGATGCGGCGTTCGATCTCGAATCCGTCGTGAAAGTCCTGCGGGGCAAGCACACCGAGATCAAGCGCGCGATTCTCGACCAGACGGTGGTCTCCGGAATCGGAAACATCTACGCCGACGAATCATTGTGGCGCGCCAAGATTCACGGCAACCGAATCGCCGAAACGCTTACCAGGCCCAAACTTCGAGAACTGTTGACCGCGGCACACTCGGTGATGGGTGAAGCGCTCGATCAGGGCGGTACGTCCTTCGACGCGCTGTACGTGAACGTCAACGGGGAATCGGGCTACTTCGACCGGTCGCTGTCGGCGTACGGGCAGGAAAATCTCCCGTGCCCGCGATGCGGCGCGCCGATCAAGCGTGAGAAGTTCATGAATCGATCGTCGTTCAGTTGCCCGCGGTGCCAGCCGACCCCGAGGGCCCGGCGAATCGCCTAGGTCTCCCGCCCCTTCGGTTCGGCGGAGTGGCAAGATTGCGTCATGGCTGAACAGACTCCCGACACCACTGCAACCGCCCCGGCTCACACGGAGCTTTGGGTCGAACGAACCGGAACCCGCCTCTACACCGGCAAGAGTTCGCGCGGCGCAGAGGTTCTCATCGGCTCCGAATCGGTGCCAGGAGTCTTCACGCCCGGCGAACTCCTCAAAATTGCACTGGCCGCATGCACCGGGATGAGCTCCGACTTCCCGATCTCGCGCCGGCTCGGTGACAACTACGACGCGACGGTCCGAGTGTCCGGAGCCGCCGATCGTGAAAACGAGGTCTACCCGCAGCTCGACGAGGTCCTCGAGCTCGATCTCAGCGAGTTGGATGCCGAGGCACAGCAGCGCCTCATCACTCTCGTCGAGCGTTCCGTGGACAAGGTATGCACGGTCGGGCGCACGCTCAAGGCCGGAACCAAGGTCACTCTGTCGTTCGACACGGAAGCCTGATGTTCCGCGCCGGCAGCGTTGTCGCTGCGATCGCACTGGGTTCCGTTGTGGCGCTGAATGCTCCAGCGCAGGCCTCGGTCCCGGCCGACGGCTCGGCCGGTAGTTGCGGCACATGGACGTCGAGCGTCGTGACGACTGGTGCCGGAATGCTCGAGAACCTCGAATTCGACGGCAACGGATCGATGGTGTTGTCGCAGTCGGCTCTGATCGGGCCGGGTGCACTGCTGAAAGTGGCGCCGGACGGAACACGGACAACTTTGGTCGGTGACGTCACCGGACCTGGCGGTCTGGTCGCGCGTGAGGGATCCGTGTACTTCACCACGGGCAACTCGACTGTCTCGGGACTGTTCGGAATCGCCGACGGCAGCCTCCGCAAGGTCGACGTCGCAGACGGGTCGGTGACAACGATCGCCGACGGTCTGGTGATGCCGAACGGGCTTGTGCAGCTGGACGATAACCGTTTCCTCACTGCCCGCACACTCGCCAGGCCGGGGCTCACGGTCGTCAACAGTGACGGAAGCAGTTCGATCGTTCGTGAAGACCTCGGCACCGTCGACGGCCTCGCACGCTCCGGTTCGACGATCTACGTGAGCACGACCTTCGACATGGTCACCGCCGTCCACATCCTCGACGCAGACGATCTGGGCGGGCCGGTGCGAACGATCACGCTCCCCGGGTTCGGTCCGGCAAACATGGCGGACGATCTGACCGTCGGACCGGACGGCGCGTTGTACGTCGCATTCAATGCCGGCGGCAAAGTTGTTCGCGTCGATCCGGATTCGGGATCTTCGTGTGAGATCGCCTCGGGTCTGCCGTTCACATCCGCGGTCGAGTTCGGCGCCGGACCGGGCTGGGATCCCAACGCGCTCTACACCACCGGTTTCCTGGGTGACGTTCACCGTCTCGAACGTGTGGCGGGCTGAGCGTCATGGCTGAGGCAGCGCCCGTGCGGTTGACGGCGTGGGTTCACGGATACGTTCAAGGCGTCGGGTTCCGGTGGTGGACCAGGGCCCGCGCTCTCGAACTCGGATTGATCGGATATGCGTCCAATCAGCGTGACGGTCGAGTGCTCGTCGTGGCGGAAGGCCAACGCACGCAGCTCGAGCGATTGGTGGAGCTGCTGCGCTCCGGCACTACCCCGGGCACGGTGGATCTCGTGGTCGACAGCTGGGACACTGCAAGGGGCGACCTGACAGGGTTCGTCGAACGCTGACCGATTTGGCGGTAAAGTTTCCCCCCATGCACCTCAAGAGTCTGACACTCAAGGGATTCAAATCCTTTGCGTCGGCAACGACTCTTCGGTTCGAGCCGGGAATTACCTGTGTGGTCGGCCCGAACGGCTCGGGTAAATCCAACGTCGTCGATGCGTTGACCTGGGTGATGGGCGAGCAGGGCGCCAAGGCCCTGCGCGGCGGCAAGATGGAAGATGTCATCTTTGCCGGCACCTCCGGCCGCGCGCCGCTGGGCCGCGCCGAGGTGACCTTGACCATCGACAACGCCGACGGGGCGCTCCCGATCGAGTACTCCGAGGTGTCGATCACGCGCCGCATGTTCCGCGACGGCGCGGGGGAGTACGAGATCAACGGCTCGTCCTGCCGTCTGATGGACGTCCAGGAACTGCTCAGCGACTCCGGCATCGGCCGCGAAATGCATGTCATCGTCGGGCAGGGACGGCTCGCCGCGATCCTCGAATCCCGTCCCGAAGATCGACGCGCCTTCATCGAAGAAGCCGCGGGAGTCCTCAAACATCGCCGCCGCAAGGAAAAAGCGGTGCGCAAACTCGATTCCATGCAGGCCAATCTCGCTCGCCTCAGTGACCTCACCGCGGAACTGCGTCGGCAACTCAAACCGCTGGGACGCCAAGCCGAGGTTGCTCGGCGAGCACAGACGGTCCAGGCTGACCTGCGTGATGCAAAGATGCGTCTGGCCGCTGACGATCTGGTGACCCGTCGAAACCAGTTGAACGACCAGGCGCAGGACGAGAAAGCGGCCCGTGAACAGCACAACCAGGTGGCGGCTGCGCTCGACGAGGCCAACCTCGAACTCGGGCGCCAGGAGCAAGCTCTCGCTCGTCTGACTCCGGGATCGGAAGCGGCTGCACAGAGTTGGTTCCAGCTTTCCGCGCTTGCCGAACGCGTGAACGCCACTGTGCGCATCGCCCGCGAGCGTGCGCGTCATCTCGACTCCGAACCCGTCGGCAACCGCGGCCAGGACCCGGACGAGATGGAGGCGCGCGCCGAACGTCTTGCTGCCGAGGAGGCCGAACTCCTCGAAGGCGTCGAAATCGCGCGAGCGGCGTCGGAAGCTGCTCGGGACCAGCTCGCAGCCACCGAAGATGCTGCAGCAGAAGCGGAACGGGCGCACATGGCGGAAGTTCGTGCCGTCGCCGACCGCCGTGAAGGTCTTGCTCGACTCTCCGGTCAGGTCGACACTCTGCGTACCCGCGTCGAATCCGTCGACGCGGAAGTGTCTCGGCTGACCGAGGCGATCGACGAGGCTCGTCTGCGTGGCGATGCCGCACAGGCCGAGTTCGACACGGTGCAAGAAAGCATCGGGGACCTCGACGCCGGTGAAGTCGGCCTCGATACCAATCACGAACGCGCCATCGAGGCTCTCGAGATGATCGACGCGCGCGTCGAAGAGCTTCGTGAGGAAGAAAAAACGAGCGGGCAACGCATCGCTTCGCTCCGGGCGCGCATCGAGGCACTGTCGATGGGTTTGCAGCGCAAGGACGGTGGCGGCTGGCTGCTCGAACACCGCGGCGACGACGGCATCACCTCGCTGGTCGGATTGATTCACGTCGAACCCGGCTACGAGGCCGCGATCGCTGCCGCGATGGGGCCGGCGGCGGACGCCGTCGTGGCGCAGTCGCTGGACTCTGCTCGCTCCGCTGTCACAGCACTGGCCGATCAGGACGGTGGACGTGCATCACTGATCGTGAGCGGTGAACCGGCGATCAAGCGCGAGGCCGAGATCGCGCCGGGTAGTCGTCCGGCCGTCGACGTCATCGACTGCCCTGACGAGTTGCGTGCCGGATTGACCGCCATCCTCGATGGCGTCGTCCTGGTCGAGACTCTCGATGACGCGATTCGAGTTGTTGCTGACCACAAGGGAATTCGCGCAGTGACGCGTTCTGGCGATCTGCACGGTTCGGGGTGGATGATCGGTGGCTCGGATCGGCAACCGAGCACGCTCGAGGTGCAGGCGGCGATCGACGCGTCAGCAGCGGAACTGGCGGCAACGGAGAGCCGATCCGAGGAACTCGACGCGGCGCTGTCCGGCGCTCTGGCCGAACAGGCCGCTCGACGCGAGACCGCGGAGCAAACTTTGGCAGCGCTCAACGAGTCGGACGCCGCCATGTCCGCCATCTACGAGCAGTTGGGCAGATTGGGGCAGGCAGCACGAGTCGCCCACGCGGAATCCGAGCGGTTGACCGCCCAGCGAGTGCGTGCCGAGGAGGGCCGCGGGGAGTCGCTGACAAAGCTCGCGGATCTGGAGGAACGTCTGCGCGTCGCCGAAACCGACGGCAGTGCGCCGGGACACGGCGCGGAATCGACCGCTGCCGATCGTGAAATGGCCGCAGCAGCGCTCGCCGAAGTGCGCATCGTCGAAATGGATGCTCGCCTTGCCGTACGAACCGCCGAAGAACGTGCGGAATCCGTTCGCGGAAAGGCTGATTCGCTTCGCCGTGCCGCGGCCGCCGAACGAGAAGCGCGGATCCGCGCCGAACGGGCTCTGCGCGCCAGGGCGCACGCTGCGGAGGTCGCAGCTGCCGTCGCCGAATCGGGACAGCGCGTGGCGGTCGAACTCGAGACCGTCGTCGCCGCGGCTCTTGCCCACCGTGACGAGTTGGCTCGGGCCCGCGCCGAGTGCACGGCCAAGCTGGATCAGGTCCGCGAGACAGTCCGAGCACTGACCGGACAACTCGCTTCGCTCACCGACGCCGTCCACCGCGACGAGGTAGCGAAGGCACAGGCAGCGCTGCGCATCGAACAACTCGAGGAGTCGATCCTCGATCAGTACGGTATCGGCCTCGACGATCTGATCGCCGAGTACGGGCCCGAGGTCGAACTGCCGCCGACCGCTCTCGAAATCGAGGAGTACGAGCAGGCCAAGGAGCGTGGGGAGCAGGTCACCGCCCCCGCTCCGCTTCCGTACGACCGCGCGACTCAGGAACGGCGCGCCAAGCGGGCCGAGAAGGACCTCGCCACCCTCGGCAAGGTTAATCCGCTGGCGCTCGAGGAATTCGCAGCTCTCGAGGAGCGGTACACCTTCCTCTCCACTCAGCTCGAGGACGTCAAGACCGCACGCAAGGACCTTCTTGCTGTGGTCGCAGACGTCGACGCACGAATTCTGCAGGTGTTCACCGAGGCCTATGCCGACGTCGAGCGTGAGTTCGTGGGAGTGTTCGAGAAATTGTTTCCCGGGGGAGAAGGGCGGCTGGTCCTCACCGATCCCTCGGACATGCTCACCACCGGCATCGAAGTCGAGGCGCGTCCGCCCGGTAAGAAGGTCAAACGGTTGTCGTTGCTGTCGGGCGGCGAGAAGTCGTTGACCGCGGTGGCCATGCTGGTCGCGATCTTCCGGGCACGCCCGTCCCCGTTCTACGTGATGGACGAAGTCGAGGCGGCGTTGGACGACACCAACCTGCGGCGGCTGATCGGACTCTTCGAACAATTGCGGGAGAAGTCGCAGTTGATCGTGATCACTCACCAGAAACCGACGATGGAAATCGCCGATGCGTTGTACGGCGTCAGCATGCGCGGCGACGGCATCACCACCGTGATTTCGCAGCGACTTCGCGGTCAAGACATGGCCTCGACGTAAGCCCTGCTCACTTTCCGGGTCGGAGCCTGAAACAATGGGCCGGTGACTACCCAGGCTTGGATCATCATCGCGGCTGTAGCGGCCGTACTACTCGTCGTTCTCGTTGCCGGATTCCTGCGCTACCGCAAGGGGCAGGTATCGCTGAAGGCGCCCGAGACGAAGCCGGAGCTCGGCGCCCCCGAGAAGGACAAGTCAGGCGGCTACAAGGCCGGTGGCGGGTTCAACTTCAGTCAGGGGTCGACGGCAACGGCGCCACCTCCGGTGGTTCCGACACCGCCGGTCGCCGAGAAGCCGCCCGTCGTCGAAGAACCTGTCGTCGAAAAACCGATCGTCGAAGAACCGGTTATCGAGGAACCAACTGTCGCGGAACCGGTTGTCGAAGAACCTGTTGCGGAGAAGCCGGCCGCCGTCGAGGAGCCGGTTGTCGAAGAGCCGGTAGTAGAAGAGGCGCCGGTAGCAGAACCGGTTGTCGAAGAACCTGTCGTTCCCGAGCCCGTCGTCGTTCCCGCGCCAGTCGAGCCTGCACCGCGCGTGCTGGACGAGATCGACCCGACCGAGGGTCGGCTGGACCGACTGCGCGGGCGCCTTTCCCGCTCGCAGTCAGCAGTCGGCAAGAGCTTGCTGGGTCTGCTCGGTGGCGGCGATCTGGACGAGGACTCGTGGGAAGAAGTCGAGGACACCCTCCTCATCGCAGACCTCGGCTCCGCGACCACGGAAAAGGTCGTCACGAAGCTTCGTGAGCAGATGGCGGCCCGCAGCGTCCGGACCGAGGCTGCCGCCCGCGCCCTTCTGCGCGAGGTGTTGATCGCCGAACTGCGTCCCGAACTGGACCGCTCCATCCGCGCATTGCCGCACGATGATCACCCGGCTGTTCTGCTCGTCGTCGGCGTCAACGGGACCGGCAAGACAACCACCACCGGCAAGCTGGCTCGCGTGCTCGTCGCCGACGGTCGTCGCGTCGTGCTCGGTGCCGCGGACACGTTCCGCGCCGCCGCCGCCGATCAGCTCCAGACGTGGGCTGAGCGTGTCGGCGCTGAAGTTGTTCGTGGCAAGGAGGGTGGCGATCCCGCTGCGATTGCCTTCGACGCGGTCTCACGGGGCATCGCGGACGGCGTCGACGTGGTCCTGATCGACACCGCCGGCCGTCTGCACACCAAGACCGGTCTGATGGACGAGCTCGGCAAGGTCAAGCGGGTTATCGAGAAGAAGGCCTCGGTCGACGACGTTCTGCTGGTTCTCGATGCGACGGTCGGCCAGAACGGACTGGCGCAGGCTCGAGTGTTCGCGGAGGTCGTGGACATCACCGGCGTCGTACTGACCAAGCTGGACGGAACCGCCAAGGGCGGAATCGTCTTCCAGGTTCAGCATGAACTGGGTGTGCCGGTGAAGTTGGTCGGTCTCGGTGAAGGTGCCGACGACCTGGCGCCGTTCGAGCCGGGTGCGTTCGTCGACGCCCTCCTGGGCTGACGCCCCCGTGCGCCTTTTTGGTAGCGCGAACTACCAAAAAGGCGCACAGGGTTGGTAGAACCCCCTGGCGAAACCTGTTTGCAACAAAGTTGGGCAATTGGTTCACGTCTGCGAAACGCGACAGCGCCATGGACGAAACACCAGCCCAGCACTCTTCTCCTTAACGACGTGCTGCCCGGCACGTGCGACTAGGAGGTAGTAAGTGAGTACCGACGATTTGTTGGCGAACTCCGGTAACGCCGCATGGATGCTGATGGCTGCATCTCTGGTCTTGCTGATGACACCCGGCCTCGCTTTCTTCTACGG
Organism: Rhodococcus sp. SB1D; assembly: GCF_048573875.1. Taxonomy (NCBI): domain Bacteria; kingdom Bacillati; phylum Actinomycetota; class Actinomycetes; order Mycobacteriales; family Nocardiaceae; genus Rhodococcus; species Rhodococcus sp. SB1D. Next base: position 473,025 of record NZ_JBMAIQ010000001.1, read on the forward strand.
CGGGATGTCTCGGTCCAAGTCCGTCCTGAACATGATGATGATGTCCTTCGGGGCCATGGCCGTCATCGGCGTCATCTACGTTCTGTGGGGATGGTCGATGTCCTACGGCTCTGAGAACATCGGGGGCATTTTTGCCAACCCGTTCGAGTTCTTCGGCCTCAAGAACAGCATCACCGATGCTGACGGCAACTTCATCGCCGGCGCCTGGGGCTACCCCAACGTCATCGACATCGCGTTCCAGGTGACATTCGCGATCATCACCACCGCCCTCATCAGTGGTGCCCTGGCCGAGCGGGTCAAGTTCGGCACCTGGCTCCTGTTCTCGGGTATCTGGGTCACCGTCGTCTACTTCCCGCTCGCACACATGGTGTGGGGCGGCGGACTCCTCTCGGGCTCCGAGGACGGCATCGCGGCAAAGCTCTTCGGCACCACGGTCAACGACGACGGAGTCACCGTCGCCAACGTCGCTCCGATCGACTTCGCCGGTGGCACAGTCGTTCACATCAACGCGGGTATGGCCGGTCTGGTCCTCGCACTCATCGTCGGCAAGCGTCTCGGCTTCGGCAAGACCGCCTTCCGTCCGCACAACCTGCCCTTCGTGATGCTCGGCGCCGCACTCCTCTGGTTCGGTTGGTTCGGCTTCAACGCCGGCTCGGCATTCGCCGCCGACGGTAACGCCGGTCTCGCCTGGGTCAACACGACCACCGCGACGTGTGCCGCAGTCCTGGCCTGGCTCGCTACCGAGCGTATTCGTGACGGCCACGCCACCAGCCTCGGCGCAGCGTCCGGTGCGGTCGCCGGTCTGGTCGCCATCACCCCTGCTGCCGGTGCGCTCAACCCGGTCGGTTCCATCTTCCTCGGCGCAATAGCCGGCATCCTGTCCGCTCTCGCAGTCGGCCTGAAGTTCCGCTTCGGCTTCGACGACTCGCTCGACGTCGTCGGTGTTCACCTTGTCTCCGGCCTGTGGGGCACGATCGGTATCGGATTCTTCGGCACCGCAACCGGCCTCTTCTACGGCGGCGACTACAAGCAACTGGTGGTTCAGATCGTGATCGCACTCGCAGCCCTCGTCTTCACCGGCGTTCTGACGACGATCATCGGCTTCGCACTCAAGCCCCTGGGCTGGCGAATCTCGGCCGAGGACGAGGCACGCGGCATCGATGAGACCGAACACGCAGAGACCGCATACGACCTCGCGTGATCAGCACGTGATTAAAGTGAATTCAGGCACTTCAGAGTTTGGAAAGGGATGAGCACATGAAGCTGATCACAGCAATCGTCAAGCCGTTCACGCTCGAGGACGTCAAGACCGGACTCGAGCAGGCCGGAGTGCTGGGTATGACAGTCAGCGAAGTTCAGGGCTACGGCCGACAGAAGGGCCACACCGAGGTGTACCGAGGTGCGGAGTATTCCGTGGACTTCGTACCCAAGGTCCGGGTCGAGGTCGTCGTCGACGACGCGGCCGTTGACAAGGTGGTCGAGGTGATCGTCGAGGCCGCTCGAACCGGCAAGATCGGTGACGGCAAGGTGTGGGTCTCGCCAGTCGAGTCGGTCATCCGGGTTCGCACCGGGGAACGCGGTGGCGATGCACTCTGACCCGAAAGGGTCCGAGAACTTCGGCCCTGGTTCCGTCGCGAAAGCGACGGGGCCAGGGCCGGTCTCGTCAGGGGGATCCGACGAAGCTGCGGACCTGGCCCGCGCACGCAAGGCCCTACTCACCGGAGGCGTCAAGAACAGGAGGCTCGACGCCCCCGCGCTGCGACATGCACTGGTCGATCTGCACGAATTCTGGTTGACCACCAAGGGGACCGAACTGGGCATCAAACCGGATTGTGGGTTTGCCATCGTCGCCGTGGGTGGTCTCGGCCGACGCGAACTGTTGCCGTATTCCGATCTCGATCTGATTCTGCTGCACGACGACATGGACCCAGCAGTCGTGGCCCAGGTTGCGGACAGCCTGTGGTACCCGTTGTGGGACGCGCACATCAAACTCGACCACAGCGTGCGGACGCTTCCGCAGGCGCTTCAGGTTGCGGCCACCGACATGACGGCAGCACTCGGAATGCTCGAAGCACGCCACATTGCGGGCGACGTGGAGCTGAGCAACTTGTTGATCAGTGGTGTGCGACGACAGTGGCGCATGGACATCCGCAGCCGATTCGACGAATTGATCACCCAGACCCGTACGAGGTGGGAGCGCAGCGGCGAGATCGCCCATCGCGCCGAACCGGATCTCAAGAGCGGTCGTGGCGGGCTGCGAGACGTCCAACTGCTCAACGCCCTTTCCATCGCGCAATTGACCGACGGGATGCCGGGGCTGGGACCCAACTCGCCGGGCGGCGGTCTGGCACTTGCGCACAGGCGGTTGCTCGACGTGCGCACCGAACTTCACCGCGTTGCCGGTCGCGCCCGCGACCAACTGCGAGCACAGGACGCCGACGAGATCGGTGCGGCGCTACGGATCGGTGATCGCTTCGATCTGGCGCGACTTCTCAGCGAATCGGCGCGCACCATCAGCTATTCGGTCGACGTCGGTATCCGTACCGCCGGAAACTCCTTGCCCCGGCGTGGTTTGTCGCGGCTGCGTCGCGCGCCGGTGCGGCGGCCACTGGACGAGGGCGTCGTCGAGCACGCCGGCGAAGTAGTTCTGGCGCGCGATGCGAGACCGAAGAAGGATCCCGGTCTGGTGATGCGGGTCGCGGCAGCGGCGGCCACCAACGGCATGCCCATCTCCGCGTCGACGCTCAATCGCCTGGCCGACAACGCCCCGGAACTGCGTGAGCCGTGGCCGAAAAATGCAGTCAACGATCTCTTGGTCGTGCTGGGTTCGGGATCGCGTGCGGTTCCGGTGATCGAGGCGATGGACCGGACCGGGCTCTGGGGTCGACTCCTGCCGGAGTGGGGGACCATTCGCGATCTTCCGCCGCGCGACGCCGTCCACACGTGGACGGTGGATCGGCACCTGGTCGAAACCGCCGCGTATGCAAGCGGATTCACCACTCGCGTCGCTCGGCCGGATCTGCTCATGCTCGGTGCGTTGATCCACGACATCGGGAAGGGGCGAGGGGGAGACCACAGCGTCGTCGGTGCCGAATTGGCCACCGCGATCGGAAATCGCTTGGGACTCTGGCCTTCCGACGTCGCGACGTTGACGGCGATGGTGCGCTACCACTTGCTGTTGCCGGAAACCGCCACCCGTCGCGACCTCGACGATCCGGCAACCGTGCAGCGAGTGGTCGACGCACTCGAGGGAGACGGGACCCTTCTCGATCTCCTGCATTCGTTGGCGGAAGCGGATTCGCTGGCCACCGGGCCTGGTGTCTGGGGCGACTGGAAGTCGTCGTTGATCGGCGAGCTGGTGCGTCGTTGTCGTTTGCTGATGGCAGGGGAGGAGCTCCCGCAACCCGATCCACTCGCTCCCGAGCAATTGGCCATCGCCGAGGAGGGCGGGGTTCACGTCTCGCTCGTTCCGGCCGAGAATGCGCACACCTACGTCGTGACCGTCATCGCGCCCGACGCACCCGGGCTGCTGTCTCGGGCTGCCGGAGTTCTGGCGCTGCAGTCGTTGCGGGTGCATTCCGCATCGCTGGGGTCGCATGCAGGTTCGGCGGTCAACTCGTTTGTCGTGACGCCGAGGTTCGGCACACCCCCGCAGGCGGTGCTGCTCCGGCAGGAATTGATCCGGGCTTCGGCCGGTGAACTGAATTTGCTCGAACTTCTCGACGCGAAGGACGAGGAGGCACGGGCAGAGCAGTGGGACGACCCGATCCAGACCAACAAGGATTCCGCGGTTCCGGTGCTCTATGCGCAGGCGCCACCGCGGGTCATCTGGTTCGACGCGCCCGGTGACGGTCAGGCGATCCTCGAATTGCGTACCGAGGACCGCGTCGGCCTGCTCTGCCGACTGGCCGCAGCACTCGAACACAGTGGAGCCGACATCCGGTGGGCGAAGGTCGCCACCTTGGGTTCCTCGGTGGTCGACGCGTTCTGCCTCGACTTCGGTGAGGCCGATACCCGCGCGGCGCGAGAGCGCGTCGAGGAGGCGGTGCTGGCGGTGGTTCCGGTGCCACAACCCAAGAAGAAAGAGGATTGACGGACCGGTTTCGGCAGTTACGCCCGCATCGGCTGGGATCGGTGCGGGCGTAGCGGCTAGGCTGGTGCCCGAGAATATCCACGGCTAACTCGCACGACCTTCAGGAGCGCACTCGGTGTTCGAATCCCTTTCCGACAGATTGACCGGATCTCTCAAGGATCTGCGTGGCAAGGGTCGTCTGTCCGGCGCCGACATCGACGCTACGGCCCGCGAGATCCGCCTTGCCCTGCTCGAGGCCGACGTCGCGCTTCCCGTAGTGCGCAGCTTCATCGCCAAGATCAAGGAACGCGCCAAGGGCGCCGAGGTCTCGGGTGCACTGAACCCGGCTCAGCAGGTCGTCAAGATCGTCAACGAAGAGCTGGTCGAGGTTCTCGGCGGCGAAACTCGTCGACTGCAGTTCGCCAAGACTCCGCCGACGGTCATCATGTTGGCCGGTCTGCAGGGTTCCGGTAAGACCACGCTGGCCGGAAAGTTGGCCAAGTGGCTCAAGGATCAGGGGCACACGCCCCTCCTCGTCGCCTGTGACCTTCAGCGTCCCGGCGCCGTCACTCAGCTTCAGATCGTCGGTGAGCGTGCAGGCGCCGCAGTCTTCGCGCCGCATCCCGGTACCTCCATCGGCGGCGGCGAGAACGCACTGGGCGTGTCCGCAGCCGACCCCGTCGAGGTCGCCCGCGCCGGCGTCGAAGAAGCACGCAACAAGCATTACGACGTCGTGATCGTCGACACCGCCGGTCGCCTCGGTATCGACTCGGAGCTGATGGCGCAGGCCGCCGGTATCCGTGACGCCGTCAACCCGGACGAGACCATCTTCGTCCTCGACGCCATGATCGGTCAGGACGCGGTCAGCACGGCCGACGCGTTCCGTGAGGGAGTCGGCATCACCGGTGTCGTCCTCACCAAGCTCGACGGCGACGCCCGCGGTGGTGCCGCGCTGAGCGTCCGCGAGGTCACCGGCCAGCCGATCCTCTTCGCCTCCACCGGCGAGAAGCTCGAAGACTTCGACGTCTTCCATCCCGATCGCATGGCCAGCCGGATCCTCGGTATGGGCGATGTCCTGAGCCTCATCGAGCAGGCCGAGCAGGTTTTCGACGCCGATCAGGCCGAAGCGACCGCAGCGAAGATCGGCTCCGGTCAGCTCACCCTCGAAGACTTCCTCGATCAGATGATGGCCGTCCGCAAGATGGGCCCGATCGGCAACCTCCTCGGTATGTTGCCGGGTGCCGGCGGCATGAAGGACGCGCTGGCCAACGTCGACGAGAAGCAACTCGATCGCATTCAGGCCATCATCCGCGGTATGACGCCGGCCGAGCGCGACGATCCGAAGATCATCAACGCCTCACGCAGACTGCGCATCGCGAACGGTTCGGGCGTCAAGGTTTCCGACGTCAACCAGTTGGTGGACCGTTTCTTCGAAGCCCGCAAGATGATGGCTGCCATGGCCGGCCGTATGGGTATGCCCGGCGCGCGTAAGCAGGTTCGCAGCAAGAAGGGCAAGAAGGGCAAGAAGGGCGGCAAGGGCCCGACGCAGCCCAAGATGCGCGGAGGATTCCCCGGCATGGGCGGATTCCCGGGTATGCCCGGCGGAATGCCGGCTGGCATGCCCGACCTGTCGAACATGCCCAAGGGTCTCGATCAGTTGCCGCCCGGACTGGAAGGCATCGATCTCTCTCAGCTCAAGCTGCCCAAGAAGTAGTCGGTGGCTGCGCTTCATCTGCGGGGTATCGGTCTGCCCGATGCCGAGCCGATCGAATTGTGGATCGTCGACGGGCTGATTTCCTTCGAGCCGGTGTCCGGTGCGGAGACGATCGTCGAATCGGGTTGGATCACACCGGGTCTCGTGGATGCGCACTGTCACGTCGGTATCCGCTACGGCGGTGGCGGGGGCGAAACCGTCGACGGCTTGCTGGGGCAGGCGAAGACCGAACGTGACGCGGGCGTGCTGTTGCTTCGTGACGCCGGATCGCCGGTCGACACCAGGTTCATCGACGAGCGCCTCGATCTGCCGCGGATCATTCGCGCAGGCCAGCACATCGCAGCACCGAAGCGGTACATCCCGGGCCTGCCGGTCGACCTGGACGACGAATCTCAGTTGCCGGCCGAGGTGGTGCGTCAGGCACGCGCCGGTGACGGTTGGGTCAAGCTCGTCGGGGACTGGATCGATCGTTCCATCGGTGACCTCGCCCCGTTGTGGAGCGACGAGATTCTGGTCGAGGCCATCGCTGCCGCCCATGCCGAAGGCGCAAGGGTCACCGCTCACGTCTTTGCCGAGGATGCTCTGCCCGGCCTGATCAACGCCGGCATCGACTGCATCGAGCACGGCACCGGATTGACGGACGCGACCATCGAGTTGATGGTCGCTCACGGCACGGCCTTGGTTCCGACGCTGATCAACATCGCAACTTTCCCCGAGATCGCGGACTCTGCCACGCGGTATCCGATCTACGCGGCGCACATGCGGGATCTGCACGCTCGTCGACATCGGACGATCGGTGCCGCTCACGAGGCCGGGATTCCGATCTATGCCGGAACGGATGCCGGCGGATCGATCAGGCACGGGCGGATCGCCGACGAGATCGCCGAACTCGAAGTTGCCGGTTTGACGGCGCATCAGGCGCTGGGCGCAGCCTGCTGGGACGCACGGAGTTGGTTGGGTGCGCAGGGGATCGCAGAAGGAGCGCCCGCCGACCTGGTGGTTTACTCTGAAGATCCGCGCGGAAACCCCGATGTGCTCGCGAAGCCGATGCGTGTGATCCTCCGCGGAACCCCCGTGAGTGGTTAGGGAGTCCCCGCACTCTCGAAGCGCGCACAGGGTGGTTTCCGAACGAGCCCACCCATCTGGCACAATGGACCATTGTTCGTCGCAACCGGTTACGTACCGCTGCGACGGTCACAGGATAGAGGCAAAACCGGGCTCACAAATCGTGTGGGTCGCTGAATTGCACGTGACATGCGCAGCACTGTTGTGCGCGCTGAAGGAGAACTGCAGCTGTGGCTGTCAAAATCAAGCTCACCCGCCTCGGCAAGATCCGCAACGCTCAGTACCGCGTTGTCATCGCCGACTCGCGCACCCGTCGTGACGGCCGTGCGATCGAGACCATCGGCAAGTACCACCCCAAGGAAGAGCCCTCGCTGATCGACATCGATTCCGAGCGCGCTCAGTACTGGCTGTCCGTGGGCGCACAGCCCACCGAGCCCGTCGAGGCACTCCTCAAGATCACCGGTGACTGGCAGAAGTTCAAGGGCCTGCCGGGCACCGAAGGCACCCTGCGCGTCAAGGAAGCCAAGCCCACCAAGCTCGAGCTCTTCCAGGCTGCGCTCGCGCAGGCCGAGAACGAGCCGGTTGCAGAAGCAATCACCCCCAAGAAGAAGAAGGCTGCAAAGGCTGACGAGGCCAAGGCAGAAGACACCGCGGCTGACGCCGAGGCTCCCGCTGCAGACGCCGAGGCTGCTGACAAGTGAGTGCCGTCGTCGCTGATGCGGTAGAGCATCTCGTGCGTGGCATCGTCGCCAATCCCGACGATGTGCGCGTCGAGCTGATCACCGGACGTCGGGGACGGACCGTCGAGGTGCACGTGCACCCAGACGATCTCGGCAAGGTCATCGGTCGGGGTGGTCGCACTGCGACCGCTCTGCGGACCTTGGTCTCCGGCATCGGTGGCCGCGGTATCCGTGTTGATGTCGTCGACACCGATCAGTAGACGGCAGTAAACAGGTGGAACTCGTAGTCGGTCGTGTCGCGAAGTCGCATGGCATCAAAGGTGAATTGGTAGTCGAGGTTCGTACAGACGAGCCCGAGGATCGTTTTGCCGTAGGTTCCGTGCTGCGTGGGCGCAAGCCGCGCGAGTCCACACTGAAGTCGTACACAGTGGAAGCCGCCCGGGATCATTCCGGGCGGCTTCTGCTGCGCCTGGAAGGCGTCAGTGACCGTGGCGACGCAGATGCGTTGCGCGGCACACTGTTTGTCATCGACAGTTCCGAACTCGAGCCTTCGGATGATCCGGACGAGTTCTACGATCACGAACTCGAAGGACTGAAGGTCGTCCTCACGGACGGCACCGAGATCGGTTCGGTCATCGAGGTATTGCATTCCGCCGCAGGCGAATTGCTCTCTATTCGCCGCGCCGGTGAGACGTCCGGTGAATTGCTGATCCCGTTTGTCGCAGCCATCGTCACCTCGGTGTCGATCGCCGACGGCGTCGTGGTGATCGAGCCCCCCGAGGGACTGCTCGACCCGGACTTCGGTGACAAGTCGAACAGCGACAATTCGAACGCCGACAGCGACTGATCGCTTGTTATGCGTCTCGATGTAGTCACCATCTTTCCCGAGTATCTCGAACCGCTTCGTGCTGCCTTGCTGGGCAAGGCAATCGAACGTGGCTTGATCTCGGTCGACGTCCACGATCTTCGGTCGTGGACCCATGACATGCACAAAGCCGTCGACGATTCCCCGTATGGCGGCGGACCCGGCATGGTCATGAAACCCACCGTCTGGGGCCCGGCACTGGACGACGTGATCGGGCGCTCCGATTCTTCCGGCCCCGATGATGCCGAGACCATTCTGGTGGTGCCCACTCCCGCCGGCGTTCCGTTCACCCAGGAGACCGCGCACCGCTGGTCCAACGCCAAGCACCTTGTGTTTGCCTGCGGCCGATACGAAGGTATCGATCAACGGGTTTTCGACGACGCCGCCAAGCGGGTCAGAGTCGAAGAAGTCAGCATCGGCGATTACGTCCTGATCGGCGGCGAAGCAGCGGTGCTGGTGATGGTCGAGGCTGTCGTGCGACTGATGCCCGGCGTTCTCGGCAATCAGCTTTCACACCAAGAGGATTCGTTTTCCGACGGCCTTCTCGAAGGGCCTAGCTACACTCGCCCGGCTGTGTGGCGCGACCTCGAAGTTCCGCCGGTGCTTCTCTCCGGTGATCACGCGAAGATCAAAGCGTGGCGCCATGAGCAGTCGCTGCAGCGCACGGCCGAGCGTCGACCGGATCTTCTTCCTTAGGTATTTCGCTTCAACCAGGTGATGCTTGCGCCGTCGTCGAGCGATTCGGTTGTAGTCGGTGTGAACGGTGTCGGCTCGAAGTTACCTCTGATCATCGGTATGCCTGCGCCGGCGACTACCGGATACCTCTTGATGATCAACTCGTCGATCTCCGGTAGTAGTTCGCCGGCGAGAGTTCCGCCGCCACACAGCCAGATATCTTGTCCTTCTTCCTCTTTGAGAGATCTGACTACCCCAAGCGGATCGGCGCGAACGATGGTGACGGGGGGATCCTCGGCGTCAGGGATGGTTGTGGAGACGACGAACTGACGCAGGTGCGCGAAGGGGCTTTTCACTCCGGCGGCCAGCCCGGGCTCGTAGGAGCCGCGGCCCATGACGACCGTGTCGAAGGTCTTGTTGGGAGCGTCCTCGATTCCGAGAGCGGGCCGCACATGCGTTGGCACGGTTTCAGGATATCGATCGCATATCCAGGCCGTGATCTGTTCGGAGACCGGGAGGAAATCGAATTCGCCACCAGGCCCCGCGATGTATCCGTCGAGGGAAGCTCCCACGTAGTACACAAGCTTTCGCATATAACGCTCCGTTCGTAGTACTATGTTTGTAGTGGTTTAACTTAGGGTCGTGTCAGGAGTGATGTCAAGTGCGAAAGAACCCGGAACGCCGGCTTGCCCTGATCGACGCGGCAATCGAGGTGTTGGCCCGAGAGGGTGCTCGAGGCTTGACGTTTCGAGCCGTCGACGCCCAGGCAGCAGTGCCGAACGGGACAGCGTCGAACTACTTCTCCAATCGCGACGACCTGCTCACTCAAGCGGGTGGCCGGATCTACGAGCGACTGATTCCGGAGGACCTCGAAGGGATGATCGATCCCGTCAACGGCACCGATCGTGAGCGCCTGGTGACGCTCATGCTCGACGTGGTCGAGCGCGTCACCTCGTTCGGAACGGGTTTCCTCGCGCTCATGGAGTTGCGACTGGAGGCGACGCGTCGACCGGACCTGCGAGCGGTGCTGACCGTCCGCATCCGAGAAGACTTCGATCTGAACGTAGCCAATCATCTGGCGTCGGGCGTGCCGGGTGATGCGATGACCGTTCGCCTGCTCTATTTGTCGCTGAACTGGCTCGCACTGGATCGACTCACATTGCCGGACCTGTTCGGAGAGGAAGATATTCGGACGATCGTCGAGGCGGCGGTGGATCGAGCGCTACCCCGCGAATCGTAGAAGGTCAGTGTCGTTCGGCAGGTTTGCGGCGGAACGAGAAGTATCGATGACCGAAGAAGCTCACACCGGCGACGATCAGCATGACAACCGCCTGGGCGGGAAGCGGCGGGGCATGCAGAATCGACACCGCGATTGTTCCGAGTATCAGATTCAGCACCAGGCCACCGGAATTGACGACGATGAACGCTCCCAGGTCGCGTGCCACATGTCCGCGGACGCGGAAAACGAGAGTCCGATGCAGAACGAAAGCGATGAGGACGCTGATGGAGTACGCGCCGATCACAGCCACTTGATACAGATCCTTGTTGTCGAGGATCAGTGTCCAGATCACGAAGAGCACGTATCCGATCGCCGTATTAGCCACTCCGAGAATGGCAAATGCGATGGGTTGATGCTTGACCACCCGAAGCAGTGGGCCGGGATTCTCGGGTGATGCGATGTCTTCGGTCATGAAGACTCGGTTTTCACGGTGTTGATCCCGTCCTTGCGTCGGGTCCGCAGATACATCCACTCGAGCACGCCGAGTCCGAGGACTCCGGCGACCATCGAAGCGCCGCCGACCTTCCATCCCGGGGGACGCCACGTCAGGACAAGCTCTGCGTCCTTCGTCCCGGCGGGAATGTCCACGGTGACAAAGGACTTCGCGACGACGTCGATCGGGACAGGCTGACCGTCGATGCTTGCCCGATATCCGGGCCAGCCGAGCCGTGCGAACACAACCTTGCCGCCGGTCTCCGAACTGACACGAAGGGTGCTCGACATGTTCGATTCCGCGATCGACGTAGCCTCGACGCCGTGGGCGTCGGCGATGCGTCCGTTGCGTGTCGAGACGGGGCCGTCGACGCGTTCGAGTACCGAGATGTAGTTCTCGTGTCCGGGGTAGTCGACCCATTTCCATCCGTCGGGAGCCGGGTTCTTGCGTGCATCGGGGTAGAGAGCGTTCTGCAGTACGACGCGGTCCACGTTCATCAGGTCGACGATGGTGCGGCCGGTGGTGGGTTCGACGGTGAATGCGCGTCGGAAGGCGTCGGGGCAGACACTCATGTCCCAGCGCATGCAGAGCAGGTCACCGAAGTAGAAGTGCCCGTTGGGGGTGTAGCCGCTGGTGTAGGTCAGTTCGAGGTCTTTGGGGTAGTTGCCGAAAGCCAGGGAACCGTACGCTCCGTCGAGGGTTTTGTCCCCGGGGGCGATGAGCGCACGGTCGCCCAGTTGCAGTGTCGTGCCTTCGAAGTCGGGGAAGGCCTCTTTCATCTCCGAGCGGGATTCGGGCAGGTTCCAGCTCATCGGGGTTGGTTGCGCGGCCCGAACCTGGGCGTACGCGATGGGGGAGACCGCGACGATCGCTACGAGGCATGCGAAAGCGGTGCCTTTGGTACGGCCGAGCCAGATCATCGCGGCGCCGAGTGCGGCAACGAGCAGGGCTGAGATCACATGCCATTTCGCGAGCCCGGGAGCTGCCGAGGCTGACCGAATCAGAAGCAGGCCCACGAGGATTCCCGCTGCAACGCAGCGCCCGCGCAACTTGTCGGTCGTGGCGTAACGCCCGAGCAGGATGCACACCAGAAGCAGGAGTCCGATGGCCACCATCGGAAGTACGCGCGCGGGCCACCGCAGTGGGCCGATCGTGCTCGGCCCGGCAGTCCACATGAGGACGGCGACCGTGAAGATCCCGACGGCGGTCAATTCGCGTGCCGCGGCGCGTGCCTTGCCCCAGTCGATGAATGCCAGGGCGGGTATGAGGAACCAGGCGATGTAGACCATGGGCATGGTCTGGATGTATCCCCACCACGAGGTGAACGCGGGCATCGTGCTCGGCAGGCTCGCGTTCAGCGATTCCGACCACGGGACGGCGAGGAATGCATCGTTCTTGACTTCGGATGCACCGCGCCAGGTGACGTCCGCGGTGAGCAGGCTCGGCAGATACGTCGCGAGACCGGCCAGAGCGGCACACGCGGACACCGCCAGAAGCCGCAGTGACGGCAGCCAACGCCGCTGATAGACAACTTCGCCGATTGCGACCGCGCCGATCATCAAGCCGGATTCGACTGCGGGGAAAACATATTGGACCGACATCGCGAGATACAAGAACACGAAGGTCGGGATCGGACCGCTCTTACCTCGGGCGTAGCGGATTGCCGACGCCCACGCCTGAACCATCCAGGCAGTGCCGGTGAAGGCAGTCATCCAACTGGCCGAGTCGAAGAACAGCAGGAAACCGGTGAACGGAATCGAGACGCCGGCGACGGCAGCCCACGTGGGCTTCGAGCCGTACTCGAGGCAGATCCGATAGACGCCGAGTGCAAGGATGATCGCGAAGATCAATTTCACGATCGTCGCGTACAACGCCAGGTTGTCGAAGGACGGTGCGATCAGGTCGATCAGGAGTTGCGGTGGATTGAGAAGGCCTGCTTCCTCGATCGCGTAGTTGCCCGCCATCCAGTTCTCGGGGACGAGCACCGGGAGGTGTCCTTCTCGCAGACTGCGGCCGAGCATGACCCACAGCGGCGCGTATTGGGACTCGGTGTCGTCGGTGTAGAAGTGACGAGCATTCGCGAGCACCACGGCCAGATAACCGGCGATGACACCGATCGCCGTGACGGCGCCCCACTTGTACACGTCTGCCCGGGCGAGAGTGCGAGTTTCCACCACGAGTTCCAGACCTTAACAGGGCAGGTGGGGCGTACGGAGACGCGAGCGCGTCACGCGCCGCCGGCATCCGAAGTCAAGACATCTCTGCGTGTTAAAGTTCGCGACGGTGTGGGCCCGATCGTGCCTGTCTCTCGGCGCCAGTCGAGCCCCCTGAAGGGAGTGGAAGCGAGTGCACTCGATTTCCGTCGTAGTGCCCGTTTATCAGGGCGAAAAGACGATCACGGCGCTCGTCGAGGAGTTGGACGGCCTGGGCACACCGAGTGCGACGCCCGGTGGTGCGCAGTTCTCCGTCGACGAGATCGTGCTGGTTCACGACAACGGCCCGGACCGCTCCGACGTCGTGTTACTCGAATTGGAGCGCCGTTTCGAGCAGGTGCGTGTCGTGTGGCTCAGCCGCAACTACGGCCAGGACGCGGCGACCATCGCCGGCATGGCCGCTGCAACTGGACAGTGGATCGTGACGATGGACGAGGACGGCCAGCACGACCCGGTGCACATCGGGGCTTTCCTCGACACCGCGCTGACGGAGCGATCCGATCTCGTGTATTCCAAACCCACGAACACACGCCCGCACGGATTCTTGCGGAACCTGACCTCGCGCGGCGCAAAGATCGTCTTGGCGACGGTATTCGCGTTCCCTGATTCGACGAGATTCGAAAGTTATCGCCTGATCCGCGGTGACATCGGCCGACAGTTGGCCGGCGTCGCGGCCAACGGCGTGTATCTGGACGTTGCGCTGACGTGGGTTGTCGGTAACACGGCCACGGCGCCGGTGACACTTCGAGCCGAAGGCCGCGAAGAATCCGGGTACAACTACCGCCGTTTGTTCTCGTTGTTCTGGAAGATGGTGTTGTGTAGCGGAACACGCGGTCTGCGTCTGGTCAGCCTGCTCGGAGTCACCCTGGCGTCGGCCGGTGTGATCATGGCCGCGGTGATCTTCATCGGGGCCATGACCGGCGACAACAATGATCCCGAAGGATGGGCGTCGATCATCATGGCGCTGCTGGTCTGTTCGGGTGCGATCCTGTTCTCGCTCGGGCTCATTGCCGAATATCTCGGTGTGGCACTGCACGTCCTTGTCGGAAAGCCGCTGTATCTGACTGTCGACTCCCCGCGGCCAGGAACCTCGATCGATCGGCTTAGTCGTGAGCACTGATCGCATCATCTTCTCCCGCCCCTATCGGGCATCGAACGAATTGTCGAATCTGGCAACGGTTCTGGAGTCCGACCACATTCACGGTGACGGACGTTTCACCAAGTCCGCGACTGCAGCGCTCAAGGCGATCACCGGATCCACGCATGCTCTGCTGACCACCTCGTGCACGCATGCACTCGAATTGGGTGCGCTGCTGCTCGAATTGGGCCCGGGCGACGAGGTAATAGTTCCGAGCTTCGCGTTCAGTTCGGCGGCAACCGCCGTCGCGTTGCGCGGGGCCACTGTTGTTTTCGTCGACATCGATCCGAGTACCGGCAACATCGACCCGGCGTGCGTCGCGGCGGCGATCACCGAACGCACCAAAGCTGTACTGGTCATGCATTACGGCGGAGTCGCCGCGGACATGGAACCTCTCCTCGACCTCGCGGAACTCCACGGCGTTGCGTTGATCGAAGACAACGCTCACGGGCTCGGCGGAAAGTGGCGCGGGCGCTCGCTCGGCACCATCGGAGCAATCGGAACGCAGAGTTTTCACGACACCAAGAACATTCACTGCGGTGAGGGCGGCGCGCTGTTGCTCTCCGACGATCAGTTGATGACTCGCGCCGAAATCATCCGTGAGAAGGGGACCGACCGTGCGCGTTTCCTGCGCGGGCAGGTCGACAAGTATTCGTGGCAGGACATCGGGTCGAGTTATCTGCCCAGTGAACTCAATGCCGCCGTCCTCGACGCACAACTCTCCGAGTTCGACGCGATTCAGGCGGCCAGGCATCGCGTCTGGGATGCCTACAGCGTGAGTCTGGGCGAGTGGGCGGCCGCGAACGGTGTCGTGCCCATGGCGGTGCCCGATGATCGCGAGCACACTGCGCACCTGTTCTATCTCAAGATGCCGACCGAAGAGAGCCGTGACGGCTTGATTCGGCACCTTGCCGGTGACGGAATCGTGGCGCCGTTCCACTACGTTCCGCTCGATACGAGTGCGGCTGGTGTGCGCTACGGACGAACACCGCAGCCGTGCGTGCGTAGTGCCGAGTTCTCCGCGTCGATCCTTCGACTGCCGCTGTGGCCCATGCTCACGTTCGAACAACAGGACCGTGTCATCGGTTCGGTGCTCGAGTACAAGCAGGCTTGAGGACGAACACGACCGCGTTGGATCGAATCAGGGCCCGGAAGCTTCGGGCATCGCCGAATCCGCGGTCGTGGATGCCGCTGCCCAGTCGTCGATGCTTCCGCTCGGGAAGAGAATCTGCGTGACGCCGGTGACCGTGTCGCGAGCGTGCAATGCACTTTCGTCGTCGACGGCATCGGTGAACGAGGTGTCGGGATAGAAGCTGTCCTCGTCCGTGTACTGGACGTCTTCTCGCGAACCGATCGCGATGATGTATCGGTTGTCGTCACCGACGATGCCGGTGGACAGATGGATCCACTTGTCCTCGACACAGCACATCCAGCCCTGTTTGACTCCTATGACGGGCTCGCCGAACAAGGCCTCGGGCAGGCCGAATCTCTGGTCGTAACCGTCGGTTCCTTCGGGAGTGGATTGCCGCAGGTACTCGACGAACTGCTCGACCCGTTCAGGTCCGAGTTGATCGGAGTCGTCGAGGACACCGCTGTAGAAGGTGACCAGGTCACGTGTCGTGGTCTCGGTGTTCCACCACATTCCGTCCCAGGGCGGCGTCGTCGCGGTCAGTGCGTAACGCTCGGCGACGCGGGTGATCACCTCTTGGCCGCCGACCTCGTCCCACAGGAGGTTGGCTGCGGTGTCGTCGGAGGATTCGAGCATCGCCGCCATGAGGGTGCGATCGTCGTCCGTGATGGGTCGCTCACCGCGCGCATCCTGATGAAGTAGATCCTCGGCGATGAAAAGTTTTGCCACCGAGGCTGTTTCGATCTGCTGGTCACCGGCGACGTCGAGGTACTTGTCCGAGGAGCGGTCGAGGATGGCGATGGAGACGTCCGCACCACGCCCGAGCGCAGCCACCTGAGCCTGTCCCAGACGGCCGTCGAGGGTCTCGGCTACCGGAACATTGGTGTCGGGAAAGGCGGGGGTCTGCATCGGATCATCCGGGTTCTGTCCACCGCTGCACGAAGCCGCAAAAGTAACTGCGGCCACCATTGCGGCAATCCGGACGTACCGCGTACTCATTTGTTTCCCCCGGTAGCCCTGACACGGCACTGTTGCCGATCTTCTTGTCTCAGGATAGCGGTAGGGTCGGATCTCGTGATTCTCAAGACCGTGAACCAGCGCATTGCCGAGGAACTCGACGTCCGCGAAGGCCAGGTTGCAGCAGCAGTCGACCTTCTCGACGGCGGAGCCACGGTGCCCTTCATCGCCCGGTACCGCAAGGAAGTCACCGGCACGCTCGACGACGCCCAGCTGCGACTCCTGGACGAGCGGCTGCGGTATCTCCGCGAGCTCGACGACCGTCGTGACGCCGTGCTCACGGAGATCGACTCTCAGGGCAAACTCGACGATCAACTGCGCGGTCAGATCATGCTGGCCGAGACGAAAGCGCGGCTGGAGGACATCTACCTCCCCTTCAAGCCGAAGCGGCGCACCAAGGCGCAGATCGCCCGCGAGGCCGGCCACGAGCCCGTCGCCGATGCTCTCATCGGAGATCCCACCACCGATCCCGCGCAGTATTCGGACGAGCAACTCGACGGTGCCCGGTCGATCCTCGTCGAGCGCTTCGCCGAGGACGCCGATCTGGTCGGTGAATTGCGTGAGCTGATGTGGAATCGCGGCCAGGTCGTCTCCTCGGTCCGCAAGGGCAAGGAAACCGATGGCTCGAAGTTTGCTGACTACTTCGAGTTCTCGGAACCGTTCTCCAAATTGCCCTCGCACCGCATCCTCGCCGTCCTGCGCGGCGAGAAGGAAGAAGTGCTGTCGCTCAACATGGCGGCAGACACCGAAGAACTCGCGCCGGGGGAGCGCACGGTCTACGAAGGCCGCATCGCGTCGCGGTTCGAGATCGCCGACCGTGGTCGGGCCGCCGACGGGTGGCTTCTCGACACCGTCAAGTGGGCGTGGAAGACGAAGTTCGCCGTCACGCTCGGTATCGACACTCGGATGCGTCTGCGGCAGTCGGCCGAAAAGGACGCCGTCGACGTCTTCGCCACCAACCTCAAGGATCTACTCCTCGCAGCTCCCGCCGGCGCCCGACCCACCATGGGACTCGACCCCGGATTCCGCACCGGAACGAAGGTTGCCGTCGTCGACGGAACCGGCAAAGTTGTTGCCTACGAGACGATTTACCCGCACCAGCCGCAGAACAAGTGGGACGCGGCTCTCGCGACGCTTGCCGGACTGGTCGCCGAACACGGCGTCGAACTGATCGCCATCGGCAACGGCACGGCCTCACGCGAGACCGACACGCTCGCTACCGAACTGATCAAGAAGACCGGCGCGCCCAACCTGACCAAGATCGTCGTCTCCGAGGCAGGCGCATCGGTGTACTCGGCTTCGGCCTACGCGTCGCAGGAACTTCCCGACCTCGACGTCTCGATTCGCGGTGCGGTGTCCATTGCGCGTCGCTTGCAGGATCCGTTGGCGGAGTTGGTCAAGATCGATCCCAAGTCCATCGGCGTCGGTCAGTACCAGCACGACATCACCGAATCGCTGCTCTCGCGTTCCCTCGACGCCGTCGTCGAGGATGCCGTCAACTCGGTCGGCGTCGACGTCAACACCGCGTCCGTGCCGCTGCTTGCTCGGGTGTCCGGAATTGCAGGATCCCTTGCAGAGAGCATCGTCGCGCATCGGGACCAGAACGGTCCGTTCAAATCCCGCAAGGGTCTCAAGGATGTCTCCCGCCTGGGACCCAAGGCATTCGAGCAGTGCGCAGGCTTCCTGCGGATCACCGACGGCGACGACCCTCTCGACGCGTCGAGCGTCCACCCGGAGGCATATCCGGTGGTTCGCAAGATCGTCGCGAGTGCAGGCGGGGACGTGCGCACCGTGATCGGAAACTCGCAGGCACTTCGATCGGTCAAGGCGTCCGACTACGTCGACGAGCGATTCGGTCTACCGACCGTCACCGACATCATCTCCGAGTTGGAGAAGCCGGGACGAGATCCACGACCCGAATTCAAGACCGCAACCTTTGCCGCAGGTATCGAGAAGGTCGCGCATCTCAAGCCCGGCATGACCCTCGAAGGCGTGGTCACCAACGTCGCAGCCTTCGGTGCCTTCGTCGACATCGGAGTTCATCAGGACGGTCTGGTTCACGTCTCGGCGATGTCACACAACTTCGTCAAGGACCCACGCGAGGTCGTCAAGTCAGGTGACGTCGTCAAGGTGAAGGTCCTCGAAGTGGACGAGGCACGCCAACGCATCGGGCTGACGCTTCGTCTCGACGACGAGGTGGGAGCGCCCCGCAAGTCCGAAGGCCAGCGAGGTGGGCAACCCCAGCGTCAGGGCCAGCCGCAGGGCCAGCGTCAGGGGCAGGGGCAGCAACGAGGAAATGGCGGACGCCAGGGCGGACGCGAGCAGCGACCGGACAACCGCGCGCCTGCTGCCGGGTCGATGGCCGACGCTCTGCGCAAGGCGGGCTTCGGCAAGTAAATCCGTCCGCCGGGTTTTCGAAGTCCGTATCGTCACAATCGAGTCGGTTGGCGGTATGAATCCGATCAGGGTCGGATCATGAATTCGGTGAAGGGAGGACAGTGATGCGGGAGTGGCTCGAGCGCGAGATCATCGCCCATGGCCGATTGCCGTTGCTGTTCTTCCTGCTCGGGTTCCTGTCCGCCTTCCTTTTCATCCGCCTCAGCGTCCGTATGATTCGCGCGCAAGTGAAATGGTGGCCGGGCAACATCGCGCCCGGAGGCCAGCATGTGCATCACGTCGTGTTCGGTGTGATCGCCATGATGATCTCCGGTGGTGCGTTGATCGCGGTCTACGTCGATGGTTCGCAGACCACCGGTGCCGTCCTGGCGGCGATCTTCGGTATGGGTGCGGCGTTGGTGCTCGACGAGTTCGCACTGATCTTCTATCTGAAGGACGTGTACTGGTCCGAACAAGGTCGGACCTCGGTGGATGCGGTCTTCGTCGCGATCGCCGTGACCGGCCTGGTGCTGCTGGGTTTCCGCCCGCTCGAACTTCTCGACGTCGCCGGATTCCGTGAAGAACGCGATCCGTGGATCAAGTTGGTCTTCGTTTTCGTCGCGTTGATCAACTTCGCCTTGGCAGCCATCGTGATTCTCAAGGGGAAGATCTGGACGGGGCTCGTCGGTCTGTTCGTTTTCCCGTTGCTGGTAATCGGAGCGGTCCGCCTGAGCCGGCCGGGTGCACCGTGGGCTCGCTGGCGGTACACGCGCAAGCCGAAACGGATGAACCGCGCGCTCGAGCGTGAGCGGAAGTGGCGGCGACCGGTCATCCGGGCCAAGATCTACGTCCAGGATCTGATTGCCGGATCGCCGAGCGTCGAACATGCGATGACGGCGGCCGAGCAGGAACTGGACCACACCATCCACGCAGCTCCGCCGCCACCGATTTCCCCGCTGGTATCCGCGTCTGGCACAATGGACGGGTTGCCTGGACCAGGCAGCAGCACTTGATCTGGGCACGAACCAGACGAGCGCCGTTTCGGGAGACCGAAACGCGTGCCGCTCGGTTCCTCTGCTCCTGCGAAATACAAGGATGACATATGAACACCCTGGACTTCCTGGACAAAAAGTCGCTCCGCGACGACATCCCCGAGTTCCGTCCCGGCGACACGCTCAACGTGAACGTCAAGGTTATCGAAGGCTCCAAGGAGCGCGTGCAGGTCTTCAAGGGCGTCGTTATTCGTCGCCAGGGCGGCGGCGTTCGCGAGACCTTCACCGTCCGTAAGGTCTCCTTCGGCGTCGGCGTCGAGCGCACCTTCCCGGTTCACAGCCCCACGCTGGCCTCCATCGAGGTTCTGACCCGCGGTGACGTCCGTCGCGCCAAGCTGTACTACCTCCGTGAGCTTCGTGGCAAGAAGGCGAAGATCAAGGAAAAGCGCTGATCTTTCCGATGAGCCCGGCACCGCGTACGCGCGGTGTCGGGCTAATCTGGTTTCTGTGGCAGATTCTTCGAAGGAGCAGGCATTGTCGTCCGGACCCGAGAATCACGAGGGATCAAGCGGTTCCGCGGAACCGACCTCACATCGGCCGCAGAAGAAACAGCGATCGTTTCTGCGAGAACTCCCTGTTCTGATCGGCGTAGCGCTGGTACTCAGCATCGTCCTTCAGGCATTTGTCTTCAGAGTTTTTCTCATCCCATCCGAGTCGATGGAACCGACACTGCACGGCTGTGCGGGATGTACCGGTGACCGCATCGTGGTGGAGAAGATCGGATACCGCTTCGGCGATCCGGAACCCGGCGACGTCGTCGTCTTCAAGGGACCCGATTCGTGGAACACGAAATATGTGTCCAATCGGTCCGACAACGTTGTCGTCCGCGGCATTCAAGAGGTCGGTTCGTGGGTCGGCCTCGTTCCGCCGGACGAGAACGACTTGGTCAAGCGAGTGATCGCTACCGGCGGCCAGACCGTCGAATGCTGTGACGATCAGGGCCGAGTCCTGGTCGATGGCAAGCCGCTCGACGAGCCGTACATCAAGATGGATTTCCCGTTCACCCCGGGAACACAGACGTGTGACACCGAACTGAAGTCGGGCCGCTGCTTCGGGCCGATCACCGTTCCCGAGGGCCACGTGTGGGTCATGGGTGACAACCGCAGCAATTCCGCCGACTCGCGCTACCACGTCGACGACGAGTTCCAGGGAACCGTCCCGATCGACAACATCATCGGTCAAGCTCGTTTCATCGTCCTTCCCCCGTCGCGAATGGGCGGCATCGATGCGCCTGATATTCAGGGCAACTGAGTTGTCGGACCGCACACATGGATTCGCGTAGTTCCGAGTAGGCAGAGACAGTGAGTAGTTGGCCCCCTCGCGTTGTCATTCGCAGATCGGTAGGTCTGCGGACGATGGAGTCTGCGTTGGCGCGAACCGGACTCGGTCCGGTGGCCGGCGTCGACGAGGCCGGGCGCGGAGCGTGCGCTGGTCCACTTGTCATTGCAGCGTGTGTCCTGGCGCCGAAACCGCAAGCAGCCCTCGCGCGGCTCGACGATTCGAAGAAGCTGACCGAACGTGCGCGCGAGGAGCTTTTCCCGGCGATCAAGCGCTTGGCGTTGGCGTGGAGTGTCATCTCTGTTCCCGCTGCGGAAGTCGATCAGATCGGCATCCACGTCGCCAACATCGAGGGGATGCGTCGAGCAGTCGCGGGCCTCGATCTCGAACCGGGCTACGTTCTCACCGACGGGTTCCGGGTTCCGGGTCTGACGGCTCCGTCGCTACCCGTCATCGGCGGTGACGGCGCCGCTGCATGCATCGCCGCGGCGAGCGTTCTCGCGAAGGTGACCCGAGATCGTGTGATGACCGAGATGGACGACACTCATCCGGGATACGGCTTCGCGATTCACAAGGGATACAGCACGCCACTGCACATGGACGCTCTCGACGCGCTGGGGCCGTGCCCCGAGCACCGCATGACCTATGCCAACGTGGTGGCTGCGGGAGTCCGGTTGGAACAACGCGCGGGCCGTACGGGATGATGGACGTTCAGACGAACTGGGAGGACTGGCTAAACCGATGAGTGCCGAGGATCTCGAGAAGTACGAAACCGAGATGGAGCTGTCGCTCTACCGTGAATACCGGGACATCGTCGGACAGTTCTCCTACGTCGTGGAGACCGAACGACGTTTCTACCTGGCCAACACGGTCGAGTTGCTGCCCCACAATTCAGACGGGGAGATCTACTTCGAGCTGCGGATGTCCGACGCCTGGGTGTGGGACATGTACCGCCCGGCGCGATTCGTGAAATACGTACGCGTCGTGACCTTCAAGGACGTCAACATCGAAGAGCTGGACAAGCCGGATCTGCGCCTTCCTGACTGATCTGCGCTTGCCAAACTGATCTCGACAACGAAGTGCCCCGCCGATATCGGCGGGGCACTTCGTATTTCGCGGAGTTGTGCGGGGTCAGTTGCCCTTGACGTTCACGATCTGACGCAGCGTGTGTCGAATCTCGACCAAGTCCTTCGCGTCGTCCATCACGACGTCGATGTCCTTGTACGCACCCGGGATCTCGTCGAGGAACGCCGCGGAACGCTTGTATTCGATGCCGACCATTGCCTTGTCGAGATCTTCGATGGTGAAGGTCTTGCGTGCCTGGTTACGTCCGTACACCCGACCCGCGCCGTGGGGGCTGGACTTGAACGACGGTACGTTTCCCTTCCCGACGACGACGTAACTCGCCGTCCCCATCGAACCGGGGATGAGCCCGGGCGTGCCCTCGTCTGCCTTGATCGCACCCTTACGGCTCAGCCACACACCCCTGCCCATGTGGAACTCCTTCTGGGTGAAGTTGTGGTGGCAGTTGATCCGCTCGACTTCGTCGATGATCGCGGGCTTGCCGTCCCCCATGAAGTGCGCGAAGTCCTTCACGACGCGGTCCATCATCTCTTCGCGGTTGAGCAGAGCGAAGTGCTGAGCCCAGTTGAGATCGGTGATGTACGAGTCGAATTCGGGTGTCTTCTCGACCAGGTAGGCAAGATCCGGATCGGGAAGGTTGATGTACCACCGCTCGCACAAGTCCTTGGCGATCTTGATGTGATGCTGTGCGAGCTTGTTTCCGATACCGCGGCTTCCCGAGTGCAGGAACAGCCAGACGCCGTCGCTCTCGTCGAGCGTCACCTCGATGAAGTGGTTACCAGAGCCCAGCGTTCCGAGCTGAAACCTCCAGTTGTTCTTGAACTTGTCGTAGAAGGCCAGGCGATCGCCCGCCATTGCCTCGAGTTCTGCGATGCGGATTTGCGCCGTGTCGCTCAGCGTCTTGTTGTAGACACCTGCCGAGAGCGGAACGGAGCGTTCGATGCTGTGGCGAAGTACGCTCAGGTCGCGGCCTTGAAGGTCGCGTGCGTTGAACTGGGTTTTGACCGCGATCATTCCGCAGCCGATATCGACTCCGACGGCGGCGGGCATGATTGCGCCTTCCGTCGGAATGACCGAACCCACCGTCGCTCCCGCACCGAGGTGCGCATCCGGCATCAATGCCAGATGTGGACGGACAAAAGGCATCTGGGACGAACGCAGCGCTTGCTCGCGAGTGTTCTCGTCGAGTATCGATGCCCAGTTCCACAACCTCTTGGTGATCTTCTCCATCAGATTTCTCCCACATAGTTCACAGCCGAACCGATCGGTCCGGTGTGTCGTGCAGGAATGACCATGCGCTCGGTCAGTGGTTGTGTGCAACCCCTTTTCAGGTTCGCAGGCCGTCTGCGAGTTCGTAGATTCGTCCGACGTACTTCTCCTGGAAGGCTTTTCGGGCAGCATCTGCTTGTTGCCGTGCGCCCATCTGGGAGTAGAGGTACTCGAGATGAACCAAACTCTCGCCGATGTCGACGCGTCGCTGGTCGAGAACCGTCAGCTCGTCGACCAGTCGAGCCAGATCTAACGCGGTGTCCGGTACCTCGTCCATGGTGATCCTCGATGTCCGTGAGTGCTTCCTGACCCCGAGGCTAACACTATTCGAACATATTTTCGATACCTGCCCTGTTGTTTACTTCGACAACGTGGCTGTCAGTTGGTCGATGGCATACGGAATGCTCAGGACCGTGTTGCCGGACATCGCCGCGCCGACTGGGGGATCTGCGGTGTACCGCACGACTATTGCATTTCCGCTCTTCACGGCGGGTAGTCGCTGGTAGAGCGTGTTGTCGGCGAGGGCTTTCTCTCCCCCCGGATCGGCCATCACGATCAAACGATCAACGGGTTCGAGGATGTCGTATCGCTCGTTCGGCAGCCAGTCGCCGAACTGGTCGCCGACGAATGCGTCGACGGTCGCGGGGAGGGTGAACCCGAGTGACGAGAGGAAAATACCGCGTGGGTCGTGCGACGAGAACACGTATCCCTCGGGAGTGTCGAGGTTGACGATCGTTGCGGTTTGCCCGGCGAACTCCGGGTGTGCAGCGCGGGCGGCGGCAAACGCGTTTTCGGTATCCGTGATCAGTTGCTGAGCTTGTGGTCCTTTGCCGAGGGCGCGCCCGGCGGTGAGCGTCATGTCGGTCCACGGCGTTGTGTACGCGTCGTAGTCCTTGCTCTGCGCGACAGTCGGCGCAATCGAGGTCAGCTTCTTGTAGGTTTCCGTGTCGATGTCGGCGTACAGCGCGAGGATCAGATCTGGTGCGAGGGAGGCGATTTGCTCGAAGTTGAAGTCTCCGCCGCTGTTGATGTAGGTCGGAGTCATTCCCTTCCAGTAGTCCTTCGTCCACGGCCAGCTTTCATCCAGGCCGGAGCCCCACCATTCGGCCATTCCGACGGGTTCAACCCCCAGGGCAAGCAGTGGTTCGTGATCGGTGTATCCGAGTGTGACGACGCGCTGTGGTGCGGCGTCGATTGTCGTCGAACCCAGTGCGTGCTCGATCGTCACGGGGAATGCGTCGTTGCTCTGGGTCGCTGATGCGGTGTCGACGCCTTGCGAGGTTCCACAGGCGGTCGAGAACCCGATGATCGCGGCCGTCGTGAATAAGGCGGCGAGGATTCGGGTGCTACGTGAGGGCACGTGCATGCTCCTTCGAAGTGGTGGGCGAAGTGATCGAGTTCCGCGTGAAGTGCTGAACTGGTCGCGTCAGCAATAAAGTGAGGCTAACCTTTGCAGGATCGTCGGTCCATCCTTCAGGATGGACTCGGATACGCCCAGAAAGACGCAAAATGTCCACTATCGCGTACTCGACTCGCCCAAAGTCCTTGCTAGCGCTGCCCGATAGTCGCGGACGGACATTCAAAGATTTTCAGGTCTACACCAACGTCGTCGACGGAGTGACTGCGTACGGAGCTCATCGACACCCCGAGCATCAGATCGCCTGGATGAGTGAAGGGACGATGCGGATCGCTACCGGAGGCAACGTGTGGCACCTGCACAGCGAGCACTTGGTCTGGTTGCCGGGCACCGTTCTCCACGACATGACACTTCTGACGGAGGGGTGCATGATTGCGGCCTATGCGCGTCCGGATCTACGCCCTGGCGGGCCCAGGTGGACTCAGCCACTGGTTCTCGAAGTCGATGCTCTGTCCGCTCAATTGCTGCGCCATCTCGCAGATCGGACCATCGACGATGCTCGGCGGTTGATGAGTCAGGAGTTGCTCTACGATATTCTTGCTGCCGCGCCCGAACGGCACGACGTCCTCGCGGTTCCTCGCAATGCTGCGGCGAGTTCGGTTTCTGCCCGCATCCTTGCCGATCCGGCAGACTCACGGACGCTGGAGGAGTGGGCGGGCGAACTCGGGGTCAGTTCCAAGACCTTGATGCGTGCCTTTGTCGCCGATACCGGGATTACCTTCGGACAGTGGAGGACTCGCGCCCGAATGTATGCGTCACTCGAGATGCTCGCGCGGGGTGAGGGTGTCAACGACGTTGCCCCGCAGGTGGGTTGCCGAACCAGTAGCGGGTTCATCGCCGCATTTCGGGAAACCTTCGGTACTACGCCGGCCCGATACGGCGGAAAGCTGACGCGGTGATTTGCTGATGATTTCTTGAACTCGGTTGACGGCAAAGCCTTGTTCGGCAACGTAGAAATGGGCCGGGCTACCAGCATCTGCTGGTAGCCCGGCCGATTTACTAATCTGAACTGAGTCAGCTCATGTTGCCGAGCACATTGCCCAAGACGCCGCTGATGACATTGGTCATCGACCCCTGCGGGTCGGTCAGGGAGCCGAATACCTGGCCCGATCCGGAGTTGAGTGAGCCGAAGCCCATGTCTTCGAGGCTTCCGGCGCCGGCCTCGACGGGGTTCGGCTGCCGGATGGTGACGCAGACGCCCATCGGATTGATGTTCCAGTCGCCCGCCGCCAGCACAATGTTGGTGCCGGCGCCGCTGTCGAGCTGCGTGCCTACAACTGCGTTATCGGGAACTTTGTAGGTGGTTTCCAAAGCGATGACGCCGCCACCCGCAGTGGTCCATCCGCCGCCCTTTGCCACCACGGAGTTGTTGCCGACGACGACGGTCTTGGTGACGTCGTCCCACTTCTGGTCGCCGATAAGCCATTTGACGTTCAGGCGAGCCTTGACCAGCTGGAATCCAGCCGGGTGGAAATCGCGGATCTGATTGACGAGTGCTCCCGAACCGGAAACCTTTGTCAGGTAGGTGACCGTCTGTCCCGGGGCGACCTTGCCGTCGCCGACAACTTCCTTGCTGACGGTGTACGGCGTCCCGAGGGAACCGGCCCAACTGTCGGTGACCGACTGGTTGAGCGCGCATGCCGGTGCTGCTTGCGCCACCGAGGCTCCAAGTCCAACAGTGACGCCGGCGGCGATGAGAACGAGGGATGTAGTGGTTGCTACTGCGTGGCGAAGTGAGCGGCGGGCCATGTAGAACTCCATTCAGCGGGGTGCGTGACGGTTTGAGCAAAACTGTAACTAGTTCTACTGGACTTTCGTCCAAGATGTGGCTGATTTCAGAAAATTGTCAGGTTTCGGGTCGCCGTTGGTGTGTCGCGCTGCCGAATTCCACAGGTTCCGAGTTGTGAACAGGTTGTTTTCGGATGGCTTGGTTTTGTGGTGGTGGGTTGAGGGTGGTGGTTGGGACGCGCTTCGTATGTGGCGGGCGCGCGGTCGTGTGAGTGGTGGGGGCTGCGATGGCGAGGAATATGGCGTTGGGGGCTCGGGGCGAGGATGTGGCTGTCGAGTTCCTGATCGATGCGGGTTTGGAGATTGTCGAACGCAATTGGCGTTGTCGGTACGGCGAGTTGGATGTTGTTGCGACGTCCGGTGATCGGATTGTGTTCGTGGAGGTGAAGACTCGCTCTGGTGTCGGGTACGGGAGTCCGGCGGAGTCGGTGACGTTCGCGAAGCAGCGTCGGATTCGGGTGTTGGCGATGCAGTGGCTCACTGATTCGGGTCGGTCGTGGTCGAGGGTGCGTTTTGATGTGGTGGCCGTGTTGATCGGCCGCGACGGCGTGCCTTCGGTCGAGCATTTTGTGGATGCGTTCTGATGGCGTTGGGGCGGGCGCATTCTGTTGCGGTCAGTGGTGTGGACGGGCAGATCGTGGAGATCGAGGCGGATATCGGGCGCGGGTTGCCTGCGGTGCATTTGGTGGGGCTGCCGGATACGGCGTTGCACGAGTCGCGTGATCGGATTCGAGCGGCGGTGACCAATTCTGGTGAGGAGTGGCCGGACAGCAAGGTGATTTTGGCGTTGTCGCCGGCGACGTTGCCGAAGGTGGGCAGTGTTTACGATTTGGCTTTGTCGTTGTCGGTTCTCGATGCGGCGAAGAAGTTGCCGCGGAAGTTGTTGCGGGAGACTGTCTTTTTGGGGGAGTTGGCACTCGACGGTCGTTTGCGGTCGGTGCGTGGTGTGTTGCCTGCGGTGCTTGCGGCGAAGCGGGCGGGGTGGGGGACTGTGGTGGTTCCAGCTCGGGCGTTGGCTGAGGCGGGCCTGGTGAAGGGGATCGAAGTGCTGGGCGCTGACGATCTGTCTGCGGTGATCGGGTGGTTGCGTGGTGAGTTGGCGCTGGCTGTTCCTGATGTTTTCGAGCGTGCGGATGTGGTGACGGTGCGTGATTTGAGTGAGGTTGTCGGGCAGACGGATGCTCGGTGGGCGATCGAGGTTGCTGCGGCGGGTGCGCATCATTTGATGTTGACGGGTCCGCCGGGGATCGGGAAAACGATGTTGGCGCAGAGGCTTCCGGGGATTCTTCCGCCGTTGACGGAGGGGGAGTCGTTGGAGGTGACGGCGATTCATTCGGTGGCGGGGGTGTTGCCGGAGGATCGGCCGTTGATAGATATGCCGCCTTTCATTGCGCCGCATCACAGTTCGTCGGTCAGTTCGCTGGTGGGTGGTGGTAGTGGGATGGCTCGTCCTGGTGCGGTCAGCCGCGCCCATCGCGGCGTGCTGTTTCTCGACGAATGTGCCGAGATCGGGGTGAAGGTGCTCGAAGCGCTACGCACACCACTCGAAGACGGGGAAGTACGAATCGCCCGGCGGGACGGAGTTGCGCGGTACCCGGCGCGGTTCCAGCTGATCCTGGCCGCCAATCCCTGCCCATGCGCGCCGCCGCGAGACGCGGACTGCGTCTGCGCACCCGCGGCGCGTCGCCGTTACCTGGGGAAATTGTCCGGCCCGCTCTTGGACCGAGTCGACATCAGGGTCCGGATGCAGGCCGTTGCAACCGGAGCGCTGATCGACGAAGTAGGGGAAAGTACCGGCGATGTTCGTGCGCGCGTGGCGGCGGCTCGAGACACTGCAGCCCAGCGGTGGAGTGAGTACGGGTGGCGGACCAACGCGGAAGTACCAGGGCCGGCGTTGAGACAGAAGTTCAGACTCTCGCGTGCGGCGCTGGCGCCGGTGGAACGGGCGCTGCGCAAAGGTGTCATCACTGCTCGTGGGGCGGACCGAGCGTTGCGGGTTGCCTGGAGTGTCGCCGATCTGGCAGGTGAGGCGATGCCCGGACCAGACCAAGTTGTCACCGCACTCGACTTCCGAGACAGGGGATTCCAATGACTGCGCACGATCCGCGACTACTCGCTTGGGCATATCTGTCCCGCGTCGTGCAGGGCCCAAGCGCGTATATGTCCATGTTGATCGACGAGCTCGGGGTCGAAGAAACTGCGAGGGCGGTCCGCAACGGCGATCTGCCACCCGCGATCGAGGAGAAGACACGAGCCCGCGCTCACATCGACACAGCCCAACGAGACCTCGACCTGATGGAGGCGATGGGTGGCAGGCTCGTAACACCGAACTGCGCCGATTGGCCGGCGTGGCGAATGCTTTCCTTCGACGGACTCGATGCCTCCGGGGGTGAGACGGCGCCATTTGTGTTGTGGGTGTTGGGGTCCGGGGATTTGGTTGATCTGACCGAGAGGTCGGTTGGGATTGTCGGCACGCGAGCATCTACTGCGTACGGCGAACACGTGACGGCAGAGATTGCCGGTGACCTGGCTGTCGACGGATGGACCGTGATTTCCGGGGCGGCCTTCGGTATCGACGGGGCCGCGCACCGCGCTGCATTGGGCGTAGGTGGAACCACACTGGCTGTCTTGGCCTGTGGCGTGGATCGAGCGTATCCGTCAGGGCATGCGCGACTACTCAAACAGATAGCGAGTTCGGGTGCAGTGATAAGTGAATATCCACCGGGCACAACACCTGCAAAGTTCCGGTTTCTGGCAAGGAATCGACTGGTAGCTGCGTTGTCGGACGGAGTAGTGGTGGTCGAGGCGGGTTGGCGCAGTGGTGCACGCAATACCGCCAATTGGGCTCGGAAGTTAGGCCGTCCCGTGATGGCGGTGCCCGGACCGGTTACCTCGGCATCGTCGACCGGATGTCACCGGATGATCCGCGAAGGTGAAGCGCAACTCGTTTCCAATGCCGTGGATGTAGTCGAAGCGTCAGGCCCATTTGGTGTCGGGGATTCCGCGGAGGATGCGGCCGCGACGCGTGACATCGACGCATTGCGAGGCAATTCTCGATTGGTATACGAAGCATTGCCGGGAACGGGGTCTCGCAGTACGCGTGAGTTGTCCGAGGAATCGGGATTGCTCATAGCTCAGGTTCGTGCCACTCTTCCTCTGCTCGAACTGGAGGGATTTGCAAGTTCTGATTCCAGTGGTTGGTTTCGGACGCGGTAGTACGTGAACTACTTCTGCGCCCGTCAGACCATGCGTGGCGATGCTCACTAATCGTTTGTGAAGACCGTGAATCGTCAATACCCGCAGCGCATCGAAAATGGCACGTCAGGGCTATTTTTCACGAATTTGCTCGACTGTGTGCAATGTAATTCTCGATGCTTTCGCCGACCCGACCTGCAAGTTCGACGGGTCTCAGGAAAGCCTCAGGTCAATGTGCGTGGAAGTCCGATTAGTCTGGATCACGATGACGGCGGGCATTGATTGACACCCGGCATCCGAGGGATGAATGTGCAGAATTTTCAGGGTCGTGTTCGGTCGAGGCAATGCCGCTAACCCGCTGCTAATTCGGACCATTGAGTCTGTTCGGAAACGGTGAAGGCTTTCGAACTTCTTTTGTTCATCAACGCTCTATCTGTGTATTGTGAAGGAGAATTGAATCGATCATTGAAAGAGGAGTGCAATGGCTGAGAAGCTGATTCGGCAACTCATCGACGACCTTGATGGTAAGCCGATTGACGATGGATTCGGTGATCGAATTGAGTTCTCTTACCAGGGAACGGATTACGTGATCGATCTGCGCGCCACCAATGCAGAGAAGTTCGACGCTGCGGTGAAGCCGTTCGTGGAGGCTGCTGCGAAGGTGAGCGGGAAGCGCGGCAAGAAGGCTCAGGCTGCATCTCCGCAGGCCACATCAGGTTCCGGACGCTCCAAGGAGACGCTCCAGGCCATCCGTGACTGGGCAGGTAAGAACGGTTACGAAGTTGCTCCGCGTGGGCGTATCAAAGCGGAAATCATCGACGCTTTCGACGCTGCACACTAGATTGAATTAAATACACCTCTGGCTCTCGGCGAACTCGCCGGGAGCCAGAGGTGTATTTTACTGTTGCTTTGCCGAGTTCTCGGACAGCTTTGTCCGACAGGTCGTCCGTGTGAAGCTGATCAGATAATTCGTCTAAACAGCACCGAATTTACCCAGCAGATTGGTCGGTTTCTTTCGCTCTGCACAAAGGTCGACAGAGCGCTATGTGGAGTCGCCGGCGAGGTATTTCGCCCTCGTGCTGCAATTGTCGTGTACATTAGTTAGGTAACACTAACTTTCGGAAGGATCTTTCTGTGGCCAAGCCGACAACTGCATTGACGGTTCTGCGGACCGAACAATTGACCCCCCATATGGTACGAGTGTTTCTCGGGGGACCAGGCTTCGAGTCGTTCACTCCCAGCGAATACAGCGATTCCTATGTAAAGATCGAATTCGGCACTCCTGATCAGCCGACACTGCGCACCTACACGATTCGTTCGTACGATCTTGATGCCAAAGAGATTGCAATCGATTTTGTCGTCCACGGCGACATGGGTGTCGCAGGTCCGTGGGCCGCGTCAGTTCAGCCGGGCGCTGAGATTACTCTGCGGGGACCCGGTGGCGCGTTTTCGCCGTCACCAACCGCTGATTGGTATCTCTTCGTCGGAGACGAGACCGCAATACCCGCTATTTCCGCGTCGATAGCGCGATTGGCGCCGAATGCGGTCGGCTACGCCGTCGTCGAGGTCGGGGGACCGGAAGACGAAATCGCGCTCGATGCCCCAGAAGGTATTGCCGTGACCTGGCTGCATCGCGGGGCATCGTCCGACGCGGTCGGCGAAGAATTGGCGGGCGACAACGCTCCGGTTGTCGCCGCGGTCAAGGCGCTCGAGTGGTTGCCGGGCGAACCGCACGTGTTCATTCACGGTGAAGCGCAAGCCGTCATGCACAACCTCCGGCCGTACATTCGCAAGGAACGAAATGTCCCGGCGTCGGCTGCTTCTATTTCCGGCTATTGGCGTCGTGGTCGCACCGAAGAGGGCTTCCGGGTCTGGAAGTCCGAACTCGCTGCGGCCGAAAACTAACTCGCGGCGGCCGTGCCGCGAGTCAGCAACACGAGCGCAACGGCCGCGAGAACTCCGAAGGTGGGAATTGCGATTGCCATCGGAACTGCCGTGTCTTCTCCCGCAATTCCCACCAACGGCGAAACCAGCGCCGCCAAGCCGAACTGGCCCGCTCCCATCAGCGCTGAACCGGTCCCGGCCGCGTTGGTGACCTCTCCTTGGGCGAGAGCGGTCGCATTGCCCATGATGAACCCGATGCTCGAAATTGCCACGAACAGTGGGACCAAGATCAACCAGGTATTCGTGGAACTGAAAACCACGCTGGTGCAGAACAATACGGCGCCGCCCATGAGGAGTAGGCACACCCCGAAACGCAGCAGCGTGCGTGCTCCGACGCGACCGAGCAGGCGAGTGGTGATCATCGCTGCCGTGACCATTCCGGTGGCGTTCACTGCGAACGCGATCGAGAATTGTGACGGACTCAGCCCGAGAACGTTCTGAACGACGAACGGTGACGCGGAGATGTACGCGAACAAGGCGCCGAATCCGAAGACGAATGCGAGCGCATATCCGAGGTAGTGCCGATTGCGGACCACGTATCGCAGATTCGAGATCAGGGCCTTCAATCCGCCGCCGTGGCGTCGCTCGGGCGGAAGTGTCTCGGGAACGAGCAAAACGACACCAGCCACCATTACAGCGCCCGCGACCGCCAGGACCCAGAAGATCCCGCGCCACCCGACGGGGCCGAGAAGTGCGCCGCCGATCAGTGGCGCGACGACGGGAGCGATACCGCCGATGATCATCATGATGCTGAAGAGCTTCGCTGCGTCGTCGCCGCGCGCTCGGTCGGCAATACAAGCGCGGGCAAGAACGATGGCAGCGCCTCCACTCAAGCCCTGGACGAGTCGTGCACCGATGAGAAACTCGATGTTCGGCGCCACCGCGCATGCCGCGCCGCTCAGTGCCGTGATGATTGTCGCGGCCAGCAGTATTCGTCGCCTGCCAAGTCCGTCGGAGATCGGACCGATGATCAGCTGGCCGATTCCGAGGCCTGCCATGAAGGTGGTCAGCGTGAGCTGAACGCTGGCCGCAGTAGTGTCGAGTGCATCCGCCATCAACGGTAGGCCGGGCAGGTACATGTCGATGGACAGTGGAGCGATTGCGGAAATCAGTGCCAGTACGCACAACATCTTCAGAGGAATTGCTCGATTCACCGATCAACCCTATCGGCGAGGGAGCTTGCAGTTTCAATCGCGGCGAGCGAGCGTGTGTTCATGACTGACGCATTGCCGGCGAGCTTGAGCGTTCACCTCGATGCGTATGCCGAGCACCTCCGACTGAGCCGAGGCCGGTCGGAACACACGATCCGCGCCTACGTCGGTGACGCGCGGGCATTGCTGACCCATTTCTCCGCGGGTTCGGAGAATGCAGATCTCGACCGCCTCGACCTAAGTGTCATGCGTTCGTGGTTGGCCGCCCAGAATGCCGTAGGAACAGCCCGTACGACGGTAGCTCGACGGGCTTCTTCGGCGCGTGGGTTCACTGCGTGGCTCGCGCAGACCGGACGCATTTCCGTCGACCCGGGCACACGTCTGGCGGCTCCACCAGCTCGCCGGACGCTGCCGACGGTGCTGCGTCAGAGCCAGGCCCTCGACGCAATGGATGCGGCGGAAAGCGGTGCGCAGCAACAAGAGCCGCTCGCCCTGCGAGACCGACTCATCGTGGAATTGTTGTACTCCACCGGAATTCGCGTCGGCGAGTTGTGTGGACTGGACGTCGAGTCGGTCGATGCCGATCGACGATTGCTTCGTGTTCTCGGCAAGGGGAACAAGGAGCGGTCGGTGCCATACGGCCTGCCCGCAGAATCGGCACTGAACGGCTGGCTGGAGCACGGACGACCCGCGCTGTGTTCGGATCGATCCGGGCGAGCGTTGCTCCTCGGAGTTCGAGGCGGCCGGCTCGATCAGCGTCAGGCGCGTTCGGTGGTCCACGAAACCATGGCTGCAATTCCAGGGGCTCCCGACATGGGTCCGCACGGGCTTCGGCACTCGGCTGCGACACATTTGCTGGAGGGTGGTGCGGACCTTCGTGTGGTCCAAGAACTCCTCGGTCATGCGAGTTTGGCGACCACTCAGCTGTACACGCACGTGTCGGTCGAACGGCTTCGATCCGTCCACGATCAGGCCCATCCGCGCGCCTGATTTGTGGAGCGACGCGAGTTCTCGGCTGGTATTTGGTAGCGTCGCAGCTCAGAAGAGTGAACAATCGGCAAAGTTCGATCGTCGTGTCGAGACACTCGATTACATGCGATATCCGGGGGATTCGTGAACCGCCAAGATGTGAAGCACCTGCCGAACAGCGGCCAACCAGCCTGGCTGTCCGAATCGCCGCAACCGGCTCCCGAGCCGGCGCCGACGCCGGAGCCTGTGGCGCGACTGCAAGAGGTCTGGTCCACGCCACCGCCACCGTCGAGCCAACAGCAGGTGACAAACCAGGATCTGGTTGCCGAAGCTTTACTGAAACGCCCGAAACGGACGCCGCGTGGCGGCTGGCGTAGGGGATTGCATCGTGCGACCGGAGGTGTGGTCAATCTGGGGGATTCGACCAACGAACAGCGCAACCGTGCACTGGCCGCCCGAATCGAGCAGCCGATCCGCAACGACTACCGAGTCGCTCTGCTCTCGCTCAAAGGGGGAGTGGGCAAGACGACGGTCACGGTCGGACTCGGTGCGACGTTTGCTTCGCTGCGTGGTGACTGCGTCGTGGCGGTTGACGCCAATCCCGATTTCGGGACCTTGGCACAACGTGTTCCGCTGCAGACCAATTCGACAGTGCGCGATCTGATTGCTGCTAGACCGGACATAAAGAGCTATTCGGACGTTCGAGTGCACACATCCCAGTCGTCGAGTCGTCTCGAGGTGCTGGCGAGTGAGCAGGATCCGGCGATTTCGGAGGCATTCAGCGAGGCCGACTATCGCCAGGTCATCGACATCTTGCAGGTCTACTACAACATCATCCTCACTGATTGCGGTACCGGGATCATGCACTCGGCGATGAACGGCGTTCTCGATCTTGCCAATTCGTTGGTTCTGGTCAGTTCGCCGGCAATCGACGGAGCGCGCAGTGCAGCGGCAACGCTCGACTGGCTTCAGTTGCACGGATACGGCCATCTGGTCGAGCGGACCGTCGTCGTCATCAGCGCCGCCAGACCAGGGTCGAGCGTCATCGACATGGACGCGTTGGTGGACTATTTCATGCGTCGATGCCGCGCCGTCGAGGTCATTCCTTTCGACGAGCATCTCGCGGAGGGGTCGGTGATGGACCTCGAATTGATGCGACCGGCCACCAGACGAGCGTTCATGGAACTGGCAGCGATGGTGGCCGACGACTTCGCGGACGCTGTGGGTCGGCACGCCGTTTCCGAGTGGCACTGATTCTGCGACCGATTTCTGCGACCGATCAGCCTCCTTTCAATGGCTTGAGCCTGAGCGGTTGCGACCGAACCAGTCCGAGTGGATCGAGATACTCGCGTCCTCTGCGCAAGCCCCAGTGCAAACATGCTTCGACAGCGCACCCTTCGTGCCCGGTTTCGAGGGTTCCGATCACTGACCTGGCTGCGACGCGTTCACCTGTGCGAACGACTGCGGTGACGGGTTCGTAGGTCGTGCGTAGGCCGCCGGAATGATCGATCGACACCGTCGGCTTTCCGGCGACCACTCCCGCGAACACCACGATGCCGTCACCGGCCGCGAGGACGGATTGGCCGGCGCTGCCGCCGAGATCGACCCCGCGATGACCCGGCAGCCAGTTCTCGGCCGGTTTGTCGAAAGCGCGTTCCACGTGCGGCCGAGGAGCGAGCGGCCAGTCGAATCGCGTGTCTGCTGACGCCGTGCCTACGGCGACACAGCAGGAGATCACGGCGAAGGCCACGCCTCGTCGAGCTCCGCGCAACATCGTCATTCCTTGATCTTGCGTGGAGTAGCGCACGCTTCAATGCAGATCAGACGGGTAATCCACAAGGTAACCGCCGATCCACAACCGCCGGTTCGGTCTGTTGCTTCCGGGGTGGTTATGGCATCGGGGGACGAGGACGTACACTTGTCGAGCGGTCTGTGCTCGCACAGTCCGACTTCGCGCGCCCGCGCACGTTTTCCGGCCTCGGCTGGTCCTGGTTCTCACGAAACAGGTCCGACGGCCGTGCGGGTGCCAGGGCAGGGATCACCCGATCGCCTGCATCAACCGGATTGAAAGTTTGAGGTACACAGCCATGGCTGTCGTAACCATGAAGCAGATGCTCGATAGTGGAACCCACTTCGGACATCAGACCCGTCGCTGGAACCCGAAGATGAAGCGATTCATCTTGACCGACCGCAACGGCATCTACATCATCGACCTCCAGCAGACGCTGACGTACATCGACAAGGCGTACGAGTTCGTCAAGGAGACCGTTGCCCACGGCGGCACCGTTCTCTTCGTCGGTACCAAGAAGCAGGCGCAGGAGTCCATCGCTTCCGAAGCGACTCGCGTCGGAATGCCCTACGTCAACCAGCGTTGGCTCGGCGGCATGCTCACCAACTTCACCACCGTTCACAAGCGTCTGCTTCGCCTCAAGGAGCTCGAGGCAATGGAGCAGACCGGTGGATTCGAAGGTCGCACCAAGAAGGAAATCCTCATGCTCACGCGTGAGATGACCAAGCTGGATCGCACCCTCGGTGGTATCCGCGACATGGCCAAGGTTCCTTCCGCGGTGTGGATCGTCGACACCAACAAGGAGCACCTGGCAGTTGCCGAGGCTCGCAAGCTGAACATCCCGGTCATCGCGATCCTGGACACCAACTGCGACCCCGACCTCGTCGACTACCCGATCCCGGGCAACGACGACGCCATCCGTTCCGCAGCACTGCTGACCAAGGTTGTCGCTTCCGCGGTTGCCGAAGGTGTGCAGGCACGTGCAGGACTGAGCGCCGACAAGGACGCGAAGCCCGAAGCCGGCGCAGGCGAGCCCCTCGCCGAGTGGGAGCAGGAACTGCTCTCGCAGGCAGCTCCGGCCGCAGAGGCTGAGGCAGCTCCGGCTGCAGAGGCTGAGGCAGCCCCCGCCGCAGAGGCACCGGCCACCGAGGCCTGATTCGTTGAAACCGGCCCTGACCAAGAGTTCTTTTGGTCAGGGCCGTTTCACCGTTAGGCCCGAGCACCACCGTCAGGCCGTGCTTCACCGTTAGGCCGTGCTTCACCGTTAGTCCTAGGTCCGAAACAGACACATGAGGAGGCTCGCTAATCATGGCGAACTACACCGCCGCTGACGTCAAGCGGCTCCGTGAGCTCACCGGCTCCGGAATGATGGCATGTAAGAACGCACTCGCAGATGCAGACGGCGATTTCGACAAGGCCGTCGAGCAGCTGCGCATCAAGGGCGCGAAGGATGTCGGAAAGCGCGCAGAGCGCACCACCGCTGAGGGTCTCGTCGTCGCCAAGGACGGCGTCATGATCGAGATCAACTGCGAGACCGACTTCGTCGCCAAGAACGACGAGTTCATCAAGCTGGCCGACGAGATCGTGACCGTCGCTGCTGCTGGTAAGCCTGCTGACCTCGACGCTCTCAAGGCGCTCGAGCTCGACGGCAAGACCATCGACACCGTCATTGCGGAGCAGTCCGCGAAGATCGGTGAGAAGCTCGAACTGAGCCGCGTCGCTTCCTTCGACGGCCCCGTTGCCGTTTACCTGCACAAGCGCAGCTCCGACTTGCCGCCCGCTGTCGGCGTTCTCGTCGAGTACACCGGTGAAGGCGATGCTGCTGCTGAGGCCGCTCGCGGCGCTGCAATGCAGGTCGCAGCACTCAAGGCGAAGTACGTCACGCGTGACGAGGTTCCCGAGGAGATCGTCGCTTCCGAGCGTCACATCGCCGAAGAGACCGCCCGCGCAGAAGGCAAGCCCGAGCAGGCACTGCCGAAGATCATCGAAGGCCGCGTCAACGGTTACTTCAAGGACGTCGTTCTGACCGAGCAGTCTTCGGTCACGGACTCCAAGAAGACCGTCAAGGCGATCCTCGACGAGGCAGGCGTGACCATCAAGCGCTTCGTGCGTTTCGAGGTCGGCGCCTCCGCTTAATTCGGAGCCCGCACACATGGACCCCGCCTGAAGAGCATTTGCTCTACCGGCGGGGTCTACGTGTACCTGGGGCCTCCGATGAGGCAGGATGAGAGTGCCTCGGGACGAGTCCCGGGGGCTTTCCTATGCCGCGGTGTCCGATTCGGCGGCAGAAGAAGAATGAAGGACCTACAAGGTCTTGTATCGAACTGAGGAGAACAATGTCCGAACCAGCCAACGAACGTCCAGGATTCAAGCGGGTCCTGCTCAAACTCGGCGGCGAAATGTTCGGAGGCGGCAAAGTCGGTCTCGATCCCGACGTGGTCACCAAGGTGGCTGAGCAGATCGCAGAGGTCGTTCGATCGGGCGTACAGGTTGCAGTGGTCATCGGCGGCGGAAACTTCTTCCGCGGGGCGGAACTGCAGCAGCGTGGCCTCGATCGCGCGCGCTCCGACTACATGGGCATGCTAGGCACCGTCATGAACTGCCTCGCTCTGCAGGATTTCCTGGAGAAGGCGGGCGTCGATTCTCGCGTGCAGACGGCCATCACCATGGGCCAGGTCGCCGAGCCGTACCTCCCCCTTCGCGCACGCAGGCACCTCGAGAAGGGGCGCGTAGTCATCTTCGGTGCCGGGATGGGTATGCCCTACTTCTCCACCGACACCACTGCTGCGCAGCGCGCGCTGGAGATCGGTGCCGAGGTAGTGCTGATGGCCAAGGCTGTCGACGGCGTCTACTCGGCCGACCCGCGTCTCGACCCGGACGCGACGATGTACGAACAGATCACGCACCGTGAGGTCATCGAACGTGAGCTCAAGGTCGCGGACGCGACGGCATTCAGCCTGTGCATGGACAACTCGATGCCGATGATGGTGTTCAACCTCCTCACCGAAGGAAACATCGCTCGCGCGGTGTCCGGTGAGAAGATCGGCACCCTGATCAAGTCGTGAGTGACACCCAAAAAATGATGCAGAACAACATGGAGGAACAGCCGTGATCGATGAAGCGCTCTTCGAGGCAGAAGAGAAGATGGAAAAGGCTGTCACGGTAGCCAAGGACGATCTCGGCTCGGTTCGCACCGGACGCGCGAACCCCGGTATGTTCTCGCGCATCGTGATCGACTACTACGGTTCGATCACGCCGATCACGCAGCTCGCGAGCATCAACGTCCCCGAGGCCCGCATGGTCATCGTCAAGCCGTACGAGGCTTCGCAGCTCAACGCGATCGAGACGGCGATCCGCAACTCGGATCTCGGTGTGAACCCGTCCAACGACGGCAGCATCATCCGCATTTCGGTTCCGCAGCTCACGGAAGAGCGTCGACGTGAACTGGTGAAGCAGGCCAAGTCCAAGGGCGAGGATTCGAAGGTCACGCTGCGCAACATCCGCCGCAAGGCGATGGACGAACTCGGCCGGATCCAGAAGGACGGTGAAGCCGGCGAGGACGAGGTCGGTCGCGCAGAGAAAGAACTCGACAAGACCACGGCGAAGTACGTGCACACGGTCGAGGAACTCGTCAAGCACAAGGAAGCAGAGTTGATGGAGGTATAGCCTCCTCATTTGCAGTGTTTGTCGTCGGGAGTAGATCAGGGAGTTTGGGTGCACGCACAAGAGGGAACCGCCGGTGGTCCCGTCACGGACGGGCCTACGGGCGGCGCTGAGGGCGCGCAACCGCCGAAGTCGAAGGCGGGCAGGAACCTACCTGCCGCCATCGGCGTCGGAGCTGGCCTCGGCGCCTTGGTCATCGGCACTTTGATCTTCCTGCCCCCCGGATGGATCGCCGTCGTTGCGATCGCGATGTTCATCGCGACGTGGGAGGTCACCACGCGGCTTCGTGAAGCCGACATCGAGGTGCCGCGAATTCCGCTTCTCGTCGGCGGGCAAGCCACGATCTGGCTCGGCTGGCCGTGGGGACCGGTCGGGGTGCTCAGCGGATTCACCGCGACCGTCCTGGTATGCATGGTGTGGCGGTTGTTCGACCACGGCCTCAAGGCGACCCCGAAGAACTTCCTGAGAGACACCTCCATCACGGTGTTCGTTCTGGCGTGGATCCCGCTGTTGGCGTCATTCGGTGCGTTGATGGTGCTCGAAGACGACGGCCCCGGTCGCGTCTTCGTCCTGATGATCGGTGTCGTGTGCTCCGACATCGGCGGCTACGCGGCTGGAGTGCTGTTCGGGAAGCATCCGATGGTGCCCGCTGTGAGCCCGAAGAAGTCCTGGGAGGGATTCGTCGGCTCCCTCATTTTCTGCGTCATCGGCAGTTTGCTTTCGGTGACGTTGATACTCGACGCGAATTCGATGATCGGCGTCCTGCTCGGTGTCGTCCTGGTGGTAGTCGCGACGGTCGGCGACCTGATCGAATCGCAGATCAAGCGTGAACTCGGCATCAAGGACATGGGAACCTTGCTTCCCGGCCACGGCGGAATCATGGACCGCCTGGATTCACTCCTGCCGTCGGCATTTGTCACCTGGCTGATTCTGTACGCACTCGTCTGATTTCTCGTGCGTGATTTCTTCTCCGGCCGATCCAAGCCCATTCCCAGTCCGAACATCTGGCATTGGCCGGACGTGTACGAAATCGAGAACCGCGCGCAGGACGTCGACGGTTCCCTCTGGGCGGCGATGCGAGCCCGGGTCGACTGGACTGGACGCGATGTCGTCGATGTCGGCTGTGGGGCGGGGTTCCATCTACCGGAGTTCGCTCGTACTGCCCGTCGTGTTGTCGGAGTGGAGCCGCACGCACCGCTGGTGAAGGCCGCGCGGGAACGAACCCGCGATTCGGCGTCGATCGACGTAGTCCAGGGTTCAGCAGAGTCCACGGGTCTGGTGGATGCTTCAGTCGATCTCGTCCATGCCCGTACGGCGTACTTCTTCGGAAAAGGCTGCGGCCCGGGAATTCGTGAAGCAATGCGCATCCTGAGGCCCGGGGGAGCCCTGCTGATCGTGGATCTCGATGTGAGCGCCGGCCCGTACGGGGAGTGGATGAGGGCGGATCTGCCCAAATACGATCCCGCGGCGGTCGAAGCGTTCTTCGAGGCTCAAGGATTCTCGCTCACGCGCGTCGACACCCGGTGGGAGTTCGAGAATCGAGACGATATGCGGCGGGTGCTCGGAATCGAATTCACCGAGAAGACTGCCGAGCGTGCGTTCTCGCAAGTAACAGGGCTTGCCTTCTCGGTGCGATACCGGATCCATGTTCGATCCAAACCACGATCGCTCGAACTTGCGTGAGGGCGGGCCCAAAAGACGAACGTCAGGCGCTCCGACTTGAGCGCCTGACGTTTTCTGCACCGATTCAGTAGTAAAAAAATCAGTGATCGGTGGGGATGTGGAACAGGGTGGCCAGCTTGTGAATCTTCTTGGCCTTGGCAAGCTTGGGCAGGTCGCTGCCGTCGCGCACGCGTGAGCCGTCTTCGCCGAGATCGTCGATGACATTCTGAGCCCAGATCGCGTCGGCCACGGAGGGACTCAGTCCCGCGTTGACGGGGGCAGTCTGCGCGGTGGTCATGCAGAGTTTGCCGGCCATGCCGAGTGACAAGGTGATCGCACAGTCTCGGGCGAGCAGATCCAGATCGGGGCCGAGCGTGGGACCGTCGATCGGCGGAGCGATGCGTGCCGCGCGGCTGGCGATGGTGAGCCGCGAACGCGGGTACGACATCGACGTGGGGGAGTCGTCCATCCCAGTGTCGCGCCGGAAGTCGCCGCTGCCGAATGCGAGACGGAAGATGTCGTCAGTGCGTGCGATCTCGGGCGCAGCCTCGAGTCCCACCGCGGATTCGACGAGAGCAAGAATCTTGGTGCCGTCGGGAAGTCGCTCGGCCGTGGCGTCGGCCTGCTGACCGCTTTCGGTCTTTGCGAGCATGACACCCTCGAGTCCGGGGAGGCCCGCGAGTACGGCCAGATCCTCTTCCCAGAACGGTGTCGTGGCGTCGTTGATCCGAACCCAGGCGTGATTGTGTTCGCTCAGGAATGCGGCGACATCGCGGCGGGCAGCTGGTTTGTTGGGTGCGGTGACGGCATCCTCGAGGTCGAGAATGACGGCGTCGGCCGCACTCGCGAGTGCGGCGTCGAAGGTGTCCGGTTTGGACGCGGGGACGAGGAGCCAGGATCTTGCCTGCTGCGGGGCAATTCGCGAGGTCACAGGTCTCTCCATGTGAGTAGTCACATCAGGGCCTTTCCGGTGATTTCCACGACATCAATGATGCCTGCTGGCCCATCGATCGACCCAATTGCGTAACTAGATTTCAGTCACATCTGCCGCTTCGCTGCGCGCCGGATCTGAATGATGCGAACGCCACCTGCCAACGCCATGATCAACGCGCCCGCGATGGCGGAAAGCAGGATCGTGATTCCGAGCGGAAAGTCGATCTGCCAGGCGAGGATCTTGACGGAGACGCTCTCGAGGTTCTGCAGGATGAACACCAGCAGTAAGATCAGCACAATTGCGCCTATGACCAGGCCAACCCAGGTCGTCGCAGCCCTGGTTCGGTCGGTGACCGACGTTCCGGTCGGCACCGGTTCAGGCGTCGGTGTCGGTTCCGGATCGTGTTTTTCCACTGCCTTGTTCTCGTCCACCTTCGGAAGTTCCGGATCGGGGCCGAAACCGTCGGCTGGGCCGTACACGGGGGAATTCGACGGATCCTCTGGTGTGGTTGACATGACATGATCATCACTCAACCTGCGCGAAGTTGCACGGGTAATCCGGCCACAATCGGGTGGCAGTGGGGTAGCACCCCAAAACAATGGGACAATGGTGTAACTATGGCTGCCTCTCTTCCCCTCGTTTTCACTGCACCCAAGCGCGGAATGCCTCCACGGCACCTCGCCGATCTCGATTCCGCCGAGCGCAAAGAAGCGGTGAAAGAGCTCGGCCTTCCGGCTTTCCGGGCCGATCAGCTGGCGCGTCAGTACTACGCGCGGCTGGAAGCCGATCCGGAGAAGATGACCGATCTCCCCGCATCGGTGCGCGAGAAGGTTGGGGAGTCGCTGTTCCCGACCTTGTTGACCCCGATCAAGCACCTCGCGTGCGATTCGGGCGACACTCGCAAGACCCTGTGGAAGGCACATGACGGAACGCTGCTCGAAAGCGTCTTGATGCGCTATCCCGACCGGGCAACACTTTGCATCTCGAGTCAGGCAGGCTGCGGAATGGCCTGCCCGTTCTGTGCGACGGGTCAGGGCGGCCTCGACCGCAACCTCTCGACCGCCGAGATCGTCGATCAGGTTCGCGAGGCAGCGGCTGCCATGCGCGACGGTGAAGTTGCCGGCGGCCCCGGACGCCTCTCGAACGTCGTGTTCATGGGTATGGGCGAGCCTTTGGCGAACTACAAGCGCGTGGTGGCAGCGGTACGACGGATCACCTCGCCTGCACCCGACGGCCTCGGCCTGTCTCAGCGGTCCGTCACGGTCTCGACCGTCGGCCTAGCTCCCGCTATCCGCAAGCTCGCTGACGAAGGCCTGAGCGTCACGCTGGCGGTATCGCTGCACACACCGGACGACGAACTGCGCGACACTCTTGTCCCGGTCAACAATCGCTGGTCAGTGTCGGAGGTACTTCAGGCTGCCCGGTACTACGCAGACAAGACCGGTCGCCGTGTGTCCATCGAGTACGCGATGATCAAGAACGTCAACGATCAGCCGTGGCGCGCGGACATGCTGGGCAAGAAGCTGAAGAAAGCACTCGGCGGGTTGGTGCACGTCAACCTGATTCCGCTCAACCCCACTCCGGGCAGCGAGTGGGACGCGAGCCCCAAGGACGTCGAGCGTGAGTTCGTGCGTCGGGTCATCGCCCAGGGCGTCTCGTGCACGGTGCGCGATACGCGCGGTCAGGAAATCGCCGCAGCCTGTGGCCAGCTGGCAGCCGAGAACTGAAGCGTTCCAGGCCTGAAACACGTAAAGAGAAGGCCTCCACGAACTTTCGTTGGTGGAGGCCTTCTCTTTGTCAGGTTTCTAGCGCGGGCGGCGACGGATGACGATGTCGCGGACCAGAATGAAGATCATCAATCCGGCGGTGCCGATGAGCCACAGATCCTCGACCTTGCCGT
The DNA here is from genome assembly GCF_048573875.1 of Rhodococcus sp. SB1D. Classification (NCBI taxonomy): domain Bacteria; kingdom Bacillati; phylum Actinomycetota; class Actinomycetes; order Mycobacteriales; family Nocardiaceae; genus Rhodococcus; species Rhodococcus sp. SB1D. The sequence goes on from NZ_JBMAIQ010000001.1 coordinate 516,775, forward strand.
GATGGTTTCCGATCATCATCAGAAGCAGGAATATTGCGAAGAACCATCCGAGGAAACGGAAAAACTTGAGTCCTTCACCACTCCACCCCCATGCGGCAGAGGGAACCTCGGCCTCATCGACGTGCGAGACCACGACGGGGGCGCTGGACTTGACGTCCAACTGGGTATCGGCCACGGTCGATCCTCCTGCTCATTCGGTTGCACTACTGCCCAATATGGTGACATACGACTGCCTGTCGTACGTAGTTGGGCGTCGATAAGGTTGTTCTCAGGTGTTATCAGGAACAATGGGCGAGTGCAGGAAACCACACGTACCCGCGTCCTCCTCCTCGGCAGTACCGGTTCGATCGGTACCCAAGCGCTGGAGGTCATCGCTGCCAACCCCGACCGTTTCGAAGTAGTCGGTCTTGCAGCGGGCGGCAACAACGTCGAGTTGTTGGCCGAACAGATTCGTGCAACCGGCGTCACGGACGTCGCCGTCGCCGATCCTGCAGCGGCATCGGCGCTGGAATCGGTAACCGCCCGTTCGGGACCGAGCGCCGTGACGGAACTGGTTCGGGACAGCGGTGCCGATGTTGTCCTCAATGCGCTCGTCGGTTCTTTGGGACTCGAACCGACACTGGCGGCTTTGAACTCGGGAGCGCGCCTGGCGCTGGCGAACAAGGAATCGCTTGTCGCCGGCGGAGCGCTGGTGACGAAAGCCGCCGCCCCGGGTCAGATCGTGCCGGTCGACTCGGAGCATTCGGCGCTTGCCCAGTGCCTACGTGGTGGAACAGGCGACGAGGTGGCCCGGTTGGTTCTCACCGCTTCGGGTGGGCCGTTCCGTGGCTGGAGCGCCGAGGATCTCGAAAGTGTGAATCCGGCTCAGGCAGGTGCGCACCCCACCTGGTCGATGGGCCCCATGAACACCCTCAACTCGGCAACTCTGGTCAACAAGGGCCTCGAGTTGATCGAGACGAACCTGCTGTTCGGGATCGACTACGACCGCATCGACGTCACCGTGCATCCGCAGTCGATCGTGCATTCCATGGTGACCTTCTTCGACGGATCGACGCTGGCACAGGCGAGTCCACCGGACATGAAGCTCCCGATTGCTCTCGCTCTCGGCTGGCCGGACCGCATCGAAGGTGCGGCGTCGGCATGCGACTTCACCACCGCCTCCACCTGGGAATTCGAGCCGCTCGATTCGTCGGTGTTCCCCGCCGTCGATCTGGCGCGAAGCGCAGGCAAATCCGGAGGTTGCTTCACCGCGATCTACAACGCGGCCAACGAAGTGGCGGCTCAGGCATTCCTCGACGGTGTCATTTCCTTCCCGGCGATCGTCCGCACGGTGGCTGCTGTTCTCGACGATGCAGGTCAATGGTCCGCAGAACCGGTTACCGTGGACGACGTTCTGGCCGCAGACGGCTGGGCACGCACACGAGCGCGTCAGCTCGTGAAGCAGGAGGGCTAGAGCTTTCATGGTTTTTGCACTGGGCGTAGTGCTGTTTGCCCTCGGCATCGGCGTGTCCATCGCCCTGCACGAAGCCGGTCACATGTGGACGGCCAAGGCTTTGGGAATGAAGGTTCGCCGCTACTACATCGGCTTCGGACCGAAGATCTTCTCGTTCCGTCGAGGTGAGACCGAGTACGGCCTCAAGGCGCTGCCGCTGGGCGGATTCTGCGACATCGCGGGCATGACGGCCCTCGACGAGATGACGCCTGAAGAAGAGCCGCACGCGATGTACAAGAAGGCGGCGTGGAAGCGCGTCGTCGTCATGTCCGGCGGTATCGCGATGAACTTCATTCTCGGGTTCCTCCTGATCTACGCATTGCTCCTCGGTTGGGGTCGAACCAGTACGGAGCCGGCACCGCCTGTTGTCAAGGGCGTGACGTGTGTTGCTCCGACGCAGCTCGGACAGGATCAGGGGTGGAAACTCGCGGATTGCACCGGTACCGGCCCGGCGGAGGCAGCCGGAATTGCTGCCGGCGATCGGATCGTCGCGGTGGACGGTCAACCGACGGACACTTTCGCCAAGGTTTCCGCGGCGATCCGCGACAAGTCCGGGACAGTCACGCTCACAGTCGAGCGCGGCGACGAGACTGTTCAAGTTCCGGTCGACGTATCGCCGGTTGAGCGTTACGTAGCCAAAGACGGCAGCACAACGCCGGAACTGGCAAAGGTAGGCGCTGTCGGAATTGAGGGTGTCAGCAATCTGATCGAGTACAACGCGCTCACTGCTGTTCCGGCGGCCTTCGACTTCACCGGCCAGATCATGGTCGACTCGGTAAAGGCGTTGGCTGACATTCCGTCGAAGGTGGGGGCTCTGTGGGAGTCGATCACGGGCGGCGAACGCGCCCAGGACACACCGATCAGCGTGGTTGGTGCCAGCGTTATCGGCGGTGAAGCGGCGGACCGTGCACAGTGGGCGACGTTCGTCGGACTGCTCGCATCGATCAACTTCTTCCTCGGTGTTTTCAACATCCTGCCGCTGTTGCCGCTCGACGGCGGTCACATCGCGGTGGTCTTCTACGAGAAGATCCGTGATTGGTTCCGCGCCCGCCGAGGCTTGATTCCCGGCGGCCCGGTCGACTACACGCGACTCCTTCCGATTACTTACGTATTCATCGTGATCGGTGGCGCGTTCATGTTGCTGACACTCACGGCTGACATCGTCAATCCGATCAAGATCTTCTGACCGTGTGAGAAGGGTGACGGTTGCCGCGCGGTAGTGCGGCGATCGCCCGGCTAAACTTGCAGTGAAGCTATGAAAGAAGGCACAGACGTGACCATCCCTATCGGACTGGGAATGCCCTCGGCACCCGCAGCGATCCTTGCTCCTCGACGCAAGACACGGCAGCTGCAGGTCGGCACGGTAGGTGTGGGCAGCGATTTCCCCATCTCGGTGCAGTCCATGTGCACCACGAAGACGCACGACGTCAATGCAACGCTCCAGCAGATCGCGGAACTGACCGCGTCCGGTTGCGACATCGTCCGTGTCGCCTGCCCGCGTCAGGAAGACGCGGACGCGTTGTCGATCATTGCGAAGAAGAGCCAGATCCCGGTTATCGCCGACATCCACTTCCAGCCGCGCTACATCTTCGCGGCAATCGATGCGGGATGCGCTGCGGTGCGCGTCAATCCGGGCAACATCAAGGAATTCGACGGCCGTGTCAAAGAGGTAGCCAAGGCTGCCGGTGATGCAGGCATTCCGATTCGTATCGGTGTCAACGCGGGATCGCTCGATCCTCGGTTGATGGAGAAGTACGGCAAGGCGACGCCCGAAGCGTTGGTCGAGTCCGCGCTGTGGGAGGCCGGGTTGTTCGAAGAGCACGGCTTCGGTGACATCAAGATCTCCGTCAAGCACAACGATCCGGTGATCATGGTCGAGGCTTATCGCCAACTTGCCGCGAAGTGCGATTACCCGTTGCACCTCGGCGTCACGGAGGCAGGGCCGGCGTTTCAGGGCACGATCAAGTCCGCGGTCGCCTTCGGAGCGCTGCTCGCGGAGGGTATCGGCGACACCATCCGGGTTTCGCTCTCGGCCCCGCCGGCCGAGGAAATCAAGGTCGGTAACCAGATTCTGCAGTCTCTGAACCTGCGTCCCCGCAAGCTCGAGATCGTCTCTTGCCCCTCGTGCGGCCGTGCACAGGTCGATGTCTACACACTCGCCGACGAGGTCTCCGCCGGCCTCGAAGGCATGGAGATCCCGCTGCGCGTGGCAGTCATGGGTTGCGTCGTGAACGGACCGGGTGAAGCGCGTGAGGCCGACCTCGGTGTGGCGTCCGGCAACGGCAAGGGCCAGATATTCGTCAAGGGCAAGGTCATCAAGACGGTGCCCGAGGCGCAGATCGTCGAGACGTTGATCGAAGAGGCGATGAAAATTGCCGAAAGCATGGAGGGTGACGCTTCGGAGGGTGCGCCGGTCGTCACCGTGAGTTGAGTGATTGCCGGATGAATCTTCCCCGTCGGTGTCAGGTTCGTGGCAATCTGAGTGCATCATGATCGGGTAGTGATATTCGTGGACGCGCAGTCGAGTCGAGGGGGTTGACGGATGCTCAAACTCCTCGGAGCCAAGCAGGTCGGAAGTCGAGATCTCGAAGACGTCCGACGGGTACTCGACGCCGATCCGGTGGCGGCCTGCATGATTGCCGCGCGCGTCGAAGAATGCGGCGTCGACCCACGAATGATTCACGGCGAGCTGTGGAGTCGAGGCGGGCCGTTGTCCTCACTGTGCTTTGCCGGGGCGAATCTGGTTCCGCTTCGAGGCGATCCGGATGACATTCGGGCATTCGCCGACCGTGCCTGTCGGATTCCGCGCATGTGCTCGTCGGTGGTCGGCCGCGCCGAATTGGCGTTGCCGCTGTGGGAGATGCTCGAGCTCGACTGGGGAACTGCGCGGGAGGTGCGCCCCGAACAGCCGTTGCTCGCGGTTTCCGAGCCGTTGGCGTGTCCGTCGGATCCGCTGGTCCGGCAGGTTCGCTCGGACGAACTCGAGATCTATCTGCCTGCCGCGATCGCGATGTTCATCGAAGAGGTCGGAGTCGACCCGCGTGCCAACGACGGTGGGCGCGGATACCGGCACCGTGTCGCTAGCCTGATCGCCGCTGGTCGAGCGTGGGCGCACATCGAGGACGGCCAGGTCGTTTTCAAGGCGGAGGTCGGTTCGATGTCTGCTCGCTGTGGCCAGATCCAGGGTGTGTGGGTCAACCCGGAATTTCGTGGGCAGGGCTTCGGCGTGACCGGTACAGCGGCTGTAGCGGAGTCGATCATGGCGACCGGTCGCATTGCGAGCCTGTACGTCAACAGCTTCAATACGATTGCGCGGTCGACCTATTCGCGGGTGGGGTTCCGACAGGTCGCGACCTTCTCGACGGTGCTGCTCGACTGACCGTACAAGCTGCGTGCAATGGTCGCGCCTACGCTGGGTGGAGCATTTGTCGCCCTACTATGGGGCTCGATGAACACTCGGCATTTCTCTCGTAGTCGCTCGGCCCAACTGTTGGCCTCCTGCACCGTGATTTTCTTGGCGGTGGGGATCAGTTCGTGTACTCCGAAACCCGCCGGCCCCGAGCCCGTCGCGCAGCAGTTCCTGAGTGCGTTCGGTGACAGGGATATCGACGAGGCAGCAAAACTGACGGACCGGCCTGATTCCGCGGGTCCTGTATTGAGTGACACCTGGGATGCGCTCCAGGCCGAGTCGATGACTGCCGAGACCACGTCGGTGAAGATGAACGGTGACACTGCGACGGTCGGCTACACCTACGAGTGGCACCTTCCGAAAGACCGCGTGTGGACGTACGACGGCGAGCTGCAGATGGGACGCAAGGACGGTGACTGGTCCGTCCGGTGGAGTTCGACGGACGTTCATCCGCGCCTCGGTGACAAGCAGACGATGTCGTTGCGGGCAACCGCGGCGCCGCGAGCGCGGGTCAACGAGCATTCGGGCACGGATGTCCTGGTGCCGGGAATTGTCTACCGAGTGAAGTTCGATCGCTCGAAGAGCAACGACATCATCGGTTCCGCGAACAGTCTCGCAAGTGTTCTCGGTCGGTTCGATTCTTCGCTGACGGGTCAATCGATCGCCGAATCCTCGACGGCCGTCAAGGGCGACTATCTGGTGACCCGCCTGCGCAGTGACGACTACGACCAGGTATCGGCGCAACTGGGAGCCATCTCGGGAGTATCTGTCTCGGACGAATCGGATCTCGTCTCGACGGACCCGGAGTTCGCGCCTGACCTTCTCGGGCAGATCAAGAAGACGATCATCGACGAGGTCGACGGCAAAGCCGGCTGGAGTGTCGTCACGGTCAACCAGAACGGCGTCGACACCGATGTGCTGACCGAGACTGCGCCGCAACCTGTTCCGTCGTTCAGTATCAGTTTGGATCGCAACATTCAGATCGCTGCTCAGCGTGCCGTGAACGTGAACAAGGATCAGGCGATGATGGTGGTCATCGAACCGTCGAGTGGGGCGATCCTGGCTGTCGCACAGAACAAGGCAGCAGACCGCGACGGTCCGGTCGCGACGATGGGTCAGTACCCGCCCGGTTCGACGTTCAAGATCATCACGGCAGGCGCCGCAATTTCGACCGGTCAGGCGACCCCCGACACGATGGTGCCCTGCCCGGGCCGGATCGAGATCGGTGAGCGCAGCGTCCCCAACTACAACGAGTTCTCACTCGGCACGGTGCCGATGGCAACGGCCTTCGCGCGTTCGTGCAACACGTCCTTCGCCAAGCTGGCCAGCGAGATGCAACCAGACACGTTGACCACTGCCGCAGCGCAGTTCGGCATCGGCCAGGACTACAACGTGGTGGGATTGCCGATCGATTCCGGTTCGGTGCCGCCGGCGTCGGATCTGGTGCAGCGGACCGAAGACGGGTTCGGTCAGGGAAAGGTCGTGGTCAGTCCGTTCGGAATGGCGATGGCAGCGGCGACGGTCGCGAACGGTTCGACTCCGGTGCCGCAACTGATTTCAGGGCGCGAAACCACCATCGACGGTGAGCGCCCGGCGATCTCGCCCGCCATGGTCGACGGCCTGCGCGGCATGATGCGACTCGTGGTCACCAGCGGTACTGCAGAACGCGTCGAAGATCAGGGTGAGGTGTACGGCAAGACCGGTGAAGCCGAGGTCGAAGGGGGATCGCACGCGTGGTTCGTCGGCTATCGCGGGAACCTGGCCTTCGCGACTCTGGTTGTGCGGGGCGGAAGTTCGGACAACGCCGTCGCAGTCACCCGCGACATGCTCACCGCCCTGCCTGAAGGCTACTGACCCGTCAGGGGAGCAGTCCCAACCTCCGGGCGGTCACCACGGCTTCGTGGCGTGAGCTCGCGTCCAGCTTTCCCATCGCGCTTCGCAGATAGCTCTTGACTGTTTCCGGGCGAAGGGAAAGCCGTTGGCCGGCTTCGATGTTGGTGCAGCCGAGTGCGACCTGAGAGAGAACGTCCACTTCACGCGGGGTGAGCGTGACGTCGGATTCGGCGTCGGCGGTAGGACGCAGCAGGTTGGCCAAACGCTGGGAGAGTCCGCGGAGTTTGGTCTGCAAGTCGGTGTCGGTGACGGTCTGGGCGACACTGCGTAGTTCGGCGTGGACTCCGCGGATCTCTTCCGAAGACATACCGTCGGCGGTAGTCGCGGCGGCGGCCTGCAGTAGTTGCAGGCGACGATCGACTTCGTCGCGGATGGCGAACTCCATCCCGAGACGCCGGGATGCGCCGACCATGACGTCTGCTGTGCGGTCACCCAACGGAGCGGAATCGCGGATCGCGGCGTAGAGCACAGCGCGCGATTTTCCCGAAACCATGACCGGAACGGCGATGATCGAATGCAGGCCCTCGCTGAGAACAGGACGGTCGAAGTGATGAGTGATGGACTGCGAATTGCCGTAATCGTTGACGGTGATCGGTGAACCCTGGGCTACGACGCGTCCGCCCATGCCCGAGCGCGGCGGGATGGCCAAGCCCTTGAGGTTGTTGGTGCGGGTGCCGACGAATTCGCTCAGGTGCAGGGTTCCGTCCTGGACCTCGCCTCCGAACAGCACGGGAACAACGCCCTGAGCTGCGATTGTTCGGAGTTCACCTCGCATTGCGTCCCCGTCGCGGGGGCGCAGAAGTGACGAAGCATGTCGGTTCACGCAGGTACCCCTTTCTGGGGGTAGTGAAGTTCTCTTGTGAGCTAGATCATAGGGGGTGAACAGTACGTATGACGAGCCGCCAACGTAACCGGTCGGGCCAACCATACGACGATCGATAAGGAGCAAGTTGATGAGCACCGATCCCACCGCACGGGTGCGCGAGCTGCTGGACCAGTACGACACCCCGCATGCCAGCGCCGCAGAATTGCTCTGCGATCGGCATCCCGCGGATGGCGTTGCATTCACCGTCGTCGAGGCAGACCTTAGCTCGGTGGACCTCACTTACGGTCATCTACGTGAGCAGTCGGCGCGTTTCGCGGCAGCTCTGGCCGACCTCGGAGTAGAGCCGGGTGACAACGTCGCGACCTTGATGGGTAAGTCTGCGGACCTGGTGGTCGCGCTCCTCGGAATCTGGCGCCGCGGAGCAGTCCACGTGCCCTTGTTCACGGCGTTCGCTTCGCCGGCCATCGCTTTCCGCTTGACGGCCAGCGGCGCGAAGGTGGTCATTTCCGACGCCAATCAGCTCGAGAAGCTCGCGCCGGGAGAGGACATCCCCGCCGACGCAGCGTGGCAGGTCATCGTCGCGGGCGGCGCGGCCGGTGACGAGTTGGACTTCGACGCACTTGTCGCAGCTCAGGATGCCGAAGACGCGAAGGGCGCTGCTCAGGCAGTCGGCGGCAACGCACCGATGGTGCAGTTGTTCACCAGTGGCACCACGGGAACACCCAAGGGCGTGCCGGTTCCGGTGCGCGCGCTCGCCTCGTTCCACGCCTACCAGGAGTTCGGCCTCGACGTCCGAGAGGACGACGTGTTCTGGAACGCCGCAGACCCGGGCTGGGCGTACGGGCTGTACTACGCGTTGCTCGGCCCGCTTGCCGCCGGCACGCGAAGCCTTCTGCTGCACGCCGGATTCTCCGCGCCGCTGACGTGGCAGATCATCGAGAAGTTCGGTGTCACCAATTTTGCCGCCGCTCCGACCGTCTACCGCAGTCTGCGTGCCGACAAGGCTCCCGTTCCGGAAGGCATCTCGCTGCGCCGCGCTTCCTCGGCCGGTGAGCCCTTGACTCCGGATGTTGTTGCGTGGTCGAAGAACTCGTTGGGCGTCGAGGTCCGTGATCACTACGGCCAGACCGAGCACGGCATGTTCATCGTCAACGCCTGGGCCGACGGACTTCGCGACGATGTCCGTCCCGGATCCATGGGTCGTCCGTTGCCGGGTTGGTCTGCCGCTGTGCTGGAAGACAATTCGGATGACATTGCACCGGCCCGCACTCAGGGCCGCGTGGCGATCGATACTCACAACAGCCCGTTGATGTGGTTCACCGGGTACGTCGATGCGCCGGAGAAGACGAAGCAGCGATTCAGCGAAGACGGCCGCTGGTACATCACCGGTGATGCGGGAATGACGGACGAGGACGGATTCTTCTTCTTCTCCTCGCGCGACGACGACGTCATCATCATGGCGGGCTACCGCATCGGTCCCTTCGACGTCGAGAGCGTGCTGGTCATGCACGAGCACGTCATCGAGGCCGCCGTGGTGGGCATGCCCGACGAGTTGCGTGGTGAGGTTCTCGAGGCGTTCGTCGTTCTTCGCGAAGGCGTCGACGGCGACGACGAACTCGAGAAGGAACTGCAGACGTTGGTGAAGAAGAAGTTCGCCGCGCACGCGTACCCGCGCACGGTGCACTTTGTTCCGAACCTGCCCAAGACCCCGAGTGGGAAGGTTCAGCGGTACATCTTGCGGAAGGGATAAACCCCTGCTGTGCGCCTTTATTAACCCCCGGCGGTTAATAAAGGCGCACAGCAAGGTCAGCGCCGACGAATTCTGCCGACCACCATGAGGGCGACCAGGGTGACTGCAAGCAGCAGTGTCGTATTTGCTGCGGCAAGAAATACCTGGCCACGGTCGGTGAGTCCGAAGATGCTGACCGGCAAGGTCTTCCATGTCGCCGGGTAGACCATGACCGTTGCGCCCAGCTCACCCATCGACAGTGCGATGGAAAGCCCGGCGGCCGCACCCAACGCTGGGAGCAGCAGCGGTAGCGTTACCCGTGTCAGCACCCGCACCGGGCCGGCGCCGAGTGATTCGGCAGCTTGACGGTAGGCGGGATCGAGCCGTTCGAGCGCGGCCGATACGGAACTGAAGGCAAAGGCAAGCACCAAAACCGTGTGAGCGAGAATCACGATCCACTTGGTGCCGCCGAGCAGTAGCGGGCGCTCGTTGAAAGTGATGAGCAGACCCAAGCCGATCGCGACCGACGGAACCGCAATCGGTAAATGGAATACGGCATCGGTGATGCGCCGCAGCCACATCGGTGCCTCACGCGAGGCCAGCGCGGCCCACGTTCCGACGATCAATGCCAATGCCCCCGCGATGAATGCAGTCTGCAAACTGACGATCAGGCTGGCGAAGTTCTCGTCGGACAGCGCCGTGGAGAAGTTCTTGCCGCCGAGATTCGACGGAAGTGGACCGGTCCACGATCCGGCCAAGGCAGCCGCGACGACGGTGGCGATGGGCGCGACAAAAACCACCGCGACGACCAGGGTGAAGAATCCGAGTACGAGGGCCCTAGAGCTTCGTGTCCACAGCAGCACGGCTGCCTCCCATCAATCTGTTGAAGGTGAATCGGTAGAGGCAGTACAGGCCGAGTGAGAGTGCGACCTGGACCGTCGCGATCACTGCTGCGCCGGGCAAGTCGAAGGTGACAATGCCGCGGGTGTAGATGAGGACCGGAAGAGTTACGACGTCTTTAGCCCCGGTGAAGAGCACGATGCCGAATTCATTCAGTGTCATCAGAAGTACGAGCGATCCACCGGCCAGGAGGGCCGGCCACGCTTCCGGCATCACCACCTGCCGCAGAACTCGGACGGGTGACGCACCGAGACTGGCTGCCACGTCGAGTTGTTCACGCGGAATCTGGGTGAACGCTGCTAATAGCGGACGCACGACAAAGGGGGTGAAGAAAGTGATTTCGGCCGCGATCACACCGAACGGAGTGTTGAGGAAATTCAGTGGGCCGCTCGCATCGCCGGTGATGCGGACGATCAAGGCGTTGACGGCGCCGGCTGTCCCGTACAGGAACGTGAACGCCAGCGTGATCAGGAAAGACGGCAGGGCGAGCACCGTGTCGATCAATCGCCCCACCACCTTGGATCCGGCGAACGGAACGAAGGCCAGCACCAAGGCGAGGAAGGTTCCCAGGATCAGGCAACCCAGGGTCGACGCCACGGCGATTTGGATGGTCCGCCAGAGCGCGGTTCTGAACAGTTCCGAACCGAGCACCGAAGACCACGTGGACAACCCGGTGCCATCTGCGGTGCTCAGAGATTCCGTGAGGACACGCGCAGTGGGATAGACAGCAAACACGAGGACAAGAAGCAGTGGTGGCAGCGTCCAGCCGATCCGGCGCCACGCGATCGGGTCTTTGTGCTGGGGCGCAGCGGTTTCGGGGCGTTCCAGGGTTGTCGTCATGGGTGGCGATCCGCCGGAACCAGGACACTGCCGTCCGTGGGCAGGACGACGCCCACTTCGGTGTCGACCGGTCGTTCGTCGTGCCCTGGAACATCCGCGTCGACGCGGACATCGTCGAGGCCACGTACAGCCAGCGTCAGACGCGTCGTGGAACCGCGCCAGACGCTCGAGACGATGCGCGCCGGGAATGATCCTCGTGCGCCGAGGCCGGTTACGGCTACCGCGTGTGGACGAACACACAGGTAGGCGTCCATGTCGGACTCCCATTCGATGTGCCCGATCTCGGGCTGCGGGGCGTGAGCAGTGAACGGCGTGCCACCGATCGAGACCAGCGCGGAGGTGCCGATGACGCGTGTGACGGTGCAGGGCAGTAGGTTGGCACCCCCGAGGAACGCCGCGGTGAAGCTGGACGGCGGACGTTTCCACAAGGCCTCAGCGGTGTCGATGTCCGCGAGTCTGGCGTTGCGCATCACTGCGATTCGGTCTGCGAGCGCCAGGGCTTCACTCTGATCGTGCGTCACATAGAGCATGGCTGTGTCAGGTAGTGCTGCGCGCAGTCTCGCCAGTTCACCGAGCATGCTCTCGCGAAGTTGAGCATCCAGGGCGGCCAGTGGTTCGTCGAGGAGGAGTACTCCAGGGCGAATTGCCAACGCTCGGGCAATGGCGATTCGCTGCTGTTGACCGCCGGAAAGTTCACGGGGAAGCCGCTTTCCGTACGCCGACATCCCGACCATGTCCAGGGCTTCGGCCACGCGAGTGCCGATCTCCGACCGCGGCACGCGATGGGCTCGGAGTCCGAAGGCTACGTTTTCGGATACTCGCATGTGCGGGAAGAGAGCGTACGACTGGACGACGACGCCGATACCGCGTTGTGCGGGAGGCAGATTGGTGATGTCTCGGGTGCCGAGCTTGACGGAACCGGACGTGGGGCGGACAAATCCCGCGAGGGCCTTCAGGGCGGTCGACTTGCCGGATCCACTGGGCCCCAGCAGTGCCACAGTTTCACCCGGCGCCACTCGTAGATTGAAATCGACGAGTGCATGGGTTGCGGTCTTCCCGCGGCCGTAGGCGACGTTCACACGATCGAACGTGATGGCCGGAGCGGAATGTTCGATCGCTCCGTGAACACCGACGGTCTCGGGGAGCGTCCGCCCCAGTCTGGTTCTTGCCATGATCAGCTCCCGGTGGCTTTCTGGTAAGCGGCGATGTCGGCGTCGAGCGAGCTGAGGACGTCGTTCCAGTTCGGGGTCCACACGTTGACGCCCTGCAGAACTCCGGAAGGCGTGTTCTTGTCGGTGGATTCACCGGCAGCGCTTCGGACGTCCTCGCGGACCGATACGCCGAGTGCATCGGTGGCGACGGTCTTCTGGGATTCTTCGGAGAGCAGGAACTCCATCAACTTCTTGGCTTGTTCGCTGCTCGGTGCGCTCTTGGCGAGGCCCATTACGTAGGGCAGTGCAATGGTGGTGCGAGTGCCGTCGGCTCCAGCGGGGAAGAAGATGTCGAACTTCGATCCGTCGTCGGCGATGGAGGCGAGGTTCATCTGGACGTCACCGTTGGCGACCAGCAGCTCTCCGTTACTGACCTTGGGCTGGAGCTTTCCGGTGGAAGACGAGGGTCCGACGTTGTTGGCCTGGAGCTTTCCGAGGTAGTCGAGTGCTCCTTCCTTACCCATCAGGTGCTGGAGCAGCAAGAGCACCGCGGTGCCGTCGCCGGCCTGGCCGGGCGTGGAGTACTGCAACTTGCCCTTGAACTGGTCAGTGAGCAGATCGTCCCAAGATTGTGGGGCGGGTGATGCAGTCGGATTGGCGATGAACGAGAGGTAATTCTCGACGACGGGTACGTACTTGCCGGCGTCGTCCTTCTCGTCGGTAGGAACGGCGGAGGTGTCGATTCCGCTGGGCTCGAGCAGACCTTGGGCGTCGGCCTTCTGGATGAACGGGGGCAGCGTGATGATCACGTCTGCCTGTGGGTTGGACTGCTCCTTTTCGACGCGGGAGACGACCTCGCCGGATCCGGCTTCCACGAGGTTGACGGCGATACCGGTCTGCGCGGTGAAGGCGTCGAATCTTCCCTTGTACCAACCGGACAGGCCGTCGGCGCTGTATACGGTGACGGTCTCGGTGTCTGATCCGGCAGCAGTGCCGGTGCCACCGCAGGCAGTGGTGAACGAAAGGACGGACACGGCGAGAGCGGCCGCAGCGATGCTCGGGCGTAGACGCATGACGATTCCTTTTTCGGAGGTGAGATCAGGAGTGGGTGAGGAGTTCGGCGAACTCCGTCACGGACGGGACGATGTGGGTGGCTCCGGCGTCGCGAAGCTGTTGCTCGTCGTGTGCGCCGGTCAGAGTTCCGGCGACGATGGATGCGCCGGAACGAATGCCGCTGAGCACGTCGTTGGACGTGTCGCCGAGTACGGCGATCTGGTGGACGTCGTCGATCGAAAGTTTGAGCAGGGCAGTCAGAATCAGGTCCGGGTACGGTCGACCGCGACCGGCTTCGGCGGGGGAGAGGGTGAGATCGGCGAGGGTTTCCCAGCCGAGCGCGACGAGGAGTTTGTCCTGCGTCGATCGGCTGAACCCGGTGGTCAAGGCAACTTTGATGCCGGCCTCGCGCAAAGTGGTGATGGCTTTCTCGGCGCGGGGGATCGGCTCGGCCAGGCCCTGGTCGATGAGGGAGTCGTACGTGGTTTCGAAGGCGGCGTTCGCGGCCTGGGCGCGGTCTTCGTCACCGAAAATCGCCCGGAACACGACGATCTTCGACTGGCCCATCGTGTCGAGGACGTACTGGCGAGCGGCGTCGGCTTCCGGGCCTTCGGCGGGCAGTCCGCCGGCTTCAGCGGCGGCAGCGAAGGCGCGAAGAACCAGTCCGTCGTCGGCGACGGTGGTGCCGGCCATGTCGAGAACGGCGAGGGTGATCGGAGACATGAGAAGTCTTTCTTGTCGGAGAGATTCAGAGACCGAGCTGGTCGGCGGTTTGTTCCGCCAGTGCCGGGCCGAGCGTCATACCGCGGCCACCGGGGCCGGCAACCACCCAGACGTTGTCGGCGGCTTGTGCGCGGTGAACAAGTTGTGAGGGGTCGATGCACTGGCTGTAGACGCCCGCCCAACGCTTGACGATTGGCGGAAGATCGCGTCCCAGAAGTGTTTCCACGACTCCGGACAGATGGCGATAGGGCGCCTCGTCGACGTCGAAGTCGAAGGGCTCCTCGTATTCGTGGGTGTCGCCGATGGTCAGACCGCCGTGCAAGCGCTGCACGCACAGGAGTTGCATGCGGTGCTCCTCGGCAGTCGGTTCCTGCGGCTGTACTGTACGGAGGTGATCGAGGGCAGATCCGGCGAAACTCGGGTAGTAGCGGAAGCTGTCACCGTCAGCGATTGCGGTGGTGAGCTTTTCGCCGAGTGGGGCGCTCTGCATCATCTGCAGGCGCACACGGCGCAACGGGAGATCGCCGGCGAGATCGCGAGCCAATCCGCCGAGTGTTGCTCCGGGGCAGACGATCACGAGATCGGCGTCGAAGCTGCGACCGTGGTCGTCGCGGATGTGTGCGCCGGAGGTGGTCGTCGTGATCTCGCGGGCTTCCGTTCCGGCGTGGAAGGTGTAACGGCCGGTGGATTCGAGGTAAGAACGGATGGCGGGGAGCGCTTGCCGTGACTCGACAGCGGCGTCCAGCGTGCAGTGCAGTCCGCCGAGAAACTTGCCCCGGAGCGCGGGGTTGACGACGCGAACGGCGTCGGGATCCAGAAGCGCGAACCCTCGGTTGTCGGCGTCCGGCCGAGAGAACGCTTCCTGCGCGACCGCGACCTCCTCCTCGGTGCGCATGAGGGTGATGGAGCCGGCTGGGCGGTATCCGACGCCGGGGACACGGGCGGCAAGGTCTGCCCACAGTTCGCGCGAGCGCAGCGCAGCTTCGAGTTCGTGCGGGGCTCGCCCGGATACCCAGACGAGGCCGAAGTTCCGTACCGTGGCACCGCGGGCTTCGGGCTCACGTTCGAGATGGATGACGTCGTGTCCCCGACGGATTGCCTCGTCGGCGTGCGCCGTTCCGAGGATCCCTCCGCCCACAATCAAAATTCGCATGTAGAGATAGTGACGTTTGGTCTAGACCAATAGGGGGAATCGAGACGAACTCCAGGTTAACAATTGGTATAGACCGAATTCTTGTACGCTTGCGCCATGAATCAGCAGACGTCCACCGGGCCGGGGACCTCGAGCGTCGTGATCGAACCGGAGTTGAAGTACTACCGGGTGCGCACCGAGATCGAGACCATTCTCAGTGGGCTCGAGGAGGGCGACGCAGTCCCGTCCGAGCGGGAATTGGCGGCGCGGTTCACAGTCGCTCGCGAGACGGTCCGTCAAGCGCTTCGTGATCTTCTTGTCGAAGGGCGAATCGAGCGGCGGGGGCGGGGCACTGTCGTCGCGAGTCCGAAGTTGGTTCAGCCGCTATCGATTCGTTCCTATACCGAAGGTGCTCTGAGCGCTGGGCGAGTACCCAGTCGTAAGGTTGTGACCTTCGAACGAATGTCGGCCGACGACGGTCTCGCCACGGAATTGGGTATCGAACCAGGTGACAGCGTCGTTCATCTCGAGCGTGTTCTCTTCGCCGACGGAGAGAAGATCGGACTCGAATCAACGTTCCTGCCGGACAGCAGGTTCGGTGAGATGCTCGACGCTTTCGATGCGACGACGTCGCTGTACGCGGCTATCCGTTCCATCGGCGTGGTCTTTGCCTCCGCAACCGAACGGATCGAGACGGTGCTCGCTTCACCGCGGGAGGCAACCCTCGTCGAGTCCACCACCTCGATGCCGATGCTTCTATTGCACCGGACGTCTGTCGACCCGGATGGTGTGCCGATCGAGCGCGTTCGTTCGCTCTACCGTGGTGACCGTATTGCCTTCTTGACGACTCTTCGCGAGTAGGAGGGGCGTCGAGGGGGTCTGCTGTTACCGGGAACGATAGGCACTCCCAGGCCCGTGGAATCTGTTCTGTACTGGACTCCATCAAACGGGAGGACAGTGAACATGGGTGACAAGAAAGTCTGGTTCGTAACCGGCGCAGGCCGGGGCATGGGAGTCGACATTGCTCAGGCGGCTCTTGCCGGCGGGCACGCGGTGGTGGCAACGGGGCGTGATGCGGACCGTGTTTCTGCAGCGATCGGTGAGCATGACGACCTGTTGGTGATTGCCTTGGACATCACCGACGAACAAGCCGCATATGCTGCGGTGGACACGGCAGTTGCACGATTTGGTGGAATCGATGTACTGGTGAACAACGCCGGAAACTTCTACGCCGGGTTCTTCGAGGTTGTCAGTCCGGCGCAACTTCGCGCTCAGATGGAGACCAACTTTTTCGGGCCGATCAATGTGACACGGGCGGTGTTGCCGGTAATGCGTAGGCAACGGAGTGGACGTGTCGTGACTGTCAGCTCGCTTGCGGGCCTGGTTGGTCAGGAGTTTTGCGCAGCCTACGCGGCGTCGAAGTTTGCGCTGGAGGGTTGGATGGAATCATTGCAATTCGATGTCGAACCGTACGGAATCGGGACGATGATCGTGGAGCCGGGATTCTTCCGGACCGAACTGCTTGTCGAGGGTGCGTCGTCGGTCTGGCCGGAATTGTCGATAGACGATTACGACGCTCGGACCGGCGAGACCGTCGAAGCGTGGAAGAGTATGAACGGTGCCCAGGGCGGGGATCCGGTGAAACTTGCCGCGGCACTTGTGGCACTTGTCGATTCGCCGCTACCCCCACGTCGTTGGGTCGCCGGTGCCGATGCAGTGTCCGTGGTTGAGCAGAAAGCCCACCAACTACTCGATCAAGTTGAAGCCCATCGCGGTTTGTCCTCGTCGCTTGCCCACGTGGACGTGACGACCTGATCCGAGTTTGTCAGGTCACGGGAGTGAGGTGAACATGTCCACGAGCCCCTGGGGTGCGTTCTCGCCGAAGCACATGTCCAGTCCATCAGCGGACTGTTGTGCCGCCGCGGCGCTGCGTGGGAAGAGTCGCTCTTCGTAGACAGCTAGCCCTTCCTCCGTGCTGCTGTGCGAAGCGATCGCCTGGCCGAGTTCCGCGCCGTCGAGCATTGCCAGGTTCGCACCCTCTCCGGCAAACGGCGACATAACGTGTGCCGCGTCCCCGAGCAGAGTGACCCCGGGAGTACGGCTCCAACTGTGGCCGATGGGAAGGGCATGGATGGGGCGAGGGGTCAGCGAGCTGTCGGCTTCGACGATCAGTGAACGCAGTGACTCGTCCCAGTCCGAGAAGTGTTCCAGCAGAACCTTCTTCGCAATGTGATCGTCGGAGAAGTCGACACTCGCTGCCCAGCTCTCGGGAACTCGCAGGGCGGCATAGATGTGCAGACTGTTGTCGGTCTCACGGTGGGCAAGGAAGCCCTTGTCGGCACTGAGTGCGAACATCATTCCGCCGCCGACGGTTTCAGCGGCATCCACGTGCTGGTTGTCGGCGTCGTGAAGGTCGAACTCCACGAATGATATTCCGGTGTACGCAGGAGTGTCGTTTGAAACCAGTGGACGGATTTTCGACCACGCACCGTCGGCGCCGACCAGGAGATCGGTGGTGAAGTGGGTGCCATCCGCGAGGTGGACTTCATGCCGACCGTCCGGCAACGGATGGGCACTGCGGACCTTGGCTCCCCAGTGGATTGTTTCCTTCGGAATTGAGCTGAGCAGTAGGTCACGGAGCTGGCCGCGGTCGATTTCCGGGCGGTCGCCGTCTCCGGTGTCCTGCTCGTTCAGGTGCACGACGGCATTTCGATCGAGGACGCGTGTCTCTTCCCCGCCTTGATGAACGAGGGCGCGGAACTCCTCATAGAGGCCGGCGGCACGAAGCGCGATCTGACCCGAGTCTTCGTGGATGTCGAGCATCCCGCCTTGAGTTCTGGCTGTCGGTCCGGATTCGAGATCGAATACCGCCGAATCGATTCCGCGGAGATGGAGGACTCGGGCGAGGGTGAGGCCACCGAGGCCGGCGCCGATGATTGCGATGGGGTAGTGGTTCATGGTGGGTTCCTAAGAAGTGAGTGGGGTGTTCTCGATGCCCGTGATGAGCGTGCGGAATCCCCAGGAGAGGCGCGCCGAGGGTTCACCGGCAAGTAGAGCTGTTGCATGTCTTGCGACGAGTGGGTGCGTCTGCGGGTTTGCGTTCTGGATTGCGTCGGTCAACGCGCTCCATCGGGCATCCGCGTCGGCGGAATTGTTCGGCGCCGAGTGTTCGGCAGCAGTGGACGTCGCGTACTGCAGTAGCAAGTCCACGCCCCACGCGGCCTGACCTGGAGGGACTTCGCCTTCGTCGAGCAATGCCAGCAGGCGCTCGAGCAGGCGTACGTAGTGAACTCCGCTGGGTCGGGAAACGAGTGCCGACTGGGCGAGACCGGGATGATCGAACAGCACGGCCGTGTACGAGGTCAACACCCGTTCAAGGCGAGCTTGCCAAGTGCCGGAGGAATTTTCGGCGAGGTCGACCACTCCGAGAAGTGTGTCCAGAACGGCGGCGTGCAATTCGGCGGTATTGCGCACGTACACGTACATCGATGCCGGCCCGGTGTCGAGTTCGAGGGCGAGTCGACGCATCGTCAATTTCTGCAAGCCCTCCGACCGCAAGATTTCCACCGCGGTACTGACGATGCCCTCGCGTGTCAGAGCGGGTTTGGCCGGACGATTGCGTCGGCTCGATGGACTTGCTGGCTGGTTGGGCATGTTTTTACCGTACACGAACATGTTCGTAACGAACATGTTCGTTGGATCACGCACTGAACGTCCACCGCTGTGCGGAGCCATATCGGGAGCGGTGGGTTACATGCCTGTACCGCCGGAGAGCATTGCGATCGTCAGTAGGATGCCACCCACAATCCCCACGAGCGGGCTGTCGCTGTCGAGAAGCCAGTCGTTCAACGATCCCATGAGTGCCTCTTTCGGGTTTCGATCTGTCGACGGTCGAGCCTATCGACAGATCGAAACCCGAGATGTCACTTTCGTCCGAATTGTGGATCGGACCCGAGGTGATCAGCCGTAGACGTTGCCCGGGCTGATCAACTTGGTGATCGGCACCATCAAAGCACTGGTCAGGTCGGTCTCTCCGTCGATGTCGGTGTTGATGAAGACGACCAGGGTGGTGTCCTTCTCGGGCAAGTAGACCGAGACTGTCTTGTAGCCGGGCAGGCTTCCGTTGTGACCGATCCAGCCGCCGCTGTTGAACAAACCGAGTCCGTAGCCGGAGCTGTCGTCCCCTTCGCTCAAGCTCACGGTTTGCAGGCGCTGCTTCTGAGTGGCGTCGGTCAGGAGATCGCCTTTGGCCAGCGCCGGAACCCAGATGCGCATGTCGTCCAACGACGAGATCATTGCACCCGCGGCGCCGCCCCACGACGGATTCCAGTCCGTCGCCGCGGTCACGGATTCGTCGAGCGTTTGGTTGGTGTACCCCTGAGCGTGTGGTGTCGGGAACGCGTTGGTGGTGGGAAAGCTGGTGTGCTCCATTCCGAGTGGTGTCGTGATCTTGGTGTCGATGACTTCCGACAGTTTTGAGCCGGAGACCTTTTCGATCACCATGCCCAGCAGAACAGTGTTGGTGTTCGAGTAGTCGACGGTGGTCCCTGGTCGAAGCTGAAGCGGGAGGTCCTTGACGTACCCGACGAGTTCCTCCGGTGTGAAAGTTTGGCGGGGATCCGAAAGATATTCCATCACAAACTGTTCGGACGTCGTGTAGTCCACGAGGCCGCTGCGCATTCCTGCCAGGTGACGCAAGCTGATCGCATCACCTTCCATGACGCCGTCGACGTACTTGGAGATCGGGTCATCGAGACCGATCTTTCCCTCGTCGACCAATTGCAGCAGGGCGGTCACGGTAAATGTTTTGGTGACGCTGCCGATCCGGTGGTAGAAGTCGGTTTCCATCGGCGCTTTGGTTGCCGTATCCGAGACTCCTGCAACCTTGACATAGTTGCCGGCGGGCCCCCAAATGCCCACCATCGCACCGGGAATCCCGGTCGAATTCACCGCTGCGCCGACGATCGAATCGAGCTGGTCGGTGATGGTCGAGTCCATGATCTTGTCGGATGTGTCTGTGGATTTGTCCGTGCTGCAGCTGATTACAGCTCCAACCATGGCGCTGCACAGGCCGACAAGCAGGATGCGTCTTGCTCCGGTTTTCATGAGTCGAACTCTGCCTGTCCGAGGGCACTCACACATCGACCCCGGGTACGGCAGACGCAGTCCCCAGGTACCTCCTCAACCGGTACCGGGGGACTACGGAACCCTGGCCTGAACCCTTGACTTGGGTCAGAGCCCGCCGTCGAAGAACGCCGCCAGGGCCAGCGCGGGGTCTGCCGCGGTGCCCATATTTGCTACGCCGACAACGATCAATCCCAGCGTGAACAGTGCAGTGAGAAGACCTATCGACCCCGACATGAATCTCGTCCGTCGCTCGGATCGTGCCGTTCTCGCGAAGCGTGCCCACACGACCACAGTCACGGCCAGTGATATTGCTGCCGCGATCAGCGCGATCACCGCTATGGCCAAGTGATACCGCGCGAAGTCGCTGATCATCAGTTCGAGGGCGGGACTTTGCTGATTTCCGGTGCCCGTCGACTGAGCGAGCTGTTGGCGGACCTGCCCGACAGTGTCGCCAGGTGCCCCATCCGCCTGGGCCACGGGCAACATCGAGATCAGCGAAGAGAAGGGTGCAACGACACCTTGGATATTTGCCATCACGAGTACCGAGGAAAACATCGCGAGGAGCGTGACCAGCCCTCCCGCCGAGACGAATGCGAGTTTCTTTCCAGCCGTCAGGGGGCCGGCGTTCACGAACGACGCCTTGAGCATCCTGCCGAGTGCGAGCAGAACCGTCAGCAGGATTACCGCGATCACGGCCTTGGCCACGTGGTACCGCAGCCAGTAGTCGACAGCGGACTCCAAGCTCGGCGAGAAGGCTTGGACACCGGAACTCCAGTATTCGACGAACGCGGCGCGGACCGTCTCGACGAGTTCTCCCTGGTCTGCGTACCCATCACCCGGCCTACTCGTCAGCATGCCCGGGGCGCGAACGAAGGCAGCGGAGAAACCGGCGACCAACGCGATCAACGCAGCGATCTTGCGACCTGAGGACTGCGTCGAGCGCGACGGCCCCGCAGTGTTGTGCCGTGAAGAATTGTGCAGTGGGATTCCTCCAGCGTGATGAGCGATCATCTGGTCACCGTCCACAAAGTCATGTCACCGAGTGTAGAAATCGGTACACCGGACTTCATCGTTCGAGAGGATGATATTTCCTGCGACGGCGTCCGCCCGCCCTCGCCGCTGCCGCCGACATCCCCCTCAGCACTCGACGACATTGACGGCGAGCCCGCCTTCACTGGTTTCCTTGTAACGCACGGACATGTCGTTTCCGGTTTGGCGCATGGTTTCGATGACGGTATCGAGGCTCACCACATGCGTCCCGTCACCGAGGTATGCGAGCTGAGCTGCGGTGACTGCAGTCGAGGCGGCTACGGCATTTCGTTCGATGCATGGGATTTGGACCAGGCCACCAACCGGATCGCAGGTCAGCCCCAGATGGTGTTCCATGGCAATCTCAGCTGCATTCTCGATTTGTCGTGGCGATCCGCCCATGACAGCGCTCAAGCCGGCTGCCGCCATCGCGCAGGCAGCTCCGACTTCACCCTGGCACCCCGCCTCCGCGCCCGAGATCGAGGCATTCGCCTTGATGATCGATCCGATTGCGGCAGCGGTGAGGAGAAAGGTTCGAACGTCGTGAACACCGGCGCCCGCCGCACGTATGTGGTGGTATAGCACTGCCGGCACGATGCCTGCGGCACCGTTCGTCGGAGCCGTTACCACGCGGCCACCTGCTGCATTTTCTTCGTTGACCGCCATGGCGTAGACGGTCAGCCACTCGCGTGAGGAGGGTGCGCAGTTACGTTGTTCCAGTTGAATGTTCGCAGACCGTGCTCTTCGGCGAACTCCGAGACGCCCGGGCAATACACCTTCGGTCTGGGTGCCGCGTTCGATGCATGCGCGCATCGCGGACCAGATCGCGTCGATGCCGGTGAATGCCCGATCCTGGCCGTGTATCGCGATTTCGTCCGACAGTGCCAGTTCGGCGATAGTTCCGGAGCCGCATTCCGCCAGTAGCTCTTTCGCGGTTCGATAGCGTGAGTTGATCGAATGCGCGCTTGCTTGCGTCTCCGTTCCGGCACGCAGTACGAATCCGCCACCGATCGACAGATATGTACTCGTACAGACGATTTCGCGACCGCTGAAGGCGGTCAGTGTCATCGAGTTGGGGTGCCCGTGACGGCGAACGAGCGGCTCGAACACCATGTCCTCGTGAGTGAACACAACGTGCCCGAGTGAGCCGCCGACGAGCTTCACCGATCCGCCGTCCGAGAGCTCGGCCCAACGCCCGTGAACGTCGTTCGGCTCGCACGTTTCAGGATCCAACCCACGAAGTCCCGCGATCACCGCGTCGGGAGTGCAGTGCCCTATTCCGGTGGCGGCGAGAGAGCCGTGCAGATTGCAGCGAATTCGGTCGACCGACGCGGTCAAGCCGGCGTCGGAGAGCTCGCCGACAAAAGTGCGGGCGGCTCGCATCGGACCGACCGTGTGTGAACTGGAGGGCCCGATGCCGATGGAGAAGAATTCGAGCGCGGAAACATAGACGCCGGTGGTGCTCATTCGGCGCTCGTGACGGTAGTCGCTCCTGACTCGCGCTGGGCCGCAATCGTCAGGAGGTTGGAGCGCGAGTCCCCGGTGGCGGCTCGGATCACAGTGCGTGCCATTGCAATTGCTCCGTGCAGAACAGCTTCGTCGCCCGCTGCGGAGCGGGCATCAGCGGCAAACTCGATCGTGTGAGGAACTCCGGTAACGCCGCGTAACGCGATCATCGGGTGGATCGAGGGAACCACCTTCGACACATTGCCCATGTCTGTCGAGCCGCCGGTCAGGGGAGTTCGGGCGGCCGCGGTGCGGCCCAGGCTCGCGATCTCCTCGTCCCAGATCGTCGCCAGCACGCGATGTTGAACAAGCTCCTCGTAGCGCGGTTCGGCGCGTTCGGTCGACCAGGAGCAGTCGCTGGCCACAGCTGCGCCCTCGAAGCAGGAGAGCATACGACGCTTGGCGTCCAACAGCACGTCGAGTTCTGCGGCCCGAACTTCCGCTCGCACCAACGTCGAGGCCGGAATGATGTTTGTTGCTTCGCCGCCGTGCTCGACATAGGCGTTGAGCCTGACGTCGGACGGAAGTTGTTGACGGAGAAGTCCGATGGCGACCAAGGCGATCGTGGCGGCGTCGCCTGCGTTGATGCCCTTGTGTGGCGCAGCGGCCGCGTGTGCGGCTCTTCCGGTGTAGGTCACGTCGAACCGGTCGACTGCCTGCGTTCCGGTGACGGTGCAGCTGACGTCTTCACCTGCAGCGCCGTGGACCATGATCGACATCGCCGCCCCCTCCCATGCGCCACGTTCGAGCAGCAAGACTTTCCCGCCGCCATGTTCTTCGGCCGGCGTACCGAGAAGGACGACGGTCAGACCGTGTTCCTCCGCGACCTCTCCGAGCGCGATCGCTGCTCCCAGTCCGGCAGCGGCGATGACATTGTGTCCACACGCATGACCGATGTCGGGAAGGGCGTCGTACTCGGCGCAGACGACGACGCGGAAGGGGCCGGAGCCCCGCACCGCTTCGAATGCCGTCTCGAGGCCGTAGGCGGCGCGAGTAACCGTGAAGCCGGCTTCCTGTGCGGCGTCCGCCAAGAGGGCGGATGCCCGATGCTCTTCGAATGCCAGCTCTGGGTGAGCATGGATCGTGTGGCTGACATCGATGAGGCGTGATGCCCACTTCTCGATCGTGCTCGAAACCGAGTCTGTGCGGGTGCGGGTGTCAGCGATGGACATGGGTATTGGTTCCTTTCAACATCTTTGGTTCTCAGCGTTTTCGGGTGCAGTTCTAGTGCCAGAGGCCCAGCGCGAACTCCGCGACGACCACGGAAAGTAGGTAAGAGGCGAGGATCGCGACGATTCCGACGGGCACGATCTTCCAGCCGATCGTCTTGAGCAAGGGAAGGTCCTTGCCGAGGCTGAGACCTGCGACAGTCAAGGTGAGGGTGCAGATCGAGAGAAAGTCGACAGTCCCGACGGTGCTCGAGACGAAATCACCGATGGGGGACCACGGTGTTGTCGCCAAGGCGCCGATGGTGATGATTGCGATCATCGCCGCGATCTTGCCGCGGGTCAGGCGGGCCACGCCGACGCCCAGGAGCAACAATCCGGTGAGGATCAAGTAACCGACGATGATCGATCGAGATACGCCACCCGCTGCGATCGAGGAGACGATGACCCCACCGACGAACAGAATCGGAACGATCGTGGTCAGCGGCACGGTGACGCTCGGCGCAACCGCTCGTGGGGCAGTGTCGGCTTTCCGTTCGCTGGTCGTCTTCGAGCGCTTGGTGAGGGCGCCGTAGATTCGATCAGCAAGGGGGAGTGCGACATACATGCCGACATACACGCCGAGGAGGCCGGTGATGATGTTGGATGTGGCCGCCACGGCGAGTACCTGGTCGGCCATCTCGGGGTGCGCCGAAACGACGCTGGCGGCAGCGGCAGCCATCATCGAGCCGGATCCGACGCCGGCACCCATCGCCAATGCGAGGGGGTCGAAGATGTTGAAGGATGTAGCCAGTGACGCAATCAGGCTGATCAGCACGGCACCGAACAGAGTGCCGAAAACGTACATCGACAGGACTCCACGGTACTGGTCGGAATCGGGGCCGTAGCGTTCGCTGACCATCGCGAAGGAGCCCTCGCGGTCGATGGAGAAGGTTGCTCCGACGGTGGCCGGCCCCATCCGAAGGAGTACCGCCAGCGGGAGTGCGAGAGCGATAGTGCCGAACAAGTGCCCCAATTCCTGCAGTAGCAGTGCGGGGCCCGCCTCGAACAACAATTGGATGTTCGGGCCGATGGTGAAAGACAACCTTGCACAAAGCAAGAGAACAGCCAGGCCCATGATTGCCGAGGCCGCAGCCTGAAGGTCGAGGCCGAGTGGTTTCCACTTCTGGCTCGAGACGACACCGCCGGCAATCAGTCCCCACACCATGGGCAGGATCGTGATGGCGGCAGCGCCGACGGGAATCACTGCGGGGCCGATCAGTTGCGCGCCTGCCGCAAGCCCGAGGAGCAGAGTCACCACGATCCACAGGCGTGGCGACTGCATGGCGAAAACGACTTTTTGCGTCGCGTTTTGATCGCTGACTGGGGAATCGTCATGCGAGACAGGGAATGCTTCGGTCATGTCGGTGTCTTTCTCGAGGGGGCGAACGAACGCAAGAAGTAAGGGTTCTCGAGGCTCAGGATTTGGTGGACTATTGATGTGATGAAGTTAGGATCGACGCGTTTCGATCCTGTTTCGGTGCAGCATTCTTTTGAAAGTGAGGTCCTCGGTGCAGGATCAGATGCTCAAGGACGACGATCTTCGGCTGTTGAACGCACTGCAGATCAGGCCGCGAGCGTCGTGGTCCGAGCTTTCACGCGCGATCGGTTCCGACCCGGTCACCCTGACCAGGCGTTGGGAGCGTCTGCACTCGCAAGGAATAGCGTGGATCGCTGCGTACCGTGGTGGACCCATCGTGTCGGCGACCGCACTTCTCGAGATCGAATGCGCACCGGCACAGACCATGAGCGTTGCCGAACAGATCGCGCACGATCCCGAAGTTCTCACAGTCGATCTCACAACCGGCAATCGGGATCTGCTCGTCACGCTCACCTGCACTGACCTCGATCAATTGTCCAGGTACGTGTTGGAGCGAACACAATCCCTGCCGATGATCACCGCGATGCGAACTCAGATCGTGTCCTCGGCGAACTCCGACGCGAGGAACTGGCGTCTACGTGCTCTCGATGCGGAAGAAATTGCCGCGCTCGAGTCGGCCCCGGCGGGAAAGATTCGTGGTGTACGCGCCGGCGAAGAGGAACAGTCGCAGCTGTTCGACATTCTTTCTCGCGAACCACGTGTCACCGTCTCGGCACTCGCTGCGGCCCTCGGAGTCACGCCGGCTCGCGCTGGGGCGCTCCTTTCTCACGAGCTGTCGACGGGGCGACTGGTCGTCCGCACGGAGATTGCTCGGCCCTACTCCGGCTGGCCGGTCTACGCCTGGTACTTCTTACGTCTCGACGGGCGAAAGGAGGCAATTGCTCAGCGTCTTTCGCACCTGCGTGAGGCGAGGCTTGTTGCTTCTACGATCGGCAGCTACGACATCGCATTGGCGGTGTGGCTGCGCTCGATCGACGACGTGCAGCGTCTGGAAGGTTATCTCGCCGAGCAGTTTCCGGGCGTATCCGTGGTGGACCGGTCGATCGTCCTGCGTACGCCGCATCACCTGCATCGGACGATCGATGTGTCGGGTCGAAGCATGCCGAAGCACGGGTGATCCGCAACTCGTTCGCTCGGGTCGGGTGCTCTCCGACTAGTTGGGGATCGCCACGTCGACGATCAAGCCGAAGTGATCGGAACCTTCGATCTCGATCCGCTCGAGTGACTTCGCCTGTCCGCCCCGCAGAAGTACATGGTCGATGCCGACGATCGCGGGAAATTTCTTGTCCGCCGGATAGGTGCGCACGATGCCTACTCCCAATTGGTCTGCGGCATCGGAGTAGCCGACATCTAGGAGGTCACGGAATTGCTTGTGCGTGAATGTGGTGTTGAAGTCGCCACTGACGATGACGGTTTCCTCGGCGGCAGCAGCGTCGAGCGCGTTTCGCAAAGTGCTCAGCTCGGCAGTCCACACGTCGGGCGGGGTCGCGTACGCCGGTCCGGGGTGAACCGCCAGAAGGGTGAACGGAGTCGAGAAGCCCACTTCGGCAACAAGATTGGTCGGTCCGAATCCGTTCAATTCCCGAGTGTCCGTCAGCGGATAACGGCTGTAAATACCGGCGCCACCCCCGCCGGCCTCGTCCGGTACCAAGTAGTGATGCGGCAGCAGTTGCTCGAGTCCTTGATCTCTGAGAGAGCCTTCGAGTGATGTGGTCAGTTCCCGAACCGTCAGGACGTCGACTGCCTTCTCGCGCACCGTCGCAGTCAAACTGGCGGGATCTGCCTGCCCGAAGAGAAGGTTTGCTTGCATTACGCGCAGAGTCAGCCCGTCGATTTCGGAACTGTTTGCCACATACAGTGGACTGATCACCGACGCGCCCACCGCAATCAGTACCACCGAGATCGCCAGCAGGATCCAGCGGCGAAAGACCAGGCATATCAGGGACGCTGCGAGTGTGACCGCAAGCAGTATCGGGACGAAGGAGGCCACGGCGATCAACGGGTTGATCGGCTTGGTGGAGTACAACGCGATCAGCGAGACAACGCCGACGGCGATACCGCCCACGCCGGCGACCTGAGCGATACGGCGTGCCGGAACATTGTCCGTCGTGAATCCCATACCAAACGGTACCCAATGCAGCCACGGCTCCCGACTGCCTGGCGTTTGTCAGTCGCCGGTTCGGGTGCGGAATGCGTTCACGGCGGCTTCGACGGTCGGGTAGAAGTGCGTCGAATCGAATCGATCCCCGACTCCGAATCGGATGAGTCGATCCTTGATCGGACCTTTCATCTCTGCGAATGCCAACCGAATTCCTTTGCCTTCGAGGAATGTATCCAGATCGACGAGTTCGTCGACTGCCGTTGTGTCGAGTCCGGTGATCGGTTCGGCGGCTATAACCACCCAGTCGACCGGATCTGGCGCCTTGGCGACGACGGAGCGAACGTACTCGTCGAAGATCTCGCCGTTCGCGAAAAACAGTGGCGCGTCAAACCTCACCAACACCAGGCCGGGGATGCGATGCCCATCTGGATGGCGTTCGATGTCGTGGAATCCGGCGGGTTCGCCCGTCTCGACGAGTTCGGTTCGATGTGGCTGCCATACCTGCGCGATGACCGCTGCGAAGGACAGTCCGATCGCAACAAGGATGCCTTGTAGCACACCGACCAGGGCGACGCCCAGAAACGCCGCGACGGCGAGGCCGAATTCCACGGTGCTCATGCGCCACATGCGGACCATGCCGCCCACGTCGATCAGTGCACACGCGGCGACGATGACGACGGCGGCCAGTGTTGCATCGGGCAGATATGCCGTGAGTCCGGGAGCGACGAGGACGAACACCAGGACCGCGAGCGCCCCGACGACGCCGGCCAATTGTGTGTGCGCCCCACTCTGTTCGGCTACCGGAGTTCGTGACCCGCTCGCCGAGATCGGGAACCCGCCGAACAGCCCGCCGGCCACGTTCGCGACACCGATCGCCTTCATTTCGGTACTGCCGTTCACGTCCTCGCCGTGGCGGGCGGCGAAGGTGCGCGAGAGAACGCCGGTGTCGGCGAAGGCAATCAATGCGATACCGGCGGCGGGCCCGATCAGATGGCCGACGTCCTGCCACTTGACTCCACCGACGGAAGGGAGGGGGAGTCCTTCCGGCAGTGCGCCGACCATGCCGATGTCATCGGTGAGACCGGCGGCAGCGGACAAGACTATGGCCGCGACAACGGCCACCAGAACGCCGGGAACAACAGGTACCCAGAGCCGGAAGGCGACTATGACGACTAGCGAACCGACACCGATGGCGGCAGCGAGGGGGTCGACGTCGCCACCCACCAGGGCCTTTGAGATCCCGCCGATTTCACCGAGTAGACCGGACGCGTCGACGGAGAATCCGAGCAGCTTGGGAATCTGACCAACTACGACGACGAGTGCAATGGCGTTGAGGTAGCCGAGGCGGATCGGTTTCGAGAGGAGTTCGGTCACGAAGCCGAGACGAAGGAATCCGCCGATCACGAGGATGAGTCCGACAAGAATGGCGAGAACACCGGCTAGTGCAAGCGCATTCTCCGAATCGCCGACCACTGCCAGCGGTATGACCGCGGCGGCAATCAGCGGCGCCAGTGACGAATCAGGTCCGAGTACAAGGATTTTCGAGGGCCCGACTACCGCGTACGCGAGCAAAGGCACGATGGTGGCGTACAGCCCGGCGTACGCAGGCAACCCGGCGGCCTCGGCGTAGCCCATGCCTGCCGGGATGAGCAGGGCAGTCAAGACGAGTCCGGCAGTGACGTCTGTTCGCAACCACTCGCGGCGATACCCACGGGCAGTCGCGACGCCCGGTAGCCGACCTAGACTCTCCGCCCACATCATCGTTTGATTGTCCTCCCTCAGTGGAGCGAACGGGCGCGCTCGGGGGCAACCGCGGTGGTCGCAGGGAGGGGCGCAGGTGCCTGTGCGAGGCGGCGGCGTCGAATTGCCTTGTCTAACTCGACGACAACCGGGATGATCAGCGACCAACCCAGGCAGGCGAGCCACTGGGCGCCGGTCAGTGAGGTTGTCATGAGGAGGTCCTGGAGGACGCCCGCCTCGACGGCGAATACGGTCACGACCGTGGGGATCGTCAAGATCTTGATGGCACCGAGCACCGGTGGAACCACGCCGGACTCGGGATCACGCCGCATAGTCAGCCCCGCGAGAATCGAACCGAGAGAGAGCACTACGAATGCTGTGGTCATGGGAACATTCGCCTCGGAAGTACTCATTTCACCGGGTGCGAGAAGCATCGCCGCGAGTGTCACGGCAAATTGCAGGACACCGTACGCGAGCCACTGAGCGACTGCGCTTCGATGTGCGATCGGCATCTTGGGATCGCGCGGAGGCTTGTTCATCAGATCCGGTGGCGGCGGGTCGAGCATGATCACGGCGACGGGGAACAGTGTGATGAAGAAGTGCTGGAACAGCACCATCAGTGGCGTCAGTGCCACACCCTCGTTGATGTTGAAGATGCTCGCAGCGAGGAAGAGGAGAACCAAGGAGAAGAGTTTCGACATCTGGTACCGGATGTATGAGACGATTTTTCCGTAGATGTTGCGGCCCAAAGTGATCGCGGTGATGAGGGTACCGAAGTTGTCGTCGGTGAGCACCATCTTGCCCGCCTGTTTGGTCACCTCACTGCCCGAGCCCATGGCGACGCCGATGTCTGCCTTCTTCAACGCGGCGGCGTCGTTGACCGCGTCTCCGGTCATCGCGACGACGGCGCCACCGCTCTGCATGACATCGACCAAGCGAAGTTTGTCCTGCGGAGTGACGCGGCCGAACACGTGCAGGTTCGGCAACGCGGTCGACAGTTCTTCATCGGTCATCGCTTGCAACTCGCCGCCGCCCACCGAGCCCGGGCCGAGTCCGAGTTCGGCACCGATCGCTGCGGCGGTGATGGCATGGTCGCCGGTGATCATGCGGACCTCGATGCCGGCCCGGTGTGCGGTTCGCACCGAATCGACCGCCTCCGGACGCAGCGGGTCGATGATGCCTGCCATACCGACAAACGTCAGGTCCTCGACAAAGGACATGGGGTCGGCCACGACAGCGTCTTCCCGTCCGTCGAGGCGTCTGACCGCGAATGCCAGCACCCGAAGACCCTTTTCGGACATGGACTGATTTGCTGCCGTGAGTTCGTCTCGGACTTCCTCGATCGGGACCTGCCGACGGCCGGGGAGAAAGGCCGAAGAACACCGAGCGAGGACGACATCGGGTCCGCCTTTGACCAATCCGACGAACTGACTTACGCCGTCGACTTCGAGGTGGTGGTACGTGGCCATGAACTTGTACGCGGAATCGAACGGAACCGTCGCCACCCGCGGGTAGGTCCGTCTGGTCAGTGGGGCGTCGGCACCGATCTTTGCCGCGAGCACCACGAGCGCGGCCTCGGTCGGGTCGCCGACAACTTCCCCGGAATCGGAAACCGTTGCATCGCTGTCGAGACACAGTCCGTATGCGAGAAGGGTGAAGTCGGGCGGCGCCTCGCCGGCAACCTGCGTGATCCTTCCCGCTTTGGCATAGCCTTCGCCCTCGACCGTGTACCAACGGCCGTGGACGTACAGCGATCGGACGGTCATCTGGTTCATGGTCAGCGTGCCGGTCTTGTCCGAGTTGATTGCACTGGTCGCGCCGAGTGTTTCGACGTCGGTCAGGTTCTTCACGACGGCCTTGGCGTCGGCCAGTTGACGGGCACCGTAGGCCAGCATCGCCTGGACGAATGTTGGCAGGCCGGTCGGAATCGCGGACACTCCCATTGCGATACCAAGGAGCAGAAGCGTAGTCAGGTCCTGCCCACGAAGGAGCCCGATGACGACGATGACGATCACTGCCGTCCACGCGATGATTCCGAGAAGTTTGGTGAGAGAGTCCAATTCACGTTGAAGTGGCGACTTGCCAGGGGCGACCGCCGACAACATCGACGCGATCTGGCCTATCTGCGTCTGCATCCCGGTCTCGGTGACCACCATGGTCGCCGTGCCGCGGGTGACCGAGGTGTTCTGGAAGACCAGATTGCTGCGGTCTCCGAGCGGAATATCCTCGTTGTTCAGCGTATTCGGGTCCTTCGGTATCGGCGCGCTTTCCCCGGTCAATGCGGCTTCCTGCGTCTCCAGGGTGGTGGTGGCGAGCAACCGTCCGTCGGCAGCGATGATGTCTCCTGCCTCGACTTGGACGATGTCACCCGGCACCAGTTCGGTAGCGTCGAGTTGTATCAGGTTCCCGTCACGAATGACCCGTGCTTGGGGCGTCTGCATCTTGGCGAGGGCGTCGACGCTCGCCCGTGCCTTCAACTCCTGTCGAGTTCCGAGGACGATGTTGAGCACGACGAGCACCGCCACCACGATTGCTGTCGGCACTTCACCGATGGCGATGCTGACCGCGGCCACGGCGACGAGCATCAAGTTCATCGGATCTTTCAGCTGCAACAGCGCGATCGACCACGTCGACGGCGGTGGCGTCGAGGTGATTTCGTTCGACCCGTAGCGTCGTCGCCGTTGGTCGGCCTCATCCGACTGCAGTCCGCGCTCCGGGTCCGACTGCAGTACGGACACGACTGATTCGCCACTCTGCGCATGCCACGGCGTGGGGCTCATGACCGCACATCCTTTCCTTGGCGATCGTCAATACCGGGTCGGAATCCAGTGCAGCGGTTGTTTGGGCGTCTGGTAGCCGTGAGCCTTCTGCCGTTTCGGCAGGGTGATGTCCGTGGATTGCACGGGCTCGTAGGGGATCTGACTCAGAATGTGGCTGATGATGTTGAGTCGTCCGCGTTTCTTGTCATTGTTGTTTGCGACATACCATGGCGCCCAGCCGGTGTCGGTGAAGCGAAACATCTCGTCGCGGGCACGCGAGTAGTCGTACCAATGACTGAACGACTTCAGATCGAGATTCGACAGCTTCCAGATCTTTCGAGGGTCGTCGATCCGGCTCTGCAGACGTAAGAGCTGCTGTTCTTCGCTGACCTCGAGCCAGTACTTGAGCAGAATGACTCCCGATTCGACGATCGCGCGTTCGACGGTCGGAATGAGCTGGAGAAATTGATGTGCTTGTTCTTCGGTGCAAAAGCCCATTACTCGTTCTACACCGGCACGGTTGTACCAACTTCGGTCGAAGATGACGATCTCACCGGCAGCCGGAAGATGCGGGACGTAGCGCTGGACATACATCTGCGAATGCTCTCGCTCGGTCGGGGCGGGTAACGCAACGACCCGGAACACTCGCGGACTCACTCGCTCGGTGATGGCTTTGATGACACCGCCCTTCCCCGCGGTATCTCGACCTTCGAATACGATGCAGACCTTGGCTCCAGACGATTTGACCCACTCCTGCAAAGCCACGAGTTCGCCGTGCAACGGCTTGAGTTTGCGGCGGTACACCTTGTTCTTCATCGGCTTTTCTGCCACGGGCGGCGCGTCGTCGGTAAGGGTCGACGGGGTGTCGTCGTGAAGAATCCGAGCGTTCTTTCCCACTTCCACTCCCTGGCATCATGAGCGCAACGCGAGCGCGCGGGGAACCGTCCGCCCTTATGTGTATGCCCCATATTCGGTGAACCTATTCTCTTCGCAATCGAGACCCGAATCGTGTTGTTTTCGAACCCTTTCCGAGTCTTGACGTGCTCGGCTGGACGGACGACCATTAATGGATGACTGGCGACGAAGAGTTGCTTCACGTCGAGCGGGTGATCACTCGCCTGATTTCCCGCTATCCCGCCGTTCCTCCACCGGAGATCGAAAACAGAGTGCGAACAATTCACCAGCGTTTTGCGGGATGTCGGATCCGCGACTTCGTGCCTCTTCTGGTCGAAAAAGCGGCCAGACAAGAGATCTCGGATCGGAGAATCGTGATTCCGATAATGGATGAGCGGTCGGCGAGTCTGAACTCTCTCGAGCTGTAGCCGGAACGGGGATCGTCGGCGCATACTGAAATGACCTTGGACCAGGGAGTTCTGGCCGAATGCAGGAGCTCAGGCGCGGAACGTCAGCCTCCCGACCTCCTGATGTGTAAAACCGAGTACAGGGAGCGTTGACATGGAAGGCTTCTGGGAATTCTTCTGGTTCATCTTCGTCTGCTTTGCCTTTGTGGCGTACTTGAGCGTGTTGTTCTCGATCATCACCGACTTGTTCCGTGATCACGAGACTTCGGGCTGGGCCAAGGCGTTGTGGATGATATTCCTCTTCGTCATTCCATTCCTGTCCGCGATGATCTACGTGGTCGTCAAGAATGACGGAATGACGAGGCGGTCGATGGAAGCCGCTCAACAGCACATACACGCGCAGAGTGATTACATTCGAAAGGTCGCCGGGAAATCGCCGACTCAGCAGATCGCCGACGCCAGAGAGCTTCTCGACTCAGGCGCGATCAACGAAGAGGAATTCCAGGCCATCAAGGCAAAGGCGCTGGCGTAGTTTTCGTATCTTCTGCCCCGGGCCTGGCGTCGTCGGTTCCGCCGTCGTCAGGCGCGGCGTCCTGCGCGGCGGCGCGTGCGGGACGAACCAATACTTCCAGTGCGACGAGAGCAACGAGCGCAATGACGACGATCCAACCAACGACCAATCCGGTGGGGTAGCGCCAGAAGAGTAGCAACAGTGCGGCGATGCCGATGATGGCACAGCGCAGTGGGACACGAAGCTGATTGGCCCACCGCTCCACCTGATTCGGCGTTCGGCCGCTTGCAGAATGCCGGACGAAGTCCAACGCCTGCCCGTAGCCTCGACGAACGGCGATCGCCGACGACGAACCACCGATCAGGTAGGCGCCGAGCCCCACCACCACACCGAGGACCGCAACCGCGCGAAGGCTCGTCCGAAGCGGAACCAGAACTGTGTCGATGACAGCGGTGGCGGCGTCTGGCGAGAGGATATCGGTAGGGACACTGTCGAGGTAGATTGCACGTCCGATCAGAATTCCGATGGCAAGAACAAGCATTCCCAACGCAATCGACAGACCGACCAGGGACAGCGTACGAAGCCTGCGACCGGTTGGCGCAACGGCGACAGCGGCTGCTGCGCAAGCGATTCCCAACCACGGCAGCACCGCCGAGACCTTGTCGAGTGCCGAGACGGCTCGCTGCGCCTTCACCAGCTCGGGGGACTGGAAGAGAACAAACTCCTTGTCCACGGACGGGATTTTGTCTGCGAAAGCGAAGCCGCGGTCGGTCAGCGCCGTTTTCACCCGGTCGATGATCGTGCTCAGTGAAATGCTGACCGTTCCGCTCTGGTCGACCTCGACCGAGTCGGGTCCGTAGTTTCCGGTCATGACGGCGACGAGGGAGTTGTGCGCCGCTCGGTTCGCCTGAATCCAAAGGTCTTCGAACTGCTGCGTCCGAACGAGCGAGGCCACTGTGTCGTGGACGAAACTCTTCGCCTGGCCGGCGATCACCGGTGCCAAACCCACCAACGCCTGGTCCACGCGAGGGGCGTTGGCTTCGAGATTCGACACGTCCGTCAATGCTGTGAGTGCCTCGGTGGTGAGCCCTTCGACGTCGACGCGATCGAAGATCTCGTCCGTGACTTGATTCGTGATCTCCGCTTGCACGGCTGGATTCTCACCCAGTGGCGCTACCGTGCTGACGTAGCGGTCCGTGTCGAGGATCTGACGACGTACGAAGCGGGTGGTTACCGACAAGACTGCGAGCAGTGCGACCAGCACCAGCAGGATTGTCACCGCGGTCCACCGCAGCCCATGTCGAGGTGGTCGGGAGACTTTCTCGACGGTCGTTTCGCGGGCGCTGGGAGTCTGCTCGCGAAGTGTTGCTACCTCTTCGCGCAACCGGGCTAGTTCGGCACGTTCGTCCTCCTGGAGTGGTCCGTCGCTCGTGCCGTTTGCCATGATGGTCCTCCCGGGACGGAAACTACTGGCGCACAGTTGAAATGCTGAACTGCGAAGATGATTCGGCGGGTGACCTCAGATGACCTCGGGATTCCAGGTCGCGACGGCCCAGATGACGAATACGTCGAGCGCGATGATGATGATCGACCACCACGGCGAGTGGGGTAGCCACAGGAAATTCGCGAGGATCGACAGAGAACAGATGACTATCGCGCCTACCCGTGCCCACGTCGCGCCGGTGAAGAGCATGATTCCGACAGCGGTGACGAGCACACCGAGTACGAGGTGGATCCATCCCCACGAAGTGAGGTCGAATTGGTACGTGTATTCCGGGCCGACGACTGTCACGTCGTCCTCCGATATCGCCGAGATGCCTTGGAGGATTTCGAGCACGCCGACTGTGATGAGGAGAACGGCTCCGCCCAGCGCGCTTCCTTTTGCCACACCCTGCTTTACCAGTGAATCCTCGGACATGACCGCCCCTAGATTTCAAGCGCGAAATAGCCTGGCATATTTCCCTGTCCCGACCTTTTACGGTGGTGAAGTAGCCCGTCGGAGGGCAAATCAAACATTGAGCGCTGCACAGCATTGCGATATTCATTCGCCTACGAATTCGAAAGAACCTACCGTGACGGCATGGATATGGCGGACGTAGGTGTGGCGATGAGGCCTGCACCGGGTGTGATCCGGACGGACCGGCTGGTGCTCCGTACCTACCGCCCAGGCGATCACCGGGATCTTCTCACCTTCTACGGGCGCAGCGACGTATGCCGGTATTTGCTCAACGAACCCTGGAGTCTCGCGGAGGCTCGAGAGGCCGTGCAGACCAGAATGTCTCGCCGCGACCTGGCATCGGGCGCGGTGGCACTTGTTGTCGAGTACGGGGGCCGGGTTGTCGGAAGCGTGAGTGCTTGGCGAGTCGAAGAATCTGATTGCACAGCCGAAGTCGAGCACACCGCCGAACTCGGGTGGGCATTTTCGCCCGAGTTCGGCGGCCGAGGATTCGCGACGGAAGCAGTGACCGCTCTGATCGACCTCGCGTTCGCGACACCCCGATTGCGCCGCGTGGTCGCGCGAATGGATTCGAGAAACGAATCCTCGGCGCGACTCGCGCAGCGGATCGGTATGAGGCGAGAGGGACATTTTCGGCAGAACGCGTGGATCAAGAACGAGTGGACCGACACCGTGGTTTTCGCGACACTTCGCGGTGAGTGGCCTTCAGTTGCTTGATCAGACCGAGCGGGCTGCTATTTTGCGACCAGTTCGGTCAACTGTGGCACGAGTTCGTCGGTCGCCCACGGAACACTCAGAAGGCTGACGTACATTGTCGCCGCAGTCAGGCGATTGTCGGTGATCCACAGGTCCTTGCCGTTGGCGATGACCGGCCACCGCGAGAACAGAGTGTTGGCCAATGTGCTGTCGACTTCCGACTGATCGCTTGCCCAACCGAGATACACGTCGGTGTCGATCGTGTCGAGCTTTTCCATACTGATGCCGAAAAGGAACGAGTCGCCGGCAAAGTTCTTGGCGCCGTTCACCACGTCGGGAGCGACTGTGAGCCCGAGGTTTTCGACAAACTTGACGCGCGGATCGTCCGGACCGTAGATGGCGGTTTCGGTTTCTCCTTCACGGATGTAGGAACCGAAGGCGAAAGTGACTCCGTTGAATTCGGGATGACTCGCCTTCGATTCCTGGACCGATTCCTCAACCGACTTGATCAGCGCCGCGGTCTGAGCGGGACGCCCGAGTGCCTTGCCGACATCGGTGGCGAGGTTTTGCCACGAGCTGGGCTGATACGGCTTGGTGTCGTACGGGAGGGTCGGGGCGATCGAGCTCAGGCGCTGGTAATCCTGCTCGGAGAAGCCCGAGTACGGGGCAAGAATCAGATCAGGCGCGGCATTGAGAATCTGCTCGAACAGTAGCTCGCCGCTGTCGGAGTAGTACGGCGCAGGCGTGGGCAGCGTCTGGCCCGACTTTTCGAGTTCGGCGCGGGTCCACGGCAGGAACCCGTCGGCGTCGCCGGCCCAAGAGTCCTTCTGCATCGCGATCGGAGTGACACCCAGGGCGATGACCGTGTCTGCCGCTGCGGAATCGAGGGTGAGGATCCGTGTCGGCTCCTTGTCGATGGTGGTCCCGCCGAAAGCGTGCTTGATCGTCACGGGATAGGCGCCGTCCTCGACGGCGGATGCCGATGAATTGTTTTCCTGGGCGTCCGATGACGACTGTGTGCAGGCGGTCAGAGGCAGTGCCGCCGCCAGCATGAGCGCAACAACGATTCGTCGCCTCCGCTGGGGACGAATTCTCTGACGGGCAGATCTGAACACGCGAAACTCCTCGGGATTGATCAGGGAAGTGCTTGCACGACTCAGCGCAGTACGCACGTGAGAGCAGGCTTACCTAAGTGAATGTAGGGCGCGTGCGTGTAGCGAAGGGGCCAGCCGATGTCGACAACAGGTCAGGCTCGAGTCAGTTGACAGCGGCGAGCGCATTGCCGGGGGTGTAGCCGACCGTCTTGCGAAAAGCGGCGATGAAGGAACTCGACGTCCCGTAACCGACACGGCGGCTGACGGCGTTCACACTCATTCCGGTCCCGAGCATGCCGAGGGCCGTGCTCATACGAACCAGAGTGCGCCACTGCGCAAAGCTCAAGGCGAGTTCCGCGGCAAAAATCCGGGTGACCGTACGTCGGCTGAGATTGAGAACGTGAGCCCACTGATCGAGTGATCGATCGTCGGCGGGATCCGACAGCACTTTGTCGACGAGCATCCGTAGCCGCGGATCTCGGGGGATCGGTACGTCGAAGTGAGGTGCTGATGCCGGCGTGAGGAGATCGACACAAACCTGCTGTGCCCGAAGGCGTTGTTCTGTAGGCATTCCGGTGTGGGCGAGGTGTATCAGCAGTGCCCGGGCTGCCTCACTCAGTGTCACGATGCACGGTTCGTTCCAGGCGGGGGTCCACAGCTCGGGGGTGAAGAGCGTGGCGCGGAATGCGACGTGGGGATTTGCCTGACCTTCGTGGAGGACCCCGCGGGGGATCCACAGGCCGACGCCGGGCGTGACGGTCCAGAGTTGATTGTCGATGATCATGTTGACGACACCGCGGTCGGACCAGATCAGTTCGTGCTCGATGTGAGCGTGCTCTGGCCACCGGGTGATGTGGTCGGTCTCGACGATGTACGTCGTGAGTTGGAACGGCGCCGGGACAGCGCGCGCCATCGGAGTGTGGCGGTCGGATTCCCGTAAGTGGGAATCGTCGTCCAGCTGTGGACCGTCGGCGATTTCACGAAGGGCAGGGATCAGCACCGTGGACTACCTCCAGAGCAAAGTTAGGTAAACCTTACACTGATGTGTGCAGCGATCAGTGACTCGCACCGAGTTCGATGAGAAGCACGCCTGCCGCGATGAGGCCGATCCCGACCATCATGAGCCTGGTCAGCGGTTCGCGAAAGAGAATGCGGGATGCGATTGCCGTCAACGCCACTCCACATGCGGTCCAGATTCCGTAGGCGACGCCGATGGTGAGGCCCGCGTCGAGCGCGAGGGTCAGGAAGGCGAACGCGGCGAGATACCCCACGGTGACAACCGCGAGCCATCGTTTGTCGCTGCCGTCCTGCGACGCCATCCGTAGTGACAACGTCGCGGTGACCTCGGAAATAATTGCAGCGATCAGAAATACGAAGGTCATGCCGGGTCCGCCGGCCCGCTGTCGGCGGCAGCCTGGGAGCCGAGTTCGACGCACAGCACTCCGCCGATGACCAGTGCAATCCCGACGCCCATGGTGGCCGTCAGAGGATCTCCGAAAAGGGCCGTTGCGAATACTGCGGTCAGGACAACTCCGGTTGCGCCCCAGATTCCGTATGCAACACCGAGTCCCATGCCCTCCCGCAGGACGAACGACAAGGCGGTGAATGCTGCGAGATATCCGCCGACGACCACGATGTACCAAGCCGGGTGATCGAGGGCGGCGCGCAACGACAGCGTCGCAGACACCTCGGTGAGGATCGCGGTGATCAACAACAGCCATTTCTTCACGGTTGGGATTCTGTCAGGCTCCACCGATTCCGGTCGCGCACTACGGTTGAGACATGACGTGCGTACTGCTCGGTGGAATCCGCAAAGGTGACATCCGCCACGACGCGTCGGGTGGCGATGTGGCCGCAACTCCGATCCTCGACTGGGGCCACGACGACGTGGCCCGCCTCTACGAGGACATTGCAGAAGGTGCGATCCAGTCGGCGCAGGAGTTCCTGGTGTCGGCGCATCGCAGCGTCGTTGCAAATATTCGGCCGGTGTACGGCCTCGACGACCGGCAACCCGTCTCGGTGACATTGAGTCGAGAGCGCGGATCCTGCAGTCAGAGACTGGCTATAGTCGAAGCGTTGGCTCGCCGCCGAGGAATCGCCACCCGAGTACGCGGTCTCGTACTACGCGGGGAATTCTGGTACCCGAGATTTCGGCGTCTACATGCGGTGATTCCGAAGTCAGTGCTGCTGGCGTGGCCGGAATTTCTGGTCGACGGACGCTGGCAGGACATCTCCGAGATCGTTTCACCTGCGGTGGTCTCAGCGCTCGAACCGTTCACGAACACCGGCGAGGAGACACTGTTCGACGCGATCGGACGCGCTCCGATCAGTTGGGGCAAGTCTGTTTCGTGTGATTGCTTGGACTTCTCCGAATTCGTCGACCGCGATCTGGGCACCTTCGAATCTCGCGACGTGCTCTTCGAGGAATTCGGACAGACGATGTCGACCCCCGTCAGAATTCTCGTCGACCCGGTTTTCCGGAACTGGAGTGCATCCGGCTGACGCGCGACGCGAGGTCTAGGCTGTTCTGCATGTCTGTGCGTACCCCATTGGTCCCTGGAACCGTCTCTCCCGTCCTCGCTGTGCCCTCGAAGATCGAGCGGCCCGAGTACGCGTGGAAGCCGACCGCCAAAGAGGGCAACGAGCCCTGGGTTCAGACGCCGGAAACGATCGAGGCGATGCGCATCGCCAGCAAGATCGCTGCAGGCGCGCTGCAGGAAGCCGGCAAGGCTGTCGCTCCCGGTGTCACGACCGACGAACTCGACCGCATCGCACACGAGTTCATGCTCGACCACGGTGCATACCCGTCGACGTTGGGCTACAAGAGCTTTCCCAAGTCGTGCT
This sequence comes from Rhodococcus sp. SB1D, assembly GCF_048573875.1. Lineage (NCBI taxonomy): Bacteria > Bacillati > Actinomycetota > Actinomycetes > Mycobacteriales > Nocardiaceae > Rhodococcus > Rhodococcus sp. SB1D. Next base: position 557,174 of record NZ_JBMAIQ010000001.1, read on the forward strand.
GCACGTCTCTCAACGAGGTGATCTGCCACGGAATCCCCGACTCGACTGTGATCCAGGACGGCGACATCGTCAATATCGACGTCACCGCGTACATCAACGGGGTACACGGCGACACCAATGCGACATTCCTCGCCGGTGACGTGTCCGAAGAGAACCGCTTGCTCGTCGAGCGCACACACGAGGCAACGATGCGGGCCATCAAAGCCGTCAAGCCCGGCCGCGCGCTCAACGTGATCGGACGTGTCATCGAGTCCTACGCCCATCGGTTCGGGTACGGCGTCGTCCGGGACTTCACCGGACACGGAATCGGCGAGACCTTCCACAACGGCCTCGTGATCCTGCACTACGACGAGCCCGCGGTCGAGACGATCATCGAACCGGGCATGGTCTTCACGATCGAACCGATGATCAACCTCGGTGGTATCGACTACGAGATCTGGGAGGACGGTTGGACCGTCGTCACCAAGGACCGTAAGTGGACGGCGCAGTTCGAGCACACCTTGGTGGTCACCGAGACCGGTGCAGAGATTCTCACCCTGCCTTGAGTTCGGAGATGCGCGGCGCTCTGCTGGTAGCCGGCACTACTTCCGATGCGGGCAAGAGCGTTCTTGTGGCCGGATTGTGTCGCATGTTGGCGCGTCGAGGCGTCCGAGTGGCGCCGTTCAAGGCGCAGAACATGTCGAACAACTCCGTGGTCACGCTGGACGGCGGAGAGATCGGCCGTGCGCAGGCACTTCAGGCGCGTGCATGCGGTCTGGAGCCGAGTGTTCGATTCAATCCGGTGCTGCTCAAGCCTGGAAGTGACCGCACTTCGCAATTGGTCGTTCGGGGCAAGGCGATGACCACAGTGGGTGCTCGCGACTACATGCAGCATCGGCAGTGGCTTCGCGCCGTCGTGGCCGAAGATCTCGAATCGCTTCGATCCGAGTTCGACGTCGTGATCTGTGAAGGCGCCGGTTCACCGGCCGAAATCAACTTGCGCGCAACGGATCTTGCCAACATGGGATTGGCTGAGGCTGCGCGGATTCCGGTCGTCGTCGTCGGTGACATCGATCGCGGCGGCGTCCTGGCCCATCTGTTCGGGACCGTTGCTGTGCTCTCGCCGAGCGACCAGGCATTGATCGCGGGATTTGTGATCAACAAATTCCGCGGTGACGTTGCACTGTTGGAACCCGGACTGGAACAACTGCGCAGCCTCACCGGTCGACCCACTCTCGGAGTGATCCCGTTTGCCGACGATCTTTGGCTCGACGCCGAGGATTCGCTTGGCGTCACCGGCAATGCCCCGGTAGGGCGCCCGGGCCCACCCGTCGGTTCGGCCTGGCTCACCGTTGCTGCGGTTCGGCTCCCGCGCATCTCCAACTCCACGGACGTCGAGGCACTGGCATGTGAACCGGGCGTGGCAGTTTCGTGGGTGACCGATCCGTCGCGGATTCGCGAAGCGGACCTCGTGGTGATCCCCGGTAGTAAGTCCACCGTGAGTGACCTCGAGTGGTTGCGAAGTACCGGCCTGGCCGACGAGATCGTCGCGCGAGCAGGTCGCGGGCAAGCAGTCCTGGGAATCTGCGGCGGTTACCAGATGCTGGGTAATTCCATCGTCGACGACGTCGAATCAGGATCAGGGACCACCGCGGGACTGGGTCTGCTGGACCTCGATGTCGAGTTCGCTCCGGACAAGGTGCTGGCGCAGATGACCGGTACGGCAGACGGTATCTCGGTGTCCGGGTACGAGATTCATCACGGACGCGTCGTGCGCAACGGGGACCACCCATTGCTGGCGGACTCGAGCGGTATGCCGGAAGGCAGTGTGCGAGGGCCTGTTCGAGGGACACACTGGCACGGTCTCCTGGAAAGTGACGACTTTCGGCGCAGCCTGCTGCGTGAGCTCGCGGTTCCCGGTTTTGTTGCTGCACCCGACACCGCGGTTGCCGCGGTGCGAGAACAACAACTCGACCTTCTCGCTGATCTCGTCGAGCAGCACCTCGATCAGGATCTACTCGAGAAACTGATCAACGGTGGGGCGCCTATCGGGCTCCCCGTCATTGCTTCCGCACTCGAAGCCTGAGAGCGCTCCCGCGGGTGTCGACGTGGACGCGGTAGAATAGCCAGGCCTCACTCCCGCGACGGCTCCCTAGTAGGAGTGTGCGCGGTGACAGATCAATTCGACGGCTTGCTGACCGACTTCAGTGACGAGGTGCTGGTCGACTCGGCAATGCTCGGCGATCATGCGGCCTTCGACGTCATCGTTCGCCGATACGGCCCGCACTTGTATCGATTTGCCCGTCGACTCGTCACCAGTGAGAGTGACGTCGACGACATCGTCCAGGAAACCTGCGTTGCCGCCTGGCGCCAACTTCCGAGGTTTCAGCGGCGCTCGAGCATCAAGACCTGGTTGTTCGCGATCTGTTCTCGCAAGATCTCGGATGTCCATCGAAAAGTCGGCTCCTGCGCCGCCGATGTGGACGGACTTCGGGACGAAGTCGATACTCGATTGCGCGATCCGAGCGAGGAAGTATGCGGCACAGCATTTCTCGACGCTCTTGAAGCCGAACTCGATCGTCTACCGCTGCGTCAGCGCGCCGCCTGGGTCTTGCGGGAAGTCGAGGGCATGACGTATCCACAGATCGCAGTTGTCCTGGAACTGAGTCCGGACGCGGTTCGTGGCCAACACACTCGGGCGAGGCGGAATCTGGGTCTCGCGCTCGATCGATGGCGATGACGACTCGGCGGTTTGCCGGGTTCTGTCACCGAACTCACTCTACTGACGGCCCGGGTAGCTGGAAGAATGCTTCGTCGTGGATACCGCTTTCGACCCCAGAGGCTTCGACCCGAGAACCGAGGATTCGGTGCCGTCGGTACTGCCGGACGATGCGACGGCAACTGGTGCTGACGTCGCCGTCGAGGCTGCGGAAACTCGGCTGACGGCACGTGCGGTCAGAGAGTTGCTGGCAGCGCTCGGGGGAAGTATCGGCGACGAGGACGAACTCGTGGTTCTACTCCAGCGCGCCGTCGAAATCGCGAACGACGCCATCGACGGCGCCGACAGCATCGGCGTCACCATCGATCTTGCCGGGCAGACCTACACCGCCGTTCACACCGATTCGCGGACCCTGCGCGTCGACATCGAGCAATACGACGCCGGCGACGGACCATGTCTGCATGCGGCTCGAACCGGTGAAACCGTAGTCGTTGATTCCGAGACCAGCGCAGAACGCTGGCCGCGGTTCGCGGCGGCCGCGAAGGACGAAGGGATCAAGTCCTTTCTCGCGGCGCCGCTCTTCACGCCGGATCAGCGACTCGGTTCGTTCAACCTGTACGGACGTGCCCCAGCGGCCTTCGACAGCGTCGACGCGGAAGTCATGGAGATTCTCACGACAACAGTCTCACGCGCGATCGGAGACTTCTCCCGCTTCAAATCTGCCAAGGCGGTAGCTGACGCCTTGCAACGCGCGCTCGAGACTCGGGCGCCGATCGAACAGGCCAAAGGCATGCTGATGGCCATCCATCGGATCGACGCCGACACCGCATTTCACATGCTGCGCAAGCAGTCTCAGACCACGAACACCAAGTTGCGTGACGTGGCAGCCGAGATCGTCGAGACGTATTCCGCGCCGCCTACCGCGGTCTAGTTCGACGGAGACCGACGTACGGCCTCGAGCGCGACGACCACGCTCGCGGCGACAACCACGTGCATCAGCGCGAGCGTGACCGTGCTGGCGGCGTCGAAGTCCGCGGCGATCGTCAGGGCGATGGTGCCGAGCGCAAACACTGCACCCACGACCTGAGCGATGCGGATGATCGGCTCCCACTTCAGTGAGATCAACATTGCGAGCGACAAACCGACCAGCAACGGCACTACCGTAAGTGTGATGACCCCGCCGGGAGCTACGCTCGCCACCTTTCCCTGATCTGTCATCTCGAACGATCCGCCCGATGCCAGGCCGATCAACCACAGGATCAGGTTGGCGACGAGGGCCATGACCGTGGCCCCGAGTACGGCGCGCGGCTTGGTGAGGTGGAGGTTGTGTGGGGTTGAAGCGATTGCAGACATGATGTTCTCCCGGCTCGATGCGATGGTCTTGTGACGTCGCTCTGGTGAATAGACCCGCCGGCCGGGAGAAACTCATCGCTGGTGGTTACCGGGGGTCGTCTGTCGGCACGGCGGTGCCGGTGACAGCGATACCGCCGTCGACCGGGATCTCGACCGCGAGAACGCTGGGTCGCCCGACGTGTCGGCCCTGGTGGATGGTGATCCGCCGCGGAGTGGCCGCGGGTTCGAGTTTGCGCAGGTAACCGCCGGTCGACGCCGCTGCGGACCCGGTCGCGGGATCCTCGACGATGTTTCCCACCGGAAACAGATTTCGAGCTTCGAAGGTGTTGTCGTCGAGGGGATGCAGGATCGTCACCGTGCCCGCCCACCCCTGCGCGTCCATCAGAGTTCGCATTGCGGATGGATCGAAGGTGAACTCGTCGAAGGCTGCCTGATCACGAAGTACGACAATCGGGTGCGTGTTGCCGGCGTACGAGAGCATCGCGGGATACCGCGCGTCGAGCGCAGACGAATCGACGCCGATGAGCCCGAGCAGTGCTGTCAGTACAGCATGATCGATCGGCGAGACCGACGGCTCCACGCTGGTGAAGGTCGCGGTGGACGTTCCGTCCTCGTCGGCCGCCGTGTCGATGGATACCGGTCCGATCGGTGTTTCGAATGTGAAGGTTCCCTCACCGTCTCGCTCGGTGAGAGCGATGGCCGTCGCAATAGTGGCATGACCGCAGAACGGTACTTCGGCGATAGGGGAGAAGTACCGGATTCGGCTGTGGCGCGGGTTGCCTCCGAGCGCCGGTTCGATGAGGAACGCCGTCTCGGCATACCCGATTTCGGCTGCAACAGATTGTAATTCGGAGTCGTCGAGTCCACGCGCGTCGAGCACTACGCCGGCCGGATTACCGCCGGCCGGATCCGAACTGAACGCAGTCAGCCGGAGGATGTCGCGAGAAGTTGCCATGTCGACCATCTTTGTACGCTGTCGTCCATCGAGGAAGAGTGATCGCGCGATTGCGGTCCGCGATCTTCGAACTGGACTGCCTCCGGAACAAACCGGCCGCACGGCGTCGTTGGTGCAGATATGAACAATGACACAGACACCGCCGAAGCGTTGTTCGCACTCGTGGCCCAGGGAAAACAAGGCGTGCTGGCAACCGTCAAGCGTGACGGCCGCCCACAGTTGTCCAACATCATTTACCGCTGGGACGTCGAGTCGAAGACGGCTTCCGTGTCCGTCACGGCCGATCGCGCCAAGAGTAAAAATGCGATCCGCGATCCGCGGGTTTCCCTTCACGTCAGCGCGCCCGACTTCTGGAGCTACGCCGTGATCGAAGGACTTGCTGTGGTGACACCCGCAGCGGCCGATCCTCACGACGAAGTGTCGGACGCCCTGGTCGAGCTGTACCGGGACATCAGCGGCCAGGAGCATCCCGATTGGGAGGAGTACCGCGAAGCGATGGTGGCAGAGCGTCGACAGATCCTCACGGTGCGCGCTGATCACGTCTACGGAATGACGAGGCTCCCCAAACCGTCCGGTACCTAGAGCCGCGCCCCACTGGAGTTCGGCCCACCCCCACTTTCGAGCGAACGGTACGTCCGTCGCCTCAGATGCGCCGAAAGCCACTTTCGCTCCGAGTGGAGGCGGTACAGAGCGAACAATTCGGGCTCGCAGCGGCGCGTGAATGTATGAGTGGTCATACTTCTGTCGACTCCAGGGTCCTCCACTGTGTGGATCGCGTACCGTTTCCAGACATGGAATTGACTCGAGTAGCGGTGGGCAGTGGTTCGTGCACCGTTCGGATCGACGGGCCGGTCAGCAAGCATGCGGTACTCCTGCTTCCCGGCAAGGGCGACCCCGTCGACTTGTACGACGATGTGTGCGAGCGACTGCACCATTCGGATCTGCGGACCGTCGCGGTGGAATCGATCGAGAATCTCGACGAGACCTCGGCAGTGGTACTTCTGGACGAGTTGAACATCGCCTGGGTGAATCTGGTCGGTCACCGGGAGGGCGCCGATCTCGCGTGGCTGTTGGCTGCACGTCAGTTCGGCCGCTTCGCGAGTTTGATCGCCGTGGACCGTGGACATCCGTCGGCCAGCGATATTGCCGGCGTTCCGCCGGTCGAGGTTCCGACCACCGTAGTCGTGGGCAGTGGAGGTCGGGCCATCGCCGACGCCAGCGGTCGTTTCGTGTACTCCGACTTCCGCGTGACGGAACTTCCGGGTGTCGACGACGTCGTCAAGTCGGCACCGGCCGAACTCGCAACCGAGATCGTGCTGCGTACCAGCCCCTGGTGAAACTCTGACCTACGAAAAGGCGGGCGCTCCCATTGCGAGGAGTGCCCGCTTTTTCGGCGTCATAAGGGCTGCGGGGGCTCAGATGTCGAGGCCGAGCAGCGCGTTCTCGACCACTTCGGCCAGGGCCGGGTGGATCCAGTACTGGCCGCGCGCCATGTCCTGAGCTGACAAACCGAAGCTCATCGCCTGAATGAGCGGCTGGATGACGGTCGGAGCCTGCGTACCCATGACGTGGGCACCGAGGATGCGTCCGGTGCCGCGCTCGGCGATCACCTTGCAGATGCCCTCCTGATCCTCCATCGCCCAGCCGTACGCGACGTCTCCGTATGCCTGCACCTTGACGGTGATGTCGAGTCCGGTGTCGCGAGCCTGCTTCTCCGTCATTCCGACGTCGGCGATCTGCGGGTCGGTGAACACGGCTGCCGGTACGAAGCGGTGATCGGTGCTGCGAAGCCCGGACGTGTCCTTCCACGCGTCCTGGAGCAGGTTGTGTTGAACAACGCGCGCTTCATGGTTGGCGACGTGCTTGAGCTGGTACGGCGAGGAGACGTCACCGAGTGCGAAGACGCCCTCTGCGGTGGTGCGTTGGTATTCGTCGACCACGATCGAGCCCTTGTCGTCGAGTTCGACGCCGGCCTTGTCGAGACCGAGTAGGTCACCGTTCGGCTGACGACCGACCGCGACGAGGAGAACGTCACCGGAAACGACTGTGCCGTTTGCCAGTTCGACGGCGATGTTGTCGCCGTCGCCGCCTACCGACGTGAGGGGGGAGCCCAGATGGACGTCCCACTTCTGTTCGGCCAACTCGGTGAAGCGCTCGGAGATCTCGTCGTCGAGGTGCCGCAGCAGTCGCTGGCTGCGACCGATGATCGACACGCGAGAACCCAACGCGGAGAACACGTGTGCGAACTCGGTGGCGATGAATCCAGAGCCGACGATCACGAGGTGCTCGGGAAGTTCGGGCAGTCGCATGATGTCTTCGTTGGTGTAGTACTTCACACCACTCGACGCGATCTCGTTCGGGATGATCGGACGCGAACCGGCTGCGATGACCACCTGGTCAGCGGTGATCGTCTCGCCGGTTCCGGTGTCGATCGTCTTGTCGCCGGTGAACGTGGCGTGGCCGCGGTAGACGGTGGTGTTGGGACTGTCTTCGCTGCGGTACCGCTCACCACCTGCAGAAATGGGATCGATGCGGCCGAAGACGCGCTTGACGATGTCGGACCAACGAACGCCGTCGAGCGTGGCGTCGACGCCGTACTTCTCGGCAGTGGTGACGGTTCGTGCCACCTCGGCGGCGTAGACGAACATCTTGGTCGGGATACACCCGACATTGAGGCACGTTCCGCCGAAGGTGCCCTCTTCGAGGATTGCGATCTTCTTGCCGTCGAACCGCTCGTCGGGCAGCGAGTTTCCGGATCCGCTGCCGATGATTGCAAGGTCGTAGTGCGTCACTGCGCGATCTCCTGTGTGTTGCTTGCTGTGCTTGCCGAACTTTCTGCGGCCGGGGTGAGGTGGCCGTCGAGCCACTCCAACCACAGGTCGAGTTCGGAAAAGGCTGTGGCCAAGGGCTTCTCGGTCGAAAGGAACACGTCGTGACGGGCGCCGTCGATCGGGACGATGGTGGTGCGATCGCCGAGGCAACCGGCCCAACGTGCGATCTGCTTGACGTCGAGCACGGAATCGGCGAGGTCGACGCTCGGGTTGTACGCCTTCGCGAACTGCGACTTCTTCGAGCGCAGAATCAGCGCGGGCACTCCGATGTCTAGGCCGCGGTGAAGTTTTGCGTGACCCGCTCGGACGGCCCGCATCCAGCCGAAGGTAACGGGGCAGCCTGCCAGTGGCTTCCAGTCGAGGTTGTAATCCCAGACGCCGTTGGCCGAAACATGAAGACTGGAACCGTAAGTCGGTAGCCCAGTTCCCGGGATCACCGTCTTCGCCGATACCCGTCCGAGCGCATCGATCGCCGTAGTACCGACGTTGCGCACCACTGAGGGACCCTGAAGGTCGAACCAGGGGCTGTTGAGTACCAGCCCGCAGATTCCGGCGCCGTCGCTGCCACCGGGCTTGCGCTGCAAACGGTTCAGCCAGAGCGGAACGATCAGACCGCCGGTGGAGTGCGCCATGAGCAGCACCTCGCTGCCCTCGGTCTCGCTGCGGACGATGCGCAGCGCTTCGTTCAGTTCGGCGTCGTAGAGCGCAAGGTCGGAGACGTAATGAGCTGTGTGCCCCGGTTTGAGGGAGCGGCCGCACTTACGCAGGTCGAGTGCGAAGAAGGCGTAACCCTGCTCGGCAAAGTGCTCGGCGAGGTGCTTCTGGAAGAAGTAATCGGTGAAGCCGTGCACGTACAAAACGGCACGGTGTGTCTTCACCGCCTCCTTCTGCGGTTGGTAGCGGACCAGTGTTGCGTCCACCTCGCCTTCGCCGTCCGGATCCGTTCCGAGCGGGATCGTCAGCTGCTGATATCCGTCACCGAGGACGTCTGGAACCCAAGTAGTCACAAATCACAATCTAATCGTCGTTTCGAGTGCGCGTTGTAGAGCACAATTGGGGGTGGTGAACCGCGCGTGTACGCACGGGTAACCTATTCGGCGTAACACAGCAGGCGGATGCGCGCACGGCTAATGACAAGGAAGTCGATTCTCCAGTGTCGAATCAGAACGCGGTAGAGACGAAGACGGATGTAGTGCTCGTGGGCGCAGGCATCATGAGCGCCACGCTGGGTGCATTGCTGCGCCAGCTGCAGCCCGATTGGTCGATCTCGACCTTCGAGCGGCTCGATGCCGTCGCAGCCGAGAGCAGCGACCCCTGGAACAACGCGGGAACCGGTCACTCAGCCCTGTGTGAGCTCAATTACACACCTGAGAACTCGGACGGCACGGTCGACATCAAGAAGGCCGTCAACGTCAACGAGCAGTTCCAGGTGTCACGCCAGTTCTGGGCACACGCGGTAGAGCAGGGCGTCCTGACACAGCCCAAGGAATTCATCAACCCCATCGCGCACGTGAGCTTCGTTCACGGTGAGGCCAACGCCAAGTACCTCCGTGCTCGTTACGACGCACTTGCCGGCCACACGCTCTTCCGCGGTATGGAGTACATCGACGATCCGGCCGAGTTCAGCAAGCGTTTGCCGCTCATGGCCAAGGGACGCGACTTCTCCGATCCCATCGCCCTGAACTGGAGCCAGGACGGCACCGACGTCGATTTCGGAGCGCTCACCAAGCAGCTCATCGGCTACATCGGCAAGACCGGCGGCAAGATGTACTTCGGCCACGAGGTCACCAACCTGACCCAGAACTCGGACAAGTCCTGGACCGTCAAGGTCACCAACCGTCGCACCGGTGAAAAGCGCACCGTTCGCTCGCGCTTCGTGTTCGTCGGTGCCGGTGGCGGCGCCCTGCACCTGCTGCAGAAGTCGGGCATCAAGGAAGCCAAGGGCTTCGGTGGCTTCCCGGTCAGCGGTGCCTTCCTGCGATGCACCAACCCCGAACTCATCGACCAGCACAGCGCCAAGGTCTACGGCAAGGCTGCCGTCGGCGCCCCGCCCATGTCGGTGCCTCACCTGGACACCCGTGTCATCGGCAACAAGCCGGGTCTGCTGTTCGGTCCCTACGCTGGTTGGTCGCCGAAGTTCCTCAAGCAGGGTCGCGTCACGGACCTGCCCGGCTCGGTCAAGCCGAACAACATCCTCTCGATGCTCGGTGTCGGTGTCAGCGAGCTCGGCCTGGTCAAGTACCTGGTCAGCGAGCTTGCCAAGAACGAAGCCGGTCGCATCTGGGATCTGCGTGAGTTCGCGCCCAAAGCGCAGGCCCAGGACTGGGAACTCATCACCGCGGGCCAGCGCGTCCAGGTGATCCGCCGTGCCAAGGGCAAGGGTGGTGTCCTCGAATTCGGTACCGCTGTGGTCGCCGCTGAGGACGGTTCCATCGCCGGCCTGCTCGGTGCTTCGCCCGGTGCGTCCACGGCCGTCCCGGCGATGCTGGACGTACTCGAGCGCTGCTTCCCGACCGAGTTCCAGGGTTGGAAGGGCAAGCTCCGCGAGATGGTTCCGTCCATCGGCGTCAAGCTCACCGACAACGAAGGCCTGTTCAACCAGGTCTGGGATTGGTCCTCGAAGGTTCTCGAGCTCGATTCCGCCGGTGCTTCCGAATCGGCTCCGGTCGCGGATACCGCCGCGACTGTGTGATAGTCCAACCCATGACGGCAACAGCAGCTTTGAAGCGTTCATGGGCACTCGATCTCGACAACAAGACGTTCTACGAGTTGTTGAAGCTTCGAGTGGAGGTCTTTGTCGTCGAGCAGGCTTGCCCGTATCCCGAGTTGGACGGGCGGGACCTGCTGACGGAAACACGCCACTTCTGGCTCGAGCAGGACGGCCAGGTGGTGTGCACGCTCCGGCTGCTCGAAGAGCACGACGACGGAAACAAGAGCTTCCGAATCGGACGCCTGTGCACGTCGCGTCAGGCTCGCGGCCAGGGCCACACGACCCGCCTCCTGCAGGCCGCACTGGCCGAGGTCGGCGAAGCGCCGTGTCGGATCAACGCCCAGACCTACTTGGTCGAGATGTACGCCAAGCACGGATTCAAGGCTGACGGCGAAGAGTTCATCGAAGACGGCATCCCGCACACCCCGATGCGTCGTGGTGGGGGAGAGCCTTTCGTGGCCGTCAGCTAGTTTGTCGGAGAATTGACCCTGGTCGGCTCGTGGGAAAGCGAGCCGACTAGGGTTTTTTCGATACCGAATGTTCGCGGGGAAGTCCTGTTCGATCCAGGCGCGGTCCCGCCACTGTGAAAGATCTCTCCTCTACCGATAAACCGGGAGATCTCAGCCAGGTTGCCGCGACATTCGAGTGCAGCCAAATTCTCGGCGAGGAAACCGAGAGGTGGAGGGATATCGACGTGCGAAGTGAAGAAGATCGACCAGTGGCGGGCTTCCCGTTCAGTGCTGTGGTCGGCCAGGATCAATTGCGATTGGCGCTGATCCTGTGTGCGGTGCATCCAGGGATCGGCGGGGTCCTGGTCCGCGGTGAGAAGGGAACTGCCAAGTCGACGGTCGTGCGCGCGCTGACTGCGCTGCTGCCCGCGGTCGACGACGCCGGAACGAGACGACCGGCCCGCTTGGTCGAACTGCCCGTGGGCGCGACCGAAGACCGGGTGATCGGTTCGATCGACTTGGAGAAGGTTCTGCGTGACGGTGAGCGCGCATTCCAACCTGGACTGCTCGCCACCGCTCACCAGGGTGTTCTGTACGTCGACGAGGTGAATCTGCTTCACGACCACCTGGTCGACGTGCTTCTCGACGCCGCGGCGATGGGCCGGGTTCACATCGAGCGTGACGGCATCTCCCATTCGCATCCGGCCAAGTTCGTACTCGTCGGCACGATGAATCCCGAAGAGGGAGAACTGCGTCCGCAACTTCTGGACCGTTTCGGTCTGGCTGTCGACGTCGCCGCTTCCCGCGACGTCGACATTCGCATGGAAGTGGTGCGTCGCCGACTCGACTACGAGCGTGACCCCGAGGCATTTGTCGCTCGGTACGTATCCGCCGATGAGGAGTTGGCGTCCGAAATCCTCACGGCGCGTGAGAAATTGGACTCGGTCGAGCTGAGCAACCGCGAACTGCGTCGTATCGCCTCGCTGTGTGCGTCGTTCGACGTCGACGGTATGCGCGCGGACTTGGTGCTGGCGCGCACCGCGACGGCCCACGCTGCCTGGCGCGGCGACAGTGAAGTCACTGCGGAGGACGTACGAGTAGCGGCGGAACTGACGCTGCCGCATCGCCGCCGCCGCGATCCGTTCGACGAGCCCGGCTTGGATCAGCAGCAGTTGGACGATGCGCTCGAGCAGGCCGATCAGGATGCTCAGTCGCAGGTAGAGGACGACGCGCGCGACGGAGAGCCCGAACCTCCCGAGAATCCCGAAGACCGTGGCCCGGAAGATGGCGGCTCCGATGACGGCGGTCCCGGAGACGAAGGGCCGGACGACGACGGGCCTGACGACGACGGCCCGGACGACCCTGACGGACCTGGTGGGGGAGTGCGCGCCACCGATCGTCCCTCGGCTCCACCGGCCGGCGAATTCAAGGCCAAGCTCCTCGAAGTTCCGGGAGTCGGTGAAGGTGCACCGGGACGACGCTCGCGGTCCATGTCGTCCCGTGGACGAGTTGTGCGGTCCACGCGGGAGCGTGGGCACGGATTGCATCTGACGAGCACGGTCTTTGCCGCAGCCGAGTCTCAAGTTGCCCGTGGTCGCACTGCTGGACGGTTGCGGCTGGCACCGGCTGACCTCCGCGGCGCGATACGTGAAGGGCGAGAAGGCAATCTGATCGTTTTCGTTGTCGACGCGTCGGGGTCGATGGCAGCACGCGACCGCCTCTCCGCGGTCACCGGTGCGGTTGTCTCGTTGCTCCGCGACGCCTATCAGCGCCGCGACAAGGTCGCCGTCATCACTGTCCGTGGTCGTGAAGCGGAGCTCGTACTGCCGCCGACATCTTCGGTGGACATCGCTGTCCGTCGCTTGCAGTCGATGCGTACCGGCGGCAAATCCCCACTCGCAGAGGGATTCCTGCGTGCTCGCGAAGTGGTTCTGCGTGAACGACTTCGTGACCCGCAGCGTCGCGCCCTCGTCGTCACACTCACCGACGGCCGGGCAACCGGCGGCAAGGACGCGCTGCACCGCGCCCGCGTCGCCGCGCATCTTCTCGCCGACGCGTCCGTCGCGTCCATCGTCGTCGACTGCGAGACCGGCCTCGTGCGTCTGGGGCTGGCGGCCGAGTTGGCGCGAGAACTACGTGGCGGATACGTCCGCCTCGCCGAATTGTCAGCGCAGCAGGTCGCGGGTGTCGTCCGCGCCGCAGCCTAGATCCCAGCTCAGGAGTTCACGATGCCCAAGGGTGTTCCCGAGACAGTTCCCGACGACGGTCTGACCACGCGTCAGCGTCGTAACGCGCCGGTACTTGCCGTGCACACCGGCCCGGGAAAGGGTAAGTCCACCGCCGCTTTCGGCATGGCGCTGCGTGCCTGGAATCAGGGGTTCGACATCGGCGTGTTCCAGTTCGTGAAGAGTGCCAAGTGGAAGGTCGGAGAGGAAGCCGCGTTCCGCGCGCTCGGAAACCTGCACGACGAAACCGGCGTCGGTGGGCCGGTGCAGTGGCACAAGATGGGCGAAGGTTGGTCATGGACACGCAAGGCCGGTAGCGAGGAAGATCATGCTGCTGCCGCTGCGGAGGGTTGGCAGGAGATCGCGAGAAGGCTTGCGAGCGAGGAACATCGATTCTATGTCCTCGACGAGTTCACCTATCCGCTCAAGTGGGGCTGGGTCGACGTCGACGAGGTCGTGCAGACACTGCGCGATCGTCCGGGCAACCAGCACGTTGTCATCACGGGACGCGACGCCCCGCAGGCGTTGATCGACGCCGCCGACCTCGTGACCGAGATGACCAAGATCAAGCACCCGATGGATGCCGGCCGAAAGGGCCAACGGGGCATCGAATGGTAAGTCCTTCCACTCCGGCCGTGGTGATCGCTGCTCCTGCCTCGGGTAGCGGAAAGACCACGGTGGCAACGGGATTGATCGGCGCGCTGCGACGGTCCGGTAGCAGCGTTGCACCCTTCAAGGTGGGGCCGGACTACATCGACCCGGGTTATCACGGACTCGCGGCAGGGCGGCCCGGACGCAACCTCGACACTGTTCTGGTGGGCCCGGATCGCATCGGACCGCTCTACCGGCATGGAACCGCTGGTTGCGACATCGCCGTGGTCGAAGGCGTCATGGGTCTGTTCGACGGGAAGATCGACGAGGCAAACTCGCAGCCGTCGGCGGAGGGATCGACGGCGCAGGTCGCGTCGATCCTCGGTTCGCCGGTAGTCCTCGTGATCGACGCCCGTGGGCACAGTCAGAGTCTGGCCGCCGTACTCCACGGCTTCGCGACCTACGACGCAGGTGTGCGCATCGGCGGCGTCATTCTCAATCGCGTCGGGAGCGCTCGTCACGAGCAGGTGTTGCGTCATGCGTGCGACAAGGTCGGCGTCGCAGTGCTCGGAGTTGTGCCACGGTTGACGGAACTCGAAGTTCCCTCCCGGCACCTCGGCCTGATTCCGGCGGCCGAGCACGGCGCCGCCGCTGTGGCCGCAGTGGACGCGATGTCCGACTTGATTGCCTCGCACGTCGATCTGGGTGCTGTTCGCGCACTCGCCGCCTCGAACGTGAGTGCAGCTGCATGGGATCCGGTTGCCGAGGTCGGCGCACACGCAGAGTCTCGGCCTGTGGTTGCCATGGCGGGCGGCCCTGCCTTCACCTTCGGCTATGCCGAGCACCGGGAGCTGTTGACCGCCGCCGGCGCGGACGTGCAGGTGTTCGACCCGTTGCGGGACGAGCTTCCTGCGGGAACTGCCGCTCTTGTCCTTCCTGGCGGGTTCCCGGAAGAGCATGCGGTGGACCTCGCGGCCAATACCGTTCTGCTGCAGCAGGTTCGTGACCTGGCGGACGGCGGCGCACCGATCCACGCCGAGTGTGCCGGTCTGCTCTACCTCGCTCGCAGCTTGGACGGTCACAGCATGGCCGGTGTTGTCGGGGTGGATGCGACGTTCGGGAAACGCCTGACCCTCGGGTACCGCGAAGCAGTGGCGATCAGCGACTCCAGCCTCTTCGAAGCAGGCTCCCGCGTCACCGGTCACGAGTTCCACCGAACGTCTCTCGTCTCGGCAGACGCGGACGGTTGCGGAAGTGCGTGGGGGTGGAGGCCCTGGGACGGCGGCAGTGTCCGCGAAGGATTTGTTCGCGGCGGCGTCCACGCGTCGTATCTCCACACTCATCCGGTGGGGCAGCCCGAATCGATCGCGAAGTTCGTCGATGCCGCACGGGGATGACCTCTGTATCGGCGTGGGATTCACGACGAGTGTCACCGCGAAGGACATCGTCGCTGCGGTGAAGGCTGTGCCCGCGGCGCAAGGGAAGATCGTGGTACTCGCCACTGTGGCGGCAAAAGCTGAGTCTTCGGCTCTTCTGACAGCGGCCCATGAACTGAACGTCCCGATTGTGAGTTTCGCCCCGGACGTACTTGCGCGAGTTCAAGTTCCGTCACCATCGCCTCGCGTCGAGAACGCCGTCGGAACGGCAAGCGTCGCGGAAGCGGCTGCGATCCTTGCGTCCGGGGGCGGCCGACTTGTGCTGGCCAAGACTGCCAGGGATGGAGTGACCGTGGCCGCGGCCCGTAAAGTTCCCTCCAGCTTGACCAATTCTGACAACGAAACGGAGTGCGAGTGAGCGAGTCCACCGCAGACGAGACCAACTACCTGGTCGGCCTCAACCTGACCGATCGACGCGTGGTCGTGTTCGGTGGCGGCACTGTGGCTCAGCGCCGACTCGGACTGCTGGTCGCCTCTGGTGCCCGCGTTCACGTCATCAGTCGCGCGTTCACTCCAGCCGTCGAAGGTATGGCCACTGCCGGTCAGATCACGGTCGAAGAGCGTCCGTACGCCGACGGCGACCTCGAAGGTGCGTGGTACGCCATCGCCTCGACCGACGAGCCGGAAACCAATGCGGCGATCGTCGCCGAAGCGGAGCGTCGCCATATCTTCTGCGTGCGCGCCGACAACGCGAAGCACGGCACCGCCGTCACTCCCGCCAGCGCCGAGTACGACGGTATGAGCATCGGAATTCTGGCGGGCGGCGATCACCGTCGTTCGGCAGCAGTCCGCACCGCCGTCGTCGAAGGTCTTCAGTCGGGCGTGCTAGCCGATACGGCCGAGCCTGCCGCTGCGGGTGTTGCTCTCGTCGGTGGTGGCCCCGGTGATCCCGATCTGATCACCGTGCGCGGACGCCGTTTGCTCGCACGCGCCGACGTCGTCGTGGCCGACCGATTGGCTCCGCCGGAGTTGCTCGCCGAACTGGGTCCGGACGTAGAGGTGATCGACGCCGCGAAGATCCCGTACGGCCGTGCCATGGCTCAGGAGGCCATCAACGCCGCGCTGATCGACAACGCGAAGGCAGGCAAGTTCGTGGTCCGCCTCAAGGGCGGGGACCCGTACGTCTTCGGACGGGGATACGAAGAACTCGAAGCGTGTGCCGCTGCCGGCGTTCCGGTGACCGTAGTGCCCGGAATCACGAGCGCGATCTCGGTCCCGTCGGCCGCAGGCATCCCGGTCACCCACCGCGGCGTCACCCACGAGTTCGTCGTCGTCAGTGGGCACGTGGCTCCGGATCATCCGGATTCGCTGGTCGACTGGTCGGCGCTGGCCAAGTTGCGCGGCACGATCGTGCTGCTCATGGCGGTCGAGCGCATCGATCAGTTCGCGAAGGCACTCGTCGACGGTGGACGCCCGGCAACCACGCCGGTCACCGTCATCCAAGAGGGCACGCTGCGCACTCAGCGTGAACTTCGGGCCGATCTGGCGACCGTTGCTCAGCGCGTCAAGGACGAGGAGATCAAGCCTCCGGCGATCATCGTGATCGGGCCGGTCGCGGGCTTTTCCGTCGACGCTGGGTAACGTGAAGTCTTGTGTCTGATTCCCCAACATCTGAAACCGCTTCGGCGAATGCCCCGGTAGCGACTCGAGTCATCGGGCTCGCCATCATCGTCCTGAGTGGTTTGCAGATGATGGTGGTGCTCGACGGCACCGTCGCGAACCTCGCGCTGGCGCCATTGCAGGCAGACCTCGGGCTGAGCGACAGTGGTCGCAACTGGGTGTTGACCTCGTACGCGCTTGCGTTCGGTGGGCTCATGCTCCTCGGTGGTCGCCTCGGTGACGCGTACGGGCGCAAGAAGATGTTCATCGCGGGAGTCTCGCTGTTCACGGTGGCGTCGTTGCTCTGTGGTCTCGCCCTGAACGAGGGCATGTTGATCGCAGCGCGGGCGCTTCAAGGTGTCGGCGCAGCCGTGGCGTCGCCCACTGCCTTCGCCCTTGTTGCCACGACTTTCGCCGCGGGTCCGGCTCGTAATCAGGCCATCGCGATTTTTGCCGCCATGACGGGCGTCGGATCGATCGCCGGTCTGATCATCGGCGGCGCATTGACCGAGGTGTCGTGGCGTCTGATCTTCCTCATCAACGTCCCGATCGGCATCGCGCTCGTCGGCATGGCGTTCCGCGCCCTTCGCGAGACGAATCAGACGCGTCTGGCTTTGGATGTCCCGGGCGCGATCCTCGCGACCCTCGGTTGTACCGGTGTTGTTTTTGCTCTCACCGAAGGCCCGGAAATGGGATGGGGGAGCATCGCCGTCATCGGTGCATTGGCGGCCGGATTGGTCGCCCTCGCCGCCTTCCTCTTTGTCGAGCGAACTGCAGACAACCCGCTCTTGCCCTTCTCGTTGTTCGCCGATCGCAACCGTGTCGCGACGTTCCTCGCCATCTTCTTCGTCGGTGGCGCGATGTTCAGCATGACGGCCTTCGTCGCACTGTTCGTGCAGGACATCATGCAGTATTCGCCGTTGCGTGCCGGTATCGCGTTCATTCCGTTCGCGTTCGGATTGGGCGCCGCCGCGTCGGTTGCTTCCAAGCTCGCCGTGAAGGTTCAACCCCGCTGGCTGGTCCTCACCGGCGTCGTGATCATGATCGTCGGACTCCTCTACGGCTCTACTCTCGATTCCGACTCCACCTACCTGGCCAACTTGTTCGTGCCCGTGATCGGGATCGGATTCGGTATCGGCCTCGCGATGGTGCCCTTGCCACTGTGCGCGATCGCCGGTGTCCCGGAGACCGAGATCGGCCCGCTGACCGCAATCTCCCAAGTTGCCCAGACGCTCGGTGGACCATTGGCGCTGTCGGTGATCGGTGCAATGGCGACGTCCAAGACGCTCTCGCTCGGCGGCACTTCGGGCAAGGCAGCGGACATGAATCCGGCGCAATTGATCGCACTCGGAGAGGGGTACACCTTCGCACTTGTGGGCTGCGCGGTCTGCGCCGTGTTCGCCGGTATCGCGGCGCTGTGCATCAGGTTCACACCTTCTCAGGTAGCCCAGGCTCAGGCTGCGGAGAAGGCAGCTCAGGGAATCGCCTGATCAGTCCTGTTTTTCCGCTTCGCTAGCCGATACGATCGTTGCAGGACGTGCCGAGAGTCTCGACGGATCGGGGTGCCGTGATGCGGATCGCGGACATATTGCGAAACAAGGGCAACAGCATCGTCACGATCGACGCCCACACGACGGTCAACGGGCTGCTGTGCGATCTTGCCCGCCACAACATCGGAGCCATGGTGGTGGTCGACGACGATGCGGTGGTCGGCATCATTTCCGAACGCGATGTCGTTCGACGCCTGCACGAGCGTGGCCCGGACCTTCTCGGGATCCAGGTTTCCGAGGTCATGACCGCTCTGATGTACACGTGCGTTCCGGCAGACGCAGTGGACAGCATTGCCGCGATCATGACCGAGCGTCGAATCCGGCATCTGCCGGTGATCGAGGACGGCAACCTCCTCGGCATCGTCAGTATCGGTGACGTGGTGAAGAGCCGCATCGACGAGCTCAAGAGCGAACGCGATCAGCTCGAGTCGTACATCGATCAGGGCTGATCGATAGGTTGTCGCACGGTGACTACTCTCGTGTGATGGCCGCATTCCAGGAATCCACAGCAGACACGGTCACCATCGTGGCCGGCCTCGAGAGCACGTTCGCCGACGAACTCGGCGCTCTGACGGTGCCGTGGCAAGGTGCTGCCGCCCCTGACCCGCAGTTGCTCGTGGTGAACGAGCAGCTGGCTGCGTCGTTGAGATTGGACGTAGCAGCGCTGCGAAGTGTGGACGGGATCGGCGTACTGTCCGGGTCGACGGTGCCGGTCGGGGCCACACCGGTGGCGATGGCGTATGCGGGTCATCAGTTCGGTGGGTATGCACCAATTCTCGGAGACGGTCGGGCGTTGTTACTCGGCGAACTCGTCAGCAGTGCCGGGCAGCGAGTGGACTTGCATTTGAAAGGCTCCGGGCGCACACCGTTCTCTCGGGGCGGCGACGGGTATGCGGTCGTAGGGCCGATGCTGCGCGAATATCTCGTCAGCGAGGCGATGAATGCCCTCGGTGTCCCCACTACGCGCGCGCTGTCGGTGGTGGCGACGGGCCGAGACGTTCGCCGCAACGGCGCAGAACCCGGTGCCGTGCTTGCACGGATCGCGTCGAGTCACCTACGCGTTGGGACCTTCGAGTTCGCGGCCCGGCAGGGCGAGGTCTTGCAGCCGCTCACCGACTACGCGATCGCCCGGCACTACCCGGAGCTGACCGAACTTCCGTCAACGGGTACACACAATCGCTATCTGAGGTTCCTCGAGGCGGTCGTCGAGGCGCAGGCGTCACTGGTGTCGAGGTGGATGCTCATCGGTTTCGTGCACGGGGTCATGAACACCGACAACACGACAATTTCGGGAGAGACCATCGATTACGGTCCGTGCGCCTTCCTCGACGCATTCGATCCGGCGGCAGTGTTCAGCTCGATCGACCACGGGGGCCGCTATGCGTTCGGCAATCAGCCCGCTGTACTGAAGTGGAATCTGGCGCGCTTGGCAGAAACACTGTTGCCGCTGATCGATTCCGCACCCGACAATGCGATTTCCGCGGCGTCGGCAGTTCTCGAGACCTTCGACGAGCGCTACGAGGGACACTATGCGGCCGGTTTCGCGGAAAAGCTCGGTCTGGCCCAGCCGTTTGTCGATCGGGCGCTCGTCGACGATCTGCTGACGTTGTTGGCGGAACACGGTGCTGATTGGACGGGCAGTTTCCGCGCACTCGCCGACGAATTGCGTGGAAATTCGGCGCCCCTCGACGACCTCGTGCCACGGGACCACATCGCGTCTTGGTTGCAGCGGTGGCACAGGGCCCTGACGGACCAGGGGCGTGGGGCCGCGGAGACCGCGAGCGCGATGGATCGCGTCAACCCGCTGTACATTCCGCGTAATCATCACCTCGATGCTGCCCTGCGCGCCGCGACCGACGGCGACCTCGTTCCCTTCGAGAAGCTGCTCGAGGTTGTCACGCATCCATTCGACCGACGCGACGAGTGGACCGACTACACCGAGGCGGCTCCGCAGTCTTTCAGCGAAACATTCCAAACCTTCTGTGGCACTTGACAGACGAAGCCATCAATCCGTCAGGATGATCAGTTCACGCTCCGACGCGATTTCCACCCGCAGGCCGGCCTTCGACGCCACCCGCGCGACACCCTTGATATCGGTCGGTTCGGCGCGCGAGACCACCAGCGCACGGGCAAGCAGACCCTTGTGGTGCTTGTTGAAGTGACTGACCACCGTCCGGGTGCCGTCCGGCTTCTCGGTGAGGACCGTTGCGATCAAGGCGTCCGGAACAGGTCCGAGGTCTTGGTAGGTGCCGGATCGTAGATCGATGACAAGGCCGTCGGCTTCGGCGGCCAAGGCCTTCGGCAGCTCCGGCTTCCACAGCGAGCGCAGCGTCCCCATCCCCGGCAGCTTGGACCCGCCGGAGAGGCGGTAGGCGGGGATCAGATCTCCTGCGCGGACAGCACCGAACAGAGCGGAACCAATGGCGATCCGATCGAGCGCCTTCGCCTTCTGGGCGCGGGTGAACGACTTTGCGTCGAGGGCGTCGAAGAGCACGCCGGTGTAGCGCTGTAGTGCGGGCCGCGTCGCGGACACCCACAGCTTGGCATTGCGCTCCACTTCGTCTGCTTGCGTCGGGCCGAGCCCGAGCGCTTCGCACGACGCCTCGACGTCAGCGGCCAGATCGACCAGCGTCTGAACCAGCAATTCGCGCGTTTCGGTCAAGTGGGGCATCGACAGTTCGGCCAGATCGAGGGGCGCATCCTTGCCGCCGTCGGACTTGGTTTCTGAGGGAGGCAGCAGTACAAGCACGCTGTAACCGTACCGAGGCCCGCTCGGCCGACTGCGGCGACTATCCTTACACCTCGTGATTACCCGTCTGTCCCACCTGTTCCTGCGTACCCTGCGTGACGATCCCTCGGACGCCGAAGTTGCCAGCCACAAACTGCTGGTTCGTGCCGGCTACGTGCGTCGTATCGCTCCAGGCGTCTACTCGTGGTTGCCGCTGGGATTGCGGGTGCTGCGCGAGGTAGAGCGTGTTGTCCGCGAAGAAATGAATGCCATTGGCGGACAGGAAATCCTGCTGCCTGCGCTGCTCCCGCGCGATCCCTACGAAGCGTCGAACCGCTGGACCGAGTACGGCCCCAACCTGTTCCGCCTCAAGGACCGCAAGGGCAACGACTACATGCTCGGCCCGACCCACGAGGAGCTCTTTGCTCTGACGGTCAAGGGTGAGTACAACTCCTACAAGGACTTCCCGGTCACCCTGTACCAGGTGCAGACCAAGTACCGCGACGAAGAGCGTCCGCGTGCCGGCATTCTGCGTGGCCGCGAGTTCCTCATGAAGGATTCCTACTCCTTCGACCTGACCGACGAAGGCCTGACGGAGTCGTACCAGGCGCATCGCGGCGCCTACGAGAAGATCTTCACGCGTCTGGGCGTCAAGTACGTCATCGTCTCGGCCACCTCCGGTGCGATGGGCGGCAGCGCGTCCGAGGAGTTCCTTGCCGAGAGCGAGATCGGCGAAGACACCTACGTCCGCTGCCTCGAATCCGGCTACGCCGCCAACGTCGAGGCCGTCAAGACTGTTGTTCCCGATTCGATTCCGTTCGACGGGCTGCCCGAAGCCAAGGTGTACGACACCGCGAACACACCCACCATCGACACCCTGGTGGACTGGGCGAACGGCGCTGATCTCGGCCGTACCGTCACCGCCGCCGACACACTCAAGAACATCATGGTCAAGACCCGCCTGCCCGGCGGCGAGTGGGAACTGCTCGGTATCGGCATCCCCGGCGACCGTGAGGTCGACGAAAAGCGCCTCGAAGCTTCGCTCGAGCCGGCCGAGTTCGTGATGATCACCGAGACCGACTTCAAGAACAACCCGTTCCTGGCCAAGGGTTACATCGGCCCGAAGGCTCTGCAGGCCAACGGCGTTCGCTACCTTGTCGATCCGCGCGTCGTCGACGGCACCAGCTGGATTACCGGCGCCGACGAAGACGGCAAGCACGTGGTCGGCCTCGTTGCCGGTCGCGACTTCACCCCTGACGGAACCATCGAAGCCGCCGAGGTTCGTGACGGCGACGCCTCTCCCGATGGAGCCGGCACGCTGGTCTCGGCTCGCGGTATCGAGATCGGGCACGTCTTCCAGCTCGGCCGCAAGTACACCGACGTCTTCACCGTCGACGTCCTCGCCGAGAACGGCAAGCCCGTCCGCCCGACCATGGGTTCGTACGGCGTCGGCGTCTCGCGTCTGGTGGCCGTCATTGCCGAGCAGCATCACGACGAAAAGGGCCTGCGCTGGCCTGCCGAGGTTTCACCGGCCGACGTCTACCTCGTCATCGCGAACAAGGACGAGACCGCGCGCGAAGGCGCCGAAGGCCTCGCCGCGCAACTCGACCGTGCCGGACTCGAAGTAATCCTCGACGACCGCAAGGCATCGCCGGGCGTGAAGTTCAAGGACTCCGAGCTGATCGGCGTTCCGCTGATCGTTGTCGTCGGCCGTGGTTGGGCCGACGGCAAGGTCGAAATTCGCGACCGCTTCACTGGCGAGAGCCGTGAGATCGACGCCGACTCGGCGATCGAGGAGATCATCAGCGCAGTTCGCGGCTGATTCGAATAGTCGTCTGGGCCGCCGCAGCCACCTTCCGAGGTGTCTGCGGCGGCCCTTCTTTTCTGCCACAATCGTGGCTATGGAACGCGAACCGGATTGGGCAGAAGTCGACGGTTACCTTGTCTCCACGTTGGTAGGTGAAGATCCGGTTCTCGACGCGGCACTCGCCGCCAACTCCGAGGCCGGTCTCCCGCCCATCGACGTGGCGCCGAACCAGGGCAAGCTCCTCAATCTTCTGGCGCGAATGTGCCTGGCGCGCAATGTTCTCGAGATCGGAACGCTCGGCGGATACAGCACGATCTGGCTCGCTCGCGCGGTCGGCCCCTCGGGCCAGGTCATCACGCTGGAATTCGATCCCACCCATGCGGATGTCGCTCGGGCGAATATCGAGCGCGCCGGCTTGGCTGACCGTGTCGACGTCCGCGTCGGGGCGGCGCTCGACAGCCTCCCGTCGATCGCGAAGGAAGAGTTGGGACCTTTCGACTTGGTCTTCATCGACGCCGACAAGGAGAACAACACCGAGTACGTGCGGTGGGCGTTGGCCCTTTCGCATCCCGGAACCGTCATCATCGTGGACAACGTGGTGCGTGGGGGACACGTGTCCAACCCGGATATCGACGACGAGCGCGTCAAAGCGAGTCGAGCGGTGTTGGAGATGATCGCGGCCGAGCCGAAACTCGACGGCACCGCCATTCAAACCGTGGGTTCGAAGGGATGGGACGGGTTTGCCGTTGCAGTAGTGAACGAGTGAGCGCAGACTCGAAGCGGTGAGGATGCTGGGGGCAGCCAAGGCGGCATGGCGATGGGTGCGCAGTGCTCCCGGTACCTACGTCTGGTTGCTGGCCCTGCTGTTCACCACACTGTTCCTGCGGCATCTGCCTGACAATGTCGAGGAGCGTTTTCTCGGCAAGCGCTCGACCAATCTGCATCACCTGGCCGAAGACCCGCTACGAGTCCTGTTCTCGAGTGCCTTCTGGCTCGAAGGTGGCGGTTGGTTGGGATACCTGGTTCTCTTCACCATCTTTCATGCAACGGCTGAGCGTTGGCTCGGGACGTGGCGGTGGTTGTGTGTTGTCGTCATTGCCCACGTCGGAGCCACGTACATCAGCGAAGGTGTTCTGTACGAAGGTATTCGGCACGGATACGTGGCGGAGTCGGCGGTCAACACTCTCGACGTGGGTGTGAGTTACGGTCTGGCCGGCGTCATGGGGATTCTGGTATATCGAATCGTCGATCCGTGGCGATACGTCTATCTCGCGGGGTTGCTGCTCTTCTATGGTGTACCTCTGATTTTCGCCACCAATTTCACCGCCATCGGCCACATGTCTGCGTTGTTGCTCGGGTTGGCGTGCTACCCGATCACGCGCGCTCGGGCCGGCACGTGGAATCCGATGGACCTGTGGCATTCGCGAAGAATCGCAGGTCTTCCATGAATCGCACCGCGGAAAGTTACCCGCTGGTAGTTTAGCGTCATCGACGAAAGGTAATGACGTGTCTGGCACCGATGGATTGCTCTTCAACCCCCATACTTACGACCCCGCTCAGTTCGATCCGGAGACCCGCCGTTTGCTGCGAGCCACCATCGAATGGTTCGAGAGCCGCGGTAAGAAGCAACTGCTTCAGGACGACCTCGACGCCGTGTGGGTCTCCGACTTTCTCGAATTCGTCGGCAAGGAGAAGTTGTTCGCGACGTTCCAGACTCCGGCGGCATTCGCCGACGGTGACGAGAACCGTCGTTGGGACGGTGCCCGCAACGCGGCCTTGAGTGAGATCTTCGGTTTTTACGGACTCGCTTACTGGTACGCCTGGCAGGTCACGATCCTCGGACTCGGACCGATCTGGATGAGTGACAACGACGCTGCGAAGAAGCGTGCAGCGCAGGAACTTGCCGACGGTGGTGTCATGGCGTTCGGGCTGTCCGAGCGCGACCACGGCGCCGACGTGTACTCCACCGACATGCTCCTCACTCCCACCGACGGCGACGTCGCCTTCCGCGCGAGCGGCGAGAAGTACTACATCGGAAACGGCAACGTAGCCGGAATGGTGTCTGTGTTCGGGCGTCGTACCGACGTCGAGGGCCCCGAAGGCTACGTGTTCTTTGTCGCCGACAGTGCACATCCGAACTATCAGCTAGTGGACAACGTCCTGCGCGGGCAGATGTATGTCAGCAATTTCCGCCTCGACGATTACCCGGTGCGCGAGGAAGACATTCTGCACACCGGCGTCGCCGCATTCGAGGCCGCGCTCAACACGGTCAACGTCGGAAAGTTCAACCTCTGCACCGGCTCCATCGGCATCACCGAGCATGCGTTCTTCGAGGCAATCACTCACGCGCAGAATCGAATTCTGTACGGCAATCCCGTCACGGATTTCGCCCACGTTCGCGCCGCCTTCGTCGACGCGTACTCACGTCTGATCGCGATGAAGCAGTTCAGTGCGCGGGCGGTCGACTACTTCCGCAGCGCCAGCCTCGAGGACCGTCGCTACCTGCTGTTCAATCCCATGACCAAGGCCAAGGTCACCTCCGAAGGTGAGAAGGTGGTCGGGTTGCTGCACGATGTGATCGCAGCCAAGGGATACGAGAAGTCCACGTACTTCCGCGAGGCAGCGCAGATGATCGGCACGCTGCCCAAGCTCGAGGGCACCGTCCACGTCAACGTCGGCCTGATTCTCAAGTTCTTGCCGAACTATCTGTTCAACTCGGCGCAGTTCCCGGAGATCGTCACGCGCGACGGCGCCGCCGACGACGAGTTCTTCTGGAACCAGGGGCCTACCCGCGGCGCTGCGAAGATTCAGTTCCACGAGTGGAAGCCCGTCTACGAGAAGCACTCTTCGATTCCGAACGTCGCCCGTTTTTACGAGCAGGCGATCGCGCTCACCGAATTGCTCACTGCTGCAGCGCCGGACGCACAGCAGCAGAAGGATCTCGATTTCATGCTCAACGTCGGGCACCTGTTCTCTCTCGTCGTCTACGGTCATCTGATTCTCGAACAGGCCGAGATCAGCGGGCTCGACGCCGACGTTGTCGATCAGATCTTCGACTTCCAGATTCGTGACTTCTCGGGATACGCGATCGCACTGCACGGAAAGCCGTCGTCGACACCCGAGCAGCAGAAGTGGGCCCTGGCCGCGGTGCGGAAGCCTGTTGTCGACAGTGAACGCTTCGACCGGGTGTGGCAGCAGGTCAAGGCGTACGACGGTGCATACGAGATGCGCGCATGACCGCGCCGGTGACGCGCGAGCAGTTGATGGCCGTCGTGGAGGGATCCCCGAAAGCCGTCGGCGCGCATGACCGCTCGACCTGGGTGGCCCTGTTTGCCGGCGACGGACAGGTCAACGACCCTGTAGGTTCACGTCCGCACAACGGTCAGGCGGCGATCGAGAGTTTCTACGACACGTTCATCGCCCCCAATTCGATCACCTTCCATGTCGAGCGCGACATCGTGTGCGGCCGGACGGTGTGGCGCGATCTGAGCCTCGCTACCGAGATGTCGACCGGAGTCGTTCTCGACGTTCCGATGCACTTGCGATACGACTTGGTGGGGGAGCCCGATTCCTTGCGGATCGGAACCCTCTACGCGCATTGGGAATTGGCGACGATGTTGAGCCAGCTCGCGACTGCTGGTGTGGCGGGGGTGAAGGCGGCCGCGAAGTTGACGCCGCAGTTGCTCTCGAACCAGGGGATCGGCGGGGCGCTCGGGTTCTCGCGCGGCATCTTCGGCGTCGGAGACAAAGGCAAGAAGGCAGCGTCGCGGTTCCTCGATGCGGCCGCTGTCGGCCGAACGCCGCCGGTACCCGTCGAGCTTCCTGCGGGGACGCAGTTGTCCAACGCTGATGTCAACGCTCTGCTCACCGGCGTGACGAAGAGCAAGATGCTGGTTGCCGGTCGCACCGTGACGGCGAGCGTCATCGTGTGCGGGGAACCTGCCATCGTATTGTTCGGCTTCGAGGCGAGCGGTCATCGACTCAATCGGGTGCGTTTCTTCACCGAGAGCTGACATAGAGCCCTCCACATGCAGGTCAGGCTCGGCGCGCCACTCCGGCGCGCCGAGCCTTCGTTTTTCTGAGAATTGTCAGATCGCCCCGAGATCCGCAGACAGCCAGTGCTGCGGATTCATGTAGATCGCTACCTGTTCGCCCAACTGCGATCGCGCGAATTCGAGATACCCGTCGACCTTGTCCGGGGCCAGGTAACGCCGCGAGACTTCGACCAGCATCTCGTCGGTGCCCGGAACGATCTTGTCGACGGATCCGCTGACGCTGACGTAACGAATTGTCGGATCGAGCCTTTCAGCCATCAACGAGAAATGCCCGGCCGACTCGATGAGTCGTGCCTTTCGCGAATCCTTGCCCGTGAGGATCCATGGTTTGCCACCGGGTGAGTACAGGTACCAGATCGGGACGGTCAACGGACCGCGCTCGGTGCCGTCCGCCACGGACAGCGCCCCGATGTGGGGTTCGGCCAGGAACTGTTCACGCTCATTTTCGGAGAGTGCCATTCCTCGAGATTACCGCGACGTTTGACATGGCGTTGTGACTCCGTACACAATCGATGTGCTCATTATGAACAGGCGTTCGCAATGCGAACACGTTTCGATCCGAACTACTGGATCCCAACCGGTCGCGAACGCCCACAAGCAGTGAATGTCGAGGATCCGATGACCGCACCGCATACGCAGTCGAGTTCAATCACCGGTTCGCCTGGGGCGCGTGCCGCAATGTGGGTAGCACCGTTGTGTTGGATCGCTGTGCTTCTGGACGGATTCGACCTGGTCGTACTCGGCGCGGTCATTCCTTCGCTTCTCGACTACGACGCGTGGGGTTTGAGTACGGGCACGATCACGATGATCTCGACCTTCGGGCTCATCGGCATGACCATCGGCGCCCTCGTCATCGGCACTCTCACCGACGTCATCGGTCGACGCCGCGCGCTGCTGTACGCCGTTGCCGCATTCTCGATTCTGACTCTGTTGTGCGCAATTGCGCCCAATCCGTTCATCTTCGGGCTGCTGCGCTTCCTTGCCGGTGTGGGGCTGGGTGGCGCCCTACCGACGGCATTGGCTCTGGTCAACGAATTCTCGAAGAAACAAGGCGGTGGATCTGCGTCGACCATGCTGATGACCGGCTACCACGTCGGCGCCGTTGCCACCGCAGCGCTGGCGCTCGTCGTGATCGAACCTTTCGGTTGGCGAGCGATGTTCGTTGTGGGCGCACTTCCTGCCGTCGCCCTGATTCCACTCATGTTGCGGTATCTGCCGGAATCCCCGTCGTACCTTCTCGCTCACGGAAAGCGTGCCGAAGCCGAGGAAATCGCTGCCCGTTACGGAGTCGAACTCGAGATTGCGCCCACGTCCGAAGTTGAGTGCGCCGAAGCCGCCAATCCCGTTCGCGCACTGTTCTCTTCGAAGTTCCTGCGCAACAGCATCGCCATCTGGATCACCAGTTTCATGGGCTTGCTGCTCGTCTACGGATTGAACACGTGGCTTCCGACGATCATGCGTGAGGCCGGTTACAACCTCGGGGCGTCGTTGACGTTCCTTCTGATCCTCAATGCCGGCGCCGTCGTCGGGCTGTTGATCGCCGGGGGTGTCGCGAACAAGATCGGCCCGCGGACTGCAGCCATCGTGTGGTTCGCCGGAGCTGCACTGTTCCTGGCGCTTCTGAGTGTGAAGGTGTCGTTCGGAATCTACGTGATGGTCTTCCTCGCCGGATGCTTCGTGTTCAGTGCGCAGGTACTGGTCTACGCCTTCACGAGCGCCAATCACCCACCTCAGATTCGCGCGACCGCGCTCGGATGGTCGGCAGGTGTCGGCCGGGTCGGTGCGATCTGTGGCCCGATCCTGGGCGGAGTCCTCCTGGGCGCGGGTTACGCCGTGCCGTGGGGCTTCTACGCTTTCGCGCTCGTCGGACTGCTCGGAGCAATTTCTATCTCCTGCACACGGGTGCGCACCTGAAATACCAGTTTCGCTGGTTGGCGTGCTGCTGCTACCGTAAAACATGAGTATGAAGAGTAGCGCTATCGTCGCGCCGCAGGCACCGCTACCGATGCCATCGTCTCGATCCGGTTTGTGGTGGGGCTTGCTCGGTGTGCTGGCGTTCTCGTTCACCGTTCCGCTCACGAGGGTCGCCGTCGCGGATCTCGACCCCCTGTTCGTCGGTGCGGGCCGCGCCGTCGTTGCCGGGGCCCTTGCGATTGTGATGCTGTCGGTTACTCGCGCGACGCTTCCGACGCTTCGGCAGTGGTTGCGCATCGCACTCGTGACTGTTGGTGCGGTACTGGGGTTTTCACTGTTCACCACGTTTGCGTTGCAGACATCGCCGGCGAGTCACGCGGCAGTCGTGATCGGGCTACTTCCCGCTGCGACCGCGGTATTTGCGGTCGTCCGAGGAAAAGAGCGTCCCAGTAAGGGATTCTGGTGGGCAAGCGCCGCCGGCGCGGTATCGGTCGTAGGGTTCGTGGCGATTGCAAACGGCGGACTCGGCTCGTTTCATCTCGCTGATCTTCTTCTGTTCGCCGCGGTGGTGTGTGCAGCGCTGGCATATTCGGAAGGTGCGTTGCTGGCCCGCGAGATCGGGTCGTGGCAGACGATTGCCTGGGCATTGATTCTCGGACTGCCGGTCACGATTGCGTTGACGGTGGCGTCCATGGCCCAGGCTCCGGTCTCTGCCGATGTGAATTCGTGGCTTTCGTTTGCCTACCTGGGATGCGTGAGTATGTTTCTCGGGTTCTTTCCTTGGTACCGGGGTCTGGCGATCGGTCCCATTTCCACTGTGAGCCAAACACAGTTGGTTCAACCGGTGCTCAGCATTGCCTGGTCGGCGCTGATACTCGGTGAGACGTTGTCACCCTCGATCGTGGCCGGCGGTGTCGTCGTCATCGGGTGTGCCTGGCTTGCCCTCAAGGCGCGAGTGGCAGCGCCGCGTGCTGTGCCGGCACGCGACGCGACCACTGCTACTGATGAATCAGAAAAGCGGGCCGCCACCGAAGGCACTGCGGTGTGACGCCGGTTGTTTCCCGTTGGCGTCGGTGATTCCGTACTCGACGGCCGTCTCGGCGGTGATCAGTGTGTGACCGCTGCGCGCGTTCACTTCTGGATCGTTGGCCAATGCAGTGATGACTTGGCCGACGAATTCCGGGGTTTCGGCCTCGGCCAGTGAGAAGCCTTCGAAGCTCTCGATCCCACTCGCCTCCATCCGCTCGTTGCGGATCAACCCGAGCCAGAAGGAAAGTGCGGTGACGCCGGTCCCCTTCAATTCGACAGCCATGTCCGCGGCCATCTTGTCCAAACCTGCCTTCGACATCCCGTACAGCACAGAGTGCAGGTACCCGCGGGTGCCGAACGACGAGATGTTGCCGATCACTCCACTGCCCCGGGGAACCATCAACTTCGCCGCTTCCACCGAAGCAACGTAGTGGGCGCGCAGTCCGATTCCGATCAGCGAATCCCAATCGTCGATCGGCCTCTTCCAGAACGGATCGGCGAAGCCTGCATAACCCGCCGGGTTTGCCCAGACGTTGTTGACCAGAAGATCGAGGCGGCCTGACTGTTCCTCGGCGATGCGTGCAAACAGGTCGACGATCTGTTGATCGTCGGCGTGATCGCACTGCACGGCAATGCCGTGACCACCGCGCTCGGTGATCTCGGCTGCGGTGCGATCGAGTGGGCCGTCGTCGCCGACGGTTCCTCGGGCCGTCACGTACACCGTCCATCCGTCGCTTCCCAGCGCGAGGGCAATGCCCTTGCCGACGCTCCGGCTGGCACCGGTTACGAGCGCAACTTTTCCATTCGTCGTCATCGCGGCCCACCCAACGAACCCTCGGCGATGTCAGCGTCCGGGGAAAGGGGAGTGGTGATCGACCACGTCTCCGTGAAATGGCATTGACTCATTTTCCACATACCGTCCTCGATCACGTACTTGTCGTCGTATTCGCCGGTCATCAACTTCTCGGTGCGCCCGACGGTGTCGATCTGGCGGAACTGCAGAGCCCATCGCCCCACCGCCGACGTCTCCGAGGTCAGTGTGATGTCGGGATGCAATCCGTGATGCATGTCGAGGACCGCGTACCGGCCGTCGACCTTGCGAAGAGCGATCTTCTCGAAGATGTCCGCCATCGGCCCCGCGTCGTCGAAGGCGCCGAGGCGGCCGTAGTCGATCGACGCTCCGGAACGGATGAAGCTGTTGCGGAACCCAACTGGATCCTTGGCATCACATGCTCGCCAGTAGCCGTGCTTGAGCTTCTTGATTTCCTCGATCTGTTCGAGCGCGTCGAGGCGTTGTGCGAGATCCAACGTCGGTCCTTTTCGTCTGGGTTTCCCGGAGACATGTCGGATCGACTGTAGGGTGTCCTCAGTCACATGTGTGTAGTTTTTCCCAGTGACCGGTCAGGAATCGGTGTCGGTTTCGCTCGAGGATTCGTCGCCGGTGAGCGTGATCGCAGTCGAGTCGCTGAAGACGCTGCCCCAGAGTTCGCCGAGGGCTGGATCTTCTTCGGCGTGTTCGGGCGCCATCATTGCGAGCAGATTGTTGATCAGCATCCCGTTCGCGATGAACAAACGCGCTTGCTCGGGTGTGCAACCGGTGCGCTCGCGCAGCAAGGTGTAGATGCCGGACATGGCGTTCCGGGAGACGGCGGCGACATCATCGGTGCTGGTGGCGAAGCCGTGCAACATGACAAGCAGTAGATCTCGGTCGAGAACCAGCTCGCCGTAGGCGGATCCGAGTTCGGCCCAGAACTGCGGATTGCTCGGATCGATCGTGACCGTATCCAATTTGTCGTTGAAGGTGCGGACGATTTCGTCGAGCGCGCGCGTGAACACTGCGTGGAACAAATCTGCCTTGGTTCCGAACATGCGCACGACGTAGGGCTGCGAGACACCGGCTTCCTTGGCGACGGCGTCCGTACTGGTCCCCGAGTATCCACCCTTTGCGAATGCTCGCGTTGCCGCGGCAAGGACCAACGCGCGACGTTCCGGTGCGCTCATCCTGCGGGTACGTGGTTCAGCTGCACCGATCGACATGTTGACACGTTATCACCGGATAGCTTAGTTTCGACCTAAGTAATCATTCGATGCCTTAAGGCACCTTCACTCGAGGAATCACGATGACCGTTTTGACGAAGTCCGGATCGGACGCCGCATCCGGGTCGGAAAGCAGTGGAGGACGTAAGGTTCCGATCGCGATAGCGATGGTTGCTGCCTCTCTGCCCATGTTCATGGCCACCCTCGACAACCTCGTGATGACGAGCGCGCTGCCGGTGATCGAGAAGGAGCTGAATGCGTCCGTCGGGCAACTTCAGTGGTTCATGAATGCGTACACGCTCTGCTTTGCGACGCTGATGCTTTCGGCGACGACGCTCGGCGATCGGTGGGGGCGCCGCAAGATGTTCGTATTCGGGATCGGGCTGTTCACGGCGGCGTCGATTGCTTCGGCGTTGTCGACGACACCAAGCCTGCTGATCGCGGCCCGAGCTTTTCAGGGCGCCGGCGCTGCCGCGATCATGCCGCTCTCACTCACTCTCCTCGTGGCAGCGGTACCGGAAGCCAAGCGCGCCATGGCAATCGGCGTGTGGGGTGGAGTCTCCGGGCTGGGAATCGCGATGGGTCCGGTTGTCGGTGGAGCAGTAGTCGACGGGTTCTCATGGCAGGGCATCTTCTGGATAAACGTGCCGGTTGCGATCGTCGCTGTTCCTCTCGCGTTGTACGCGCTGCGCGAATCGACCGGTCGCACACAGCCTCTCGACCTTCCCGGTGTCGCACTCGCCGGACTCGGTGTGTTCCTGGCGGTGTGGGGGATCGTTCACGGCAACGACGACGGCTGGGGATCGCTTGGAGTAGTTGCGTCGTTGGTCGGGTCCGCAGTCGCGTTGGCACTGTTCGTGCTTCGCGAGATGAAGACCTCGCATCCGGTCATGCCCCTACGTCTGTTCCGCTCACGCAGCTTCTCGATGGCGAACGTCATCGGCTTGACCTTCTCGATCGGAATCTTCGGGGCGGTGTTCCTGCTGTCGCAGTACCTCCAGATCGTGATGGGCTACAGCCCGTTCCAAGCAGGCCTGCGGACGCTTCCGTGGACGGCAGCGCCGATGATCTTCGCGCCTCTCGCCGGTTTTCTGGCGCCGAAGGTCGGGCTCCGTTCGCTTCTGCTGACCGGTCTGTTGCTCCAGGCCGGAGCATTGTTCTGGTTGGCAGCGTTGATCGGTCCCGACGTGACGTACGGGTCGCTGGTTCCGGCTCTACTGATGGCGGGAATCGGTATGGGCCTGACCTTCGCGCCGAGCTCGACGGCGGTACTCGTCGATATGGACGAGCCTGATCACGGAACGGCCAGTTCGACCAACTCGACGCTTCGTGAGATCGGTGTTGCACTGGGAATCGCGGTTCTCACTGCGGTCTTCCTTGCCGCCGGCGGTGCCCTCACGCCCCTCGGTTACGGAGATGCGCTGACACCTGCACTGCGCGTCGGCGGTTGCTTCGTGTTGGTGGCCGTGGTCGCGGCGTGGTTCGTGCCCTCGCATCGCAAGGCCTGAGCACTGCTGTGCGCCTTTATTAACCGCCGGGGGTTAATAAAGGCGCACAGCAGTTACGAAGTCGGGTCCCCCGGGAACGCTGAGGTGGCCGGAGCGGTTCCCAGCGCGGACCGCCATCCGGCGCCGCGGATTGCCGCATCGGTCAGGCCGTCGATTCCGAACGTGCGGAGTTGGTCGGTATCGACCTGTTCGACGAATGCCCTGTAGGTCACGGCGGTGTCGGATTCGATCTGTGCTGCCAGTTGTGCCGCGGTAACGGCGTCCGTCACCGGAAACGGGATCTCGTAAGCTGCCGCGGCTGTCGGCGGGGTCACGCCCGCGTCGGTCGACAGGGCAACCAGCGCATCACGTCGTGCGCGGTGCGCTGCTGTGTGCGTGGCAACCTCGTTGACACGGGCAGGATTCGAAAACGCGGCAACCACTCCGTAAGCGAAGATCGCAGCATTCTCTGATTCGATTGCGGTCAGCAAGGCAGAACTCTCGGATCGACGGGTGTGCGAAGTGATCACGGAAGCAACACCGCAACCTGAGTCGAGCACGACGCGCTGATCGAACCGAGCAGGCCCGCGCGATAGCCGGACATCGTCCGAGCGAGATCCGCGGCACTGCGCGCCGAATCGGCCAGCGAGGTACTCAAGGTTTCGACGCCCGTAGGAGCGTTTGCGACCGAGGTCGACGGGGGCGCTGTGGTCGTAGCGGCGCCGCTGCCCGCTGCTCGCGCAATCTCGGCGTCGAGTTCGAGTGCATGCGCTGTGCGTTCGGCGCTGATCGTGGTCAGTGATGCCGACTTGTCCGGCGCAAGAGCGATGGCGGCGGTTGCTGCTGCCGCGTCGGAGCGGGCTCGATCGGCCTGGGCCGTCAGCTGGTCGACTTCTGCAGCCGCCTCCGCTGTGCCGTTGTCGGTGCAGGCGGACAACGAGAAGGCCGCAGCGCCCAACGCTGCTGCAGTTCCCGTCATCTTGAGCGCACTCCGCCGGGAGAGTGGGGTAGTAGTCATGGGCGTCAGCACCAGTCCATCGTGCCAGGTGGTCGGCCGATCGTTCGAATCCGCGGCACGTGTTCAAGTGTGACGTGCGTCGGGCACTCTGGTCACGGAGACGCGCAATGAGCGGTACTCTTGGATGCTTGCAGCATGTGGCACCTGGTGTCTTTTCATGCTCGCAGCCGCCCACGTCGACAGTCGACACAAGTCGGACAATCGACGACAACTGAAATGAGGAGTTCGCGAGATGCCGGTGCCATCCAGGGAGAGGGTGATCGAGCTGATCTCCGAACTCGTGCACGCCCAGGGTTATGACGTCGAAGACGTTGTCGTGACCAGTGCGGGCAAGCACAGCGCGGTGCGCATCATGGTCGACAGCGATGCCGGGATCGAGCTCGATGCCGCCGCGGAGATCAGCAGACTCGTTTCGGAACTTTTCGACACCCTCGAGGAAATCGGTGAAACGCCGTACACCCTCGAGGTGACCTCCCCGGGAATCGATCGCCCACTGACGCTCGATCGTCACTGGCGTCGGGCTCGCGGACGTAAAGCGCGAATCGATCTGGCCGGCGAGACCGTGGTGGGCCGTATCGGAACGATGAACGACGATTCCGTGGCAGTTGTCATCGGTGGCCGTGGCGGACCGACCGTGCGCGAGATTGCACTAGGCGACGTTCAAAAGGCTGTAGTTCAGGTGGAGTTCTCGAAGCCCAGTGAGGCGGAGTTGGAACTCGCGGGCGGCATCCCGGAGGGGCGCGCAGTTCCCTCCGATGCGGTTGACCTCACCGAGGACTCGGGCGTGGACAGTGTCGAAGACGACGAAGCAGAATTAGAAGACGTAGAAAACGAAGAAGGGTTCGACAAGTGAATATCGACATTGCAGCGTTGCGAGCGATCGAAGCCGAAAAAGGTGTCTCGATCGAAACTGTGATCGCCACGATCCAGACCGCGCTGCTGACGGCGTACCGCCACACCGAGGGGCACAAGCAGAACGCTCGGATCGATGTCAACATCAAGACCGGTTCGGTGCGAGTGATGGCGCACGACACCGATGCCGACGGCAACATGATCGGTGAGGAGTGGGACGACACTCCCGAGGGATTCGGACGCATCGCGGCCACCACCGCACGCCAGGTCATCCTGCAGCGTCTGCGCGACGCCGAGCACGAGCGCAGTTTCGGTGAGTTCTCGACCCATGAGGGTGAAATCGTCGGCGGTGTCATTCAGCGTGACACGCGTGCGAATTCCCGCGGAATGGTCGTCGTCCGAATCGGCAGCGAATCCAATGGCGCCGAAGGATTGTTGCCGCCTGCAGAACAGGTTCCCGGCGAGAACTACGAGCACGGTGAGCGCATCAAGTGCTACGTCGTCGGGGTTGCTCGCGGAGCCCGCGGCCCACAGATCACCCTCTCGCGGACCCACCCGAACCTGGTTCGCAAGTTGTTCGCACTCGAGGTTCCAGAGATCGCGGACGGGAGCGTCGAGATCATCAACGTCGCGCGCGAAGCGGGACATCGTTCCAAGATCGCCGTTGCCTCACGTGTGCAGGGGCTCAACGCAAAGGGTGCATGCATCGGCCCGATGGGTCAGCGCGTCCGCAACGTCATGAGCGAACTCGCGGGGGAGAAGATCGACATCATCGACTTCGACGAAGATCCCGCGACGTTTGTGGGCAACGCACTTTCCCCGTCGAAAGTGGTCTCCGTCACTGTCGTCGATCCCGAGGCTCGTGCGGCCCGTGTCATCGTGCCCGATTTCCAGCTTTCGTTGGCCATCGGAAAAGAGGGTCAAAATGCCCGCCTGGCTGCGCGGTTGACGGGCTGGCGTATCGACATTCGCAGCGATGCGGCACCCGTTGGCGACGCGTCCGACCGGCCCGCCACGTCCAACGGATAACGGTGGAATGCAGTGATCGAGACGGTTCGGCGGTAGAGTGGACAATGGTTCGACGTGAGTCCTCGGATTCGGCGCGCGTGAAACCCGGTTCGCCGGTAAGAACGTGTGTGGGATGCAGGGAACAAGGGTCGGCTGTCGATCTGTTGAGGGTCGTGGTTGGTGAGCAGGGGCCGGAGGGTTCCCCGCTCGTCCCCGACGTATCGCGAAGACTCCCCGGTCGAGGTGCATGGCTGCACCTGGATCCGAGTTGTCTGAGCCTGGCAGAGCGGCGCCGAGCATTCAGCAGAGCACTGCGAGTGTCCGGAAATCTGGACACGTCCGCTGTCGACCAGCTGGTCGACGCAGTTCACACAAAAGCAGTACCTCTCGAGAAGAACAGGCACAAGCACTCATGAGCACACCGTGAAGCACCAACGATGAACGTCCATCGGCGATAACCCGAGGTCGTGCGGGACCCACATCTGTGGGATGCCTCCTGCTCGACCTCATCAGTGAGGAGAGCAGTGGCAGGCAAGGCCCGCGTGCACGAGTTGGCTAAAGAACTCGGTGTCACCAGCAAGGAACTACTCGCAACGCTCAAGGAGCAAGGCGAGTTCGTGAAGTCTGCGTCATCCACAGTGGAGGCGCCCGTCGCCCGTCGTCTGCGGGAGTCATTCCCGTCGGCAGGCGGAGCAGAAACCAAGTCCGAGACCGGCGCAGCCGCTCCGGCGGCTCGCCCCGCGGCAAAGCCCGGCGCACCGTCGCCGTCGGCTGCAAAGCCTGGCGCACCGCGTCCCGGCCCCAAGCCGGCCGCACCCGCACCGGCTGCTCCCGCAGCGCCGGCCCCGGCAGCCCCCGCGGCTCCCGCAGCCGCTGCTCCGGCAGCACCGTCAGCGCCGGTCCCCACCCCGACGTTCAACGCTCCGAAACCAGCACAGCCGGCACGTCCGGCTCCGGCTGCTCCCGCAGCGTCGGCACCGGCAGCCCCCGCGGCTCCGGCCGCACCGTCCACCGGCGCGAAGCCCGGCGGACCGCGTCCGGGACCGAAGGCACCTCGCGTCGGTAACAACCCGTACTCCTCGGCACCCGCCGAGCGTCCGGCACCTCGTCCGGCTCCCGGCGCACCGCGTCCGGGCGCAGGTCAGGGCGGTTCTCGTCCGGCTCCGGGTCAGGGCGGTCCCCGTCCGGCTCCCGGTCAGGGTGGACCTCGTCCGGCTCCGGGTCAGGGCGGTCCCCGTCCGGCTCCCGGCCAGGGTGGACCCCGTCCGCCTGCAGGTCAGGGCGGACCCCGTCCCAGCCCCGGCTCCATGCCTCCTCGCCCGAACCCGGGTGCAATGCCTGCTCGTTCCGCTCGTCCCGCGCCCGGTGGCGGCGGACGTCCGGGTCGTCCCGGTGGCGCTCCCGGTGGTCGTCCGGGTGGCGGCGGCGGTGGATACCGCGGTGGCGGCGCTCCCGGCGCCGGTGCCGGTGCAGGTGCTCCCGGTGGAGCAGCTCCGGCCGGTGGATTCCGCGGTCGTCCCGGCGGCGGTGGCCGTCCCGGTCAGCGCGGCGCAGCGGCAGGTGCATTCGGTCGTCCCGGCGGAGCAGTTCGCCGTGGACGTAAGTCGAAGCGGGCGAAGCGCGCCGAGTACGAAAGCATGCAGGCTCCCGCAGTCGGCGGCGTCAGGCTGCCACGCGGCAACGGCGAGACCATCCGTCTCGCTCGCGGCGCATCTCTGTCGGACTTCGCGGACAAGATCGATGCGAACCCCGCAGCACTCGTGCAGGCGTTGTTCAACCTCGGTGAGATGGTCACGGCAACTCAGTCGGTCAACGACGAGACGCTGGAGCTGCTCGGCGGCGAAATGAACTACGTCGTGCAGGTCGTCAGCCCGGAGGACGAGGATCGCGAGCTGCTCGACAGCTTCGACCTCACCTACGGCGAGGACGCCGGCGGAGAAGAGGACCTCGAGTCCCGTCCGCCTGTGGTCACCGTCATGGGCCACGTCGACCACGGTAAGACCCGTCTGCTCGACGTGATCCGTAAGGCGAATGTCCGTGAGGGCGAAGCCGGCGGCATCACGCAGCACATCGGTGCCTACCAGGTGCTGACCGAGCTCGAGGGCAACGAGCGTCTCGTGACGTTCATCGACACCCCCGGTCACGAGGCCTTCACGGCCATGCGTGCTCGTGGTGCCAAGGCCACCGACCTCGCGATCCTTGTTGTCGCAGCCGACGACGGCGTCATGCCGCAGACGGTGGAAGCGATCAACCACGCCCAGGCGGCCGACGTGCCGATCGTGGTCGCGGTGAACAAGATCGACAAGGAAGGCGCGAACCCGGACAAGATCCGGCAGCAGCTCACCGAGTACGGACTGGTGGCCGAGGAATACGGCGGAGACACCATGTTCGTCGACATCTCGGCGAAGCAGGGTCTCAACATCGACGCACTGCTCGAAGCAGTGCTGTTGACGGCCGACGCTTCCCTGGATCTGCGCGCCAACCCGGACATGGACGCTCAGGGTGTTGCCATCGAGGCGCACCTCGACCGTGGCCGCGGCCCCGTCGCTACCGTGCTCATTCAGCGCGGAACGCTGCGGGTCGGCGACTCGATCGTTGCCGGCGATGCTTACGGCCGCGTCCGCCGCATGGTGGACGAGCACGGTCAGGACGTCCACGAGGCACTGCCTTCACGTCCGGTCCAGGTCATCGGCTTCACGTCGGTCCCCGGTGCAGGCGACAACCTGCTCGTGGTCGACGAGGACCGTATCGCTCGTCAGATCGCGGACCGTCGCAACGCACGTAAGCGCAACGCGCTTGCAGCGAAGAGTCGTAAGCGCATCAGCCTCGACGATCTCGATGCAGCTCTGAAGGAACATTCACAGCTGAACTTGATCCTCAAGGGTGACAACTCGGGAACCGTGGAGGCCCTCGAAGAGGCTCTCCTCGGAATTCCGATCGACGACGAGGTGCAGTTGCGCGTCATCGACCGCGGTGTCGGTGGCATCACGGAGACCAACGTCAACCTGGCTGCTGCGTCCAACG
The DNA here is from genome assembly GCF_048573875.1 of Rhodococcus sp. SB1D. Lineage (NCBI taxonomy): Bacteria > Bacillati > Actinomycetota > Actinomycetes > Mycobacteriales > Nocardiaceae > Rhodococcus > Rhodococcus sp. SB1D. The sequence goes on from NZ_JBMAIQ010000001.1 coordinate 596,530, forward strand.
CGATCATCATCGGCTTCAACGTCCGCGCCGAAGGCAAGGCAACGGAGCTGGCGAACCGCGAGGGCGTCGACATTCGCTACTACTCGGTGATCTACCAGGCCATCGACGAGGTCGAGAAGGCACTCAAGGGTCTGCTCAAGCCGGTGTACGAAGAGGTCGAGCTGGGCAAGGCAGAGATCCGCGCCATGTTCCGTTCGTCCAAGATCGGCAACATTGCCGGTTGCTTGGTCACGTCGGGCAGCATCCGTCGCAACGCCAAGGCACGTCTCATCCGCGACAGCAAGGTCATCGCCGAGACGGTCACCATCTCCTCGCTCAAGCGGGAGAAGGAAGACGCTACCGAGGTTCGCGAAGGCTACGAATGTGGTTTGACCGTCACCTATTCCGATATCAAGATCGGTGACGTTCTCGAGTGCTACGAGCTTCGCGAGAAGCCGCGCGACTGATTATGTCGACACGGGCGTTGGGGCGGACGCACGTGAGTACTAGCTGACATGGACTCTCTCGGACTTGAACATACAAGTCCGAGAGAGTCCATTCGGCTCTGTCTAGGGGGAAAATGTTTGTAGGGGCACTGGAGTTCGACATCCTTTTCGGCGATGTCCACTCACTCAAGGAAAAGCGTTCGATGCTGTCGCCGATCCTGACGGAACTCCGTCGATTCGGTGTGAGTGCAGCGGAGGCGGGGGAGCAGGGACGCCTGCGTCGTGCGCTCGTGGGCGTCGGGGTGGTCAGTTCGTCTGTCGATCACCTGCACGACGTTCTCGATCATTGTGAGCGGGCGGTCGCCGAGCGTCCGGAGATTCAGTTGCTGGCTGTGCGAAGGCGAATCTTCGGCCCGGAAGACTGAGCGTCATCGGGCGGTGTCGATGAGCCACGCTTCCAGACGGCGTACCGAATCGAGTTCGTCGGCAAGGGATTCGGTGGCTTCGGGACCAACGGTGGCGGTGTTTGTGCTCACGCTCGACGCATGCGACAACTGTGGAGATCGACGACGGCCCTGGCGGCGGTGGCTCGTGGTCGAAGACCTCTACCGATGGTGATTTGGTTGCCGGGTAGCCGATGGACGAGACTGTTGTCGGTAATAATTCTTGTTAACCAGAACTTTGATCGATCGAGTCACCTCGATTCGAGTGGCCAGGTAGAGGAGACTGACAGTCATGGTAGATCCAGCCCGGGCACGCAAGTTGGCAAAGCGTATCGGAACCATCGTCGCGACCGCGATCGATCACGAGATCAAGGATCCGCGACTCGCATTCGTGACCATCACGGACACCAAGGTCACCAACGATCTGCACGACGCGACGGTGTACTACACAGTCATGGGCGAGAAGGTCGATTCCGCACCCGATGTGGAAGCCGCCGCCGCAGGTCTCGAGAAGGCCAAGGGTGTTCTGCGCTCGAAGGTCGGTGCCGGAACCGGAGTTCGCTTCACACCGACTCTGACGTTTGTCGCCGATACCGTTCCCGACACCGCGCGTCATATGGAAGAACTGCTGGCCCGTGCCAAGGCCGCCGACGACGAGGTCGCCAAGGCGCGTGAGAATGCACAGCCGGCCGGAGATGCAGATCCGTACAAGGAGCCGCGAGTGGCTTCGGACGAAGACGAGGCGTCGCCAGATGTTCGTGAAGCCGACTGACGCGCACCGAGAATGACGATCACCGCACTTTCGGACGTCGACCCCTGCGAGGCGAAGTTCGCTCAGGTGGCCGAGGTTCTCGAATCGGCACACACGGTGACAATTCTCTGCCATGTGCAGCCGGATGCGGACACGATCGGCAGCGGACTTGCGCTCGGTCTCGTTCTCGAGCGTCGGGGCATTTCGGTGCAGGTCGCGTTCAGTCGGCCGTCGGCGCTGCCCGAGTCGATGCGCGATTTCCCCGGTCTCCACTTGCTCGTGGCGCCCACTGATGTTCGGGAAAGTGTCGATGTACTGGTGACGGTGGATGTCGGCAGCGAGGGCCGTCTCGGTGAGTTGTCGAGTCGACTCGCCGGCGCGAATCGCACGATCGTCCTTGATCACCATCGCTCCAATTCCGAATTCGGAAGTATCAACGTCGTCGACGAAGCCGCGGCTTCGACGACGGCGCTCATCGCACGATTCTTCGATGCGTGGGGAGTCGCGATCGATCGCGATATCGCGCACTGTCTCTATGCCGGACTGGTCACCGACACCGGCTCCTTCCGGTGGGGAGGTCCGCTTCCGCACGTGCTCGCGGCGCGTTTGCTGGCGACCGGCATCGACGGCGACGCGATTGCGCGAAAGCTGCTCGACACCCATCCGTTCGGGTGGTTGCCGATGCTGGCTTCGGTACTCGGGTCCGCGGTGCTGGTCCCGGAAGCCGCGGACGGCCGTGGGCTGGTGTACGCGGTCATCCGACGCAGTGACATCGGCGATCTTCGCTCCGAGGAGATCGAGAGCGTCGTCGATATCGTGCGAACCACATCGGAAGCCGAAGTTGCCGCAGTACTCAAGGAGTCGGTTTCCGGAAGCTGGTCGATCTCGTTGCGTGCAAAGTCGGCGATCGACGTGTCGGCGGTCGCTGAAAGTCTTGGTGGCGGCGGACATCGGCTGTCGGCCGGATACACGTCGACCAGTTCCAGCGACGAGATTGTTGCCGCGCTCGTCGCGGCACTCGGCTGAATCCGCGGCATTGAGCGAATCTGACGCCACCTCGGCGGGATCTTCGGCAGCTGATTTCGACGTCACTGGGCGACGAATCTTTTCCCTGGCGTTTCCGGCACTCGGGGTGCTGGCAGCCGAACCCCTCTATCTGTTGTTCGACATCGCCGTGGTCGGCCGACTCGGGGCACTCCCGCTGGCCGGGTTGGCAGTCGGTGGTCTGATCCTGTCGTTGGTGAGTACGCAGCTGACCTTCTTGTCGTACGGCACCACGGCGCGGGCCGCACGGCTTCACGGGGCGGGCCGCGAGCGCGACGCGGTGGGTGAGGGTGTTCAGGCGACCTGGCTGGCGGCCGCGATCGGCTTGGCCTTGGTCGTGATCGTGCAGGTGATCGCCGGCCCGCTGACTTCGGCGGTGGCCGGGACTCCCGACATCGCCGCGGCTGCGGAAAGTTGGCTCCGGATAGCGGTGTTGGGTGTTCCACTCATCCTGGTGGCCCTGGCCGGCAACGGCTGGATGCGCGGGGTTCAGAACACGGTGCGACCGCTGCGGTTCGTCCTTGTCGGCCTGGGTATTTCGGCGGTGTTGTGTCCGATTCTGGTGCATGGCTTGCTCGGTGCTCCGCGTCTGGAACTTGAAGGATCAGCTGTTGCGAATCTGGTGGGCCAGAGTGTTTCGGGTGTGCTGTTCGCCTGGGCGCTCTTTCGTGAACCGGTTTCGGCTCGACCACATTTTGCGATCATGCGGGCGCAGATGCTGATGGGCCGTGACCTGATTCTGCGCAGCCTCGCATTCCAAGCGTGTTTCGTTTCCGCGGCTGCAGTGGCGTCGAGGTTCGGTGCGGCTGTAGTCGGTGCACACCAAGTCGTCCTCCAACTGTGGAACCTGGTTTCGCTCCTTCTCGATTCATTGGCGATCGCAGCTCAGACGCTGATCGGAGCGGCGCTCGGCGGTGGATTCGCAGCCGCGGCGAAAAGGATGACCTGGCGGATCACCGCATGGTCGACGGTATTTGCCGTGGTGCTCGCGATCTTCTTCGCCGCCGGCCACTCCGTGATCCCCGGACTCTTCACGTCCGACGCCGAGGTGCTCGGTCAGATGTCGATCGCATGGTGGTTCTTCGTCGCGATCATGCCGGTGGCGGGAATCGTCTTCGCACTCGACGGTGTTCTACTCGGCGCCGGGGACGTGGTGTTTCTGCGCAACGCGACCATGCTGTGCGCAGTTCTCGGGTTTCTGCCCGCGATCTGGCTCTCTCTCGCCTACGACTGGGGGCTCGCCGGAATTTGGGCAGGGCTTACCGTGTTCGTAGTACTTCGGATGGTCGCGGTGTCGTGGCGAGCGTTTTCCGGCAAGTGGGCAGTGACAGGTCCGGCGACGGCGAAGCGCGGAAGTTCAACTGAGGAAGCAGAGGGATCGTGGCAGCAAAGCTGATGGCGGTGAGCGACATTCATGTCGGTCACAACGGCAACAAGCCGATGACGGAGGAACTGTTTCCGGATTCGCCTGACGACTGGCTCATTCTCGCCGGAGATGTTTCCGAGAAAACTGACGACATTCGGTGGGCGTTGAAGCTCCTTCGCAGCCGATTCGCAAAGGTCATCTGGATTCCGGGCAACCACGAACTGTGGACGACCGCCAAGGATCCGGTTCAGATTCACGGAGCGCCGCGCTACGAGTACCTGGTCAACATGTGCCGCGAACTCGACGTCATCACACCCGAGGACCCGTTCCCGGTGTGGGAGGGAGACGAGGGACCGGTCACGGTCGTCCCGATGTTTCTTCTCTACGACTACTCCTTCCTGCCGGAAGGTGCGCGAGACAAGGAACACGGGCTCGAGATCGCGCGTGACAAGAACGTCGTCGCCACCGACGAGTTCCTACTCTCACCGCAGCCGTATGCGACGCGCGACGCATGGTGCCGGGCGAGGATCGAGTACACCCAGGCGCGGTTGGATGCGCTTCCCGAAGGAACAAGAACCGTTCTCGTGAACCATTTCCCGATGGTCCGGCAGCCGACGGACGTACTCATGTATCCGGAGTTCGCACTGTGGTGCGGAACCACCGCTACCGCCGACTGGCACGTGAAGTACAACGCGGTGTGCTCGGTGTACGGGCACCTGCACATCCCTCGAACCACGTACTACGACGGCGTCCGCTTCGAGGAAGTCTCACTCGGATACCCGCGCGAGTGGCGTCGGCGTGGACTGCCGGAGAAGTTGTTGCGTCAGATTCTTCCCGTTCCGGAGTACCCGCCGGGAACGCTCAACAAGTGGGGTGGCCACTTCAAGGTCACGCCGGAGCAGGAAGCCGAAGTCGAGCGCATGCGCGCCGCACGCTGAGAGGTATCGCTACGTGATCGAACAGATTCTTCCCGGTGGAGTTGCGACGGCCGAGGCCTTCGTGGATCCGCCCGGTCTGGTTCCGCACCCCAGTGAGGAGGCGTTGATCGGCCGCGCGGTCGAGAAACGTCGTCGCGAGTTCGTGACCACCCGGCACCTTGCGCGTCAGGCGATGGGCAAGCTCGGTGTTCCGTCTGCCGCTGTCATGCGCGGCGAGCGTGGTGCGCCGCTCTGGCCGCAGGGAGTGGTCGGGAGCCTCGCCCATTGCGACGGCTACCGCGGCGCTGTCCTGGCGTACTCCATGCAGGTCCGCTCACTCGGTATCGACGCCGAACCGCACGGCCCGCTGCCGGACGGGGTATTGCCCGCGGTCAGCATCGAGGCGGAACGAACGTGGTTGGACACTCAGGAAACCGGCGGTCCGGTGCACTGGGATCGAGTGCTCTTCTGCGCGAAGGAAGCCACGTACAAGGCGTGGTTTCCGCTCACCGGGCGCTGGTTGGGTTTCGAGGACGCCCACATCACGTTCGAGGCGGAGTCGGAAACGTCCGGCACTTTCAACTCGCGTCTGCTGGTCCCCGGTGAGGCGACGTCCGGTCCGCCGCTCACCTCTTTCGACGGCAGGTGGTTGGTGTCGGACGGACTCATCCTGACGGCAATTTCGGTGCAGTGAGCGCGACTGGCAGAATCGGCACACGTGTCAGCTCGTGAAAAGCCTTCCTCCGGTCTTGTCGGCGCCGGAATTCTGATTGTCGACAAAGAGGCGGGTATCACCAGCCACGACGTGGTCGCGCGGTGCCGCAAGTTGTTGAACACCCGGAAGGTGGGACACGCCGGGACGCTGGATCCCATGGCGACCGGTGTTCTCGTTCTCGGCGTCGAGCGTGCGACCAAGTTGCTCGGACTCCTGGCGCTGACAACCAAGGCGTACTCGGCGACCATTCGCCTCGGGGCAGCGACGGACACGGACGATGCCGAGGGGGAGGTCCTGACCTCCGCAGACGCTTCGCAGGTGACGGACGCGGAGATCGCGGCGATCGTGGCCACGCTGACCGGGGACATCAAGCAGATCCCGGCAAGCGTGAGCGCTATCAAGGTCGACGGTCAGCGCGCACATGCTCTGGTGCGTGCGGGAGAAACCGTCGAGCTGGCGCCGCGTCCGGTAACGGTGTCGACTTTCGAGGTTCTGGCTCGGCGAGATGTCCCGGGTGGCTTCGTCGATCTGGACGTCGACGTGGAGTGCTCGTCCGGTACGTACATCCGCTCGCTTGCCCGCGACCTCGGTCGTGAATTGGGCGTCGGCGGTCATTTGACGGCACTGCGCCGCACCCGCGTCGGGCCGTTCACTCTCGAACATGCGCGCACGCTCGAAGATCTCGCGGATCAGCCGGGTGTGAGCCTCGACATCGATCAGGCCGCGCAGACGGCTTTTCCGCATCGGCAGATCACGGCGGAGGAAGCCGAGGCGATCAGCCAGGGGCGCTGGCTCGAGCCGATCGGGATGAAGGGGATCTGTGCGGCGATCGATCCCACCGGTCACACGATTGCGCTTCTGCAGGAGAAGGGTCGACGCGCCAGTTCGGTGATGGTCGTGCGACCGGCGACGCTTCGCGGGTGATCGTCCGCGAGCGTGTCGACGGCGACCTCGACGGTTGCGTCGATGCGCTGGCACAGGTCCACGAGTGCGACGGATATCCGAACACGTGGCCGGAACACCCGCGCCGCTGGCTCAGTTCGCCCACGGTGGTGAAGGCGTGGGTCGGTGAGAGTGACGGTCGTGTTGTCGGTCATGTGGCCGTCGACAGCGAGGTCGCAGGTGCGCCCACAACCGCGGGATCGATAGCCGTGTCGCGATTGTTCGTTCATCCTGGCTCACGTGGAAACGGCCTCAGCGATGCGCTACTCGATGCCGTGACGGATTTCGCAGCCGAGAGTCGGTTGGAACTGGTGCTCGCCGTCGTCGACGACGCTCTGCCGGCGATCGCACTGTACGAGCGTCGAGGGTGGGTGTACGTCGACGAGAGGCTCGCCGACTGGACCCGGATCGACGGCGTCCGGCCCGTGGAACGCCGATACCGACTGCCGCTTTGACTACCTCGGCTAGACGAGCCAAATTGCTTGAGCGACTGGACTTCCCAAGTCGATGGTGTTGGGGCTGTCGCCGAGTCGAACGGACACTGTCCCGGCGAAATCGCGGCGCTCCTCGACGGTGATCTCGACATCGAGACTGACGCCGACGGAATCGAAGTACCGGAGCATTTCGGGATCGGAATCGGAGATCCGGGCAACGCGGCCCCGCTCACCGTTGGCGAAGTCGCTGAGCTGGCGGGCCGGGGGAGTCGGCACCGAACCGTCGGTGGCGGGAATGGGATCACCGTGCGGGTCACGTTCGGGGAAGCCCAGTTTGGCGTCCATCCGAGAGATCATCAGATCGGAAACGGCGTGTTCGAGGACTTCGGCCTCGTCGTGGACTTCGTCCCAGCCGTATCCGAGTTCCTGAACCAGATAGGTCTCGATCAACCGGTGGCGCCGGACCATGGAGACGGCGGCGGCGCGGCCGCTGTCGGTCAGGGCGATGGATCCGTAGCGGGCGTGATCGACCAGGCCTTGGTCCGAGAGTTTGCGGATCGCCTCGGAGACCGTCGAGGCCGAGACGCTCATTTTCTCGGACAGGAGCTTGGTGGAAACCCGCTCGTGGGACCACTCCTGGATAGTCCAGATGACCTTGAGGTAGTCCTGGGCCACCGACGAGAGTGCGAGCGTGTCGATTGCCGCGTCGTGCGCCGAAGTGCTGTCGCCGTCCGACGTCGATGATGCTTCCGAGGTTCCGGTCTTGTGAGCTGCCACAACGCTTAGCTTAGGCTACGAAATCCGGAACTTCCGTACGTGATCGGCAGCACAGCGGTGATTCGCTGGGCGGGTCCGAACGTGACCCGCCGCCGGTGGACCCGTAGGCTGCCAATCGTGCTGAGATGGCGTGGTCTCGACGAAGTTCCGGCCGATTGGGGTCGTTGTGTGCTCACTATCGGTGTGTTCGACGGTGTGCATCGTGGGCATGCCCAATTGATAGCGAGAGCGGTTACCGCTGCCCGCAAACGTGGTGTTCCGAGCGTGTTGATGACGTTCGACCCGCATCCCATGGAGGTTGTGCGGCCGGGTAGTCATCCAGCCCAGTTGACGACGCTGCAACGGCGTGCGGAATTGGCTCAGGATCTGGGCATCGACGTGTTCTGCGTGATGCCGTTCACCGCTGATTTCATGAAGCTGACGCCGGAGCGCTACGTCCACGAGATTCTCGTCGAACGTCTACATGTCGCCGAGGTCGTGGTGGGGGACAACTTCACCTTCGGCAAGAAGGCGCTCGGCAATGTCGATCTTCTTCGTGAAATGGGCGCTCGCTTCGGCTTTGCCGTCGACGGCGTCCAGCTGCTCGCCGAGCATGCGGTGACGTTCTCGTCGACCTACATCCGCTCGTGCGTCGACGCAGGCGACATGGAAGCGGCTACCGAAGCTCTGGGCCGTCCACATCGTGTCGAAGGTGTGGTCGTCCACGGTGACAAGCGTGGACGCGAGTTGGGGTTCCCGACGGCCAACGTTGCACCGCCGATGTTTTCGGCGATTCCGGCCGACGGCGTGTACGCGGCGTGGTTCACGGTGCTCGGTGCCGGCGAGGAACTCGGAACCGTCGTTCCCGGTCGCCGATACCAAGCCGCGGTGTCTGTGGGTACCAATCCGACCTTCTCCGGCCGGACCCGAACCGTCGAGGCATACGTTCTCGACACCGAAGCAGACCTGTACGGACAACACGTCGCGGTCGACCTGGTTTCGCGGATTCGCGGTATGGAGAAGTTCGACTCGATCGAGTCGCTCATCACGGCGATGAACCGAGATGTCGAACGCGCACGCCGGATTCTGAGTGAGGATGCAGAACGTAGCGTCGGTTGAGTTCCTCCTGTGTCAGTGGCGGCCGCCACATTCGCTCCAGGTGGGCGAGAGCGCCTCATTGCTGCTGGTAGGATCTTCTCTCGGTGCGTGCTGCGGTTTGCGGTGGCCGCGCCCGATCTAGTTCCTTTCACGCAAACGTCATCACAGGAGTGAATCAAGTGGCATTGACCACGGAAGAAAAGAAGGCCGTTCTCGGCGAGTACGGCTTGCACGAGACCGACACGGGATCGCCTGAAGCTCAGGTGGCAATGCTCACCAAGCGCATCACCGATCTCACCGAGCACCTCAAGACCCACAAGCATGACCACCACTCGCGTCGTGGACTGCTCTTGATGGTCGGTCGCCGTCGTCGTCTGCTGAAGTACGTGGCAAAGACCGACGTCGCTCGCTACCGCACGCTCATCGAGCGTCTCGGCCTGCGTCGCTAGATTTTTCTCACGACGCTGATCGAAAGCAACACGGCATGCTTCGGTTTGCCGAACACTCCGTCAGCCGGCGAAGCCACGCATATACTGGGCTTCGCTGGCTTTCGGCGTTAGCTGCCGCAAGGCAGTTTCCGCTGTCGGCGCTATGCACAGTTGTCCAGGCGCAGTTGTCTAGGCGCAGTTGTGCAGTACGCAGCCAGCACACCGTATGCACCAGAGAACGTGGTGTCGGTTGTCGGTAGTGGTTCTCCGGACCGGGCAAGTGCCCGAAAGCTCCGGCGGACTTCGATCGACGGCCGCCCGAACGTCGTGACGTCCCGAAGCAGAAATCGCTCGCATCGCAAGGAGCGTCTGCAATTCAAGAGGGGGACGTCCCTCGGTGCGCAGTTTCCACCAGGAGGGTGGAAACGCCCGCGCGGGTACGGCGAAGACGAGAGGGAAGTGAAGAGAAAAGAATGACAGAGAATTCCGTAGTAGAGGTCGACGAAGGCGTGTTCGAATCCACCGCCGTGATCGACAACGGGTCCTTCGGTACCCGCACCATCCGTTTCGAGACCGGACGCCTTGCTCAGCAGGCCGCCGGCGCCGTCGTTGCTTACCTGGACGACGAGACCATGCTGCTGTCCGCCACGAGCGCCAGCAAGCACCCCAAGGAGCACTTCGACTTCTTCCCCCTGACGGTGGACGTCGAAGAGCGTATGTACGCAGCGGGCCGCATCCCCGGTTCGTTCTTCCGTCGTGAGGGACGCCCCTCCACCGACGCGATCCTGACTTGCCGCCTCATCGACCGGCCGCTGCGCCCGTCCTTCGTCGACGGTCTCCGTAACGAGATCCAGGTCGTCGTCACGGTCATGAGCCTCAACCCGCAGGATCTGTACGACGTCGTGGCCATCAACGCTGCTTCCGCGTCGACGCAGATCGCGGGCCTGCCGTTCTCCGGACCCGTCGGTGGCGTGCGCGTTGCACTCATCGTCTCGGACGAGAACAAGACCGGCCAGTGGGTTGCATTCCCGACGGTCGATCAGCTCGAGAACGCCGTCTTCGACATGGTCGTCGCCGGCCGCGTCGTTTCCGGTAGCGGTGACAACGCCGACGTCGCGATCATGATGGTCGAGGCCGAGGCCACCGACAACGTCATCGCGAAGATCGCCGACGGCGCTCAGGCACCGACCGAGGCCATTGTCGCCGAGGGCCTCGAGGCCGCCAAGCCGTTCATCGCACGCCTGTGCGCTGCACAGGCAGCACTTGCATCCAAGGCTGCAAAGCCCACGGGTGACTACCCGGTCTTCCCGGCGTACCAGGACGACGTTTTTGCTGCCGTCGAGGCTGCTGCGTCCGAAAAGCTCAATGCCGCACTGACAATCGCCGGCAAGCAGGAACGCGACGACAAGACCGACGAGGTCAAGGTCGAGGTTCTCGAGCAGGTTGCACCCAACTTCGAAGGCCGCGAGAAGGAACTGGGAGCAGCGTTCCGCTCGCTCACCAAGAAGCTGGTTCGCCAGCGCATCCTGCGCGATCAGTTCCGCATCGACGGCCGCGGCGTCACGGACATCCGTTCGCTGTCCGCCGAGGTCGCGATCATCCCGCGCGCACACGGCTCCGCACTGTTCGAGCGTGGCGAGACCCAGATCCTGGGTGTCACCACTCTCGACATGGTGAAGATGGCTCAGCAGGTCGACTCGCTCGGTCCCGAGACCACCAAGCGCTACATGCATCATTACAACTTCCCGCCGTACTCCACCGGTGAGACGGGCCGCGTCGGTTCGCCGAAGCGTCGCGAAATCGGTCACGGTGCACTCGCCGAGCGCGCTCTCATGCCGGTTCTGCCCAGCGTCGAAGAGTTCCCTTACGCGATTCGCCAGGTCTCCGAGGCTCTGAGCTCCAACGGTTCCACCTCGATGGGCTCGGTGTGCGCGTCCACGCTCGCACTGCTCAACGCCGGTGTGCCGCTTCGCGCTCCGGTTGCCGGTATCGCCATGGGTCTGGTCTCCGACCAGGTCGACGGCGAAACCCGCTACGTCGCGCTGACCGACATCCTCGGCGCCGAAGACGCCTTCGGCGACATGGACTTCAAGGTCGCAGGTACCAAGGACTTCGTCACGGCCCTGCAGCTGGACACGAAGCTCGACGGCATCCCGTCGCAGGTCCTCGCCGGTGCACTCTCGCAGGCGAAGGACGCACGGACCACGATCCTCGAGGTCATGGCGGAAGCCATCGACACCCCGGACGAGATGAGCCCGTTCGCTCCCCGCGTGACGGCCATCAAGGTCCCCGTCGACAAGATCGGTGAGGTCATCGGCCCCAAGGGCAAGATGATCAACTCCATCACCGAGCAGACCGGTGCCAACATCTCCATCGAAGACGACGGCACCGTGTTCGTCGGCGCCACCGATGGACCGTCTGCACAGGCCGCGATCGACATGATCAACGCCATTGCCAACCCGCAGCTCCCCAAGGTCGGCGAGCGGTTCCTGGGCACGGTCGTCAAGACCACCGCCTTCGGTGCCTTCGTTTCGCTCCTGCCGGGACGCGACGGACTGGTGCACATCTCGAAGCTGGGCAGCGGTAAGCGCATTGCCAAGGTCGAAGACGTGGTCAACGTCGGATCCAAGATTCGCGTCGAGATCGCTGACATCGACGCACGTGGCAAGATCTCGCTGATCCCGGTCGAAGAGGGCAACGACGAGGCTGCCGCTCCGGCCGCCGACGAGGCTGCTTCCGAGTAGATCTCACTTCGTACTCTGATGCGGCCCCGCGCGGATTTCCGTGCGGGGCCGCATCTGTACTGTCTGTAGACACAGAGCCTGTAGATACCTGATTGACCACTTGCACCGAGGACTGCTGAACCTTTTCATGGCAAAGACCACTCCCAACACCACGCGCAGCCGCAGCGCTGTGCTGAAATCTCCGATCGATGCGACTCCCGAATCCGGAGTACAGCGCACGGTCCTTCCCGGCGGCCTGCGCGTCGTCACCGAGTTCATTCCCGGTGTGCGTTCCGCCTCCGTCGGTGTGTGGGTCGGAGTCGGCTCGCGCGACGAGCAGCCGAGTGTGGCCGGTGCCGCGCATTTTCTCGAGCACCTGCTGTTCAAGTCGACGCCGTCACGGACGGCGTTGGACATCGCGCAGGTCATGGATGGTGTGGGCGGCGAACTCAATGCATTCACGTCGAAGGAACACACCTGTTTCTACGCGCACGTGATCGACGACGACCTTCCGATGGCGGTTGACCTTGTCGCCGACGTCGTGCTGCGAGGGCGTTGCAGAACCGCGGACGTCGATGTCGAGCGGCAAGTAGTGCTCGAAGAGATCGCGATGCGTGACGACGATCCGGAAGACTTGCTCGGCGACGCGTTCCTGACCGCGTTGTTCGGCGATCATCCTGTCGGCCGTCCGATCATCGGTAGCGTCGAATCGATCGAGTCGATGTCGCGCAATCAGTTGCATTCCTTCCATGTTCGGCGTTACACACCGCAGCGGATGGTGCTGGCCGTAGCGGGAAACGTCGACCACAAGCAGGTAGTGACGCTCGCTCGCCGTGCATTTGCCGGACATCTCGAGCGCGGGGTCAAGCCGGCGCCGCGGCGCGAAGGCACTCTGCGGTTGCGCACGATGCCTGAACTGAGCTTGACCCACCGCGACAGCGAGCAGGTCCACCTTGCGCTCGGGGTACGCGCGTTCGGCCGGCACGAGGGCCATCGCTGGGCGCTGTCGGTGCTCAACGCCGCAGTGGGCGGTGGGCTGAGTTCTCGTCTTTTCCAAGAGATTCGGGAGAAGCGCGGGCTTGCGTACTCCGTCTATTCGGGCGTCGACACCTTCGCGGACACCGGAGCGTTCTCCGTGTATGCAGGTTGCCAGCCGGAGAACCTCGGGGAGGTTGCCACGGTGATCCGCGAGGTACTCGCGAACGTGGCGACGGACGGAATCACCGATGCCGAGATCGCCCGCGCCAAGGGATCGCTGCGCGGCGGATTGGTTCTGGCACTGGAAGATTCAGGCTCACGCATGAACCGTATCGGTCGCAGCGAACTGAACTACGGCAACCATCGCAGTGTTGCTCAGACGCTCGCAACCATCGACGCAGTCACCTCCGAAGAGGTGCTCGAGGTGGCGCAGGTGCTCTTGACGAGGCCGTTTGCAGCCGCCGTCGTGGGTCCGTACAAGCGGGTTCGTGACCTCCCCGCGTCGGTACGCGGGATCGTGGGCAAGTAGTTCGAACTATCGAAATCGGGGTGTGCAGTTGAAGATCCGTGGTGCAGTGCTCGAAGAGATCGGCCGGAAGCGTCCCTTCGCAGAGTCGACTCCGATTTCGATTTCGGAACTCGACCTCGAATCCCCGGGCCCGGGTGAGATCCTGGTCAAGATCGAAGCTGCCGGGCTTTGTCACTCCGACCTCTCCGTGGTCGACGGCAATCGGGTACGACCCGTGCCGATGTTGTTGGGCCATGAGGCGGCAGGTCGAATCATCGAACTCGGCGACGGAGTTGATTCGTTGTCGGTGGGCACCCGCGTCGTGATGACTTTTCTTCCGCGGTGCGGTGAATGTGCGGGATGCGCCACTGACGGCCGGATGCCTTGCACGGTGGGTAGCGCTGCCAACAACGACGGCAGTTTGCTCGGTGGCGCGCATCGACTGCGGCGCTCCGGCGAGTACGTCAAACATCATCTCGGTGTTTCGGGTTTCGCGACGCATGCTGTGGTCAACGCCAAGTCGGTTGTTCCCGTCGACGACGACATCCCGGCCGAAATTGCAGCCGTACTCGGTTGTGCGGTGTTGACCGGTGGGGGAGCGCTCCTCAACGCGGCGAAGCCTCGCCCGGCAGACACCGTGATGGTGGTCGGCTTGGGTGGCGTCGGGATGGCCGCAATCCTGACGGCGAGGGCACTCGGGGTCGAGAACGTCATCGGTGTCGACGCACTGGAATCCAAGCTGGCTCAGGCGCTGGAACTGGGCGCGACCGAGGTCTTCACACCGTCCGGCCTGTCCGAGAGTGGCGTTCGCGCAGACATCGTCGTCGAGGCCGCGGGAAATGCTCGGGCCTTCGAGACAGCGGTGGCTGCGACGGCAGCGGGTGGCACGACCGTCACGGTCGGGTTGCCGGCGCCTGACGCGCGCTCGTCGATCTCACCTCTCGGACTGGTCGCCGAAGCGCGGACCATCATCGGCAGCTACCTGGGATCGGCGGTCCCGTCCCGCGACATCCCGATCTACGCGCAGTTGTGGCGCGACGGGAAGCTGCCGGTCGAGAAGCTCATTTCCTCGCGAATCGAATTGGCCGACATCAATTCGGGCATGGACGAACTCGCCGACGGAAAAGCAATCCGACAGGTCATTATCTTCGACGCGGAGTAGGTGCACGTCGGTGTTATGCAGCGGAAATGAGGCGTTTGCGCCCCCGATGCCCTCCCGAGTCGCCGCGGAAAATCGTTACCCGTTGTAACGCTCCTCTCGTACTGGACGACTACTCGAATGACGTTGCGTGACGCCCCGGGGGTCGGTCGTACGTTTTCCAAAAGCTGATTGGGGAGAAGATATGCCGGTTCGTGGGTTCTTTTCGCGACATCGAATACTGGCGGGTGCAGTAGCGCCCGCAGCGCTCGGCGTGGCCGCACTGGTCGCGGTTGCGGTCGCTGTGGACTCTCCGGAGTCACGCACGATCGAGACACAATTGACGTCGTCGGTCACCGAGTGTCACGACATGGTCAGCATTGCGGTTGCCGGTCGACACGACACACCGGACGCTTCGACGGTGAAGATGTTGCTGGGAGCCGACGGGAAGCCGCTGCCGGCCGCGCTGTCCGGTGACTACAAGAGTGAACGCGTCGACCAGGTGATCAACCCGGCAGGCTCCGTCAACGCGAACAAGCCCGGCTCGTACGCGGCTGTGTACATCGCGTACCCGGCCAACATGGCGTCCTACGAGGATGCCGTCGCTGCCGGCGCTGCAAATACGCAGTCCGTGATGAGTGCCATCGCCAAGGAATGCCCGAAGACTCAGTTCTCGATCGTCGGGTACAGCGAAGGCGCCGATGTGGTGCGTCGCGTCGCGATGGACATCGGTACGCAGGAGAACAACGAGTTCGGGGTCGACCCGGACAAGGTTGTCGGTGTGGTCATGCTGGCGGATGCAGGCCGTGAAGCGGGCGACGGCACGTTCCTCGGTGCCACGAATCCGTTCACGAACCCGGATAACTTCAATACGAAGTACCAGAACGGAACCTCCGCGACACCTGGCGAAGGTGTACTCCCCGGCACTGCCGGAGGTTTCGGCAAGCTGAACGGCAAGGTCGCGTCCTTCTGCTCGGACGGTGACTTCACCTGCTCGGCTCCCAGCAACATCTCTCTGTTGATCTTGGCGGCAAATGTCGGTCGGCAGTTGAACATCGACCAACTCGAAGCGCAGGGTCTGAACCCGGCCACCGGTCAGGACGTCGCGGTGGTGTTCGGCCAGATCGTCTTCGAGGCGTTCGCAGACATTTCGTCCAATCCCAACTGGATGCAGAGTGACGAGACATTCCTTCAGGTGATGCTCAAGGTCTCGGATCCGGAGTACAAGCCCGGAAAAACACCCGCGCCGGCGCCGGTAGCCGAGGGCGAGACGGTGTCCACCGACAAGGTGTCTCCGCTGGCATATCTGCCGCAGAAGCTTTTCAAGGAGATTGTCGGTCTGATTGCTACCAACCAGAACACGATTCCCGTGATCTTGAGCGACCCCTACCAGCAGACACTCGCTCCAGACGTCGGACACCACTTCGATTACTGGCGAGATGCGGATGCGGCCAACGGCAAGCCGTTGACTTCAGCTGAGTACGCAGCGGCCTGGCTCACCTACCTCGCCCAGCAGGCGAAGGAAGGAAAGCCCGTCGACACAACTGCGAAGCCGACCCCGGAACAGATCAGTGCTGCTGTCGATGCCTACATGGCTGACGGCAATGCTGAGGGCGACGCCGCGGTGGCTGAAGGCACCGGAACCGGTCAGGCACCGGCCGGGACCACTGGCTCCACGGGATCTGCTGGAGCGCCCGCAACCACGTCACAGGTGCCTGCGGCAGGATCGGCGTCGGTCACATCGGGAGCGGTTGCCACTCCGACGGGTTCGGCGGCAGTGACGCCGACGTCGACAGTTCCGACCACACCGGTAGCGGGAACGGATGCAACGACGGCGCCCCCGACTACGACAGTGGCGTCGACGACCACGACGACGAAGGTGCCGGTTCCGAACCCGTAATCCTTCTCGCCGGCGTTCGTCACACGAATAACGCTGTCACAGGCTGCGATCCGCAATTAGTTGCGGATCGCAGCCTGTTTTCGTGTACGGGTTACGCACAGCGACCGTTGGTGCTTATCGTGGAAGGGAGGTTTCCGGATCACGAATCGTGGGTTTCACCGTGCACGAGCTGTCCATTGCGCAGAGTGTGGTCGAAGCCGTGTGTGAGCGTGCCGGCGAGCGACGAGTATCGAGCGTGCGGCTTGAAGTAGGGCAACTCTGCGCGGTGGTTCCACACTCTCTGCTGTTCTGCTTCGACGTCGTCACCGCGGGTACTCACGCCGAAGGTGCCAGCTTGCACATCGATGAGATTGCAACCAGCGCGCGATGCAAAAGCTGCGGCGTGATGTTCTCGCCGCCCGACATGTTCTTGCTGTGTGAATGCGGCAGTGCTGATGTCGAGGTGCTTGCCGGCCGAGAGTTACGGATCCTGTCGATGGAAGTGAGCTGAGCATGTGCGCGACGTGTGGGTGCGGGGACACCACAGGACCTCGGGTGTCGGTAGTCGCAGACGGAGAACACGAGCAGGAACACGACGATCATAGGCACGGTCACGAGCATGACCATGAGCGCGGCCACCCCGACCACACCGTGATTCTCGAGCAGCAGGTGCTCGCCAAGAACGACGGCATTGCGGTTCACAATCGTCAGTGGATGCGGAGCCGCAGAATCACGGCGCTCAACATCATGAGTTCCCCCGGCGCGGGGAAGACGACATTGCTGGCGCGAACTATCCGGGAGCTCGGATGTCAGCGACCGATAGCCGTGATCGAAGGTGACCAGGAAACCCGGCTCGACGCCGAGCGGATCCGAGAGACCGGCGCGTCGGTGGTGCAGGTGAATACCGGGGCCGGATGTCACCTCGATGCCGCGATGATCGACCGCGCACTGCGCGCCTTGGATCCCGCTGAAGAATCGCTGCTTCTGATCGAAAACGTCGGAAACCTGGTGTGCCCCGCGCTCTTCGACCTCGGCGAGGAAGGCAAGGTTGTCCTAATTTCGACGCCGGAGGGGGCAGACAAGCCGAAAAAGTACCCACACATCTTCGCTGTCGCGGACCTCGTGGTGATCAACAAGATCGACTTGCTCCCATACGTCGAGTTCGACGTCGATGCCTGCGTCGAGCAGGCGAGAATACTCAATCCTGCTGTGCGCGTTGTTGTTTTGTCTGCCACGACAGGTGAGGGCATGGACGAGTGGTACGAGTGGATCGGTAGTCGTTCGGCGATTTCTCCGGTGGCCGTTGACAACTGATCTGCTCGGGTAGTTAATGAAATGAGTGGGTGCCACGCAAGTGGGCCGAGGTTCGACTCCGGTGGCGTCAGCGTTTCGGTGCCGCGGCAATTCGGGGCCACAGAGTCTTGAGGCCATAGCGTGTCAGGCCAGTCGCGGCGCTGAGAGTCAAGGCGCAAGTGCACCCGTGAAAGCGGCTGACATGGACACACAAAAATCGACTGCTGGCACCACGGCGGAACCTGCCTCCGAAAGCGCAGCTACCCCCGCAAGCGCAGCGGCCAAAGCGGAAGAAACTCTGATCCACGTGCTGTGGATCAATGCCGGTCTCAGTTGCGACGGAGATTCGGTGGCGCTCACTGCAGCCACGCAACCCAGTATCGAGGAGATCGCGCTCGGCGCCTTGCCCGGCCTGCCGCAGGTAGCGGTTCATTGGCCGCTCATCGACTTCGAATGCGGACCGCAGGGTGGCGCTGACGATTTCCTGGAGTGGTTTTGGAAAGCCGACCGCGGAGAACTGGAACCCTTTGTTCTTGTTGTCGAAGGATCGATACCGAACGAGAAACTTCACGACGAGGGGTATTGGTGCGGCTTCGGGAACAATCGCGAAACCGGCCAACCGGTCACCACGAGCGAATGGCTCGACAAGCTGGCACCGAAAGCCACTGCGGTAGTTGCGGTCGGTACGTGTGCGACCTACGGCGGCATACATGCGATGGCCGGCAATCCGACCGGTGCGATGGGTGTGCCGGACTATCTCGGGTGGACCTGGAAATCGAAGGCGGGCATCCCGATCGTCTGCGTTCCCGGGTGTCCCATTCAGCCGGACAACCTCTCCGAGACCCTGACTTATCTTCTGTACATGGCCACTGACCAGGCGCCGATGATTCCCTTGGACGAATCCCTGCGCCCGCAGTGGCTTTTCGGTGCCACCGTTCACGAGGGCTGTGACCGTGGTGGGTACTACGAGCAGGGTGAGTTCGCGACGGAGTACGGGTCACCGAAGTGCATCGTCAAACTCGGATGTTGGGGACCGGTCGTGAAATGCAATGTCCCCAAACGTGGTTGGATCAACGGAGTCGGCGGGTGTCCCAACGTCGGCGGGATCTGTATCGGGTGCACGATGCCGGGGTTCCCCGACAAGTTCATGCCGTTCATGGATGAACCACCTGGCGGCAAACTCTCCACCAATGCGGTGGGAATGTACGGGTCCGTGATTCACAGTCTGCGCCGGATCACCGGTCACACGTTGGACAAGGAACCGCACTGGCGCGAGCGCGGGTCGAAATTACTCACCGGTGCAACGCGTACGTGGTGACCGACCGGATACATTCAAATCAGTTCGTGAGCAACGTCTCTGGGAGGCACTGCAATGACGGCCATCGTTCCCGAACCCACCTCGACTGCAGACCGCGACGGTCTTGTCGAGATGGCGTGGGACCCCATCACCCGAATCGTCGGCAGTCTGGGCATCTACACCAAGATCGACTTCGCCAATCGCGAAGTGGTGGAGTGCCACAGCACGTCGTCGATCTTTCGCGGGTATTCCCTGTTCATGAAGGGGAAGGACCCGCGCGACGCGCATTTCATCACCAGTCGTATCTGCGGCATCTGCGGTGACAATCACGCCACATGCTCGTGCTACGCACAGAACATGGCGTACGGCGTCAAGCCGCCGCATCTGGGCGAGTGGATCGTCAATCTCGGCGAGGCCGCCGAGTACATGTTCGACCACAACATCTTTCAAGAGAATCTTGTCGCCGTCGACTACTGCGAGAAGATGGTCTCCGAGACGAATCCCGGTGTGCTGGCGCAGGCAGAGAACACGCGCTGCCCGCACGAGGAGCAGCACGGATATCGCACGATTGCGGACATCATGCGGACTCTCAATCCGTTCACGGGTGAGTTCTATCGCGAAGCGTTGCAAGTCTCGCGTTCGACTCGCGAAATGTTCTGCTTGATGGAGGGAAGGCACGTTCACCCGTCGACGCTCTATCCCGGCGGCGTCGGCACCGTCGCGACGATCGAACTGATGACGGACTACATGTCGCGGCTGATGCGGTACGTCGAATTCATGAAGAAGGTCGTGCCGATGCACGACGACCTGTTCGACTTCTTCTACCAGGCGCTGCCTGGTTACGAAAAGGTTGGCCTGCGGCGGACCCTGCTGGGTTGTTGGGGATCGTTCCAAGACCCCGAGTACTGCAATTTCTCCTACAAGGACATGACCGACTGGGGCCGGAAGATGTTTGTCACTCCCGGTGTGGTTGTCGACGGAAAGTTGGTCACCACGGATCTGGTGGACATCAACCTCGGTATCCGAATCATGCTGGGCTCCTCGTATTACGAGGACTGGAGTGATCAGGAGATGTTCGTCAAAACCGATCCGATGGGTAACCCGGTCGATCGCAGGCACCCGTGGAATCAGCACACCAACCCTCACCCGCAGAAGCGGAACCTCGAGGACAAGTACAGCTGGGTCATGTCACCGCGATGGTTCGACGGAAAAGACAACCTTGCTCTGGATACGGGCGGGGGAGCATTGGCTCGTCTGTGGAGCACCGCTCTGGCCGGCCTGGTCGACATCGGATACCTGGAGTCGACCGGACACAGTGTGAAGATCAATCTTCCGAAAACAGCACTGAAGGGTCCTGTCTCGCTCGAGTGGGTGATTCCCGAACATGGCAGCAATACCCTCGAAAGAAACCGCGCGCGAACGTATTTCCAGGCGTACGCAGCCGCGGCTGCCCTTCATTTCGCCGAGAAGGCGCTTGTCGAGATCCGGGCCGGCCGGACCAAGACGTGGGAGTCGTTCGAGGTCCCGGACGAGGGTATCGGTTGCGGATTCACCGAAGCCGTCCGCGGAGTTCTCTCACACCACATGGTGATTCGTGACGGAAAAATCGCGAACTATCACCCGTACCCACCGACACCGTGGAATGCGAGCCCGCGCGACAGCTACGGAACCCCCGGTCCGTACGAGGATGCCGTGCAGGGTCAGCCGATCTTCGAGGAGAACGATCGAGACCACTTCAAGGGCATCGACATCATGCGGACCGTGCGTAGTTTCGATCCCTGCCTGCCGTGTGGTGTTCACATGTATCTCGGCGGTGGCAAGACCCTGGAGAAGTTGCACTCTCCGACGCAGTCCGTGACCGGGGAGTGATCGATGGAGCAATCGGCCGACTACTGGCGCGGAGCAGGTGAGCGCATCGAGACGTTGTTGCAGGCCAATGCCGGCGCAGGCCCGGTGGCGAGAGATCGCGCCGAGCAACTGGTGCGTGAAGTCGTGCAGTTGTACGGCGCAGCACTCGAACGCACCGTCGCTCTGGCAGATCCGGCCACGATGGATGCGATGGTTCGCGACGATCTGGTGTCCAGCCTGCTACTGGTGCACGGACTTCACCCGCACGACGTGGAGACCCGCGTCCGCACTGCGCTCGACAGCGTGCGTCCGTACCTCGGTTCGCACGGAGGCGACGTCGAACTGATCGAGGTGGCGGACGGCGTAGTGCGACTACGGCTTCTCGGAAGCTGTAACAGTTGCCCTTCGTCCTCGGTGACCCTCGAAACCGCGGTCCAGGACGCGGTGCAGGCGGCGGCACCCGAGACCACCGGAATCGACGTCGAAACACCGGATTCGCATGAGCTGAAGTCGGGTGTGATTTCGGTCGAGTCCCTGTTCTCGCACGTTCACGCCGACGGGGGAGGTACGCACTGGGTGGAGGTCCCCGAATTCGCCGAAGTCGAGGTGGGAGAGGTCGCGGGCTTCCGCGTGTCGGGCACCGATCTGTTGGTCTGCCGCTCCGGTGACGATCTGTACGCGTATCGCGACCGTTGCCCGGTGTGTGAGCACTCGATGGCGGGGGCTGTGCTCGAACGCATGATGGGCCGTCCTGCCCGAGACGCCGCTGTCCTCACCTGTCCGACGTGCTCTGCCCACTTCAGTGTGTACGGGGCGGGAGCGCGGGTGGGCACCGGCTCCGAGCACCTGGCGCCTGTGCCGGTGCTGATTCGCGACGGAGTGCTCTCGGTCGCGCTTGCTGACGATTCTGTGATACCGGTGACCTAGCCGTGAACGCAGCCCGGTCATGAAAGTCACTGTGGGAGAGGTGCTCACACGAATCGCCTCGTCGCGTGTCGTTCCGACCGGACCGAGGTGTGAGATGTGTGCGGCGGGCATAGGCGACGAACACCAGCACGTCGTGGACGTACAGGTCCGGAGCCTGATGTGCGTGTGCCGACCCTGCTATCTACTCTTTGCACCGGTCGACGCGGACCTTCGATACAAAGCGGTTCCCGATCGGTACCTCGAGTTTCCGGACTTCGACCTCGGCCCTGGCCGGTGGGAGTCTCTGGAAATCCCCGTCGGCCTGGCATTCTTCTTCCGCAACTCACTCCTCGACAAGTACATAGTCTTCTATCCGGGACCGGCCGGAGCTACCGAATCCGAGTTGCCTATCGACTCGTTCGAGACTGTGCTCGCGGAGAATCCGGGGCTCTCGCAGATGCGGGCCGACGTCGAGGCGTTGATCGTGTCGGTGCCCACGTCAGGACAATCGCCGAGATGCTTCGTTGTTCCCATCGACGCCTGTTACGAACTGGTGGGACGATTGCGCACCGTGTGGCGCGGATTCGACGGTGGCCAGGATGCCGCACGCGCAGTGGACGAGTTCTTCGGGCGCGTCGAGGCGCGAAGCAGGTCGGCATGACTGTTCTCGACTTCTCGGTCGACAACATGGAGGTGGAACCGTACGCGGTTACGCCGAATCTGACGGTGAGATTGAGAATGTCGGAATCCACCGGCACGACCGTCCGTGCGGTGGCTCTGCGCGCGCAGGTACGAATCGAACCACACCGCCGTCCGTACTCCGACGCCGAAGGCGAAGGTCTGCGCGATCTCTTCGGTCCGCGGGAGCGTTGGTCGAGTACGCTGCGCACCTTCCTGTGGATGGAATGTTCCACGGTCGTTCAAGGATTCACCGGAACAACGGTCGCGGCCTTACCCATGGCGTGTACGTACGACTTCTCGGTGACGGCGTCGAAGTACATGCACGCACTCGGCGACGGAACGATTCCGATCGTGGTTCTACTGAGCGGCACGGTATTCACCGACGGACCGCGTGGGTTCTCCGTGCAGCAGATCCCGTGGGACAGATCTGCTGCCTACGAATTGCCGGTCGACGTGTGGAAACAGCTGATGGCTGCGCATTATCCGGCGTCTGGTTGGGTACGCCTCGACCATGAGACGATTGCCGATCTCGTGCGGTTCAAGGCAGCGCACGGCCTCACGGACCTCGATTCAGCCGTGCGGCAGTTGCTGACGGCGAGCCAGGTGCCGCGATGACTCGAACGGGGATGGATCACGACGTTCGGGCCGTGGCCGACGCCGTCCTGTACGAGGGATATCTTCTCTATCCCTACCGGGCCGGCTCGGCGAAGAATCAATCCCGTTGGCAGTTCGGGGTTCTCGGACCGCCCGGCGCCGCCGAGGTCGGAGTCGGCGAGGAACCGTCGATGTCCGCGCAATGTCTGCTCGGCGAATTCGAGCGGAACGGCGTCGAAGTTTCTGCGACTGTGAGATTTCTGCACCACCAGTCGCGGACGGTTGAACGACTCGGCGCCGGCGGGGCGTGGATCCCGGTCGATCGGTTGGTAGTCGGCGAGCGGGAGTCGATCTCGTGGGACGAAGCCACCGAGTCCGAGATCGTGTTGGGTCCGTGGGGTCTGGACGAACTCGAGGCCGGCGTCGAAGAAACCTTCTGTGCGGCCGGAGTTGTCGAAGGAGAGACTTTGTCGGACTCTCGGGGCAGGGTGGTCGGACGTATCGTTCGGACACGGCTTCCGGTGAATGGCCTCTTGGCAGTGAGCGCCTCCGCCGGGGACGGACGCACGGTGATTTCCGTGACGATCATGAACGCCACGAGCGTCGACGCACGGGACAAGGGCACGGCCACCGCGCAATCGATGCTGGGGACTCACGTCATTGTGAACTGCACAGGCTCGAGGTTCCTGTCGTTGTTCGAAGAAGCAGATCACTCGGAGCAGTTGCGGCAAAATCGCTGTTATCCGGTGCTTGCGGGGACCGAGGACCCCACTCACCCCGGCACATCTCCCACCGTTCTGGTGTCACCGATCATCCTGTACGACTTTCCCGAGATTGCGCCGCAGAGCGAGGGATCTCTCTTCGACTCGACCGAGATCGACGAAATTCTCACCCTGAGAATCCTTGCCATGACCGACGAGGAAAAGGCGCGGGCGCGAGCTACCGACTCCAGAGCTGCCGACATCATCGACCGATGTGAGCGATTGACGGACGACGATCTAGCCGGCCTGCACGGTGTGCTGCGAAATCCGCACGCCGGTTCTGATCTGATACCCGAGGTGCCTGACGGTGTGGACTGGTGGACCCCGGAAGCCGACACCAGTGTCCAACCACGCACCGACGCAGTTCTGATCAACGGCGTCCGTGTCTCTGGTGGAAGTACAGTTCGGCTCCACCCCTCACGCCGCGCTGATGCTCAGGACCTGTTCTTCGACGGCCGGATCGCCCACGTCGCCACCATTCATGAAGACGTGGACGGCGACATTCATGTTGGGGTGACACTGTTGGACGATCCGGCCGCCGATCTGCACAACTGGTACGGCCGCTACCTGTACTTCGCGCCGGACGAGATAGAGCCGATGCCGCGCGACAGCGCGTGACGTACTCACAGCTATCGAACTTCACAGCTATCGAGAGGAGAACTCGCCATGAGGAGCATGGGATTGCTGTCGACGGCACTTCTCGGCGCCACCGCGATCGCAGCCGCGATCGTCCTGGTGGTGTCGATGCCGGACATCCAGCGCTATCTGCGAATGCGAAAGATGTAAAGCGCTGTGCGCGTGCTGATTGCAGGTGTCGGAAACATATTTCTCGAAGACGACGGATTCGGCCCCGAAGTTGTTCGGGCGCTGCAGCATGAGAATCTCCCATCGGGAGCTCACCTGGTCGACTACGGGATTCGGGGCGTGCATCTGGCGTACGACTTGTTGGAGTCGTGGGACGCCCTGGTCCTGATCGATGCCTTACCGGCGACCGGAGTCCCGGGCAAGCTCGCGATCATCGAAGTGGACCCCGAAAGTGAAGGCCCGCAAGGAGGTTTCGACGCGCACTCGATGCATCCGAGTTCGGTGTTTGCCAGCCTGCAGGCCCTCGGCGGAACACTCCCGCGGACGTTCGTGGTGGGGGCACATGCGAAATCGATCGGCGACGGAATCGGATTGAGTGCGGAGATGCGTGATTCGGTAAGGCAAGCCGCTTCTGCGGTGCTGGCACTCGTCCGGTCCATCGACGTGGACTGTGAGGCCACCACACTGGGGCCGGAGGTGTGAGTCATGTGTCTGGGGATTCCGGGACGGGTACGCGAACTACTGGACGGATACGGAGGTCAACTCGCTCTCGTCGACGTGGAGGGGGCACCACGCAAGGTCAACATCGGAATGCTCGACGAAGGCACCGTCACGGCAGGTGACTGGGTGGTGATCCACATGGGCTTTGCAGTCGAGAAGGTCGACGAGCAGGGAGCTCGCCATGCTCGGGCCGGCCTCGAACTGATGGGCCGTGGTGGCCACGACGGTGAGGTAGTCCTCTCCGGTTCTGGTAACGGCGAGGTCGGGACATGAAGATCGCCTGCCGTGTCATCGTTCGTGGCGTAGTCCAGGGGGTGGGCTTCCGGCCGTTCGTCCATGCGACCGCCACCGAACTGGGACTGTCGGGTTCGGTGGGAAATTCTGCTCTCGGTGTCGTGATCGACGTCGAAGGCGACGGAGAGACAATCGATGCATTTGTCGCTCGGGTGCGAAACCGCCCCCCACCGCTGGCACGGGTGGAGTCGGTAGAGCGCGAGGACTCGCGGCCGGTTGGTCGTGAGGGGTTTCGCATAGTCGAGACGGATGCGGGGTCGGTCGGGCGAACCTTGGCGCCGGCGGATGTCGGGATCTGCGACGACTGCCTCCGGGAACTGACTGATCCGAGCGATCGGCGATATCGTCATCCATTCATCACCTGCACCAACTGCGGTCCGCGATTCACGATCATCGAATCGCTGCCCTACGACCGGGCCGCTACGACGATGAAGCGATTCCCGTTGTGCGCGAACTGTGCGGCGGAGTACGTGGATCCCGCCGACCGCCGGTTTCATGCGCAACCGATTGCCTGCCCGCAGTGCGGTCCAACGCTATCGTTCGTGGAAGGGGACGCGCCCGCCGTGACCGGTGAGGGTGCACTGCTACGAGCCCGATCCCTACTGCGAGACGGGAAGATTCTTGCTGTCAAGGGAATCGGAGGATTTCACCTGGCTTGTGATGCCCGCGACGACCGCGCGGTTCACGAGTTGCGTGAACGCAAGCATCGAGCAAGCAAGCCGTTGGCGGTGATGGTGCGCGATGTGCCAGAAGCCAGAGAGTTGGGTGTGGTCGGTGATGCCGAGGCTGATGCCATGTCCTCGCGCGAGCGCCCGATTGTGCTGGTTGCCAAAGCGTCTGGATACGCGCTTTCCCCCTTGATTGCCCCCGGCATTCCGGATATCGGAATCATGCTGGCCTACAACCCGATTCAGCATCTTCTTCTGGGTTTGGCCGGAGAAGAGGCGGGCCCAGCGGTGTTGGTCATGACATCGGCGAACATCGGCGGTGAGCCGATTCTGTACTCCGACAACGATCTCGAACGATTGGGTGACCTGGCCGACGGGGTATTGACCCACAACCGTCCGATCTTGGTGCCGTGTGACGACTCGGTGATGCGAATAGTCGGCAGTGGAAGACAGTTGCTTCGTCGCTCGCGCGGATATGCTCCGCTGCCCGTCACCGCGCCGTTCGACGTACCGCCTACCTTGGCGGTCGGGGCCGACCTGAAGAACACCTTCTGTCTTGCCGAGGACGGATATGTGTGGCCGAGTCAGCACATCGGGGACATGGGCGACCTCGCTGTCATCGACAGTTTTGCTGCGTCGGAGAGTCACTTCGAATCGATCACGGGGGTGGTGCCGCACCAGATCGCCTGTGACGAGCATCCTCGGTATCGCTCGTCCTCGTGGGCTCGCAGTCGTAGTGGTGACCGACCGGTGCGCATCGTCGGGCATCACCACGCACATGTGGCTTCCGTGATGGGGGAGAACGGCCGGGACGGGAGCGAACCAGTTCTCGGAATAGCGTTCGACGGCACCGGCTACGGGGCGGACGGCGCAGTGTGGGGAGGGGAACTACTGCTGGCGACATACAAGGGTTATCGCCGTCTCGCGCATCTGGGATACGTACTGCTGCCCGGTGGCGATGCCGGAGTGGAACGGCCGTACCGAATGGCGCTCGCCCACCTGTGGCATGCCGGGTTGGACTGGGAATCCGACCTCGCGCCCGTGGCAGCCTGTCCGCCCCGAGAGCAGTCGGTCCTACTTCACCAGATGGAAACCGGTTTCGGGTGCGTGGACACCTCCAGCATGGGGCGGTTGTTCGACGCAGTCTCCTCGCTGACCGGGGTCCGACAGAGGGTCGACTACGAAGCGCAGGCTGCCATCGAGTTGGAGGGGGTGTCGAGGGGAGTCGACAGCGCCGGTTCGCGGTACACCTTCGATTGGACGCAGTCGGACGACGATTCGTGGACAGCAGATCCGCGGTCGGTCATTCGGGCTGTTGTCCGCGATCTCCGGGAGAAGTTGCCCGCTGAAGTGATCGGCGCCCGTTTCCACGAATCCGTAGCGCACCTGGTGCTCGAGTGGGCAATTCGTGGCCGGGAACTGGCGGGAGTGGACGAGGTAGTACTCACCGGAGGTGTCTTTCAGAACCCTCTACTGCTCGTTCGGGCGTGTGCTCTGCTCTCAGACGCTGGATTCACGCCGTTGACAGGACTGGAGTTGCCGCCGCACGACGGCGGTCTCGCCTACGGCCAAGTGCTGGTGGGGAGTTCGTCATGAGGTCAGGAGTTGTGTCATGTGCCTAGCCGTACCGGGACGTATCGAGTCCCTGGAGGAACGCGACGGAACGACGATGTCGGTGGTGAACTTCGGTGGCGTCCGAAAAGAAGTGTGCCTCGAGTACATTCCGGGCGCCCAAGTCGGCGAGTACGTCGTGGTGCACGTCGGATTTGCCATCCAGCGACTCGACGAGGAATCCGCTCGCAGCACGCTGGCGGAATTCGAGCACCTCGGCGTACTCGAAGAGGAATTCGGTGACGGGTTCGAAAGGGCTGCCCGGGCCGCGGGGATCGAACCGAAGGAGACGGAATCATGAAATATCTGGACGAGTTCTCCGATCCGGAACTGGCCGGCAAACTGCTGGATCAGATCCGTGCGCTGGCCACACGGCGATGGGCGATCATGGAAGTGTGTGGTGGTCAGACACATTCGATCATCAGACACGGCATCGATCAATTACTTCCCCAACAGATCGAGATGATCCACGGACCCGGATGCCCGGTCTGTGTCACCCCGCTCGAGATCATCGACAAAGCTCTCGAAATCGCGGCAAGACCCGATGTCATTTTCTGCTCCTTCGGGGACATGTTGCGAGTTCCGGGGAGTTCGTCGGATCTGTTCCGCATCAAGAGCGCCGGCGGTGACGTGCGGGTGGTGTACTCGCCGTTGGATGCACTGACTATTGCCAAGGAGAATCCGGGCCGGCAAGTGGTGTTCTTCGGGATCGGATTCGAGACCACCGCGCCGGCCAACGCCATGACCGTCTATCAGGCCAATCGCCTGGGTATCGAGAACTTCTCGCTACTCGTCTCGCACGTTCTGGTCCCGCCGGCGATGGCCGCGATCATGGATTCGCCAGAGTGCCGCGTGCAGGCATTTCTGGCGGCCGGGCATGTGTGCAGTGTGATGGGAACGTCGGAGTACCCGGCGCTGGCCGAGAAGTACAAGGTCCCGATCGTCGTCACCGGATTCGAGCCGCTGGATCTGCTGGAGGGCATCCGAAAGACGGTGCTGCAGTTGGAATCGGGTCGATACGAGGTCGAAAATGCTTACGCCCGTGCCGTCACCGCGCAGGGCAACACCGCAGCGAAAGCGATGCTCGAGGATGTGTTCGCCGTGTCGGACCGGACGTGGCGCGGCATCGGATCGATCCCGGACAGCGGTTGGCAGCTGGCACCGAAGTATGCGTATTTTGATGCCGAAGAGCGTTTTTCGGTGACCGATATCCATACCGACGAGTCGAGCGTCTGCCGTTCCGGAGAAGTGTTGCAAGGTTTGATCAAGCCACACGAGTGCAGTGCCTTCGGGAAGGAATGCACTCCGCGGAATCCGCTCGGTGCCACGATGGTGTCGTCCGAGGGGGCGTGCGCCGCGTACTACCTGTACCGGCGCCTGGAACTTCAGGAGGCGGGTCATGCCGGCTGAGGAGACCGCTGTCGTGGACTTGTCGGCGTGGGTCTGCCCACTGCCGCTGCGTGATTCGCCGAACATCGTCATGGGGCACGGCGGTGGAGGAGCGATGTCCGCCGAGCTCGTCGAGCACCTGTTCCTGCCCTCGTTCGGAAGCGCTGCCGATGCAGAACTCGGTGACTCGGCCGTATTCGACGTCGGTGGGGTGCGGCTCGCGTTCTCGACCGACTCGTATGTCGTCAAACCCATGGTGTTTCCCGGCGGAACGATCGGCGATCTCGCTGTCAACGGAACGGTGAACGACCTGGCGATGGTGGGAGCGCAGCCATTGGTGATGTCGACGGCATTCATCCTGGAAGAAGGGACGGCGCTGACCGACATCGCGGGAATCGCGAAGGCGCTCGGTGAGGCCGCGCACGTTGCCGGCGTTCGGCTGGTGACGGGTGATACCAAGGTCGTCGATGCCGGTCACGGCGACGGAGTCTTCATCAACACCGCAGGAATCGGGATTGTCGCAGACGGGGTGGACATCAGCCCCACTCGCGCACAAGTGGGTGACGTCGTGATCGTCAGCGGCGACATCGGCGTTCACGGCGTGGCCGTGATGAGTTGTCGCGAAGGTCTCGAATTCGGGACCGAAGTGCGCAGTGATTGTGCGGCCCTGAACGGCGTGGTGGCCGACATGATTGCCACCGGCGTCGACATCCACGTCCTGCGCGACCCTACGCGGGGCGGAGTCGCCGCGACCCTCAACGAGATCGCTCAGGCGTCGAACATCGGG
The DNA here is from genome assembly GCF_048573875.1 of Rhodococcus sp. SB1D. NCBI lineage: Bacteria > Bacillati > Actinomycetota > Actinomycetes > Mycobacteriales > Nocardiaceae > Rhodococcus > Rhodococcus sp. SB1D. Next base: position 626,509 of record NZ_JBMAIQ010000001.1, read on the forward strand.
GTTGCGCTGGTGGAGCGAGATCTACCGATTCCCGCTGACGTGCGCGACGCCTGTGGGCTACTCGGCTTGGATCCGTTGTACGTCGCAAACGAGGGCAAGTTGATCGCTTTCGTTCCACGCGAAGATGCCGCCCTGGTTCTGGAAGCGATGCACGGCAATCCACTGAGTGTGGGAGCCGCCGTGATCGGGGAGTGTGTGGCCGAACATCGCACAATGGTGGTGGCGCGTACGGCATTGGGAGGCAATCGGGTAGTGGATCTGCCGGCAGGTGAACAACTCCCGCGGATCTGCTGATGACTGCCGTCGGTATGAACGGGCCGGCATTGTTTGCCCGCTACGCGTATCCGCCGAACGAGTTGGGTTACTGCGGACCCGACGATCCTTCAGTGCTGCTTCGTCTGGCCAGCGGCAACTCGGGCAGCGGCGACCGTGATCGCGCTCGTCAATTCGACGGTGCGTGGCCGTACCTCGAGGCATTGGCTGTAGGAGCGGGCATCGACGACCCCTTGGATTCGCGAGTGATCGAAGCCTATTGGGTGGGAGGTGATCTCCTCGACTCTCTCGATTCGGGGAAGTTGTTACAGCACTTGAGGGGGGCATTCGGTGAACGCGAGAACACCGGGTTCCTCCCCGTCCTCGGGGGTCGGGACCGCGCGCTCGCGCACCACAGTTTTCACGTATTTCTGGTGTATCCGTGGGTCAAGCTTCTTCGGAAGCGCGGTGCGGTCCCACTGTCCGTCCTCCAGAACTGCCGGATCAGATGGGGAGTGGTCGAGGACGTCGGCGAGGAGCATGCATTGGTGGCTTCGTCCCCGCTCGAGTTCGACGGTGAGCAACTCGCACGCGGCCGACCGGCAACGCAGAGAGTGCGGTGGAGGGTCGAGGGCAACGCGCTTGCGGCGATGCCCGTCCCCGGCGCTGTGGTGACGATGCACTGGGATTGGGTGTGCGACAGGATAACGGCAGAGCAATCACGTGCATTGGATGCCGCGGAAGACTCGGGATTGCGGATCGCGAACCGAATGCTGTCGACCGATATGTGATCGTCAGTTCCCCTCCAGGACGGAGGCTACGGTGAATTGGGGTAGCGCGGTAACGGACAGCGCACTGTGGTTGGCAGAGGCATATGCGATCACGGTAGCGGTTCTCGTCGTCACCGCGCTGCTGCTAGCTCGGTATACCCGCTGGGGCAACCAGTTTCGGCGAATGGCTTGGCCCTACTTCGATCCCCGGCGCACCGTCATTCCGCTGTCGATTCTCGCGTTACTGCTGCTGCTCACGATATTCGGTGTCCGCGTGACGGTGTTGTTCTCGTACTGGTACAAGGATTTCTACGACGCCATTCAGAACCTCGACGAAACCGCTTTCTGGCACTACCTGCGAGTGTTCGCGATATTGGCCGCAGTCCACGTCGCTAGCTCACTCGTCGTCTACCTGGTGGGCCAAACACTCGATATCAATTGGCGCAGTTGGCTCAATGACACATTGACCGACGATTGGCTCGACGGCCGCGCCTACTATCGCGGAAACTTCCTGGAGAACCCGGTCGACAATCCGGACCAACGTATTCAGGCAGACATCACCGCATTCGCGACGTCGTCCCGCACGTTGTCCATGGGCGCCGTCGCCGCAATGGTGTCGATCGTCAGCTTCACCAAGATCCTGTGGGATCTGTCCGGGCCGTTGACTGTTTTCGGTGCCGAGATTCCGCGAGCGATGATCTTTCTCGTCTACATCTACGTGTTGGTGACCACGGCACTCGCATTCTGGATCGGCCGGCCTTTGATCATGCTGAACTTCTTGAACGAGAAACTCGGCGCCACCTTCCGGTACGCGTTGGTTCGACTACGGGAGTACGGCGAAAGCATCGCCTTCTATCGCGGAGAGAACGTCGAACGACGCACGCTCGGACTACGTTTTGCTGCAGTGATCCGCAATATGTGGGCGATCGTCTTCCGGACGCTCAAGTTCAGTGGCTTCAATCTGGCAGTGGATCAGACAGCGGTGGTGTTTCCGTTTCTGGTCCAGGGATCTCGATTGTTCAGCGGGCAGATCACTTTCGGCGACGTGATGCAAACTGCTCAAGCATTCGGCCAGGTGCACAATTCGTTGTCGTTCTTTCGAGAGTCCTATGCCGATTTTGCAAGTTTCCGGGCCACACTGATCCGTTTGACCGGGCTCGCCGATGCCGATCGTCGTGCCCGCGCACTTCCCGTGCTCGACGCGTTCTCCGCTGGCAGTCATTTGGTTGTTCGGGGACTCGACGTGCGCACGCCGGTTGGTGAGGCGTTGATCTCCGAACTCGACATGTCACTGGGGCCCGGCGATGCACTGCTGGTGAAGGGTCCGTCGGGTAGCGGCAAAACCACGCTGCTCCGCAGCATCGCGCAGTTGTGGCCGTACACAAACGGTTCCGTGACCACCCCGGTCGGAGACGTCCTGTTCCTCTCACAACGGCCATACCTACCATTGGGTTCTCTGCGCGCGGGTTTGGCATATCCGGACCAGTTGCCCTCAGGTCAGCCGAACACCGGGCGCTCGGACTTCGACGACCGCAGGCTCCACGACGCGCTCGCCGAGGTGCATCTCGCACATTTGATCGGTCGGCTCGACGAGCCGGCTGATTGGACTCGAATTCTGTCGCCGGGCGAACAACAACGGTTGGCGTTCGCCCGAGTCCTCCTGATCCGACCGCGAACCGCATTTCTCGACGAGGCGACATCCGGAATCGACGAAGGCCTCGAGTACACGCTCTACGACATCCTTCGCCGTGAACTGCCCGACAGCATCATTGTCAGCGTCGGGCATCGCAGCACCCTCGACGTTTTTCACAATCGACAACTCGAACTGCGCGGTGCGGGACACTGGACTCTCGCTGATCACGAAGGCTGAGAAAACTTTCGACGGTCGGATTCTTGCGACAGGATTCGGCCGGGTTACCCGCCGCGCCGCTATCGATCGAAGACACCGACCGTCACGAGGTCGAAGGGTTGCGGAAGTCGTTTGTGTGCTGGAGCACCCAGGCCGCAATCCTGGTGCGCGAGTCGTACCCCAGTTTGTTCAGTATGTGATCGACGTGGCCGTCGACAGTGCGCTGAGAAATGACCAGCTTGTCCGCGATTGCTCGGTTGGTCAGGCCCTGTGCGACGAGTTCGGCCACCTGCTGCTCCCGCGGAGTCAGCATTTCGTCAGCCGCCGATTTCGGTGATCCACCGGGCGGTTGCTCTCTCAGCGCGCGGGCCGCTGCGTCGTCGAGAGTCAGAGCTCGTCCATGATCGAATGCTGTTTGAAACACCCTGTCTCCGATCCGGTTACGAGCCTCGGTCACACTGTTTTCGTGGTACGGGACCATGCTCCTGAAGGTGTCCATCGGGCTGCCCGTGGCGGTGAACAGCGTGTCGGCAGCTCCCATCAGTGTGGCTGCCAGCTTTGCGTCCCGGTCGACAAGCGTCCACGCGATTTCCTCGAGGCACCATGCACATCCGAACTGGTTACCCAGCCCTCGAAGCAATCGGAGAGAATCTTCGAGTAGCTCGATACCGCGAGCGTGGTTGCCATGACGCCACAGGGCGGATCCGTAGTCCGACATCGTCATCGACCGCCACAAGATTTCGCCGCGCGATTCGGTGAGAGCCAACTCCTCCTCGTAAATGCTTGCAGCCCGGTCGGTTTCGCCGAGTGCGTCGACGACGAAGGCGAACCAGTAGAGCGCGGGTACCAGACGGGCGATGTCGTCGTTTGCCCGGAATGCTGCGACAGCCTGCTCCAGGTACTCGGCGCCGCGCACGAGATCGCCGTCGGCGACCGCGACGAATCCGAGCGTGTACCGCGCCAGTATGCGACCGTCGTCGTTCCGCTGCATCTCGGCCTGTCGCCGAGCCTCTTCGGCAATGCTTGTCGCCGAAGCGATATCTCGTTGGAGGGCTGCCAGCAGTGCGCCTGTCGCGGCGGCCTCGACTACCGCCTCACCGAGAGTGCCCTCGGTCAGTTCGGGCACCTCGGCCAGGGCGCGACCCAACCAGTAGCGACCTTCGTTGAATCGACCACGTGCAAGCCAGTAATCATGCAAGGCACTTGCGGTACGCAATGTGGCTTCGACCGAGTCGGGTTCGGTCAGACCGAATTCCAACGCGGTGCGCACGTTGGGTAAGTCGCGGTCGATCCGCGTCATCCAGTCGATTTGGTGCGGCCCCGTCCAGTCGACTCCGGCGCGGAAGACGAGTTGCCTGAACCACTCACTGTGCCTGCGCTGCAGCGAGACCCACTCGTCGACTGACACCAGTTCACGCCCGTAGTCGCGAAGAGTCTCGAGTAGGCGGTAGCGGACGTACGAGCCGTTTTGTTCACGGATGAGGATCGACTTGTCGACAAGGGACATCACGAGATCGCCCAAGTCGTCGTTCTGTGCTTCGTCGGCGAGAATTCCTTCGACGGACCCGAGATCGAAGCTACCCGCAAATACGCTCGAGTTCGCCCACAACGACTTCTCCGGCGGCGTACACAGATCGAAGCTCCAGTCGATACTCTGTGCAAGCGTTTGTTGACGCGCTGGAGCGTTCCGGCTGCCCCGCGTCAGCAGTTGGAAGCGGTCGTCGAGTTTTTGCAGGATCTGATCGACCGACATCGCCCTCAGTCGGGCAGCCGCCAACTCGATCGGCAGCGGTAGTCCTTCCAACCGGCGGACGATCTTCTCCACAGCCGCGCTGTTCTCGCTGGTGATGCGGAAGTCCGTCACGGAGGAACGTGCCCGCTGCTCGAACAGCATCATCGCATCACCATCACGGGTGTCGGTTGGCGACGGCGCCTCGGTGGGAAATCGCAGAGGCGGCACCCGTAATACCATCTCGCCGGGAATGTCGAGCGGTTCTCGGCTGGTCGCCAGAAGTGCCAATCGGGCACAGCACCGGAGAAGTTCGGCGGCGGTGTCGGTAACCCAGCCGATGAGGTGTTCGCAATTGTCCAGAACAAGCAGGACACGTTCGTCGACGAGACGGCCGATCAGTACCGATCGCGGTGACCGCGTAGATCGGTCTTGTACTCCGAGTGCGGCAAGAATCGTCTGATCGAGAAGTGCCGGCTCCCGCAGTTCGCTGAAGTCGACGAACCAGACGCCCCCGGGGAACGCACGGGAGGAATCATCGGCGGCACGGAGCGCCAAGCGGGTTTTGCCGACCCCACCCAGGCCCGTAAGGGTCATAAGCCGGTAGTCCGACAGCAGGCGTCGGACTTCTTTGGCCTCGGACCGACGACCGACGAAACTGCTCAGTTCGATCGGTAGGTTTCCTCGTTTTGCCGCCATGAGAATCGCGCCGAATTTGTACGTGCTGAGTGGATTGACCCCACACAGTGTACGCGGAATCGCGTGTGCGAAATCTGTCAAGGCACCACCGGTGTTCGCCCGTGATTGCCGTTGGGCCGAAGCTTTTCGGTGCATGACGCGGAATAGCGAACACTTTCCACCGACGTAGTTCGCGCCTCATTCGAAAGGGATGAGAGGCGCATTTCATCTTTCTGGCGCACTTACGATTCGGGCATGAAACGTGTGTGGGAAGGTGTGCGGCGCTACGGCAAAACGCTGCACTCGGTCGGGTTGTCGTTCGGTCTGGTGTTTTTCGTCCTCTCGATGAGCCCGTCCCTCTTACCGCGCGCGTGGTACCTGCAGGGCGTGGCAACCGGTATTTCCGCCGACACCGGGTACGGCATCGGTGTGAGCGTGGCGTGGATGATCCGCAAATGCGGAGTCGAACCGACATGGTCGGACCGGACCAAGCGGATCGGTTGGGCCGTACTCGCCGTACTGGCAGTGATATTGGTGCCTCTTTTTCTGATCTTGGGTTCGTGGTGGCAGCAGATCGTCCGTGATCTGGTCGAGGCGCCTCGCGTGAACCGGGCGAACTATCTTCTGGTGCTGCTGGTTTCGCTAGTGGTGTGGTTGATCTTGCTGGAGGCGGGTCGCGGTCTGCGGCATCTCACCAGAGGACTCGCTGCCGTTGCTCTGCGGTTTGTTCCCAAGGAAGCAGCGAAAGTCGCGAGCTTGGTCGTCGTCTTCGCGTTGGCGATCTTCGTCGTCAACGGTGCCCTCTACAACGGGCTCATCGCTTTTGCGAACTGGAGTTTCTCCGGCGCGGACAACGACACGCCCGATGGTATCGACCAGCCTCTGATCGCCGAACGCAGTGGTTCACCCATGTCTGGCGAGGCATGGGATTCGCTGGGCAAGGAGGGTCGCACTTTCATGGGTAGCGGGCCGTCTGCGGTGCAGATTTCCGCGCTGACCGGCCGGGACGCGAAGCAACCCATCCGGGTGTACGCCGGCCGTGAGTCGTCGGATTCCGTCGACGGTGTCGCGCAGCGGGTCGTCAACGAACTCGCGCGCACCGGCGGCTTCGACCGTGCCGTCCTGGCAGTAGTGACCACCACCGGCCGCGGCTGGGTGAATGACGACGTGGCGTCCGCTTTCGAATACGTCCAGGGCGGCGACACCGCCATCGCGGCGATGCAGTACTCGTTCCTTCCCAGCCCTTTGGCATTCATCGCCGATCGGGAAACCCCGATGGCCGCAGGCCGGGCGCTGTTCAACTCTGTCTATGCGAAGTGGATCGATCTGCCGCTCGACAAGCGCCCCAAGCTTGTCGTTTTCGGCGAGAGCCTCGGATCGTACGGGGGACAGGCCGCGTTCGCGGGAGCACAGGACATGGCGACGCGGGTGGATGGGGCGTTGTGGTCGGGGACTCCGAACTTCACCGCTCAATGGCAGGAGATCACCAGCAGTCGTGACTCCGGCTCACGGGAAGCCGTGCCGGTGATCGACGACGGGCAGTCGATTCGTTTCGCTGCCTATCCGGAGGATCTCGAACTGGATGCGCCGTGGAACGACTCACGCGTCGTGTACTGGCAGCACGCCAGCGACCCAATTGTCTGGTGGTCTTTCGACCTGCTTCTGAACAAGCCGGACTGGCTTGCCGAGCCTCTCGGCCGTGATGTCGATCCGGGAATGACGTGGATACCGTTCGTGACATTCTGGCAGGTGACACTCGACATGGTCTTCTCGGCGGACGTTCCGCCAGGTCACGGGCACAACTACGGTGCCGAGGCGGCGGACATGTGGGCGCGGATCCTGCACCCCGACAACTGGTCTCAGTCGGACACCGACGCGATTCGCGGCGCTCTGACGAACGACTTTCAACCCACCAAGTAGTAGTGCGGAGTGCGGACCTCGTGACGGTCTCTCGTCGTTGGACCGGGAGTACTCGCTCTAGATCGTTCTATCACTGTTTGTCAGCTATCTAACAAGGAGCGCGATGCATTCATCAAGAACACTCGTAGCTGCGGTGGCGCTGAGTGCGATCACTGTATTTGCCGGGGCTGGGTCCGCGGTTGCCGCGCCGGCGGTCGGATCTGTCGATTTCGGCTCGTCGAGCGGATCCGGATCAGGAACCGGTTCGGCTAGCGGATCCGAATCTGGTTCTGTCGATTTCGGATCCGGCGGACCGGACGTCGAGCATCCGGTGTCGACCTGCTTCTGGTCCGTGCCGATCAATCCCGAGCGCGCGGACCCACAGCTCAACTACGCCTTTCCTGACACCGCGGCGATTTACTGGGCTGCGCAGTTCACAATCCCCGAGAACGCCGAGTTGGTTATCCGAGGGCAGTATGCGCATGCGCGCTATCAGTCGTTGAACTCGTACAACGCAGCAACCGCGATGCCGACCGCCGTCCTCAATGACATTTCGACAGCTCCCGACGCAGGTTCGCGCAACACCTATCTTCCCGGTGCCGATCGATCGAACGAAAGTGCCAGGTCGTACACGGCTTCCGTCCTCAACGAGGCCTCGCCTGCTGAGCCGAAACCCAACACCTTGTATGCCGGTGTGCCAGGTCAGGACCGGATAAGCCTGCTTTATCGCATCTACCTGCCGGACAACGGGCGTGATCTCACCGGCGGCGTTGGACTGCCGGAGCCAGAGCTGCACCTTTCCGGTGGTCAGGTGTTGCGCGGGCAGGATCTGTGTTCAGCGGTCGGTGCGGACAACGGAATCTTGAAGCCGGCTTCGCTGCCGCTGGACACGTACAAGGCATTGCGTGACCAACCGGGCAAGCCTGCGACATTCCCTTCCGAGCAGACACCAGTCTGGCGGGCGTACTACAGCGCCGAGTTCACGCTCGGCTGTACCTATCTCGGCAAATGCGATGGCACACCCCAGCGGGTGGGCGGGCAGTACTCCAACATCGACAACAGCTACGTCACCGCTGAAGTCAACCGTGGGTTCGGCGAAGTTCTAGTACTTCGGGGAGAGTTGCCGAGGACTCCGAAGACGACAGGCGGCGCAAAGAATCTCGACAGCGCAGTCGACATGCGGTTCTGGTCGATGTGCAGCAATGAATCGCTGGCAACGACGAAGGTAGCGACGTGTCTGTTCGACGAGCAGATGGCCACTGATGCGGATGGTCGCTACACGATTGTCGCGTCGCTCCCTGAAGACCGACCCGCAAACGCTACGAAGGAATGTGGGGTGTCATGGCTTTCGCTCTCGCCGGCCGGTGACGGCGCAGGGCACCCCGACGATTCCCTCTTGATCATGCGGAACATGCTGCCGGCCAAGGACTTCAGCCACGCTGCACACGACACCAAGACGCCCGGTGACGAGAAGGCAGTGATGGGAGAGTATCTGCCGGACGGGCAATATACGTCCAAGCTCGCGTTCGAGGGCAGTGGCTGCGCGAAGTAACCCGTCTTTACGCGTGAGGTCACTACTCGAGATTGTGTCTGGTGATCCTCCTCGATGATGTTGGCTGCGCTCTGCTGCGAGCGCAGCCGACACACCGTTGACCAAGTCTTTTCGCGATCTTCGGTGGGGAATCGGGGCCTGCGGTTCAGGCACTCATCCCTTTCGAATGAGGCATCAACTACGCAGGCGCTCGCAGTGTCAGCATTGTCGCGCAGCGGTATCGGCTGTGCTCTGTTGTCCGTCGTGGCGGACAGGGGCGGCTTTTCTCGCCTACCGCCTATCCTGCTTGCCGCAATCAGAAATGAGTTTTGACATGGGTTCCGTTGTCGGAGAACTTCTCCCGTTGGCCGTCGGTGTCGCCGTGTCGCCGGTGGCCGTCATCGCCACCATCTTGATGTTGCTCTCCAAGCGAGCGGGTAGCACCAGCGCCGGGTTCGCGGTGGGCTGGTTACTCGGAATCTTCATCGCTACAGTTTTTTTCGTCATCTTGTCCAGTGCCGTCAGCACGTCAGACGACGGACCGTCCGCCACGGTTTCGTGGATCAAACTAGCTCTCGGTGTCCTCCTGTTGGCCGTCGGGGTCAAGCAGTGGCGGGGGCGCAGCGGCGAGCACGAAACACCGAAGTGGATGCAAGCCGTCGACGAGATGACCGCGGTCAAGGGATTGGGCCTTGGATTCGCGCTCGCCGCGATCAACCCGAAGAACCTGCTCATGTGCATCGCGGCCGGAGTGTCGATCGGCTCGGCGTCGTTGGCGACCAGCGGAGCGATCACCTCGATTCTCGTCTTCACGGTCATCGCCAGTTCAACTGTCGCGATCCCGGTCATCGGATACGTGGTGGCTGCTGATCGCCTGCGAAAGCCGTTGGCCAATCTCAAAGTCTGGCTCCAGGACAACAACACCACGGTGATGAGTGTGTTGATCTTGGTCGTCGGAGTTGTTCTGATCGGCAAGGGAATTGGCGGAATCTTCTGATACCCGCTCTTTCGCGTGGTGTGAAGGCGCGATTCCCGGATGATCGTTCGATCAGGCGCGCTTGACCGCGTAGTCGCCGTCGGCGTGGCCGATCAGTTGCCATCCGCCCTCGATCGGGGACAGTCGGACGTCGGAGAGATTCGTGGTCTCGAGCTGTGGCCGGTCGGTGCCGGGGTACCAGGCCTCGACCCGTCCGGTGCCGCTCCCGTCAAACCCGTCACGCGATACCTCCGTCAGCGTGCCGGGCGCTGCCCGCGGATACGCTCGCGAGAGTGGCGCGGCGAATCCCTCTACGAGCCAGAGTGATTCACCGGACGGGCAGTCGATGCGATTCAGATTTCCCTGTGGCTGGTGGGTATTGCCGTCGCGAACCGGGTGGGGGTCACCGCACGCTTGTGTCCACGACCACCACGCGCCGCCCATCCGGTACTTGTCGGTGGCATCGACGAAGCGGTCGACGTCTGCTCTCTGCTCGTCGGCGTCGCCGAACCAACCCCATTCACCTGTCCACAACGGTGCGTCGTACCAGGCGGCAGCGAGGTCGGCGATCTTGAATCCGTCTTCGATTCCGGGAAATTCGCTACTGACCGTTATCGATTCGCTGTAGAGATGGGGCGAGAAGACCACCAGGGGATCGGTCAGGTAATGGCGTGGAGGCAGCGCGTCGAGGCCGAAAGCCGACCAGATCGCGCTGGGCTCGAAGAACACGAGGTGTGGAAATCCTCCTGCTTCGGCCTGTCTGATGGCGTCGGTGGCCCGCTTGTAGAACTGCCCGATCTGATCAGCTGCCGTGAATGGATCGCGCAGGCCGGGGTTCGGTTCGTTCAACAGGTCGTATCCGGCTACAGCTGGTTCGTCTTTGAACTCGGCAGCCAACCGCGCCCACGTCGCGACGAGGCGACTCTGGATTCCTTGCTCGTCGTCGTAGAACGCCTGGAAGGCATGGGCGATCGCGGGTGCGGCTTCCCTGAGTCCACCGATGTTGCAGGTTGTCCATCCGCCGGTCAGGGTTGCCCACTCGGGTGCGCCGTCCCAGCCGACTCCCGGCTCCATGAAAGACGGGCACGACTGGTCGCTCGGGGTGCCGACGTACGGGCCCCATGCATCCTGATGCATGTCGAGAACGGTGTAGATGCCGTGGTCTTTTGCATCCTGGACCGCTACTCGGATGCGGTCGACGTACGCAGTGTCGAATGCACCGCGGGTCGGTTCCAGGAGGGACCACGCGACGTTGAGCCGGACGACGTTGAAGCCCAGCGCTGCCATCTGCGCGAAGTCCGTTCTTCCCAGCGGCGTAACGGTGGGTAGACCGGTGCCGTTGGTTGCGTAGTCATTGAGACCGTTGGCGTTCACGCCGCGGAGCAACACCGTTCGTCCGTCGACGTCCTTGATCGTTCGATCTGCGACGGTCAGTTGGGGGAGAGTCCAGCCCGGATCCGGTGGTGCAGCGTTCGCCGCCGGAGTTGCAATCTGGAGGACCAGGATTGCGAGGGTGGCAAGCAACAGCGCACGCATCCATCGACCTTTCTAGACAAACGTCCAATTCCGAGTCGAGGCTAGCGTGAGAAGACCTCTTTCCGGCGCGGTTTGCTCATACCTGTCACGGCCCCGCGTTGCCGAGAACACGTCGGACACGTGCTCCTGCTGGAGGTGTCATCATTGTCGACAAGTCTCGACCCGAGGGAGCCCTGGTGAAGCTTGCATTGACTGATCTGATCGAACAAATGCCTCGTGACGATTTGGCGAGTACGCGAGCGTTCTATGCGTCGCGGCCTGCCGGTGTCGGTCCGAGTTCCCTGCAGGAACTGCTTGTGGTGCGAGCATCCAGGGTGGTTGATCCCACGGCGAGCCGGGCTGTTGAACACACACTCGACATCGAGGGCCGATCCGTTTCGGTGCGCGTAGTCACTCCGAAGGACGGCGATGTCAACGGGGTCTATCTGTATCTTCCGGGTGGGGGTTTCTACATGAGTTCAGCGGCCAGCGCTGACGCCCGAAGCATGAGACTTGCCGACGAGGTCGGGGTAGTAGTGGTTACCGTCGATTACCGGCTTGCACCGGAATTCCCTTGGCCGGCAGCGCCGGACGATTGTGAGGCAGTCGCCTTGTGGCTGCTTGAGGTCGCTGCCGAACGGTTCGGGACGACCAGGCTCGCCATCGGTGGCATGTCGGCGGGAGCAACCTTGGTGACGACGACGTTGCTGCGCCTTCGTGATCGAGGTCTGGCCAAGGCATTTTCGGGTGCGGTGCTGGAAGCGGGCACGTACGACGTCAGTGCCCAGACTCCCGCGGGCCGCACCATCAGCGACGAATACTTCATCGAAGCCTACGTCGGCCATGTCGATGATCGCACTCTCCCGGATATTTCTCCGACATTCGGCGACCTCAGCGGCCTGCCGCCGACCCTCGTTGTCGTTGGATCAGAAGACGTGGTCCTGGCAGAGAACCTTGCCATGGTGGCGCGACTGTCGGCGGCCGGAAACGACGTCGACTTGCGTCTCTATCCTGATGTCCCGCATGGATTTACAAACCATCCAACGCCTGTTGCCCGCCGCGCTGCGTCGGATATGGGTGCCTGGCTTGGGCAACGTCTCGACGGCGAGTCGGAGTGACAAGCACGGGCGCGGTTCAGCGTGCCGAGGACACGCGGCGCGTGTTCGGTGTCAGATGGTGGTCGAGCGTTCGGCGATGAAACAGTTCTAGGCTCACGATAGATTTCATCAGGCCGTCGAGGGTTCGCGCATCCCATCCGGTCAGATGCTGCCAGCGGTCGAGTCGATACGTGACAGAGTTCGCATGCAGGTGGATGTCACGGGCGGCAGCGCTGACGGAGAACCCGCTTCGGGCGAAGGCGCGGACGGCATCCATCAGATGTGAGTGCTCTTCGGCCACGGACGCCCCAGCCTGTAGAAGCGGCAGCAGCTCGTCCTGGTGGGTGGCAAGAGTGGCGATGAGCCATTCGTCGGCAAAACTGACCGTCGTGCCCGGCGCTGTCGCCAACTGCAATGTGCGCTCGGCGTCTTTGATGCTTTGAGCTGCGCCGACGAGCCCGACCCGGGGCATCCCGATACCTAGTGAAGTTCGTGGATGATCTCGCATGATTGCGTGGATGACTTCGGTTGGTTCGCCCTGACACATCACGATTACTCGGGAGCCATGTCGACTGCAATGCGCGACAGCATGCACGGAATCCAGGGTTCGTTGCAGGTTTTCCACTTGTGCTTCTGACCATTCCTCCTCGACGGCCGACAGTGCTTGGAACGATTTCTGTGTATCGAATCCGAGGGTTTGTGCCAGCTCTCGGGCGTTGCTCAGTTCCATATCCGTTGCACTGTGCAGTGTTTCGAAGAATCGGTATCGAACGCCGGCGCGGATGGCCTGCTCGCTGCGCGTTGCCTCGGAGTGTCCGACTGCGACTGCGCTCGTCGCGGCGTGAACGAGGTCCCAGAGTTTGCCGCCTGCTTGCAGCAGCTCGTGTGTTGGTTTCGTGGACCGCTGGACCATCGTGTCCCAGAGCTCACGAGATGCAATGTGATAGGTCTCGATGACATCGGAGAGGGGGAGCCCTTGCATCGCGCGACGGCGCCCGAGTTCGCGGTTTCGGTCGGTGTCTTCTGTGGTGATCGTTTCGTTCTCGGCGACGGCACACAGCATTGCGGACAACTGTTTGCGGATGTAGTTGCCTTGCTCGGCCACTGGTACCGCGGAGTAGGCCGGGAGTTCGCTGCGAATCTGTTGTACCGCGCGTTCGGTGAGCGCTTCGAGCTCGTCGGAGACCTCGCGACACAACCGACGGATCGTGTCTTCTTCTTCGACGTCGGTTACGTCCACGGGGTTACTCCTTTGTGCGTGCTTGGTCTTGCGTCCCGTGAATTTCACGAACGAGCGTCGTGGATTCCGGGGTTCACCCATGGTCCCGCCATAGTGACGGGAGGCACACTCAACGCTAGACCGGACGACGATTCGACGGCAAAACGCCCCTCGCCTCATCTGCTCCGGATCGATCAACGGCTAAGGAGCCACAATCATGTCCAACGAGGCGAAGAGTGCCTTGCTCGCAATCGGAGTTCCGTTCGTCGGGGTGCTGGGCGGGATAGTTGCGCTCTCCGGATCCGAACTGACTGTTCTCGGATTTCCCATTTTGTTCGCGTGGCTTTTCCTGTGGATGCCGCTGACCTCGTTGTGTCTCCACATGGCATGGAAGTTCTTTGACCGCAAGGACTTCGAGGAAGCGGAACGAAACGAACTGGCTCAGGCCAAGACCGAGATCGGGGATCCGACATGATCGCTGCAACATTTACGCTCGTGCTACTCCTCGCGCTCGGCGCCGGAGTGCTTTCACGCCGTGGAAGCAAAAAAGAGATCTCCGACTACCTCGTGGGCGGGCGGTCTTTCGGTCCCGTGCTGGTTTTCATCCTGGGAGCAGGTGAGGCCTACAGCATCGGCACGCTCATTGGATTTCCCGGGGGTGTGTACGCCCACGGGGCAAGCTACGGCGTCTGGTTCATCGGATACATCTTGCTTGCCTACCCGATCGGATACTTCTTTGCGCCCTATCTCTGGCGGGCAGGCAAGCGGTATAACGCGATGACGCTGCCCGATGTGGCAGGGCGGCACTTTCGGTCGCGCGGGTTGGAACTGACAATCGCGATTGCCTCGGTAGTCTTCCTCATTCCCTGGGGGCAGTTGCAGCTTGCCGGCCTCCAGGTCGCACTGAGCGGACTTGGCATCACCATCAACCCGACGGTGGCGGTTTTCGTCGGCGCTGCGCTTGCTCTGCTCTTCCTCCTGCTTTCGGGTGTGCGTGCACCGGCGTTCGTGTCTTACGTCAAGGACGCAGCTCTGCTGTTGGGAGCGATCCTGATCGGACTGGCCGCCACGGCCAAATCGGGCGGTATCACGAAGCTCTTTGCCGATGCGGCATCCCATGGGGCCGGGCAGGCCTCGCAATCCACCGTCACCGGTTCGTCGCTGACCTTCGTTCTCACCACAATTGTGTTCCAGTCACTCGGTTTTTTCGTTTTCCCCTTCATCGTGCAAGCGGTGCTATCGGCGAAGTCCGAGGCAACCCTCAAGCGAGTCGCCCGATTCAACCCGCTGTACATGCTCATGTATCCCTTCCTCGTCGCTGCTGCCTTCGGCGCAATTTCATTGCTGCCCAACAAGCTCGAGGGCGCAGAGTCCAATGAGGTGCTCCTGCAACTGTCCCGTCTCGTGCTCCCGGACTGGCTGACCGGAGTGGTGGCGGGTGGTGCGGCACTGTGCGCGATCGTTGTTCTGTGTGGCTCGGCGCTGGGAATCGGCTCGATCGTCTCGCGAAACATCGTTCCTGGAATACCCGAATCACGTCAGAGAGTGTGGGTGCGCGGGGTCATCGTCGCCTACCTCGGCCTGTCGCTGATCCTCACCCTCGCCGCACCCCAATTGCTGCTGACGCTGGTGAATACCGCGTATTACGGGGTGACCCAGGCCGTGGTGGTGTTCGCGACGATGATCTTCGGATGGAAGCTGCGACCGGCAGCGCTCGCGATGGGCGTGGTGCTCGGCGACGTGCTGGTGCTCTGGCTGTACCTCGACACACACGGCACGGTATCGATGTGGTTGGCGGACAAAGGCATGAACATCGGTGCCGCAGCGCTCGTTCTGAACGTGTTGTTCGTGTCCGCCACCCGAGTGATGTGGCCTCCTGTCGAAGCGGTTTCGGGCCTCCGTGCAGAAAATCGATCGGCACCAGTGCCTTGCCCCGCAGCCCCGACCACGAAGGCGGATATCCGATGACTCGGACACTACTCACCGCAGATGCAATCCTCACCCAAGACGCAGCGTCACCCCAGGTTGAGGCGCTCGTCCTCGATGGAGGCCTGGTTGTCGCCACCGGAAGTCGAAAGGACATGGGGGAGTACGCCGGACCGGAAACTCGTCGGCTCGATCTCGCGGGCGCTACTGTGATCCCGGGGCTGATCGAGTCGCACATTCACCCGACCTACTCCGGCTTGACTGACGGATGGGCCGATTGCCGGACGCCACCGTGCGCCTCGATCACGGATATCCAAGGGGCTCTGCGGAACTCCACTCCCACTCACGGCTGGATACGTGGATGGGGGTACGACGACACACAACTTCGAGAAGGTCGCCATCTCACACGCGATGACCTCGACGCAGTCTGCACCGACCGCCCGATCATCGTTCTGCACATCTCGGGGCACTTTGCGGTGGCAAACACTGTTGCGCTTGCAACTGCAGGCATCGACGAATCGACGGTGGATCCCGGGGACTCGCAGTTTCCGCGTGGGGCGGACGGGAGGCTCACAGGGATGGCCTGGGAAATCGACGCCGTGGCACGGTTGAGTGGCGCGATACCAGACCTGACACAGGCAGAGGTGCAGACCGCGTTGCTGCGTAGCTTGACACTGGCGCGTTCGCGAGGAATCACGACCGTCCACGATCTAGGGGTCGGCCTGTCGGCGGGCATGCAGGAGTTGGCCGCCTATCGTGCCCTGGACACCATGGGCGAGATGCCCGTGCACACGGTTGGCTTCCTTCGGGGTGATCTCGCGATCGCAGAACTGGAGGAAAGGAACATCGCTTTCACGGCTGCACCGGCCCCAGGGTCACGCTTCCGCCTGGCCGGCGCCAAATTCTGGGCGGATGGGTCCATTCAAGGATTGTCTGCAGCCTTGCGAACTCCGTATACCTGCAGCCCGAACCATCACGGTGATCTGCTCTATCCGCAGGAGCAACTCGACGACATGGTTCTCCAGGTGCACCGCGAGGGAGGTCAGGTCGCGGTGCACGCCAACGGCGATGCGGCTGTAGCCGCCGCCATCGCGGCGCTGCGCAGTGCGCACCGCAGTGACGGACGTCGAGCGCGGCACCGTATCGAGCACTGCCAGGTGAGTAGGCCTGCGGATCTCGAGGCGATACGTGATGCCGAGATCGGGGTGAGCTTTTTCGTCAACCATGTTTTTCATTGGGGCGATCGTCACCGTGACCGTTTCCTCGGTCCTGAGAGAGCCGGCAACCTGGACCCGCTGGCGTGCGCCGATGACATCGGCTTGAAATTCGGGCTGCACTCGGATTGCCCGATAACGCCGATGGATCCCCTCCAGACGATTAGGACTGCTGTGAATCGGCTGACCATGGGCGGTGCCGTGCTTGGCGCCCACCAACGGATCGGAGTGCAGCGTGCAGTGCAGGCCATGACTGTGGACAGTGCGTACTTGGTCCATGACGAAGGACGGGTGGGGATCTTGGCGCCGGGTCGTCGTGCGGACCTTGTCGCGCTCGACGGCACTCTTGCTGCTCTCGCAGACGCTTCGTCCGACATTCCTCAGCCTGCACTGGTCATGGTCGACGGCCGGTAGCGCATGAGATTGATTTCGTCCCAACGGATACCAGCTCGAGGTGGAGATTCGTGCAGTTGCTCGACAGTGAAGTTGTTCGGCGCTGTGCAGTTACGGCTGCCGCCGCGGCCGCGGTCTGTCGTTCGATCGGGCCCGGCGTGGTCGATGGCGACGCAGTGACGGGCAAGAGTTTCTTCCTGCAGGATGGCGGCTGGCCGGGCACCTGAACACATGTCCGGTTTCTGGAGCAAAGTCGGGACGAGGAGCGTGCCACCCTTGTAATCTCGCACGGGAGTTTGCGGGGCGCGGGGTATCCCGCACAGCGAATGAGAGGATGAAGGTGACAACTGTCTACACGCGCCGCCGAGGGGCGCGCCCTTTCGGAATCGCCCTCGCTGCGCTGGTCGCCATGGGTGCGGCCCTGACAGGCCCCACACTCGCCTCCGCTTCGAGCGGCGACCTGCAATTGGGTTCGAGTCAGTTCGGATCGTCCGGGGAGCAACCGCCGCTGCCGGAGATCCCACCGCCGTCCGCGGCCGAGATCAGGCTCGACGAGGCGCGGAACTTCCGCGATATCGGCGGGTATCGGACTACCGACGGCAGGACCGTCCGGACAGGCCTGGTGTTCCGTTCCAACAAGCTCAGCTCGCTCAATGAGACTGATCTGGCAAAACTCACCGCCGCGAACCTGACCCTCGACGTCGACCTGCGCAACGCCTCCGAACGTGCGGAGGATCCCGATCGGATCCCCGCCGGGGTCACCTACCAGGTCGCCGACGTCGTCAGTATCGAACACGGCATCGCGTTCCACGAGTTCGTTCCCCTGACCCTCGGTCGCGCGTTGATCGACGGCGCAGTCAAGGGAACCTCGAACATCGGCCAGAGCATCGGCTACCCGTTCATGGTCAACTACCGTGGTTCCGATGTCGCCTTCCGTGACCTGCTGACTGCGATCGCGAACAACTCCGACGGCGCAACCGTCTACCACTGCAGTGCAGGGAAGGACCGCACCGGTTGGGGTACCGCGATCCTGCTGACCATTCTGGGTGTCCCGCGTGAGTTCATCAGTGCCGATTTCATGGCGTCGAACACGTACCTGGGCCGGGACGACGCGGTGGACCTGTCGTGGCTCGATGCGGCGTATGCACAGGTGGACCGGCTCTACGGCGGTATGGATACTTACGTACGGGAGGGCCTCGGCGTCGACCAGGGCACTGTCGACTCTCTGCGCGCCAAGCTTCTCCTCTAAGCGGAGCTCCACGCCCGGCTTCTTGCCTACTCGGACCTTCTTCTGTCCCAGTGCGACCTGTGGTTGCGGGAGCGCGCGATTGTGTGGCGCCGCTCCTGGGGTGGGCCCGAGGTTTCTTGGCCGTGTGCGATCACCAAGTGGCGCAAGAACTTGGCGCGCAAGAATCACGACTGGTCATGGACTCGACGCTGGCCAATTGGTCAGCATCGAATCGAGAGCCTCGAGGATTCTTGCCCAGCTTTCGGCGCTGTCCGGTGCACTGTGGCTGAACGATCCACCCAGCTCGAGGCTGGCGTACCCATGAAAAACGCTGCCGAGCAACCGAACTGCGTGGGTCTGATCGAGATCGGTGAGGTTGTACCCGCGCAGAATCGATCGCATCATCTGCGAGTGTCTGAAACCCGCGCTCGCGGCCGCGGCCTCCGGGGTGAGGCGCATCTGTGACGCGGCGTACCGACCAGGGTGTGACCTCGCGTAGTTGCGGTACACGTTCGCGAAGGCGGTCAAGGCGTCGCGGCCGGACCGACCGGCCACGGCGTCGGCAGCCTGGTCGGCCATCTCTTCCAAGGCAAGCAGCGCGATTCTGGTTTTGAGGTCGTTCGAACTTTTCACGTGCGAGTACAGGCTTGCGACCTTGACGTCGAACGCTCTGGCGACCGCCGATACGGTCACCTGCTCGAAGCCCACCTCGTCGGCCAATTCGGCGCCCGCCACGGCGAGGCGTTCGGGTGTCAGTCCTGCGCGAGGCATGTCCGTTGGTCCTGTTCGTCGAGAAGTGAAACCGCTTGCCTAAATAGTATAGGCAAATTACTGTGTGCTGTAGTTAAAACCTTCGCAACTTATCTACAGGTGAATGAGATGAACAGCCAGAGCAGCTGGATTACTACCGTAATTTCCGAGGACATCGTGCGCGGAGCCCTCGAGCTCGAGCGGACCGAACGCGGTGTGCTGACACACCGTCTGCCTGCCAGAGCTCGCACGCAATTCGCTGACGGGCAGATGGCAATGGCGCAATCACAACCGTCCGGAGTGCGGCTGGTGTTCCGAACCAGCGCTACGGCCATCGAACTCGACACTCTGCCCACGAAAATGATCTACATCGGTGCTCCGCCGAGGCCGCAAGGGGTGTACGACCTGATCGTCGACGGCGAACCAACCGGGCACGCAATCGCTGAGGGTGGCAACACGGTGACGATCGACATGGCGACCGGTACCGCTCAGAGACAATCCGGACCCGTCAGCACCATCCGCTTCGCGGACTTGCCCGCGCGATCCAAGACCGTCGAGATCTGGTTGCCGCACAACGAAACCACCGAACTTGTCGCATTGCGAACCGACGCCCCGCTCGAACTCGCAGTCGGCACGAAGCGTGATGTGTGGCTCCATCACGGAAGCTCGATCAGTCAAGGCTCCGGCGCTGAAAGTCCCTCCCGCACTTGGCCTGCTCTCGCAGCCTCCCTCGGCGGCGTGGATCTGATCAACCTCGGGTTCAGCGGCAGCGCTCTGCTGGACCAGTACGTCGCCCGCGCTATGCGAGACACTCCTGCCGACCTCATCAGCATCAAGATGGGCATCAATCTGGTCAACTCCGACGTGATGCGCCTGCGGGCCTTCACGTCGGCAATGCACGGCTTCCTCGACACGGTCCGCGACGGTCATCCAGTGGCTCCACTGCTGGTCGTCTCGCCTGTCTATTGCCCGATTCACGAAGACACGCCTGGACCTGGTGCATTCGATTTCGACGCGCTTGCCAGAGGCGAAATGCGATTCGTTGCTACCGGCGATCCCGCCGAGCGCGCAGCCGGAAAGCTGACGCTGCGCTCTATTCGGGAAGAGTTGGCGCGCATCGTAACCCAGCGATCGGCGGATGATCCCAATCTGCATTACGTCGACGGGTGCGATCTCTATGGTGCGGCCGAGAACGAAGAGTTGCCGCTTCCCGATCAGCTCCATCCGGACGCTGCGACGCACCGTCTCATCGGCGAACGCTTTGCCCAACGGGTATTCGCAGACGACGGCGCATTCGCACGCACGGTGTGATCGCGCAATCTGGTTCGATCGGATTTCACACGATTTGACCCTGACGTAGCGTGAGGGCTCACGATGGCTTCATGACCGATACTTACCCGGCATTCGACATCAGCCCCGTCCCTGTCCCCGCTACAGACGCCGTGCCTCCGGAACAGTTCCGAGGTCTCTACGGAATGCCCATGTTCGTGTCGGTTCCGACATCGGATCTGGCCGAATCTGCCGACTTCTGGATCCGTGGGCTCGGTTTCTTCGACCTCTTTTCGGTACCGGATCGACTGACGCACCTGCGACGCTGGGCATTTCAAGACGTTCTGCTCGTGCCCGGCGAATGTGCAGATTCACCACCGTCCGTCAGTGTGAGCTTTGCGTGTGTGCTGAGTCAGATGGACCAGATAGCACAGGCGTGTGAGGAATTGCGGCCCGGATGCACCAGCGGTCCACATCTGAAGCCGTGGAATTCACTGGAGTTGGAGATTGTGACACCGGAGAACGCGCGCGTGATCATGACGGCCGCTCGTCCGTACGACCCGAACAGTGCCGAGGCCGAGCATCTGCGAGGCATGGGAATTGACGGACCCGACGACTGAACCGAGGTCTGACGCTGTGGCCTCCCGAACCGCGTCTGTCAGACTGGATCACGTGACGGACCAACTCTTCGGAGACGAGGCAGACAGTGCTCTCACTGTCGGTGCTGCCGCATCACGACTAGGCATAACCGTACGTACCCTCCATCATTGGGACGCAATCGGTTTGGTGCGTCCGTCCGGGCGCAGTGACGGGGGCTACCGGCTGTACACCGACGCGGACCTCGGTCGCATCGGCCGGGTGCTTGTCTACCGTGACGTGGGTTTGTCGCTCGACGAGATCGGGATATTGCTCGATGCGCCCGCAGCCCACGTGGACGAGACGCTGCGTGGGCAGCGCGCCGAGTTGCGGCAACGGATAGCCGACTTGGAGGAACTGGGCGAGTCCTTGGATCGCATCATCGATGCCAGGAAGTCGGGTGTGCTGTTGCCGGCACACGAGCAGGTCTCGATCTTCGGCCGACACTGGCAGCCGTCATGGGGACCTGAGGCGCACGAGCGTTGGGGTGACAGTGCGCAGTGGGCGCAGCACGCGGAACGGTCGGCGGGTAGGACCGCTGAGGATTGGCAGAAGATCGCCGACTGCGTCGAGACGCTCAACGAAGATCTGGCGCTGGCCTGCCGATCCGGTGTCGAACCGGGAAGCGGCGAGGCGAATTTGCTGGCAGAACGGCACCGAGCGTCGATCGGGGTTTACTTCGACTGCACACATTCGATGCAGGTGTGTCTGGGACGGATGTACGTGGCCGATCCGGGATTCACCGCGTTCTACGAGCAGGTCGAGACCGGTCTGACAGTGTGGCTCCGCGCTGTCATCGATGCGAATGCTCGGGCCAACGGGGTTGCCCCCGAATCGGCGACGTGGGTGTGAGTGAGCTGGTGGTCGCTCGTCAGTCCAAAGACGCACACGCAGTGCACCACGGTCGGCCGTCGACTCCGTGGGCACGATGGGACACTGCGATGCGCGCGGCCAAAATGCAGCTTTCGTTGTCGTGATAGACGTCGAGATCCGAAGGAACCGTCGAGTGGAACGCCGGGACCTTCATGTCTACCTCCGTTGTGGCTCGCCAGGGAGTTGGCTCGTTGCGGCAATCCTCCCACCACAGAGATCATCTCGCCTGTCGGCAGAAGCAGGGCCGTTGCTCGGCCAAATTGCCAGGGGTCGACACGTGCGGTCCCGTCCGCGCGATTGTGCAGCCCCGCAGCGACTTACAGGTGTGGTTACTTGATCGCCCTGCCTTCCGAACAGATGCGCACTGCGCGCGGGGTGTGATCTTCGACGGCGCTCACCGCAGAGAATCCCGCAGGGATAGGCTGGACGGATGCGTGGAGAGTACAAGGTTCCTGGTGGAAAACTGGTCGCGGTCGACGTCGAGGTGGCGGACGGTCGGCTGTCCGAAGTCGCAGTCTCGGGGGACTTCTTCCTCGAGCCCGACAGCGCGCTCGACGACATCAACGCGGCGTTGCGCGGAATGCCCGCCGACTCGGATGCAGAACAGTTGGCGCATGCCATCTCCACTGCGCTCGACGAGTCCGTCTCGATGATCGGCTTCACGCCGCAGTCGGTCGGCATCGCGATCCGGCGCGCACTCGGCCACGCCACGAGCTGGGCGGATCACACCTTCGACCTCATCCCGCCGGTGGTTCTCGATCCCGCGATGCACGTCGCGCTGGACGAGGTCATCGCGCGTGAGGTCGCATCGGGTGAGCGTCCGCCGACATTGCGTTTCTGGGACTGGGACTCGCCCTTGGTCGTGATCGGATCGTTCCAGTCCGTGCGTAACGAGGTCGACTCCGAGGCGGCTGCGCGGTACGGCATCGGGGTGGTGCGCCGAATCTCCGGTGGCGGCGCGATGTTCATGGAACCGGGCAACTGCATCACGTACTCGTTGGCAGTACCGGCGTCATTGGTCGAGGGTTTGAGTTTCGAGCAGTCCTACGCGTTTCTCGATCAGTGGGTCATGGGAGCGCTTGCCGAGGTCGGTATCAACGCTCGGTATGTGCCGCTCAACGATATCGCCTCGGACAAGGGCAAGATCGCCGGCGCCGCTCAGAAGCGATTCGCGTCCGGCACTGTGCTCCATCACGTGACCATGGCCTACGACATCGACGCTGAGAAGATGACGCAGGTGTTGCGAATCGGACGAGAGAAGATGTCGGACAAGGGAACCAAGAGTGCGGCCAAGCGCGTCGATCCGCTGCGTTCGCAGACCGGAATGACGCGTGCAGCAATCCTGGAGTCGTTTGCGCAGCACTTTCGAGGTCAATACGACACCCACGACAGCGATTACACGGACTCGGAGTTGGAGCAGGCGCGCAAGCTGGTGGACACGAAGTTCAGAACCGAAGAGTGGACTCACCGCGTCCCGTGAAACCGAGAAACCGGGACGAGACCCGAGCGGTCTCGTCCCGGTCGCCTAGGTAGCCGGAGTCGCTGAGTTTGCCCCGAGGAGCTCGGCGTCGGCCGTCCCGGAGTTCCGCTTCGGAATGGTGAAAGTTGCGCTCACGCACAGGATTGCGATGACGAAGCACGCCACTGTGTACCAGAGGTTCCCGATGGGATCTCCAGCGCTGGTGGAACCGTCGACCGCGTCGAAGAAGTCGGGAAGCGCACTCGCCCACAGGACGGCCATGACAACCAGGTACACCACGCTGTAGATCTGCACGAACCTGTTGGTGTGTGCAGGAGTGTTCGATTCTGCCGAGCGCAGGTGCGTCCATTGGCGGACGAGAACCACGATCGCGACCACTGTGAGGACTGCAAGTTCAGCGGCGTAGAGGAACCCGCGGACAGTGTCGCTTCCTATACCGAAGACCGTCGCCGGGAGCGGGAGAATGAACGTACCCAGCGAGGCCAGCAGGCCGATCACGATGGTGCGCCATACCAATTGAAGTCCGGAGAAGTGCTTGCCGGCATCGACGTGCCGTCCGACGAAGTACTGGACGCAGAATGCCAACGACATCGGCCACAGCGCGGCGAAGACGACCACGCTGGGAAGTGGAACCGCGTCGAACATGGGTTGGTTGATCGGGTTCGACGTCGACCACTCCCACCACCGCAACTGGGGCCCCAGGTGGTCGAAGATTTCGTAGAACGCATGGTGGACGAAGCCGACGCAGACAGCGCCCAGTAGTGGACCGTATCTGCGGAAAACGCCGAGCATTCTGACTATTTCGAAGGCCAACGTCGCCATCAGTGGATAGATGGCAACGATGTACAGCGGCAGTCGACCCCACATGAAGTCGACGGTGAACACGTTGTGCGCGAACATCGTGTCCACTTGTTCTTCGATGCCGAACGCCGCCGGGAAGTACAGCGGAGGCTCGATGATGAACAGGTAGGCGGTGGCGCCGAACCAGAGAACCAGATTGGTGGGGTCGCCGTTGCGGCGCAACCGCACGATCGCCAGGACCAGTGCGAGCACCGAGCCGACGATGATGGTCCATTCGAGGACGGGCAGGGTCCAGTTCTCCAGCGCCGCCGGGTTACGGAACTCGACGAGTCCACCTGCTTCCTGACAGGAGAAACCGAGTTCTGTTGCGAGCTGGGAAAACGTGGGGGAGCAGTGTTCTGCCATCAGTTGGCCCCTGACGTGATCGACTCGGCTTGTGCCTGAGATTCGGCGGTGTACCAGCGTGTGCAGTCGTAGCCGTCGTCGTAACGCTTGAACCACTGGTCGGCGAGTGCGGGGAGTTTCTCGTGGTCCGGGTTGTGATTGGGCATCTGGCTGCGGAAGACACCGCCGAGTGCAACGAGTTGTGCTCCGAGTTGAAGGTGATCGAAGGCGCGAGGCATCGTGCCCTTGGTCAGATACGGAGCGAACGACGTCAGAATCTTCTGCTTGGTGCGGTGGGTGGCGAACATCGACAGTGAGTCGACTTGCCGCTCGGAGAGCGGAACGTGCTGGTTGAAGCCTGCGCAGGCGATACGAATCACCTTCATCACGTGCGCGAAGATCGACGGTGCCATCCGCATCCGGTAAAGCTCGCTTCCGACAACGGAATTGAAGATGATCAGAGCCGAGCTGCGATGCTCGACCTCCTCGACGAAGTGCCAGATGAACAGCGACGCGACGCGGTCGTCTCCCGGGCGGAACAAGGTCGCCTCGTTGTCGAGCATCAGCTTGAACACCGGAGTGAAGGTCGCCTCCAGGTCCGCGGTGTATGCAAGCCGGTAGTTCAGCGAGGTCGCCTCGGTCAGTAGATCGAATTCACCGATCACAGCGTCGAGCGTGTTCTGTAGTCCGGGGTAGCGCCTGATCAGAGCCTTCACATGCTGGCGGTGCGCGGTCGAGTGATGGCCTTCCTGACGCATGAACGCCACGGCTTCCTCGGCCACTTCAGGATCGCTGATCCGCGACTTGGTCTGCATGATCATCTTCACGATCATCTTCTCGAAACCGATGGCCAGGAACGAGACCGCGTTGGACATGCTCGACCAGGCCGGATTCTCCGGGTTCCACAGGAAGGGAACGTCCTGATCCTCGAATCCGAAGTCCATTTTTCGGGGTTGAAGGTTGGTCACTTGTCGAACCTCGTCTTTCGGAGGGGCTGGTCAGGTGGCCGCTCTGGCACTCGAAGCCACGTGTGGCGGTAATCATACATATTGGTGTGCAGTTGTATGTTCACTTTCGGCGAGGGGAGTGAATTCGAGGGGCGCAGATGCAAAACCTGCCTGTGTTAGCCTGTGGCTCTTGGACTTCGAGCGCAAAGACATGGTTCGAGCCTCGTTCGAGCGAGGAAGTGGGCAGTGGCACGAAGGCGTGGGTGGGGCGGCAATCCACCGGACAGTGACGAAGATGCGTCTCGTCGCATTGTCGAGGCCGCGGTCGAGTTGATCGGACGGACGAGTTCGGAAATCAGCATCGGCGACGTCGCCGAGTCACTGGGCGTGATCCGGCAGACCGTGTATCGATACTTCCCCAGCGCTGACGCTCTGATGCGGGCAGCTGCAATCGCGTCGGTCGACGGCTACCTCGATCGGCTCACCACACACGTGAGCGGCATCGAAGATCCCGTCGAGGCGATGACCGAGGGTGTCGTCTACACCCTGACCCAGGTCCACCGAACGCCGCATCTCGGCATTCTGCTCACCAGCACGAATTCGAGTCTTCATCCCGAAGGTCTGACCTCTCAGGAGGCGCAGGCCTTCGGAATGGCGATGATCACCCGCTTCGACGTGGACTGGGTGCGTTTCGGATACGACGACGCATCACTTCAGGAACTGGTCGAATACGTCCTGCGGACGATGCAGTCGTTTTTCCTCGCGCCCGGCGACCCGAAGCGGAGCGACGAGGAACTGCGGCGATACCTACGGCGCTGGATGGGTTCTGCGATCATCGCCCAGGGAAATTCTGTCAGCGGTGATCCGATCAGCGCAGAACCAGAGTCAAAACAACCGCGCTGACGCACGCGGCGATGACGACGATCAGCGCGAACAGGTCGGCGAGCTGAGGGCGCTTGGGGTACGCCGCGATCAAACCGGTGCCCCCGCGAGCGGAGATCGCTTCACCCATCTCGGCAGAGCGCCGAATTGCCACCGACATGGTCGTGGTGATCAGATCGACTATCGAATTGTCGGCAGCGCTGTTCACCACAGCTTTCGGGCGTAGTCGTCGCGCCGCCACCAGGGTGAGCATCTCGTCGATCAAGAGCGGAAGTGAACGAATGCAGAGGGCCGTCGCGATCGCCCACTCGTCGACCGGGATCTTGAGGAATCGCAGCGGTCTACCGAGCGTTGCCAGTGCCGGCGCCACATCGCTCATCGACGTGGTCCATGCCAACATCAGTGAGACGCAGAGCAATACAAGACCGAACGTCACAGCTTGCAGGTAGATGAAGACTGCGTCGAGGCCGATCGGAAGATTGATCAACGCGCCGAGCAGGATCAGCGCCCACAACCACCACGGAGGTCGCGGAACTGCAGTCGGGGGGATGCGTCCGATCACCGCGGTCAGCAACAACAATCCGAGTACGACGCCGATCGCCGGCCAGGACGGAGCGGTCACGACCACGATGCTGACGAGAACGACGGCAACGATCTTCGTTCCGGCCCACAATCGGTGTATCGGCGATGAAGTCGGGACTTCGCGCAGAAGTGTTGTCACGTCGTCGATCCTTCCAAGGCGCTGCTGGCGGCAGGGTCGAGGATGCGACCCTCCGACAGTCGAATTGTTCTGCTGCACACGGCGTCCATGTCGTCGACATCGTGGGAGATGACGACTACTGCGGTTCCGTTCCGACGAATCCACCTGAGTACGTTCAGGATTTCGTGTCGACCGGGTGGATCGAGACCGGCCAACGGTTCGTCGAGGATGAGTACCCGCGGTTGGCGCACGAGGAGACCGGCCAGGACGACGCGTCGCATCTGTCCGCCGCTCAACTCGTCGATGCTGCGGCCGGCGATGTGACGGTCGAGTCCGACGGCGTCGAGCGCCCACGAGACTTGCACCGATCCGATCTCCGGACCTCCGGCGGCCTCGATGTCTTCGGCGACGGTTCGGCGTTGCAGCTGCAGTCGCGAATGCTGGAACGTGAGACCGACGGTGCCGAGTTGGCGTGAGACGGGTTTGCCGTCGAAGACTGCGGTTCCCTTGCTCGGTGCGATCAAGCCCGCCATGATCCAGGCCAGAGTCGATTTACCGGAACCGTTGCCGCCCAGAACCAGCAGCCCGTCGCCGTCGCCGATTGTGAGATTTACGTCCGACAGTGCGCGCCGCGACCACGGAGTCCGGTCGTTGTACGTGTGGGTGACATCGGTGAGTTGGAGGACAGCTCGAGTGCTGACCGGCCACGGCGCAGACGGCGGACCCCCGAACGTCGACGTCATCCAACCGGGTTGGTGATCGATCTGCCGTCCGCGTTGTAGTTGAATCACCCGATCTGCGTTGCGGGTGTCGGCGTGGTGATGGGTGACCAGTACCACGGCCATCGGGTGGCGTCGCGGAAGTTCGGCAAGGAGCGAGACCAATTCCTCCCGGCCGGCCTGATCGACCATCGCGGTGGCTTCGTCCGCGATCAGCAGAGCGGGGCGCCGCGCCAGCGCGGCTGCAACAGCCAGACGTTGCATCTCGCCACCGGACAGCCCGGAGGTCTCACGCATACCCATGCCCGCGAGTCCCACCTCGGCCAGCAGTGCATCGACGTCGGGATGCGACTCGGGGGGGAGCCCCCAGACGACGTCGTCCGCGACGCGGGTTCCGAGGATCTGGCTTTCGGGTCGTTGGAGGACGACGGCGGTTCCGCCGTGTCGGCCGAGACCGGCGGACCCGGGTCTCGTCAGCGTCCCGACAGTCGGCGCGCGACCGGCGAGCAACCGGGTGAGTGTGGACTTGCCCGAGCCGTTGTGGCCGACGACGGTGACGAACTCTCCTCGTCGCACGGTGAAGTTGACGTCGACGAGGGCCGGTGTCGTTGCACCCGGATAGGTGAAGCCCACGTGATCGAAAGTGACCGGCAGAGGATCGATCGGACGGTCGTCGGGTGCTGTCTGGAGCGGGTCGGCCGAAGGGAGTGCAGCCAATCGGTCGAGGACGGCGCCGAGGACGAAATAGGAGACGACGGTACTGAGGACGATTCCGGAGATGATGGACACGCCGATCCACAACCACCAGTAGTCGATGATCGAGCCGATGCTGTTCTCGATCCATTCGGCTGCGCCGACCAGTGTGGGGGCACGCTTCAAGATCTCGGCCACGCCCAACGCGGTGTTCTCGAGCGAGGTCAACAACAAGGTGCGCAGCGGAGCGAGAACAAGCAACAGGACTATGGAGAACAACGCCAGCGCGGGCCCGATGACCAATGACGACAGCAATGCGGAGACGAAGCCGAGACCGCGCCGCTTGACCGTACCGATGATTCCGCCGAGGAGAGCGCTCAATGCGACCGCCGCCGCAGATCCCGAACCCGCCGCGACAAAGGCGACTGCCGTGGCCGAGATACCGGCCGTCGTCACGGCGCGGACTCGGAAGCGCTGGGCAACAATTCCCATCGGAACGGCGGCCACGAGGTTGAGGGCGCTGGCCATGGGGATGACCGTGGCAATGACGGACAACGCGACCGTGAATCCGGCCATGACGGCACCCGTTGCCAACTCGAGTGGTCGAAGGTTGCCGGTTTCGCGGACTTGCGGACGGTTGCTCACTACGTCCAGTGTGCCAGTGGTGACATAACTCCCGCCCGACTGATGGTGAGCGCATCGGGGTGATTGCGTAGGCTTCACCTCAAACAATGCATCGGACGGAGCGTGGAAGACGTGAGTGCAGCACCCATCAGGGTCGGGGTTCTGGGAGCCAAGGGCAAGGTCGGTCGAGCGATCTGCGAGGCAGTGGAAGCTGCTCCCGATCTGGAACTCGTCGCTCAGGTCGACACCGGTGATCGCATCGAGACGTTTGTCGACACCCGCACTCAGGTAGTGGTCGATTTCACGCACCCCGACGTCGTCATGGGAAATCTGGAATTCCTCGTGGCCAACGGAATTCATGCAGTGATCGGCACCACCGGTTTCGACGAGTCCAGGCTTGCGACTGTTCAGTCCTGGCTCGACGCCCAGCCGGCAACGGGTGTTCTGATCGCCCCGAACTTCGCCATCGGTGCTGTGCTGTTGATGCGCTTCTCGGCTGCCGCGGCGCGCTTCTTCGATTCCGTCGAGGTCATCGAACTCCATCACCCCAACAAGGCAGATGCTCCCTCGGGCACCGCATACCGAACGGCCGCCATGATCGCCGAGGCTCGCGCGGAAGCAGGCGTCGGACGCAGCCCTGACGCCACCACGACCGAGCTCGAGGGTGCGCGTGGAGCCGACGTCGACGGCGTCCGGGTTCACTCCGTGCGGATGGCCGGACTGGTCGCGCATCAGGAAGTGATTCTCGGAACTCAGGGCGAGACGCTGACCATTCGCCACGACTCGATCGACCGGAATTCGTTCGCGCCGGGCGTTCTGCTCGGTGTCCGCCAGATCGGCTCGCGTCCGGGTCTGACGGTCGGTATCGATTCCTTTCTCGATCTATGAACAAGACCACCCGCACCGTCGCACTGATCGTCGCGATTTGCATCGCGCTCGCGGTGTACTTCGTGCTGCTCGGTCAGCGCGGAATCCAGCTCATCCAGGACGGTGGCGGCGCCGCGATCGGTCTCGGGATCGGCGTGCTGATCCTGCCGTTCCTGGGGCTGTGGCTCGTCATCGCCACGCTCCGTGCCGGCTTCACGCACCAGCGCCTCGCGCAGCAGATTCACGACGAGGGCCTCGCTGTCGACGCGTCTGCGCTTCCGAAATTGCCTTCGGGCCGGATCGAGCGAGCGGCTGCCGACGAGTTGTTCGCCCAGATCAAGGTCGACTGGGAAGCAGACCCGGATAACTGGAAGCAGAACTTCCGACTTGCTCGCGCCTACGACTATGCCGGTGACCGAAGCCGGGCTCGGGAAACCATGCGACGGGCAGTCGAACTGGAACGCCGTTCACGAGGCAAGTAGGTGTCTACGCCGCGAAGCGGGGCCTGCTGAGACGCTACCGCTCCGGAACGGTTGTGGGAGATGACGGATCCGGAGTGGTGGGGTCGAATGGCGGCGGGTTGTTCGGGTCGAAGCTCGTCACCGGCACCGAACAGGTCGCGCCCACTTCGGGATACGTGTTCGGGTTGACGCGCAGAGCCGAGACGAACTGATCGATGCGCGCGTCCGCGGCGTTGTCGAGCTTGAGTTGACGGCCCCACGACTGCAGCGAGATCGGCGAATCCAGGGTCGGATACGGCGACATCAACGTGTAGCTCATGCCCTCGACTCGCTGTGCCAAGCGAGCCTGATCCTCGCTCGAGACGAGGTCGGGGTTGTACGTGATCCACACGGCCCCGTGCTCGAGAGAATGGACCGCATTCTCGGTCCGAATCGCTTGTGGATAAACAACTCCGGTGCAGTTTGCCCAGACCGAGTCATGACGGCCGCCGAAGGGCGGTGAATATGTGTACGCCACGCGTTCGTTCGGGCGTACGTGTTGGGCTGCTGGGTAGTCGACCGTGACAACTCCGTCGATGGCTTCGGACGGATCCGGGTTGTCGATGCTCGGAACAAACGCATCCGGGCGCGGTGATCCTTCGAGGGAATTCGCACACGAAGCCAGTGCGAGAACTGCCGAGACCACCACTGTCGCTCGAAGTTGTTTGTTCACTCGGCCATGATAGCGGCGGCTGTCCGCTTTCCCGGGGACGCGAATCGACTACGACCCGAGAGAGCCGCTCGCTCCGCCCGACAGTGCGATGTCGCTGGCGCCGCGAAGAATTCGGATTGGTGGTAATGGCCCTCGGTATGCCTCGGAGCCACTGATCAGATCACCGGCAGCGTCGAACGCGATCGCCTCACCTTGTGGCTCGTCGGGAAGGGGGACGCGAATCGGGTTGGTGTTCAACGCTTTCACGATATCGCCGTCGGGAGCTGCGTACAGGTAAGCGTCGGTATACGTGCGGAGCGCTACCACCGTGCCGTCCTTGCTCACGGCGCCGCCGGTGACAGCCATCGTGCCGGCGTGGGGGACGGGCCCACCGGGTGTGAGGGTGGGAGTAAATCTGAGCTGACCTACTTTGGCCAACATGGTCGGCGAGCCCGTACTCAGATCCTGAACCTGCTGTCGCTCAGCGGTTGTGTAGACCACGCTTGCACCTAGGTAGTCCTTGGTGACGATGACGGGAACCCCGTCGCTCTGGATCAGTAGTGTCTCGGCGTCGTGCGCGCCGTCGGGATAGACCAGGGGGTAGGAGGTCGCCGCACCTGAAGCCGGATCGAGGTCGATCAGCCCGACCGACGTTCGTACCGCGTTGTTGTCGCCGATGTCTGCCAGCCACAGATGGCCGTCGGGAGTCGACGACAGATCCTCGACGTCGACACGAGGGGTGCCCACGCTGATCCAGCGCTGCACGTGGCAGTTCGAATCGAGTTCGGCGACCCGATCGTCGGAGCCGCTGTCGCCGATTGCGTACATCCCGGCCGCGGTGACGGTGAGTCCGGACAGCTCGGAAAGGCCTGCATCGGTGGGTGTGCACAGTACGTCGAAGACGCGGGCCTGTTGCGCCGCCGCAGGAACAGTGTGAACGCCGACAATCGCGGCGGCGAGAACAACCGATCCGGCAGCCCAAGCGACTGAGTGGGTGAGCGGTCGATTCCAGATCACTATGCAGTCCTCCAGGCCGAAGAATCGGGACTTAGTACCCAGAGAATACTGGACGTCCGTCTCACTTTGACAGAAACTGCAAGAAATCGCCTATGCCGAGACGTCGTGATGCGTCAGTGATTCACCGAGTGAATCCGCGTGCAGGAGGGGATACTCGACTCACCGGAGATCGGCGGCGACGAGCAGGAAGTGACGAAGCGATGGCGAAGAGTGAGTCCGACAAGCAAGGCGCAGATTCCCCGTCTCGGTTGATCGACAAGCGAATCGAGGAACTCGGAGACTGGCGGGGCGAGATGCTCGCCCGGATACGAACTCTGATCAAAGAAGTGGATCCGGATGTGGTGGAGGAATGGAAGTGGCGAGGTGTTCCCGTGTGGTACCACGCCGGAATGATCTGTACCGGTGAGACTTACAAGAGCGCAGTGAAGGTGACCTTTGCCAAAGGCGCATCACTCGACGACGCTTCAGGACTCTTCAACTCCAGCCTCGAG
Source organism: Rhodococcus sp. SB1D (assembly GCF_048573875.1). Taxonomy (NCBI): domain Bacteria; kingdom Bacillati; phylum Actinomycetota; class Actinomycetes; order Mycobacteriales; family Nocardiaceae; genus Rhodococcus; species Rhodococcus sp. SB1D. The sequence goes on from NZ_JBMAIQ010000001.1 coordinate 659,070, forward strand.
GGCAATACGCGACGGGCGATCGATTTCCACGAGGGCCAAGCCGTCGACGAAAAGGCGTTCAAGGCACTCGTTCACGCCGCGATTGCCCTGAACACCTCGAAGAAGTGACGCCCTGTCAGAGATGATGTTCAGCGAGGTCGAACGCACTGAGTAGCGTGCGGAATTTTGTACTGGTCTCTCTCAATTCGATATCCGGGTCGGAAGTAGCGACGATGCCGCCGCCGGCGTAGGCCCGCGCCGAGAGGCCGTCTGCTGCGATCTCGGCGCAACGAATAGCTACCATCCACTCGCCGTCTCCAGTCCGGTCGCACCAGCCCACGGCACCGGCATAGAACCCACGATCGGCTTCGGTTGCGGTGATGTGCTCGCGTGCGGCGACCGTCGGTGTGCCGCAGACAGCGGGAGTCGGATGCAGCGCCATTGCGAGTTCGAGCGAGGTCTGGCTCGGGTCGATCAGGACACCTTCGATCTTGGTCCCGAGATGCCACAGTTGCGGTGTCCGAAGGATTTCCGGTGCGCTGGGTGCATTGAAGGACGTGCACAGTGGTCCGAGTATCGCGCTGATGGAGTCGACGACAAACGCGTGTTCGGCCAGATCTTTGGTCGACGCGCGGAGTTGCTCGGCATTCGCCTCGTCCTGATCCGAATTCGGATGGCGTGCAATCGAGCCCGCCAGCGGGTGGCAGGTGACGACGCCGCCTCGCCTTTCGATCAGAACCTCGGGCGTCGAACCGACCAGCGAACGCCCGCGGTACTTTCCTCCGGCGGGGGACAGGTCGACGCAGAAACCGTTGTGCGCGTGATCGAGTGCAATCAGTTTCTCGGCCAGAGCGGCGGGGAAGATCGTGGACTCGGCCTCGATGGTCAGGGAGCGTGCGAGGACAACTTTGTCGAGTTCGCCTGCTCGAAGTCGCTCGATGGCTCCGCGGACCCTGTCGGTGTGGATCTGCGGGCTGGGTTCGAATCCGGCTACCCGCGAAGTGGGTAGTGACGGGATGTTCGAGTGATATAGATCACCGCGGACTCGTGTGAAACTCAGTGGCGCGGTGAGGGCGGACGGCGTCTCCGGGGAGAACGGCAGGGCGCCGACGACCGAGTCGATGCGCCCGGTCTTGAGGGCTTCGGCAGCGTCGAAGGCCGAGTCGAATTCTTCGACTACTCCCGAAGTGCGGATCGACGTTTGCCTACGTGAGAGCAGGAAAACGGAGTCCGTTTCATCGTCAGTCCGGTTGTTGCGCAACGGGAATTCGGAGACTTCGGCGAGTGCTGACATGGACACCCTTCCAGTTCGACAGATTGCTTGTTATGTTGAGGCTAGCCTTAGTTTGGGTGAATTTGTGTTGCGAGCGCCCGGGTTGTGTACTTCCGTACCGTTATGGTTAGGCTGGCCTAAAGTCAAGGCGTGCGGACGGGGTCGACACGAGGGTTGGGTTGGCTCGATCTGAGCGCGTCGACCACTACTCGAGGAGACCGATGAGCAACACCGTGGACCGTGACCAGATCGTGCGCGACGTCGCCGAGGTTCTGTCGATGAGGGCAGAACAACTCGGCGACGACGCGGACCTGGGTGACGAAGGCCTTGACTCGGTTCGCTTGATGACGCTCGTCGAACGGTGGCGGGGAGCGGGCGCGGATGCCGACTTCGCGGAGTTGGCAGAAGAGCCCACGATCAATGCCTGGGTTCAGGTCCTGTGCCCGCAGTGAGCGAGCGCCGAATCGCCGTGGTCACCGGTGCTGCGGCGGGGATCGGCGCCGCAGTGGCCCGTACGCTTGCGCGCGACGGGTATTCGCTGGCGTTGCTCGATCGCGACGACGTCGAATTGAAGCGGGTAACTGCGGAATTGGCAGAAACAATCGTCGAAGGCGCCGATATCGAGAGTCACGTCGTGGACGTGACCGATCGGCAGGCAGTCGACGCTGCAGTGGCCTCGACGATGGACACGTTCGGCCGGATCGACGCGCTCGCGCACGTCGCCGGAATTCTCGACACCGGATCGGTGCTGGACTCCGATCCAGACCAGTGGCGGAAGATATTCGGCGTCAACGTCTTCGGTTTGCTCAACGTGCTGCAAAGTGTGGGACTGGAAATGCGTCGTCAGCGGACCGGATCGATCGTGGTGGTCTCGTCCAACGCAGCCGGTGTGCCACGTATCGGGATGGGTGCTTACGGTTCGTCCAAAGCTGCTGCGACGATGTTGGTTCGAACCGCTGGGCTGGAGTTGGCCGCCGACGGGATTCGTGTCAACGTGGTCGCTCCGGGATCCACCGACACAGCGATGCAGCGGTCATTGTGGTCGGACCCTTCCGACGATTCGGGTGCCGACGCGGTCATCGAAGGCAATCTGGCGAGCTATCGCCTGGGTATTCCGCTCGGAAAACTGGCCACCGCAGACGATATCGCCGACTCGGTGCACTTCCTGCTGTCCGACCGGGCGGCCCACATCACCATGCAGGCGCTGTACGTCGACGGTGGAGCGACGCTCAAAGCGTGAGACGTATTTGCTGACAGTACTTTCGAACAGGAGTCACTTGCATGACCTCGAGGATCGCTCGCGAGCCCTTGGCACCCGTCGCACAGTATCCACCCGATTTGGTGACGCATTATCGGGAACGAGGCTATTGGACTGACGAGACGCTGGCCGGATTCGTCACGGCCGCGGCCGCACGGCATCCCGACAACGAAGCGGTGGTCGGCAGCGATGCCTCTGGCACACAGACACGGCTGACGTATTCCGACCTCGATCGTCGCAGCTCGGCCGTGGCCGGAGGCCTGTCCGGCTTGGGTGTTCGCGCCGGTGACCGGGTGCTCCTGCAGCTACCGAACATCGTGGAATACGTCGAAGCATTGTTCGGTGTGCTGAAGCTCGGCGCACTGCCGGTTTTCGGGTTGCCGGCGCATCGCCGAACCGAAATCGGATACTTCTGCCAGTTCGCTGATGTCGCTGCCTATATCGTCGCCGACCGTCATGGCGGGTTCGACTACCGCGCGCTGGCGCGTGAGGTGAACGAAGGCCTCGAGACTCCGCCTGTTGTGATCGTGACCGGTGACCCCGAAGAGTTTGTCGGTTTCGATTCGCTGCGCGGATACGAGGTTCCCGTTCTTGCCGACGTCGATCCGTTGTCGGTCGCCTTTCTTCAGCTTTCCGGTGGCACGACCGGTGTTCCGAAGCTGATTCCGCGAACGCACGCCGACTACCTCTACTCGGTGCGAGCGTCCAACCCGATCTGCGGCGTCGACGACTCGACGCGCATGTTGGTGGTTCTTCCTGCAGCGCATAATTTTCCGATGAGTTCGCCGGGCATCCTGGGTGTTCTCCACGCGGGCGGCTCCGTGGTTCTGGCGCCGGACACCATGCCCTCCACAGCTTTCGGCCTGATCGAATCAGAGCGAGTCACGCACGCTTCCTTGGTTCCACCGATCGCGTTGGCCTGGATGGCCGCCCCCAGTAAGGCAGATCACGATCTGTCGAGCTTGCGGGTTCTCGGCGTCGGCGGAGCGAAGTTCAGCGCCGAAGCCGCTGCACGCGTACCCACGGAGCTGGGCTGCACCCTCCAGCAGGTGTTCGGGATGGCCGAGGGGCTGGTCAACTACACCCGCCTCGACGACACGCAAGAATTGATCGTCAGCACTCAGGGCCGGCCCATTTCACCCGACGACGAGGTTCGTGTGGTCGACGACGAAGGCGCGCTCGTCGCGCCCGGAACCACGGGGCACTTACTGACTCGGGGTCCGTATACGATCCGTGGCTATTACCGGGCGGATGCGCACAATGCCGAGGTCTTCGACGCCGAAGGTTTCTATCGCACCGGCGATCTGGTCAGCGTCACCGATACGGGACACCTGATTGTCGAGGGCCGCGCAAAGGACCAGATCAACCGCGGCGGCGAGAAGGTGGCCGCCGAGGAGATCGAGAACCACCTGCTCTCGCATCCTGCTGTCCACGATGCGGCCGTCGTCGCTGTTCCCGACGAGTACCTGGGCGAGCGAACCTGCGCCGTTCTGGTGATTTCCGGAGATGCCCCGACCGTCGGCGAGATCAAGCGATACATACGAGGCCGAGGCGTTGCGGCGTACAAGGTTCCGGATCGAGTGGAGTTCGTGACCGAGTTCCCCGTCACCGGCGTCGGAAAGACCAGCAAGGCGGCCTTGCGCCGTGTTCTCAGCGAATCGATTGCTGCACAGACTCTGTCGAGTTGATCGGTTCCCACCCCCACATTTTCGAGGAGATTCATCATGGCGCTACCCACAGCAGTGCGATACGAGATGCCCACCGAGTTTCCGCAGAATCGGGTCGACTGGACTCTCGATCCTTCCCGAGCGGTGCTGCTTCTGCACGACATGCAGGAATATTTCGTGAACGCGTACGACCGAAGCGTCGACCCGCTCCAAACCGTGGTTCCGAACATCGACCGGCTTCGTTCGTCGGCGCGAGCTGCCGGAATCCCGATCGTCTACACCGCGCAACCCGGTGATCAGGATCCCGAGGAGCGCGCGTTGCTGTCGGATTTCTGGGGACCGGGTCTGAAGGCAGATCCCGCTCACACCGACGTGATCGCCGAGTTGGCTCCGCATCCGGACGACGTGATGCTCACAAAATGGCGCTACAGCGCTTTCATCAAGACAGATCTGCGTGAGCGGCTGCGCGAGAGTGGGCGTGACCAGCTGATCATCACCGGAATCTATGCCCACATCGGTTGCCTGACTACCGCTTTGGACGGGTTCATGCAAGACGTGCAGATCTTCTTCGTGGGCGACGCGGTAGCCGACTTCTCCCTGGACGAGCATGTCGGCGCGCTCGAGTACGCGGCCGGGCGCTGCGCCTCGGTCACCCGAACCGACGACCTGGTCAAGGCGATGAGCGCGGAAACGGTTTCGGCGTAGGCGTGAACGGTGACGGGTGCGCCACCCGTCGCCGTATTGTCAGGTGTGTGAAGACATTGTTGGTGGTTCACCACTCGCCCTCGCCGACAACCCACGAATTGTTGGATGCGGTCCTGGCCGGGGCTCGCGATCCCGAGATCGAGGGCGTCGAGGTGAAGGTGATGCCGGCGTTGGCGGCGACGGTGCCCGACGTGCTCGCTGCTGACGGCTATCTTTTCGGTACCACCGCCAATTTCGGTTACATGTCGGGCGCGCTGAAATACTTCTTCGACACCACGTACTACCAATGCCTCGGCGCGGTTTCGGATCGACCGTACGGCCTGTGGGTTCACGGCAACAACGACACTGCCGGTGCAGTGTCCTCGGTGCGCAAACTCGCCACCGGGCTCGGATTGGTCGCGGTGGCGGATCCGCTCGAAGTGACTGTGAGCGTGGACAAATCTGTCCGCGATGGTTGTTATGAACTGGGCGGAACCGTCGCGGCAACGCTGATGGACTAGCCTTCACTTTCTCGTTTCGATTCACGAAAGAGACTGTCCCGCAAGCGGTTGTAGAAGCGCGTGTCCTCTGATTAACGCGTCGGGAGCCGTCGGTTCTCGGGTCACCGGCGAGGCGGATTCCCCGATTCACTGACATTTAGTTTAGGCTACCCAAAATGACGTTAGGTCACCCTTGGGTGACGTGTGTCCACAGACGAGGGGATCAGTGTGAGCGTTCTTCCAGGTTCGAACTCCGGAGCGGCGAGCGAAGCTACGTTTGCTCTCACAGGAGCTCAACTCGGGATTTGGAACGCACAGAGGCTTGATCCCGAATCTCGGAGCTACCTCGTCGGTGAGGTGCTCGAAATCTCGGGCGACGAACCGATCGACACGGAACTGCTGACAGCCGCCATCACGGCGACGATCGGTGAAGCCGAAACCATGCGGCTGCGGATGATCGAGACGGCGGACGGCCCGCGTCAGTACATCTCCGACGAGCCGGTTGGCATCATCCCGATCACCGACGTCCGTGACGAGCGCGATCCCGTAGCCGTGGCGCACGCGCTGGTCGACGCCGAGCGCAGCCGGGCGTCCGAGTACTGCCGCCTGATGGTGGAGCGTCCGCTGTACACCTACTCGCTGATCAGGCTCTCCGATCGCGAGATCTGGTGCATCCAGCTCTATCACCACCTGATCGTCGACGGATACAGCGCAGCAATGATTTCGCGCCGAGTCGCCGCGCACTACACGGCCGCGAAGAAGGGAACCGAGGTCGCGCCAACGCGATTCGGTTCTATGACAGATCTGGTCAGCGAGGACGAGGCGTACCGGGCTGGCGAGCAGTTCGCGGAAGATCGTGACTACTGGCGTGATGTCCTGACGCCGTTGCCCGCGTTGGACGGACGCGGCCAGCAGGTCACCGGTCCGGCGGAACGAACGATCCAGGTTCGCGAGATCATTACCGCCGACGCCCTCAACCGCCTCAAAGACGTGGCAGACGCGACGGGAACAACGTGGGCCGAGGCACTGATCGCCTGCTACGGCGCATTTCTCCACCGACTGCTCGGCGAGACGGATGTTGTCATCGCGATGCCACTCATGGCGCGCGTAGGTCGCACGGCACTCAAGACGCCGGCCATGGCAGTCAACGTTCTGCCTCTCCGGTTGACGATTCGCAGCCACGATCGACTCGGTGACCTGAGCAAGCAGGTGGCCGCCACGATGAAAAGCCTGCGCGCACACCAGCGCTACCGCGGTGAGAATCTTGCTCGGGACCTGGGCGTCGCCGGAACCGGCGCACTGCTTCACGGGATCGGAATCAATCTCAAGGCTTTCGACTTCGCCCTCGATTTCGCCGGCGCTGTGGGTGTACTGCGTAACGTCGCCGGGGGACCGCCGGAGGACCTGGGTTTGACGGTGACGCCCATTGCGGACGGCGAAGTTCTACTCGGATTCGAAGTGGACGCGCGTACCAATACTCGGGAATCGGTTCAACGTCGCCTCGCCGGTTTCGTCAGCATCGTCAACGCGATGGTCGGGGAGGGAGATCCTGCCGTCGGTCAGGTGGAGATGATGCCTGCGGCCGAAGCCGCGCGGATTCTCGCCGGCCGCGAAACTGCACCGCAGCCCGGCTCGGTCGAACTCGTTCCCGACGTGTTCGACCGCATCGTCGTCGAGCACGCGGATGACACAGTCCTCGTGTGCGGTGACGAAACAGTGACAGGCGAAGAACTCGGTGGCCGCGTCCACAAGCTCGCCCGGTTGCTTCGGGCCCGCGATGTCGGCCCGGACGACATTGTCGGACTTGCGCTTCCGCGTACTTCCGAGATGGTGGTGGCGCTGCTCGCGACATTGAACGCGGGCGCAGCGTACGTGGCCCTGGATCCGCAGCACCCGGCCGAGCGGTTGCGAGATCTGATCGACGACGCGCAGCCGAAGGTCGTGATCACCACTTCCACTCTGGCCGAGCAACTCGTCGGAGGTTCTCGGCCCGACCCCCTCGTCCTCGATTCCGACGCAGTCCGCGAAGAACTCCGAGCTAATTCCGAGCTTCCACTCGAACTCGGTGAACTGGCGACAGCACGGCATGGTGATCACCTGGCGTATGTCATCTACACCTCGGGATCGACAGGCAAGCCCAAGGGTGTGCTGGTCAGAGGCGGTGGATTGGCGCACCTGCTTCACCACCATCGCGCCACCATCTACCGGGACACCGCCGAGCGCGTCGGGAACCGCCAACTGCACACCGCGCACACAGCGTCGTTCGCCTTCGATGCGTCTCTCGATCAACTGTTGTGGCTGCTGTGTGGTCATCGGGTGCACGTATACGACGAGGAACTGCAGAAGGACGCGGTTGCTCTGGTCGCGGCGTTCGAGCGAGATTGCGTCGACGTGGTCGACACGACGCCGTCGATGGCGGCAGCGATGGTGGACAACGGATTGCTGCGTACGCAGCGGTTGCAGCTCCTCGTCGTGGGTGGCGAGGCGGCACCGCCCGCACTGTGGGACGCGATCATCGAATCCGGCGTTCCCGCTCGAAACCTCTACGGACCAACCGAAACGACGGTCGACGCGATCGCGACCACGGTCGGAGGTGCCGGACCGCGTATCGGGTACCCCCTCGCGGGTACCCGTGCGTACCTGCTCGACAGCGCGCTCGAGCCGGTCGCCGACGGTGAACGAGGTGAGCTCTACCTGGCGGGACCGCAAATGGCCAGGGGCTACCTCGGCCGCGCCGGCGCGACCTCCGAGCGTTTTGTCGCAGATCCTTTCGGGGCTCCGGGAGATCTGATGTACCGCGCTGGGGACGTGGCGCGGTGGGTGCCGGGGCGGGGCTACGACTTCATCGGTCGCAGCGACAAGCAGGTGAAGATTCGCGGACATCGAGTCGAGTTGAGCGAGGTCGAGGCTGTTCTCGGATCGGTACCCGGAATCGGCGCGGCTGCTGCGTTGATCCGCACGGATGGGGGACGGCCCAGCCTCGTCGGCTACGTTGTAGCCGCCGCCGGCGCGACGCTTCCGCCGCAGGAAGAATTGCGCCGTGACCTCGCCGGTCGCGTACCGGATCATCTCGTTCCCGCCGCAATCGTCGTTCTGGACGAATTGCCCGTCACGGTGAACGGAAAGCTCGATCGTGCGGCACTACCTGCCCCGGCTGCCGAATCGGCAGGGCGCGCCGCATCCACACCGCGCGAGGAAATCCTCTGTGACGTGGTGGCCGAGGTGCTCGGCCGCGAACGCGTCGGCGTGGACGAGGATTTCTTCGGCCTCGGTGGTGACAGCATTACGGCAATCAGTGTCAGCAGTCGACTGCGGGTGCGTGGTCTGATCGTTGCTCCCAAAGAACTACTGGCACAGCGAGATCTGGGAACCATCGCCGCTGCGGCGCGTGAGATTGCCGATGACGCCGACGCCGTAGCCTCGGTTGCGGACGTGGCGACCGGCACCGTGATCGCCCCGCCGATCGTTCGAGCACTGATCGACAAGAATCCGACAGACGAGGCAATCGCGGGCTACGCGCAGTGGACCGCAGTGCGCATCGACGACAGCCTTTCACTGGGTGACCTGCAGTCAGGCGTGCAGACGATCCTCGATCACCATGACGCTCTACGCCTGCTCCTGCGCCGTGACAACGACAGCGGCACTACCGAATTGATCGTCCGGGACCCCGGCGCGGTGCGCAGCGAGGGACTCGTTCGAGAGGTGTCCGACACCTCCGAGCCGTCCCGGATCAGAGACCTCGCGGAGGCGTCGGCGGCGGGTCTCGACCCACGTGCCGGTGAACTCCTGCGAGTCGTACTGGTCAATACCGAGGCCGGACGACCCGACCAATTGATCGTCGTGGCTCACCATTTGATCGTCGACGGTGTGTCCTGGCGAATTCTGCTTCCAGACCTCCACGAAGCCACCGATGCTGCACGCGAGCGTAGGTCGGCCCGGTTGGCTGCAGGCGGAAGTTCGTGGCGTCGATACGCAGGGTTGCTCGCGGAATTCGGGGCCTCTGGCAGCAGGGCGTCAGAGCTCGAGTACTGGAAGTCCGCGTCGGTACAGGCGGACGACGAGCCGATCGGCAGTCGTCGTCTCGACCCGAAGATCGACCTGACCGCAACCGCCACTCGCACGACAACTGTTGCGCCCCCGGCCGTCACGGACGCGCTGTTAACCACGCTTCCGGCGGCGTATCGAGCCAAGACCGACGAAGTGCTTCTCGCGGGATTGATGCTTGCCTTGCGCTCATGGCAGCACAGTCGCGGCCTGACTGGGCTGCCCGCGCAGACAGTTACCGTCGAAGGTCATGGCCGCGACGCGCTCGCCAGCGACACCGACTTCGCCGGAACCATCGGGTGGTTCACCAGTGAGTTCCCCGTCCGGGTTCCCACCGATGCACTGCTCACCGCAGACGATCTTGCCGACGCACTGAGCGGCGGAGCAGCTGCGGGGCATCTCCTTCGTGCGGTGAAGGAGGCAAAACGCGCCGTACCCGGAGGCGGAGTCGGCTATGGAGTTCTGCGGCATCTGGATCCCGACACCGCACCTGACCTTTCCGCGTGCGCTACACCCGAACTGCTGCTCAACTATCTGGGCCGCTTCCCGTCCCTACCCGGAACCGGATGGCGATTGCCGGAGCAGGATCCATTCGCGGTCATCGAGCCGGCGACGAAGATTATGTCGGAAGTGCTGGCGCTCAACGCATTTGTCCGAGAGGACGACTCGACGACGCTGGCGGTCGAATGGACTGCGGCGGGTTCAGTGCTCGACGGCGCGACGATCGTCGAGCTGCAAGAGCATTGGGAACGTGCGCTCGCTGCCCTGACCGCGCATGCCGCGCTCTTCGAGGGTGGTTTGACGCCTTCCGATTGCTCGGCGACGATCTTCGGCCAGGGCGCGGTGGTCGATCAGGCAGGGATCAACGAACTCGAAGCCGTCCACGGACCGCTTGCCGACGTCCTTCCGCTCTCGCCGCTACAAGAAGGTCTCCTGTTCCATGCGGTCCGTGACGGAGCCGCAGACGTCTACACGCTCACTGCACGCTTCGACCTCTCCGGGCCACTGGACGAGGCGAAGTTGGCCGACGCGTTCGAGACCGTGATCGACAGGCACCCGAACCTTCGCGCCGCGTTCCACTACGAGCAGTTCGCACGGCCCGTTCAGATCATTCCGCGCGGCGCAAAAGTCGAGTGGCGTTCGGTCGATCTGACCTCCGTTCCAGCTGACACTGCATTCCGCTCTGCAGATCAGCTCGAGGACGAGGCCGCCAAGCATGTCTTCGACGTCAGTACACCGCCTCTGCTGCGTGCACTACTGGTTCGGCTGCCCGGCGGGGTGCACCGTTTGGTCCTCAACGCGCACCACCTGCTCACCGACGGTTGGTCGACTCCGATCGTCCTGCGCGAGCTGATGAACGTCTACCACGACGGCGACAGCCGCCTCCCTGCGCCGACGCCGTATCGCGACTACTTGGCATGGATCGCCGGCCGTGATCAGGACTCTGCCCGCGCAGCGTGGAGCGAGCGTTTGCGTGGGCTCACCGCGCCGACTCTCGTTGCCGATGCCGGAGCGCCGCGAAGTGTGCCCGTCGCGCTCGAGGTTCCTCTCGCGACATCGGACGCCGAAGCGCTGATCGAACTCGGCCGTGCGCGAGCGCTGACGGTCAACACCCTGGTTCAGGGTGCGTGGGCAGCAGCGCTCGCCGAAGCGACAGGACAGTGGGACGTCGTGTTCGGGGCCACGGTGTCCGGCCGACCTGCCGAACTCTCGGGGGTGGAGGGAATGGTCGGGTTGTTCAGCAACACGATTCCGGCCCGCCTCGACATCGTCGCGCACCGGCCTTTGCTCGATCAGTTCGTCGGTCTGCAGAACGCCCAATTCGACATCGTGGACGTCGAACACACCAGTTTGGCCGAGATCGAACGCATCGCCGGAATCGGGCAACTGTTCGACACGCTCCTGGTGTTCGAGAACTTCCCGAACTCCGGTGCGGGACAGCCTGCATCGCACACACTGCGGGTCGAGGGATTCACCAACCGCGGAGTCACGCACTATCCGATGACGTTGATGGCGCCGCCGAGCACCGGTCTGGATCTGGTTCTGTACCACGATCCGGCAGTTGTCTCCGACGCCACGGCGCAGCGAATGGTCACACGGCTCGCGGAGATCCTGCGTGGGTTGCTGACCGAACCGACAGCTCCCGCATCCGCGGTGCTCACGGTAGTCCGACAGGCAGCGTCCGTTGCCGTTGCGGTGTCTGCCGCGAAAAATGTCGCTGTCACGAAAAAGGTGGCCGCGTCCGATCCTGCGATCGATGTCGATCCCGCGGTCGTGGATGCAGTGTGCGCCTGTGTCGCAACGGTGTTGGAGATTCCCGACGTCGATCCGGGCGACAATTTCTTCACTCTCGGCGGTCACTCGCTCACTGCGATGCGGTTGGTGGGAAGCCTGCGCAAGCTGGGAATTCGCGTCGTCGTCTCGGATGTCTTCGACACCCCGACCCCCCTCGGTCTTGCCGTGGCCGCACGCGTCGATCGGACGAAGTTCTCGCCGGATTCGGTCGTTGGCGTCGATCGACCCGTCGTGACCGTGGCGACGTTCCGCGCCCCGGCGGTGGCGGGAAATCCTGATCACGAGCGGTACTGGGTTCGCACGCTCGCGGACCTGCCCCTCGAAACGGACCTTCCGTATGACCGCCCGCGCGGCGAAGAGTACCGCCCGCACACCTACCTTCGTCAGCTACGCGATGCCCGGTTCGGTGACGAACCAGGATTCGACGCGGTGCTGTTGGCCGCCGTGGCGGCGACGCTGAACAGCTTCGGCGGTGGTCGGGACCTTGCGGTCGGACTGGTCTCGGAAGGGACTGACACCCTGATTCGGGTCGACCTGTCCGGTCGGCCGAGAATTGCCGATGTCGTTCGGCGAGTCGATAACGCTGTCTCCGAGGCACTTGCGCATTCCGATGTCAGCCTCGACCGAATCGCCGATCTACTCGGGCGTCCGACGAGCAGCCTGTTCGCTGCCCGTGTCGGTCACTCGCCCGGAAAGAGCGTCGACCTCGAATTCGTCCGAACCGCAACAGAACTTCGATTGACGGTTGATGCCGGGCTGTTCGACGCCGCGACTGCGGACGCATTGCTCGACGGTGTGATCGCGGTCCTCGGTCACGAAATCAGCACTGTCGTCGCGGATCTGCGACTGGCGGAAAACAAGCCGGATCGCGACCCGGGCCGACGCGCGACGTCGCCGTCGGGGATCTCGCAGTTGTTCGCTCGACACGTCAGCCGCCACCCCGACGACATCGCGGTGATCTCCGGCGAGGTCGGAATTACCTACGGGGAACTGTCGGCGCGCGTCGACGAGCTGGCCCGCGAACTTCTCGCGGTCGGCGCCGGACCCGAGAAGGTAGTCGCCGTCGCGCTGGATCGAAATGCGGATCTGGTGGCCGGACTGCTCGCGGTACTGCGCATCGGCGCTGCGTACCTGCCACTCGACGTCGATTACCCGACTGAGCGGCTCGAGTTCATGATCGAGGACGCGGCTCCGGTGTGTGTCCTGACCAGTATCGACAGCGCCGGGCAACTTCCGTTGACGGTCGCCACGAGTGTCTTCGTGGACGGTGAGTTCACCAACTCGGGTGTCGTGCTTCCTCCGCCGCCCGCGGCGGGTGATCACCTCGCCTACATGATCCACACCTCCGGTTCGACGGGTCGCCCCAAGGGCGTGATGGTCTCGACGGGCAACCTCGCAGCCTTCGCGGACACGGTACTCGAGGATTGCTGGATCAGGCCGGGCGATCGCATCGTCGCGGTGACAACGGTGTCGTTCGACATCGCGGCACTCGAGTTGCTGTGCCCGCTCGCGGCGGGCGCGACTGTCGTGATCGCAGACCGCAGGACGGTTCGCGACCCGGATGCGTTGTCGGCGTTGATCATCGCAAGCGATGCGACAGTGATGCAGGCAACGCCGGCGCTGTGGCGAGTGGTCACCGAACACGAGAACGCAGTCGGACTCGCCATGGTGCGAGCCCTGGTGGGAGGGGAAGCCCTCCCGCAGGATCTGGCCGACGATCTGGTGGCCAACGCTGCTTCGGTCCGGAATGTCTATGGACCCACCGAGGCCACGGTGTGGGCGACATCTTCGGTCATCACGACCGGCGACCGAGTCACGATCGGTCAGCCCTGGACTGATGTGCACGTGCGAATCCTCGACGACGACCTGCGTGAGGTTCCGGAAGGCGTTGCGGGCGAGCTGTATCTGGGCGGTGCGCAGGTGGTCCGCGGATACCTGAACCGCCCCGATCTGACCGTCGCTCGGTTCGTCGCCGATCCTTCTCTGCCGGGGGCACGCCTCTACCGCACCGGCGATCTGGTCCGACGCCGGCGCGGGGTTTTGCACTTCCTTCGTCGTGCTGACGATCAGGTGAAGGTTCGTGGTTTCCGCATCGAGCTCGGCGAGGTCGAAGGCGCGCTCGGATCGGTGGCAGGTGTGTTCCGCGCGGCAGCCACCGTTCGCGTCGATGCGGCGGGTACCGGAAGTCTGCACGGATATGTGGTTCCCGAAGGTGCAACCACGCTCGATTCGGTACTGGTGCGCAAGGAGATTGCGCGGCTCCTACCCGAACACATGGTGCCGCAGACCATCACGGTGCTCGAAGCACTACCACTCACCCTCAACGGCAAGGTGGACCGGAAGGCATTGCCCGACACCGCGCCGGATCGTGTGCCGAGCCCACTCGTAGCCGTCGATGCGGATCGTCGGGCACGGCTCGAGTCGCTGAGCCCGGGCTGGCAGGACGTGCTGCCACTTGGTCCCTTGCAGGAAGGCATGTACTTCCAGTCGGTTCTCGACGGCGCCGGCGGCACGGATGTCTATCACATGCAGCCGCGATTCGAGTTCTCCGCCGATGCCGCCGTCGACGTTCGCTCACTCCGAGCAGCGGGGGATGCGCTCTTGCGACGCTATCCGAACTTGCGGGCCGGTTTCACACACGCCGGGTTCGACGCTCCGGTGCAGTTCGTGCCCAGGGAAGCCGAAATGCCTTTCCGTGAGGTCGATCTGAGCGCAGTCGCACCCGAGGACTTGGATATCGAGGTCCGCGCCGTCGACGAGGCCGAATTCGGCAGGCTGTTCGACTTGAGTGCGCCGCCACTCATTCGAATGGTGTTGGTCTGGTTGCCAGGTGGGGGAGCGCACCTCGTCTTCACTCAGCACCACCTGCTGACCGACGGTTGGTCGCAGACCTTGATGTACGCGGAGTTGTTTGCGCTCTACGAGTTTGCTCGCACACACGGCACGGACCCGGTCGGACTCGACGGCGCGCTCGACAAGCCTGCGGACTTCCGTGATCACCTGCGATGGATCGCCGAAGCGGATCGCACGGACGCCATCTCGTCCTGGAAGGACTACCTCGCGGATCTCGAGCAACCCACACTCGTGGGTGGTACGGGATCAGGCGGGCGCGCTCCGTTGCCGGTGTTCACCCGGGTTCAGCTCGAACAGAGCATCACCGAGCACGTACGCGAGTTGGCCAGACGTAGCGGAGTGACGCTCTCCACCGTGGTTTCTGCGGCGTGGGGCCTGGCATTGCGCGCAGTGACTGGCCGTGACGACGTGGTCTTCGGATCGACGGTTTCGGGACGTTCACCCGAGGTCGAGGGCGCCGACCGAATGGTGGGCTTGGCGCTCAACACCATTCCGGTACGTGTCCGGGTCCGGCCCGGCGAGGAGATTTCGGCGTTGCTCGGACGCCTGTTCCGCGAACAAGGTTCGCTGCTGGGGCATCACCATCTAGGGCTCGGCGACGTGCAGCGAAGTGCAGGGTTCGCCACGCTCTTCGACACGCTCTACGTTTTCCGCAACACCCCTCGCGACGAACAGGCGCGGCGAGACACGTTCGGTCGCAGTGGAATCGTCGGGTTCGATGCGGTGGACGGCACGCACTATGCGCTCACGCTCGACGTGGATCCGGGTGTCGGGGATGCGCCGATGGCGCTCACACTCGAAAACCGTCCTGACCTGATTCCCCACGACGTGGCTCGGGACATCCTGTCCCGCACCATCACGATCCTCGAAGTGATGGCGAATTCCGATACCGCCACGGTGGCGGACACGGCGGTTCCGTTTTCGCGCACCCCCGCGGAATTCGCTTCGGAGCACGTCGTGATGCCACGGCCGGACCAGGCCGGCGGTAGCGTGGACGCACTACTGCGCGAAAGGGCAGCGGCAACTCCGGACGAGACGGCGCTGGTCTTCGGAGACGTCACACTGAGCGCAGCCGAGATGAACTCTCGGGTGGACAGACTGGCACGGATACTCGCGTCGGCGCTGGGGCAGTCGGTACCAGGCGGGGGACCGACCCGTGTTGTCGCGCTCGCGCTTCCGCGTACTGCCGATCACGTCGTCGCAATCTTCGCCGTCATGAGAACCGGAGCGGCCTACCTTCCCTTGGATCTGGCTCACCCGCCGGCACGCCTGCGCGAACTCATCCTCGACAGCGATGCGGCGCTGGTAGTCACCACGACTCAGACGCGTGACCTCGTTGTTCCCGATGGACAGGCATGTCTGGTCCTCGACGACCCGGACGTGGCCGGGGTACTCGACGGGCAGTCTTCGGCACCAGTTGTCGACGAGGCCGCGGTCTGCGGGCCGACCTCACCGGACCAGCCTGCCTACGTCATCTACACCTCGGGCAGTACCGGAAAACCCAAGGGCGTCGTGGTGGGTCACCGCGGGTTGACGACGATGTATCACAATCACAAGGCCGAGATATTCACTCCGACCGAAAACAGTGTGGGTGGCCGACGTCTGCGCATCGCGCATACAGTCTCGTTCTCGTTCGACATGTCGTGGGAGGAACTGTTCTGGTTGCTCGCGGGGCACGAAGTTCACGTGATCGACGAGCAGGCGCGACTGGACCCCGCGTCTCTGGTGAAGCATTACCGCGAAGTCGGTATCGACGTCGTGAATGTAACCCCCTCGTATGCACGGGAACTGATGGCCGCCGGTCTCCTCGACGGTGAGCGGACGCCGGTGTTGGTGATGCTCGGCGGAGAAGCTGTACCTGCCGAGTTGTGGTCGCGATTGCGCGATCAGGACGGTGTCGACGGGTACGACCTTTACGGGCCGACGGAGTTCACGATCAACGCGATGGGATCCCCGGTTCAGGGGAGCGAGACACCCTGCTTGGGTCGTCCGATTCTGAACGCGTCTGCGCGGGTACTCGATTCGGGTCTGCGGGAGGTAGCGATCGGAGCGGCGGGCGAGCTGTACATGTCCGGAGACGGAACGGCGATGGGTTACCTTCACCGGACCGCGTTGACCTCCGCTGTGTTCGTTGCTGATCCCTACTCCGTCGGCAAGCGCATGTACCGCACGGGTGACGTTGTACTGCGTCGCCGCGACGGCGAACTCGAATATCTGGGTCGCGCAGACCATCAGGTCAAGATCAGAGGCATTCGGATCGAATTGGGTGAAGTCGAATCCGCGCTGGCGTCGTTGCCGGGAGTGTTGAGAGCGGCAGCGTCAGTCCGTAGCGAAGGCGGTGCGCCGCCGCGACTGGTCGGCTACGTCATCGAAGAACCCGGCGCTGATCCAGTCGATCTGCGAGCTGCGTTGCGGGAAAGCGTACCGGCACACCTGGTTCCGTCGGACATCGTCGTCGTGGATTCGATCCCGTTGACGCCCAACGGAAAACTGGACCGCGGTGCGTTGCCGGCACCCCCCGCCCGAGCAGCGGCCCGAGCACCGCGAACCGAGATGGAAAGGCAACTGTGCCAGGTCTTTGCGCGGGTACTCGGCGTCGAGGCAGTCGATCCCGAAGAGAGTTTCTTCGATCTCGGCGGCGACTCGCTTCGAGCCATGCGACTGGTGGGGGAGATGGAGCACGACCTGTCGGTGAGCGTCGGTGTGGGAACGCTGATGGCCCGTCCGACAGTTGCAGAACTTGCAGTACACCTTGACGAGTCGGCGTCCGAAATCGATCTGAGTCGTGATCGCCTCCTGGCACTGCGAGCCGAAGGCAGCGGAGAACCACTGTTCTGCGTGCATCCGGCCGGTGGATTCGCTTGGCCCTTTGCGCCTTTGACCGGTGTTCTCGAGGCCGACCGTCCACTGTTCGGCCTGCAACTGCCCACAGTTGCCGGGGAGCCACTCGAACCGACGAACGTGGACCAACTGGCAGCGATGTACGTCGACACGATTCGCGGCGTGCAACCGAGCGGGCCGTACCACCTGCTCGGCTACTCGTTCGGTGGCAACGTCGTTGCCGCGATGGCGGCTCAGCTGGTCGATATCGGCGAGACAGTGGAGTTCGCCGGTCTGATCGATACTCATCCACTGGGAGATCGTGACGATCGCGGTCGCGACGATGCCGACGACCGAGATCTGGCCGCCGCCCTGCCACCCGAGATCCTCACTCAGGCACCGGGACTGGTCGACGCAGTTCGGGCGGGTTTTGATGCCACTCGTTTGCTCGTGGCCAGCTCGACCGACACAACCTACGACGGACCGGTTACTCTGATCACCGCCGACGCCGAGGCGTCCGGACAGCTGCTGGCTGATCGCTGGCGCGCAGTCCGCGGGGACCAGGACATGGCAGTACACCATCTGCCGTACGACCACGCCGGTTTGGTGACCCCAGCCGGGTGGGCGGCGATTGCCCCGCTGCTCGACAGCTATTTGTCGAAACGCACGGCCACATAGTTCGAAAACCACACAGTTGAAACACAATGGGAGCTCAATGATGAAGTCCACACCGCCCCTCGCGATACGGAGTTGGCGACGATTCGTCGCCATCGCAGGGTTGCTGATCGTCGCACTCGTGGCGATGATCGGTTGCAGTAGCGATTCGAACGACGAACCGACCAAGGCTGCAGAGCCCACGACCCGCGTGATCGAGACCGAGAAGGGCTCGGTCACCGTGCCCGCGTCGGCGGAGCGCATCGTGGTTCTGAGCGGCGGTCTCGCCGGATACCTGTACGCCCTGGACGCACCGGTGGTTGCCACCGATACCCGCGTCCTCGGTGTCACGAACCTCGACGGTGGATTCCCGCCGGCTTGGGCGGACGCCGCAAAGGCGCAGGGCACCAAGGAATTGCCGGCCGGCGAGCAGCTCAACATCGAAGCCGTCGCGGCGGCTGAGCCCGACCTGATCATCGGCGGTGGCCAGGGAATCACCTCCGTTCAGTCCGAGGAACTCTACGATCAGCTCACTGCTATCGCACCCACCGTCTTGGTCCCCAAGACGGTCGCCGCGTGGGACAAGCAGCTCGAAATCGTCGCCGACGCGGCGGGCCGTTCCGACCAGGTTCCGGCGCTGATGAGCGCATACGAGGACAAGGTCAAAGAGGTCAAGGGCAAGATCAAGGTTCCCGAGGGCAACGTCGTCTACTTCCTCTCGGTCTCGAGCAACAAGCCGTACCTCGTTCCGCCGACGGCCGCGCTGCCCGCGATGCTCGCCGAGCTCGGTTTCAAGGCCGACGACGTCATGGCCAAGGCCGGCAACCCGCAGCTCTTCGGCTCGGGTGACTCGTTCGAGGTCAGCCCGGAACTGCTCTCGCAGGTCGCCGATGCTCCTGTCGCCTTTGTGATTCCGGTGTCCGGTCGCCCGATGGCCGAACTTGCCACCGATCCGCTTTACTCGCAGTTGCCGTCCTTCAAGGCAGGCACGACGTTCGAGCTCCCCGCCAGCAGCTACCGTCCTGACTACGACGGCGCAATGGCTACCCTCGACCTGATCGGCCAGACCTTCGCATGACTCGATTCGGTGGGCTGGTGATCGATGTTTCACCCTTGCGGACCAGCCGTCCCTTCAGGTACGCCTTTTCCGCGCGATTGATCTCGCTGCTCGGGATCGGACTGCTCGTCGTAGCCGTCCCCGCGCAGACGTACCAGCTCACCGGCTCGACCTTGCAGGTTGCCGGAGTGTCCACGGCGATGGCCATCGCCATGTTCTTCGGCAGCCTGTTCGGCGGCGTGCTCGCTGACCGTTACGATCGGCGACGCACCATCCAGTTGGCCCGCAGTGCTGCGGGTCTCGGCTTTGTCATTCTCGGGTGCAATGCGCTCTTGCCACACCCGTCGATGTGGGTCATCTACGTCGCGGCAGCTGTCGACGGCTTGGCCGGCGGTGTCAGCAGCTCGGCCTTGATGGCTTTGATGCCGACGTTGTTGCCGCGCAACAAGATGGCTGCGGCCGGCGCTTTGGTAGCGCTGACCACCGACATCGGGACGATGATCTCGCCGGCAATCGCCGGCGTGATCATCGCCTCCGGCGGCATTCCCGCGACATACTTTGTTGCTGCGGTGGCCACCGCAGCAACTGTCACGTTGTTCCAAGCCATCGGCCCTTCTCCTGCACCGGGCACGAATCACGAAAGCCCGATGCGCGCGCTGGTGACCGGCGTGAAATTCGCCGGCACGCACACAGTCATTCGCGGCATCCTTATCAGCGGTCTGTTGGTCATGTTCGTCAGCGGGCCGATGGTGTTGCTGCCTGCCTTCGTCGACCAGGTCCTCGGCGGCGGACCCACCATGCTCGGTCTGCTCTACGGCGCCCCCGCTGTCGGCGCTGTGGTCGGTTCCCTCACCAGCGGTTGGACCGGACGAGTCCACCGCAACGGCGCCGCGATGTTGATCTCTGTTGCGCTGATGCCTCTCGGCCTGGTGGTACTGGGTGCGTCGGGAGCAGCGATTGTCGCGTTCCTGGGCCTGGCCGGATTCGGCCTCGGCCGCGCACTCAACGACATTCTGAGATTTGCAGTCCTTCAACAGAACACTCCGGACGAATTGCGCGGACGCGTGTCCAGTCTGTGGATGGTGCAAGCCGTCACGGGTACGGCGATCGGTTCGATGGCAGCCGGGTTCCTCGGGCAGTGGCTCGAGCCTGGCGCCGCGCTACTGGTCTTGGGGCTCGCCGGTGTGACACTGGGCCTGGTGCTCCTGGCAGCATTGGGTTCGGTGCGCCGGGTAACTTCGGAGATCAACGAAGTCGATCTCTCCGAAAACACTGTGCCGGTGGGGAATGCTCCGCCGGAAAAGGAAGGTAGTTCATGAACCGAGGAGACCACCTCGCGACCATCGCCGAAGTTCTGGCGGGAACCACCGGCGCAAAAGTGCCGTACCCCATCGGCATTCGCGAACTCGAAGTTGTTCGCAGCGAAATGGTCGGGACCGGACTGTTGCGTCTGACCTTGGGTGGACCGGAGTTGGCGGGCTTCGAATCGCACGCTCCCGACGAGCATGTTCGCCTGGTCTACCCGGATGCAGACGGAACTTTACGTCTACCCGAACGCGACGGATTCAGCCTGAAGTGGCCTCGTCCATTGCCGATCTCGCGTGAGTACACCGTCCGTCGATACGACGCCGAGGCGGGGGAGCTGGACCTCGATTTCGCGCTCCACGAAGGTGGGTACGCCTCTGATTGGGCTCAGGCGGCGACCGTCGGCACTCGGGTGCACGTGGCAGGTCCGCCCGGTGGCGTCGTGGTTCCGTGGACGTACGACCGCTATCTGCTGGCCGGTGACATCACCGCCCTTCCTGCCATTGCTCGTTGGCTCGAGATGATGCCCGCTGCTGCCGCCGGGTGGGTGTTCGTCGAGATCACCGACCCTTCACAGGAAATCGAACTCACTGTTCCGGAAGGCGTCGAGGTGCGATGGCTGCACCGCGGTGACGTCGCAGCCGGTCACTCGGATCTGCTCGAGCAGGCAGTACGGACGGTCACCGTGCCCGAGGGCGAGCGTGTCTACGCCTGGATCTCCGGTGAGGCCACCAGTCTCAAGCCGATTCGCAGATTCGTGCGCGACGAACTCGGCCTGAGTTCGGGCGACCACCTGATCACGGGCTACTGGAAGCGCGGAGTCGCAGACTTCGACGAGGACGACGACGACCACTGAACATCGGTTGATGCCGGTTTCGGCATCGTCACCGCGACAACGAGTCCGACAATCGCAACGATTGCCGCCACTCCGAAAGCTGTGGCGAATGCCGAGTGCTGGGGAAGGCCGCCGGATGAAGTCGCGCTCGCGATGATCCCGGCGGCAATTTGGGTTCCCACAGCAGAACCCAGCGATCTGGCGATCGTGACTATTGCCGTCGTGACACCTACGCGGTCTGCCGGTGCGCTGTCGGCGGAGATGACGAACACTGCCGTCGACGCGGCGGCAACGCCGGTACCCGCAAGGATCAGCACCACAACGATCTGCCACATCGTGGTTGCAAAGACCCCGACGGCGCCGCTCAGGCCGAGGAAGGCAACTCCCGCTACCGCAATGGCTTTCGTGCCGACCCGTTGTGCGAGCTTTCCGGAAATCACCGACGCGATCACCGCTGCGCCGTAACCGATGCACAGCAGGATTCCGATGGCACTTGTCGATGCACCGCGGCCGAATCCGCTCTCTGCCGGCACGGCGAGTTGTTGCGGAAGTAGATAGACAACAGCGCCGTAAGTGAACCCGAAAACCACGCCGACGACCACGGCGCTCCACATCGAACGATGCCGCATCATCGTCAGGTCGACCATCGGCTCGGTTGTCCGGCTCTGATACTTGGCCCAGATCGCGAACACGGCAGCGGAAGCGAGAAGCAGCAGCATCGACGTCGGTGCGCCCCACCCGTTGCTCGATGCGCTCGCCAGCCACGCCGTCAGCGTCAACAATCCCAGAGCCAATCCGCCCGCTCCCGGCCAATCGAGTCGGCCGCCGACGTTCGATATGTGATCTCGTGGTGTGCTCACGGCAAAAGCAATTGCGCCGAGCAAAACGAACGCGGTCGGAACTGCATACATCGCGGTGCGTGAGACGTTTTCCGCGACGGGCCCGGCCAATACGACTCCCAGAGCGCCGCCGGCCACTACGACAGCCCCGAGTAAACCCGTGGCCGTCTTCAGTCGGTCCGAGGACAAAGTGCGTCGTAGGACCACGAAGCTCACGGGAAGCAACCCGAGCCCGAATCCCTGGAGAAATTGGCCGAGGACGAACAGCGGGAAGATCGTTGCGAGAGCGGACACGCTGCCGCCCAGGACAACGATTGTCGTGATCGCGAGCAAGGTGGGGCGGGCGCCGTACACGTCGGCTATTCGCCCGGCCATCGGCGTGACGAGGACAGTGCTCTACGTCAGAGCGACGGATGCGAGCGCTCCGACGTCGGCCGTCACTCCGAAGTCTCTCTGTATCAGGGGGAGTGCGGGGACGATGATGCTTTCGAGCGCGGCCACGGCAGCGATCAGCAGGGTCAGGCTTGCGATAGTTGCTACCGGTCGCGGCTGATTGCCGGAGACGCTCTCTGTGGTCATCGTGCTCTCTTTCGATCGGGGAGTGAGGAGCTTATGGACGCGACGAAACGCCGCCCCTCCAAGAGCCCGGAAGGGTTGTGGCACTGGATATATCGGGCTGTGAAGTAGACCGTCCCGCTATTTCGTTACGCGTACCGTTATTGTGGAGAAATGTAATCGGATTCAGCGCACAAAGCAAGAGTCGGATGGGGTGGAAATGGTGCCATGTATCGCCAGATCGCAACGGGCAGACTTTTGCTGCTACCGTCGGTTGGTGTCAGGCGATGTGACGATGGGGCTCATTTCTCGATGAGCATGACGCTGGTCACCAAAATGCTTCTCCGAGCAGGGAGTTCATCTGCCGGACACATCCAAGGTCCCCGTTTGAATGCCGGGTTTGTTAGCTTTCTGCCTGTGACGCGACGTCACAGAAAGTTCACGAATCACGGAGGATCATCATGGGTTCTATTTCAACGATCATCGGAATCTTCGAGCTCTACAAGCTTCTCGAGCCGCTGCTGAGCTCGCTGAGCTGATTCAGGTGTGATTTCGCTGTTGAGCCGGGGCGCCGAGGGACTCGGCTCGACAGCGGATCTCGAGGATCCGGCGCGATCAGGACCCGTGGAACGGATGTCGGCACCGGCAGAATTCCATCGCTCCGGTGTAGTGGTCCATCACCAGGATTTCTGCACACCGAGCGGGCTGCGGTGCGAACCTGAGGCAGCGCTCGATCCAGCCGCGCTCCAGCGAAGGGGCGGGGTGCGCGCAGTTCCCGCATCGGCCGGGACGTTCGGCGACACGTACGGAACCGTAGTGCTCCGGGGGCATGCCAAACATCTTGGTGGTGCGATGTTTCCAGGGCAATGGTTCGGCTCGAGCGGAAGCTATGTCACGAAAGCCCGGCGGCGATATGCGAGGACCGAACCCGTTGAGCTGCGCTACCTGGCTCCCTGATAATCCGATTGCCCAGACTGAGTTTTTTGGTGCAAGTTGCGGCTACTGCGCTGACGCCCAGAAATTCTCGGACTATCTGGGCAACGATCATGCGGTGGTGACCGCGAACAGAATCCGATCCGGCTCGCGTTGCATACGGGTGATCGCGACGCGGCCTCCGATCCAAGCACCAAGTGCACCAATCGCAACAGCGACAGGGATGGCGAAATAGTTCACCGGGTTCGGTAGCAGCGCTCCTAGTAGCACGCCGGGCGCCGTTGTCGCGGCGAAGATGACGATGGCGAGGATGATCAGTCCGAAGGACGAGCCATTGAAGGATCCACGGGTGTTGAGGGAGAACGACTTCTTCATCTCCGGGACCGGGTAGGGGGCTTTGGCGGATATCGCTACTGCCAGTCCTGCACCGACTCCCATCATCGAAATGCCGACGGCGAGCGGCACGGCCAGTCGGTCGGTCCCGAGGTCCCCGAAGATCCGTACAGCAGCTGTTGCGACGACCACGAAGGGTGTCGTCACGATCGCCCACGCGATTTGTCGGCCCCGGACGTCAGCGGCAGCGGCTTCGGGGATCATCACCAGATGCCAGATCGATGCGCCGTCGAATCCGTACAGATTCGATCCGGCTGCCATTGCCAGGTAGATCAGGAACCAGGCACCCCATGCGGCGGAGAAGGGGATCGATGACGAGATCAGCGGTCCGAAGCCGGAGACCAAGGTCATGATGGCAACGGAGAGCAGTTGTGTTCGTCGGCGCATGTCTCCGTGCCAGAGCGAAAGCTCGCGAGAGATGACGGTGCCCAGTCGGGATGCGCGCCAACCGGTTCGAATGTCGCGGCCCTGGTTCTTCAATTGCACGGAAGTGGCGCCCGCTGATTCTGCGACCTTCCCGTTGAAGTAGCGAACGACCAGGCGTTGCCATGACCACAGCAGTGCGAGATCGACCAGCACCAGGGCGAGGACTGCTCCGGCGGCGAGGAGCCAGGCGCCTCCTGCTGCTGCGTCGACACTGGTGATTCCCCACGCGAACGGGATCGAATGCGCGACCGTGAGCGGCCACGTGACGTCGCCGTCCACGACCGTGCCGAGGCGACTCTGCAGCGGAAATTGCAGCAGATACAGTCCGCCGAAGAACGTGCCGAATGCCAACAGTCCCAGTTCGCGGCTGCGACGACTCCGCAGGAGCTGCGACATCGCCAGCATCGCGACCCGTGAGGTGCCGACAATGAGCAGGACCGTTGCGGGCCAAGCGATAATGGCCAATGGCAGTGCGGCAGGGTGGTGTGTAGCGGCATAAATTGGAATCGCTGCTGCAGCCAACGCGGTAATCGGCACGGTCATACCGACCAGCGACGTCGAGAACAGTGCTCTGGCGAGTCGGACGGGTTCCAGGGGGAGTAGCTGGAAATGTCTGGGGTGAAGATTGTCATCTGACAGACCAGACATGATCGGCATCAAGATCCACATCACGCCGATAGCCGAAAGTGCGAGACTGGTTGTGCCGCTGACGAGATCGGGAGAAACACCGTTCTTTCCCGAAGCTCGTAGGCACAGTAGCGCTGCCCCCAGAACCCCGAACAACGCTGCAATGACCTTGATTACAGCTCTTCCACCGGTGAACTGACGTTTGTAGAGGGTCATGCGCATGCGGAGAACAGTGCGCCACACAGAGACCGACGGGTTCCAGTGTGTCGGTGAAAAGCTGGTGGTGGTCATGCGCGCATCCATGACAGTCCGTCGGGACTGGGACTGCGGCTACCGACCAGGCGAACGAATGCCTCGTCGAGAGTGTTGCCTGCGCGCACCTCGTCGACCGTTCCTGAAGCCACGACGCGACCGTCTGCGATGACTCCGATGTGAGTACACAGTTGTTCGACAAGGGCCATCACGTGACTGGAAAGAATGACCGAGCCACCTGAGTGGACGAACGAGAGCAGAATGCTCCGAATTCCGGCCGAAGAAATGGGGTCGACAGCTTCGAACGGCTCATCCAGTACCAGTAAGCGAGGGCCGTGCAACAAGGCCGAGGCCAACCCGATTTTCTTCGTCATGCCCGCTGAATAATCGGCGATGACCGTTCCACCTGCATCGGCGAGATCGAGCGCGGCCAACAGTTCGTCGCGTCGTGACGCGATGACGTCCTCTGGCATACCGCGCAGTCGCCCGAAATAGGTGAGTAGTTCATGACCGGTGAACTGGGCGGGTAGCGCCAGACCGTCGGGTAGAACGCCGAGCAGACTCTTCGCTGCCACAGGGTCGTTCCACACGTCGTAGCCGTACACCAGGCTGCGACCGTAGTGCGGGCGAAGCAATCCGACAGCCATCGACAATGTGGTCGTTTTTCCCGCACCATTCGGGCCAACCAGACCGAACAACGAACTTGAGGGCACCGCAAGAGAAAGGTCGTTCACAGCAACTTTCGCGCCGAACGCCATGCAGAGGTGTTCCACTTGCAAAGCCATCGGTCCGGGAGGTAACTGTCCTGTCTCGGGGAGAGGGTGCATCGATCGAGGGTAACTGTCCGGAGCCATGTGCGCGGAGACGGAGCGGAGCGATGCAGGCTGCGTGCACCGAATGTCATTCCTAGGTGGGGGTTGCGACATGAGTCGCTGGTTCGCAAGGGGAGCGGATGGCAGGAGTCGAACCTGCGTGGACGGTTTTGCAGACCGCTGCCTTGCCGCTCGGCCACACCCGCATTGATCCAATTATGTTCGTAGTGAACAACAGTCGCCACCATTGTGATCAGGGTGAGTTGATCGCCGTGTGACGGATCGCAGGGACTGCGGGGGAAGTGCCGGGTCAGGCGCGGGAGAACACCGCGACCAGGAATTCGGAATCCTCCTTGAACGGGCGAAGATCCCACGTGGAGAGCAGCAGATCAGCCTCGAGGCCACTCGCGGTCGCGTCGGCGAGAAACTCGGGGAACTCGTAGCCACGGCCGGCACCGAATCCGATGACTACTCGGCCGCTCGGAGCGAGATGACGAGCAAATCCTGACAATACTGCTTGCCTGGTGGACGGCGCGAGAAACGCCACCACATTGCCTGCCGACACGATGACGTCGAAATCCGCCTCGACACCGCGGGCCGGCAGATCGAGTTCGGCGAGATCGCCGACAAGCCACGTCGGTCCGGGGTGGTCTTCTTCTGCGGCAGCGATGAGAACCGGGTCGACATCGACTCCGACAACCACATGCCCGACGTCGTGCAGATAACCGCCGAGTCGGCCAGGCCCGCACCCTGCATCGAGAACCCGGCCACCGCGTCCGAGCATCGCGTCGATCAAACGTGCTTCCCCGACAATGTCCTTGCCGTCCGCTCTCATGGAACGGAAACGCTCGACATATCGTGTGGAATGCGTCGAGTCGGCTGCAGTGATCTCTTCCCACTGGCTGGGGATGCGCTCGTTCGGGGCGTGTGCAGTCATCTTTCGAGGGTACCGACAGCTCACCGGGTGCCGACGACCGTCCCGTCTGCGGCATATCCGACGAGGGTTGGACGAGGGGACGTGAGCGACAGGGGAATCCATCCGTAGAAGCGGTCTTCGGCAAGAATTGTCGGATAGATCTGGCCGTCTGCGGTGTGAAGTTCGGCTCGGACAGCACCTCCCGCTCCTGCGTCGTAGGTCGCCTCGTGCGGACCGGCCTCGTACCCGGCGCCGCCCCCGAATGAATCTGCGCCGTACAAGTCAATTGATCTGCAGCCGTGTCCGAGGCCGATGAATTTCGACGGACCAACCTTGTCGATGTCGGCTGACGCCTCGAAAACCGGGGCGACGCACCTCCAGCCATTAGCGCCGTGGGCGACAAAGACGCTGAACAAGGTTCCGTCAGGTCCGGGAATGGACCCGACCCGCTCGGCGGTGGACGGATCTATTCCGCCGTTGGTTCCCGGCATCGTCTGCCAACCCGAGTACATGTCGGTGAACGCTTTCGGCATCATCCCCGTGGCAGCGGCGCAGCCCACCACCACTGCTGCGCAGATCGCCGCGACGAGAACGATGGCACCGACGCGACGGCGTGGAGCTTTGGTTGCCCCAATGTTGTTTTCGGTAGCCATGATTCGGGTGCGTGCGGCATCTTGGACGTTCTCGGGCCAGAGTTCGGCGGAAACCGTATCGCTCGGCCGCAGCTTCTCGAGCGTGGTGAGCGGATCTTTGGTCATGGGGTACTCCCGTGTTCGGCGGCAGCGCAAGGTCGGGCGGTGTTCATCGGGATTACGGTGTCGGATTCTGAAGTCAACCCGGCGCGCAATCGACGCCGAGCGCGAAAGAGACGAACATGCATGGCCGGAACCGAACACCCAGCGACCCGCGCGGCTTCGGTGGCGGTCAACCCGTCCCAGGCAGTCAGGAGCAGGGCTTCACGTTCGGTGACGGTGAGTGTTGCCAGTGCTTCGAGCAGTTCCGTGCGTTCGGTGACAGTGACGTCGGCGCCCGGCGTCGATGCCGCAATCTGCTCGATGCGTCCCATCTTCTCGGTGAGCGCGTCAAGGCGCCGAACGCTGCGACGGTTGTTGTTCACGGTGTTACGAGCCACCACCAACAGCCACGGCAGTGCCTGGTCGGGCACTTCGTCCAAGCGTCGCCAGGCAACGAGGAACGTCTCGGAGACAACCTCCTGCGCGCTGTGATGATCAACGTGGCGACAGGTATACGCGAACACCCGACCGGCGTAGGCGTCCCACAGGGCGGTGAACCGCTCTTCGCCGCTCGGCGGCGGTTGTTCCTCGGATTTCGGGGTCATATGAAGAGATGTCCGGCTGGTTGCTGATCCTTACAGCCTCTGAGCTAATGGACGGTTTGGCGTGTTACTCCGGCCGAGAACTCCCACTGTCAGAAGCAACAGAGCGAGGATGTACAGCGTCATGATCCAGATGCCCGCAGCGGCGGGCTGCCACTTGTTCGCCTGGCCGAGCAGGATGAGGGCGTCAGAGGTGAGGAACAGCGCGCCGCCGATACCGGTGATCGAGTTGTACGTCAGTGCGGTTGATGCGGTTCCCACCAGGATTGCGGCGTACACGGGGACGGCAATTCGAAGTTCAGGTTCGAGACCGGGCCAGGTGTACGACACAAGAGCGATTCCAGCGATGGTGTAAGCGCACAGAAACCATGGCCGCCTTCGTATCTCCCGAAGAGCGCCGTGTGAGAGAAAGAATCGGATGAAGCAGAGGTGACCGATCGCGAAGGCTGCCATGCCGATGACAAACGTGGAGTCCCAGATCAGGAACAGGTCTCCGAAAGCACAGGCAATCAGTGCCGCAGCCACAACTCGAGGTCCGCGTCGGGCGACAACCCAGGCAGCCAGAATCGGCGCGAGCATGACCTTGGTGATCCCGTCCCAGGGCGCAGCATCAGCGGCATTGAGGATCAGATGGACAATCGCTACCGCTGAAAACCCGACAAACCATGGCGACCGGATGGTGCTCGGCAGTCCGGCGTCGCAATCAGATTCACCCATCGGCTCAGTGTAGGAAGTCCGCTGCACGCTCGGCGAGGTCGAGCGCCGGCTGGGGGAGTATGCCGAGGATGAGCGTGACACCGGCGCCGAGGCCGATCACACTGCTGGTCAGTGCACTCGGCACCACGACGGTCGGAGCGTCTGCGGCCGATTCGGTGAAGAACATCAACACGATCACTCGCACGTAGAAGTACGCGGCGATCGCGCTGCACAGGACGCCGACGATCACGAGAGGTGCGGCCCCGCCCTCGGCTGCCGCGCTGAACACCGCGAACTTTCCGATGAACCCACTGGTCAACGGGATCCCGGCGAAAGCCAGCAGGAACAGTGCAAAGACAACTCCGACCAATGGTGAGCGCCGGCCCACCCCGGCCCAGCGCGAGAGCGTCGCGACCTCACCGTCTGCGTCCCGAACCAGACTCACGACGGCGAACGCGCCCACGGTGCTGAATCCGTAGGCTAGAAGGTAGAACATCGCCGAGGCCAGGCCGGCATCCGAATCCGCAACCACAGCGGTCAGAATGAATCCGGTGTGCGCGATGGCCGAATACGCGAGCATCCGCTTCATATCGGTTTGCGTAACAGCGACGATCGATCCGACAACCATCGTGAGAATCGCGACTGCCCACATCAGTGGACGCCAGTTCACGTACTCGTTGGGCAGAGCCACATAGAAGACACGAAGGATGGCACCGAATGCGGCGATCTTGGTCGCGGTAGCCATAAAACTGGTGATCGGCGTCGGCGCCCCTTGATAGACATCGGGAATCCACGAATGGAACGGCACGGCACCGACTTTGAACAGTAATCCCACGGCCACGAGTGCTGTCCCGAGCCACAGGAAGGCATCGGTACCCGACCCGCTGCGTGCTGCGTCGGCGATACCGGAGAGCGTGACCGTCCCGGCATAGCCGTACAGCAATGCGATTCCG
This sequence comes from Rhodococcus sp. SB1D, assembly GCF_048573875.1. Classification (NCBI taxonomy): domain Bacteria; kingdom Bacillati; phylum Actinomycetota; class Actinomycetes; order Mycobacteriales; family Nocardiaceae; genus Rhodococcus; species Rhodococcus sp. SB1D. The sequence continues at coordinate 689,032 of NZ_JBMAIQ010000001.1, forward strand.
AAAACGAAGAACGCCGACGAAAATGCCCCGAGCAGAAAGTACTTGAGCGCAGCTTCCTGGGAGAGCAGGCGACGTCGGCGTGCCAGACCACACAGGAGATACAGAGGCAGTGAGAACACTTCGAGCGCAACGAACATCGTCAGCAGATCGTTGGACGCGGGAAAGAGGAGCATGCCGCCGACAGCGAAGAGGGTGAGCGGAAAGACCTCGGTCTGGGCGATACCGACCTTGACCGCTTCTTGTTCCGCAACACTTCCGGGGACGCTCGACGCTTGAGGGGTGAAACCGCCGAGCGCGTCGTGTTGCGCGATCACCTCGGCGGTGTTGCCCGAGCCTCGCTCGGCGATCAGCAGTACTGCGGGGATCGACACGAGAAGGATCGTGGCCTGCAGGAAAAGGGTCGGACCGTCGACCGCTACAGAACCCATCATCGCCGTCGACCGCGTGCCGGCGAGCAGAAGCACTGCCACGAATGCGGCCGCCAAGCCTGCGACACCGAGGACGAGTTGCACGGGGTATCGAAAACGCCGGGGTGCAAATGCCTCGATGAGTACGCCCACAACCGCAACACCGAACACGATCAACATTGGCGAGAGCAAGCTGTATTCGACACTGGGTGACGCCGTGCCGGCTGAGCCGAGGATGGTCACGTCGTTGAAGGAACTCATTTGTGGGCACCTCCTTCGTGGTCGGCGACGAGCGGGGTCGGAGCCTCGTCGACGACCGTATGGCTCACTGCAGGAGTGATGACGTCCAAGGCAGGCTTGGGGTAGATGCCGAGAAGCAACAAGAGTGCGATCAGAGGGGCGACCACCACGAGTTCGCGTCGAGCGAGGTCGCGGATCGTTCCCTGCTCTTCCTTCACAGGTCCGCCCATCATGCGCTGGTAGAGCCAGAGTATGTAGATCGCGGACAGGACAAGCGCGGCAGTCGCCGCGATAGCGGCCACGTGGTATCGCGAGTACGTCCCGATCAGCACCAGGAACTCACTGATGAACGGCGCGAGACCCGGCAGCGACAGCGTTGCCAACCCCGCAACGAGGAATGTGCCGGCAAGTACGGGTGCAACTTTCTGGACGCCGCCGTACGCCGCGATCGATCGAGTACCTCGCTGCGAGACGAGGAATCCCGCAATCAAGAACAGAGCCGCAGTGGAGACTCCGTGATTGACCATGTACAGCGCGGAACCCGCCTGGCTCTGGCTGGTCATCGCGAAGATTCCGAGAATGATGAAGCCGAAGTGCGAAATCGACGTGTAGGCGATCAGTCTCATGACGTCTGTTTGCGCGATCGCCAGTATTGCGCCGTAGACGATCCCGATAACGGCGAGCGTGATGATCCACGGTGCAAAGGTCGACGACGACTCCGGGAACAGTTGCAGGCAGTAGCGAATCATCGCGAACGTGCCCACCTTGTCCACGACCGCCATCATCAGCACTGCTGTCGACGGAGTCGATTCCACCGCGGAGTCCGGCAACCAACTGTGCAGCGGCCAGAGCGGTGCTTTCACCGCGAACGCGAACATGAATCCGAGGAACAAGGCGTTGAGCACCCCGGGTCCCACACCGAGTTCACCGCTGTTTGCCGCTGAGGCGATCGCCCGGAAGTCGAAAGTGCCGCTGGCGAAGGGACTCTCGTCGCGCGTGGTGACCACATACAGGCCGATGACTGCAGCGAGCATGACCAGGCCGCCGAGGAGGTTGTAGAGCAGAAACTTCACGGCTGCGCGAGATCTGCCCACTCCGCCGAACCCGCCGATGAGGAAATACATCGGTATCAGCATGGCCTCGAAGAAAATGTAGAACAAGAGAATGTCCAAGGCGCTGAACGAAATCATCACCATGGACTCGACAACAAGGATCAGCGCGAAATAGGTGTGCGGCATTCTCTTGGGTGATGCCGGGTCTGCCGGGACGTCATTCCAGCCCGCGATCAGGAGTAACGGCACCAGCACGGCGGTGAGAAGAACCAGAACGAGTGCGATCCCGTCGAGTCCGAGTGTGTAGCTGGTACCGAAAGCCGGTATCCAGCTGTGGCTTTCGACAAATTGAAATTGTTCGCCGCCGCGGTCGAACGCAACTCCGAGAACGGCGGCGACCACCAGGACTGCCACGGACACAGCCAATGCGAGAGACTTCGCAAATTGGTACGACCGTGCCGGCAGAGCGAGGACTACACCCGCTCCGATGAGCGGAAGCAACCAGAGCACCGTCAGCGCAGGGAAGCCGGTATTGGTCACAGAGTCGCTCACCGCCGCTTCGATCACCACAGTGTCACCGCCATCATTGTCGCGACCACGAGTGTTGCTCCGACAAACATCACCAGCGCGTACGAGCGAACAAACCCGGTCTGTAGCTTCCGCGTGAGCGCGGACAGCCCGGTGACGACCACCGCAAAGCTGCCCACGACGCCGCCTATTCCCTTGGTGTCGAACACTTCCAACGACTTGGTGAGTTGTTGTCCGGGCTTCATGAACACCGTCTCGTTGAAGGCGTCACCGTACAGATCGCGGCGAGCCGCACCGGTCAACGGTGAAACCGGAGTAGGTGCCACAAGTGGAATCTCCCGGGTGGCGTACTCGCGATACGCAATCGCGACGCCGGCGGCAACTGCGAGCAGCGCCAGCGCGGTGATCGACCATGCGGGTATCGGCGGTTCGACGTGATGTGAGCCGACAACCGGTTCGAGCCAGTTCTGCAAGCTGGACCCGATGGTCAGGAGCATCCCGGCGCCGACGGACCCCACCGCCAGGATGATCATCGGAGACGTCATCACTGCCGGAGATTCGTGAGGTTTCTGGTTCTCCCAGCGGGCCTTCCCGAAGAAGGTCATCAGCATCACGCGGCTCATGTAGAAGGCAGTGAGGGCCGCACCCAACAGGGTGACGATGCCCAGCACAACACCCTTGACGCCACCCTCGCCGATCGCAACCTCGATGATCTTGTCCTTGGAGAAGAACCCGGCAAACGGCGGAACACCGATGATGGCAAGGTATCCGAGCCCGAACGTGACAAAAGTCAGTGGCATGAACGCTCGGAGCCCGCCGTAGCGCCGCATGTCGGTTTCGTCGTTCATCGCGTGCATCACCGAACCCGCGCCGAGGAACAGGCCTGCCTTGAAGAATCCGTGGGTGATCAGATGAAGGATTGCGAAGGCGTATCCAGCTGGTCCGAGGCCCGCCGCCAGGACCATGTATCCGATCTGACTCATGGTCGATGCGGCGAGCGCTTTCTTGATGTCGTCCTTCGCGCAGCCGATGATCGCACCGAACAGCAGCGTCACGGCACCGACGATGACAACCACGAGTTGAGCGTCGGGTGCGAGATCGAAGATCGGATTGGAGCGCACGATCAGGTAGACGCCGGCCGTGACCATCGTGGCCGCGTGAATCAGCGCCGAGACGGGGGTGGGGCCCTCCATCGCGTCGCCGAGCCACGACTGCAGTGGCACCTGCGCCGACTTCGCGCATGCAGCGAGGAGGAGCATCAGGCCGAGCGCCGTCAGGACACCTTCGCTTGCACCAGACGCGTCGGCGAAGACGCTGCTGAACGAGAGCGAGCCGAACGTGCTGAACATCAACATCATCGCGATCATCAATCCGATGTCGCCCACCCGATTGACGACAAAAGCCTTCTTGGCAGCGGTCGCCGCCGACGGCTTGTGCTGCCAGAAACCGATCAGCAGGTACGACGCCAAACCGACGCCTTCCCAGCCGACGTAGAGCCCGAGGAAGTTGTCGGCGAGCACGAGGAGCAGCATCGCAGCGAGGAAGAGATTGAGGTAGGCGAAGAACTTACGACGCTCGGGGTCGTGCGCCATGTAGCCGACCGAGTAGATGTGGATCAGCGAACCTACACCGGTGATGAGCAGGACGAAACACATCGACAGTTGATCAAGCTGCAGTCCGAACTCGACCTGAAGACTGTCGACCGGGACCCAACTGAACAGGTGCTCGGTGACGGTGCGGTCGGCGGTGTCGCGGCCGAGCATGGCGATGAAAAACACCACTGCGACGACAAACGACGCGAGTGCCATGACGCAGGCGAACAGGTGGCCCCACGCGTTCGTGCGACGACCCGCCAGCAACAGGACAGCGGCGCCGCACAGGGGCAGGGCGGGGAGCAACCAGATGGCGGACGTGATTCCTCCTGACATGTCAGTACTTCAGCAGGTCTGCGTCGTCGACGGATACAGAACGCCGAGATCGGAAGATGATCATGATGATTGCCAGGCCGACGACTACTTCGGCCGCAGCTACCACCATCGTGAAGAAGGCGAAGATCTGGCCGTCCAGATTGCCGTGCATGCGCGCGAAGGTCACGAATGCCAGGTTCGCGGCGTTGAGCATCAATTCGATACACATGAACACCACGATGGCGTTGCGTCGCAGGAGGACTCCCGCAGCCCCGATGGTGAACAACAGGACCGACAGATACAGATAGTTCTCTGGATTCATCGCTGCGTTTCCTCGCCGGTATCGGGATCCGGGGATCGCGGAGTGAGGGCGCTGCTGACGGAGAGGGTCGAGAACGTTCCGTCGGGCAACAACGCCGGCATGTCTACTGCGTTGTGACGTGCGTACACGCCGGGACTGGGGAGGGGAGTGGCCGAGCCCTTGTCGGGATTGCTCTCATCGCTGCCCAGGTACGCGAATCGTTGCTGCGAGAGTTCGCGTTGGTTGAGCGTGGATCCGATCTTCTCCCGATGCGCGAGCATCATTGCGCCAAGTGTCGCCGTGATCAGCAGTGCGCCGGTCAGTTCGAAGGCCCAGACGTAGCGGATGAAGATGAGATCGGCGAGAGCGTCGATGTTGCCCTGGTCGAGTCCGGTGAATCCGGTGAACCCCGAGATCGACGCATTTCCGAGGCCGCCGATAAGGAGTAGCCCGAATCCGACGCCGATCACGATCGCGCTGACGCGTTGTCCCCGTAGCGTTTCGACCAAGGAGTCCGAAGAATCCACGCCGACCAGCATCAGGACGAACAGGAACAACATCATCACTGCGCCGGTATAGACGACGACCTGGACGACACCCAGGAACAGTGCGCCCTGCACGATGTAGAAGACGGCCAGGATGATCATCGTCATTGCAAGGAAGAGCGCAGAGTAGACGGCCTTGGGGGCGGCGACCACGCCCAAAGCGCTGATCACCGCAAGGGTTCCGAGGATCCAGAACTGCACCGCCTCGCCGGTGGAGGTCGATGTCATCGTTCCCTCCGCCAGGATCGTGGTCGTGACCGACGCGATCATTTCTCGGTCTCCGGGTTCGGCTCTTGCTCGGGTGCTGGCTGTTCGGGAGCTGCTGTGATGTCTCCGCGGTAGTAGTCGTCCTGAGTTGTGCCGGGACGCAGCGCGTGTGGTGGCGCTGCCATGTCGGGTTTCAGGGGCGCGAGAAGGCGGTCCTTCTCGTAGATCAACCCGGCTCGGTTGTCGTCGGTCATCTCGTACTCGTTGGTCATGGTGAGAGCCCGAGTGGGGCAAGCCTCGACGCAGAGGCCACAGCCGATGCACCGCAGGTAGTTGATCTGATACACCCGCCCGTAACGCTCGCCGGGGGAGAACCGTTCTTCTTCGGTGTTGTCAGCACCCTCGACATAGATCGCGTCGGCGGGGCAGGCCCAGGCACACAGTTCGCAACCGATGCACTTCTCGAGTCCGTCCGCATACCGGTTGAGTTGATGGCGACCGTGGTATCCGGGCGCGGTGGGGCGCTTCTCCTCCGGATAGAACTCGGTCTCGGGCTTCTTGAACATTGTCGAGAGCGTCACTCCGAAACCCGCGATAGGTCCGAGGAAATCAGGCATGGGAGTCCTCCGATGTGTCGGAAACATCTGTCCGCCGCGGCGGTGGCACCTTCTGACCCGGTAGTTTTCGGGTCGGCAGCGTTTGACCAGGTAGGGGTGGAACCGGGAAGCCGCCCGACATCGCATCGAAAGGCATGTTCCCCGCAGCGGTGACCGACGCGGCGGTTCGGCGTCGGCTGCGGTAAGTCCCGGCCAACACGATCAGGAGCGCAGCTCCGAGAACCAGTGCGACGCAAAGAAGTACGACCCAGGTGTTGTAACCCTCGTTGCTGAAGGCACGAACAGTCGCGATCACCATCACCCACACCAAGGCAGCGGGGATGAGAATCTTCCATCCGAGATTCATGAACTGGTCGTAGCGCAACCGCGGAAGGGTACTGCGCAACCAGATGAAGACGAAGAGGAAGCCCCACACCTTGGCGACAAACCACAGCACGGGCCACCAACCGGAATTGGCGCCGTCCCACAGGTTGAATGGGAACGGGGCGTGCCACCCGCCCAGGAACAGTGTCGTGGCCAGAGCGGACACCGTCACCATGTTCACGTACTCGGCCAGCATGAACATCGCGAACTTGAGTGAGGAGTACTCGGTGTGGAACCCACCCACCAGTTCACCCTCGGCCTCGGGAAGGTCGAAGGGAGCCCTGTTGGTTTCGCCGACCATGGCTGTCACGTAGATCAGGAAGGACGGCAGGAGGAGAAAGACGTACCAGGCACCTTGTTGGGCGCTGACGATGCCGGACGTGGACATCGTGCCGGCGTAGAGGAAGACTGCGGCGAAGGACAGCCCCATTGCTACTTCGTAGGAGATGACCTGCGCGGTCGATCGAAGTGCGCCCAGTAGTGGATACGTCGATCCGGACGACCAGCCGGCAAGCACGATCCCGTACACACCGATTGAAGTCACGGCGAGGATGTAGAGAACTCCGACCGGCAGATCGGTCAGTTGCAGGGGTGAAAGGGTTCCGAAGATCGACACCTGCGGACCGAACGGGATGACGGCAAAGGCCATGAACGCGGGCACGACTGCGATGACGGGCGCGAGGAGATAAATCGGTTTGTCGGCGCCGGTCGGTGTGATGCCCTCCTTGAGGGCGAGCTTGATTCCGTCAGCGAGACTCTGGAGCATTCCACGGGGGCCGACGCGGTTCGGTCCGACACGCATCTGCATGCGTGCCATGACCTTTCGTTCCGCGTAAATTGCCACCAGCGGTGTGAGTACGAGGAACACGAAAATGGCGAGAGCCTTGCCGATCACCAACCACCACGGGTCGTGCCCGAACGCCGACAGGTCGACCGGAGCTGCGACGGTCCCGTACTCGTGGGTGGTCATTGCGCTCCCGCCTTCGCAATCTTCACCACGGAACCCGCGGTAACGCAGAGCGTTTCGTGGATCGTGCTACCCGGTGAATTGAGTGGGAGCCAGACTGTTCGAGGCGGGAGTTCGGTGATCTCCAACGGTAATGTGATGGAACCGGATTCAGTCGACACCGCAACGTGATCGCCGTTGTCGGCGCCGATCTCGGCAGCGGTCTCGGCAGACAAACGTACGAGTGGGAGCCGTGCCGTACCCGCCAGGTTGGGCTCGCCGTCTTGCAATCGGCCGTTGTCGAGCAGCATTCGCCAACTCGACAACACTGCCTCGCCCAGTGCCGGTGTGGGCATGGTGCCTGACGGGACCTGAGGCGAGGTGGGGCGCGATCCGGACCACGCGCCGAGGCGGTGTATCTCCGAGCGTGCGGAATCTGCGTCGGGTAGGCCCAGATCGATGCCCATCTCGGCTGCGATCGCGTGGAGAACGCGCTGATCCGGCATTACTCCTGTCGTTCTCAACGCGGTGTCGAACACGCGCTCGCGGCCTTCCCAGTCGAGGAAGGTTCCGGGCTTCTCGGCGACCGGTGCCACCGGGAAGACGACGTCGGCGAGTTCGGTGACTCCGCTGTGACGGATCTCCAAACTCACCACGAACCCTGCTGCTTCGATCGCGGCCCTTGACTTCGCCGGGTTCGGGAGATCACTCAATTCGACGCCGCCGACAAGAAGGGCAGCAGTCGTCTGCCCCGGATCCAGCAGACTCGCGGCGTCGCGCCCGTCGGATGCCGGGATGGAGACCCCCCACACTGATTCCACCTCCTGACGTGCTGCCGGGTCCGCAACGGGGCGTCCGCCGGGAAGCAATCCCGGTAGTGCGCCGGCCTCGACGGCGCCGCGATCACCAGCGCGGCGTGGGACCCAAGCCAAACAAGCTCCTGTCGCTTCGGCGAGACGTACCGCCGCGGCGAAGCCGCCCGCCACCTCACTGAGTCGTTCGCCCAACAGGATCACTGCACCGGGCTGCCGGAGGAGCTGGCCCTCCTCACTGCTGGGGCGAGCCAACGAATCCATCAGAGCTGCTTCACTTCCGGGTACGGTCCGAAGCAAAGAGCCGCCCATCTTCTGCAGGCCGCGCGTAGCGAATGGCGCGCTGGAGAGCACCGTCGTCTTGCCGAAACGTGCGGCCTTGCGTAGCCGCAGGAAGATGATCGGTGACTCCTCCTCGGGCTCGAGAGCTACCAGCAATGCGGCCGGGGCCGACTCGAGGTCCTGGTACGTTACCGACTCTTCGAGTGTGCGGCCGGCGACGTGTGCTGAGAGGAAACCTGCCTCTTCGGCAGAATGAGCACGGATTCGGAAGTCGATGTTGTTGGTAGCGAGAGCAACTCGCGCGAACTTGCCGTAGGCGTAGGCGTCCTCCAAGGTAGAGCGTCCGCCGACGAGTACGCCTGCGTCACCGCGGGCCTGCGCGAAGGATCGCGCAACGAGGTCGAGTGCCATGGGCCACGACGCCGGAATCAATTCGCCGTCAGCGTTGCGGATCAGGGGAGTGGTGATCCGATCACCTTGGGTCGTGTAGGTGAATGCGAAACGGCCCTTGTCGCAGTTCCATTCCTCGTTGACTTCGGGGTCGTCCCCGGCGAGACGGCGGAGAACCTTTCCGCGACGGTGGTCCGTGCGCTGAGCACATCCGTCGGCGCAGTGTTCACACACGCTGGGGCTGGACACCAGATCGAACGGGCGCGCCCGGAATCGGTATGCCGTACTGGTAAGCGCGCCGACCGGGCACACCTGGATGGTGTTGCCCGAGAAGTAGGACTCGAAGGGCTCGTTGGCGTAGATCCCGACCTGTTGAAGCGCGCCGCGCTCGAGGAGATCGATGAACGGGTCGCCGGCGATCTGGCCCGAAAACCGTGTGCATCTGGCGCAGAGGACGCAACGCTCGCGGTCGAGGAGGATTTCGGACGAGAGTGGGATGGGCTTGGGGTAGGTCCTTTTCTCCTCACCGAACCGGGATTCGGTGCGACCGGTCGACATCGCCTGGTTTTGAAGCGGACACTCGCCGCCCTTGTCACACACGGGGCAGTCCAGAGGGTGGTTGATGAGCAGGAGTTCCATCACCCCGCGCTGCGCCTTCTCCGCCACCGGTGACGTGAGCTGTGTGGTGACGACCATTCCGTCCGCAACCGGTGTCGTGCAGGACGCCACCGGCTTGCGTTGACCTTCGACCTCCACGATGCACTGTCGGCACGCCCCGACCGGGTCCAGAAGAGGATGATCGCAGAACCGCGGAATCTGTGTGCCGATCATCTCTGCAGCGCGAATGATCAACGTGCCCTTGGGTACCTGGAGTTCCCGGCCGTCGATGGTGAGGGTGACGAGATCAATCGGCGGTGCCGCATCGGTTCCAGTGGTGGCGTCGGCTGCAGTCATGAGACGAACGCTCCTGTCGCGAGAACGGACCGGCGAGGATCGAACGGGCATCCGTTGCCGTCGAAATGCGCTACGTATTCCTCGCGGAAGTACTTCAGGGAGGACATGATCGGGCTGGTCGCTCCGTCGCCCAACGCGCAGAAGGATTTTCCGAGGATGGTGTCCGAGATGTCGAGAAGTTTGGTGAGATCAGCTTCAGTACCTGTTCCGCCTTCGAGTCGCCGCAGGATCTGCACCAGCCAGTACGTGCCTTCGCGGCACGGCGTGCATTTACCGCAAGATTCGTGGGCGTAGAACTCGGTCCACCGCAGCACCGCGCGCACGATGCAGGTTGTGTCGTCGAATATCTGCAGTGCCTTGGTGCCGAGCATCGATCCCGCCGCGCCGACACCCTCGTAGTCGAGTGGGACATCGAGATGTTCGTCGGTGAAGATCGGAGTCGAGGATCCGCCGGGAGTCCAGAACTTGAGGGTGTGCCCGGTGCGAACGCCGCCCGCGTAATCGAGAAGTTCTCGCAACGTGATGCCGAGCGGCGCCTCGTACTGGCCGGGAGTGGTGACATGACCAGAGAGCGAGTACAACGTGAACCCCGGCGACTTCTCGCTTCCCATCGACCGGAACCACTCCGGGCCGCCCAGGACGATCGACGGCACACTCGCGATGGACTCGACGTTGTTGACGACGGTCGGGCAGGCGTAGAGGCCGGCGACGGCGGGGAATGGCGGCCGCAGTCGAGGCTGACCGCGTCGTCCCTCCAACGAATCGAGGAGGGCTGTCTCCTCACCACAGATGTACGCGCCTGCTCCGGCGTGCACGACGAGATCCAAGTCGAATCCCGAACCGAGGATGTTGCGGCCCAGGTATCCGGCCGCGTAGGCCTCGGCCACGGCGGTCTGCAGACGTCGCAGGACCGGGACCACCTCGCCCCGGACGTAGATGAACGCCTTGGCCGCTCGAATTGCATACGCCGCGATGATGACTCCCTCGACCAACGTGTGTGGGGTCGCCATCATCAACGGCATGTCCTTGCATGTGCCCGGTTCGGACTCGTCGGCATTGACGACGAGATAGTGAGGCTTGCCGTCTCCTGGCTTGTCTTCGGTGCTCTGTGGGATGAAACTCCACTTGAGGCCCGTCGGGAAACCCGCGCCACCGCGCCCACGAAGGCCCGCGTCCTTGACCGTTTCGATCACGGCGTCGGGGGACATGGCTAGCGCTTTGCGTAGGGCTTGGTAGCCGTCGTGACGAAGGTAGCTGTCGAGAGTCCACGAGTTCGGTTGATCCCAGTAGCGACTCAGGACGGGGGCGAGTGTCATGTCACTTCCCTTCGCCGGGAGCGTCGGCTGCTGAGGCCGAGCCGGGTGGGTTGTCGTCGTGAGATCGGCTGATACGCAGTCCGGCAAGAGTTGCCCCGCCGATTGTTTGTGCTTCGGCTGCTTCGATTCGCGTATCCGGGAACCCGGCCAAGGTGCGTGCGGTCTGTCGGAACGAACACAGTGTGGCACCGCGACTGGGTGTCACGCGCTCTCCGGCGCGGAGCGCATCGACGAGTGAGCGCGCCGATTCCGGAGTCTGGTTGTCGAAGAACTCCCAGTTGATCATCATGACGGGGGCGTAGTCGCACGCCGCATTGCACTCGATGTGTTCGAGGGTGATCTTGCCGTCGGACGTCGAGATGGAGTGTCCGCCTTCGTCTCTGGAGCCTGCTGACCCGAGATGCTCTTCGAGTGCTGCGAGGATGTCGTCTCCGCCCATGATCGCGCACAGCGTGTTGGTGCAGACTCCGACCAGATACTCACCCGTCGGACCACGGCGATACATCGAGTAGAAGGTGGAAACGGCGGCAACCTCGGCGCCGGTCAAACCCAGCTTGGCACTGCAGAAATCGATCCCGGCCGGGGTGATGTACCCGTCCTCGGACTGCACGAGATGAAGGAGCGGCAGGAGGGCTGATCGACTGGTGGTCGCCGCGGCGTCAGGCTCACGGTAACGAGCGATGACGGTTTCGGCATCGGCGTCGAGTCGGGCGACTACATCAGGCGGATAACTCGATCGTGCGCCAGGGCGTACCAGTTGCGTGGGCTCGTCCGGGCGCGGCCCGAGTTCGATGAACACCCGTGACGAGCCGTTCGGGCCGGTCATCGGTCCACTCCGCCCATGACGGGATCGATACTGGCAACCGAGGCGATCACGTCGGACACCATGCCTCCCTCGCACATCGCCGCTACCGCTTGAAGGTTGGTGAATGACGGATCCCGGAAATGGACGCGGTACGGCCGGGTTCCCCCGTCGCTGACCATGTGCACACCCAACTCGCCACGCGGGGACTCGACTGCGACGTACACCTGGCCGGGCGGCACGCGGATTCCTTCGGTGACCAGTTTGAAATGGTGAATCAGACCCTCCATGGACGACTCCATGATTTTGGCGATGTGCTTCTGCGAATTGCCGAGGCCATCCGGTCCGACAGCGAGATCGGCAGGCCAGGCGATCTTCTTGTCGTCCACCATGACCGGCCCTGGTTGCAGTTTGTCGAGGCACTGCTCGACGATCTTGAGGGACTCCTTCATCTCCTCGACACGGATGACGTACCTTCCGTAGCAATCGGATCCGTCGTGCGTCACGACGTCGAACTCGTAGTTCTCGTAGCCGCAGTAGGGCTGCGCTCGACGCTGATCGTGGGGTAGACCCGTGGCGCGTAGGACCGGCCCCGTCACGCCGAGCGCCATGCAGCCGGTGAGATCGAGATATCCGATTCCCTGGGTGCGGGCTTTCCAGATGGAGTTGTCGCTGAGCATCAGTTCGACGTCACGCAACCGTTTCGGTAGGACCTTCAACAGTTCTCGTACCTTCGCGACCGACCCGTCGGGTAGATCCTGAGCGAGACCACCAGGCCTGATGTAGGCGTGATTCATCCGCAGTCCGGTGATCGTCTCGAACACGTCCAGAATCAATTCGCGTTCGCGGAATCCGAACAGCATCGCCGTCACGGCGCCCAGTTCCATTCCACCGGTTGCCAGGGCGACAAGGTGCGACGAGATTCGATTGAGCTCCATCATCATCACGCGAATGACGGTGGCTCGCTCGGGAATGTCGTCGGTGATGTCGAGAAGTTTTTCGACTCCGAGGCAGTACGCGGTTTCGTTGAAGAACGGTGAGAGGTAGTCCATTCGAGTAACGAAAGTGACGCCCTGCGTCCAGTTCCGGTATTCGAGATTCTTTTCGATTCCGGTGTGCAGGTAGCCGATTCCACACCGAGCTTCCACGACTGTCTCACCCTCGATTTCGAGAATGAGGCGCAGGACGCCGTGAGTGGACGGATGCTGCGGGCCCATGTTGACCACGATCCGTTCGGCCTCGCCGGTTCGCTGGCGAGCGGCCGCGGTGACGATGTCGTCCCAGTCCTGACCCGATGCTGTGACGACGGTTTCCGTCGTGGCACCGGAGTTGCTTCCTGTCGTCTCGTTCATCAGTTGTACGACCTACGCTCGTCGGGTGGAGGAGTCTGGGCGCCCTTGTACTCGACCGGGATACCGCCGAGCGGATAGTCCTTGCGCTGTGGGTGGCCCTTCCAGTCGTCGGGCATCTCGATACGGGTCAGGGCCGGGTGACCGTCGAAGACGATCCCGAAGAAGTCGTAGGTCTCACGCTCATGCCAATCGTTGGTGGGGTATATCCCGACGATGGACGGAATATGTGGATCGGTGTCCGGCACGGACACTTCCAGTCTGATCCGGCGGTTGTGCGTGATCGAAGCAAATGGATATGCGGCGTGGAGCTCGCGACCGGTGTCCTGCGGATAGTGGACTCCATCGACACCCAGGCAAAGTTCGAAGCGCAGTTCCGATTCGTCGCGCAGTCTGCGCGCGACCTGCGGGAGGTGAGACCGTTCGACATGCAGCGTCATCTCGTCTCGAAAGATCACTACCCGCTCGATTGCATCGGTGAAAGTGCTGCCCGCGCTGCGCAATGCGGCATCCAAGGAGTCCGCAACTTCGTCGAAGTATCCACCGAACGGTCGAGAGGCCTTGTCCTCTACTGAGATCGGCGGGGCGAGCCGGCTGTAGCCCGAGGTGTCACCACTGCCGCGGACCCCGAACATCCCCCTCGATCCGTTGTTGCCCGCGGTCATCGCAGAAGCCCCTTCATGTCGATGGTGGGGGTGGATGCCAGTGCGGCGCGCTCGGCTGCCGCGCGTGCCTCTTCGCGGTTCACGCCGAGGGGCATCTCCTGGATCTTTCGGTGCAGTTCGATGATCGCGTTCAGGAGCATCTCCGGCCGCGGCGGACAGCCGGGCAAGTAGATGTCGACCGGCACGATGTGGTCGACGCCCTGTACCACTGCGTAGTTGTTGAACATACCGCCGGACGACGCACACACACCCATGGCCAGAACCCATTTCGGCTCGGCCATCTGGTCGTAGACCTGACGAAGTACCGGCCCCATCTTTTGACTGACCCGCCCGGCCACGATCAGAAGGTCTGCCTGTCGCGGCGACGCGCGGAATGCCTCCATGCCGAACCGCGCCAGGTCGAAGCGACCTGACGTGGTTGCCATCATCTCGATCGCGCAGCACGCGAGCCCGAAGGTGGCAGGCCACAGTGATCCTTTGCGGGCATACCCTGCCAGGCCCTCGACAGTGGTCAGTAGAAATCCGCTGGGGAGCTTTTCTTCGAGACCCATATCCGACTCTTTTCAGTCGTAACAGCTGCGGTGTGACCGGTTTTGTCTGACGTATGTGTGCTGTACCTGTGTCCGCTGGCCTAGTCCCAACCGAGACCGCCTCGTCGCCATTCGTATGCGTATGCCACCGAGACGTTGACTATGAAAAGGCCCATCGCCGCGAGGCCGAACAAGCCGAGCGAATCGAAATGCACCGCCCACGGGTAGAGGAAAACGATCTCGATGTCGAAGATGATGAACAGCATTGCCGTCAGATAGAACTTGACGGGAAACCGCCCGCCACCGGCGGTACGGGGTGCCGGTTCGATTCCGCATTCGTAGGCTTCGAGTTTCGCCCTGTTGTACCGCTTCGGGCCGACCACGGACGCGAGAACAACCGACACCACAGCGAAGGCCATCGCGATGACCCCGAGGACGAGAATGGGGATGTAAGCGTTCATGTCACCCGAACTCCTCTCCGCTGTGCGGATGTCCGCCCAGCCCGAAGGTGCCGTTCGATTTCGATACTGCCAGCAATTCGATACTTATGTGACCTGCGACACCCACACTAGGGGAGGCCTCCGACATTGGGTTCGTTTTCGGGGTGCCGAGTTTCGCTCTCGAAAGTCCGAAGTAGTCGGCGCCGCAACGAATCACCGCTGCAACGGGTGCTCACCGGCTCAGTTGTCGACGCAGAAGCGCGATGACGGTGGAAGCAAGTTCGATCGGATCTATCGGCTGCGGCACTGAGGCTTCCGCTCTCGACCACGACGCCAGCCACGCATCGTCGGGTCGACCGGTCAGTACGAGGATCGGTGGACAGTCGGCGATCTCGTCCTTGAGTTGTTTCGCGACGCCCATGCCGCCCGCCGGACTCGCCTCGCCGTCGAGAATGGCGAGGTCGATTCCGCCGGCATCGAGCTTGGCTACGACGACCGGCGCCGTCGCGACCTCGATGTAGTCGATGGTGGGCATCGACGGATGTGGGCGCTCTCCGAGAGCGAGCCGAACTTGCTCGCGCGTGTGTGCGTCGTCGCTGTAGACGAGGATGCGCACGGGTGCCATGGAGTTGGGCTCTGCGGTCTCGGCGGACACGCGGCCGACGTTACTCCGGGCGGTCCCCGGCTACCGGCGAATCTTCAACATCGGCAGGGACTTCCGCGAAAACACAGCTCGGCTTCACGGCAAACGGCCCTTACCCGGCGATGAACGCCGAAGTAAGGGCCGCCTGAATTGCGTGTGCGCTCAGAAGTTTTCGACGAACTTCGTCAGGCCCTTGCTCGCTGTTTCCAGGGCCGTCTTCTGTGCCTTCTTCACCAGGAAGCCCGGCAGCGGGATCTTGGGATCGATGGTCAGTTCGAAGGTGACTTTGGTTCCACCGTCGGTGGGAGTCAAGACGTACGAGCCGTCCTGCTGGTTCTGCTGACCGCTCTCCACGAGGGTCCAGGTCACCTTCTCGTCGCCCTCGAAGGTGTAGTCGACTACCTGCTCGTCGTTGATTCCCAGAATGGACACGGCCATGCGAACGCGATGGGGGCGACCGTCGTCGTGGGTGCTCTCGATGGTGATCTTCTTGTGTGCAGACGACCACTCCGGCAGCCGATCGACGGCTGCTACGGCCTTCATCACCGTTTCCGGATCAGCCTTGATCTCGAATTCCTTGACGCCCGAAACGGCCATGAACGTGCTCCTTCTCGCCTTGCGGCAACGGTTCGTGATTACTGCAGTTGCGCAATTAGATCATTCGGTGATCGGGTTGGCGTCGAGCTAGTCCATGCCGTTCTTGCGCATCTGGTCCCGCAATGCGCCCTGGACGGCTTGTGAAACCCACGAGTTGAGGGAGACTCCGTTCTGATTGGCGGCCTCCTCGGCGCGGGCTTTGATCTGCTCCATCATCCTCAACGTCACCCGGCTGATATCTCCGCTGACGTCGTCGAACGAGTAGGTTGAGTCCTTCTTCTCGTCGTCTGCCTTCTCGTTTGCACCCTCGCCGCCGGTCGAGTTCGGCGGGCGAACGACGTCGACCAGTAATTCGCTTCCGTCGAGATTCACCTTGACCTCTCGGTCGCCCAGCTTCGCCCCGATCTCCTTGGCCAGTTCCGTCGCCGCGGCCAACAAGACCAGGCGGACCGAGGGTTCGATGGCGGCGGACAACGACGCCGCAATCCGGCGCGTGTGATCGTCGCCGAGTTCGGCTGCAGTGGCGAGGTCGTTCTGCAGCTTTGCGGTGTACTCCGAAATGTCCATGACACCACAGTGGCGTCAAAAGTGACGTCAGTCAAGGATGTGATGACGTCACTCGGTATCGAGGGCGGTCGACCGCTATAGAGTTGCCCAGCACCTGAGGCGAACGGCGCCCGGGTTTCGTGCTGGTCGTTTCGTGCTTGTCGAGGAGTGGGTTGTGCCGAACACGGTGTCACTGAAAGTGCAGTTGGTGGCGAAGTCCGAGTTCTTCCCGCCCGAGGACATTCAGTGGGAGACGGACGCGGATGGTGGCGAAGCGCTGGTCGAGTTCTCCGGTCGAGCCTGCTACCAGAGTTGGTCCAAGCCGAATCCGCGAACCGCAACCAACGCCGGCTATCTGAGGCATCTGCTCGAGGTCGGACACGTTTCGGTGCTCGAGCATGCGACAGTGAGCTTCTACATCACCGGTATCTCGCGCTCGTGCACTCACGAATTGATTCGTCACCGGCACTTCTCGTACTCGCAACTCTCGCAGCGATTCGTCCGTGAGAACGATGCAAACGTCGTCGTGCCTCCTGCTGTCGAAGGTGATCCCGAGCTCGAAGCACTGTTTCTGAATGCCACCGACGAAAGCCGTCGCGCTTACGGGGAACTGCTGACTGCCCTCGAAGGGAAACTGCAATCGGTGCCCGGTGCCCCGATGCGGGGCAAGCAAGCCAGGCAGGCTGCGCGCTCGGTGCTGCCCAACGCCACCGAGACGCGCTTGGTCGTGACCGGGAACTATCGGGCCTGGCGGCACTTCGTCGAGATGCGTGCCACCGAACATGCGGATGTCGAGATCCGGCGAGTCGCGGTCGAGTGCCTGCGTCAGCTTCGTGATGTCGCGCCAAATGTGTTCGGGGACTACGAGATTCTTCGCGGAAGCGACGGATCGGAAATTGCCGTCAGCGCATTTGCGGCCGAGTCGTGACTCGTGTGCAGAAGTAAGAGCTGAACCGGGTAACCTTCTGACCATGACCTACGGTGATTCCGCTTCTCTTGTCGAGCGTCCGTTCGGCACCATTTCCGTTGCGATGGTGACCCCGTTCACTGCCGACGGGAAGTTGGACGTCGACGCGGGAGTGCGCCTCGCAGCCCATCTCGTCGACAACGGCTGTGACGGCCTCGTTCTTGCCGGTACCACCGGTGAATCTCCCACCACCACCGAGTCCGAGAAGCTCGACCTGCTCCGCGCAGTGATCGACGCCGTCGGTAACCGCGCGAAGATCGTTGCAGGCGCCGGCAGCAACGACACCGCTCACAGCGTCGAACTCGCACGTGACGCGGCTCGCGCCGGAGCGCACGGTCTGCTCGTCGTCACCCCGTATTACTCACGTCCGCCCCAGGCCGGACTGTTTGCACACTTCACCGCCGTCGCCAACGCGACCGACCTGCCCGTCATGTTGTACGACATTCCGCCCCGCTCCGTCGTTCCCATCGAGACCGAGACGATCCGCCGACTCGCCGAGCACCCGCGAATCAAGGCCGTCAAGGACGCCAAGGGCGACCTCAACGCCGGCGCAGAGTTGATCGGCACCACCGAGCTCCAGTTCTTCTCCGGCGACGACCCGCTGAATCTGCCGTGGCTCGCTGTGGGCGCCACCGGCTTCGTCAGCGTCATCGGCCATCTTGTTCCGGGTCGTCTCCGCGACCTTCACACCGCGTTCGTGTCCGGCGATATCGCCCGCGCGCGCGAGATAAACCTCAGTTTGATCCCTGTGATTCGTTCCGTTGCCCGCCTCGGCGGTGTCAGCGCTTCGAAGGCGGGTCTGCGACTCATCGGAATCGATGTCGGAGAACCACGCCTTCCGCAGGTTGCACCCACTAAAGAGCAGATCGACGGTCTTGCCGCCGATCTGCATGCGGCAGGAGTTTTGTAAATGACCCGTCCCCCCCGACGTCGTAGTGCCAGTCGTCAAGCCGGTCCGCCTTCGCCTCCGGCTCCCGAAACGGCCGCAAAGGCCGCACCGGTAGAGGCACCAGCTGCGCCGGCGGCAGAAGCGGCCCCCGCCGCAGCCGCCCCGCCCAAGAAGGCCGCAGCAACCAAATCTGCAGCAACCAAGTCCGCTGCCACCAAATCTGCTGCACCCAAGAAGTCGACCGAAGACAGGTCGCCGCGCAAATCTTCCGGCGGTAACCGACCGGCAGCATCGAAGTCGGGCAACGGGCGCGGAAACAAGCGCCCCGAGAACCGTCCGGCCGTCGATCCCACGGGTCGCCTCGGAACACCCCCGAAGGCGCCGGCATCGGGTCTGCGCATCGTCGCGCTGGGCGGCATCGGCGAAATCGGTCGCAACATGACGGTGTTCGAGCACCGTGGCAAGTTGCTGATCGTCGACTGCGGTGTGCTGTTCCCCGAGGACCAGCAGCCTGGCGTCGACCTGATCCTCCCGGACTTCCGCTACATCGAAGACCGTATGGACGACGTCGAAGCCGTCATCTTGACTCACGGACACGAGGACCACATCGGTGCTCTGCCGTTCTTGCTGCGTCTGCGCGCGGACATTCCGGTCATCGGCGCGAAGTTCACTCTCGCTCTCGTTGCCGCCAAGTGCCGCGAGCATCGCCTGCGTCCGAACCTGGTCGAGGTCGTCGAGGGAAACACCACCACCCATGGCCCGTTCGACTGCGAGTACTTCGCGGTCAACCACTCGATTCCCGACGCTCTCGCGATCGCGATTCGCACCGACGCCGGCGTCGTACTGCACACCGGTGACATCAAGCTCGATCAGCTGCCTCTCGACGGCCGCCTGACCGACCTCGCCGGATTCTCCCGCCTGGGCGACGAGGGCGTCGACCTGTTCCTCGTCGACTCGACGAACGCCGAGGTTCCGGGATTCGTCACACCCGAGCGCGAAATCGGGGGAGTGCTCGACAATGTCATCGGCAAGGCGAAGCAGCGCGTCATCGTGGCATCGTTCGCCAGCCATGTGCATCGCATCCAGCAGGTCGTCGACGTAGCCGCTCGGTACAACCGCCGCATCGTCTTCGTCGGCCGCTCGATGGTCCGCAACATGCAGATCGCCCAGGATCTGGGCTACCTGACGGTGCCCGACGGCCTCGTCGTAGACATCGACACCGCCGCCACCCTTCCCGACGATCGCCTGGTGCTCATTTCGACGGGTTCGCAGGGTGAGCCGTTGGCAGCGCTCTCGCGGATGGCGCGCGGCGAACACCGTCAGATCAACATCCGCGCCAACGACCTTGTCGTTCTCGCGTCTTCGCTGATCCCGGGCAACGAGAACTCCGTTTTTGCCGTGGTCAACGGTTTGGCCAAGCGCGGTGCCACCGTCGTGACCCAGCAGAGTGCCAAGGTTCACGTCTCGGGCCACGCGTCCGCCGGTGAGTTGCTCTACCTGTACAACGCGGTTCGGCCCACCAATGCCATGCCCGTCCACGGTGAATGGCGGCACCTGCGTGCCAACGCCGCGCTGGCAAAGGCAACCGGCGTGCCGGAAGAGCGCATCGTATTGGCCGAGGACGGCGTCGTGGTCGACATGGTGGACGGCCTCGCCGAGATCGTCGGACGCGTACCGGTCGGACACGTCTACGTCGACGGTCTGTCCGTCGGCGACGTCGGTGAGCCGACGCTGTCCGATCGCCTCGTGCTCGGTGAGGGCGGCTTCATCGCGATCACCATCGTCATCAACGAGTCGACGGGCCGTGCGGTCAGCACCCCCGAGGTGTCCGGTCGCGGCTTCTCCGACGATCCGACAGCGCTCAAGGCTGCCGCGGATCTCGTGGAATCGGACCTGGCCCGGTTGGCGAGCGAAGGCGTCATCGACGCTCATCGCATCGCGCAGTCGGTGCGCCGCGTCGTCGGACGCTGGGTCGCGGACAAGTACCGCCGCCGTCCGATGATCATTCCGACGGTCATCGCGGTTCCGTAGATTCGGCACAGCAGGTCGCTTCCGCTCGAACCCGGTCCGGTTCGAGTACTTTGGCGAAGGTGACCTTCGCTCATGACGAACGACTCGCCCTGGTGGACAGCATGGTCGAATTCGGCCCCGATGCTCCGACACTGTGTGGGGAGTGGACCAATCGTGACCTGGCAGCACATCTGATAGTCCGGGAGCGGCGTCTCGACGCCGCTCCCGGAATCATGTTGAGTCCTCTTGCCGGTCACACCGAGAGCGTGCGTAAGGCCGCAGCGGCGCGTCCGTGGGAGGAGATCCTCGACGACGTTCGGAGTGGGCCGCCTCGGTGGTCGCCGATGTACTGGCTCGACGCGCAGGTAAATACCACGGAAATGTTCGTCCACCACGAAGATGTACGACGCGCACATCTGAACTGGGCGCCGCGTCCGTTGTCGGAGGGTCGGCAGGCTCAGCTGTGGAAGTACGCCCGGCAGATCGGCAAGATGGGTTACCGCAAAGCCGCTGTCGAGGTCATTTTCGAACTTCCGTCCGGCGAGAGTGCGGTCGTCCACAAATCCGGCTCTCGCAGTGTTGTCCTGCAGGGTGAACCCGCCGAGTTGCTGCTGCACGCTTTCGGTCGCAACGAGGTGAAGATCGAAGCCAAAGGTGAACTGGCCGACGTTCAATCCGTGATGGCGCTCGATCGCAGTTTCTGATGGCCCCCTTCTTCCGGAGCCGAGCTCGACAGACGGGTTGTGAAGATCACGTTTCGCACTCGCCACCAGTGTTGCTGGTGTTGCGGATGGTCCAGATGGGGTCGCACAGACTAGCCTGAACTCCATGGCAGGTAAGTCGAGCGCCCGGGGATCCAGTACAAGCACGTCTACGTCCAGGGCATCGACCAGGTCGTCAGCCTCTACTCCGAGCGCGCGCGCAACCGCAAAACCTCGTGCCTCGCGCACCACGCGAACCGTATCGACTCCTCGAAATGTCACGACTTCGGCCAGGGCTGGTGGGCGCCCCGCGTCGGGCAAAGGCTCCAAGCCGGCGCCCAAGAAGGCGTCCGGTACGTCGTCGGCCGCGCGCCGCCCGGTATCGAAAACCTCTCAGCGGGCCAGCCCGTTGGCCGCTGTGGGCAAGGGAATCGGAGCCGGGTGGTCCCTGGCTGCCCGCGGCGTCGGCGCCACCACACGCACCGTCAGTAAGGTCGGCGAGATCGAAGCCGGCCACCGCCGCGACGGAATAGCGCTCGGCCTGATCGCATTCAGCGTCGTCATCGCCGGTGGCGTCTGGTTCAAGGCCGGTGGTCCGATCGGCGGCGGCATCGACACCCTCGTGCGGGCGATCTTCGGCGCGGCCTCGGCCGTGCTCCCCATCGTCGGCGTCGGCCTCGCGATCCTGTTGATGCGCACCGAACCGAAACCTGAGATCCGGCCCCGACTGATCATGGGATCCTTGCTGGTCGGTCTGCCGGCGCTCGGCCTCTGGCACATCATCTCGGGTTCACCGACAGACGCCACCGGTCGCTCCAACGGCGCAGGGTTTGTCGGATACGTCGTGGGCGGCCCGCTCACCAACGGGCTCACCGTCTGGCTGTCTGCGCCGCTGCTGGTCATCGCCGCCGGATTCGGAATCCTCCTTCTGACCGGAACGACTCTGCGTGAGGTGCCGAGCAAGTTCCAGTCCTTCTTCGGCGCCTCGTATCGCTCGGATGAATACGGCGACTACGGATCCGAATTCGACGAGGACGGTGAGCACCACTACGGCGAATCTGCTTACGATCCTTCACTGTTCGACGCCGACGGCTACCCGGTCGACACCTACGCCGAGCCGCCGCTCAAGCCCGCCAAGCGGACCAGCCGACGCGCACCGATCGACAACTACCCGACGGACGAGTTCGAATCCGGAGACAAGAAGACCGAAGTCCTCGGTCTGTGGAACGCCGACGACACCGCAGTACCCGACGAGCCCGTCGCGGCTGCGGCAGCGCCCGTCGTGGAGACGCCGGCACCGCGCCCCAAGGTGCCTGCGCGTTCGGTCCCCATCGCCAAGCCCGTGCCGAAACCCGAACCGGAGCCGGAGGAGAAGGAACACTTCGTCACCGATCGGGTCACCGACGGCGACTACAACCTCCCGCCGACGACGTTGCTGATCGAGGGAGACCCGCCCAAGCTCCGCAGTTCTGCGAACGACGCGATGATCGAGGCGATCAGCGAAGTCCTCGAACAGTTCAAGATCGATGCCGCTGTTACCGGTTTCACCCGCGGACCGACGGTGACGCGCTACGAGGTCGAACTCGGCCCAGGCGTGAAGGTCGAGAAGATCACCGCGCTCGCCCGCAACATCGCGTACGCCGTGGCAACCGACAACGTCCGCCTCCTGGCTCCCATTCCGGGTAAGTCCGCGGTGGGTATCGAGGTACCGAACTCCGACCGCGAAATGGTCCGCCTCGCCGACGTTTTGAACGCGCCGAGCACCCGACGCGATCACCATCCGCTGGTGATCGGTCTGGGTAAGGACATCGAAGGTGACTTCGTCAGTGCGAACCTCGCGAAGATGCCCCACCTTCTGGTGGCAGGTTCGACCGGCTCGGGTAAGTCGAGCTTCGTGAACTCGATGCTCGTCTCGTTGCTCACCCGAGCAACGCCCGAAGAAGTACGGATGATCCTCATCGACCCCAAGATGGTCGAGCTCACGCCGTACGAAGGTATCCCGCACCTGATCACGCCGATCATCACTCAGCCGAAGAAGGCAGCGGCAGCGCTGGCCTGGTTGGTCGAGGAGATGGAACAGCGCTACCAGGACATGCAGGCCAACCGGGTGCGTCATATCGACGACTTCAACTCCAAGGTCAAGTCCGGCGAAATCACCGCCCCGCTGGGCAGCGAGCGCGTCTACCGTCCGTACCCCTACATCCTGGCGATCGTGGACGAGCTGGCAGACCTCATGATGACCGCGCCGCGCGACGTCGAAGAAGCAATCGTCCGCATCACGCAGAAAGCCCGTGCTGCCGGTATCCACCTGGTGCTGGCAACGCAGCGCCCGTCCGTCGACGTCGTCACCGGCCTGATCAAGACCAACGTGCCTTCGCGTCTGGCGTTCGCGACGTCTTCACTGACGGACTCGCGAGTCATCCTCGATCAGCCCGGCGCCGAGAAGCTCATCGGTATGGGTGACGGCCTCTTCCTGCCCATGGGCGCGGGTAAGCCGACCCGTATGCAGGGCGCGTTCATCACCGACGAGGAAATCTCGGCGGTTGTCGACTTCGCGAAAAACCAGGCCGAGCCCGAGTACACCGAAGGTGTCACCGCGCAGAAGGCAGGGGAGAAGAAAGACGTCGACCCCGACATCGGCGACGACATGGATGTCCTCCTGCAGGCCGTGGAATTGGTCATCACGAGTCAATTCGGTTCGACGTCGATGTTGCAGCGCAAGCTACGAGTCGGGTTCGCCAAGGCCGGCAGACTGATGGACCTCATGGAAAACCGCGGCGTCGTCGGACCCAGCGAGGGCTCGAAGGCACGCGAGGTGCTCATGAAGCCCGAGGAGCTCGACGGTCTGCTGTGGTCGATACGCGGCGGCGACCCGGATGAGGCACCTGCAGACGAGTAGGGACACCTCGGCGGACAAGCCGTCGACAGACGACCGGAGGAACCCGTGCATGTGACGCCGTTGGCTTGGGGAATCACGATCGTGGTGATCCTCGGCCTGTTCGTCTTCGACTTCTTCGCCCACGTCCGCACTCCGCATGCGCCCACGTTCCGGGAGTCGGCATTCTGGTCGACGGTCTACATTTCGATCGCCATCGTCTTCGGCCTCGTCGTGATGTGGATCTGGGGCACCACGTACGGCGGTGAGTACTTCGCAGGCTACGTCACGGAGAAGGCGCTCTCGGTCGACAATCTGTTCGTCTTCGTGATCATCATGTCGACGTTCGCCGTCCCGCGAGAGTTCCAGCAGAAAGTCCTGCTGATCGGCATCGTCCTCGCATTGGTGATGCGCGGAATCTTCATCGGAGTCGGTGCGGCCGCCATCAATGCGTACAGCTGGGTGTTCTACCTCTTCGGAGCGTTCCTGATCTACACCGCGTACACCCTGATCCGCGATCACGGGCATGAGAAGGAAGCCGAGGAGAAGCGCGACAGTCGCATCATCTCACTCGTGAAGCGGGTGCTGCCGACAACCGAGGAATACGACGGGGACAAACTGATCACCCGGATCGACGGCAAGCGCGTCGTGACACCGTTGTTGTTGGCGCTCATCGCAATCGGGTTTGCCGACGTGCTCTTCGCGCTCGATTCGATTCCGGCGATCTACGGTCTGACCCAGGAACCGTATCTGGTGTTCACCGCCAACGCCTTCGCGCTGATGGGTCTACGGCAGCTGTACTTCCTGATCGGTGGGTTGCTCGAACGGCTGGTCTATCTCTCGTACGGGCTCTCGATAATCCTGGCGTTCATCGGTGTGAAACTGGTACTTCACGCGTTGCACGAGAACACCCTCTCGTTCGTCAACGGAGGTGAACACGTCTCCGTCCCGGAAATCTCCACGGCACTCTCACTCGGAGTGATCATCGGAGTATTGGCGGTGACGACGGTCGCGAGCCTGTTGAAGACTCGCGACCGGGCGGGGGAGTAAGCCGGGGCCGGGGCTCTCAGGCGCTGAACTGACCCAACACCGGAACCCACTCGGTGATCCGGACCTTCTCGATCAAATCGGCGATCGCGAACGGATCGTGGGTGAAGAGGAGGGAAACGGTGTCGGCGTCTGCGGCGTCGACGATGATCAGCGCGCCGTTTCCATCTGCAAACGGGCCGGATGACAAGACGATCGAGCGGGAAACCAGATCCGCGAGCCACGCGCGGTGATCGCTACGGACTTCGTCGCGCTGAGCGTTCTTCTCGGGCGCGTAGGTGTATTCGACGAGGAACAACGACATCGTGAACCGCTTTCGGGGCTGGTGATCGAGATGGTGGTGTGTGAAGAGTCTGAACGGTTCAGAGAGTCAGGAGCATGCGAGTATTGCCGAGTGTGTTGGGTTTCACATAGCTCAGATCGAGGAACTCGGCGACGCCGGCGTCGTAGGACCGACACATTTCCGCATAGACCTCGGCGGTGACGGGGGTGCCGTCGATCTCTGCGAATCCGTGACGGTGGAAGAACTCGGTCTCGAACGTCAAAACGAACAACCGTTCCAACTCCAATTCCTTGGCGACCTCGATGAGTTTGTCGACGACGTGGAAACCTGCGCCCTGGCCTTTGGCAGTCGGATCGACTGCGACGGTGCGGATCTCACCCAGGTCCGCCCACAGCACATGCAGTGCGCCGCAAGCGATTACCTGGCCGCCTCGCTCGGCGACCCAGAACTCCTGGACTGCCTCGTACAGCGTCACGAGATTCTTCTCGAGGAGGATCTTGCCGGCGTAGATGTCGATCAGACGCTTGATTTCGGGGATGTCCGACGTTCGCGCGCGACGCACGATCAACTGGCTCTCGGTATAGGTCGGCGCGGTCGAAGTCATGTGGTGCACATTAGTCAATGGCCCTACCGATATTCTAAGTCGCGTGCCTGTCCGCCCCACGCAATTCCCGCGCCGCTCGGCTTTGTCCCGGGTTCGGCTCACCGCCTGTGCGGTGATCCGATGAGTACCCCGCGCGATCAGACCGACGCCCATCGCGCCGCCGTCGGCCCGTCCGACGGCACACCTGTCGCGGACAACCCGGTTCCGTTGCTGAACATCGCGAACATTCTCACGATGGTCCGAATGGTTCTCGTTCCGGTTTTTCTCGTTGTTCTGTTCGTCGACGGCGGACACTCGACGTGGTGGCGTCTCGGGGCAATGGGCGTGTTCATCGTCGCCGCGATCACGGATCGGATCGACGGCCAATTGGCTCGGAAGTACGGTCTGGTCACCGATTTCGGCAAACTCATGGACCCGATCGCGGACAAGGCACTGATCGGCGCCGCGCTGATCGGTCTTTCGGTTCTCGGTGACCTGTCGTGGTGGGTGACCGGAATAATCATCGCCCGAGAACTCGGAATCACGCTGTTGCGGTTCGCGGTACTGCGGCACGCGGTCATCCCGGCGGGCAAGGGCGGCAAGCTCAAAACCCTCGTGCAGGCCGTCGCGATCGGGTTCTACCTGTGCCCGCTGCCGAGCAGTTGGGACATCGTCAGCGGATTGCTGATGGCTGCTGCCGTCGTGCTGACGGTGGCGACGGGAATCGAATACATCGTGCAGGCGATCAGGCTTCGCGCCGGAGTTCGCGCAGTCGAGTCATGACGGACCCGCTGCTCGCACTCGGAGTGGTCGAACTCGTCGACGCCCTTGGCGCCGCGAGGCAGACTGTCGCCGCCGCCGAATCTCTGACGGCTGGCTTGTTCACGGCTGCGGTCGCGTCCGTGCCAGGGTCGAGCGCGGTGCTGCGTGGGGGTCTGGTCGTGTACGCGACCGACCTGAAAGCAACACTGGCCGGTGTGGATCCAAGCCGCCTGGCAACGGACGGCCCCGTGTCCGAGAGCACGGCGGTGGCATTGGCGCTCGGTGCCCGGACGAAGTGCGGTGCGGACTGGGGTATCGGTCTGACCGGAGTCGCCGGTCCGAGTGAGCAGGACGGACACCCGGTCGGAACAGTGTTTCTCGGTATCGCCGGCCCTGACGGAACCAAATGCGAACCGCTCGCGCTCGGCGGCGAACGGTGGGAGATTCGGACAACCGCGGTCGCGACTGCCGTGTCGCGGTTACGTGATCGTGTCGCAGAGCGTGCGGCACGATAGGCTCGGGAACCAATCGGATGTGTTCGGACGTTGACGATTGTGAAGACGTACGACCATGCACGATGAGGTCACGGATGAAGGAGGAGCGAGATGGCGCTGCTATTGCG
Organism: Rhodococcus sp. SB1D; assembly: GCF_048573875.1. Lineage (NCBI taxonomy): Bacteria > Bacillati > Actinomycetota > Actinomycetes > Mycobacteriales > Nocardiaceae > Rhodococcus > Rhodococcus sp. SB1D. The sequence goes on from NZ_JBMAIQ010000001.1 coordinate 716,210, forward strand.
TGAGGCAATCGGTGACAGTCTCCGGCGTACGCGCGTTTCGCAGAGCCGCACGCTACGTGAGGTGTCGAACAGCGCGCGTGTGAGCTTGGGCTATCTGTCCGAAGTGGAACGTGGACGTAAGGAAGCATCGAGCGAACTGTTGGCGGCGATCTGTGATGCGCTCGCAGTCCCACTGTCCGACGTGCTGGTCGACGTGAGCGAGACCCTGGCCACGAAGAAGAGCGCTCCGGTAGCTGGTCGACAGGTCGCCGAACCCGCCGTGTCGGCTTCCGGTTCGGTCTCGGCTTCCGGTTCGCCGACAATCGCACGCGATACCCGCGTCGTGATTCCGGCACCGAACGCTCGAAGGTTGGCGGCGGCGTAGCCACTACCGGCCGTAACCGATAGATTTTGTACGTAACCGCCGGTTTCCAGCAGGTGGGGTCAGAGCAGATAGGGCGCAGCCCTTGTTTCGGTGCGCGACGGTCGCGCTCCGGGTCGCGTTCGGCGCGGCGCATCAGATGGAGGCAGGATCAAACCAATGGCTAATCCTTTCGTCAAGGGCTGGAAGTACCTGATGGCGCTCTTCAATTCGAAGATCGATGAGAAGGCAGATCCAAAGGTTCAGATTCAGCAGGCGATCGAGGACGCACAGCGCCAGCATCAGGCGTTGTCCCAGCAGGCTGCGTCGGTGATCGGTAATCAGCGTCAACTCGAGATGAAGCTCAGCCGTCAACTCGACGAGGTCGAAAAGCTCAACGCCAACGCGCGCCAGGCCGTCAACCTCGCCGATCAGGCCGCTGCTGCCGGCGACAACGACAAGGCGATCCAGTACACCAACGCTGCCGAAGCTTTTGCGGCCCAGTTGGTGACGGCCGAGCAGGGCGTCGAAGATCTGAAGGCACTGCACGACCAGTCCTTGCAGGCCGCCGCTCAGGCCAAGAAGGCTGTCGAGCAGAACGCGATGACTCTGCAGGCAAAGGTTGCCGAGCGCACCAAGCTGCTCAGCCAGCTGGAGCAGGCCAAGATGCAGGAGCGCGTGAGCGAGTCCCTTCGGTCCATGGACAGCACGCTGTCGGCTCCCGGCAACACACCCAGCCTCGATGCTGTGCGCGACAAGATCGAGCGGCGTTACGCCGACGCACTCGGCTCTGCCGAACTCGCTCAGAACTCCGTTCAAGGCCGCATGATGGAGGTCCAGCAGGCCTCGGTCCAGATGGCAGGGCACAGTCGCCTCGAGCAGATTCGTGCTTCCATGAAGGGCGAGGCACTGCCGTCCGGCGGCGCAGCAGCCACTCCTGCGACTCCGTCCGTCGAGAAGCAGCCCCCGGCTGCCGGTCAGACCGGGCAGTAGCCGAATCCTCGATGTCGGCAGTGATGCTCTGATGTTTTCTTCACGAGACGGTCGATCTGGGCGCGAGCCCCGGTCGGCCGTTCCCGTTTCCGTATCCGGCGCCTTCGGAGCGTTGGGACGCACCGCGGACACATTGCGCGAGGTCGGACTGTCTGCGGCGGATGCCGCTCGGCGGTGGCAGGACCCGCGCGCCAAATTCGAGCGCAAACGTGCCCGTGCTCGTCGACGCGCTCAGCGTTGGGGTTTCATGTCCGGCGGATCAGTGGTCGGCACGGCCGGCCTTGCTGTTGCGTCGGCCCCCGAGTGGTCGGTGGTCGTGGCAGGCGGGGGAGCGGCACTGTTCGCGGTTCCCGCCGTCATCGCGGTCGGCCGTTACCGTTCGATGAGTTCCGGCCCACCGCCGTCGGCGCCGATTCGCCGGCGCTTGCCACCGTCGTCGTCTCGCGCGTTCATCCCGATGTCTCGCCTCATCGGCGCCGAGACTTCGTTGTTCGAGATCTTGAGTGTGCTCAGGCGCGCCGACACCATCGACCCCGGTGAGTTGGACGAAATCACTGTTACCGCCGATTCGGCATTGAGAGCGATGTTCGCGGTGTCTTCGGATGTCGTCGCGATGGAACGCGCCGTGGCCGCTACACCCAAGGTGACCGAACCTCTTGATCCCACCATTGACGGCGCAGTTCGTGAGTTGCAGTCGGGGTTGGATCAGTACGAGGATCTGGTGACCTCCGCAGCTGCATTGACAGCGCCTCACAGCCCTTCGGCTCTGGTGGGATTCAACCGAGAACTCTCGGCGCTGCACGCGGCCGCCGAGCGACTCTCGGCGCTTGCCGACGCCATCGGTGAGGTGGACGACATCACCCGCAAGTACAACTGATCGGTCCTCGCGCCTGATCGATGCACCCTGTTCGAAATCTCAGTCGTCGGCGCCGCGGGCCGCCAACGCTTCACCCATTGCGTCCGCGGTCATCAGGGTGCCGACGATGACCGGAACTGCGAAGGATCGCAGCGAGAATCCGAGCCCTCGCGCCTTGCGTGCCTCGGACGCCTGTGTGATGACCTCGAACATCAGCGGGATGCACCGGATCGTCATTGCGAGGAGCAAAGCGATCCGTTCGGGATTGACGCCGAAGCGTCGCAAGGGTGTCAGGAACCGGGTGATCGCGTCGAGCATCTCGGAGATCCGTGTGGTCAGACCCATGATCGCCGCGAAGGCGATCGAGATGATCAGGACGCCGCACACGACGGTCGCTCGCTGCCACCCCGCGACCACCAGCTGGAACGCGCCGATGAACAGCAACATCCACAGTGCGGGTCGCAGCTGCCGGATCGCAGTCATCGGCGGGATGCGCGCAATGACGTACAGGGCCACAACGACGATCGTGGGAACTGCCAGTTGCCACGGCTCACGTACGAAGATCGAGACGGCCAGTATCGCCACGATCAATGCGAGGAGCTTGATCCCCGTCGGCATCCGGTGCAGGAGTGAGCGGCCCGGACGGTAGACGCCGAGAGTGGTCACGAGACCAACGACCGGTAGTGATCGATGGAGTCGGCGGGGGAGCCGTCAGCGACGACGCGGCCTTGGTCGACGACCAACACCCGTTCGAAGGATTCGAGGAGATCGAGTTGGTGGGTCACGACGATCAGTTGCTGATCGAGTGACTCGAATACCGAGCTGATCAGCCGAGAGTTGCGAAGGTCGAGGAGCGTGGTGGGTTCGTCGGCGACGAGTACGTTCGGTTCCGTCACCATGATGGCCGCGAGCGCGAGGAGCTGTTTCTGCCCGCCCGAAAGCTGGTGGGTGGGATGGTCGGCGTGCCCGGCGAGGCCGTAGCGTTCGAGCACCGAGGCCACCTTTGCGGCGCGCTCGGCTTTGCCCAATCCGCTACGGCGGAGCGAGAATTCGATGTCCTCGGCAACCGTCGGCATCACGATCTGGTGGTTGGGATCGGTGAAGACGAATCCGACCTGCTTGCGTACGTCGCGGCCCTTCTTCGCCGTGTCCAAGCCGTTGACGTGGACGTGTCCTTCCGTCGGAACGACCAGTCCGTTGATCATGCGAGCGAGCGTCGACTTGCCGCTTCCGTTCGCACCCACGATTCCGATTCGCTGCTCGCTCAGTCGCAGATCTATCTGCTGCAGGACCGTTCGTTCACCGAAGCTGTGTCCGACGTTCTCGAAGACGATCTCACTCATCGGAGATTAATTCGCCACCACGGTCTTGTTCGACGAGATCACCGAGTCGCGCAGTAGTGCCGGGTATGCCCGGTGAACCTGGGACGCGACCAACGCGGTGACGACTGCTTTTGCGGCGTCGAGCGGGATGAAGGCGGCGTTGGCCGACCATGCGGCAACGAAGCTCATGTGTCCGCGGACCATCATTCCAACGATGCCGAACGCGTAGAGAACGACGACGCCGCCGAGAAGGTTGATGCCGATGCCCGCGATGATCCGGTACTTGGGCAGCATCTTGGCGGTCAGCCATCCGATGACAAACGCCGTCGGGATCCAACCGATGAGGAATCCGGCTGTCGGGCTCGATAGAGACACGAGTGCGGTGCGACCGCCGGCAAGGACCGGTAGACCGACCAATCCCAGAGCAATGACCGTCAGGACGGCGAGAACACCCTTGCGCGGTCCGAGTAGAGCGCCGGCCATCATGACGCCCATGGACTGAAGGGTGATCGGCACGCCGGAAATGCCGATGTTGATCGACCCGGGTAGGCCCAGCGCGATGATGAGTGCGGCGAAGACGGCTACATGCGCGAGATCGCGAGCGGGGAAACGGGTCGTAGACACTGCGGACGTGCTCCTTCGGCATACGGGATCGAACTTCGCGAGTTTACGCCAGGAGCAAGCTCCCATGGGTTGGACACCTGACCTGCGTGAGGGCCGGTCTCGGGGTGAACCCTGATCTTTACCTGAACTTGCCGCTGAGCTGCTGCTTTGTCACGCCAGACCTGTCAGGCTGGTTCTACGGACGACGCAGCACCTGTCCGATTCGACTGATTATTCAACGGCACGTTGGAGGTAAGCATGTTTTGGAAGATCGTTTTGGCCGTCGTACTGGTGTGGGTCGCACTCGCGGTGGTCGGTGCGCTGATCAAGGGGCTTTTCTGGGTTCTGGTGGTCGGCGCTGTCGGCTTCGGAATCTACTTCCTGGTGAAGGCGATGTCGGGAAGTGACGACAATTCGCCCGCTTCGCGGTTCTGACGGGCAAGATCTGCCCTATGGAAAACTTCCCCGAGGACTGGCAGCGCGCGATTGTCATCGTGGCGCATCCCGATGACATCGAATACGGCGCAGCCGCAGCAGTGGCGCAGTGGACCGATCGCGGCAAAGACGTGCGATATGTCCTGGCCACGCGCGGCGAGGCCGGAATCGCCGGTCTGTCGCCCGAAGAGTCCGGCCCGATCCGCGAGGAAGAAGAGCGTCGCTCGGCCGCGATCGTCGGTGTCGGTGAGGTGGAGTTCCTCGGCCTGCCCGACGGTCGTCTCGTGGAAGGCTTGGAGTTGCGCTCGACTCTCGCCGCAGCAATTCGCCGCCACCGTCCGGAATTGGTGGTGACGATGAACTTCTCCCACACCTGGGGCCCCGGCTATCTGAACAGCGCAGATCACCGTGCACTCGGGATCAGCGTTCTCGACGCAACTGCCGACGCAGCAAACGAATGGATCTTTCCCTCGTTGACGGCGCAGGGACTGGCGCCGTGGCCCGGTGTTCGGTGGGTTGCGGTCAATACGATGACTCCCACACACTGCGTCGACGTGACGTCGACGGTCGATCGCGCCGTGGATTCGCTCGCGGAACATGCGCGATATCTGGCGGCGCTGAGTTCCACGCCGATCCGGGAACAGGCGCGCGCACAGATCGACATGGTCAGCGGACCGAAGCCTGGTTTCGACGCCGAGCGAGCAGTTGGTTTCGAGTTGTACTATTTCTGATGATCTCTGAGCGAGAGAAATCGCAAGTCCCGACGGGATTACCGGTGACTTGTCCGGTATTGTGTTACACACGATGGTAATCCGTAACGCAGATGACTCATTTGCCCCTCGCAAGGCAGATGGTCAGCGCATCCCCAGCCGCGAGATCGACGACGTGATTCTCGACGCAGCAAGGTCGTGTGTCCTCGATTTCGGAATGCAGCGAACCACACTTGCCGAGATCTCGCGTCGCGCCGGCGTGAGCCGACCGACGGTCTACCGGCGATGGCCGGACACGCGAGCTGTCGTCGCGGACCTGCTCACCCGGGAGATCCGATCGGTGCTGCCCGAGGTGACCTTCAACGGGTCTGCCGGCACGTTGCTCGTGGAGGCGATCGGTGACGTCGTCGGCCAGATTCGCGACCATCCGCTCTTCGTGAAAATTCGGCAAGCTGATCAAGAATTGCTGACGACCTACATCGTGGACCGGCTCGGCGCGAGCCAGAAGTCGATTCTCGAGCTGATCACATCCGTTGTCGCGGCCGGCCAACAAGACGGTTCGATTCGCGAGGGAAGCGTCAACGAGATCGCGGCGATGGTTCTACTGATGGCTCAGTCCGTCGTCATTTCTGCGCCGACTCTCGAGCCGGAGCTTTCCTCCGATGCGTCGGTCGAGCAACTTCGATATGCGGTCGCTGCTTATCTGGCACCCGTCAAGAATTCGGGAGAATAGCTGTGAGCCCCCTAGATTCAGCAGGCAGCGATTCAGCGCTCAACGCACAACGGCGTACTCGTGAACTCGAGCAGTTGGCGAACGGCGATTCGGTCGACGTCCTGGTGATCGGCGGCGGAATCACCGGTGTCGGTGTCGCTCTCGACGCCGTGACTCGTGGGCTCAGTGTTGCGCTGGTCGAAAAGCACGACCTCGCGTTCGGCACCAGCCGCTGGAGTTCGAAACTCGCACACGGCGGCCTTCGGTACCTGGCTTCCGGCAATGTCGGTATAGCGCGTGAAAGTGCGGTCGAGCGCGGCATTCTCATGACGCGCACCGCGCCTCACCTCGTTCGCGCCATGCCTCAACTCGTACCGCTGTTGCCCGAAACGTCGTTCTTCGGGAAGGCCCTGGTGCGTACCGGTTTCCTGGCCGGTGACGCTCTGCGCATGTCGGCGCGAACCCCGGCTTCGGTGCTGCCCAGATCACGGACGGTCAGCGCTGCTCGAGCGCGCGAATTGGCTCCCGCGGTCAAGCAGGAGAACCTACGAGGCGCCTTGACCGCGTTCGACGGGCAGCTCATCGACGACGCTCGCCTCGTCGTCGGTATCGCCAGAACCGCAGCGTCGCACGGCGCGCGAATCCTGACCCGCGTCGGTGCATACGACGTATCCGGAACGTCGGCCACCTTGCGTGACGAGTTGACCGGGTCCGAGTTCTTGATGCGTGCCCGCGTCGTGATCAATGCGACCGGTGTCTGGGCTGATCAGGTCGACTCCAGCATCACCCTGCGCCCCAGCCGCGGGACGCACCTGGTGCTCGATGCAGCGCGATTGGGGAACCCCACGGCAGCACTGACCGTGCCGATTCCCGGCGAGACCAACCGTTTCGTCTTCGCCCTGCCCGCCCAGCTCGGCCGGATCTACCTCGGGTTGACCGACGAAGCAGCGCCGGGGCCGGTGCCAGACGTGCCGTCGGCGTCCGAGGACGAGATCGACTTCCTGCTCGACACCGTGAACACGGCGTTGGAAGTTCCGCTGACCCGTGGGGACGTCTTGGGGACCTTCGCGGGTCTGCGTCCGCTGCTGGACACCGGTGAAGGCTCGACGGCCGACCTCTCGCGCAATCACGCTGTAGTCCGTTCGGACTCGGGCTTGGTCACGGTGGTAGGCGGAAAACTCACGACGTACCGCAAGATGGCCGAAGACGCCGTCGACGCTGCGGTCGAGGTCGGGTCGCTGAGCGCCGGGGCATGTCGGACACGCGCGTTGCCGCTGGTAGGCGCTGCATCACCGGCGGAATTGAAGAAGATCAAGGCACCCGCGTCATTGGTGGCGCGATACGGCACCGAGGCCGAGGTCGTTGCCGCGGCGAGCGGCGATCGTCTCCGGTCGGTTGCGGACTTGGAGATCTGCGGTGCCGAGTTCGATTTCGCGGTGTCGCATGAAGGCGCCCTCGACGTCGACGACGTCCTCGATCGCAGGACGAGAATCGGATTGGTGGCTTCGGATCGCGAACGCGCACTGGGTGCGGCGGAACAGGCCTTTCACTCGGTGTGACACTCTGATCCGGTGCGTGTAGCCGTTGTTGCCGGGCCGGACCCGGGTCATGCTTTTCCCGCAATAGCGTTGTCGCTGGCGTTGATCCAGGCCGGCGACGAACCGATCCTGTACACGGGGACCCGGTGGGTCGAGGCAGCGCGAGCAGCCGGCGTGGAAGCCGAGCCGCTCAAGGGCTTGGCCCCGCGGCCGGGAGACGACGATCTTGATGCAGGCGCTCGGATTCATTCGCGCGCCGCCTATATTTCCACCGAACTGCTTCCCGACCTGAAGTCCGTCTCCCCGGATCTCGTCGTTTCCGACATCCTCACTGCCGGAGGCGGATTGGCCGCCGAAAGACTTGGCATCCCCTGGGTGGAACTCTCGCCTCACCCGCTGTACTCACCTTCACGGGGGTTGCCGCCGATCGGCAGTGGGCTCGCTCCCGGCGTCGGAATTCGTGGTCGACTCCGCGATACCCTGATGCGCGCAGCGACGGGACGTTCGATCAAGCAAGGGTTGGCCCAGCGATCCCAGGCCCGTGTCGGTGTCGGACTGCCCGCTCTGGATCCCGGTCCGCAAGCGCGGCTGATCGCAACACTTCCGGCACTCGAAGTGCCTCGCCCCGACTGGCCGGAGCGCGCTCACGTCGTCGGACCGCTTCTGTGGGAGCCGACCGAGGTGATTCTGGATCCACCGCCAGGTGACGAACCGCTGGTTATGGTGGCGCCCTCCACGGCGCACACCGGCGCAGTGGGAATGTTCGAGGGCACGGTCGAAGGACTCGGCGGAGCCGGTGTGCGGCTGATTGCGTCGATGCTCGACGGGGCTGAAGGTGAGCATCCTGATTGGGTTCGTGCAGGTCTCGGACGCCAGGACGCGATGCTGCGTGACGCGTCGGTGTTGGTATGTGGCGGCGGGCACGGCATGTTGGCGAAGGCCCTGCTGGCCGGCGTGCCGACGGTCGTCGTTCCCGGGGGCGGGGACCAGTGGGAGTTGGCCAATCGCGCTGCGCGGGCAGGGACGTCGGTGATCGTGCGGCCCGCAGATGCTCAGTCGATTCGCGATGCCGTACTGCAGGTGCTCTCCGACAAACGATTCGCGGAAGCTGCGAGAGCGGCTGCCGCGACTGCGTCGCAGGTCACCGATCCGGTGGCGGTGTGCCGACAGGTGGTCAACGGAGGTGTGACGGCGTGAGCACGTTGCGCCTGAATGCAGGTGCACCGCTCTGTGGACTACGGTGGCGGCTGTGCGGTTGACCGAATTTCATGAAATGGTGCGCGAAGAGTTCGGGCAGGTACGAGGCGACTCGATGCTGATCGACCATGTACTCCAGAGTCTCGACGGAATGACTGCCGCGGAGGCCGTCGAAGCAGGCTGGGAGCCTCGCGAAGTGTGGCGTGCGCTCTGTGTGGAGTTCGACGTACCACCCGCCCGCCGCTGATTCTTCGGCGTGTCGAACGTCTCCCATCTTCTGTTCGAACACGTGTTCGTCTATGCTGAACCTGTTCGGTGGTGACGCTTCTTTGGTAACTGCGAACTTTCGATGTTCTACAAACGCGGTGACCTACAAACGCGGTGATCGACAAGCGCTAAAGCAAGATCGAAAAGTCTGTCGGTGGCCGGATCTACTCTGATCGCAACACACCAACAGGGTCGGCTCAGGCAGGCGCTGAAGAGACGGAGTCTGCTCAGGCAGGCACTGAAGACTGAAACAAGGATGGGGATCACGATGGCACCACAGGCACCTGATCGGGACAAGGCACTCGACCTCGCGTTGGCGCAGATCGACAAGAACTTCGGCAAGGGTTCGGTGATGCGCCTGGGTGAGGGTGTCCGCCAGCCCATCGCCGTCATTCCCACCGGTTCCATCGCGCTCGACGTCGCGCTGGGTATCGGCGGACTGCCGCGTGGCCGCGTCATCGAGATCTACGGCCCGGAGTCCTCGGGTAAGACCACCGTGGCACTGCACGCAGTTGCCAATGCTCAGGCCAACGGCGGCATCGCGGCGTTCATCGACGCGGAGCACGCACTCGATCCCGACTATGCAGCCAAGCTGGGCGTCGATACCGATGCACTCCTGGTCTCGCAGCCCGATACGGGTGAGCAGGCCCTCGAAATCACCGACATGCTGATCCGTTCAGGCGCCCTCGACATCGTCGTGATCGACTCCGTGGCCGCTCTTGTTCCTCGCGCCGAGATCGAAGGCGAGATGGGTGACAGCCACGTCGGTTTGCAGGCTCGACTGATGAGCCAGGCGCTGCGCAAGATCACCGGTGCCATGAACAACTCGGGCACCACCGTCATCTTCATCAACCAGCTTCGCGAGAAGATCGGTGTGATGTTCGGTTCTCCCGAAACCACCACCGGTGGTAAGGCACTGAAGTTCTACGCTTCGGTCCGCCTCGACATCCGTCGTATCGAAACTCTCAAGGACGGTACCGACGCAGTGGGTAACCGCACTCGCGTCAAGGTCGTCAAGAACAAGGTCGCGCCGCCGTTCAAGCAGGCCGAGTTCGACATTCTCTACGGCCAGGGCATCAGCAAGGAAGGCTCGCTCATCGACATGGGTGTCGAGCACGGGTTCATCCGCAAGTCCGGCTCCTGGTACACCTACGAAGGTGACCAGTTGGGTCAGGGCAAGGAAAATGCTCGTAAGTTCTTGCTGGAGAACACCGATATCCGTGACGAGATCGAGAAGAAGATCAAGGAAAAGCTCGGTATCGGTGCTGACGTCACTGCAACCGACGAAGCTCCCGCCGACTTCTGAGTTCAGTCATGAGCTTCGACGACGGTGACAACGGCGAGAATGCTCGTGAAGAGTACGGCGCTCCTCGGCGTCGATCCCGTCAACGATCCGAGAAGCCGTCGCAACGCGCAGAAGGTGGGACGGAGGCGCAGGCCAAAGATGCTTGCCTGCGCCTCCTGACCGACCGGGCGCGCAGTCGTTCCGAGCTGGAAACCAAGCTGAGCGGACGCGGCTTCGAGCCCGAGATCATTGCCAAGGTCCTCGATCGACTCCAGGAAATCGGGTTGATCGACGACGCGGACTTCGCGAACCAGTGGGTTCATTCGCGGCATACGTACTCGGGCAAGGGAAAGCGTGCGCTTGCAGTCGAGTTGCGGCTCAAAGGAATCGACCAGGACACCGCTTCCGAAGCGTTGTCACAGATCGATCCGGAAGATGAACGCGAGCGAGCAGCGGAGCTGGTTCGGCGGAAGCTGAAGAACAAGCCCGTCGATGATCGCGACAAGGTCACGCGTCGACTGGTCTCGATGCTGGCACGCAAGGGATATTCAGCGGGGATGTCGTACGAGGTGGTCAAAGCCGAGATGGCGGCGGTCACCGACTCGTAGAGAAGTGCAGCATTCAGAACAACAGGGCGGGGGTACCACCGAAATTCGGTGGTACCCCCGCCCTGTTGTGTATTCGCGCTAACGCGGCTGGATTCGACTCACGGCTCCATCTGATTCACGGCTTGGTCAGGTCCATACCCGGAACCGAAACAGCTGGGTCGGCGGACGGAGTCGCGATGGGGCCCTTGCCCTTTCGCTTCCCGGACCGCAGGCGCTTCTCCACCTTGGTTGCCAGGAAGGTCAGAGCCGAGTTGAGAGCGATCATGATCGCTGCGACCACGATGAGCGCCGGCAGGAAGTTTCCGTAGAAGGTGCCGAGCTGTTGGGCCTGACGCACCAGCTCGACATACCCGATCAGGTAACCGAGGGCGGAGTCCTTCAACGCCACGACCATCTGTGAAATCAGGGCCGGGAGCATGGCGGTAACCGCCTGGGGGAGCAGGATCGTCACCATGATCTGCGTCTTGCGCATACCAAGTGCCTTGGCGGCCTCACTTTGCCCTCGTGGGAGTGAGTTGATTCCGGCACGGACGATCTCGGCGATCACAGAACCGTTGTACAGAGTCAGACCCACGACGACTGCCGCGAGTGCGAGGTACTTGGACTTGAAGACCTCGTATTCGGCGAACACCTGATACGAGAAGATCATCAGAATCAGAACCGGTACTGCTCGGAACAATTCGACGATGACGCCGCAAATCTTCCGAATGATGTTGTGCTCGGAGAGTCGGCCGATACCCAGTGCAGAACCGAGGATGAGCGCGAAGACGATGGACATCGCAGCCGCGATCAGCGTTCCTCGGATGCCGGGTATCAGATACGTTGTCCACGACGTGGATTCGAGGAACGGATCCCACTTCGCTGCTGTCAGCTGGCCCTTTTCGTCGAGTGCGCGGTAGATGACGTAACCGATTGCGACCATGAGTGCAGCGACGACAAGGGACGCGAATCGGTAGAGATTTCGCGCTCTCGGACCTGGCGCGTCGTAGAGGACTGTTGCGCGGTTGCTCATCGTGAAACCTCGAATCGCTTGCTCAGCTTGCCGAAGATCAAGCCCATGGGAAGTGTCAGGATCACGAAACCGACAGCGAAGATTCCACCGACGACAAAGATCGCCGCTTCGTTTTCGATCATCTTCTTCATCAGCGCTGACGCTTCGGATACGCCGATCACCGCGGCGATGGTCGAGTTCTTGGTCAGTGCGATCAGCACGCTACCCAGCGGTGCTGTGACCGCGCGAAATGCCTGAGGCAGGACGATCAGCCGAAGATTTTGTGCAAACGACAGACCGAGTGATCGGCCCGCTTCGGCCTGGCCGACCGGAACGGTATTGATTCCCGATCGAAGTGACTCACACACGAACGCGGCGGTGTAGACACTGAGGCCGAGTACGGCGAGTCGGAAGTTGTTGTCCACCAGAAAAGTCGGCGAATCCGACTTGGCGAGGTTGACTCCGAGCGTCTGCGAAAGACCGAACAGACAGAACAACAGAATCAGTGTGAGGGGGGTATTGCGGAACACGGTCACGTACGCGGCGCCCAGGAATCGGGCGACCGGGACCGGTGACACGCGCATCGCCGCGATCAGCACACCGATGATGACAGCGCCGATCGCGGAGAAAAATGTCAGCTGGATCGTGGTCCAGAAGGCTTCCAGAAGCTGGTCGCCGTACTTGCTCAGAAGGTTCACTTGCCGTCTCCCCAGATCACGGGATCTCCGTTGGTGGCGTCACGCGCTGCGGCTCCCGAAGTGGGAGCCGCAGCGAGATTGACGGTGAAAAAAGCAGGTCAGTAACGATCAACGGTGGGCGGCGCCGGGATGGGGTAGCCCGAAGCGCCAACGGTGTTGTTGAAGGCTTCTTCCCATGCGCCGGTGGAGATCATCTTCTCGATGGCGTCGTTGATCTTGCCTCGGGTCTCGGAATCGTCCTTGGCCAGGCCGACGCCGTAGTTTTCCGTTGTGAACGGTTCTCCGACGACCTTCAACTGGCCGGGGTACTGTGCGGCAAAACCAGCGAGGATGATGTCATCGGTGGTGACTGCGTCGACAGCGCCGTTGCGCAGTGCTTCGACACAAGCAGAGTAGGTGTCGAACTCCTGAAGTTGGACGTCAGGTACGGAGTCCTTGACCTTCTGAGCCGGAGTGGAGCCAGTCACCGAGCAGAGCTTCTTGCCGCCGCTGAGAGAATCGCGACCGGTGATGTCGGTGTTGTCGGAGCGAACGAGCAGCGATTGGCCGGCGATGAAGTACGGACCGGCAAAGCCGACCTTTTCCTTGCGTGCGTCGGTGATCGAGTAGGTGGCCACAATGTAGTCGACCTCGCCGTTCTGGATCAGGGTCTCGCGTTGGGCTGACGGTGATTCCTTGAAGGTGATTCCTTCGGGCTTCACGCCGAGTTCGTTGGCGATGTACCGGGCTACCTCGACGTCGAAGCCGGAGAACGTCCCGTCCGGATTGCGCTGACCGAGGCCGGGCTGATCGAACTTGATACCGACGGTGAGCGTTCCGTCGGCAGCACTCTGCGATGCGCTCTTTTCTTCTCCTCCACCACAAGCCGTGGCAGCGAACGCGATAGCCATGATTCCGATTCCGAAACGGACGGAGCGATTGATCTTCATGAAGATCCTCTCAGTTGTCGACATACAAACGGTGCAGTCGAGATGAACGGTGCAGCCGAGGTGAACGGTGCAGTCGAGCAAGTTGTCTTGTGGACGAGGACAGGACTGTCGGAGGGGACTGTGATCAGTGAGTGAGGATCTTGCCGAGGAAGTCCTTGGCCCGATCCGACTTCGGATGGGTGAAGAACTCTTCGGGCGTGGTGTCTTCGACGACCTGGCCGTCAGCCATGAACAGCACACGATCGCCGGCTTTGCGGGCGAATCCCATCTCGTGCGTGACCACGAGCATGGTCATGCCTTCCTTGGCGAGGGAAGTCATGACGTCGAGAACCTCGTTGACCATCTCGGGGTCGAGAGCGGAGGTGGGCTCGTCGAACAACATCACCTTCGGCTGCATCGCAAGAGCGCGAGCAATCGCGACACGCTGTTGCTGACCGCCGGAAAGCTGCGCCGGGTACTTGTCGGCCTGATTGGCGATACCGACGCGCTCGAGCAATGCCTGCGCCGTCTTCTTGGCTTCGTCCTTCTTCGCCTTGCGGACCTTCATCGGTGCGAGCATGACGTTCTCGAGGATCGTCTTGTGTGCGAACAGGTTGAAGGACTGAAAGACCATCCCGACGTCGGCACGAAGTGCGGCAAGTGCTTTGCCCTCCTCGGGGAGCGTCTTGCCGTCGACGGCGATGGTGCCCGAGTCGATGGGTTCCAGGCGATTGATGGTGCGGCACAGAGTCGACTTACCGGAGCCCGACGGACCGAGGACGATCACCACTTGGCCCTTGGGTACTTCGAGATTGACCTCTTGCAGGACGTGAAGTTCCCCGAAGTGTTTGTTCACCGAGGTCATCGAAATCATGGATGTGGAATCGCCGGAGGTGGTCGGCGTCGTCGCATCGTCGGCTTGGGTCATAAACGAGAACCTTAGGCGTAGTTTGCGTCGACGCCCGTGATTTCGCCATGGTTCTTGCCATATGTAATGGAAATTTTACTGTGACGACGTTTATGTCGCGTTTCGGCTGTTTATCAGGGCGTTATTACACGTCGTAGTGGACGTGAGCTAGGCTGAAGCGTGTCACTGATCGACGAAATGTCCCCTGCACTTCCGGAGCCGACTGCAGTTCCGGAGCCGACGGCGAAGTCTGTTCGCACCTACGAGGTGCGGACGTACGGCTGTCAGATGAACGTCCACGATTCCGAGCGACTGTCCGGTCTGCTCGAGGACGCCGGGTATTCGAAGGCGGAGACCGGAACCGATCCTGATCTTGTCGTCTTCAATACGTGTGCGGTCCGCGAGAACGCGGACAACAAGTTGTACGGCAACCTCAGCCAGCTCGCCCCGAACAAGGAGGCGAACCCCGACATGCAGATCGCGGTCGGCGGGTGCCTGGCGCAAAAGGATCGCGACACCGTCGTCAAGAAGGCGCCGTTCGTCGACGTCGTCTTCGGCACTCACAACATCGGCTCGCTTCCCGCGCTGCTCGACCGTGCGCGTCACAATCAGCGCGCCGAGGTCGAAATCCTCGACGCGCTCGAGGCGTTTCCCTCGACACTGCCAGCCAAACGCGAATCTGCTTATGCAGGTTGGGTTTCCATATCGGTGGGCTGCAACAACACGTGTACGTTCTGCATCGTTCCGGCCTTGCGTGGCAAGGAAGTGGATCGACGTCCCGGCGACATTCTGGCCGAGGTGCAGGCACTCGTCGACGAGGGTGTCTCGGAAGTAACCCTGCTCGGACAGAACGTCAATGCCTACGGCGTGTCGTTCGCCGATCCGGAACAACCGCGCGATCGCGGAGCCTTCGCCTCCCTCTTGAAGGCATGTGGACACATCGACGGCCTCGAACGGGTGAGGTTCACATCGCCGCACCCGGCAGAATTCACCGACGACGTCATCGAAGCGATGGCAACCACTCCCAACGTCTGCCCGCAGCTGCACATGCCGTTGCAGTCCGGTTCGGACAAGGTTCTCAAAGCGATGAAGCGCTCGTACCGCAAGTCGAAGTACCTCGGGATCATCGAGAAGGTGCGCGCCGCAATGCCGCACGCCGCCATCACCACGGACATCATCGTCGGGTTCCCGGGGGAGACGGAGGAGGATTTCGAGGAGACGCTGGACGTCGTGCGTAAGGCGCGATTCTCCAACGCCTACACCTTCCAGTACTCCAAGCGCCCGGGCACGCCGGCGGCGGAGATGGCCGATCAGCTTCCCAAAGAGGTTGTCCAGGAACGCTACATGCGATTGCTCGCCGTTCAGGAAGAAGTGAACATCGAGGAAAATCGCAAGCTCGTCGGCACCGAGGTCGAACTCTTGGTGGCAGCGGGGGAGGGTCGGAAGAACGCGGCGACTCAACGTCTCAGTGGTCGCGCGCGAGACGGCCGCCTGGTGCATTTCCGCCCCGAGGGAAACCTCGACGGCACAATCCGACCCGGTGACGTGGTGACGGTCGTCGTCACCCACGGAGCCCCTCATCACCTCGTGGCAGATGACGGAGTGCTCACGCACCGTCGGACCCGCGCCGGTGATTCGTTCGAAAAGGGCATCACACCCAAGACCCCGCCCATCGGCGTAGGTCTCGGACTACCGAAGATCGGTGCCCCGGCCCCACAACCCGTCCAGATGGGATGCAACACATGACCTCGCAACACGAGAACACGACACCACAGCCGGGCGACGACGCCTTCGAGGGCTACCGCAAGGATCTCGACGACGCGGAACGCAAGGTCGCGGGAGAAATCGATCCGGGTGTGCGCGCCATGGTTGTCGCGGTTGCGGTGCTCGTGCTTGTCGGCACCCTTGCACTGCCCCATGCGGGAGTTGCGAACGGCTGGGATGTGCTCGCGTACAACCAGGACGCGGAAACCGAACGGATTGCACTGTTCTCACGCTTGTTCGTGTGGTTCGTCGTCATCTTCGGCATCGGATTCTCGATGCTCGCGCTGGTCACGCGGCGTTGGAGTCTGGCCTGGGTCGCACTCGCCGGCAGTGCCGTGGCGAGCGCTCTCGGCATGATGGCCGTCTGGTCGCGTCAGACCATTCCCGCCGGTTTCAATGTGGCAGGACCGTCGATCGGGCTGATCATCGGATGGTTTGCCGTCGTGTTCTTGACGTTCCATTGGCTCAAGGTGGTCTGGACACGAACCAACATTCAGCTCGCTGCCGAGGAGCAACGCCGGATCGCTGCGGCCGAAGCCGAGAAGCATCAGGAATGGAACGTCGGCTGACACAGCAGGCCGTCCGTCCAAAGCACAAGACAACGCCGGCTGACTCCTTTCGGAGTCAGCCGGCGTTTTTGTTGTCTTTACAGCTCGTCGTCGATTACTCGTTGACGGCGCTTTCGGCAGCTTCGGCCCACTCACGCCACTGCTTGGCCTGAGCGAGAGCCTTCTCGGCGTCCTTTGTCTTGCCGGCAGCCTGAGCCTTGGCGGCCTGCTCCTCGAACTGGCTCACCCGCTCCTTGAACTGCGCGACCCGGGCAAGTGCTTCCGGATCGGTGCGACGCCACTCGGCGTCGACCGCGTCGCGCACCTTGGTTTCGATGGCCCGGAGCTTCGCTTCGAGTTCCTGCATTCGGTCGCGCGGCACCTTGCCGATCGCGTCCCACTTCTCCTGCAGGTCGCGAAGCGCTGCGCGGGCGTTCTCGAGTCCGTGTGCCGGATCGATGTTCGCATTGGCAGCGAGCAGCTCCTCTTTTGCAACCGCGTTCTGCTCGAATTCGGCATCGCGCTCGGATGCAGCAGCGTTGCGCGCGGCGAAGAACACATCCTGAGCGCCCTTGAAGCGCTTCCACAGGTTGTCGTCGGCCTCGCGCGGTGCGCGGCCGGCAGCCTTCCACTCGCTGAGCAGATCGCGGAATTCCCCGGCGGTCTGTCCCCATTCAGTGGAGGTCGACAGCTTCTCGGCGCGCTCGACCAGTTCTTCCTTCGTCGAACGGGCGCTCGCACGATCCCGGTCGAGTTCGGCGAAGTGGGCTCCACGTCGTCGGTTGAAGGACTCACGAGCCTTCGAGTAACGCTTCCACAGTGCGTCGTCGACCTTGCGGTCGATTCCGCGAATCGTCTTCCACTCGTCGAGAATCTCGCGCAGTCGATCACCCGCGGTCTTCCACTGGGTCGACTCCGAGCCGATCTGCTCGGCCTCGACTGCGAGGGCCTCCTTGCGGGCGGTGCTTGCCGCGCGCGACTGTTCCTTCTCTTCCTTCGCGTGCGCTGCGGCCTCGTCGGAACCGGCAACGATCACGTCGAGTCGGCGAGCCAAAGCGTCGAGGTCACCGATCACTGCAGCGGTCGAGAGGGATTCGGACAGAGCGATGGCGGCAGCCTTGGTCTTCTTGGCGTCTCCGGCGCCCGACGTCAGTCGCGCCTCGAGTAGCGAGACCTCGGTCGCGAGGTCGTCGTAGCGACGACCGAAATGGGCGAGGCCCTCGGTGGCGTCGCCGGCCTGCCACGAACCGATCTGACGTTCACCGTCAGCGGTCTTCACCCAGGCGGTTCCGTCTTCCTCGACGCGTCCGAACTTGCTGGGGTCGCTGGCCGGTGCGGCGGTGACGGCATGCGAGGCTGCTGGTCCGGGGCGAGGTGCTCCGGGGCGGGGCGCACCGGGGCGTGGTCCACCAGGTTTGGGAGCGCCGGGTTTGGGTGCTGCCGGGCTCGGGCTGGCCGAACTGCTGTCGGCGCCGGTGGTGGGTTCACTGTTCTCGGTCATCGGTCCTCGTCTCTGCCGCGCGTCACGGCTGCCTGATCGCATTCCTGGTTCCATTGAACCCGGTACTCACGTTCTCCGACTATTGAATCAGGTAAGAGGGTGTGAGGTCGCCACCTCGGGGTCGACTAGCGTGGCAACTGTGTTGACTTCCGCTGTTCTCGTCCCCTCGGCGCCGTTACTCGTGCCGGAATTGTCCGGTGATTCGGCCGAGTCCGCTCAGGTGCGCGCTACAGCGATAGCCGCCGTGCGCCGGCTCTCTCACGAGGCGGTTCACTGGGTGGGCGTCGGTGTCGGCCTCGAGAATGCAGGACCCAAGAATGCAGCAGGCGAACTCTGGCGATCGGGCGTCGGACGTGGGCAGATCGGTACGTTCGCTGGATTCGGCGCCGATGTCCGGACGTCACTGGACGCGGATGCGGCAGGCGAACCGGTGCCATCTCTCGAACTGTGCGCCCTTGTTGCCGGCTGGCTGCGTGGCCGAACAGACGTGGAGATAACCGTCGACATGCACGTCGTCAGTGCAAAGGCGTCGGCGAATGAATGTCGTGAATTCGGGCAGCAGCTGCGCAAGCAACTCGACAGCGACAACCGACCGCAAGGGCTTCTGATCGTTGCTGACGGTGCGTCCACGCTGACGGCAAAGGCGCCAGGAAGCTTCGACGAGCGCGCCGCGGGTGTGCAGTCGGCCATCGACGACGCCCTGACGGCCGGTGACCCGGAGGCGCTTCTTGCTCTCGATCCCCGGCTCTGCCGCAGTGTCGGAGCCCAGGGGCGCGCGGCGTGGCAGGTCCTGGCCGGTGTCTTTACGGGCTCGTCTCGGTCGGCCCATCCTCGCGCGACGGTCGACTACAGCGATGCGCCGTTCGGCGTCGGTTACCACGTCGGGACGTGGCGGCCGTGAACGTCCCTGAAGAACTTCGCCCGATCGCAGTTGTCGGTCCGACAGCGTCGGGAAAGTCCGATCTCGCGCTGGCACTGGCCGAGGAATTCGGCGGTGAAATCATCAACATCGACGCGATGCAGCTCTATCGCGGCATGGATATCGGGACCGCCAAACTGACGCCGGCCGAGCGTCGCGGGATTCCGCATCACCTGCTCGACGTTCTCGACGTGAAGGAGACCGCCACCGTCGCGCGTTATCAAAGCGACGCGATCGCGATCGCCGAGAATCTGATCGTGGCGGGCAAGGTTCCGGTGATCGTCGGCGGATCCATGATGTACGTCCAGTCTCTACTCGACGAATGGTCCTTTCCGGCAACGGATCCCGAAGTTCGTGCGAAGTGGGAGGCAGTGCTGGCCGACGGTGGGGTCGGTGCGGTGCATACGGCGCTGGTTGCTGCTGATCCGGTAGCAGCGGCGTCGATACTGCCGACGGACGGTCGGCGGATGGTTCGGGCGCTCGAGGTCGTCGAGCTGACAGGTCTGCCGTTCGCGGCCTCGGCGCCGCAGATCGGTGACCCTCGATGGGGAACCCGCATTCTCGGCGTGGATCGGGATACGGAAGAACTCGACGCCCGGATTCGGTTGCGAACAGAGCTGATGTTTTCAGACGGACTTGTCGACGAAGTTGCCGTGCTCGTCGAGCAAGGATTGCGTGATGGCGTCACCGCGCCGCGAGCCATCGGCTACGCACAGGTGCTCGCACATTTCGACGGTGAATACGATCTGGCCGAAGCACTCGAACGGACGTTCATCGGGACACGGCGCTATGTTCGCCGACAACGATCATGGTTCCGTCGTGACGCACGCGTGCACTGGCTCGACGGTGCCGATCCGGAGCTGCCCAACTCCGCCTTCGCTGCGCTCGCAGATCGCGGTCTGTAACACGATCGCGCCGATCAGCTATCTTACAGTTAGCTATTTCGCGATCGATCGGTTTCGCGAGCGATGAACTGGAGGTCAACGAGCATGACGCAGACCGCGGCGCATGCGCATCCGAAACGTCGACGCGCGGGTCGGCTACCGCTGGTTCTTCTGCTCGTCACATTTCTCACGGTCGGCGGGGTACTGATCTACTTTGCGGTGAGTGCGGCCGGGAAGCCCATCAGCGCACCTGTTCCCGAAGCGCCCTTCGACGTGGGAGCCCCAACCGATCCAGGGGCGACGTGGGCGCCTGCGCCAACGGATCTGCCGCCGAACATGCTCGCGATTCCCGATCTGGATGTGCGAGCCGACATCGTGACCAGTGGGTTCGGCGCCAACCGCGGAATGATCCTTCCGCATCCTGACAAGGTTTCGCATTTCACCAACGGCGTGCAGTTCGGATCTTCGGAGGGTACCAATCTTGTTGCCGGCCACGTCGACGACGGTGACCGCACGCACGGCGCCTTGTGGGCGCTGCACCAGATGAAGCCCGGAACACCGATCTATGTCAGTGACGACACCGGAACGATGTTCACCTATCACGCAGCGAGCCTGAAGTTGTACGAAAAGGTGGCTTTGCCTGCGGAGTTCTTCTCCGAATCCGGTGCGCCCAGGCTTGTCCTGGTGACCTGCGGCGGCGCAACCGTGCCCGACCCCTCGTTGCCGTCCGGCTTCACGTACGAACAGAACGTCGTGGTCACCGCGTCACCTGCGTAAGTCGCTCGGTAGGTCCGGATAGGATGGCGACCATGGATTTCAGTAAGGGCCACGGCACGCAGAACGACTTCGTTGTTCTCCCTGACCTCGACGTTCGGATCGATCTCGAGCCGGCGCGAGTTTCAGCGTTGTGTGATCGTCAGCGTGGCCTCGGCGCCGACGGCATCCTTCGTGTCGCCCGGGCAGGCGCACTTGCGGACGCGGGCGTGCTCGGTGCGCTGCCCGACGGCGTCGCTGCCGAAGACTGGTTCATGGACTACCGCAACAGCGACGGCTCCATCGCCGAGATGTGCGGAAACGGCGTTCGCGTATTCGCCCACTATCTCAAGGCCTCGAGCTTGGAGAGCAAGGACGAGTTCGTGGTCGGCAGCCGCGCCGGAGCGCGTCCGGTCGTGGTGCACGGCTACGACGCCACACATGGTGACGTGACTGTGGCGATGGGCCCGATCAAGGACCTCGGCACCAGTTCGGCAACAATCGACGGCCGCGTCTTCGCCGGCGTCGGCATCGACGTCGGTAATCCGCATTTGGCGTGTGTCGACGAGCACGTGACGGCAGAAGTTTTGAGTGCGCTCGATTTGAGTGTTTCTCCGGGCTTCGATCCCGGGTTCTTCCCGCACGGGGTCAACATCGAGATCGTGACGCCGATCCACGACGGTGGGGTCCACATGCGCGTACACGAGCGTGGTGTGGGCGAGACTCGTTCCTGCGGAACCGGAACGGTCGCAGCGGCGGCCGCGGCGCTGAGGTACGACGGCCGCGATGAAGGCTCGGTACTGGTGCGCGTGCTCGGCGGCGAGGTACAGGTCACCGTCGAAGGCGGCAAAGGGTCGTTGCGGGGGCCCTCGGTTCTGGTGGCGAACGGGACGATCAGCGATGCCTGGTGGCAATCGCTCGTGTGATATCGCCCGCGGGAAATACGCCTGCAGGAAATACGGATGCACCGTGGCCAGGTTTCGTGGGACCATGGATCTTGTATGACGAACACACATGAAAACGAAGAGTCCACCGCTCACGAGCAGTCCGAGTACGCGCAAGCCGAATACACGGCAGCGTCCGCATCGGGCAACCCGTCGACCGGTGAGATGCAACTCGCAGATCGCGGCGCCCTGCGCCGCGTGGCCGGTCTGTCGACCGAGCTCGAGGACGTCACCGAAGTCGAGTACCGCCAGCTTCGACTCGAAAGAGTTGTCCTGGTCGGCGTCTGGACGCAGGGAACTGCCGAGCAGGCCGAGGCGAGCATGACCGAGTTGGCCGCACTTGCCGAGACGGCCGGCTCCGAGGTCCTCGAAGGACTGGTTCAGCGTCGCGACAAACCTGACGCTGCCACCTACATCGGTTCGGGCAAGGCGCAGGAACTGCGCGAAGTTGTGCTGGCGACCGGTGCCGACACCGTCGTCTGCGACGGTGAGCTGACGCCGGCGCAGCTCACGGCGCTGGAGAAGATCGTCAAGGTCAAGGTCATCGACCGGACGGCCCTCATTCTCGACATCTTTGCTCAGCACGCCACTTCGCGTGAGGGTAAGGCGCAGGTCGCTTTTGCTCAGATGGAGTACATGCTCCCGCGTCTGCGTGGTTGGGGCGAGTCGATGTCGCGCCAGGCCGGTGGCCGTGCCGGCAGTAACGGCGGTGTGGGTCTGCGTGGTCCCGGTGAAACGAAAATCGAGACGGACCGCCGCCGTATTCGTGAGCGCATGGCAAAACTACGCCGCGAGATCAAGGGCATGAAGGCCGCTCGCGACACCAAGCGCACACGTCGATTGCAGAGCGACATCCCGTCGATCGCCATCGTCGGATACACCAACGCGGGCAAATCGAGTCTGCTCAATTCGCTCACCGGATCGGGTGTGCTCGTGGAGAACGCGTTGTTCGCCACCTTGGACCCGACCACTCGCCGCGCAGCACTCGACGACGGCCGCGAGTACGTTCTCACCGACACGGTCGGCTTCGTGCGACACCTGCCGACTCAGTTGGTCGAGGCATTCCGCTCGACTCTCGAGGAAGTGACCGACGCAGATCTGCTGCTGCACGTCGTCGACGGTTCGGATCCGTTGCCGACAGAACAGATCAAGGCTGTTCGGGAAGTCGTCACCGATGTTCTGCGCGAGACGGATTCGAAGGCTCCGCCGGAGTTGATCGTGGTCAACAAGATCGACGCGGCAGATCCGGTTACGTTGACGCAACTACGTGGTCTGTTGCCTGGTGCCGTGTTCGTCTCGGCGCGGACGGGTGAGGGAATCGCCGAACTAAGAGCACATCTCAGCGAGGTGCTGGTTCGGCCGGAGGTCGAGGTCGACGTGCTGGTGCCGTACACGCGCGGTGACTTGATGGCTCGAATCCACTCGGACGGAACGATTTTGGAATCGACTCACGAAGAGGCGGGAACGCGGGTGCACGCACGCGTGCCACAGATGTTGGCCTCGGCATTGGTCGAGTACGCACCTAGTGCGTAGTTTCGGGGCCGTGGTCGCGGTGATTGCTGCGACTACGGCAACCGCACTGCTTCCCGGAGCGCTCGCACAGGCGTCGTCGTTCGAACCGAGCGAGTTCGCCCCACTCTGTACGCCTACCGATCCTGCGCTCCAGGAGTTGTCGGGGATGGTCGTCGTCGACGATCGGATCTACGCGATGGGCGACGGCGGCAGTGACGACTTCGTATTCGAAATGGACCTGAACTGTGTTGTCCAGAAACAGATTCCGGTCCCGATAGATCCTTACGACGTCGAAGATCTTGCGGTGAGTGGGCGAACGCTCGTTCTGTCGGACACCGGTGACAACCTCCGGACCCGCGAAACAGTGGCGTTCATCACGATGGACCTCGATTCCGGTGACGGTACGTTGCACCGCCTCACGTACCCGGACGGTGCGCACGACACCGAGTCGATACTGCTAGATCCCGACGGCCATGTTTTTGTCGTGACCAAGGAATTGTTCGGCGAAAGCAGTGTCTACACACCGGTCGGGGATCAGAAACTGAGTGACTTGGCGCAGCCCGGCCCGACGCCGCTCGAGCGCGTCGGAGCCGTGTCCCTCGGACCGGAGAAGCCCGTGTCGGTGATGTTCACCGGGGGAGCGGTGTCGTCGGACGGTTCGGCGATCGCACTTCGGAGTTACTCCGACCTGTACCTGTACGAAGTCGTGGACGGCGGAATCGGCGCGACGCTCACCGGTACCGAACCGCTGCGGATCCCGCTCCCGAAGGAGCCTCAGGGTGAGGCGGTGGCATTCAACGATGCGGGCGATGTTCTGATCGGTTCTGAATCTGCCGGCGGAGCGTTGCCGCCGGTGTACGTGATGCGAGCGCTCGTGGACGCGACAGAAGCGACGGCTGACTCGTCTGACGGTTCGGTCGGTGTCGGGGTCGATCCGTGGACATTCGTGTGGGCCGGGTTGGTCGCGGCAGGATGTGCGATCGGGGGCGCGGCGTTCGTGAGATTTCGACGACGCCGCTGATTCCCAAATAATTCCACGAATTCGCAGACCGCCGGTAGATGTGGATACTGGAACGAATGCACGGGCATCAACTCCTGACGCGGCTCTCGCGTATGTCACTCGAGCACGGACACATCACCGCAGTGCTGCTCGTGGGTTCCGTCATCGTCGGCGTCGGCACGTTGCTTCTGCTTAGGTGGTTGCCGCGTAGGGCCGCGTTGGTTGCGCTAGGTCTGTCAGTGCTCGGATCAGCCACCGGTGCGACGTTCGTGTGGCTCAGCTTTCGGCCGCTGCCCGCGCAGCTACCGGCGTCGAATTTTGTCTGGATAGCGCTGGCGATGTTCGGAGTCATAGGCGCCGCACTCGTTCTCCTTCGGCGCCCAGGGCTTGCGCGTGGCCTTTCGGTGACGGCATTCGCCGGGCTGGCCGCGATCGTCGCAGTAGGTCAGGTCAACGCGCAGACCGGCACCTATCCCACACTCGGCTCACTGGTCGGGCACTGGCCGGTGGGCTCGGTCGAGAACGTTGCCTTCGATTCGCTCCCCGGGGCCGAACCTTGGGTACAACGGGGACTGCCCACCGAAACTCATTGGCAGGTTCCGGTGCGGATGCCGAGCAACGGTGTCGTGACGGAAGCGGCGATTCCAGGAAACGTTTCGGGATTCGACGCGAGGCCTGCGACGCTGTATCTCCCGCCGGCCTATCTTGCCGATCCGCGTGCCGAGTTGCCCGTACTGGTGTTGGTGGCGGGCGAGCCCGGCAGCCCCAGCGACTGGCTGGACAGTGGCCGGCTCGCGACCACCGTCGACGCCTATGCGTCGAGGCATTCAGGGCTTGCTCCCGTCGTGGTGGTGCCCGACGCGTTGGGGGACTACGACGCCAACCCCGGCTGCATGGATTCTGCGCTCGGCAACGTCGCGACGTATCTGGACCAGGACGTTCCGAACTGGATCGAATCGAACCTTCAAGTGAATCCGGACGCTGCGCAATGGGCTATCGGTGGGTTCTCCTACGGCGGGACATGCGCGATCGAGATGGCCGTGAACTTCCCGGACCGATACCCGTCGTTCCTGGACTTCTCCGGGCAGGACGAACCGTCGACCGGTGATCACGAGGACACCGTGGCGGCCATGTTCGACGGTGACGAAAGCGCGTTCGACGCGGTCAACGCCCGAGACCTGATGGCGCAGAATCGGTATCCGCAGTTGTCGGGTGTATTTGTCGCGGGTGAGGACGACGACATCTACCGCCCTCAGCAGGAGATCATGTTCGAGGCTGCACGCGCCGCCGACATGAACGTGGACTACTACACCCTTCCCGGCGGGCACTCGGGTGATGTGTGGGGCACTGCTCTGGAACTCGAAATGGACTGGCTGGGCCGGACACTCGCACTGACTCCGTGAGAGTGTCCGGCCCGCTACACAGCACCGACTGACATCAGGTCAGGCGTCGAGATCAGCGGCTACCAGCTCGGCGACCTTGGCGAGTGCGTCGGCGTCGTCGGACTCGATGGTTACTTCGGTGTCCTTGGCGGCTCCGAGCGTCATGATCATCAGTGCCGAACCTGCATCCACCGGTTCGCCGTCGGCGACTGCGAGGGTGACCGTGGCGCCGGAGGCTCCGACTGCTTCGGCGATGAGAGCGGCGGGGCGGGCGTGGAGGCCGACTGCGGAACCGACGGCAACTGTCTTGCTGGGCATGGGATCTCCTCGTTGTAGAACTGTCGTTGCGGACGTTATGGGGTGTTCGGGCAGATCTGGTGACTCAGGTGGTGACTGCAGTGTTGCCTGCTGTCGATCATGCCGCAGCGGGCACGATTTCGGGGTCGAGTTCGGCATCGGACGGCCCCTTGCGGAAGAACTCCTTGGCTCCGACGACGGCGAGCGCAGCTACCACGGTTCCCGCGGCGAGCGAGACCAGGAACCAGCCGATTCCGCCGACTGCGAAGAAGACGAAGATCCCGCCGTGCGGGGCGCTGAGAGTGACGTCGAAAGCCATGATCAGTGCGCCGGTGACCGCGCCGCCCGCCATCATCGAGGGGATCACGCGAAGCGGGTCGGCAGCGGCGAACGGAATCGCGCCCTCGGAGATGAATGCCGAACCCAGCAACCAGGCAGCCTTTCCGTTCTCCCGTTCGGCTTCGCTGAAGAGCTTGGGACGCAGCACCGTCGAGGCAAGTGCCATGGCAAGCGGCGGAACCATACCGGCAGCCATGACAGCCGCCATGATGCGCAAAGTGGCCGGGTCGTTGACGTTGAGTCCGGCGACGGCGAAGGCGTAAGCCGCCTTGTTGACCGGTCCACCGAGGTCGAAGCACATCATCAGGCCGAGAATGATGCCGAGGAAGATGGCCGAGCTGCCGGACAGTCCGTTGAGCCAGTCGGTGAGACCGGAGGTGATCGCGGCGAGCGGACGCCCGAGGACGATGAACATCAGTGCTCCGACGACCAGCGTCGCGAACAGCGGGATGATCACCACCGGCATCAGGCCTCGCAGCCACTGCGGGACGGCGATCCGGCCGATGTAGAGCGCGACGACACCGGCGATGAGACCACCGACCAAGCCGCCGATGAAACCGGCACCGACGAACACGGCGACCGCGCCGGCTGTGAAGCCGGGAGCGATGCCAGGCCGGTCGGCGATGGCGAAGGCGATGTAGCCGGCCAACGCGGGCACCAGGAAGCTGAATGCCAACGAACCGATCTGGAACAGCACTGCGCCGAGATAGGTGGCCAGACCACCGTCGGGAAGGTTGGTGATCGAGTTGTTGAGAACGATGTCCTTGGCCGGACCGGAGATCTCGTATCCGCCGAGCAGGAAGCCGAGTGCGATCAGCAGACCGCCGGCCGCGACGAACGGGATCATGTAGCTGACACCGGTCAGGAGGACCTGACGGAGGTGGGTGCCGAACCCTACGGAACCGGCATCGGAATCCGCGGCCGCTGCCGCGGTGCCGTCAACGGTGGCGGCGGCGGGATTCTCGGAGGCGCGCAACGCTTCTGCGAGCATCTTGTCCGGCTCGTTGATTGCCCGCTTCACACCGGAAGCGACGACGGGCTTACCGGCGAATCGTTCGCGGCCCTTCACGCCGACGTCGGTGGCGAAGATGACCGCGGCGGCTCCGGCGATCACCGAAGGGTCAAGGGGGGTGCTTCCGCTCGAACCTTGGGTTTCGACGTGCACCTTGACGCCGGCGCGTTCACCCGCGGCGACGAGTGAGTCCGCCGCCATGTAGGTGTGAGCGATTCCGGTCGGGCAGGCGGTGACCGCGACGATGTGACGCTCCGCGGGCGCTGGTGCCGGGGTCTCCTCGGTAGCGTGTTTCCCGGTGGAAACAGGTGCCGGGGGTGTCGCTGCCGCGGCCTTTGCTGCAGGATCCTTCGGCGCGGGATTTAGTACCTCGTCGACCAGTCTCACGATCTCGTCCGGCGTCGACGCTTCACGAAGTGACGTGACGAACGCGGGCCTGACGAGTGCTCGGGCCAAGGAGGAGAGCAGCTTCATGTGCTCGGCCCCGGCGCCTTCGGGTGCCGCGATCAGGAAGACCAGATCGGCGGGGCCGTCGGGTGCACCGAAGTCGACCTTCGGATCGAGTCGAGCAAACCCCAGGGACGCGGACGAGACAGCCTCGGCGCGGCAGTGGGGAATTGCGATTCCGCCGGGCAGTCCGGTCGCGGACTGCGCTTCGCGAGCGAGTGCGGCATCGACCAATCCCGCGGCGTCGCTCGCCCGTCCCGCTGCAGTCAATCGCGCTGCGAGAGAACGAATGACATCTTCCTTGGTCGAACCCAGGTCGGTGTCGAGTGAGATCAGTTCGGGACTGATGATCTCCGGGCCGGAACTGCCGGCTGCGGTGGTATCGGACATGTCAGGTTCCTTAGGGCGTCAGGCGAGTTCGGTGGGGACGGGGATGGGAGAGGCGGCATCTGCTGCAGATACCGAAACCGCTGCCAGATCGATCTGTTCGGGTGTGGGAAGGGTTGTGCCGGGAAGGGAGGCAGCGGCGCTTCCGTAGGCGACCGCGTGACGTAGCCGCTCGGATTCCGAGCCGCCGCCCGCTTCGGCGAGGATGTAGCCGGCCAGCGACGAATCGCCTGCGCCGACGGTACTGACTGCGACAATCGGGGGAGCGGTGGCGATCCACGCGCCGTCGGCCGTGACGAGGACGGCACCGGCTGCGCCGAGCGTGGCGAGCACGCTGCCGACGCCGCGATCGACCAATCGCTGCGCCGCCGTGATTGCAGGCCCGGGATCACCGTTCTCGGCAGCACGTTCGAGGACGTGGCCGTCGACGCCGGTCAGTTGCGCGAGTTCCTCGCCGTTGGGTTTGAGCAGATCAGGTGCCGAGCCGGGGAAGCCTTCGGCGAGTGCCGTCAGTGGGGCGTCCGAGGTGTCGACCGCCACCTTGCACGGGTGATCGCGCAGCGCCGCGACAAGTTCGCCGTACCACCCCAGAGGAACGCCGGGAGGCAGTGAGCCGGACAGCGCGAACCACAGTGCGGTATCGGCGCGGGCGATCAACTCCTGTGCCAGGGCGTCGAGAGTCGAACCGGACAGCGTTGCGCCGGGTTCGTTGATCTTCGTCGTGGTCCCGTCCGGTTCGGCGATGGTGATGTTGGTGCGAGCCGGACCCGTTGTGGCGACGCCGATGTGGGGAATCCCACCGGCTGCGAGCGCCGAGAGCAACGGATCGCCACCATTTCCCGGTAGAACGGCGAGCACGTCGAGGTCGGCTGCGGCGAGAACACGCGCGACGTTGACCCCCTTGCCGCCGGGGTCGCTGCGAGTGGAGTGGGCGCGTAGGACGGAGCCTCGTTCGAGCCGTTGCTCGAGTTGTACGGTCCGATCGATACTCGGGTTGGCTGTCAGTGTGACGATCATGCGATCACCACCTCGATTCCGTGGTCGTGGAACTCGGATGTGTCTGTGGGACTGATCTCTTCGTCGGTTATGAGGACGTCGATGCTGTCGAGTGGCGCGAAGCTGATCAAGTGCTCGCGGCCGACTTTGCTGGAATCGGCCACCACGACAACGTGATTGGCGGCCTTGACCATCGCTCGTTTGACGGCGGCCTCCTCGCTGTCCGGGGTGGAGAGTCCGTGCCCGACGCTGATCGCGTTGGTTCCGACGAAGGCGACGTCGACCCGCAACGTGCTCAGCAGGCGTAGAGCGTCCTCGCCGACCGCGGCTTGCGTCACCCCGCGTACTCGTCCGCCGAGCAGGATCAGGGAAATCGAGTTCATCGATGCCAGTCGTGCGCCGATCGGCACGGAATTGGTCACGGCCGTGAAGTCGTTCTCGGTCGGTAGTTCGGGGATCATGCGGCCCGTGGTCGTGCCCGCGTCGAAGATGACGCTGCCGCCGGTAGGAGGGAGATAGGTGACCGCGCAGCGGGCGATCCGGTCTTTCTGTTGCGCGCGGGTCTGATCGCGTTCCGCCATGCCCGGTTCGGTCACGTGGAGGGATCCGGTCGGAACGGCGCCGCCGTGTACACGCCTGATCTGTCCGATCCGCTCGAGGAAGGCCAGATCGCGACGCACGGTCTCGGTGGTCACACCGAAGGTTTCCGACAGCGCCGCCACGGACATGCGTCCGCGCTGCGACACCATGGTGCCGATCGCTTGTTGGCGTTCTTCCGCGTACACGTGCTCTCCGATTCCGAAATGTGATCCGACGGTGCGTTGTGGATCACAGTGAATGTTGCTTTATGTTGTTTTACGCCCGAGTGTGTTGACATGTCAAGACTTGGGAGTAATCTTCGTCACAACAAAGGTGAGGGCTTTACGCGCTCGAGGTGATCCGGTGTGACACCGGGCCCATCGCTCAAGGAGGACAGATGACCGAACAGCTCAACCGAATCACCGTGCACGGCACCCCCGTCGTGCCCGGAATTGCCTACGGCCCGGCTATCTGGCCGTCCAGCCGACCAGAACTCGTCACCGATGCACCGGCCCTCGACGAGGCCGATCGAGAGGCAGCTGCAGACGCCTTCGTCGCAGCAGCGAAGGCGGTCGAGAACCGCCTTCTCGGACGGGCTGCCGAAGCCACAGGCGCGGCCGCCGAGGTCTTGCAGGCCAACGCGGCGATGGCAGCTGATCGTGGCTGGATCGGGGCGGCCAAGAAGTCGATCGCCGGCGGAGTGCCCCCGGTGCAGGCTGCGATCGCGGCGACGGAGCAGTTCGTGGTGCTGTTCACCAAGGTCGGCGGTGTGATGGCCGAGCGCGTCACCGATCTCGAGGACATCCGCGACCGCGTGATCGCCGAACTCTCCGGATTGCCCGAACCCGGAGTTCCGATGCCCGAGACGCCGTCGGTGCTGTGCGCGGACGATCTGGCTCCTGCGGACACCGCGGGCCTCGATGCAACCAAGATCATCGGACTCGTGACCATCTTCGGCGGCCCGACCAGCCACACGGCAATCATCGCGAGGCAGTTGGGCATCCCGTGCATCGTGGCTGCGAAGGAATTGGAATCCATCGCGGCCGGAACACCGATTCTGATCGACGGAACCACCGGCGACGTGATCGCGGAGCCGGATCCCGAACAGGCGCGCGAACTGGTCGAACAATCCCGGATCGATCGCGAACGCGTCAGCACGTGGACCGGACCAGGCCGGACGTCGGACGGTCGGCCGGTAGACGTTCTCGCCAATGTTCAAGACGGCGCGGGCGCTCGCGCCGCGGCGTTGACCGCAGCGGGAGGCATCGGGCTCTTCCGGACCGAACTCTGCTTCCTCGGCCGTGAGACCGAACCGACCGTAGACGAGCAGGCGGCGATCTACGCCGAAGTTCTCGAGGCCTTCGCAGACAAGAAGGTCATTATTCGCACGTTGGACGCGGGTTCGGACAAGCCGCTCAAATTCGCCAACCACCAAGAGGAAGCTAATCCGGCCCTCGGCGTTCGTGGGGTGCGAATCGCCTGGCAGGACATGGGGATTCTCGACCGCCAGCTCGACGCGATCGCCGCAGCAGCGGCGTCGACCAACTCGTCCCCGTGGGTCATGGCACCGATGATCGCCACCCCGGCCGAGGCGAAACGCTTTGCCGATGCGGTGCGGGCACGCGATCTCGTTCCCGGAGTCATGGTGGAGATCCCGGCGGCGGCGCTGCTGGCCGACCAGATTCTCGAACACGTCGAATTCCTCTCGATCGGTACCAACGACCTCGCTCAGTACACGATGGCCGCTGATCGGATGTCCTCCGAACTCGCCGACCTGACCGATCCATGGCAGCCCGCGGTGCTCGCCCTTGTCGCACGTACGGCCCAGGCCGGTCAGGCGGCAGGCAAGCGTGTCGGCGTCTGCGGTGAGGCGGCCGCCGATCCACTGTTGGCCTGCGTACTTGCCGGTCTCGGCGTTTCCTCGCTGTCGTGCGCTGCGGCATCGGTAGCGGGTGTGGGAGCGAAGGTCGGGTCAGTCACCATGGCGCAATGTGAGGCGGCTGCGGCGGCCGTGCTGGCAACCGGTGATCCCGTGGCAGCGCGCAAAGCGGCGGCTGACGCAATCAGCTGAACTGGTTTCGTTGGTCTCGGTCGGAGACCGAGCGCCTGACCTCTAGTATTTCGACCTGTGATCGAACGAGAAACAATGACCGGGACCGGCGGAATCGGCTGGACTGTCCACGGAGACGGCAAGCGGATCGCCGACGGCGCCGTCGTGGCGCCGGACGAACGACTGAGTTGGCCGCGCACCATCGGGATCGGGATGCAGCACGTCATCGCGATGTTCGGAGCGACACTGCTCGTTCCGACCATCACCGGCTTTCCCGTCACGACGACGCTGTTGTTCTCGGGTATCGGCACGGCACTGTTCCTGCTCATCACCCGGGGCCGGATCCCCAGCTATCTCGGTTCGTCCTTCGCGTTCATCGCGCCGCTGACAGCGTCAGCAGGGTCAGGCCCGGCCGCGCAGCTCGGTGCCGTCATGGCCGTGGGCATCGTGTTGATGTTGATCGGCGTCGCCGTACGTCTGATCGGCAGCCGGGTCATCGACGCCGTCATGCCGCCGGTAGTGACAGGCGCCGTCGTCGCGCTGATCGGTCTCAACCTCGCTCCGACGGCGGTCGGTTCCTTCGAATCGCAGCCGCTGATCGCCACGGTCACGCTCGTTTCGATCCTGCTGGTCACGGTCGTCGGTCCCGGGCTGCTCGGCCGGTTGGGCATTCTGGTCGGGGTCGTGATCGGCTGGGTCTTCGCCGCGGTCATCGGTGGTCTCGACAGTGAACGAGTGTCCGCTCTGCGCGAAGCCGACTGGTTCGGGCTGCCGAGTCTGCACGGACCGTCGTTCGACTGGTCGGTGATCGTGCTCGCGCTGCCCGTGGTGATCGTTCTGGTCGCCGAGAACGTCGGACATGTCAAAGCGGTGTCCGCCATGACTGGTAAGTCCCTCGATGATCTGGCCGGCAATGCGCTGTTTGCAGACGGTCTCGCCACGACCTTGGCGGGCGCCGGCGGCGGATCCGGAACCACCACGTATGCCGAGAACATCGGGGTCATGGCAGCGACGCGTGTGTACTCGACCGCGGCGTACTGGGTAGCGGCCGCCACCGCCGTGATCCTGGCATTTTCGCCCAAATTCGGTGCACTGGTCTTCACGGTTCCGAACGGCGTCATCGGCGGTGCGACGATGGTTCTCTACGGACTCATCGGCATTCTCGGTGTGCGCATCTGGATGGAAGCGAAGGTGGACTTCACCGATCCGGTCAACCTGACCGTCGCCGCTGCCGCACTGGTTGCCGGCATCGGGAACCTGACGCTGACCATTGGTTCGGTCGAGCTGGGCGGCATCGCTTGGGGGTCGATCGGCATCCTGGTCGCCTACCCGATCATGCGATACCTCGCCAAATTCCGTACTTCGAGTAACAGATAACCGCTACAGTCACGAATCGTGATCGTTCGGGTCATCGACGGGTATCGCAACAGGTTCTACCGTCGGAGGCAGTGACGTGGGCCCGCGAACTTCGGCGTGCCCAGTCTCAGCGAAAACATCCCGACCGGGTACATCATCCCCACCGGGTACATCACTGAAGTGCCGTATATCGAATTGCAAGGAGTCGGCGTGGAGCGCACCCTGTTCGAACCGGAACATGAACTCTTCCGGGAGTCTTACCAGAAGTTCTTGGCACAGCACGTGGCACCGAACCACGAGAAGTGGGAAGAGCAGAACATCGTCGATCGTGACGTCTGGGTCGAGGCCGGAAAGCAGGGATTCCTGGGAACCGCGGTACCTGAGGAATTCGGCGGCGGCGGTGTCAAGGATTTCCGCTACAACGCGATCATCACCGAGGAAACCACCAAGGGTGGCTTCAGTGGTATCGGCTTCACGCTGCACAACGACGTGGTGGCGCCGTACCTCCTGGAGTTGACCAACGAGGAGCAGAAGCAGCGTTGGCTACCCGGATTCGCGTCGGGTGAGCTGATCTCGGCGATCGCGATGACCGAACCGGGTACCGGTAGCGACCTGCAGGGCATCAAGACGAAAGCAGTTCGCGACGGGGACCACTGGGTACTCAACGGTTCGAAGACCTTCATCACCAACGGAATCAACGCCGACATCATCATCGTTGTCGCGTGCACCGACCCGGACAAGGGTGCTCAGGGCTTCAGCCTCCTCGTGGTCGAGCGGGACATGCCCGGCTTCGAGCGAGGACGCAATCTCGACAAGATCGGCATGAAGGCTCAGGACACCGCCGAACTCAGCTTCACCGACGTACGCGTTCCCGCTGCCAACCTGCTGGGCGAAGAGGGAATGGGCTTCTTCTACTTGATGAAGAACCTTCCCCAGGAACGACTCTCGATCGCCGTCGTTGCTGCCGCCGCAATGGAATCGGTTCTCGAGAGCACGATCCAGTACTGCCGTGACCGCAAGGCATTCGGCAAGTCGATCGGCAGCTTCCAGAACACCCGATTCGTACTGGCCGAATTGGCAACGGAGACCACGGCAGTGCGCATCCTGGTGGACAAGTTCATCGAGCAGCTCAATGCCGAGAAGCTGACCGTGCAGGAAGCTGCGATGGCAAAGTGGTGGACCACCGAAGCTCAGGTCAAGCTCATCGACCGCTGCCTCCAGCTGCACGGAGGCTACGGCTACATGAAGGAATACCCGGTTGCCAAGGCGTACATGGACTCTCGTGTGCAGACCATCTACGGTGGCACAACCGAGATCATGAAGGAGATCATCGGACGCTCGCTGAACCTCTGATTCGGGTGATGCACCGCTGATCGTCACGTAAAAGACTCTGGGCCCCGGCTGATGCCGGGGCCCAGAGTCTTTAGGTCGTGGGATGCGAGCGAATTCAGATCTTCCGCATGACCGTGACAACCTTGCCCAAGATGACGGCGTTGTTGCCGGGAATCGGCTCGAAGAGGTCGTTGTGCGGCATCAACCACACCTCCTTCTTCGTACGCTTGAACGTCTTCACGGTGGCTTCGCCGTCGATCATTGCGGCCACGATGTCACCGTTCTCGGCGACGTTCTGCTGACGGACGACAACCCAGTCGCCATCGCAGATCGCTGCATCGATCATCGACTCACCGACAACCTTGAGCATGAAGAGCGAACCTTGGCCGACGAGCTCGCGGGGGAGTGGAAACACATCCTCCACAGCTTCCTCGGCGAGGATCGGTCCGCCGGCAGCGATGCGGCCCAGGATGGGGACGAACGCCGGCTCTGGCAGCGGGTCGGCACTGTTGTACTCGCCGGAATGCTTCGACACCGACGCGATGGCGGTATCGGCCGCAACCTCGTCGAGACCCCGAACATCGACTGCACGAGGGCGATTGGGATCGCGTCGAAGGAAGCCCTTGCGCTCCAACGTTCGCAGTTGATGCGCGACCGACGACGTGGAGGTAAGCCCCACCGCATCCCCGATTTCGCGAATGCTCGGCGGATACCCGCGCTCCGTCACCGAATCGCGGATCACTTCGAGAACGCGCCGCTGACGCTCGGTGAGCGTCTCGCTCGACGGAGACGGAACTGCAGAAGCTCCTGCCTCCGCGGCTGTGCTGGAGCGATCGTCCTTCATGGCCTGTTGCCTCCGTGTCTGAAGAAGTCGTGTCTGAAGAAGTCGTGTCTGAACAAGTCGTGTTTGAAAACTGCCTGCAAAAGTGCCTGGTGCAAGTCGCGCAGAAACCTGTCGGTGCCTCCTGCCAACATTCGAGCTGTCGACAAACACGGAGGCTTTCGCAATTCCCGCTGTGTGGTCTGACACGAATCTAGCCGGATTTGCTCGCGGTTTCAAACATCTGTTCGATTCGTGTCGCTCCAAGTAGAGACATTGTCGGCCAGGCGTGGTAGAAATTCGAACATGCGTTCCATCGAACGCATGATCGAACACATCGATCGGTGTCGACCAGCGGAGGTCACGATGGGTAACGCAGCACTGAAAAGCAACAGGGTTTTCGACGACGCGATTGGTTTCGACGCGTTTGGTTTCGACGGTACGTCGGCACTGAAGTACCACCCCTCGTTCTATGGGCCCGATGCAGACGCTGTGTCCTTCGAACGGCGCGGAGCGGCCGAAATGCATGGCGTGGCCAGGGATGTCGACAACGAACCGCAGGCGGCCGTCGTTCGACGGGTTCCGGCGGTGGGCGCGGTTTCAGGTTCGCGTTCATTGCACGAATCTCCTCGCCGGTGGGACAGCGAGCACGATTCGTCACGCCCGTACGGAGGAAGTTTCGCGCACCGAAACAGGGTCGGTGTGTCACGGGTCGAACATGAAGTGGCCGCCGAGGATGTCAGTTGGAAGACGGTTTTCCTGGGCGCCGTATTCACCGCATTCGCAGTGTTGGCGTTGGTGGGGATCGGCGCTTTGTCGAGTGGTGACGTAGCTGCGACAAACGGCGCGACCGAAGTGGTTCGCGTTGCCGCGGGTGAATCCCTCAGTGATATTGCTGCCAAGGTTGCACCTGGCCAGGCTGTCGGTTCGGTGATCGAGCAGATCATGGATCTCAATGCGATGTCGAGTTCCGGGCTGTCAGTGGGACAAACGCTGATCGTGCCGGCCTCGGGGCGCTGACCCACCCCGTACCAGGCGGGGGCGTACCGAGCGTGAGAGCAGTCCGTTCACAGCGAGTAAGCTGTCCACTTGACAGTCCCACCACCTCGGGTGGTCGCGTTGAGTACGTGGATCTGCTCTGTAAATCGTCGGAGGATTTGCAGTCGGTAGCGAATCTGAGTTGCGGCCATTTCGGCGACAACGAAGGAACCCCGATGCATTGCCCGTTCTGCCGGCACCCTGATTCCCGAGTGGTCGATTCGCGCGAGGCCGACGAGGGCCAGGCGATCAGGCGGCGCCGTTCGTGCCCCGAGTGTGGCCGCCGATTCACCACGGTCGAGACGGCAGTTCTCTCGGTCGTGAAGCGCAGCGGCGTCACGGAGCCTTTCAGCCGAGAAAAGGTTGTCAAAGGTGTGCGTCGCGCATGCCAGGGCCGCCAAGTGGACAACGATTCGCTGAATTTGCTCGCCCAGCAGGTCGAAGATGCCGTTCGAGCTTCGGGTTCTGCCGAAATTCCCAGTAACGAGGTAGGGCTCGCGATCCTCGATCCGCTTCGAAATCTCGACGAAGTCGCCTACCTGCGATTCGCATCGGTGTACAAGTCCTTCAGCTCGGCTGCGGATTTCGAACGTGAGATCACCGACATGCGCGAGCATGCAGAGACCCGTGCCGCCGAGAAGGCTCCCGGCGCCGAGACCGTTTCCGTCGACTGAGGCCTTCGCCTCAGATAACGCTGAGAGCACAGAGCGGTCTTAGGTAACGCTGAGAACACAAAGCGAACAATCGAACAAATCGGGCACGTTATTCGCTTAGTGTCTACCAGGTACGTTCGTCCGCATCTCGGATCTTCACGGAGGCGTTATGAACTTAGTTGCAGTTCTCGGAGTCGTGAACAGCCTGGTAACCCTCGGGTTCGCCAACACTGTTGCCACCTTTGGCGGTTTCCTCACCAACGTCAACATTCAGACAATCTACTGATCGCGCAATTCTCGCCGAACATCAACGCTTGATCGCTTCGATAGCTTTCAGGACTCGCTTTTCGGAAATCGGTGTGGGTGTACCGAGGGACTGCGCAAACAGGCTCACGCGCAGTTCCTCGATCATCCAACTGATCGCGTCGACATCTCGAGCAGTGCGACGCTCTTCGGGAAGCGAACTCAACAACCGGTCGTACGCTGCGTACACCCGGTCGAGGACATCCATAGCCTGCTGATCTCGTTGTGCACTTGCGGGCAGAGCTTCGAGACGGAATTTTGCTGCGGCAAGATACCGCGGTAAATCGCGTAGGCGGGCCGATCCCAGTTCGGCGACAAATCCCGGAAACAGCAGTGAGGTCAACTGTTCTCGGACGTCGTCGGCTGCCTCGCCGCGCGAGCGGTCCAGCACGACGCTCAGTCGGTGTGCTTGTTCGAGGATCGGAACAATCATGCGCAGGATCGCGGAAACGCGTCCGGCCAGTTCGGAGCGTGCGATCTTCACCAGGGCATCGAACGCTTCAGGCGTGCGTACCGGTCCACCGTGAGCCGCGATCACTTCGTTGGCAGCTGCCACCCGGCAATCTTCGACGAGGGCCTCCAAGCCGCCGTCCGGATTCTGGCCGAGAGCCAGACGCTGCGTGTTCGACAAGCCGGCGGTCACTGCCTTGAGTTGGGTGGGAACGGCCGCAAGGAGAAGCGCCCGCGTACCTTCCCTCATCGCCTGCGCCTGCGCGGCCGGCGTACTCAGGACACGAACGGCAACTCCGCCGTTCTCCGGCACCAGAGCTGGGTAGCCGGTCACCTGCTGTCCGCCGATGGAGCGAGTGATGGTCTGTTCCAATGCGCCCAGCGTTTCGGATGTCCAGACGGTTGCCGCTGCCCGTTCGGTTCCGGTTGCCGCCTTGGCCACTTCCTTCTGCACGCGCGGGGCGAGCGTGCGTCGTAGCTGCGCCAGATCCTTACCCTTCGCGAGAACCTTGCCCGATTCGTCCTCGACGACAAATGTCATCCGAAGATGGTCGGGCAGCGCGGCGGGATCGAAGTCCTTGGCGTCGATCTGGATCCCGCCCAAGTGCGAGAGTTCGCGGGCCATCGCGGTCATCAACGGCTCGGATCGAGGTTTGACTGCTGCCAATGCTGCGGCGGCATAATCCGGAGCCGGAACGACAGCGCGTCGAATGTTCTTGGGCAACGTCTTGATCAGAGCAGTAACCAGATCGACGCGCATACCGGGGACCAACCAGTCGAAGCCGACCGGCTGAAGTTGCGCGAGCAGGCCGACCGGGATGTGCGCGCTGACGCCGTCGTCGTCCTTTCCCGGCTCGAATTGGTAAGTGAGCGGAAACTGCATGTCGCCCTGGCGCCAAGCGTCCGGGTACTCGCCGCCCAGGACGGCAGCCGCGTCGGAGTTGACCACCGTTTCCGGTGTGAACGTCAGCAGACTCGGATTCTTGCGCCGCTCGGTCTTCCACCACTGGTCGAAATGCTTGGCGGATACGGCTTCCTGGCCGATACGTTCGTCGTAGAACTCGTAGAGAGTTTCGTCGTCGACGAGGATGTCGCGTCGGCGCGCGCGGTTCTCGAGTTCTTCGACGTTGTCGAGGAGTGCACGGTTTTCGTGGAAGAACTTGTGGTTCGTCTGCCATTCGCCCTGCACGAGCGCATGGCGGATGAAGAGATCGCGAGAGGCCTCGGGATCGATTCGTGAGTACGTCACTGCGCGGCCGGTTACCAGAGGAACTCCGTAGAGAGTGACCCGCTCGTATGCCATCGCCGAGCCGCGCTTGGAGGACCAGTGCGGTTCGGAATAGGTCCGTTTCACCAGGTGCGGGGCGAGCTTTTCAGCCCACTCGGGTTCGATACGCGCGGACATGCGCGCCCACAGCCTCGACGTTTCCACGAGTTCGGCGGCCATGACCCAGCGTGGTGGCTTCTTGAACAGTCCCGATCCGGGGAAGATCGCGAAGTGGCTGCCCCTGGCGCCGAGGTAGTCCCGCTTCTCGCCCTCGCGTAGCCCGATATGCGAGAGCAACCCGGCAAGGAGCGACTGATGGATCGCGTTCTCGCTTGCCGGTGTCTCTCCCACTGTCCAGCCGAGACCGCGGGTGATCTGCCGGAGTTGCCCGTGCAGATCCTGCCATTCGCGGATGCGGAGCCAGTGCAGGAACTCGTTCCGGCACATCTTGCGAAACTGGTTGGAGGACAGATCGTTACGTTGTTCGCGTAAGTAGTCCCACAGTTTCAGGTAGGCCAGGAAGTCGGAGTTCTCGACGTTGAAGCGGGCGTGCTTTTCGTCGGCGGCTTGCTGGAACTCGGCGGGCCGCTCGCGAACGTCCTGGATGGACAACGCCGCGACGATGACAAGGGTTTCGTGAAGGCAACCGTTGTTCTTGGCTTCCACCAGCATCCGTGCCATCCGCGGATCCACCGGAATCTGGGCCAGCTCGCGGCCGACCGGCGTCAGTTCGGGGTGGCTGGCCTCGGAACCTCGCGCGATGGCGCCGAGTTCTTCGAGGAGTCCGATTCCGTCCTTCACGGCGCGCTGGTCCGGCGGTTCGACGAAGGGGAATGCCGCGATGTCGCCCAGGCCGAGGGCCGTCATCTGCAAGATCACGGATGCGAGGTTGGTTCGCAGGATCTCCGGTTCGGTGAATGCCGGCCGTGACTCGAAGTCCTCCTCGGAATACAGGCGGATGCAGATTCCTTCGGCGACGCGGCCGCAACGCCCGGAACGCTGACGGGCTGACGCCTGCGAAATGGGCTCGATCGGCAACCGCTGAACCTTGGTGCGCACCGAATATCGCGAAATGCGCGCGGTTCCCGGATCGACGACGTACCGAATGCCGGGAACGGTCAGCGAGGTCTCGGCCACGTTGGTGGCAAGGACGACGCGTCGGCCGGTGTGCGGCGAGAACACTTTGTGTTGCTCGGCGGCAGACAGCCGCGCGTACAGCGGGACGATTTCGGTGTTGCGAAGACGCCGATCGCGTAAAGCATCTGCGGTGTCGCGAATTTCGCGTTCGCCGGAGAGGAAGACCAAGATGTCGCCTTCGCCCTCCGCGCTCAGCTCGTCGACCGCCTCGCAGACCGCGTCGACGGGATCGCGGTCGAAGGTGATGTCGCCGGATTCGACGGTCAGTGGCCGGTAACGCATTTCGACAGGGAATGTTCGCCCGGATACCTCGACGATCGGCGCGGGCTTACCGTCGACAGCGAAGTGCTTGGCGAAGCGCTCGGGATCGATGGTCGCCGACGTGATGATGACCTTGAGATCGGGTCGGAGGGGGAGCAGCTGAGCCAGGTAACCGAGGATGAAGTCGATGTTGAGACTGCGTTCGTGCGCTTCGTCGATGATCAGCGTGTCGTAGCGTCGGAGCATACGGTCGCGCTGAATTTCGGCGAGGAGAATGCCGTCGGTCATGAGCTTGACGTAGGTGCGGTCCGAGACCTGGTCGGTGAACCGCACGGTGTATCCGACGGCGTCGCCGAGTTCGGTGTCGAGTTCTTCGGCGATACGTTCGGCAACGGTGCGTGCTGCCAACCGGCGCGGCTGTGTGTGTCCGATCAAACCGCGGACGCCACGTCCGAGTTCGAGACAGATCTTCGGGATCTGGGTTGTCTTACCCGAGCCGGTCTCGCCGGCGACGATGACAACCTGATTCTCCGAGATCGCGGTCGCGATGTCGTCCTTGCGCTGACTGACGGGCAGAGCTTCCGGATACGAGACTGCGGGAACATTGGCGGAGCGTGCGGCCAACCGCGTGCGCGCCGTTTCGATTTCCTCGGCCAGCGCCACCAAAGCGTCTGGTGTGCGGGCACGGTCGAGTTTGCGACGGAGTCGACTCTCGTCGCGGAGTGAGACCTGCGCCAGCGCGCTCTTCAGGTCACTCCGCTTGGGGGAGAGCGGGGCCGGTGGTGTTGTAGACATGCTGATGACAGCCTATCGAACGCGTTCACAACTACCGCTCGCAGATCGTGCTGATGTGCAAATATCGACCAGTGACGACAAATACCGCAAATGAGTCATCGGTGCCTGTCTTGTCGACGCCGATCGCCGTGCGAGCCCTGAGACTGTTGTTTGCTGTGTTCGGACTTGCCGCTTTGCTGTGGATCCCGATCCGTGACGCGGCTGAGCTGTCTCTGTCGAACTATCTGAGCTACTTCACCATCGAGAGCAACATTCTTGCGGTGATCGTGTTGCTGATCGGTGCAATTCGAGATCCACAATCGCAGGCGTGGCAGTCGATCCGCGGGGCGGTGACGCTGTACATGGTGATCACCGGCATCATCTATGCCGTCCTCCTGGCAGATATCGACGTCAATTTGAACGATGCCTGGATCAACTCGGCACTGCATCGGATTCTTCCGTTGGTCATGCTGCTCGACTGGGTGTTCTTCGCCTCGAGGCACAGGATCTCCGAAGCACGTTCACTGCAGTGGTTGCTGTTCCCGGTCGTGTACGGCGTGTACACGTTGATCCGAGGCTCGATCGTCGACTGGTATCCCTACCCGTTCATGGATCCGCGCCACCAGGGCTATCTGGCCCTGTTCATCGGATTCGTCGTACTGGGCATCGCGATGGCCCTGATGGCGTTGGCAGTCAATGCCGTCGGACGGCTGGGAGCCGGGCTACGCGGACGGAACGCTGCGAAGTCCTAGGGGATTGCCGGAGGCGAGCACCTGCTCGAGGCGGTCCACGTTCGGATGCTTACCGGGGTTCGCCCGCGCGTCCTCGGTGTGCTCGGCGAAGATCGTCAGTCCTGCCGAGGCGGCTTCGGGTGTCAGCGCGCCGTAGACCTGAGCGAGATGGTTGTACACCTTGACCGAGCCGGACTTTCCGGGCTTGTTCTCCACGGTGTCGACGACGGTTCCGTCGGCGTCGAGTACCTCGATGGCGGCCAGATGATCGATGGCGGGCAGTGCGGCAAGATTGTCGGCAAAAGTCATGGTCGACAGATTACGGGTGCGCCCGTGAAAGCCGGTGCCGGGCGAGCGCCGTCGTGCGCGGATTCCTGGTGTCGATATAGTCGCAGCACATCGTTTGCACACCAGCATCGTTTGTATTCGAAGGGGACAATGATGGCTTCGGCATTGTGGCACGGGTTCGCGGACATGGGCGCTGTGGAGAAGAACGGCGCGTTTGTCGTCTCTCGCGGTGAGGGCGCGTACATCTGGGACCGCGAGGGCACTCGGTATCTGGATGCGACGGCGGGCCTGTGGTTCACCAATGTCGGGCACGGGCGCACGGAGATCGCGGATGCGGTGGCGGCTCAGTTGTCGAAGATCGCTCATTTCTCGAATTTCGGTGATTTTGTTCCCGAGACCACGCAGGTGTTGGCGGAGCGGTTGGCGACGATCGCGCCGGTTGCCGGGAGCAAGATCTTCTTCACTTCGGGTGGTTCGGATTCGGTGGACACTGCGGCGAAGCTGGCTCGTCGGTACTGGCACGAGGTGGGGCAGCCGGAGAAGGCGATCATCGTCGGTCGTCAGAAGGCGTATCACGGAATGCATGTTGCCGGAACGGCTCTCGCTGGTATTCCGGTGAACCGTGAGGGGTACGGCGAGCTGATGGCGGATGCGGCGACGGTCGGCTGGGATGATGCGAAGAGTCTGCTCGAGTTGATCGAGAGGGTCGGTGCGAACAAGATCGCTGCGTTCTTCGCGGAGCCGATCATCGGTGCGGGTGGGGTGTATCTGCCGCCGGAGGGGTATCTGGCGGAGGTGCGTGACATCTGCCGCGAGCACGACATCCTCTTTGTCGTCGACGAGGTCGTGACCGGTTTCGGCCGTATCGGTGGTGAGTGGTTCGCGTCTACTCGTTTCGATTTGCAGCCCGACATGATGACCACGGCAAAGGGTTTGACGTCGGGTTACGTTCCGATGGGTGCGGTGTTCATCGCGCCGCGGGTGGCGGAGCCGTTCTATGCGGGTTCGTGGTGGCGTCATGGTTACACCTACGGCGGGCATGCCGGTGCTGCTGCGGCGGCGATGGCGAACCTCGACATTCTCGAGCGTGAGAATCTGCTCGCGGAGTCGAAGCGTTTGGAGGCGTCGTTGCATACGCATCTGCAGCCGTTGGCGGAGCATCCGCGGGTGGCGGAGGTTCGTAGTGGACTCGGTGCGGTTGCTGCGGTGCAGTTGGCTGATCCGGCGGAGGCGTTGCCGTTCGTGAAGACGCTTCGTGAGCATGGTATTTCGGGTCGCGCGGCGGGTCAGGGTGCGATGCAGATTTCGCCGACGTTTGTCATGACCGATGATCAGGTCGCGGAGATGGCAGCAGGGATCCTCGCAGCCCTCGGCTGATGTCAGTTGCGGCGCCGGAAGAGTTTCTCGATTCGGCGCCGCACAGCGTTGGGTGCAGGTTCGAGTTCCAGAACCTCTTGTTCCGACTGCTTGGCGTAGGCCTGGGTGTACCGCTCGTGCAGTACCGAGCGAATTTCGTCCGGAGAGTAGGCCCGACGCTGGCGTTCGCCGCGCGCAACGAGAACCCCGGTGGCGGCAACGCCCATTGCACCGGCGAGGCCGACCAGTTTCCAAACGTGCGAGGCGCGCAGAGGAGTACGGAGTTTCATCCCTCTACGCTAGAGGCATGGACCGACGATTGCTTTCGCAGGTGAGTCTCGACGAGGCCGCCGCGGCGACCCGCACGGGCGACATCTGGATCTTCCGCGGAGAGTCGACGGCGGACCGGGCCATTCAGACACTGACCAACAGCCCCGTCAACCACGTCGGAATGTCGGTCGTGATCGACGACCTCCCGCCGCTGATGTGGCATGCGGAACTCGGTCACTCGCTGCAGGACATGTGGACCGGACGCTTCCAGCGTGGTGTCCAACTGCACGATCTGCGATCGGCCGTTCAGGTTTGGGGCGCCAAGTACGGGCAGCGTGGATGGTTGCGCCAGCTCGACCACGAAGTCACCCGGGAGCAGGAAGACGCTCTGCTCGAGACGATCGCGCGGCTGGACGGTACGCCTTTCCCGTCGACGGCCAAGCTTGCTTCGCGCTGGTTCGGCGGCCGAATCCCGAAGCTGCGCAAGAAGTCCGACGTATCGGCAGTGGCCGTCGAGAGCGCCTACTGCGCCGAAGTGGTTGCCAAGACCTATGAAGCGACGGGTCTGCTCGTCGGCAATCGTCGTGTCAACTGGTTCGACCCGGGCAAGTTCTGGAGTGGAGATCAGTTGCCCCTCGCTCCGGGAG
Source organism: Rhodococcus sp. SB1D (assembly GCF_048573875.1). Classification (NCBI taxonomy): domain Bacteria; kingdom Bacillati; phylum Actinomycetota; class Actinomycetes; order Mycobacteriales; family Nocardiaceae; genus Rhodococcus; species Rhodococcus sp. SB1D. The sequence goes on from NZ_JBMAIQ010000001.1 coordinate 760,577, forward strand.
TTGCGCTCGGTGACGAGATCTCGGTATCACTGAGTGCACGTGACCTCGAGGCCGGACGCAATCCCGCCGGGTACTCACAAGGTTCGTGACGGCTCGGCGACGACGCGGCCGCCGACTTCGAGCCAACCTTCCGGAGAGAAGGTCGTGTGAAGGACCGATCCGCGTCCCTGGGTGATGAGCAATGATTTCCTCAATCGGTCCGTGATGCGCAGCGCTGCAGATCCGGTCGCCTCGTCCTCGGCGATTCCCATCACCGGTGCGAACATGCGTGCGCGGATGGCAGCTTCGAGCTTGTCCTGCCATGCCCACAGATACGAATGATCCGCCTCGTAGTCGGACGGATCTGCGTCGATGACGTCGTCCACCGTGTCCATCGGATAGATCGCGAATTCCGGTGCCCATTCGGCACGCGCGCGTACCCACGTCAAAGCGCCGGATTGGCGGACGTCGACACTGCCGGCAGGAACGTCGAGGGCGCTCACGCGACGGCCCTGTTCGCCCAGCCACCACGTGGCACCGACGGTCGGGTGTCCGGCGAAGGGGAGTTCTGCTGCCGGAGTGAAGATCTGGACCCGCGCACGCGAGGCGCCGTCATCCGGAACGTCGATGAAGATGGTCTCGCTGTAGTCGAGTTCCTTCGCGACGGCTTGTCGATCCGATTCTGCAACCGTGGACGCGTCGACGATTCCCAGCGGATTCCCGTGCTTGCCGTTCTCGTCCGTGAAGACCCGGACCACACTCACCTCGATACCCATCGGTCCACCCTAGCGCGCGAAAAGCCCTCCCCACCTTCACGGTGGGGAGGGCTCGTCGAACTGCACTCAGGTCCGAGTGATCAGACCTGTGCGGCAGAGAGGATCTCGTTGGCGTCGACAGCCTGTGCGACGCCCGCGACGATGGAACCGGCGCGGATCGCTTCGAAGATGACCTCGCGGTCGACACCTTCCTGGCGGAGGGTGTTCTCGTGAGCTTCGAGGCAGTGGTTGCAGCCGTTGATCGCGGACACTGCAAGCGACCACAATTCGAAGTCGGCCTTGTCGACGCCCGGGTTGCCGATGATGTTCATCCGCAGGCCGGCACGAAGGTCGTCGTACTTACCGTCGAGGTAGCCCTTGGTGCGGTAGAAGACGTTGTTCATGCCCATGATCGACGCTGCGCCGAGAGCGGCGTTGTATGCCTCTGCCGACAGGTTGTCGGCAGCCTCGGAAGCAATCTCCTTGAGCGTGGACGCAGACTTGGTGGCTGCGGCCGTTGCGAGGAGCGTTCCCCACAACTGCTGCTCGTTCAGGACCGTCGTGCGCGCAATGGAACTCAGGTTGAGCTTGAGGTCCTTCGCGTACTCGGGAAGCGAGTTCTTGAGGTTCTCGACGCTCATACTCAGACGCTCGCAGTCAGGAGCTCGCCGGCGTTGATGGTCGGGTCGCCCTTCTTCCAGTTGCATGCGCACAGCTCGTCGCTCTGGAGAGCGTCGAGGACGCGGAGAACCTCGTCGACGTTACGGCCGACGGAACCGGCTGTGACGGAGACGAACTGGATCTCGTTGTTGGGGTCGACGATGAACGTCGCGCGGTCTGCAACGCCGTCGGCGTTGAGGACGCCGGTGGCCTCGGCAAGCTCGCGCTTGAGGTCCGAAAGCATCGGGAAGGGGAGGGTCTTGAGCTCTTCGTGCTGTGCACGCCACTGGAAGTGCACGAACTCGTTGTCGACGGAAGCGCCGAGAACCTGAGCGTCACGGTCTGCGAACTCTTCGTTGAGCTTGCCGAATGCAGCAATCTCGGTGGGGCACACGAAGGTGAAGTCCTTGGGCCAGAAGAAGACGATGCGCCACTTGCCTGCGTAGTCGTCACTGGTGACGGTGGTGAAGTAGTCATCGGGCTGCTGGGCATCGACCTTGGACAGGTCGCCGCCGATGACAGCCGTGAGGTTGTAAGCGGGGAACTGGTCGCCGATTGTGAGCAGAGCCATGTGTCTCATTCTCCTACGTGTCTCGTGAACAGGAATTTCTTGCGCACACGATCCGGATGTTCGGACTGTGACGGCCGAACGTGCTGGATCGAGAGGGTTTGTCACCGTCAGCGGGTCGGACGGTTTCGACTGGAGTGTCGAGGTTGTGACCGGCGCTTTTTGGTATGAGTCCATTCTGCATCAAACCGTTCAAAAGGTAAAGGTGATGGGTGGCACTACACTGATAGGCATGTCTGATCAGACTTATCAACCTTCCTTGTCACAGCTGCGTGCCTTTGTGTCGGTGGCCGAGTACCGGCACTTCGGTACTGCCGCAGCGCGTTCCGGTGTGAGCCAACCCACACTGTCGCAGGCGCTGGCAGCTCTCGAGGCGGGACTAGGGGTCAAACTGATCGAACGTAGTACGCGGCGCGTGCTCGTGACCGCGGACGGACAGCGCTTGCTCGGTCAGGCCAAGCAAATCCTCGAGGCTGCCGACGGTTTCGTCGCGAGCGCGGCCGGCTCCGGCGACTCTCTGACCGGACCGCTGCGCATCGGGTTGATCCCGACCGTTGCGCCCTACATTCTTCCGGGGTTGTTGCCGGAGCTGCGCGAGAAGCTGCCGTCGTTGGCGCCGCAAATAGTCGAGGATCAAACGGCGCGCTTGCTTGATGCCCTGCGATCGGGAGCGCTCGACGTCGCGGTGTTGGCGCTTCCTGCCGGAACACCTGGCCTGGTGGAAGTTCCTGTGTACGAAGAGGATTTTGTGATGGTCGTGCCGAACGATCATTCCTTGGCCGGACGTGTCGATCTCACGGCGGACGTGCTCGACGCGCTGCCGTTGCTCTTGCTCGACGACGGCCACTGCCTGCGTGACCAGACGTTGGATCTGTGCCGTTCGGTAGACGCCCATCCGCTTGCCGGCGACACGCGGGCTACCTCTCTCGCGACAGTCGTGCAATGTGTGGCCGGGGGACTCGGGGTGACTTTGGTCCCGGAATCGGCTGTTGCAGTGGAGGTTCGACGCGGGGACTTGTCGACGGCGCGTTTCGCTTCGCCGGCTCCAGGTCGCACGATCGGCGTCGTGTTCCGCTCGTCGAGTGGCCGAGCAGAAGGATTCCGTCAGCTGGCCGAGCTGGTCCGTTCGGTCAGCCCGACGGTTCCTCGATGACGTGACTCGTTCGACGTCGACGTGAAAGCTAGTCGAGAGAGCCTTCTTTCACGGCAATGACGGCTCCGGGATTGAGAATCCCCAGCGGGTCGAGCGCATCCTTGACCTTGCGATTGAGGGCCATGACGTCTTCACCCAACTGTGACGGCAGCCAGTCGCGCTTGAGTCGACCCACCCCGTGTTCGCCGGTGATCGTGCCGCCGAGCGCGATGGCGAGATCCATCACCCGTCCGAATGCGATCTGTGCGCGTTCGGACATGTCCGGGTCTGCGGGGTCGAAGACGATGAGCGGGTGTGTGTTTCCGTCTCCGGCGTGCGCCACCGTGCAGATCAGGACGTCGAGGTCGTCGGCGATGGCTTCGACCCCGGTTACCAGCTGGGGGAGTGCGCGCATGGGAACGCCCACGTCTTCGAGAAGCAGACTTCCCATCGCGAGCACGGCCGGGAACACCGCTCGCCGTGCCGCCGCAAAAGCGTCACCTTCGGCCTGGTCATCGGTGGCGAATACTTCGGTGGCTCCGTTGTTTTCGCACGCCTGAACAATCGTCTCGATTTCCAGCACGCCTGCCGCGCCGGGTGCGTCGGACTGCGCGAGCAGTAGTGCGTGAGCCTTGCGGTTCAGACCCATGCGTACCGAATCCTCGACAGCATTGATACTGGCGTGATCCATGAACTCGAGCATCGCCGGACGCATGTTGCTGGTGATCGCCAAGACCGCGTCGGCAGCTTCTTGTACCGAGTCGAACGACGCGACGACGGTTGATGCGGGCGGCTGCGCGGGAATCAAACGCAACGTGATTTCCGTGATGATGCCGAGAGTGCCCTCGCTGCCCACGAACAGTTTGGTGAGTGAGAGTCCGGCGACGTCCTTGAGAAGGGGACCTCCGAGGCTGACAGCTGCACCGTCCGCCAGCACGACCCGGAGTCCGAGAACGTAGTCGGTGGTAACTCCGTACTTGACGCAGCAGAGTCCGCCGGCGTTGGTGGCTGCATTGCCGCCGATGGAACAGATTTCGAAGGATGACGGGTCGGGTGGGTACCAGAGTCCGTGCTCTGCGGCTGCTTTCTTGACCTCCGCATTCATCAAACCGGGCTGAGCAACCGCCACCCGGGCGACCGGGTCGATCGTGATCTGTCGCATTCGCTCGGTGCTGACCACTATGCAACCGTCGACGGCGCTGGATCCACCGGACAGGCCCGAGCCGGCACCTCTGGGAACCACCGGCACGCGGTTGGCGGTTGCCCAGCGCATCACTGTTTGGATGTCTTCGGTGCACGTAGCGCGAACCACGGCAGCGGGATGGCCGGCGGTCGGATCGGCGGCCCAGTCCTGGCGGTAGCCCGCGGTCACGTCCGGATCCAGCAGGACGGCTCCCTCGGGGAGTGCCGCTACCAATTCGTCGAGGGCTGAAGAACTCGCGGGAGTCATACTCTCATCATGCTCGACGGAGTTCGACGATGCGCCAATTCGCGAGACCACAGTCCGAGTCTGTCGCGCCTGATCAGTTCAGCATTGTCCGGCAGCGATCCTCCGAGTTGCCAGTTGAAGCCCTAGCGGCCCTTCTGCTTTCCGGAGAACCGGCCACCCGAACTCTTGGTCCCACCGGACTTGCCGCTGCCTGATTTGCCGCCCGCCTTGGCCTTACCGGAACCGGCGTTGCGTCCGGATATGTTCTTTGCGGTGCCGGCGCCCTTAGCTTTCTGCCCGTTCTTGGCAGCTTCTGCGCGACGCTCGCGGGCCGCGATCTTGGCCTTGACGGAGCCCTTGATCTTCTCCGCCGGCTCACCGTTTCGGCCGCGGGAACTCTGCGCCGTTCGGCCCCGCACGATGCCGATAAGTTCCTCGACCAGATCTGTGGTCTTGGACTCCATCCATGCCAAAGCCACAGGAGCCTCGGGCGCACCGTCCACCGGACGGAAGGTCAGGTCCTTGCGATGGTGGAACCGCGCCAGCGAATGGGGAACCACGACAACTCCGACACCGGCGGCCACCAACTCGATGGCGTCGGCGATGGTCGCGGGTCGCTCGGCGGCGGTCTTTCCGGGACGGGTCGGCCAGTCGAGTCTGTCGTCGAGAGGATCGAGCACTATCTCGTCGGCCAGATCGTCGACGGAAATCTGATCGACAGTAGTGAATACGTGATCCTTCGGTACCACCACCACCGGGGTTTCCGCGTACAGCGAGATGGCGCTGATGCCGGTCCGGTCGATCGGCAGTCGAACCAAACCTGCATCTGCTTCACCGGCGCGAAGTGCAGCTTCGAGTTCGAGAACCGGGAACTGAACAAGTTCCAGACGCACCTCGGGGAGCCGCTCGTGCCACACCCGGACCCACTTGGTGGGCGTCACCCCCGGGGCGTACGCGAGTCGAAAAATTGCCTGACTATCCGCGTCTGTCACCAGGCAAGGCTACCGCCTTGGTAAAAGCACCCGTATCGGCTGGTTACTCTTGTTGCATGACGTCGAACAAAACTCCCCAGACGATGAAGCCGACGACGGCTGCCAAGAAGCTGGGTGTGTACCTGGAAGCAACACCTGCGCAGTTCCAGGAAGGCGACGTGACTCGTGACGAGCTGACCGCTCTGCAGACCGATCCGCCGGAGTGGCTGCTGGAGCTGCGACGCACCGGACCGCACCCTCGCCCGGTCATCGCCGCCAAGCTGGGCGTATCGATCGCCGGGCTGGCCCGCGGCGGCGTCGAAGAAGCACTCACCACGGATCAGATCGCCGCACTCCTCGAAGAGAAGCCCGAATGGCTCGAAAAGGAACGCGCTGTTCAGGCCGAGGTGCGGGCCGAGAACGTTCGCATCAAGGAAAAGCGCGCTGCTCGCCGCAACCAGCCGCGGAAGGCTCGAAGGGGCTGACGCCCCCTGTGCGCCTTTTTGGTAGCGCCGACTACCAGAAAGGCGCACAGGCGCTAGCCTTCTACGACGCTCAGCTCGTCGAACACGATTTCACCCGCGGCATCCGATTCCGGGATGTCGACGACGGCAAGCAGTGCCCATCCGTGATCGCCCTCCGGATCCTCGAGCACCTGCCGCACCCGCCAGAACTCACCCTCTTCGGTGACCTGGAAGAGCGCCGGCCCGCGCGCCGATGGCCCGGTTCCGATTGTTGCGTACTCCTCGAAGTACGGGAGTAGTTGCTCTTCCCACTCGGCGGCGTCGATACCGTCCTCGAGGTTTTCCAGCTCGTTCCACTGCCGACGCGACGCGAGGTCGATGCGTCGGAACATCGCATTGCGCACCATGACGCGGAATGCGCGCGGGTTCGCCGAGATGGGACGGGGAATGTCGGCGCCGAACGCAACCTCTTCCGTATCTGCCTCGGCTCCGGGGTCGGTGAGTGACTCCCATTCGTCGAGCAGGCTCGAGTCGACCTGACGGATCAGCTCGCCCAACCACTCGATGATGTCTTCGAGTTCCTCGGTGCGCGCTTCCGCCGGGACGGTCTGTCGCAGCGCGCGGTAGGCGTCGGCGAGGTAGCGCAGGACGAGGCCCTCGGACCGGGTGAGTCCGTAATGGCTGATCAACTCGGCAAACGTCATGGCGCGTTCGATCATGTCGCGCACCACGGACTTGGGGGAGAGGGCGAACTCGGTGATCCACGGGTGGCCACCCCGGTACATTTCGAAAGCCGGGAACAGCAAGTCCGACAACGGTTTCGGCCACGTAACCTCTTCGAGGAGTTCCATGCGCTCCTCGTACTCGATGCCGTCGGCCTTCATCTGCGCAACCGCTTCGCCACGAGCGAAGTGCTGCTGCGCCATCAGAACCTGACGCGGATCGTCGAGCGTCGACTCGATGATCGAGACGACATCGAGTGCGTAACTGTCGGATTCGACGTCGAGAAGTTCGAATGCCGCCAAGGCGAACGGTGAGAGTGGCTGGTTCAGGGCGAAGTCGCGTTGCAGGTCCATCGTCAACCGAGCCATGCGGCCGTACTCGTCGGGTTCGTCGAGGCGTTCCACGATGCCGGCGCTGAGCAATCCGCGATACAGCGAGATCGCTTTGAGGATGTGCTTGCGCTGCGCCGGACGCGATTCGTGGTTGTCCTCCAACAGGTGCCGCATCGCGTCGAAGCAGTTACCCGGGCGGGCAATGACATTGAGCAGCATCGAGTTGCTGACCGAGAATCGCGACACCAACGGCTCGGGCGATGCGGCGACCAAGCGATCGAACGTCGCTTCGCTCCAGGACACAAACCCCTCGGGAGCCTTCTTGCGTTGAATCTTCTTGATCTTCTTCGGATCGTCGCCGGCCTTGGCGACTGCCCGCAGATTCTCTACTTCGTGTTCCGGTGCCTGGACGACGACGGTGCCCATCGTGTCGTAGCCTGCACGACCCGCGCGACCGGCGATCTGATGGAACTCGCGGGCTTTCAGATGCCGAGTACGGACGCCGTCGTACTTGGCCAGACCCGTGAGCAGCACTGTGCGGATCGGGACGTTGATGCCGACGCCGAGGGTGTCGGTACCGCAAATCACCTTGAGAAGCCCGTCCTGTGCGAGAACTTCGATGAGCCGTCGGTACTTGGGCAGCATGCCCGCATGGTGAACGCCGATGCCGTGCCGGACCAGGCGGGAGAGTGTTTTTCCGAACCCGGTGGTGAAGCGGAAACCACCCAGCGCCTCGGCGATCGCTTCCTTCTCTTCTTTGGAACAGAAGTTGACGCTCGTCAGTGCCTGGGCGCGTTCGAGGGCGGCGGCCTGCGTGAAATGCACGATGTAGACGGGGGACTGGTTGGTGGTCACCAGATCTTCGATGGTTTCGCCGACCGGCGTGGTCGCGTACGAGAACATCAGCGGCACGGGGCGTTCTGTGCCGGAGACGACGGTGGTGGGTTTCCCGGTACGCCGCGTCAGATCTTCGGAGAAGAAGTCGACCTCACCGAGAGTTGCCGACATCAACAGGAACTGGGCGTGCGGCAACTCGATGAGCGGAACCTGCCACGCCCAACCTCGATCGGGTTCGGAGTAGAAGTGGAACTCGTCCATCACGACCTGGCCGATATCGGAGTTCGGGCCCTCGCGCAGTGCAAGATTCGCGACGATTTCGGCCGTCGCACAAATGATCGGCGCCGACGAGTTCACGGCGGCGTCGCCAGTCATCATGCCGACGTTCTCGGCACCGAAGACCTCACACAGTGCAAAGAACTTCTCGCTCACCAAGGCCTTGATCGGCGCTGTGTAATAGGTGCGCTTGCCGAGCGACATCGCATAGAAATGCGCGCCGATCGCCACCATCGACTTGCCTGACCCGGTCGGCGTCGCAAGGATCACGTTTGCACCCGAGACCAACTCCATGACGGCCTCTTCTTGGGCCGGGTAGAGCGTCAAACCTCGTTCGATGGTCCACGAAGAGAAGGCGTCGAAAACGGAATCAGGATCCGCGTTGTCGGGGAGAAGTTCCGTCAGCAGCACTCGTACAGGCTAGCCGCAACCGTAGATCAGGTTGCGCTTCGCTCGTCCGAGCCCATGGCGTCGAGCACCGCCATGCGGGTGGACGACGTTCCGGTGATGGTGTTCTCGCCGACCCCGGAGATCAGCATGTGGCGCCAGCGAGCCTCGTCGAAGACGAGTGGTGCGGTGCTGGAAAGAAAATCTTCGACGATCTGCAGGAAACGCATCGGATCGTCGCGGAACGGGAAGTGGCCCGAGCCGCGGAAGACTTCGAGGCGTGAGTTCGGCATCGCCGCGTGCGCGAGGTGAGCGTGGGAGACGGGAATGACGGAGTCGTCGTCGCCCCAGATCAGTTGAACCGGCAGATTCTCGGTCAGATAACAGCGGTCGAGCATCGTGACGACCTGTCCGCGCCAGTCCACGACGGCCCGCAGCGTACGAAGGTATGCCTCGTAGGCAGTGGGGTCGGGGAGATCAGCGAGCACGCGAATCAGGTCCGGTGTGTCGTGCAACATGGTGCCGGGACGCAAATTTGAACCGTGAACTACGCCGGCAAGGTTCCCGGCCATCCGGACGAGCGGCATCGCACCAGGTATCCGGAGCAGCTTTACCACCTCGTTGACCACCGGAACGGACATGAGCCGCAGCAGCGGGTGGACGTCCTTGGTGACGCCACCGGCTGAGACCAGCACGAGGCGATCCACCATGTGTGGGAATTGGTAGGAGAACTGCATCGCTACGCCGCCGCCGAGCGAGTGCCCGATGACGGTGACGTGCTCGATGCCGAGCGTCGACAGAAGATCCCGCATGCCGTTGGCGTACGCGGCTACCGAGTAATCCGCGCGTGGCTTGTCGGAACGGCCGTGACCCAACAGGTCAGGTGCGATGACCGTGTACTTCTTGGCGAGGTGGGGAATGATCTCGGTCCACGTCGACGAGTTGTCGCCGATTCCGTGCAGGAGCAGTACTGCCGGACCCTCGCCGGCTATCCGAAATGCGCGTCGGTAGCCGTGAATCGTCCGGAACATCATCCGCGGTTCCTCGTCGGGGACCGGTCGGAGCTGACGGTTCCGTGGTCTGCTCATGTCGCCTCCTGGCTCGGCGTGTGACCACGTTGACTGTCTGCTCCAGTTGTTGAGCCGTCAACGAAAATCACACAGAGTTTGAGGCTATCCGACGGATGTGTCCTGAACAACAGCCCAGGTAACGGAGGGGTTGCGGAATGCGCACAATGTCGAATTATGCGCCCCGCCCGTCACATTTTCGTCAGTTGTCGCCTCGATCGAGGTCTCCATCTGAGCCGAAGTCGTCATTTCCTGCCTGTTCGGCCAGGAACTTTTCGAACTCTGCGCCGATCTCGTCACCGCTGGGAAGGTCGGCCTCGCCGGCCAGAAGGGACGACTGTTGTTCCTGAGCGGCGACAAAAGTGTCGTATTGACGCTCCAAAGCGTGGACTACAGTCTGAACTTCTTCGTTCCCGGCTATGTGCTCGTTAACCTGTTCCCGAACGCGCGCCGCGGCCTCACCCAGTGCCACCAAGGGCAACTCCAGATCCGAAACCTCGGAAACGTTTTCGAGCAAAGTTTCTGCGGCGCCCGGGTAGTCCGTTTGCGCGAGGTAGTGGGGGACATGCACCGAAAAGCCCATCGCCTCGTGCCCGTGCTGAGACATACGAAGCTCGAGCAGTGATGATGCGCTGCCGGGAACCTGCAGTTCACCTGACCAACGCTGATGGTCCTGGATCAGGTCCTTGTTGGTCGAATGTGCTGTCACACCGAGCGGTCGGGTGTGCGGGATTGCCATCGGAATCGCGTTGAGCCCGATGGTTCGACGCACTCCCAACTGTTCGGACAACAGTCGAACAGCTGTGGTGAACCGCTCCCACTTGAGGTCCGGTTCCATCCCGGCAAGCAGCAGGAACGGCGTGCCGGCCGTATCGCGCAGTGCGTACAGATTGAGCGCCGGAGCGTCGTAATCGGAGAAATGATCGGCCTTGAACGTCATCGTCGGTCGACGTGAGCGGTAGTCGATCAGCTCGTCGACAGCAAACGACGCGACAAGCTCGGTCTCGAGGCTTTCGCGCAGATGCGTCGTCGCCAATTTCACGGCGTGACCGGCGTCGGAGTAACCCTCGAGTCCGTGAATCAGGATCGGCCCCTGGCCGTCGGCAGCCGCCAACTGGGGCGCCGGAAATTCCAGCTCGTACATCCTCGACTGTTCGTCCATCGCAGTCCCCTTCGCTCTTCGGTCTTGATCTCAAGTGTCCACTATCGGCGCACGCGCGACAGCATCGGAGTCAGGTGCCCGACAGCACTGGATCAGACGTTCATCGGTAAGAACACCGAGTCGGTGACCGATCATTCCCGATCCGATGAGACGGGCGTTCGCCGAGAGCGAAGCTGAGCGGTATCTTTCGACACTTGGCCTGGGCGTTCGTTAGATGTCGGGTGCGCGGCTTCGGACATGGCAGAGTGGAACACAAGGTCGGCACGGCCGATTTGTCCGAAATGGATTGGTCGATTGTCGGGATCGGTCGAGTGCGGAGGCTTACATGCGGGTGTGTCCACGATCGTCCAGGCGAGTGGCCGCATGCTCACTTGCTGCGGTGGCCGCCGTTGCACTACTCGCGGGCTGCTCCGGGTCTGTCCAAGGAGCACCCGTTCCGGACTCCGCGCCGGCGACTGCCGGTGCGACCGACAGCGGCACGGCGGCGCCGAGTACGACGGCTGCACCCAAATCCTCGACGCCGAAATCCACCTCTCCGAAAACGGCGGCACCGCTGTCCGAACTGCTGCTGACTCCCGAGGAATTCCCCGAGCCCTTCGGCGCTGTTGTGCTGCCCCCGCAAGCCGTTCCGATGGCAGCGCCGGATCTAGTCGGCGTCCCGCGCGGTGCCACCGTCGATCCGTCCGAATGTGAGCCACCGGAACAGGATTACGGTCCGAACGGGACCGTGATGGCGGTCGGGACCGACAACGCGACGAGGGCAACGATTTCGGTCGAACTCACGAAGGTCGATGCACCACTGGACGAGTTGGAAGCGCAAACTCGGCAGTGCCCGTCCATGACTGTCACTGCGAACGGCGTCACTACGACAGTGACGACGGAAATTCTTCCGCCGTCGCCGATCGATGCCGACAAGACGATGTCACTTCGCCGCACTGTCGTGTCCCCCAAGGCCACAGCCGGTGATCAGACGATGCTGACCTTGATCGCGCAGGTCGGCGACGTACGGGTGGCGACAACACTGATGACGTTCGGTTCTGCGACGCCCTCGACGGCACCGCTGGATCAAGCGTTCACCGCAGCCGTGCAGAAGGTCAAAGCAGGCAAGTGATTTCGCAGCACACAGGTCCGACAAGTAGCGGAGCTGCTCGGTGCGGCGCGGTACTTGGTCCCCAACAAATGCGGTAATCCACAGACGACTTGGACGCAGCTGTTTTCCCTGGTCGAGCAGACGGCCGGGTCAGGGTGATCAGCGACGGTGTGTGCATGACGACATCACCTCTTCCGGGAGAATTCGAATTCTCCGACGACGACCTTGCCGCCCTTCTCGGATGCGTCGAACGCGTCTCCGATCCAGGCGAATTGATCGCGGCAATACCCGCACTCCTGGGCTTCCATCCGTCCAACTCTGTGGTTGCGCTGTCTCTGATGGGCGCCTCCGCCTCGACGCTCGGACCAGTGATGCGGCACGACTACTTTCCCAGTGTCAGGGGAAAGCCCGCGAGGCAGATGAGCGCGGCGCTGCGCCAGTTCGCCGCCGTCTGTGACGGGGAAGGCGCGCGTGCGGTCGTTCTCGTGGTGATCACCGATTGCTCGGCAGCTGAAACTCTGATCGATGAAACCATCGAGCTGGCCGAGGTATTCGAAGACATGCTCGGCGGAACCTGCGTCGAGCTGGCCGACGTATTGTGCACGGCCGCAATAGAATCTGGCCAGCCGTGGACGAGCGTCATGCGTTCGATTCACCGCGGCACCCTGCCAGACCCGGCATCTTCGTCGGTTGCAGCAGCACAGGTGTTGGGCGGGAGGGTCATTCGCCGTTCGCGTGAGGAACTGGTCCGGTGGGTACACGGCGCCGCTCGCAATCACGACACGATTGCCCGACTGATCGCGAGCCGACGAGAGTCGAGCGCGCACAGTGGGGGACCGAGCGGTGAAACCGCAGTTCAGTGCCGGATCGATCTGGTGTTGGAACACGTCCGCCGTGTCGAGGCAGGCGCTCACCGCCCTGACCCGCAGGAATGCGCCGATCTGGTGGTCGCATTGACGGACGTACGCGTGCGCGACGTGGTGCTGGGATTGGCGATCACGTCCGTTGCGGCACATGCTGAGCAATTGTGGCTCCTGCTCACCCATGAAGTCCCGTCGCCCGAACGAGCTTGGCCGGCAACACTTCTCGGCTTCTTTGCATACGTGCGTGGCGACGGACCTCTGGCAGGTGTTGCGCTGTCGGCCGCGCTGTCGGCCGATTCGGAACACACCTTGGCGGGATTGCTGGATCTATCGCTGCAATCCGGTATGCGCCCCGACGGAATCCGTGACCTCGCGGCCGTCGGATTGTCCATCGGGGAATCGCTCGGAATCACCGGCTTGCCGCCGGCACTGCCGAATGGAAGCTAGCGAGCAGCGTGTGAGCGGTCGCCCAGATCCTGGAGGAACTGCCATGCGTCGGCGACGATGACGTCGAGATCGGTACGCGTGGGCGTCCAACCCAGCTCGGCCATCGCCTTGTCGCTCGATGCGATCAGTACTGCCGGATCACCCAGCCGTCGTGACGCGTCCTCGACGTTGATCGGCAGGCCGGTGACCCGCGCACAGGCGGCGATCACCTCGCGCACGCTGAAGCCGGCACCGCTTCCGAGGTTGTAGATGCGGTGCTCGCCGGGAACCGAGGATTCGAGCGCCAGTAGATGTGCTTCGGCGAGGTCCAGCACGTGGATGTAGTCGCGTACCGCGGTTCCGTCCGGCGTGGGCCAGTCGGTTCCGAAGACCGAGATCTTGTCCCGCTGTTCGAGCGCGACCTGCAGGACGAGTGGAATCAGGTGGGTTTCGATCACCCGGTTCTCGCCGGCGGACTTGTACGCACCTGCGACGTTGAAGTAGCGCAAGCTCGTCGCACCGAGGCCGTGGGCGATCGAGTACGAGGTGATCGCATGATCGATCGCGAGCTTGGTCGCGCCGTACGGATTGGTGGGGCGGGTCGGAGCGGTCTCCACGATGGGGGACTGCTCCGGTTCGCCGTACGTAGCGGCGGTGGACGAGAACACGAGGCGGGGAGTACCGGAGACACGGATAGCCTCGAGCAACTCGATGGTCGTGACGACGTTTCCGCGCCAGTACTTTTCAGGGTGAAGCACCGATTCGCCCACCAGCGACTGCGCTGCGAAGTGAAGCACACCGTCGAAAACCGGTGAACCCGCACTGCCGAGGACGTCGGCAGCAAGCGCTCCCACGTCTCCTTCGATGAACTCGGCACCGGCAGGCACCGCGTCGGCATTTCCGGTGGAGAGGTCGTCGATGACGACAACCTCGTGTCCACGCTCGAGCAACACAGTGCTGCATACACTGCCGACGTAACCGGCGCCGCCGGTGACCAGGAGTTTCATCTACTTCCTCAGACCTGCTTGACCTGAACGGCGTGAGCCATTTCCTCGGACAGGTCGAACCCGCTGTGACCCGGCACGATGATCGTCACCGAGCCCGGACGGGTTTCGACCGTCACCCTGGCGTCGGGAACGACGCCGGCGTCACGCAGCTGCGCGATCACCTCGGGATCGGACTGCACGTGCTCGGCCAGTCGCCGAACGACCACAGCTGTCTGTGCGCCGTGCGGAATATCGGTCAGGCGCACCAATGTTTCGGTGGTGGCAACCGGGCCGTCGAGTCCCAACTGGTCCAAGCCCGGAATCGGGTTGCCGTAGGGCGACGTCGTGGGGTTGTTCAGAACGACGACGAGCCGACGCTCGACCTCCTCGCTCATCACGTGCTCCCAACGGCATGCCTCGGCATGTACGTCTTCCCATTTGAGACCGATGACGTCCACCAGCAGGCGCTCTGCCAACCGGTGCTTACGCATGACAGAGATCGCGAGATCGCGACCCTTGTCGGTGAGTTCCAGATGTCGATCGCCGGCGACCATCAGCAAGCCGTCACGCTCCATACGCGCAACAGTCTGGCTGACGGTGGGTCCGCTCTGTTCGAGCCGTTCGGCGATCCGCGCCCGGAGTGGGACTACGCCCTCTTCTTCCAAGTCGTAGATCGTCCGGAGATACATCTCCGTGGTGTCGACTAGATCCTTCACACTCAACCCCTTCGTCAGTTGATCATTCTACCGTTCAGTTCGTGGTTCCGGTGCCGCCTCCACCGCGGCGAGTCCAGCGCGTGTCCGAATTGGATTCGTGTCACTCGATCTCGGTCTCCGAAGCGGGCCACGAGTGTGGTGTGCAGCACGAAACGAGAAGGAAGTAGCGTGATCCCATGACCGCGTCGATCAGATCTGACGGGGACCCCGCGGCGTCTCGAGCGAATCGAGTCGTGGTGTGGAGTCCGGAGTACCTGAGCTATCGGTGGAGCGCCGATCACCCGATGAATCCCACTCGCCTCGATCTCACGATGGCACTCTCGCGAAGCCTCGGACTTCTCGAGGGCATCGAATTTCTCGAACCGAGTGCCGCGTCCGATGCCGACCTCCTCAGAATCCACACACCGGCATATCTTGCAGCGGTCAAAGACGCGGGTAACTCTGCGAACAACGGTGTGAGCGGCCAGGATGTTCCCCACGGGCTCGGTACCGAGGACAACCCGGTCTTCCCGCACATGCACGAAGCCAGTGCGATCCTCGCCGGCGGCTCGCTGGCCGCAGCGCAGGAAATCGCTTCGGGACGTACGAGGCGCGCGGTCAGCATCGGCGGCGGCATGCATCACGCGATGGCGGATTGGGCCTCTGGATTCTGCGTCTACAACGATGCGGCGGTTGCGATTTCGTGGCTGCTCGACAACGGCTACGACCGCATCGCCTACATCGACGTCGACGCTCACCACGGCGACGGAGTGCAACATGCGTTCCTCGGGGACCCGCGGGTGCTCACGGTCTCGCTGCATCAGCACCCGGCAACCTTGTGGCCGAACACCGGATGGTCGAGCGAGGTCGGCGACGGGGCCGCCGAAGGTACGGCGGTGAACATCCCGGTGCTGCCCGGAACCGTCGACGCGTTGTGGCTGCGTGCATTTCACGCCGTCGTCCCGGGAGCCATTGCAGCCTTCCGCCCGCAGATCATCATCAGCCAGTGCGGAGTCGACTCGCACCGCGAGGACCCGCTCGCGGATCTCGCCCTCACCGTCGACGGTCAGCGCGCCGCGTTCCTGGCGATGCGTGACCTCGCCGACCGCTACTCCGAGGGGCGGTGGCTGGCAGTCGGAGGCGGGGGATACGGACTGGTGCGCGTCGTGCCGAGGGCATGGACTCACTTGATCGCTGCAGCGCTCGATCGCGAGATCGACGTCGACACCGCTGTCCCGGAAGACTGGAAGGAATCGACGAAGCTGCGAGCGCCGAGCGTCGACCTCCCGCCGACCATGGGGGACGGCGGCGATGTCGCCTACACGCCGTGGGACGGCCCGGGTGGTACACCGGAGACAGGTGTCGCCTCGGTGGACCGTGCACTCACCCGTATCGACTCGGCGATCATCGCGACACGTCGCGCTTCGTTCCCGCTACTCGGACTCGACCCGGAGGATCCCCGTGACTGAACAGTCCGATACCGAAGCTGCCGGCGGCGAGGCGAGCGGCCAGGCGCCGAAGACCGACCCCGCTCACACCTATCCCCATTCCTGGGTAGTCGATGTTCTCGCCTCCGACGGCGGAGCGGTGGCGTTGCGACCCATCGTTCCCGAAGACGCGGACAAGCTCGTCGAATTCCACGGCAAACTCTCCGAGCGCACCCGGTATCTGCGCTACTTCGGCCCGTACCCCACGATGTCGGCGCGCGACGTCAAGAACTTCACGACGGTCGACCACCACAACCGCGTGGCGTTCGTGATGATGCTCGGCGACGAGATCATCGCGGTGGGTCGATACGAGCGACTGCTCGACGTCGGTGACGGAAAGTCTGCCGAGGTCGCCTTCGTCGTCGCCGACGCACACCAGGGGCGCGGCCTCGGCCCGATCCTGCTCGAGTACCTGGCAGCGGCAGCGGCCGAGAACGGTCTGACGATGTTCGTCGCCGAGGTCCTCTCCGAGAACCGCAACATGGTGACGGTGTTCCGTGAGGCGGGGTATCAGGTGAGCCGCTCTTTCGACGGTGGCGTGCTGAGACTCGAATTCGCGATCGACCCGACGGAAGCGCTTGTTTCAGTACGTAATTCGCGTGAGCGGGCAGCTGAGGCCCGCAGCATGGGAAACGTGCTCAGCCCGCGATCGGTGGCGGTGATCGGCGCATCAGCGGACCCGGCCAAAGTGGGTAACGCGGTGTTGACCAACCTGCTGCGCGGCGGATTCACCGGACCGGTCTATCCCGTCAACGCGGAGCATCGTTCGGTACACGGCGTTCGGGCATATCCGACGGTTCGTGACATCCCCGACGACGTCGATCTCGCCGTCGTGGCTGTACCTGCAGAATCGATCAATTCGGTACTCGACGACTGCCTCGACAAGGGCGTCAAAGCGCTGGTGGTCGTCTCGTCGGGCTTCAGTGAGAGTGGTCCGGACGGGCGCTCGTCCGAACGCAAACTGGTCCATGCAGCGCGCGCTCACGGTATGCGCCTCATCGGCCCGAATGCGCTGGGTGTCGCGAACAACGACCCGGCGATTTCGTTGAATGCGACGCTCGCGCCGGTCTTGCCGGTGGCAGGCAACGTCGGCTTCTTCTGTCAGTCCGGCGCGCTCGGTATCGCCATTCTCGACGAAGCCGCGCGCAGCCGAATCGGATTGTCCGCCTTCGTTTCCGCCGGTAACCGTGCGGACGTCTCGGGTAACGACCTTCTGCAGTACTGGGATTCCGACCAGTCCACCGAAGTGGTCCTTCTCTATCTGGAGAGCTTCGGCAACCCACGGAAGTTCTCTCGCATCGCGCGTCGAGTTGCGCGGAAGAAGCCGATCGTCGCAGTGAAGAGCGGTCGGCACGCGGTTCCGCCGGTGCTCGCCGCCACCGGAGTCGAGATCGACGATTCGATCGTCCGCGCCCTCTTCGAACAGGCGGGCGTCATTCAGGTCGGGTCCATTTCACAATTGTTCGACTGCGCCTTGCTCTTCGGATACCAACCGTTGCCCGCCGGCCCCCGGCTTGCGGTCATCGGCAACTCGACCGCGCTCGGTGTCCTTGCTGCGGACGCGGCCCGCAGTGAAGGTCTGCAGGTCAGCGACCCGGTCGACCTCGGCGCCCAGGCGAGTCCGGAACTGTTCGCCACTGCCGTGCGCGACGCTTTGGCGTCGTTCGACGTCGATGCCGTCATTGCCGTCTTCGTTCCTCCGGTCGCCATTCCGGTCGAGCCGTTCGCGAAAGCACTCAAGGACGCCGTCGCAGGCTCGGACAAGCCGATTCTCACCACGTTCCTCGCAGCTGAGGGTGTGCCGGACGTCCTGGCGGTTCGTGACGAAGTCGGTAACCCGACCCGCGGTTCGGTGCCGTCCTACCCGGGGCCGGAGCGTGCCGCCCTGGCGTTGGCGAGGGCTTGGCGATATGCGGAGTGGCGCAGCAAGCCTGCGTCGAAGGTGGTTCGCCCCGTGGGTATCGACTCCGAGCGAGCCCAGAAGATGGTGGCCGATTGGCTTGAAAACTCTCCTGGCCGTTGGCTTTCAGATGTGGAAGCGGCGGCGCTGCTCGAGTGTTACGGGGTCGCCGTCGTCGAATTCCGTTCGGTCCTGAGCGAAGACGAAGCAGTAGAGGCAGCGGATGCTGTCGGCTACCCGGTCGCGGTCAAGGCAACCGGCGAAATGTGGCGACACCGACCGGATCTGGGCGGTGTCAGGCTGGATCTGAGTGGACCGGAATCGGTGCGCCTCGCTTACCGAGATCTTGCGGCCGCGTCGGGTGAACCGCTGCTGCACGTGCAGAAAATGGCAACCAAGGGCATCGGATGTGTGGTTGGTGTCCAAGACGACCCGTCGTTCGGTTCGCTGATCTCGTTCGGGCTTGCCGGTGTGATCTCCGATCTCCTCGGTGACCGTGCCTATCGCGTACTGCCTCTCACCGAGGACGCTGCTACGGAATTGATCGACGCGCCCAAGGCCGCGCCGCTTCTCTCCGGATACCGCAACGCCGTTCCGGTCAACAAGGGTGCGTTGGTTGATCTGGTCCAGCGCATCTCGGCGCTGGCCGACGACATTCCCGAAGTCCGCGAACTGGCCTGTGAGCCGGTACTCGCTTCGGCTACCGGCGCGGAGATCACCGATTCACGTGTCCGAATCGGACCTGAGCCGAGCGCAATCGACCTGGGGCCCAGGCGGCTGCGGTAGACACAGCGAACAACACCGGCCACCGCACATTCCCGAGGGGGAGGGAAGTAGCGGTGGCCGGTGCTTTGTGCGGTGCGTCAGCGCGAGTGGTGTGGCGCGCTGACGCACGTGCTGTGTTGTTTGATCAGCTCGCGTAGGACCGCAGTTTCTCGGCGCGATCACCGACGCGGAGCTTGCCCATGACCTCACGCTCGATCTGACGAACCCGCTCACGCGAGAGGCCGAAGAGCTTGCCGATCTGATCGAGGGTGCGGGGCTGGCCGTCGTCGAGACCGTAGCGAAGTCGGATGACCTGCTGCTCCCGCTCGTCGAGCGTCCCGAGCACGCTGCGCACATCGCTGTGCAGCAGACCGGCGATGACGGCGTTCTCGGCCGAGGTCGCCTCGGAATCTTCGATGAAATCGCCCAAGGGCGCTTCTTCGTCGTTGCCCACAGGCATGTCCAGGCTTACCGGGTCGCGGCTGTGGTCGAGCAGGTCGGCAATCTTGTGCGCCGGGATGCCCGACTCTTCGGCCAACTCGTCGTCCGTGGCTTCTCGCCCGAGCTGCTGGTGCAGTTCGCGCTTGATGCGGGCGAGCTTGTTGACCTGCTCCACGAGGTGGACTGGGAGCCGGATGGTGCGGCTCTGATCAGCCATTCCGCGGGTGATCGCCTGACGGATCCACCAGGTGGCGTACGTCGAGAACTTGAAGCCCTTGGCGTAGTCGAACTTCTCCATCGCACGGATGAGTCCGAGGTTGCCTTCTTGAATCAGATCGAGGAGCGGCATGCCGCGGCCGGTGTAGCGCTTGGCCAGCGACACGACGAGTCGCAGGTTCGCTTCCAGGAGGTGGCTACGTGCCGACTGTCCCTCGCGAACGATCGTTGCGAGATCCCTCTTCTTGGCGACTGTCAGGCGCTTTCCCGTGGCAAGAACGTGGCTGGCGTACAGCCCCGCTTCGATTCGCTTCGCCAGTTCGACCTCGTCTGCTGCTGTCAGCAGTGCGGTACGACCGATCCCGTTCAGGTAGACGCGGACCAGGTCTGCGGCCGGGCTCTGGGCGTCCAGATCTGCGGCGCTCGGACGAATGCGAGTAGTGGTGCTGGGGCTTGTCATGACTTGCCTCCCTATCGGCGGTCTCTCACACAGTTCAACGTGTGAGAGTTCCGGGAAAGTTCCCGTGCCGATTTCCGCTAAATCGCCGTGACCTGCAGTTATTTCCCAGTCGTCCTGAGAAGTTGCTGAGAACACAAAAATCTGCAACTCACCGGGAACTCAGTTCGTGACGGGAAGCACCAACCCGTGCCGAACCAGCGAGACCATCATTGTGACGACGGCCTCACGTAGCTGGTCCGGGTCTTCGCCGTTCGCCGCGGCAAGAAGTTCGATCAATTCGTCGACCACCAGTCCATCCGCTCGGAGTCCGGCCAACAGCGCAGCACCGAGCTCGTCGATCTCGTGCTGCCAGTGCGGTCCGTTGCCGCGGTGCACACGCGTGACCACTTGTTGCCATCCCTCGTCACCGGGGAGGTAGACGCGTTCGAGAGCCGTGTCCGGATCGAGGACGAAGCGTTCCTCGAGGACGTCGTGTTCACGCAACCAGGCAAGACGGTCGAAGTATGCGAGCGCCTCGGCCCCGAGCGGGTCCGAGAAGCCGTGCATGAGGTCCTCGGCCATCAGGTCGGTGGGGGAGTCGGTGCGGCGAAGGAACACGAAACCGAAGCCGACGCCCTCGACATCGGCTTCTTCGAGGTGATCCAGCCAGGCGTTTGCTCTCGATGCCGTTTCCGGATCTCGAGGATCCTGCCCGCCGTCCTTGAGCCACGTGCCTACATACAGAGCCGGATCCGCGACATCGCGCTGGACCACCCAGGCATCGACGCCGTGGGCCGGCAGCCACGACGCGATCCGCGACCGCCAGTCCTGCCCTTCGACGTGCACCCAGGACGCCAACAGAGCTGCCGTGCCGCCGGGGTTCAGGTAGTCGATCGATTGCGAGATCATCAATTCGCTCGCACCGTCGAGATCGAGGCCGGAATCGCGGTACGTGTGATGGACGCGTGCCTCGCCGACGACAAACGGCGGATTGGCGACCACCTGGTCGAAGGTTCGACCCTCGACGGGTTCGAACCAGGACCCTTGAAGGAGTTCGACGTCCAGTCTGTTGAGGGCCATGGTTGCTGCCGTGAGGTCGACAGCGCGTTGATTGATGTCGGTTGCGGTGACCGAATCGGCGTACGTGTTCGCGTGCAGGGCTTGGATGCCGCATCCCGTACCGAGGTCGAGCACGCTGCCGACCCTCGCGGTGGGCGTGGCCTGCAGCAAGGACAGTGACGCATGCCCGACGCCCAGCACATGATCGGCCGTGGCCTTCTTGGGACGGATTCCGCCGTCGAGATCCGAGATCACCCAACGATCGCCGTCGCCGACGTCGATGGGGCGAAGATCCACCGCGGCCCGCACGAGCGGATTCTCACTGTCGAAGTTCTCACCTTCGAGCAGACCGGCGTCGACGCACTGCGCGATTGTCAGCGGAGCCAGCGCCGCGGCGACGTCGCCCGCCGGGCAGTCATCGGCGAGAAGGAACAGTCTGATGAGAACGCCCAGGTCCCCGAGTTCTCGGGTGGCGCGGCGCACGGGCACCGGCTCACTTCGGCCGAGAGCAGCGTGAACTTCGGGACCCAACGCCTCGAGCATGGTTCCGGTGTCGAATCGATTGCGAAGCAGAGCCTCACGCAGCGCAGGGGTGATGGACAGGAGCGTTTCGCTTCTCACCCCGTCATTCTCGCAGGCGGAACTTGTCAGCCTTCGATGGTGTGGTGCGTCGCGGATTCGATCTCGCCTGCGGTCTTCTTTCGTCCGTCGTATCGACTCGGTTCGTCCTTGGTGCGCGGTGGTCGGTCGTTGGCGATCAGGACGGCGATCCAGGGAAGCGGAATGGATGCACCGATGATGAGCATCGAGATCCAGGCGTTGGCCCAGATGCCGTACGCGATCGCCGCGAGGATCAACGCCGGGAACCGGAAGGACATGATGATCATGTACTTGCGCACTCGGGCTTTGTGCTGTTCTTCGACGGACTGCTGCGCTTCGGTGATCAGTACGGGATTGTCGGGAGTCCCGGCCTCGTCGGACCTGCCGAACGCGCCATTTCGTGCCATGACTCCACTGTTCCACTCTCGGCCGACAATTGCACACGACCCGTGGGTCGCACCGCTGTGACGGAGACGGCATTATTGGAGGGGTGAGCACTCAAACCAAGGAACGTCCCGACGTCTCCACCGACGAAACGACCGACGACGACACCCCGAAGTTCTTCCACTACGTGAAAAAGAACAAGATCGCCGAGAGCGCCGTCATGGGAACCCATGTCGTCGCGCTGTGCGGTGAGGTGTTTCCCGTGACGAAGTCCGCCAAGCCGGGATCACCGGTGTGCCCGGACTGCAAGAAGATTTACGAAGGACTCCGTAAGGGCGACTGACCTCGGGTCAGGCGAGCGGGAGTACTTCCGGAGCTCGGCGGATCGACAGCCTCGACGCAGTCGGCCGCCGGGCTCTTCGCGTCTGCGTGCGGTTCATCGCAGGGATCTTGGTCGACGCACGAGTTCTGGCGCGACTCCGATTGTCTGCTCTCGGTTTGTCTGCTGCGGGGCCGCCCGTACGAGGGGACCGTGGCCGGGTCCGCTTTGTCGCCCGAGATGCGGATCGGGCTGGTGGCCAGGTGCCAGGTCAGGTTGGTGACCGGACCGGTCTTTTCGTCGGTGTTCTGAGCCGCAAGCCACTCTCGCATCTGCTCCATCCGAGTGGCACGAGCGGGCCAGAACTCCTGAACCGTCGCGTTGAACTCGGCGCCGAGCACGACGGCAAAACCGAGGAAGAACGTGAAGAGCAGAAACGCGATCGGCGTTGCCAGTGCGCCGTACGTGTAGCCGGTGCTGGTGACGAATCCCAGGTACCAGCGCAATCCGGTGCTGGCGGCCATGAAGAACACACCGGCGACCAGGGCGCCCGCGAGCAGCCGATGCCACGGCAGCGACTTCGGCAGAGCGACTTTGTAGAGCGTCGTGAGGCCGATGATCACCAGCAGACCGACAGCGGGATAGTAGAACGTGTCGACCAGATTCGATCCGACCACGTACCAGGAGGCCGGCAGTGCTCGCCCGACGAGCGTCGGCCCCAGAGCTACCAGCGGCAGGATGAACACCGCCATCACCAGGAACATCACGTAGAGCAGCAGGGCGAAGATGCGCTGCCAGATGGGATTGCGGGCATCCTGCTGCCCGTGTGCTTCCACGATCGAGTCGACGAACGTACTGATCGCCGATGATCCCGCCCACAGGGAGAGCAGGAAGCCCACCGAGATGATCTCCGGGCGTCCGCGCTGAAGGACGTCCGTCACCGTCGGGCGGATGATCTGGTCGACGACGCTTTCGCTGAAGATCGTTCCGCTGAACGTGACGATCTTGGATTCGATGATCTCGACGGTGTTGGGTCCGAACCACCCACCGATGTAGCCGATCATTCCCAGAAGGCCGAGCAGCAGGGGAGCAAGCGACAGCGTTTGCCAGAACGCGGCCGTAGCCGCCTTTCCGAAGATGGAATCGTCCCAGGCCTTGCTCAGGGTTCGACCGATCAACTGCCCGGTGCGGCGTAGCGGATGCCATCTGCGGTGGTGCAGATCACTTCCGCTCGACTTCTCGCCTCGCGCTTCACTCATGATGTCTCCAGCATCCCTGACGACACACCCGGTTGCCCAACCATGGCGCCGACGTGTCGCACATTTCTGAGACAATTCGCGTGCAGGTCGGCAGGATGCGAGAGAAGCGAAACCTCGCCGGCCGGAGTGAGAACGGCCATGAGTACGCGCTTCGAGTGCGGCTTTCGTCGGTGGCGGCGGCTAGGCTCGTCGCCGGACATTGATGAAAATTCGAGGAGCGCGAGACAACAGTGCGATTCCAGTGGAGGCGCGGCCTATGACGTCTGAGACCGTGGCAGCCGAGTTCGGCAAGTCGCCCGAACCCGCCGGAGCTCAATCCGCGGGAACCCAACCTGGCGCCCCTACCGGTTCCCTTCGTGCATGGCAGCGCCGTGCACTGACCAAATACCTTTCCAGCAGCCCGCGTGACTTTCTGGCGGTCGCAACGCCGGGAGCAGGTAAGACCACCTTCGCTCTGCGGGTAGCTTCGGAATTGCTCCGTGACCGGACGGTCGACCAGATAACCGTCGTGGCGCCGACCGAGCACCTCAAACACCAGTGGGCGGAGTCCGCACAGCGCTCCGGCCTCGCATTGGATTCGCGGTTCTCCAACTCGACCGGCCAGACCTCGAGTGACTATCACGGCGTCGTGCTGACCTACGCCCAGGTTGCCTCGCACCCGTCGAAGCATCGTGTGCGGACCGAGGGCCGCAAGACGCTGGTCATCCTCGACGAGATCCACCACGGCGGCGACGCCAAGAGCTGGGGCGACGCCATTCGTGAAGCGTTCGGCGACGCGACCAGGCGTCTCGCACTGACCGGAACCCCGTTCCGCAGTGACGACAGTGCCATTCCTTTTGTCGAGTACGAGCCGGACAAGGAAGGTCTGCTCCGCTCGAAAGCCGACCACTCCTACGGATATTCGGATGCCCTCAAGGACGGCGTGGTTCGCCCCGTCGTGTTTCTCGCCTACTCGGGCGAGGCACGGTGGCGAAACAACGCCGGCGAGGAATTCACCGCTCGACTCGGCGAGCCGCTGAGCGCCGAGCAGACGACTCGGGCCTGGCGCACGGCCTTGGACCCTGCCGGCGACTGGATTCCTGCCGTGCTGCAAGCAGCAGACACCCGTTTGGCGCAGCTGCGCAGTACCGGTATGCCCGATGCCGGCGGACTTGTCATCGCGACGGACCAGACAGTGGCCCGCGAGTACGCGAAGGCCCTGACCGCGATCACCGGCGAACAGCCGGCTGTCGTGCTGTCCGACGACCCCACCGCGTCCAAGCGAATCGCCGAATTCGGTGCGAGCGACCAGAAATGGATGGTCGCGGTCCGCATGGTGTCCGAGGGCGTCGATGTTCCCCGTCTGGCGGTCGGTGTGTACGCGACCAGCGCGTCGACTCCGCTGTACTTCGCTCAGGCGATCGGGCGCTTCGTGCGCTCGCGTCGTAAGGGCGAAACTGCCAGCGTCTTCCTGCCGTCGGTGCCGGTGCTTCTCGACCTTGCCGCACAGCTCGAGGCCCAGCGTGATCACGTACTCGGCAAGCCGCATCGTGAGAAGGACGGCCTCGAAGACGACCTGCTCGCCGATGCGAACAAGCAGAAGGACGAGCTGGGCGAGGAGGAGAAGGCGTTCACGTCCCTGGGCGCCGATGCCGAACTCGACCAGGTGATCTACGACGGATCGTCCTTCGGTACCGCGACATTCGCCGGAAGTGACGAGGAAGCCGACTACCTCGGTCTGCCAGGTCTACTCGACGCCGATCAGATGCGGGCGTTGCTGCGTCAACGCCAGCAGACACAGGTCGAGGCCAACTCGGCCAAGGCTGCCGCCCCGCAACCCACGGCGGCAGTGGTATCCGATCGAGCGGCCACGGCAGATCAGCTCGGTGCGCTCCGCAAGGAGCTGAACGGGTTGGTGGCGATGAACGTCCACCGCACCGGTAAGCCGCACGGCATCATTCACGCGGAACTGCGCCGGGTGTGCGGCGGTCCGCCGACGGCCATCGCTACTGTCGATCAGCTGACCGAACGCATCGCGATTCTCCGCAGCTGGTAGCAGCCGATACCGGTCCCGCACGCTTCGCGTGCTTGCGACCCCGGAACGGCAGAACGGGCGATCACAGTGACTGTGATCGCCCGTTCTGGCGTTCATGGCGCGCCTCGTGAAGAGGCCACCCCCGGCTGACAGGTCAGATTGCGGGTTCGCTTTCGGAGACGACGGCATTCATCTCGCGAAGTCGATCCGCGTGTTCGGTTGCGTGGTGTCCGCAGAAGAGAAGCTCGCCGCCGGTGGGAAGCACGGCGCGTACGCGTGCTCCGGCACCGCACCGGTCGCACCGGTCGGCAGCGGTCAACTGTGGGCTGGTCAGTGTTCCGGGCATGACTCCTCCGTACTGGCTTTGCGGCATTCGGGCCGCGTGCCTGGGGCCTGGTCCGCCGCGTCGGAATGGCGCGGTAGATCCACTCTTACAGACGTTTGGGGTTTACGGGTTGTTCCCGAAGGCGTTTCTTAGTGTTGTGTCTCACTGGAAATGCGCTGGGCAGGCATTCTCGGGTGAAGATTGTTCGCTGACAGCTGATTCGGATCGCCGACCTCAGCCCGATATTCTGGGCGGATGAACCCGGGACGCGAACCACTTGTCGACGAGAGCGTCGAGTTGCTCCACATGTGCACGCGCGAGGAGTGGGCGCGGGCACAACAGCTCGGTGAACGTATCCCCGACGGATTCGAGGCGGAGGGATTTGTCCACATGTCGACTCCGGCGCAAGTTCATCTCCCGGCCAATCGGATCTTTGCCGGCCGTGACGACATAGTCCTTCTGGCTATCGATCCGGCCTTGCTCGGCGGTCAGGTCAAGTACGAACCGGGTGTCCCCTCGGACCCGGAATCGATGCGATTCCCGCATCTGTACGCCCCGATTCCCGTCGCAGCCGTCACCGCTGTCGTCGAGTATTTTCCGGGCGAGAACGGCTTGTTTTCGCCGGTTCGGTAGGTCGCCGGTTGGCCGGTCGTGAACTGTGCCCCGCGGATTACGGCCCTCCCGCGATGCAGGTCACCGATCGGCGCTACCGTTGGTATATGAACGTAGAAGTCACCCCACTACCGGGGATCGGGACGCGCAAGGATTTTGTTCTGTCTTCCGGTCGTCGCGTGGGTGTCGTCACCCATCGGGACGGTCATACCGACCTCATCGTTTCCAAGGCAGACGACCCTGACGCGTGTGCTGCCTCGCTGCCTCTGACCACCGAGGAAGCGGCAGCGCTCAGCAATCTCCTGGGTGCCCCCCAGCTCGTTGCTCAGCTCGAGGAAGAGCACCGTGACCTTCCGGGCATTCGAACCAAACAGCTCTACATCAAGGACGGTTCTCGCTACGACGGACAGACCCTCGGGGACACCGGCATGCGCACGCGCACCGGAGTGTCCATCGTCGCCGTCATGCGCGCAGGACAGGTGAGCCCGTCTCCGAACCCCGACTTCACGTTCACCGGGGGAGACCTTCTCGTGGCAGTCGGAACGCCGGACGGTTTGGCTGCAGCGGCAAAAATCTTGGCCAACGGCTGACTGGCGCGTGGACACAACCACCCTCGCACTGATCGAACTCGGCGCGGTCTTCTTCGCGCTCGGACTGCTCGGACGGCTCGCTGCTCGCGTCGGCATGTCGCCGATCCCGTTCTACCTGATCGGCGGCCTGTGCTTCGGACAGGGCGGTTTCATCCAGCTCGGCGACATCGGCGAGTTCTCCCATCTGGCAAGTGAGATCGGGATCGTCCTGCTCTTGCTGCTGTTGGGGCTCGAATACACTGCGGCCGAGCTCGTCACCGGTCTCAAACGCTCGCGGGTAGCCGGCATCGTCGACATCGTCCTCAACGCCACCCCTGGCGCGGTTGTCGGCTTGATGCTCGGTTGGGGCGTCGTGGGGGCGACGGTCATGGCCGGCGTCACCTATATCTCGTCTTCGGGAATCATCGCCAAGGTGCTCAGCGACCTGGGGCGCCTCGGTAACCGCGAGACACCGGTCGTGCTGTCGATTCTGGTGTTCGAAGACCTGGCGATGGCGCTGTACCTGCCGATTCTGACCGCGATGCTCGCGGGCGTGAGCTTCATGGGCGGGCTCGAAGCGGTCGGGATCTCGTTGTTGGTCATCACCGTGGTTCTTGTCGTGGCCCTCCGATACGGACGGTACGTCTCCGCCCTCCTCGACAGTCCCGACAGTGAGACGCTCCTGCTCAAGCTGCTCGGTGCCGCACTGTTGGTCGCCGGCATCAGTTCGGCGATGCAGGTGTCGGCGGCTGTGGGCGCATTCCTCCTCGGAATCGCGATCTCGGGGTCGACGGCGCACAATGCCAGTCGCGTGCTCGAGCCCCTTCGAGATCTGTTCGCCGCAATGTTCTTCGTGGTCTTCGGTCTCAACACCGATCCCAGTTCCATTCCGCCAGTCCTCGGATGGGCCGCGATCCTGGCAGTGGTCACGGCGATCACGAAGCTGGTAACCGGCGCTTGGGCGGCCAGACGTCAGGGTGTCGCGCGAATGGGTCAGGCGCGCGCCGGTGCCGCTCTGATCGCCCGCGGTGAGTTCTCCATCATCATCGCAGGCCTCGCGGTGTCCGCAGGCGCCGTCGACGCCGAACTTGCCGCATTGGCAACTGCTTACGTGCTCCTGATGGCGGTCATCGGCCCGGTGGCGGCAAGAGTTATCGAACCGGTCGCCTCGTTGTACATCAAGGTTCGTACGAAGTCCTGATTGCGGTCCTATTCTGTCCGGATGTCGAACAGAATCGCCCGTCCCGCCGCGACCGCTCTGTGTGCGCTGATCATCTCGTGTGCACCGGTCCCGGCGCTCGCCGGTGGAATTCCCGCTCTCGACCACGCCGGACCAACAGCTGCGCAGGTTGCCGCGGATCGATCGCTACACCTCGGGGGTGCGTCGAACGCGCGTGACATCGGTGGCTACGACGCCGCGGACGGGCAGACCGTTCGGTGGGGGAAGGTATTTCGCTCGAATGCCCTCGACAAGCTGACACCGTCGGATCTCGCGTCGTTGAGCGAACGCGGAGTGGAATCGGTCGACGACTTCCGTACGGTCGTCGAACGAACGCTCTCGCAGGATCGCCTTCCGAACGGGGCGCGAAGCAACTGGTTCGACGTCATCGGAACCAACCCCGCCAACCTCCCGGCGCTGGTGGACATGCCGACGATGTACGCGTTGATGGTGACCGATCCGGGGGCGAGCCGCGCATTCCACGACGCGCTGGTGAACGTCGCGAACACCGACGGTGCAGTCCTCTACCACTGCTCGGCGGGCAAGGACCGTACCGGTTGGATGACCGCGGTTCTCCTGACCGTCCTCGGCGTGAGTCGCACCGACGTGAACGCCGATTACATGCTCAGCAATCAGTACCTCACCGGACCCCGCACGGGGAGCGCGTTCATCGACGGCGTCGAACAGTCTTGGCTGGACACGTCTTTCGCCACGGTGGATCGGGTGTACGGCAACTTCGACAACTACGTCCGGGACGGCCTTCAGTTGAGCGAGGACGATGTCGCACAACTCCGGGACACACTCTTGGTCTGAGGCGACAAACGCACAAGAGCCGCTCTCCGGCGATCCGGAGAGCGGCTCTTGTGCGCATAGCTGGTGTGACTAGTCGAGGTAGTCGCGCAGAACCTGCGAACGCGACGGGTGGCGCAGCTTCGACATCGTCTTCGATTCGATCTGGCGGATACGCTCACGCGTGACGCCGTAGACCTGTCCGATTTCGTCTAAAGTCCTCGGCTGACCGTCGGTGAGACCGAAGCGGAGGCGAACCACGCCGGCTTCGCGCTCGGACAGCGTCTCGAGTACCGACTGCAGCTGATCCTGCAGCAAGGTGAACGAGACGGCATCGACTGCGACAACAGCTTCGGAGTCCTCGATGAAGTCACCGAGCTGGCTGTCGCCCTCGTCGCCGATGGTCTGGTCGAGAGAGATCGGCTCACGCGCGTACTGCTGGATTTCCAGCACCTTCTCCGGCGTGATGTCCATTTCCTTGGCGAGCTCTTCCGGCGTGGGCTCACGGCCCAGGTCCTGGAGCAGCTCACGCTGGATACGGCCGAGCTTGTTGATGACCTCGACCATGTGTACCGGGATACGGATGGTGCGAGCCTGGTCGGCCATTGCGCGGGTGATGGCCTGACGGATCCACCACGTGGCGTAGGTCGAGAACTTGTAACCCTTGGTGTAGTCGAACTTCTCGACTGCACGGATCAGACCGAGGTTGCCTTCCTGGATGAGGTCCAGGAACGCCATGCCGCGGCCCGTGTAGCGCTTGGCCAGCGAGACGACCAGGCGGAGGTTGGCCTCGAGGAGGTGGTTCTTGGCGCGGTTGCCGTCGCGGCAGATCCAGCTCATGTCGCGTCGCTGAGCCGCAGGCAACTTCTCGCCCTTGTCAGCGAGGTCCTGCATGATCTGCACGGCGTAGAGGCCGGCCTCGATGCGCTTGGCCAGTTCGACTTCCTCTTCGGCGTTGAGGAGTGCGACCTTGCCGATCTGCTTGAGGTAGGCGCGAACCGAGTCGGCGGACGCCGTCAGTTCGGCATCCTTGCGTGCCTGGCGGAGAGCCTCGGACTCTTCCTCGTCCCAGACGAAGTCGCCGGAAGCCTTGTCCTTCTCGGACGGCTCTGCAGCGGTCTCTTCGTCTTCGCCGACTGCTACGACCTCGACGACATCGGACTCGACCTCGGCAAGGTCGCCGTCCGTGATGTCGATGTCTTCCAACTCGACATCGCCGTCTTCGGCGTCAGGATCGCCGGCCTTCTTGGGGCTGGCCTTCTTAGCTGCTGCCTTCTTGGCCGGAGCTTTCTTGGCCGGAGCCTTCTTTGCTGCTGCCTTCTTGGCGGGGGCCTTTTTCGCCGGAGCCTTCTTGGCTGCCGGAGCGGTGACGGTGGCCGCCTCCACGGCTGGAGATTGTGGCTCTGACTCTGATGGAGAATCAGCAGTCTGACGTGTATCGGTGGCTGCCACGTACGCCCTTTCGTGACGGTGTCGTGCGGCGTCACGCCAGAGTGGTGATCCGGCGGAGAGGTCAATGGTTGTTGGCCGGCGCGCAGCCGGACTTCACCATTGTAACGACTCTCAGGAAACTCTTACGTCACGGCGGGCCGTAACAGGTAGATTTTCCGCTTTTCACGTGCGGGTTTTCTCATCCGGCGACGGAGGCCGGCCTGGTCAGTCCGACCGATGCGAGCGCAGCTCCCGCAATTCCCGCGGTGTTGAGAAGGGTGGCGGGGACGACCTTGGTGCGGTTGGTCAGATGCGGAATCCACTTCTCGTGCTTGCGGCTGATACCGCCTCCGGCGATGAAGAGATCTGGCCAGAGCAGGTTCTCGAAGGTGGTCAGAACTCGCGAGACCTCGACGGCCCACTCCTTGTAGCTCCAGTCCTTCTTCTCCTTCACCGACGACGCCGCCCGGTGCTCGGCTTCCTTGCCGTCGACCTCGAGGTGACCGAACTCGGTGTTGGGCAACAGAACTCCGTTGTGCAGCACGGCAGATCCGATTCCGGTGCCGAAGGTCAACAAGATCACGACGCCGGAGGTGTCCTTGCCCGCTCCGAACGAGTCCTCGGCGATTCCGGCAGCGTCGGCGTCGTTGAGGACGGTGACCTCGCGCCCGCCCAGCGCCTTGCCGAACAGGGCGGCGGCGTCGGTGTCGATCCAGGACTTGTCGATGTTCGCGGCGCTTCGCGCGACGCCGCCGGTCACGACAGCGGGCAAGGTGATGCCGACCGGACCGGTCCACTTGGCCTGCTCGACGATCTCGGCGACAGTGCCCGCGATCGCATCGGGTGTGGACGGCTGCGGGGTCAGGATCTTGATGCGGTCACCGATCATTTCCCCGGTGCTCAGGTCGATCGTGCCGCCCTTGACGCCGCTGCCGCCGACGTCGATCCCGAAACCTGTGGTTGTCATCGTCCTGCGCTCCTGAGTGTCGAATTCGAGGTCACGATCTACCGTTGCAAACACTAACCCGAACAAGGACCCGGGCGCGTCCCCTCGAACCGCCCACCTCGAGACGTTCGAGTGGTGCCCCTCGGTAGAGATGTGTTGCGATGGTCCGGTGCGCCCTTCAGAAAGAACGTTGCCCGACTTTTCCGCCGATTCTCTGGACCCCGCACAGTTGCGGGAAGTAGCCGTAGCCGTCGCCGAACGCGCAGCCGAACACGTCCGCTTGCGTCGGCCCGAGGTATTCGGCCTGGTGGGTTCCGGTGCCGCCGAGGGTGGTTCGGTTGCGGCGAAGAGCACGCCCACCGATCCCGTCACGGTGGTCGATACCGAAACCGAACAGGTGATTCGCGACCTTCTGGCGCAATGGCGGCCTGCAGATTCGATCCTGGGTGAGGAAGGTGGCGGAGACACCGACGATTCCGCGGGAGTTCGATGGGTTGTCGATCCCATCGACGGCACGGTGAATTTTCTCTACGGAATCCCCGCGTTCGCCATCTCGGTGGCCGTACAGATCGACGGGGTCTCGGTAGCCGGGGCTGTCGTCGACGTGTCGTTGGAAACCACGTACGCCGCGCATCGGGGCGGCGGTGCAACCATGACCACGGCCGACGGCGTCGTCAGCGACCTGCAAGCCAATGAGGTGACCGAGCTGTCAATGGCGCTGTTGGCCACCGGCTTCGGTTACGGAGCGGATCGCCGGAAGGTGCAGGGCACGTTGATCGGGCAGATCCTGCCGCAGGTTCGCGACATCCGACGCATCGGTTCGGCGGCTTTGGATCTGTGCATGGTCGCCACCGGCCGGGTCGACGCTCACTTCGAACACGGACTGAGTCCGTGGGACTGGGCAGCTGGCTCCCTGATCGCTTCCGAAGCGGGCGCCGTCATCAACGTCCCGGCGTCAAATTCCACGTCGGCCGACGGTGATGTCGTTTACGCAGTCGCTCCGGCGATCGCCGAGCAGTTCGCGCACATGCTCGGAGCTACCGGCGCAGATCAGCCGATTCCGAGCTGAGGCTTGTCAGCAGCGCGCCGTGCGCGCTGCTTTGAGCAGTGCGATGTCCATGGGGGCGACTTCGGCGTTTGCGGGTTGCTCGGCCAGAGCATGCAAGATCGCGGTGGCGTCGGTGTTGGGGGTCAGGGCGCCCTTGTTGTAGGTGCCGAGAGCCAGGTCGACGGTGTCGTCGCCGCGGCCGTCCTGGACCAGTTCGGCGCAGGGGGCGACCAGCCAGACGGAACTGGCGGCGGCGAGGCCGTTCGCTCCGAATCGGATCTGACCCTGGCACTCCATGTTCTGGTCGACGTAGACGGGGTCGTTTCCGACCTGGACGTCCGGCGCGCTGGAGAAGCCGAACTCGCTCAGTTGCGCTGCCACCTGGGCCGCCTGGCCGTGTTCACCGTTGGCGTTGAACACACGAACCTTGGTGGCGGCGAGGGGAGCGGGATCCACGTCGAGCAGCTTCGAGCGGTCGACGACGGTTCCCAGCGGTAGTGGCGCCGCTGCCGAAGGATCGGACGAAGGTTGCGGCAGGTTGCAGGCGACGGTGTCACTGACTTCCGCCTCGGCGCTCAGGATGCGGACCCACAAGACACTGCCGATCAATGCGAGTACCGCGAACACGGCGATCACCGGCCACGCGCGCCGACGGCGGAACGGACGTCCCTGGTCATCGGTAGAGCTGCCTTCGGTGATCAGAGAAACCACGGTATCCCTCGACTTTCTTGACGAAACTTCTACTTCGCCATCGGGCCGAGCGGCGCCGGCATGACGTTCGGTGCCTACCTTAGAGGGCCTGTGTGACGAGACAGCCGAAGCGAGGCTCGACGCGTCGAGTCCTTGTCGATTGCGAAACGGCAGTTGGCCGATTACCGGCCTGTTTCTACCCGGATTCGGCCCGAAAACATCGTGGAAAGGTCACAGCTTGCTCTTGCCTTGGTGACAATTCGCAGTCATTTTTCGGAAATTTCCGATTCGGTTACTACTTTCGTGCTCACGTCGGCTACTGTCTGGCGGCCCAGGTCGTTCAACTGGGCATCGGCCGGACGCCGAAATGACAACCAAATGAGGCGCAGATCACGTTCTCGGAAGGAACTTCCGGGCACTAATTCCGGTCCTGCAGCGTTATGCAGCGACAGGGAATGATCTGGATGCCACGGCGGTTTCCATGCGCATCAAGGATCTACCGGATTCTCGGCGCACACGGGACCGGGATACACGAAGAGGATGGGGTAGACGAGATGGCAACTGACTACGACGCACCGAGGCGTACAGAGTCCGACGAGGTTTCGGAGGACTCGCTCGAGGAGCTGAAGGCGCGACGCAACGAAGCGCAGTCAGCCGTCGTCGACATCGACGAGACGGACACCGCGGAGTCCTTCGAGCTGCCGGGTGCCGACCTTTCCGGCGAGGAACTCTCGGTTCGAGTTGTTCCGAAGCAGGCAGACGAGTTCACGTGTTCGAGCTGCTTCCTGGTTCATCACCGCAGCCGCCTGGCCAGTGATGCCAACGGACAGCTCGTATGCATGGACTGCGCTGCCTGATCTCCCTTCCCGGTGGTCGACCCGTCAGCGCGAGGGTCGACCAAGGGTCGGGAAGTACTGCTTTGCTGTGACCGCGCTGGTCAGAGATCCAGCGCAGCCAGCAGATCAGCGGGACGACGTGTGCTCACCAACCAGTACGGCGTGGGATCCTCCGGGTCGTCGAGCACGATCAACACCATTGTCTTGACCCATGGGCGATGCTGGACGAACGCCGACGGATCGAGTTGGCGCCCCATCGCAGCACTCTTCGCGGAAGCCGGCACTGCTGCCGCCCGTGAAATCAATTCGACCGGCAGGTGGGCTCTACCCACGTGCAGTTCCTTCACCCCTGCTGTCTCCACTACCTCGACGCGCATCCGGCTGAGCCAGAATGCCGCCCAGATCGGGATCGGGAGTAGTACGACGTACGCCAGGTACGAGAGAAGCCCCGGGCGGCCCATGTGGACCTCGGCCGCGAGGAGTCCGGCTACGGCCAACCCGGCGATCCACCACCAGATCGGCACCCACAGGCGCTCGGAGTACAGCGTCGTGGACGGGGGCGTTGTGGTGGCGACGTCAGGTCGAGATGTTTCGGGCACCTGTCAAGGATAGTCCGTCGCTACGAGTAGTCTTGGCCCACGTGAGCGACCATCTCTCCATCGCCTTGAAGCGACTGGATCCAGACCTGCCCGTTCCACAGCGTGCGCATCCCGGAGATGCGGGTGTGGATCTGTGCTCCACCAGCGACGTCACCATCGAACCCGGCCACCGAACACTGGTCGGAACGGGGATCGCGATCGCTTTGCCGGTGGGCACCGTCGGGTTGATCCATCCGCGTTCCGGACTCGCCGCCAAATCGGGACTGTCGATCGTGAATGCGCCCGGAACCGTGGACGCGGGATACCGGGGCGAACTCAAGGTCTGCTTGATCAATCTCGATCCGGCCACAGCCATCGACATCCGCCGCGGTGACCGAATCGCTCAGCTCGTGGTTCAACGAGTCGAACTTCCGGTTTTCGAGGAAGTCGAATCGCTGGACGACACGACCAGAGGAACCGGAGGCTACGGTTCCAGCGGCGGGCACGCGATACTCGATACCGATGCGCCTGGCGCGGTAGTCGGAGAGGGAGTCTGAATCATGTTCGGACGCAAGAAGAAGACAGACGTCGACGAGGAAACCACCAGCTTCTTCGGTGACGAGAACGACGAGTCGGTGGAGATCGACGAGGTCGAAGACGATCTCGAAGTCACCGGCGACGAGTTCGGTGGCGAATCGGAAGGCCCTTACGACATCTCGGAGATCGATTCCGACGATCCGACGGCAGGCCGTGACGGTCAGCGTCTTGATCTCGGTTCCGTTCTGGTGCCGATGCCGACCGGCGGGCAGTTGCAGGTCGAGATGGCGCCCAACGGTTCGCCGCAGGCCGTGCACCTGGTCACCGAGCACGGCCGCATCACGGTTGCTGCCTACGCCGCCCCGAAATCGCCCGGTCAGTGGCGTGAGGTCGTTGCCGAGCTCGCGCAGTCGCTTCGCGACGACAATTCCGCGGTGAGCGTCGAGAACGGCCCGTGGGGCCGTGAACTGGCTGCTGTGACGGCCAACATGGACCTGCGGTTCATCGGCGTCGACGGTCCCCGGTGGATGGTGCGCTGCGTGGTCGCGGGTCCGAGTGGATCCACCGCCGCGAACGCCCCTCTGGTGGCAATCGCACGGGACATCTTGCGTGACACCGTCGTCAACCGAGGATCAGAGCCGCATCCGGTGCGGACACCGCTGCCCGTGGTGCTCCCGCAGGTGCTCGCCGAGCAGTTGGCGGCCGCACACGAGCAGCAGTTGGCGGCAGCGCAGCAGCAACAGGTCGCCGCCCAGCAGCAACAGCAGTCAGCACCGCCCGCTCCGCCGGCACCTCCAGCACGGCCGACCCCGCCGCCTCGTAGCGGCGAATCCGGTTCTGCCATGCAGCAATTGGGTCAGTAACAGGATTTTCTTCAGGCGCTCGCGGTGGTATCGGATTCGATCGCCGCGAGCGCTTTGATGCAGGTGGACCCGAGAACCGCGGGGTCGCGCCCGATCATGTCGAGCGTCGTCGTGGCGACTGCGCCGCGGGGGAGTGAAGCCGCCCAGGCCTGCGCCACTGACGCGGGATGAACCGGATCGTCCATCGCCGACGCAATGCCGACCGGAACGCCTACCGCCCGTAGCGCGCTCTCGCCGAGTGAGTGGTACGACGCCGCCTCGTCGAGCGCAGCCGGGAGATCGGGCCACTGAGAGCGCCAGGAGCGCTCGAGTTCGGCTCCGAGCCACGCCGGACTCGACGCGAGCATCGCAGCGATCACCGACTCCAAGCCTTCGGAGCGCAGTTGCCCGGCGGTGAACCGCGCGCTCGCTGCTGCGGGGGCGTCGTCGGCCGAGCCCGTCCAGGCCGGAAGCGCTGCCAACACACTCACGGTTCGATCGGGATTGTCGGCGGCCCACTGAAGTGCAACGGCCGCTCCGATCGAGACCCCTCCGACGATGATTCGGCCGTGCGTGTCCGCGGCTCTGTCCATCGCGTCAAGATAGCCGTCCACGACACGCCGAGGGTCGGGTTCAATTGCGACGATGCGCACACCCAGAGCCTCCAGCGGCGCCCGGAATGCGCGGTCCGCGAAGTGGGCGTCAGAGCCTGTACCTGGGAGAACGACGGCAACGGTCGCCAATTCCGAGTTCTGCATCTCTTGATCTTGCCCGGTGCCCCCGAGGCGCGGACTGACCGGTGTGGTTACACGCTCGTAATGGGTCTACAGTGGCGATCACACAGCCCTTCACGTGACGCGAAACCCTTGCGTCACACATGTTCGCAGGAGCGCGCAATGGCACCCGCCGCCGCAGGATATTTTCGTCGACTGACCCAGCGTCTGACCGAGGACGTCGACCAGTTGGACGCCCAGGAGATGGCCGAGTCCAACAAGGCTTCCGGAGGTCAGAAGGCATGCGATTGTCGTCGCGGTGAAGAAGTCACGATGGTGGGCCGACTCCGCAGCGTCGACGCGTGTCCCAAGTCGGGAAATGCCAGCATCGAGGCCGAGTTCTTCGATGGCACCGAGGTGATCAATCTCGTCTGGATCGGGCGTCGCCGGATCCCGGGAATCGAGACCGGTAAGACCCTGCTGATCCGCGGTCGTGTGGGCGAGCGTGACGGTCGCAAGGCGATCTTCAACCCTTACTACGAACTGCGCGGCGAATAGGCGCGTTTCCCGCATTTACCGTGCAACTCGGTGACTGTGGCACCCTCGACAGGTGACTGAAACACAACAGCGATCGGTAATCGACCAACTCGGCGGGCTGAGTGGTCTGATCTATTCGTCTTTGCCGATTCTGATTTTTGTCCCGGTCAACAGCATCTGGAATCTCACCGCGGCAATCTGGGCCGCATTGGGCGTCGCTGTCGCTATCGCGGCCTGGCGCCTCTTCCGCAAGGATTCCCTCCAACCCGCTATTTCCGGTTTTCTCGGAGTCGGAGTTTCCGCATTCATCGCCTACCGCACCGGCGACGCCAAAGGATATTTCCTCTTCGGTATCTACACGAGCCTCGCCTACGGTGCGGTCTTCCTGATTTCGATCCTCGTACGCTGGCCCCTCGTCGGAATCATCTGGGGTTATCTCAACGGGCACGGCAATCTCTGGCGCAAGCACAGCTCCGCCGTCCGGCTCTACGACGTCGCGACGGCAGCGTGGGCGTTGGTCTTCGGTGCGCGGTATCTCGTTCAGTCACAGCTCTACGACACCGACCACACCGGATGGCTCGCAGTCGCGCGTATCGGCATGGGTTGGCCGTTGACCGGTTTGGTGCTGCTCGTGACGGTCTGGGCTGTGCGTAAGGCCGATCGCATCGTCGAGCCTGAACCGGTTGTGGAGCCCGAAAGCAGCGAGCCCACCGCCACGGACGCAGGGTCCGAAGAGGTGGGCTCGGTGAATCTGACGAAGCCGCGCGAAGACCGCGATCTCAGCTGATCAGGTCCTGGTACTCGGGGTGCTTGTCGAGGAACTTCACGACGTACGGGCACACCGGATGAACCTTGAGGCCGCGTGCTCGTAGGTCGTCCAGAGCCTGGCGGACGAGAATCCCGGCCAATCCGAAACCTTCGAAGGCGGGGTAGATCTCGGTGTGGTTGAACGAGACGACGTCACCGGAGGTGGTGTAGTCCTCGATCCCGGCGAGGTCGCCGTCGGCATGGATCTCGTACCGGCTCTGGGCCGGATTGTCGGTGACTACGGTGTTTTCGGGCGCTTGTGCCATGTGATTCCCTTTCGTCGTCAGTGTGTTCGTCGGTCAATTCTCCAGGCGGAGTGCAACGCGCAACTGATCCTCGGCGTCGACGGCCGCAACGAAGAGCAGTTCGTCCCCGCCTTCGATGGGATCGTCCATCTGCGGGACGATCACGCGTCCGCCACGCAGGATGGTGACCAGTGCGCAGTCTCGCGGAAGTTCGAGTTTCTTGACGGCTTTTCCGGCAAGAGGTGTGTTGTCGGGCAACGTGATCTCGACGAGGTTGGCCTGTCCCTGCCGCAATGTCATCAGTTTGACCAGGTCACCGACCGAGACGGCCTCTTCGACGAGCGAAGCGAGCATCCGCGGTGTCGAGACGGCGACGTCCACGCCCCAGGACTCGTCGAAGAGCCACTCGTTGCGGGGATCGTTGACGCGGGCGACAACTCGGCGAACACCGAACTCGGTTTTCGCGAGCAGACTGAGGACCAGGTTTGCCTTGTCGTCTCCGGTCGCGGCAATCACGACCTCGTACGACTCCATCGACGCGTCCTCGAGTCTGCTGAGTTCGCAGGCGTCCGCGTGCACCCACTTCGCCTCGGGCACCGACTCCGGTTCGATGTGATCGAGTTTGCGTTCGATCAGCATGACGTCATGTGAGCTTCGAATCAGCTCTCGCGCAATGGAACGGCCTACGGCGCCGGCTCCGGCGATGGCGACCTTCATCGAGAACTTCCAATCACGTTGTAGTGCAACACAGTCGCAGTCTTGTTGTGGGGGGCGGCGTACGGATCAGTCATCTGCGGCCTCCCTCAGTCGTCGCTCGGCGGCGGGTTGCCGGCAAGTGCGACAGCTTCGGCGACGGTTCCCGACACGGCGGCGATGTAGACCTGATCGTCGGCCTGGATGACAGTCTTGCGGTCGGGGAGAATGCCGGTCCCGAAGCGGATGATGAAGGCGACTCTCGAACTGGTCGCGCCCTCGAGGAGCGCAATCGGCTTGCCCGCCCAATCCTCGTGCAGGGCAAGTTCGGTGATGGCGACAGTGCCCGAAGGATCGCGCCACTTCGCAGTCTGACTTTCCTTGGTCAACGTGTGCAGGAAACGATCCGTCGACCACGGCACGGTGGCGACCGTGGGAATGCCGAGTCGCTCGTAAACGGCGGCACGCTTGGCGTCGTAAATACGTGCGACGACGCGTTCGACGCCGAAAGTCTCGCGTGCGACTCGCGCTGCGATGATGTTGGAATTGTCTCCCGAGGACACCGCGGCAAAGGCGTCGGCCCGCTCGATTCCCGCCCGGACCAGCACGTCACGGTCGAACCCCATTCCCAGAACCTTGGTTCCCGGGAAGTCGAGATCGAGACGCAGAAACGCACTCTGATCGCGGTCGATGACGGCGACCTCATGTCCGATCCTGGTCAGAGACGCGGCGAGGGAAGAACCCACTCGACCGCACCCCATGATGACGACATACACGCCCTACTCCGTTCATGGACCCTCATGGCGCGATTGCACGCCGAATCGAACGGTACAGCCCCTCACGGGAAGAGCAAGTACAACGGTCGCTCGCGTGCCGGTTGTCACGACAAAAGGTGAAGTTGGGGCTCTGATGACTCCGAATCGGGCGAGACGGCTTACGCTTTGCACGTGTCTAAGCTCTCGACCGCTACCAAGCGGCTCCTGCTCGGTCGGCCGTTCCGAAGCGACAAACTCGGGCACACGCTGCTACCCAAGCGAATTGCACTACCGGTCTTCGCGTCCGACGCGATGTCGTCCGTCGCGTATGCCCCCGAAGAAATCTTCCTGGTTCTCTCCGTCGCGGGTATTTCCGCGTATGCGTACACCCCCTGGATCGGATTGTCCGTCGCCATCGTCATGGCTGTGGTGGTGGCGAGCTACCGCCAGAACGTCCACGCATACCCCTCCGGTGGCGGCGACTACGAGGTCGCGACGGTCAACCTCGGCCCGACCGCCGGTCTGACCGTCGGTAGTGCGCTGATGGTCGACTACGTGCTGACGGTCGCCGTGTCGATCTCGTCGGCGGCGTCGAACATCGGCTCGGCTCTGCCGTTCGTCGCGCAGCACAAGGTGTTGTTCGCGGTTGCGGCGATCGTGTTGCTGACCGCGGTCAACCTTCGCGGTATCCGTGAATCGGGGACCGCGTTCGCAATTCCGACCTACGCATTCATCGTCGGCATGTTCCTGATGCTCGGGTGGGGATTCTTCCGGATCTACGTCCTCGGCGAGGATGTGCACGCGGAATCGTCGTCGTTCACGCTCAACGCCGAGGATTCGCATCTGTACGGAATTGCCTTCGCGTTCCTGATCGCCCGCGCATTCTCCTCGGGCTGTGCCGCACTGACCGGCGTCGAGGCCATCAGCAACGGCGTACCGGCGTTCCAGAAGCCGAAGTCGCGCAACGCTGCCACGACCTTGCTGCTGCTCGGGTCGATCGCCATCGTCCTGCTGATGGGCATCATCATCCTGGCTCAGAAGATCGGCATCGTCTACGCACACAATCCGCAGGAACAGCTGGTCGGAGCGCCGGAGGGCTACCATCAGAAGACCTTGATCGCGCAGATCGCCGAAGCCGTGTTCAGTGGTTTCCCGATCGGTTTCTTCTTCATGGCGATCGTCACGGCACTGATCCTGGTTCTGGCCGCGAACACCGCGTTCAACGGATTTCCGGTACTCGGATCGATCCTGGCGCAGGATCGGTACCTACCGCGTCAGCTGCACACGCGCGGCGACCGACTGGCATTCAGCAACGGAATCCTCTTCCTCTCCGGTGCTGCGATCGCATTCGTCGTGGTGTTCGGCGCCGAGGTCACCAAGCTCATCCAGCTGTACATCGTCGGCGTCTTCGTCTCGTTCGTGCTCAGCCAGACGGGCATGATCAAGCACTGGACTCGGCATCTGAAGTCCGAGACCGACAAGGCGCAGCGGGCCCGTATGCAGCGCTCGCGAGTGATCAATTCGATCGGTCTGGCAATGACCGCCACCGTCTTGATCATCGTTCTGATCACCAAGTTCGCTGCCGGCGCATGGATCGCCATCGTCGCGATGGTCGCGATCTTCATCGTGATGAAGATGATCCGCAAGCATTACGACAGCGTCGCAGCCGAGCTCGAGGAGCAGGAGTGGGACGGCGTACTGCCCAGCCGCACGCACTCGATCGTGC
Source organism: Rhodococcus sp. SB1D (assembly GCF_048573875.1). Lineage (NCBI taxonomy): Bacteria > Bacillati > Actinomycetota > Actinomycetes > Mycobacteriales > Nocardiaceae > Rhodococcus > Rhodococcus sp. SB1D. Next base: position 802,160 of record NZ_JBMAIQ010000001.1, read on the forward strand.
TCGTCTCGAAGTTGCACATGCCGACGATGCGAGCTCTCGCCTACGCGCGAGCCACGCGACCGGACACCCTCGAAGCCATCACGGTCAACGTCGACGAGCCGGACACCCGTGCACTCGTGCGTGAGTGGGAGAAGAGCGACGTGACGGTTCCGCTCAAGGTGATCGAGTCGCCGTACCGCGAAATCACCAAGCCGGTTCTCGATTACGTCAAGCGTGTACGACGCGATGCTCCGCGTGACGTCGTCACCGTCTTCATTCCCGAGTACGTCGTCGGACACTGGTGGGAGCAGATCCTGCACAATCAGAGCGCGCTTCGTCTGAAGAGTCGTCTGCTTTTCCAGCCCGGCGTGATGGTGACCAGCGTTCCGTGGCAGCTGAGTTCGTCGGCAAAGGCGAAGCCGCTCGACATCGAGAAGACCGCAGGTGCCACGCGTCGCGGTTACGACACCGGCGAGAAATGATCACCGGCGAAAAATGATCGGCAACATCGAAATGGCAGGCGTAGTTCGTTGAGTGAGAATTGGACCGGACAGACCTTCGAGGTCGATCTGGGCAACCCCGGTCACGGCGGGTTCGTCGTCGCCCGGCACGAGGGGCGGGTCGTGTTCGTCCGTCACGGTTTGCCGGGGGAGCGTGCGCTGGTCCGGGTGACCGAGGACAAGGGCGGATCGTTTTGCCGCGCCGACGCGATCACCGTTCTCGACGCTTCTCCGCATCGGATCGATCCGACATGCCCGATCTCCGGCCCGGGCGGGGCGGGCTGCTGCGACTACTCGCATGCGGATCTGAGCGTCCAACGTGAGATGAAGACCTCGGTCGTGCGGGAGCAGCTTCTGCGACTCGCTCGTGTCGAATCGGACGTCGAGGTAGAGGAACTGCCCGGAACCGGAGACGGAACGGGTTGGCGCACGCGAGTCCGGTTGGCGGTGGACGGGCACGGTGTCGCCGGATACCACGCGTACCGCAGCAACCGGATCGTCACAGACCTGCGGTGCACCCAGATCGATCAGAGCGCGTACGACGGTCTCGGCGGTGCGCAGTGGGCACCAGGTAGCGAGCTGCAGGTTGTTCTCGACGCTGCCGGCGAGCGGCACGTCGTGGAAATCGCGGCACCCGCGGTGTCCAAGACGGGACGGCGGACGCCCGGGCGACGCGGCGCGATGGCACGCCGAGCGGCAAGCGGCGGCCCGCGAAAGGCCCGAGTTGCCATCGGATCGGACACAGTGATCGAGCGCGTCGGCAGTCGAGAATGGGCGCTGGCTGCGACCGGTTTCTGGCAGGCCCATCGCGGCGCTGCGGCCGCGTACTCACAGGTGGTCGGGGAGTGGGCCGGAGCCGCTACCGCGGACACGGCCTGGGATCTCTACGGCGGTGTCGGCGTGTTCGCAGCTGTGCTCGCCGAGCTTGTCGGGCCGTCCGGCGTGGTGGAGTCCGTCGAATCTTCGGCGCGTGCAGTCGCGGACGGGCAGGCAGCGCTGTCCGATCTCGGTCAGGTGCGCTTCCACAGCGCCCGCGTCGAGAACATCATCGCGGATCTGGAGCGTTCGCCTGCTGTCGTCGTGCTCGACCCGCCACGTGCGGGAGCCGGCCGTCCGGTCGTGGAAGCTCTCGCCGCAACGGGCGCTGAGCGGATAGTCCATATCGGGTGCGACCCGGCGTCGTTCGGTCGCGATATCGGCCTCTACCTGGAGCAGGGCTTCAGAATCGGTGGCCTCCGGGCGTTCGACGCGTTCCCCCAGACTCACCACATGGAGTGCATCGCGCTTCTCGAACGCTGAGACGTCCCGAAATCTTTCCCTGAAACGGTGTGACGCTTCTCGCGTTCACAACAGTTGCTTGCATTACGCAACTAATCGTATAGTTTCGTTCTGCAAGTAGTTTTCCGTTTTCAAGTCACGGCTCGTTCGGGCCACTCGAATTCAGGGGTAGGCAATGTCGGTACAGCCGGAGACGGCCCAAGCGCTCGTCGACACGATCTTCATGTTCGGCAGATCGCTGCGAGCCGCGGTCACCACCGGTGCAGACAGCCTGCTGCCGCCTGCGCTGGTCAGTGTGTTGTTCATGCTGGCAGCGCGTGGGGAGTGCCGACAGAACGAATTGGCCGTCGATCTGTGTGTCAGTCAGTCGTCGCTCAGCCGACAAATGTCGGATCTGGTCGACGCTGGGTATGTCGAGAGAAATCCCGATCCGGCTGACAAGCGGGCGTTCCGCATCCGAGTATCGGAAGAGGGACACGACGTTTTACGGAGAACCACGCAGCGGCGTGCGGCGCGTTTGCGCAACATGCTCGAAGACTGGAGCCAGGAAGAGGCCATGGCCGCAGTGACATCGCTGCAACGTCTCAACGAGACGTTCGGCGCATCGAATCGGCAGGCCTCACCGGCAGTTCCGCACACGGGCGTAGAAAGTATTGGGAGATAAGGCACATGGCAGCAACAGTAGGAGAAACCCGGGCAAGTACCGGAGGTGACGGATCGGCTCGCGAAGCGGGCGCGATGACTCACCGCGAAATTCTCGAAGCACTCACCGGACTCATCGCAGCGCTGTTCACCGCGCTGCTCAGTAGCACCATCGTTTCCACAGCGCTTCCCACGATCATCGGTGAACTGCACGGAACTCAGACGCAGTACGCCTGGATCATCACGACAGCGTTGCTCGCCACCGCGGCGTCGACGCCGATCTGGGGCAAGCTTGCCGACCTCTACAACAAGAAGGTCCTGGTCCAGACCGCGATCGTCATCTTCGTGATCGGCTCGGTCATCGCCGGCGCGGCGCACAACGTTCCGTTGCTGCTCGGTGCGCGTGTCATCCAGGGCATCGGTATGGGCGGTCTGACCGCTCTCGTCGTAGCCATCATTGGCACGATCATCCCGCCGCGAGATCGCGGTCGCTACTCCGGATACATGGGTGCGGCCATGGCCGTCTCGATGTCCGGTGGACCGATCCTCGGCGGCGTCCTCGTGGACACTGCCGGCTGGCGCTGGTGCTTCTACGTATGTGTTCCGCTGGCAGTCATCGCATTGTTCCTGCTTCAGCGCACACTGCACGTCGAGACCGTGAAGAAGGACAACGTCTCCATCGACTGGATGGGCGCCACCTTGCTCACCGCCGGTGTCAGCGTCCTACTGATCTGGGTTTCGTTTGCCGGTCAGGACGACTACTACGCCTGGTTCTCGAAGGAGTCGGCCTTCTTCGTCATCGGTGGTCTGGCCCTGCTCGGCCTGACGATGTTCGTCGAATCCAAGGTCAAGGATCCGATCCTGCCGATCAAGATCATCACCGAGCGCACAACGGCTCTCGCGATCATCGCCTCTATCGCAGTTGGTGTCGGCCTCTTCGGCGCGACGACGTTCCTGACGCAGTACTTCCAGACCGCACGCGGATTCGATCCCACCGAAGCCGGATTGCTCACCATTCCGATGGTCGCAGGCATGCTCGTCGCCTCGGTCGGCTCGGGCCAGCTGATCACCAAGTTCGGTCAGTGGAAGCCCTTCATCGTCGCCGGCGCAGTTCTGCTGCTGGTCGGTTTCGGGCTGCTGTCGACGATCGACCACGCAACCAGCCTGTGGACAATCGGAATCTTCATCGCCATCGTGGGTCTCGGTACCGGCATGCTGATGCAGAACATCGTTCTCGCCGTGCAGAACACGGTCAGCGTCGAGAACATCGGCGCGGCCAGCAGTATCGTGGCGTTCTTCCGCACCTTCGGCGGCGCGATCGGCGTGTCGGTGCTCGGTTCGATTCTTGCGACCCGCGTCAAGACACTGACAGTCGATTCGGTCTCCACCTTGCCGCCCGAGCAGCAGGCAGTAGCTGGAAAGAGCCTCCAGGACGGCCTCGACCTGAGCAATATGCCTGACTTCGTCTCGCAGATCGTTCGCTTCGCCTACGGCGACGCAACAGGACGGATCTTCCTGGTCGCAGCTGTCGTCGCCGTGGTCACGCTCGTGTCGGTCGTCTTCATCCCGAACCGTCCGTTGCGCACCACCATCGACATCGCGACTCCTGACGCCGAGCAGAAATACGAAGAAGAGCGCGAAGAGAAGAACGAAGAGAAGAACCTCACTCGCTGATCCGCATGCCCGGCTGGTCTACCGCCGGCCGCGTCTTCTGAACAGTTCTGTCACGCCATAGCCCATCGAACGCGGACCGAGATCGATTCTTCGATCTCTCCGCGTTCGACGGCTATCGGGGCCGAATCCGCTTTCATCGCCGCGACACGTCCGCGCATCGGCACGATCTGGTCGAAGTCCTCGAGCACCTCGAGGACTTCGACCAGATCTTTGTCTGCCAGGTCCGCGAACTGTCTGGCTTTCGATTCGGCTGCCGTCCAGGCCAATTCGCGTGCTTTTGTCGCCAGATCGCTGCGGTCGTCGAGGTCGAACTCGAGCCCGTCGAGCCGTATCGCGTCGCCGCCCACCGATACACACGCCGCGATGACGGCGGCGGGGGAGTTCGCCGCTTCCGGCTCCAGCTCTCGCAGTACGACTCGGAAAGTTGTCGATGCGGTGAATCCTGTTGTCTCCTGGCGGCCTCCGTCGCTCCAGTGAGTCTGCGGATGGACGCTCAGCCCGGCGGTGGTGAGGTCCGCTCCGCGCACACCGCGCGCGTGCAGGGTCTCGGTCAGCGCAGTGGACAGACGCGCGACGGCGTCGAATGCGTCGGAAACGGCCGTCTGTGTCACCGATACTCCGATCGTCAATCGCACGATGTCGGGAACAGCTGTTGCAGTGGCAGTTCCGGTCACCGTGACAGTGGACGGCTCCGAGGTGAAGGCGGTGGTGGGCACGTGTGGTTCCTATCCGATTCGTCCGGCGGATATGACACTCCGCAACATCAGGTCCAATTGCTCGTAGGCGCCCGCAGCCAGTCGTTCGAGAAGCGCAAGTTTCAACTCGGGTGCCTGTGCGGTCAGTTCTGCATATCGCTCCGGAGTCAGCACGGCCACGGTGACCGTGGAATCGGCGCGGATGTCGTTGAGGAACGGAGTGTCGAGGAACATCGTCATCTCGCCGAACGTCATTCCGGCGGAGAGCGTCGTGATGCGGTGCTCGACCCCGTGCGCGTCGGTGAACATGGTGCTGACCTGGCCACTGAGAATCAGATAGAACCCCGAGGCCGCTTCGCCTCGGCGGGCGATCTTCTCGCCGCGGGCATAGGTTCGCGTCTCCAGTTCTGCGGAGAATCCCTCGATCTGCGCCGCGGACAGAGCATCGAGAACTGGGTGGTCCTCGATCGAGATCGTCGACGCCTGCCGATCGGCCTCACAATGCACCGCAAGCAGCGTGTCTTCGCACCACTGCATGGCGGAATCGAGATCCGCAAAAACCCGACCACTTCTTCTGGCGGGGTCGATGCTCGAACTTCGTTGTCCCAGCAGTCCTTGCGGATCGACGACGGCCACAGCACAAGCCTGCGCGGCCAGCTGAACCTGCAGCGCAGTGATCATGCGTACCGCGACGTCGCTGGCGTCGTCGACGCGGCGGACGTCGATGACGACAACTTCGAGGCCCTCGTCCACCGAGCCGATTTCGCGGACCGCCGATTCGGCACCGGTGAAGAGGAGATCGCCGTGCAGTTCGTAGACCCGGCTGCGCTTGCCGACGTCGTCGAGCACGGCTTGTTCGGTCGGGGTGCGTCGTACTCGCGACGGTGCTTCGATGACGCTGTATCTGGCCCGGATCGACGAGCGTGACGCCCGCGTCACGTGGAGGAAGTGCAGTTCGAGTTCCTTCGACAGTGCCCGGGCAGAAGCAACTCCGCGAACACTGTTGCCGTGAACGTCGAGCCTGGGGGAGTACACGGCGATGCCGATCTGGCCCGGCAGAACCGCCAGCACTCCGCCGCCGACACCGCTCTTGGCCGGCAATCCGACCTCTACCAGCCACTTGCCGGCGCCGTCGTACATTCCGCACGTAGCCATGACGCTGAGGACCTGTTCGACGCCTGCGGGTGCCAGCGCGCGCTCGTGGGTGAGCGGATTGACACCGTTGTTCGCCATCGTCGCAGCCATCAGACTCAGGTCGCGGCAGGTCACGTCGATCGAGCATTGACGGAAATACAGGTCGACGGCCTCGTCGGGATTGCCGGTGATGACGTCGAAGGATCGCAGCATGTGGCCGATCGCACGGTTGCGGTGACCGGTGCGGGCCTCGGAGGTGTAGACGGCTTCGTTGAAGGTCAGCTCGCGGCCTGCGTATCGCGAGTACGCCGAGCGGATGCGCTCGAAGCGGGCCTCGGGATTCGGTCCGGCAACCAGTGATGCAGCGGTGATAGCCCCGGCATTGATCATGGGGTTTCGTGGCCGTTCGGTGAGCGGGTCGAGGCTGATTTCGTTGAACGGCTCGCCGGATGGTTCGACGTCGATTTTCGCGGCAACCGCCTCGCTTCCTCGATCGGCGAGAGCCAAGGCGTAGGTGAAGGGCTTCGAGATCGACTGAATGGTGAACGGGATTCGCGAGTCACCGATCTCGTAGACGTAACCGTCTACGGTGGCGATGCAGATTCCGAACGAATCGGGGGCGACCGCCGCGAGTTCGGGGATGTAGTCGGCCAACTCGCCTTCGTCGAGTGATCGGACTTCGTCGAACACTCGCGTTATCAGGTCGTCGACCACAGTTCCCATACGTCGACCTTAAGCTGACATGGCGGTCGTTTTGTGGAAGAAGAGTTGCCGAGTCGATCGCGACGGATCCCATTTGTCTGTGATTGCGATCACGAGCGATCCGCGGGATTTCGCTGTTACGCGAAGTCACACCGGAATCGGGCCGAGTCCGCGTGTCGGTTCGCCGGAACGCTCCGTAGACTGGCAGCACTGTCGCGAAGACAGCCGCGGCGCGCACCGGTGCAGCTGTGAAGCACGGAGGGAGCGATCTCGTTGGGTGTTCTTGCCCGCATTCAGGGTCCTGACGATCTACGTCAGTTGAGCCACGCCGAGATGACGGAGTTGGCCGACGAGATTCGTGAGTTCCTCGTGCTGAAGGTCGCTGCGACCGGTGGTCACCTCGGGCCCAACTTGGGCGTCGTGGAGTTGACCCTCGCACTGCACCGAATTTTCGACTCGCCGCAGGACGCGATCATCTTCGACACGGGCCATCAGGCCTATGTACACAAGATCCTCACCGGTCGTCAGGATCAGTTCGACACTCTGCGTAAGCAGGGTGGACTGTCCGGGTATCCGTGCCGCGCCGAGAGCGAACACGACTGGGTCGAGTCTTCTCACGCTTCCGCCGCGTTGTCCTATGCCGACGGCCTCGCGAAGGCCTTCGCGCTGACGGGTCAGAATCGCCACGTAGTTGCCGTCGTCGGTGACGGCGCGCTGACCGGCGGAATGTGTTGGGAAGCTCTCAACAACATCGCGGCAGGCAAGGACCGTTCGGTGGTGATCGTCGTCAACGACAACGGTCGCTCGTACGCACCGACCATCGGCGGACTCGCCGACCATCTCTCGGCACTGCGCACTGCGCCGAGTTACGAGCGCGCCCTCGACAGTGGCCGACGCATGGTCAAGAGACTGCCCTGGGTGGGGCGCACCGCGTACTCCGTCCTGCACGGAATGAAGGCGGGTCTCAAAGACGCGGTCAGCCCTCAGGTCATGTTCACCGATCTGGGTATCAAGTATCTCGGACCGGTGGACGGACACGACGAAGCCGCCATGGAATCGGCATTGCGCCGGGCAAAGGCCTACGGCGGACCGGTCATCGTCCATGCCGTCACTCGTAAGGGCAACGGTTACGCACACGCCGAGAACGACGTGGCCGACCAGATGCATGCCACCGGTGTCATCGATCCCGTCACCGGTCGCGGCACCAAGTCGTCCGCGCCGGACTGGACGTCGGTCTTCTCGGCCGCGTTGATCGAGCAGGCTTCGCGTCGTGAGGACATCGTCGCCATCACCGCGGCGATGGCCGGGCCCACCGGCCTCGCGGCCTTCGGTGAGAAGTTCCCCGATCGGATCTTCGACGTCGGTATTGCAGAGCAGCATGCGATGACCTCGGCCGCCGGTCTTGCACTTGGCGGACTTCACCCCGTCGTTGCTATCTACTCGACCTTCCTCAATCGGGCTTTCGACCAGTTGTTGATGGACGTCGCTCTACTCAAGCAACCGGTCACAGTCGTGCTCGACCGCGCCGGGGTCACCGGAGTCGACGGCGCCAGCCACAACGGCGTCTGGGATCTTTCGCTGCTCGGAATCATCCCCGGGATCCGTGTCGCGGCACCGCGCGACGCCGACACACTGCGCGAAGAACTGGACGAGGCACTTCTCGTCGACGACGGCCCAACCGTCGTTCGTTTCCCGAAGGGCGCTGTACCCGAAGCGATTCCGGCCGTGAAGCGACTCGACGGAATGGTCGACGTTCTCAAGTCCAGCGAGGGTGAGCGCGGCGACGTGCTCCTCGTCGCGGTGGGCCCGTTTGCATCCCTGGCACTCGAGATTGCCGAGCGGCTCGACAAGCAGGGCATCTCGGTTGCCGTCGTCGATCCGCGGTGGGTTCTGCCGGTCGCGGATTCGCTGGTGAAGATGGCGGACAAGTACGCCCTCGTGGTCACCATCGAAGACGGTGGTCTGCACGGCGGCATCGGTTCGACGGTCTCGGCCGCGATGCGGGCAGCCGGAGTGCACACGTCGTGCCGCGACATGGGCGTTCCCCAGCAGTTCCTCGATCACGCCAGCCGCGAGGCCATCCACAAGGAACTCGGACTCACGGCTCAGGACCTCTCCCGCAAGATCACCGGCTGGGTGGCGGGGATGGGTAGCGTCGGCGTCCACGTCCAGGAAGACGCGTCCTCGGCGTCGGCTCAAGGTGAAGTCGCGCAAGGCTGACAGCTCGTCTCACGATAATCTTCACTACGATCTCGAAAAGCGGTGGCCCACGGATCAATCCGAGGGCCACCGCTTTCGGTGAAATCGTGAGAGCTCGCTACTGGACGGATTCGAGTGTGCTGCCTCGCGTTTCCTTCACGAACCTCAGGACGACGAACAGCGACAACACTGCCATGACGGCGTAGCCGGCGTAGGTGTACGACAGATTCCAATCGGCCAGTGCCGGGAACGTCCAGGAGACCAGGAAGTTCGCGACCCAGTTGGTGGCGGTCGCAATTCCGACTGCTGCAGCACGCACGCGGTTGGGGAACATTTCGGAGATCAACACCCAGACGACCGGGCCCCAGGACAAGGCGAAGAAGAACACGAATGCGTTCGCCCCGATAAGAGCGATAGTGGCATTGGCTCCGGTCAGTGTGGCCACGGATTCGCCGATCTCGTTCTTGGTCACTGTTGCCGAATGGAAACAGAACGCTGCGGTGCCCAGTGAGATGGCCATACCGGCGGAACCGACCAGCAACAACGGCTTTCGACCGACCCGGTCGATGACGGCGATGGCGACGAACGTACCGACGATGTTGACCAAGGCGCTCACGACGCTGATCAGCAGGGACCGGTCGGCGCCGAATCCGACCGCCTGCCAGAGGGTGCTCGAGTAGTAGAAGATCACGTTGATACCGACCAACTGCTGCAATGCGGCGAGTGCAATACCGACCCACACCAGATGGGAGACCCCGAGCCGCTTCGAGAAGAGTTGGCGGACTGTGGTCTTGGCTTGCTTCTCCGTCAGAGATTCGCGGATCTCGTTCATGCGTTCGGTGACGGCGTCGTGATCTCCACCTTCGAGATCGGAGATGATCTTGCGAGCACGATCGTCCTTGCCCTGCGCCACGAGGAACCGTGGAGATTCGGGAATCGTGGTTGTCATGATCAGGTACAGGACTGCGGGAACCGCCTCGAGCATTAGCATCCACTGCCAGGCTTCGAGGCCTGCGATCTGATTGCGATCACCACCGGCCGCGGCCTGGAGGGCGTAATTGACCAACTGCGACACGGCGATTCCGAGAACGATCGCCAGTTGGTACATCGAGCCGAGACGTCCGCGAATCGCGGCGGGGGAGATCTCCGCGATATAGGCCGGGGCGATGACTGACGCGAAACCCACTGCCAGGCCGCCGACCACGCGCCAGAACGTGAGGTCGTAGACGCTGAACGGAATTGCGGAGCCTACGGCGCCGATGATGAACAACACCGCGGCTATCTGCATGACGCGGATGCGGCCGAGTCGGTCGGCGAGTGTGCCTGCGATCCAGGCGCCGAGTGCTGCGCCGAGCAGAGTCAGTGAGACCGTGAGCCCGGTGCCCGAGGCGCCGATGTCGTACTTGTCTCGGATCGCACCGACCGCCCCGTTGATGACTGCGGTGTCGTATCCGAACAGAAAACCGCCGAGCGCGGCGGCGCCGGCGAAGAGCACTGCATGTCCGACGTCGGCGCGAGTAGCGCCGGATCCACCGCCGGAGGCGGTTCCGCTGAATGCCATTCCTGCCCCCTCAAAGGCCCTACGGTCGACACCCCGATGCGCCGATCCATCCGCGAGCACTCTGCACGCTACGCCCACCCGGGCAGATTTGGCGGGGACTCACGCGCCGTTACCCAGCTGAGTCCATTCCCGCAGCGAATCAGCTGGACACAGTGATGTCGTATTGATTGCAGTTATTATGCAAACAATATGGTAAGTGCAGGTGAGGGCGCTTTACTCGCCCGAGAGACGCTCGGCTTTTGCTGCGATGTCTTCGAGATCCTTCGCCACGAATTTCCGGGTCACCCGCCTCTCCGGCGAGCCGTTCGATACGGATCACGCCGGAGAGGGTTGTCGGGAAAATCTCGTTTCTAGGCGGAGGCGCGCTTTGCGGCTTCGCTCAACGTCGGTGTGATCTGGCCGAGGACCCACGGCGTGCTCAGGACGTTGACGTTGCTCAGTCCGCCGATGACGCGGGTGTCGCTGAGGAATGCGGTGGATCCGCGTTTGACCGCGTCGAGTCCACCGACTGCGGGTATGCCGGACGGATCGCCGGAGCCGTCGGTGAAGCCGACGATCACGTCGGCGTCGATGTCGGCGATGTTCTCGTAGGAGATCGTCTTGAAGAACGATCCACCTGCATTGTCCGCGGCGAGCTTCTCGACGCCCGGCGCGTTGACGAATCCGAGTTCAGTCAGCACCTGGACCCGCGGATCAGTGGGCAGATAGACGTTGATGTTGCTCGAATCGGTGTCGAAGTTGACCACTGCCAATGTCTTTCCGGCGAACTCCGGGTGGGCTGTGGCGGTATCGGCGAGAGTCGCGTCGAGGCCGTCGACGAGCTTGTCGGCCTCTTCGCTCTTGCCGACTGCCTTGCCGACGATGCGGGTCTGGTCCTGCCAGGATGTCTGCCAGGCCGCGCCGGGGTAGGCGGCCGTCGGTGCGATCTTGCTCAGTTGGTTGTAGACGGATTCCTCGAAGCCCTCGTACGGCGCGAGGATGACGTCGGGGGTCAACGACGCGATGGACTCGATCGGCGGTTCTCCGCTGGCCGGCATGTCGAAGAGCGTTGTCTTGTCCGCGTCGAAGTAGTCCTGCGCCCACGGCATGACGCCGTTGTCGTCCGCGCCGTAGGTGTACTTGGGCTGTCCGACCGGAGTCAGATCGAGTGCGTACAGGATGTCCTGCGCGTTCCATCCGAGGGTGACGAGGCGCTCGGGCTTCGAGTCGATGGTCGTGGTGCCGAAGGTGTTCTCGATGCTGACGGGGAATCCGCCCGTACCTTGGGATGGCGTGGATGTGCCTGAATCCGAGGAGCACGAGACAAGTGCGGTGACCGCGATTGCAGCCGCACCGAGGGCAGTGAAGCCCCGAACAGAAGTTTTCATGAAGGGCAGCCTAACCTACTGAATTTCGGCAGCCAAACGAAACCGATTGTGCCGTTTATGCAGGTGGGAGTCGGATCTGGACCGCGTTTCTCAGTGCACCATTTCGGTGGGCAATACTTTCCTCGTGCGATCACAGCAGAAGATTCTCGGCGCCGCCCTCGAACTGATCGAAGGTGGCGGATTCGAGGCTGTGAACATTGCCGCAGTTGCCACCGCGGCCGGTGTCTCGCGCCAGACGGTGTACTCGATTTTCGGCACACGTGAGGAGGTCGTCTCCCAGGCGATGGGCGGTCTCGCTGTCGAGGTTCTCGGGGAGATCACGGCACAGGTGGAGTCGGTCGACACGGCGTGTGATTACGTCGTCGAATTCATCGTTGCCGCGCGAACTGCCGTGCGTGCTCACCCGGTGCTCGCGACTCTGCTCCTCGCCGAGCGGGGAAACCCTGTCTTCGATCTCGAAATGATGAGTCGAGCAATACCTTTCGCTGGTCAGATGCTCACCCCTATGGTCGAACGTGGCCTCGCCACCGAGGCGGAGTTGGATGAGATAGTGGAAATTGCCGTGCGACTGGGGCTTTCGGTTGTTGCATTCGACAGTGACCTCGTACATTCCGACGACTCCTTGCGGGCCTTTCTCTCGAGGTGGCTCGGGCCCGCAATCCGGTCGACCTCGTAGTTCCTCGCCTGCTCCGCCAAAACCTTGACACTCGAGCGTCAGAGTGTCTAGTTTTGGCGTGCCCGGAATTCTCTGGCGACATTCTTCGAGGGAGCACCAGTCATGTCCGGAGTGAAACGCAGATCGTTCTTGGCCGGTACGGCCGCCGTGGGAGTCGCGATGATGGCGCCACGCACTGCCAGGGCTGCAACAGGGATTCCGCTGACACGTGAAGTGCACCGTGTCGTGGTTATCGGATCGGGGTTCGGCGGCGGGGTGACGGCACTTCGCCTGGCCGAGGCGGGGGTTCCGGTCACTTTGCTGGAGAGAGGGATTCGGTGGCAGACCGGGCCGAATGCCGAAACTTTCCCGCACCCCGCCAGCCCGGACAAGCGCATCCTCTGGCATCAGTCCAACCCGACTCTGTTCGGCAGGCCGGCGATCTTCGAGCCATACGCGGGTTTGTTGGAGACGGTGACCGGTGAGAACATGACCGCGATCTGCGCAGCCGGTGTGGGCGGCGGATCGCTTGTGTACCAAGGGATGACGCTGCAACCGGAAGAAGCGGTCTTCAACACGCACTTTCCGGAGGAGCTCGACTACGCACGAATGGACCGCGTCCATTACCCGCGGGTGGCGCGGATGCTGCAAGTGGAAACTGCACCAGACGAACTGATTTCCAGCCCGAACTACGAGGCGGCACGTGTATTCGCGCGTAACGCAACGCGTTCCGGTCTACCCGTGTCGAAGATTCCGATGCCGATCGACTGGAACTACGCGTTGGCCGAACTGAGGGGTGAGATGAAGCCGTCTTACACCAACGGTGACGGCGCGCTCGGTGTCAACAACGGTGGCAAACATTCGGTGGATGTCACCTACATTGCGGCAGCGGAAGCGACCGGATTGGTGAATGTGGAGACTCTGCACCAGGTCACCGATGTCGAGCGGGCTGCCGACGGACGGTGGCGCGTGTACGTGGACCGGACCGACATTTCCGGCAACATTCTCGAGAACAAGATCTTGACGACGGATGCGCTCGTCATGGCTGCCGGCAGCATGAACACCACCAAACTCCTGGTCCGCGCCGCGGCAACGGGGCGGATCACGGATCTGCCCGACGAGCTCGGCGCAGGGTGGGGGACCAATGCCGATCGGATCTACATCTGGTCGGATCTCGCCGAGAATTTCGGCGCGACGCAGGGCGGGCCGGTCGTCTACGGCAGCCGGAACTGGGACGACCCGCATAACGCGTTCACCGTCATTCAGGCGTCGTTCCCGCCAGTGGCGTTCGACGCTCACAGCACGGTGATGGTCGGATTCGGGGTCAGCAGCGACCGGGGTCGGTTCGTGTACGACTCAGCGCGAGGCGAGGCGGTGCTCCGTTGGCCGAGTGATGGCGACTCTGCGATCCAGCAAGGCCACATCGGACCTGCGGCCCAGCAGATCGCGGCAGGAGGACTGCTCACCGATACGAACGCGATACTGCCGTCCACGTGGCATCCCCTCGGTGGTGCCTGCATGAACTCGGTGTGCGATCTCGATGGGCGGATTCTGGGCCAGCGGGGGTTGTACGTGCTCGACGGCGCTCTGCTGCCGGGAAACTCCGCTGCGTGCAATCCGTCGATGACCATCGCCGCCGTCGCGGAGCGTGCGCTCGAGAACATCGTGAAAGACGATGTGGGAACCCTATTCTGAACCTGCGCAAACGCCACGGACGGCGTACCCGAGGGCACGCCGTCCGTGACGGGTCGATCGACTGACTCAGACGCTGGCAACACCGGGCGCGAGGAAGCGCTTGCCGTTGACGGCCTCGGAGGTACCGGTCCGGTCCAGGTACGGCGTGATGCCGCCGTTCCAGAATCCGAATCCGCCGCCGAGCAGCAGGCAGAGGTCGATGTCCTCGGCTGCCGCTACGACGCCCTCGTCGAGCATGATCTGAATTTCCTCGGCAAATGCACGACGTGTGCGCTCGAGGACCTCTTCCGAGGTGGACACCTTGTCACCCTGCGGCCACAGTGCGGCGACCTCGGGGTCGACGGCCTGACCGTTCTCGCCCCAGGTCCACACGCCGGGCTTGCGGGCCTCGACGAGTGCTTCGAGTCCGGGTGAGCTCTTGAACCGGTCCGGGTACGACTCCTGCAGGGTCTCACCGGTGTGCAGTGCCACTGCGGGTCCGACGAGGGCCAGCAAGGTGAACGGCGACATGGGCATGCCGAGTTCGGCGATGGCATTGTCTGCGACGTCGAAGGGGGTGCCTTCGTCGACGGCGGACATGACCTCACCCAAGGTGCGGGTGACGAGGCGGTTGAAGACGAAGCCGGCCTTGTCGCCGCAGAGGACGGCGGACTTCTTCAGCGACTTCGCGGTGGCGAAAGCCGTTGCGAGAGTGGCATCATCGGTCTTGCTGCCCTTGATGATCTCGAGGAGGGGAAGAACGGCCACCGGGTTGAAGAAGTGGAAGCCGACCACACGCTCGGGATGTTCGAGGCCGGACGCCATCTCCGTGATGGAGAGCGAAGACGTGTTGGTGGCGAGGATGGTTTCGGGAGCGATGAACTGCTCGAGTTCCGCGAAGACCTTCTTCTTGACGTCCATGTTCTCGAAGACGGCTTCGATGACGAAGTCGGTCTTGGCGAACGCGGCCTTGTCGAGGGAGCCGGAGACGAGCGCCTTGAGGCGGTTCGCAGCGTCGGGGGACAGGCGTCCCTTGCCCTGGAGCTTCTCGATTTCGGTGTGGACGTAGCCGACACCCTTGTCGATGCGTTCCTGGTCGATGTCGGTCAGGATGACCGGCACCTTGAGCTGGCGGACGAAGAGCAGCGCGAGCTGGCTGGCCATGAGGCCGGCGCCGACGATGCCGACGCCGCTGACCTTACGAGCGAGCGAGCGGTCGGGTGCTCCGGCGGGACGCTTGGCGCGCTTGTTCACCAGATCGAAGGCGTACAGACCCGCGCGGAGTTCGTCCGTCAGGAGGAGGTCGGCAAGAGCCTCGTCCTCGGCCGCGAAGCCCTTGTCGAGCGAGGCGGCATCGGTGATGTCGGTGCTGCGAGCCAGTTCGAGCAACTCGACGGCCTTGACGGCGCCGGGAGCGTTGCCCTTGGTCTTGCCGTCGACGATCGCCTTCGCACGAGCGATCGCGTCGTCCCAGCCCTGGCCACGATCGATCTCGGGGCGAGCGGGTGTCACTTTGCCGGCGAGGACCTGCGACGCCCAGGCGAGGGACTGCTCGATGAAGTCGGCGGAGTCGAGAACGACGTCGACGACGCCGAGTTCGAGTGCCTTCTTGGGGGAGAGCACCTTGTTCTGGTTCAGCGAGTTCTCGATAACCACGGTGACGGCGTTCGACGGGCCGACGAGGTTGGGGAGCAACTGCGTTCCGCCCCAACCGGGGACCAGACCGAGGAATGCTTCCGGAAGACCCAGTGCGCCCGCATTGGCGGCAACCGTGCGGTAGTGGCTGTGCAGTCCGACCTCGAGGCCGCCGCCCAGAGCGACACCGTTGATGAAGGCGAACGTGGGAACGGACGACTCACGCAGGCGTCGGAACACCTTGTGACCCAAGCGGCCCAGCTCGAGTCCCTGCTCACGAGAGGTGATCGCGGGAACACCCTTGAGATCCGCGCCGGCGGCGAAGATGAACGGCTTGCCGGTGACGGCGATGGCAACCGGGTTGGCGGCAAAGGCTTCGTCGAGGGCGGCGTCGAATGCTGCGAGTCCGCCGGGACCGAAGGACGACGGCTTGGTGTGGTCGAAGCCGTTGTCGAGGGTGATCAGTGCAAACGGGCCCTCGATGCCGGGGACCGAGATGATCTTCGTGTAGGCGTTCGTCACGACCTCGTCGGCGAATGCTGTTGCAATATCAGACATTTAGTTAACTCCTGCCTGGTAGTCAGCGTGGTTCGGGTTCTCCCAGATGACGGTGCCGCCCATGCCGAGGCCGATGCACATGGTGGTCAAGCCGTAGCGCACGTCGGGACGCGTCGCGAACTGGCGGGAGAGCTGCGTCATCAGGCGAACGCCCGAGGAAGCGAGGGGGTGGCCACACGCGATGGCGCCGCCCCACTGGTTGACGCGCGGGTCGTCGTCGGCGATTCCGTAGTGCTCGAGGAACGCGAGGACCTGAACGGCGAACGCCTCGTTGATCTCGAAGAGTCCGATGTCCTCGATCTTGAGGCCGGTGCGTGCCAGCAGCTTCTCAGTGGCGGGAACCGGGCCGATGCCCATGACGGCGGGGTCGACGCCCTGGTAGGCGAAGCCCACCATGCGCATGCCGACCGGCAGGCCGAGCTCGGCTGCGGTGTCCTCACCGGCGAGCAGTGCTGCGGTGGCACCGTCGTTGAGTCCGGCTGCGTTACCGGCGGTGATGCGTCCGGCCGGGCGGAACGGCGTCTTGAGCTTCGCGAGATCTTCGACGGTGGTTCCGGGGCGCGGCGGCTCGTCTTCGGTGGCCAGACCCCAGCCCGCGGAACTGCGGGTGGCGACGGGGACCAGGGTGTCGGCGATGAAGCCGGCCTTCTTGGCAGCGTCGTACTTGTTCTGGCTGTTGACGGCGTAGGCGTCCGTGCGGTCCTTGGTGATGGTCGGGAACCGGTCGTGCAGGTTCTCGGCGGTGTTACCCATCACGAGGGCGCTCGGGTCGACCAGGCGGTCGGCGAGGAAACGCGGGTTGGGGTCTGCGCCCTCACCCATCGGGTGGTGACCCATGTGCTCGACGCCACCGGCGATCACGACGTCGTACTGGCCGAAGCCGATGCCCGACGCGGTGGTGGTGACGGCGGTCATCGCGCCGGCACACATGCGGTCGATGGCGAATCCGGGAACGGTTTCGGGGAGACCGGCGAGGATCGCAGCGGTGCGGCCGATGGTCAGGCCCTGGTCACCGGTCTGCGTGGTGGCTGCGACAGCAACTTCGTCGATCCGTGCGGGATCGAGCTGCGGGTTACGGCGAAGCAGCTCACGAATCGCCTTGACGACGAGATCGTCTGCGCGCGTGTCGGCGTACATGCCTTTCGGGCCGGCCTTGCCGAACGGGGTGCGAATGCCGTCGACGAAGACGACGTTGCGTTGGTTGTTTGTGGATGGAGCCACGCGAATTCCTCCTGATGGAGCTGCCCACCGCACCGAAGGGCGGTGAGACGTTGGTTCGGCGATCACGGCCAGGCGTCCGGCCTCGTATCGAGCGTACTACTGCCCATTACTGACCGGTAACTTAACGTGCCGAATTGCTCCAACCTCACACCGGGGTCAGGTCAGGATTCCGGCTCTTCCACTTCGGGCTCGGCCGGGACCACGGAGTTCAGTGCCTCGGCGAGGACGGGAACGGTCAAAGTGCGTTGCCAGCCACGTGCGCCACCGGAAGTGAGCTTGGTCTCGATCGCACTCTCGACTTCGGCGATGTCCGAGTCGGGTTCCAGTTTCCAGTCCCAGCACAGGCGCCTGACCAGGTCGGGTTGGAGCAAATTCTCCACGGGCACCGAAACCTCTTTGCTCAGGTCCGACAGTGCTGCGCGCGCCGCGGTCAACCGATCAGCCGCCGCTGGATCCTGGCGGGCCCAGCGGCCGGCAGCGGGCGGCCCGACGATGGGCGGGGTTTTCGGCGGAAGCTCGCTGTCGGGGAGCCTGCGCGCGGCTTCCAGTGCGTCCATCCAAATACGCGAATACCGGCGTTGACGTGGTCCGCCGAAGACGGGAAGCGAGCGGAGCGCATCCAGCGACCGAGGATCTTTGAGAGCGGCATCGATGATCGCGGAGTCAGGAAGAACCCGACTCGGAGACACGTCGCGCTTGCGTGCGAGATCCTCGCGCGCCTGCCACAGCGCCCGTACCGCCGCCAACTGACGGGTGGTCTTGAGTGAGGTGATGTGCGACGTACGACGCCAGCGGTCCGGTTTGGGCTTGGGCGGGCCGGCCAGACGGATGTACTCGAACTCTTCCTTCGCCCACTCGAGTTTGCCTTGGGATTCGAGTTCGGATTCCATTGCGTCGCGCAGTTCGAGAAGCACTTCGACGTCGAGGGCGGCGTAGTTCAACCAGGCGTCCGGCAGCGGACGTGTCGACCAGTCCGCAGCCCCGTGACCCTTGCGAAGTTCCACTCGCAGGGTTCGTTCCACGATCGCGGCGAGTCCGACTCGCTCGAACCCGGCCAGTCGTCCGGCCAGTTCGGTGTCGAACAGCTCGGCCGGCGTCAGGCCCAGTTCGGCGAGGCCGGGGAGATCCTGATCGGCAGAGTGCAGCACCCATTGCAACGGGTTGATCACCTCGGCCAACGGCTGCAGGTCTTGCGCTGTCGGAATCGGGTCGAGAAGGAACGATCCTGCTCCTTCGCGGCGAAGCTGGATCAGGTACGCCCGTGCCGAATAGCGGAATCCGGATGCGCGCTCGGCGTCCACGGCGAGCGGGCCGTGGCCGGAGGCCAGCGCGGCCGCGGCGTCGGCGACACCGGCGGCAGTGGTGATGACGTCCGGAACTCCGTCACGCGGAACGAGCAGCGGAACTACGTCGGAGGTGGGCTCGGTTGCATCATCGGTGACTTCGGACATGGTCACTGACTCTACGTCGCAGTCGGGGCCGGGGTTGTCACCTCAGCGTCGAACAGTTCGTCGAGTGCGGCTCCGAAACCTTGCGCGAGCTGGTCCAATTCGGGGGCCAGATCGGAGCAACTGACGATGCCGACGTCGAGTTTTCCGTCGAGAGACATCACCGTCACGTTGAGACCTGCTCCGTGAAAGATCGGGCCGAGCGGGAACATTCCCTTGATCTGGGCACCGAGGAAGTAGAGCGGGACCGGCGGTCCAGGCACATTCGACACGACCAGGTTGGACACGACGGGGTGACGCTCGGCGAGTTTGAGCGACGAGTACACGCGCATGGCGGCGCCGAACACCGCCGGCGAAGCGAACTGCGACCAGTCCTGGAGCATGTTCGCGCCCAGAGCCTCGTTGTGATTCTTCGAGGTGGCGTTGTAATCGCTGATTGCGTGCAGGCGTTCGACCGGATCGGCGATCTGGGTGCCGAGTTGCGTGAACATGCCCGAGATCTGGTTCGTGCCCGGACGATCGGATTTGCCGTGGACCGACACCGGCACCATGGCGACGAGGGAATCCTCCGGCAGCTCGTCCCGGTCCTCCAGATACTTACGCAGTGCCCCGGCGCAGAGCGCGAGAACCACGTCGTTGACCTTGACCCCGTGACGGTCCTTGACGGCTTTGACCTTCGCGAGATCGAGTTGGCTGAACGCGACGTTGCGGTGACCGGTGATCGCGCCGTTGAACGAGGTCCGCGGCGCGGTGAACGGAGCAGGCATCGCTTCACCCTTTCGTGCACGCGTCACCCACTTCGGGAGCATGGCGATTCCGCCGGGGACCAGACGGGCAATTCTTGCGGGTCGGGCGATGACGGCCATGAGTCCGCCGATGGCGATGTCCAGCGTTCCCGCGTCGCCCGCACCCTGTGCGGTGGGATCCACGAGCGCCGGTGAATCCGGTTCGAGACTGCACAGCTGAGCCAGGATGTTCGCGCCGGTGACACCGTCGGCAGCGCTGTGATGGATCTTCGACATGACGGCGATCTGTCCGTCGGCAAGTCCCTCGATGACCCACATCTCCCACAGCGGTCGGGAACGATCCAGCGGTTGGCTCGCGATGTGTCCGGCGAGCTCTGCCAGTTCCGCGTGTGTGCCGGGAGCAGGTACCGCGGTCCGGTGGCAGTGCCGCTCGATGTCGAAATCGTGATCGTCGACCCACACGGGGTAGTCGAGATTGAGACGGGAATCTTTGAGTTTGCGCCGGAAGGTCGGCATGGTGGCCATCCGCGAGTCCAACTCGCGAAGCAGCTTCCGGTAGTCGTAGCCGCCCGGGATGGTCGTGGGGTCGAGCAGGACAAGTCCACAAACGTGCAATAGCTGGGTCGGTGTTTCCAAGTAGAGGAAGGTCGCGTCGAGTCCGCTGAGACGTTGCATGACTCATTCTAGAACAGGTTCTAGTATTTTTCCGGGGGAATGCTCAAACGAATAGCAGAGTCAGTCGTTCTGCCGCGACAGCGTGGTTATCCCGGCAGGCGGAAGCCCCGCCGCGTACGCGAGAACCTCGCAGAAAGCCTCGACGTGGTGAGCCAATTCGGACGAAGTTGCAGTCCAGGACGCTCGCAACTCCAGTTGATGGGCTCGCGGAGGCCCGGCGATGTCGCCGTACCGCACGGAAGTTGTGGCTGTGACCGTACCGCCCAGGGCCACAAAAGGTTCCGGTCCGGCCTCCAAAGCGTCCACCAGCCAACTCCAGGCTACTTCGGGAAGTAGTGGATCCGCGGCGACGGCTTCGTCGAGATCGGCCTGGATGTACGCCACCAACCGCATGGTGCCGTTCCACGCCTCGTCGCCGTCCGGATCGAACAACAGGATCAGGCGGCCGAAAGCGTCACCTTCGGACTGCTCGGCCACGACGTCGGAGTCCGGGTGGAGAACCTCAGCCCCCACCGCGTGGCTGTACGGAGCGAGACGCTGCGGCGGGCGGATGGGACCGACCTCTATCTCGGGCCGAACCCGCGCAGCGGTCATCGCCTCCACGGCGGCACGGAACTCGGCCGGGTCGGCTGTCGATCCGGATGTCGTCACAGGTCAGGACGTTAGTCGGGGATGCGGGCGGGGAGGTGGAGGCGCGCCGACCGAGTGTGGCTCGGGTGTGTGGCCGCTCACGAACCGCTCGGGTGTCCGATCCCGAGTGTGGGACGTGGCAGCATTGAGTCGATCGAAGACACACGTTGGCGGAGAGCGCGAGGACTGATGAGCGGGTTGGACAACATGAATTCAGGCATTACCGGGTCGGCGGAGTACAGCGCTCGGCGAGTCTTGCCCGACGCACCGTTGCTTGCCGCGGCGACCGGACGCACTCCGAGTCGACGGCCGGTGTGGTTCATGCGTCAGGCCGGGCGTTCGTTGCCGGAGTACCGCGAGATCCGCGCCGGGATCGGCATGTTGGAATCTTGTTTCGATCCGGCGCTGGTCTGTGAGATCACGATGCAGCCGGTGCGCCGTCACGACGTGGACGCGGCAATCCTGTTCTCGGACATCGTCGTTCCACTCAAAGCCGCGGGAATTGATCTCGACATCGTTGCCGGCGTCGGACCGGTGGTCGCCAATCCGATTCGCTCCATCGCCGACGTTGCAGCACTCCCGCGACTGGTCCCCGAAGAGGTAGGCGCAATCGCACAGGCCGTTCGGCTTCTCACCACCGAGTTGGGCTCCACGCCGCTGATCGGCTTTGCCGGAGCGCCGTTCACTCTGGCGTCGTATCTGGTCGAAGGTGGTCCGAGCCGGAACCACGAGAAGACCAAAGCGCTCATGCACTCCGATCCGAAGACCTGGCACGCGTTGCTCGGAAGTTTGGCCGACACCACGATCTGCTTCCTGCAGGCGCAGCTCAAGGCGGGCGTCGACGCGGTCCAGCTGTTCGACTCGTGGGCCGGCGCGCTCTCGCTGGCCGATTATCGGGAATTTGTCCTGCCGCATTCCGAGCGAGTGTTCGCCGAGGTTGCCGCTGCCGGCGTCCCGCGTATCCACTTCGGTGTCGGCACCGGTGAACTTCTCGGCGCGATGGGGGAGGCAGGCGCCGACGTCGTGGGTGTCGACTGGCGGATTCCGCTCGACGTCGCGGCTGGTCGTGTCGGTCCGGGTAAGGCGCTGCAGGGCAATCTCGATCCCGCCGTACTGTTCGCGGGCCCCGAGGTGATCGATCGTGAGGTGCGCCGGATCGCCGCCGAAGGGGACCGCGCGATCGAGGCCGGTGCCATCGGCCACATCTTCAACCTCGGCCACGGAGTTCTTCCCGACACCGATCCCACGGCGATCACCTCGGCGGTGGAGCTGGTGCACTCGCTGTGACAACGACTCGGCCGTCGGTCGCGGTGATCGGAGGCGGAATCTCCGGTCTGGTTGCCGCGTACCGGCTTCGGCGCAGTCTGGGCTCCGAAGCGGACATCACGATCGTCGACGACTCACCGCGGCTGGGCGGGAAGCTGCGAACGATTGATCTGGGCGGCGGACCGATCGACATCGGTGCCGAGGCTTTCATCGCTCGTCGGCCCGAGGTTCCCGCGCTTCTCGCCGAGCTGGGACTGACCGATCAGATCGTCTATCCCGCGGGCCTGAGTCCGTTGATCTGGTCTCAGGGCTCACTGAATCGGTTGCCGACCGGAACCCTGATGGGAATCCCGGCTTCGGCGGAGTCGGTTCGAGATCTTGTCGACGAGCAGACCCTGGCGCGCATAGCGGCCGAGGCCGGCGTCCCGCTGGAGTGGACCCGCGGTTCCGATTGCAGTGTTGCCGAACTGGTTTCGCAGCGATTCGGTGATCAGGTGGTCAGCCGATCGGTGGATCCGCTTCTCGGTGGGGTGTACTCGGGGCTGGCGGAGACCATCGGCGTGCGTGCAGCTTTGCCGACACTCGCTGCGGCCCTCGATGCGGGCTCTCGGAGCCTCACGGATGCAGTCGCAGCCGCATTGCCGACGCCTGCACCGGGGCCGGTGTTCGGAGCGCTCAGAGACGGGTACGGCATCCTGCTCGATGCGCTGCAGCAGGCCGCCGACGCGACCTTCGTCCGCGGCGAGGCTTCTGGGTTGCGCAGCGACGGGGCTGGTTGGAACGTCGATCCGCTCGGAAGCGTCGACGCGGTGATTCTGGCCGTCCCGGCGCCGCGCGCAGCGGCGCTGTTGGCCGGAGTCGATGCGGATGTTGCGAGTACCGTCGCTCGGATCGAACTGGCGTCGTCCGCGGTGGTGGCGCTCCGGTTGTCCGGGCAGGTCGAACTTCCGCAGAATTCAGGGATCCTGGTAGCCACCGACGCCGACCTGACCGCCAAGGCGTTCACGCTGTCGAGCCGAAAGTGGACACACCTCGCTGATCGCGGTGAGCACCTCGTTCGGGTGTCGTTCGGTCGATTCGGTGCATCGGAGATCGTCGACCGGCCGGATGGTGAGTTGATCGACTTCGCGCGCGCCGATCTCGAGACCGTGACCGGAATCACCGAGGAGCCAGGCGCGACCTTCGTACAGCGGTGGCACGGAGGTCTTCCCCAATACGCCCCAGGTCACACGAAAATCGTGGCTGAAATCGAGTCCGGGATGACGCAGTTCGACGGCCTCGCCCTGGCCGGGTCGTGGCTGCACGGCGTCGGGGTTCCGGCGTGTGTCGCAGTCGGCACGACGGCGGCTACACGGATATTCGAGCGAGTGGCACGATAGACCCATGGCACGCCTTGATTTCGACAAACTGAACTCTGAAATCCGTTACCTCATGTTCTCCGTGTTCCAGGTGGAACCCGGTGTGCTGGGCGATGATCGGGAAGCTGCGGTCAAGGACGCCCGCTTGTTCTTCGAGGGTCTCGAAGACAAGGGCGTCGTGGTTCGCGGGATCTACGACGTCGCCGGCCTGCGCGCCGACGCGGACTTCATGATCTGGACCCACGCGGCCACCATCGAGGAACTGCAGGCCGCGTACGCGGATTTCCGTCGCACCACCGTCCTCGGACAGGCCAGTGCTCCCATCTGGAGCAACTCGGCGGTGCACCGCCCCGCGGAGTTCAACAAGAGCCACGTGCCCTCGTTCATCGCGGGTGAGGATCCGGGCGACTACATCTGCGTCTACCCGTTCGTCCGCTCGTACGAGTGGTACCTGCTCCCCGACGAGGAGCGTCGCAAGATGCTCGCCGATCACGGTATGGCTGCTCGTTCGTACAAGGACGTTCGCGCCAACACGGTCCCGGCCTTCGCCCTGGGGGACTACGAGTGGATTCTCGCGTTCGAAGCACCCGAGCTCATTCGTATCGTCGATCTGATGCGCGATCTACGTGCCACCGAAGCTCGCTTGCACGTTCGCGAAGAGGTGCCGTTCTTCACCGGCCCGCGCGTGGACATCGAGAAGCTGGTCCTTTCCCTTCCCTGATCTGCTTCGAAAGTAGTTCCTGTGACAACTGCACCGAACCGGCGTCGTCAACACATGTCCCATTGGGGAATGTTCACCGCCGAATCGGTCGCCGGCGAGGTGACCGCCGTGCATCCGTACGAGGGTGATGCGAATCCTTCGCCGATGCTCGGGAACCTCGCCGGTTCGGTGCGCAGTCGGGCTCGTGTTTCGGGCCCGGCGGTGCGTCGGGGTTGGCTCGAGAACGGGCCGGGTCCCAGCGACCGACGTGGAGCCGACGAATTCGTCTCGATCTCCTGGGACGAACTGACCGAACTCCTCTCGCGTGAACTGCGTCGCGTGGTCGACGCGCACGGAAACAACGCGATCTTCGGCGGCTCGTACGGCTGGGCCAGCGCCGGCCGATTCCATCACGCGCAGAGCCAAGTTCACCGATTTCTGAATCAGCTGGGTGGATACACCAAGTCAGTTCACAGCTACTCGCTCGGTGCCACCGGCGTCATCATGCCGCGTGTGGTCGGAACGCACTGGAAGTTGTTCGCGCGCTCCACGTCGTGGGACGTCATCGCGAAGCACTCCGATCTCCTCGTCTCGTTCGGGGGAGTGCCGATCAAGAACACCGGAGTCAATGCCGGTGGTACGAGTGATCATCCGACGCGCGGGGCGCTCGACGCGTTTCGTGGCCGCGGCGGAAAGATCGTCTCCTTCAGTCCGTTGCGTGACGACGTCGAGGGTGACTGCGAGTGGATCGCACCCGTTCCGGGAACCGACGTTGCAATCATGCTTGCCCTGGCGTTTGTCCTGGCGTCGGAGGACCTGCACGATCGCGATTTCCTGGGCCGTTTCTGCGTCGGTTACGAACGCTTCGAGGATTACCTGCTCGGACGTTCCGACGGTGTACCGAAGGATCCGCGCTGGGCGCAGAAGATCTCCGGTGTGTCGGCGGAGTTCATCACCGACCTGGCTCGGAGAATGGTGTCTGGCCGGACGCTGGTGACCGTCACGTGGTCGTTGCAACGCATCAAACACGGTGAACAGGCACCGTGGATGGGCGTGACACTCGCAGCGATGCTCGGCCAATTCGGGCTTCCGGGTGGAGGTTTCGGGCACGGCTACGGTTCGATGAACGAGCCGGGTCTGGCTCCGGTGCCGTATCCCTTGCCGACCTTCTCGCAAGGTGTGAATCCGGTGTCGGATTTCATTCCGGTAGCCGCGATTTCCGACCTGCTGCTTTCGCCCGGGGAGGAGTTCGATTACGACGGCCGACGCTTGACCTATCCCGACATCCGGTTGGTCTACTGGGCCGGTGGCAATCCGTTTCACCACCATCAGGATCTCCCGAGGTTGCGACGGGCATTTGCGCGTCCGGACACGATCGTCGTTCACGATCCGTACTGGACGCCGATGGCCCGCAACGCCGACATCGTTGTCCCGTCGACCACCTCGCTCGAACGAAATGACCTGAGCTGCACTCGAAACGACCCGCTTCTGGTCGCGATGCAGCAGGTCGTTCCACCTTTCGAGAACTCGCGTGACGACTACGACACGTTTGCCGCTCTGGCTTCTGCGCTCGGATTCGGGGAACAGTTCACCGAGGGGCGATCCTCACAGGAGTGGATCGAGCATCTCTACGCTCAATGGCGGCCGTTCGTCGATGCAGACGGCGGCAACACACCGACGTTCGAGGACTTCTGGGCAGAAGGGCACTACCGGATGCGAACCGAAGACAACCTCGTGCTCTTCGGTGACTTCCGTGAGAATCCCGAGAAATATCCGCTCTCGACTCCGAGTGGGAAGATCGAAATCTTCTCCGAGACCATCGAGTCCTTCGGCTACGACGACTGCGCCGGCCATCCGCGCTGGTACGAGCCCGACGAGTGGCTGGGTGGACCGCGAGCCTCGCAATTCCCGCTTCACTTGATCGCCAATCAGCCCAAGACGCGTCTGCACAGCCAACTCGATCACGGCGCTGCGAGCCAGGCGTCGAAGATTCAGGGACGCGAGCCGATTCGTATGCACCCCGATGCAGCGGCCGCGCGCGGCGTCTCGGCAGGAGACGTGGTGCGGGTGTTCAACGATCGCGGAGCGTGCCTTGCTGGTGTGATCGTCGACTCGGACTTGCGGAGCGACGTCGTCCAACTTTCCACCGGTGCCTGGTACGACCCGCTCGATCCTGCCGATCCCGACTCTCTGTGCGTGCACGGCAATCCCAACGTTCTGACACCGGACATCGGTACGTCGTCACTCTCGCACGGGTGCACCGGCCAGCACGTTCTGGTGCAGATCGAGAAATTCGACGGGGCCCTGCCGCCGGTCAAGGCGTTCGATCCGCCCGTGCTTCGTTCACGCTGACGGAACCGATCGGCCACCTCTCGCGTCGAACCTCGTGAGCGCCTGAATCAGGTGTCACGATCTATCGAAGGTGGGGGCCATCGTGAGTGCAGCGGATGTTGGTTCGATGCGGGGGCAAGTCGAAGTACTTCGGGCACAGATCGATTCGATGCAGCACGTTCTGTTGGAGCGGACTCGATCGCTGGCGGACTTGCAGGAGAGGATCGCTCGAGCGACGGCGAGCGCGCGTTCGAGTGACGGCAGCGTGGAAATCGTCGTCGACGCCTCGGGGGCGGTGGTGGGAGTCGATCTCTCGGGGAGTTCTTACGCCAAGCATTCGCCGGCAGCGTTGGGGAATCTGATCCTGGCTACGGCCGCGTCTGCGGCAGAAGACATACGCCGACAGGTTGCCGAGATGACGAAGCCGCTCACGGAGGCGGCCGGAATCGACTTGCCGGACCTGGTTCCGGGCGTGCTCGGATTGCGCGAGATTCTCGAACCTCGTCCGAGCTCCACACCGGCTTCCTGCGACGAGAACTGGGACCGCACCGTTCTGAGGAGCTCCGGCAATGTCTGAGCTGGGCGTGAATGTGGCCGCGATGAAAAGTGCTGCACCAGCCTTCGCGGTGGTCGCTGCCGATCTCGACGAGGCGCGGAGCGCTCTCGACGCAGTGGTCGCCGCCGAAGAGGGTTGCTGGGGCACTGACCAGTTCGGATCCGCATTCTCAGGCGCATATGTTCCCGGTGCTGAGTCAGCAGTCGGTGGGATGACGCTGGTCGCGGGCGCGCTGCGCGAATTGACCGCCACGCTGATCGAGATCACCGATCGTTTCGAATCGATCGACACCTCGCTTGCCGACGACATGGCGGGTGGGCTCTGATGGGACTCGAGATTCCAGGCTGGTTACAGGCGGTTGCGGCGGTCGCGGTGGGCAGTGACTGGCCGCAAGGAGACGAAACGGCACTGTGGAGGTTGGGTGATGCCTGGTCAGGCGCGGCTGATCGGATCGAGGCTTCGGCCGCTGCCGGTGGTTACGGATTGCAGGCAGTACTGGCATCGATCGACGGTCGAGCCGGCGACTCGTTGTCTCGGTATTGGTCCGAGGCCGGGGGAGTTGCGGAGGTCTTCGAGCGGTTGTCCTCTGCCGCGGCCGAACTGGGTCAGTCATGCACCGATACCGGCACGGACATCGAGTACACCAAACTGTCGATCCTCGCGGCGCTGGGCGCACTGGCGCTCGAGATTGCCGCCATGGTGGCGGCTGCTGTCCCGACGCTGGGTGTCAGTACCGCCGGGGTCGTGGCGGCTGAGGTCGCAACAACACTCACGGTCCGAATGTTGTTGCAGCAATTGTTGATACGAGTGATCGAGGCTGCGGCAGTGGAAGCTGCCGCTGCCGTCTTCTCCGGCCTCGCCATTCAACTCGGGCAGATGACGATGGATCATCGCCAGTCGATCGACGGTGGCAAGGTCGTGACCGAGGGGCGCGACGGTTTCATCAAGGGACTTGCGAACGGAGGGTTGAAGACGACGCCGGATCGTGTCGGCCCTGACCCGAACCCGCTCCCGACCGGTTCGAGAGTGCAGGAGATCGCGCGGGGCGCCTTCGACGACGCGGTGTCGGGAGCGTCCGCTGCGATCGTGACGAAGGAAGTCACGGGCGGCGACGCCTCGTTGACTGACATCACTTCCGGCGCGATCGGTGGCGGGATCGGTTCCGTCAAAGACGGACTTGTCGCTCGCAACGAGGACCTGAATGCGGCCGGTCTGAGCCCGACTGCGCTGAACTGGGACTTCTGAGTTGAAAGTCTCGAATCGTGGGCTACCAGTGACACGGGGTAGCCCACGACCTGGCTACTGAGCGGGCTTGAGAACCAGCGAGATCGAGTTGATGCAGTACCGCTGATCGGTCGGCGTCGGGTATCCCTCGCCCTCGAAGACGTGACCGAGATGGCTGTGGCACTTCTTGCAGATGACCTCGACCCGGCGCATTCCGAGTGAGCTGTCTTCTTTCAGGATCACGGCATCCGAATCCGCCGGATCGAAGAAGGACGGCCACCCGCAGTGCGATTCGAACTTCTCGGTGCTGCGGAACAGTTCGGCTCCGCAGGCCCGGCAGGAGTAGACACCTTCCGTGGTGGTGTCGGTGTACTCGCCGACGAAGGGACGTTCGGTGCCGGCTTGGCGCAGGACGGCGAACTCCTCCGGGGTCAGTTTTTCGCGCCACTCGCTCTCGGTGTACGTGACCTCAGGTGTGCTGTCGATGCCATCGTGTGAAGAACTCATGCCTCCACGCTAATGCTTTGTCGCCGTTTCGGCTTCGTGGGCAGGTGAGACGGCATCGAGTGGGGGATCGAGGAGGTACGCGGGATCGATTCCCCGATCCAAACGGCCCTCTCGACGCGCGACCAGATACCGGTATCCGAGGACACAGAAGATCACGATCAGCAGAAGGCTCCAGCCGAGGGTGCTCTTGGTGTATTCGGCCGCCCGGCCGAAGGTCGGCCAGCGGTTCGACCACCAGCTGTCGAACGTCATGAAGCCGTAGACCGCAAGCCACGCCGGCCAGTTCCGCATGACCGAGTTCTTGAGTACCACGGACATCAGGAGCGGGAGCAGCATCATCGAGTAGTACATCTGGCCGAGCGAGGGCAGCAGGAACGACGCGGTCATGATCACACCGGTCGCGGTGGTGAGGAAGAAGAGTTCGTCGTTGCGGTAGTAGCGGTACAGAAGCCACAGAGAGACGACGACCATGGCGGCCAACACGACGCGCAAGAGCAGGATCAACCATTCGGGCAGACCGAAGTAAGCGCCGTTTCCGACAATCGAACTGTTGAAGTAGTCACGAGATTCGAGCAGGTACGGCACGGTGCGGCGGACGAAGTCCATCGGATCCGACGCCAGCGGCCATGCCACGACCGTGAGAATGAACGGGATGCCCAGGGCGGTGACGAACACCTTCCACTGACCGCGAACGAGTGGCAGCAGGAGCAGCGGCGCGAGAGTGGGTTTCACTGCGATGGTGAGACCGATCG
Organism: Rhodococcus sp. SB1D; assembly: GCF_048573875.1. Taxonomy (NCBI): domain Bacteria; kingdom Bacillati; phylum Actinomycetota; class Actinomycetes; order Mycobacteriales; family Nocardiaceae; genus Rhodococcus; species Rhodococcus sp. SB1D. The sequence continues at coordinate 831,827 of NZ_JBMAIQ010000001.1, forward strand.
CGGCGCCGGCCCACAGATCCTTCTTGCGCATCAGCAACAGGAGGAAGGCAACTTCGCCGAGCAGGACGAGGCCGTTGATGTTGGTGAACACCAACGTGTTGGTGACCGTCTCCGACATGAACGCGCCGAGCACCAGAATCGGCGCCGCGATGGAACTGATCGTCAGGTCGAACAAGCGCAACAGCAGGTAGAGAGCCACGAGAATGGCGACGGCATTGACACCGATGAACAGCCACCGTGAGCGCTCGGGATCGAGGATCGCCAGGGGGGCCATCAACAAGGAACCCGATGGTGGGTACAGGTAATGGGGGTCTACGGAGTTGAAATCTGCGGTGTAGACGTCGCGCCCGTTCCAGAACGCCAGCGCGGCGTTGTAGACCGGTCGGAAGTCATCGGTGATGGCGCCGTTGACTGCTGTGACGATGACACGATTGAGCACTGTCATCACGGCGATCGGCCACAAAACGAAGTTGACGACTTGTTGGGTTGTCCGCCCGGTACGCGGCTCGAGCTGTCGAAGGAACACTTCGGCACGGTACACCGGAGCAGGGTGTGATCGGGGGATGCACCCCTTTTCGGTCGTGGTGGACGAGCGCCCGAGTCAGGCCGGGCACACGCTTCCGTTACTGGGCAGGGAGGCGTCGCTGAGGTAGAGGCGCATCGCCTGTTGAGCGCACGTGGATTGTGCCGCCGGGTGACCCGCACCTTGCCAGTCCAGAGTTGCGAAGCGCGATCCTGCATTGGTCACGACGCCGGTGACGGTCGAGAGTCCGGAGTTCCCGACGGCCGGGTCACCCTGACCGCTCAGCACGAGGACTGGGGGCTTCAACTGATTCGGCAAGGGAGAGTTGGCGGTCGACGGCCAGCTGGCGCACGCCAGCAACCCGAGCGCGGCTTCTTGCCCGAACACCGGATAGTTGGTGCCCCACGTGTTCGCAAGCTCGCGCGCACGCCCGATGCCCGGCCATTGCATGCCGTCGGTGCATCGTCCGATGAACTGGCCGTCGCCGTCCACCTCGTTCTCCGCCCGGGCGGCGCGCTCTCGAATCGGTGAAGCGTTGCCGGTACCGAGCGCGGACAGAGCGTCGGACAGTGAGCGGGTCTCCTGCTCACGGTTGGTTCCGGCAGTCCACAGGCTGGCCGAAATCGCGTTCGACACCGCAGCGGCGGACAGCGGCTGGAATTCATCGGCTCGAGCGCGCTCCATCAAGTCCGTGACCGATTTCTTCGGATCAGGTCCGAGCGAGCACCCCAGCGCCACACATCGCTGAGCGAACGCGGTCAACGCGGCTTCCTCGCCCTGCACGCGACTCTCTGCCTCGGTGGCAGCGTCGGTGGCCACCGGAGCGGGAGAATCGAGGATCAACCTCGCGAGGTTGTTCGGGTGGGCCGCCGCATAGCTCAGCGCGATGTCCGAGCCGGACCCTGCCGACCACAGAGCGATGGTCTCGACGCCCCACCGTGTACGTAGAGCGTCGATGTCCTCGGCTGCGGAGTCGGCGCCGAACTTCAGTTCTTGAGGGTCGAGGTAGTCCGTGCAGGCAATGGTGGCGTCGTGACCGAGAGCGGCGACCGCATCGGCGGCGTCTCCGGTGGAATCCGCGTCGAACTGGCCCAGATCGTGAAGGCCGCGCCGAATTTCCGGCGTCATGCAGTCGATTGCGGTGGACCTGTCGATTCCGCGTCGATCGAGGGCAACCACGGGATGTTCGGCGAGAACCGTGTTCAAGCCGGATGCGGCGAGCATGGCCAGAGAGTTTCCCGACGAACGATCGGTGCCCGATGTGAACACGATCGGATACGCGTCGGCAGGCGTCGACGAGGTCCGAGCGCGGGTCAAGCCGGCAGTGAAGTTGCCGTCGATGGCGCCGGTCACGTCGATGGGGGCATTGAATTCCGCGCATTCGAGAATGACGCCGGCGCTCGACGCCGCGAGAGCCTGGTCGGCGAGTGACGTGCCGGTGCAGTCTCGCCACGGTATGTCATCGGTCGGGACGCCAGGGTCAACCGGCGGCGCATCGGGCGACGGTCCCTCGCTCTGGGCAGGGCTGCCGTCGGTGCGGCCTTCGACCGCGACGGCGGGCCGAAGCGACGGACCGGCGCCGCACGCACAACACGTCGCGAGGACGACGGCCATCAAAGCAACTCTGCGCATGCCGACCAGAGTGCCAGGTTCACCGACGTGGCTGCTGACGAACCCATCGAGTGAGGATCGTGCCGTCCGTATCACCGAGAATGTGCGCGGGACGCATGGCTGTGGGCATTGCGTTGGGGGAGAGTGAGATTCGGCCGACTTTGCTCCCCACCAGTTGAGGTGACGTGGTGATGCAGAGTTCGTCGACGGCATTGTCCTCGATCAACTGCCCGAAAAGTGACGGTCCGCCCTCGCACAGCACGCGACGGAGCTTGCGAGCCGACAAGGCCCTGTCGATGTCGCCGCTGGTGACGTTCGGTGAGTCCGTCACCTCCACCTGCGCTCCGGCAGATCTCAGCGCCGAAATTGCCGCGGAGTCCGCGTCGCGACCGACAACAAGGATCGGTGGAACTTCGGTATCGCGAAGGAGTCGGCTTTCGGAGTCGATCGACGCGTGCGCCGAGACGACCAGGATCGGTGGGACCGGAGCGAGGCCGTCGGCAGTGCGACGCGCCCGGGCTTCGTCCGAGACCTGCACACCCCCGTAGTTCTCGGCTCGCGCTGTGCCTGCGCCGACCACGACGACGTCACAAAGTTCGCGCAAGATCCCGAATACCGACTTGTCTGCCGGTGTGCCCAGTCCACCGCTCACTCCGTCGACGGCGACGCACCCGTCGATGCTGGAAACGAAGTTCACGCGCATCCAGGGTTGCGAGAGGTTCTCCGGATAGGCGTACAAGCCGCGGAGTTCGTCGTCGTGGCCTGGTGTGAAGTAGGTCGCAATATCCATACGGTGCACATGAGAGATCACATCACGTAGATACCCTTGACGGATGCATGAACGTCTTGTCGATCGCAGCCCGGTGGTACCCGCCGATCAACTGGTAGCTCAAATGGTGCCTCCCGCAATGTTCGACGAGGTGAGTTTTGCGTCCTACATTCCTGATCCGAAGGAACCGAGCCAGGCAGCTGCTGTCGCCAAGGCCGAGGAATTCTCCAAGCGCGTCACCAAGATCCGTAGTGGTGGACGCCGCGGACTGTTCGGCAAGAAGACCCAGGCGACCGGCGCCGGCCTGTACCTCGACGGCGGGTTCGGTGTCGGTAAGACTCACTTGCTGGCGTCGATCTTCCACAGCGTTCCGTCGCCGAAGGCTTTCGGAACCTTCGTCGAGCTGACACACGTCGTCGGCGCTCTCGGCTTCAACAAGGCGGTCGAAGCGCTCGCCGACCACAGCGTTCTCTGCATCGACGAGTTCGAGCTCGACGATCCGGGCGACACCATGCTCGTATCCCGCCTCCTCTCGGAGCTTTCCGCGCGCGGCGTGTCCATCGTCGCGACGTCGAACACGCTTCCCGGCCAGCTCGGGGAGGGTCGCTTCGCCGCCCAGGACTTCCTGCGCGAGATCAAGAAGCTCGGCTCGATCTTCGAGACGATTCGCGTCGACGGCCCCGACTACCGTCACCGCGATCTCCCGCCCGCACCCGAGCCCATCTCCTCGGAGGAGTTGGTTTCTCGGGCCGACGCCATCGACGGCGCCACGCTCGACAACTTCGATGAGCTGTGCAAGCACCTCAGCACCCTGCACCCGTCGCGGTACAACAAGCTGGTCGAGGGTGTGAAGGCCGTGTTCATCGACGGTGTCCACCCGGCAACGGATCAGTCCGTTGCACTGCGCATCGTGGTTCTCGCCGACCGCCTGTACGACGCGAGCATCCCGGTCACCGTTTCCGGCGCACGCCTCGACGAGATCTTCACTCCCGAGATGCTCGCCGGTGGGTACAAGAAGAAGTACTTGCGCGCGACCTCGCGCCTGCTCGCACTTTCTCGTTTCGAGGTCGCGGCCGGCTAGTCTGCACGCCTGTCAGCTGACGGGGCGCTCCATCACGAAATCGTGGTGGAGTTGTGCGCCCACGAGGAAAGTCTTCGTGCCGACCTGTGTGAAACCGTGCTTTGCGTAGAACTTCTGGGCGCGCAGGTTCTCCTGATTGACGCCCAGCCAGATCCCGGCACTTCCGCTGCGTCGTGCGTGGTCGACAACCGCGTCCATCAAGGATGCTGCCGCGCCGGTTCCGTGGTTACCCGGAAGCACGTACAACTTGCTGAGTTCTGTTGTCGGGCGAAGTGTCACAGCAGCTTTGACGTCCGGGTCGGCGGGCTCGTCGTCGACAAGCATCGCGTAGCCGACGATCGAACCGTCGCGAATGACCTTGAGAACGGTTCGCGTCGGGTCGGTCAGATACTCGGAGAACTTGTCGACCGAGAGAACGTTGTCGATGAAGGCACTGATGTCGTCGTCGGATGCGTCCGGCGGACAAGCCAGCGGAAACGTCACCGCTGCCACGTCGGCTATTGCTTCGGAATCCCAGATCCCGGCCCGGTCAACGGTGATCGTCACGTCAGTTTCTGCCTCTCGCGCACACAATTCGGTCGATCAAGTACACCACTTTCCTCGGGCGCAATGCTCAAGCGGCGTTCTCGGCGACCGGAGTTGTGGCTCGTTTCGGTGCGAACGCGGGAGCAAGAACTATCAAGATCGCGCAGAACGCCAGCGGAATCAGGAACCCGATTCGGAGGTCACTGAAGGCAGCGACCGCGCCGACGATGCCGCCGCCGACGACTGTGCCGACGTAGTTGAAGAGGTTGATGCGTGCGATCACCGCATCGACCTGATCCGGGGGAGCCATCCTGCCGGCAGCGCTGAAGCAGATCGGAGCGATCACCGGTACCCCGAGCCCGACGATGAGGAACCCGGCGATGGCAACGGCGGGAGATTGCGCGAGGACGACAACTGTCATGCCGACTACGCCGATGAGAGAGCCGATCCGCACGACGGTGGTCTCACCGAATTTCCCGACCCAGTAGTCCCCGGTCAGTCGTGCGACAAGTGCCGCGATCTGATACGCCGCCACGGAAAGGGCAGCGGTCCCGGCGTCGGCGAGCAGTTCGTCCTTGACGTACAGAGTCGACCAGTTTCCGACGCTGAAGTCGACCGCGTAGAACAATGCCATCGCGACGCCGAGGAGGACGAAGGCGCGGGTGGGTACCGCGAATTTCGCGGTGCTCGTGATGTTTGCCTCGGCAACCGGAGACTCGGACCGATCGAGCAGTTGCGGGCCGAAGGCCAGAAGCATCAGTCCGACAACAACTCCCGCGATCACCTGCGTGACGCGGATCGAAATGTCGAGGCCTGCGGTAGCAGAGATGAACAGGGCGCCGACAATCGCTCCGACGCTCCAGGAAGCATGGAACGAGGAGAGGATGAAGCGGCCCTTGGCGTGTTGGATCGAGACTGCCTGCATGTTGGCGGCCGCGTCGACCATGCCGAGTCCGATGCCGTAGATCGCCAGGAAGACGAAGAACATCGCTGCGTTGGGCGCAATTCCGGTTGCCCCGCCGAAGACTGCGATGACGGCGAGCCCAGTTCGCAGGGTCATCTTGCTCGACGTTCTCACGGCCAGCATCTCGGCGAGCACGCTGCCGAGCCCGGCGATGACGGACACGGTGACAACCGCAACCACAACCAGTGTCTCGCTCAGCTCGAACAAGTCCTTGTACTGCGGCAGCTGCGTCAGAATGGCGGCGAGCAGAAATCCTTGAAGTCCGAAGGCCACCGAAGTGGCGATCCGAGCCCTCGTCAGGGTGCGGGTGTTATCCGTCATCAAGCAGGGCCTTTGTCTCGTTCGTTCGGTTAGGCCGAACGGTACTGGATCTTGATACTGGTCGAGTGTCCAACAAAGCTGCGTGTTTTGCACGGTTCTTTGATTAACTGACCGACATGACTCGGCAGCCGACACCAGAATTTCCGACTTCCTTCGTCTGGGGAACCGCCACTGCGGCCTATCAAATCGAAGGAGCTGTGGCCGAAGACGGTCGCGGACCGTCGATCTGGGACGAGTTCTGTGACCGTCCCGGTGTTGTCGTCGGGGGCGACACCGGGACGGTCGCTGCCGATCATTATCACCGCTGGGAGTCGGACATCGAGCTGATGAATCAGCTCGGGCTCGACGCTTATCGGCTGTCTCTGTCGTGGTCGCGCATTCTGCCCACCGGATCGGGGGCCGTGAATGCGAAGGGGCTCGACTTCTACGACCGCCTGATCGACCGACTGTGTTCGGCGGGAATTACTGCCGCTGTCACGCTCTTTCACTGGGATCTGCCCCTTGCCTTGCAGGAGCAGGGCGGCTGGATGAACCGCGACACCTCGTATCGGCTGGGGGAGTATGCGCAGGTCGTCGGCGAGCGGCTGTCGGATCGGGTCGGAATGTGGATGCCGCTCAACGAACCAGTTGTGCACACGCTTTACGGGCATGCCCTCGGAGTTCACGCCCCCGGACTGGCCTTGGGGTTCGAGGCTTTCCAAGCCGCACATCACCAGCTGCTCGGGCATGGCCTCGCTGTCGAAGCGCTTCGGGCAACCGGATGCACGAACATCGGAATCGCCTCGAACCATGCTCCGGTGCGTGCCGCTTCGGATTCGCCGGAAGACGTGATGGCTGCCGACATCTACGACCACGTCGTCAATTGGATGTTCGCCGACCCGGTTCTGGTCGGGAAGTACCCGGCCGACGAATTCGCTCAGCTGCTCAGCGGTCCTGTCGACGAGGACTTGAAAATCATCGGGGCGCCGCTCGACTGGTACGGGATCAACTACTACGAGCCGACGATGATTGCTGCTCCGGTGGAAGGCCAGGGGACCGAAGGTGTGCTCGAAGTCGACCTGCCCCCGGGCCTGCCCTTTGCCCCTGTCGCGATTACCGGTTATCCCACAACCGATTTCGGTTGGCCGATCGTTCCCGAGGGGCTGGGCGAGATCTTGCGGACGTTCCACGCCCGCTTCGGTGACGCACTGCCGCCGATCTACATCACCGAAAGCGGATGTTCATTCCACGACGCCCCGGATGCCGCAGGCGTCGTCGACGACGAAGCACGAATCGACTACCACGATGCGCACCTTCGCGCCCTCCGATCGGCAATGGACGACGGTGTCGACGTCCGCGGTTATTTTGTGTGGTCACTTCTCGACAACTTCGAATGGGCTGCGGGATACAAAGAGCGATTCGGCCTGGTGCACGTCGATTTCGACACCCAGAAGCGCACTCCGAAGACCTCGTTCGAGTGGTATCGCGCCCTCATCGCCGAGCACAAAGCGGCTCAGGTCTGACCTGTGCGGAGGCGGTCTGGGTTGCATTCTCGAACCGGGCCGCCTAGCCTCGTCTCTCATGAAGCGAATTCTCGTAGTAAGCCGCCGTAGCGGGGTCTGAATCGGACCGACCCCTCGCTGCGGGTTGTCTTGCTACCAGTTGGTCCTCCACTTCATTCCAGGAAGACCACGATCATGACTTACAACTTCGCTTTCGCTTCTGATTCTTCTTCTGCTGCTGATCCCTTCGCGGCGCGTCACGGCAAATCTCTGCCCGCCGGCTTGCGTGCCGAATGCTCAGCGATGTCGTGGACCGAGTTCGAGTCCACGTATGCGGCTATGAGCGGCCCGATCCGTCTGGGTGCGTGGTCCTCCGAGAAGATTGCGCCGGGTCGTTGGACCTTCGAAGCGACTCTCGGTCTGGGGGAGCGTATCCAGAAAGCGTCCGCCACCTCGACCGGCGCGATCTCGGCCATGACGTCGATGCTGCACGACGCGGGAATCTCGCTCGAGATCCTGTCTTTCCATCAGCACCAGATCGGCCACCGCACTGCGACGTTCATCTTCACCGAGTGCGACGGCCGTCGGAGCTGGGCGATGGGTATTGCGGAGTCGTCGACGGAGTCCTCGCTGCGCGCGATGACTTCGGCAGCGAACCGCTTCTCTCACTGAGCAGTTACAACAATCTGATCAGCTACATCAACCGCAGTACTGACGTGGATGCCCGAGGGGGCTTGCGTCAGTACTGCGGCCCGTGTGTTCGGCGCTCGAACGCAAAAAGCCGGAACCCTGAGGTTCCGGCTTTTTGCATTCTCAAATGGTGCGCGATACTGGGATTGAACCAGTGACCTCTTCCGTGTCAGGGAAGCGCTCTCCCGCTGAGCTAATCGCGCGGGTTCTGGAGAAAAATGGAGCGGACGACGGGATTCGAACCCGCGACCCCAACCTTGGCAAGGTTGTGCGCTACCAGCTGCGCCACGTCCGCATGAGCAATGAACTCCGTTACCGGAACTCAGTACTTTTCTAACTTATCAGACCTGCAAGCAGGTCTTGACCATCAGGCCCTAGGGTCTGACGTGGTGCGCGATACTGGGATTGAACCAGTGACCTCTTCCGTGTCAGGGAAGCGCTCTCCCGCTGAGCTAATCGCGCGAGGTGGAGACGGGAATCGAACCCGTGTGCACGGCTTTGCAGGCCGTTGCCTCACCACTCGGCCACTCCACCGTAAAAGGTTGAGTCACACCTCTCGAGCGGACGACGGGATTCGAACCCGCGACCCCAACCTTGGCAAGGTTGTGCGCTACCAGCTGCGCCACGTCCGCATCGCACCGTGTTGCTTGGGGAGCTGCTCGCTCTCCTCGGTGCGTTGGAAACATTAGCCGACCGTGTCGGATACACACAAATCACCAGCTCAGTGGCGTGTTCGGAGTCGAATCGGCCCGTCGCGCGCGTTGCAACTGTCCGTCTGGGCGATGAATACGGTCTGAAATCAGTTCGAATTCGTAGATTTCGGGGCGGCCTGGAGCAAAACGAATGCCAACCTGGTGATTCGTATTCATCGCGCAGCCGTGTTAATGTTCCAACTCGTTCGAGCGCATGCGTTCGTATGACTTACGGTCCCGTGGCTCAGTGGGAGAGCGTCCGCTTCACACGCGGAAGGTCGCTGGTTCGATCCCAGCCGGGACCACAGAAAAACACTGAAGGCGTTCCCGATCATCGGGGACGCCTTCAGTCGTTTGAGAGCACAGCTGTTTGAGAGCACAGCTGTTCGAGGGCACGGTCGTTTCGGCATGCAGACCGTCGTCGCAGGTCGCCGGGCGACGATTTCGGTAGCCTGGTCGAAGAGACATTTCGCGACCGAAAAGGTGACTGCTTTGAGTACCGAAAAGGTCGATTCTTCCGTCGACGATTCAGACCTGTCCGTCTTCCAGGACGCAGAGTCCCGCTGGGAGCGGTGGCGCGCGGGAATCGCCGCGCGGCCCACCCTCAATCTTGCGTACCGCATCGGCGTCGGAGTCGTGGGCACGATCGTGTTCGCCGCCGGCATCGTGGCTATTCCGTACCCCGGGCCCGGTTGGCTCATCGTTTTCGCCGGCCTCGGCATCCTGGCGTCGGAGTTCGCGTGGGCACATCGACTCCTTCATTTCGCGAAGGCTCGATACGACCGGTTCATGGAATGGTTCGGCAAGCAGTCGCTGTTCGTCAAAGGGTTGGGCGTTCTGTTCACCACAGTGATCGTCCTGGCGACTTTGTGGGTGCTCGGCACTTTCGGCCTGATCGGGACATGGGTGGGCCTGGACTACTCGTGGCTCGAGTCGCCGCTGTGAGTTGAACGCGGCCCGGTTTCCTTCACTCGGTTGTCTCACCATGTCGGTAGGGCCGATAACATGATCGTGCGCGTGCTCGCAGTGGGTACGACGCCTGTCTAACTTGTCGCAATACCTTTAGGAGCACATCGCCGTGACCAGTCCCGCGCCAGAGCACTCAGCCGCCCCACTTCGGGTGCCCGCGGGGACGACCGCCGGGACTGCAGTGCGCGAAGCCGGATACCCCACGAAGGGGCCCGACGTGATCGTCGTTGTCCGCGATGGCGAGGGAACGCTCAAGGATCTGTCGTGGACACCTGAGGTCGATGTCGACGTCGAGCCGGTGGCAGCATCCACCGAGGACGGCCGCAGCGTCATCCGGCACTCCGCGGCCCACGTCCTCGCGCAGGCGGTTCAGAAAGAATTCCCCGACGCGAAGCTCGGCATCGGTCCGCCGATCAAGGACGGCTTCTACTACGACTTCGCGGTGGACCGCCCGTTCACTCCGGAAGATCTGGCCAAGCTCGAAAAGCGTATGAAGCAGATCATCAAGGGATCACAGCGCTTTTCGCGTCGAGTGGTCGATTCGATCGAGGACGCTCGGGTCGAGTTGGCCGACGAGCCGTTCAAGCTCGAATTGATCGACGACAAGTCCGGTATCGACGATCCCGAGATCATGGAGGTGGGCGGCAACGAGCTGACCATCTACGACAATCTCGATCCTCGTACCGGCGACAAGATCTGGTCCGATCTGTGCCGCGGCCCGCACATTCCGACCACCAAGCACATCCCGGCCTTCAAGTTGACCCGAAGCTCCGCCGCCTACTGGCGTGGCAACCAGGACAACGCCGATCTTCAGCGTGTCTACGGCACTGCGTGGGAGTCCACCGAGGCTCAGGACGAATACCTCGAACTGCTCGCCGAGGCCGAGCGTCGTGATCACCGCAAGCTCGGTACCGAACTGGACCTCTTCAGCTTCCCCGACGAGCTCGGTTCGGGTCTGCCGGTGTTCCATCCCAAGGGCGGCATCATCCGCACCGAGATGGAGAACTACTCGCGCAGCCGCCACATCGAGGCGGGCTACGAGTTCGTCAACACTCCGCACATCACCAAGGGGCATCTGTACGAGGTTTCCGGTCACCTCGACTGGTACCGCGACGGCATGTTCCCGGCGATGCACGTCGACGAGGAACTGAACGAGGACGGCACCGTGCGCAAGCCGGGCCAGGACTACTACCTCAAGCCGATGAACTGCCCGATGCACAACCTGATCTTCCGTGCTCGCGGACGCTCGTACCGTGAATTGCCGTTGCGGCTCTTCGAATTCGGCTCGGTCTACCGCTACGAGAAGTCCGGCGTCATCCACGGCCTGACCCGCGTGCGCGGCATGACCCAGGACGACGCTCACATCTACTGCACCCGTGAGCAGATGCGCGACGAGCTGACCACCACCCTGCAGTTCGTGCTGAACCTGCTCAAGGACTACGGCCTCGACGACTTCTACCTCGAACTGTCCACCAAAAACCCGGACAAGTTCGTCGGTAGCGACGACGTCTGGGAAGAGGCGACCGCAACGCTCGCCGAGGTCGGCGAAGCTTCCGGCCTGACTCTGGTGCCGGATCCGGGCGGAGCCGCCTTCTACGGTCCCAAGATTTCCGTTCAGGTCAAGGACGCCCTCGGCCGCACCTGGCAGATGTCGACCATCCAGCTCGACTTCAACCTGCCCGAGCGGTTCGAGCTCGAATACACCGGCAACGACGGCGTCAAGACTCGTCCGGTCATGATCCACCGCGCGCTGTTCGGCTCGATCGAACGGTTCTTCGGTGTGCTGACCGAGCACTACGCCGGCGCTTTCCCAGCGTGGCTGGCACCGGTGCAGGTTGTCGGAATCCCGGTGGCCGAGGCGTTCGCCGATCACCTGTTCGACGTCACGAAGAAGCTCAAGGCTGCCGGTGTGCGCGCCGAGGTCGACTTCAGTGACGACCGTATGCAGAAGAAGATCCGTAACCACACCACGCAGAAGGTCCCGTTCATGCTCCTCGCGGGCGAGCGTGACGTGGAGGCCGGCGCGGTCAGCTTCCGTTTCCGTGACGGCACGCAGATCAACGGCATTCCCGTCGACGACGCCGTCCGGATCATCACCGAGTGGATCGGCCGCCGCGAGAACGCCTCGCCGACAGCCGAACTGGTGCAGCCAAGCGTGGCGCAGTGAGCGCCCCCGGTGACGACGGTCCGGGTTCGCTGATCGACCACGGCGTCGGCGATCCTGATCATTTGCAGCGCATTTGGTCGCCGCATCGGATGTCGTACATCACCGAGGCGCCCAACACCCCGGGCACGACGGGTGAACCGTTCATCGACATTCCGAAGATGTCGGACGAAGAAGGACTGATCGTTGCCCGCGGTGAGCATGTCTATGCGGTTCTGAACCTGTATCCGTACAACCCGGGGCACCTGATGGTGGTTCCGTACCGCAAGGTCGCGGCACTCGAAGACCTGACGCCGGAGGAGAGCGCCGAGTTGATGGCGTTCACCCAGCAGGCGTTGCGGGTGATCAAGAGCGTGTCGAATCCTCACGGATTCAACGTCGGCCTGAATCTCGGTGCCGCTGCGGGCGGTTCGCTGTCCGAGCACCTTCACCAACACGTAGTGCCACGTTGGGGCGGCGACGCCAACTTCATCACCGTGCTCGGTGGGGTAAAGGTGATGCCGCAATTGCTGCGGGAGACCAGGGGACTACTCGCCGGTGCCTGGCAACAATAGGTTGACGCATCCGGCTTCATGGCAGGATGCATTGCTGCAACGAGTTCCGAACCGGAACTCACGACGGGGAGGGTTCCTGCGGTGTTGAGCTTCTTCGGGCGCGCATCGGTGTCCAAGGTGACGGCACCTATGGGGAAGGCGCTGGTCAAGACCGGTCTGACGCCGGACTCGGTGACGGTGATCGGCACGGTGGCAAGCGTCGCCGGTGCGGTGACGCTGTTTCCGTCCGGACATCTGTTCTGGGGAACCATGTTCATCTGGTTCTTCGTCATGTTCGACATGCTCGACGGCGCAATGGCTCGTGCTCGCGGCGGCGGAACGCGGTACGGGGCGGTACTGGACGCGACCTGCGACCGCGTCGCCGACGGCGCGATTTTTGCCGGCCTGGCCTGGTGGGCGGTTTACCACGAGAACAGCAAGTGGCTGCTCGTCGCGACGCTCATCTGCCTCGTCACCTCGCAGGTCATCTCGTACGCGAAGGCGCGTGCGGAGGCGAGCGGGCTGACTGCGGACGGCGGGTGGATCGAGCGCCCGGACCGACTGATCATCGTGTTGGTCGGATCCGGCCTGACGGGTATGGGTCTTCCGTGGGCAATCCACATCGCGATGTGGGTACTTGCCGCCGGAAGCATCGTGACGGTCTTCCAGCGAGTGCTCGCGGTGCGCAATTCCCCTGGCGCTCGGGAACTTCTGCCGATCGCCCCGGTCGCATCGACGGTCGAAGGTGCGCCGGACACGGACGGCGAGGCAGAGAAATGAGCTTTGCCGAGCGTGCAACCGACCTGGGATACGCCGCGGGTTGGCGTCTGGTGCGAAGCCTGCCGGAATCGGTGGCGGTCAAGCTGTTCGACGCCGGAGCGGATTTCGCGGTACGCAAGGGCGGACCCGAACAACTCAGGAAGAACCTCGCTAGAGTTCTGGGCACGACGCCGGAGCAAGTTCCGGATCAGTTGATCAAGGATTCGATGCGCTCGTACGCCCGGTATTGGCGTGAGGCGTTTCGTCTTCCGTCGATGGACCTGGTCGCGACAGGTAAGGCGCTGCATGCGCTGGTCGAGGGCCAGGAACATCTGGAAAAGGCAATGGCGGCAGGTCATGGCGCGGTATTGGCGTTGCCTCACAGCGGTAATTGGGACATGGCCGGCGTGTGGTGCGTTCAGCAGTGGGGCGGGTTGACCTCCGTTGCCGAGCGGCTCAAGCCCGAATCCCTGTACGAACGGTTCGTCGACTATCGCGAGAGTCTCGGCTTCGAGATCTTCCCGCTCAGCGGCGGGGAGCATCCTCCGTTCGTCGAACTCTCCAAGCATCTGCGTGAGAACAAGATCGTGTGCCTGTTGGGGGAGCGCGATCTGGCGAAGAAGGGTGTGCCCGTCACGTTCTTCGGAGAACCCACTCGCATGCCCGCCGGCCCGGCGAAGCTCGCGATCGACACCGGCGCGCCGCTGCTACCGGTCCACTGCTGGTTCACACCCGACGGATGGGGCTTCAAGATCGACCCGCCGATCGACGTATCCGGCGGAGTCGGCCCGGCCACGCAAGCACTTGCCGACCGTTTCGCGGTCAACATCGCAGCGCACCCCGCTGACTGGCACATGCTTCAACCGCTGTGGCGCTCGGACCTTTCCGAATCGCGGCTCGCCCGCATGGAGGGTGAATGAAAATCGGCATGATCTGCCCGTACTCCTTCGACGTCCCCGGCGGCGTCCAGGCGCACGTGGTGGATCTGGCCGAGGTGCTGATCGAACGTGGTCACAAAGTGAGTGTGCTTGCGCCGTCGTCCGATGACGACGAGTTGCCGGATTTTGTGGTTTCCGCAGGTAAAGCCGTCGCGATTCCCTACAACGGTTCTGTTGCGCGGTTGTCTTTCGGCCCGACGGCGAACAACCGCCTCCGCAAGTTCATCGCGGAAGGTGACTTCGACGTTCTACATATCCACGAACCCAATGCGCCGAGTCTGTCCATGCTCGCGTTGCGTATCGCGGAAGGCCCGATCGTCGCCACCTTCCACACGTCGACCACGAAGTCGTTGGTGCTGAGCACGTTTCAGGGTGTCTTGGCTCCGTATCTCGAGAAGATCAGCGGCCGGATCGCAGTCTCGGAGTTGGCGCGTCGTTGGCAGGTCGAGTCTCTCGGATCCGACGCGGTCGAGATCCCCAACGGCGTCGATGTCGCAGCGTTTGCCGAGGCCGATCTGTTGCCCGGCTACCCGCGCGAAGGTGGAACCATTCTGTTCCTCGGTCGCTACGACGAACCGCGCAAGGGGATGGCCGTCCTCCTCGGCGCACTGCCGGGGTTGGTCGAGCGTCACCCGGATCTCGAAGTGATCGTGGTCGGACGCGGCGACGAGGAGAAACTCCGCAAAGAGGCGGGCAAGTACTTCAAGCATCTCCGCCTGCTCGGGCAGGTCAGTGACGAGGAGAAAGCGTCGGCGCTTCGCAGTGCGGACGTCTACTGCGCGCCCAATCTCGGCGGTGAGAGCTTCGGGATCGTGCTGGTCGAGGCCATGGCGGCTGGCACTGCCGTCGTGGCCAGTGAGTTGGACGCTTTTCGCCGTGTTCTTCGCGACGGTCAGGCCGGCTTGCTGGTCCCCATCGGGAACTCCGATGCCTTGGCAGAGGCAATCGATTCCGTTCTCGGTGACCCGGATCGACGACGCGCGCTGGTCAACACCGCGACAAGTGTTGTTGCCGAATACGACTGGCCGGTGGTGGCCGAACAGATCCTGCGTGTCTACGAGACCGTCACGGTTGGCGGCACCGGCGTACGCGTGGTGGGTTCATGACCTTCTCCGCTCTGACAATCTTCATTCTCGGGCTCGTCGCTGCCGTCGTCCTGGTCGTCGGACTGTGGGCGTACGGGACGGCGAACCGACTCGATCGACTGCATGTGCGTTCGGATCAGTCGTGGTTGGCGCTCGATGCGGCTCTGTCCCGTCGTGCCGCGGTTGTCCGCGCGGCGGCTGTGGACATGAGCGCCGACGACGCCCGCAGATTCGTCACCTTGGCGGACGCCGCCGAACGTGCGGATCGTCAGGATCGCGAGCTTGCCGAGAACCGGCTGTCCAATGCTCTCGCTGCCTACGGAACGACGTCGCTGCGACCTCAACTGGTGGCCGAGTTGGCCGATGCCGAGGCGAGGGTCCTGATCGCTCGGCGGTTCCACAACGACGCGGTGCGCGACACTCTCGCGTTGCGTACGCGTCGACTTGTTCGCTGGCTGCACCTCGGGGGAACGGCACCGCTACCTCAGTACTTCGAGATATCGGAGCGCACGACCGCGGCGGCGGTGCCCGAGGGCATCACCGTGGATACGTCACGGACCTCTGCCCGCGTGGTGATGCTGGACGAGGACGATCGGGTGCTGCTGTTGCGCGGCCACGATCCCAAGATCCCGAACACTTACTTCTGGTTCACCGTCGGCGGAGGGCTCGAACGGGGCGAACACCTACGGGCGGCTGGCGTTCGTGAGATCGAGGAGGAGACCGGATTCGTCGTGGCTCCGGAGAATCTGCGAGGTCCGCTCTGGCGGCGTGTGGCGATTTTCCCGTTCGACGGTGAGCTGATCCGTTCGGAAGAGCTGTTCTTCGCTACGCGCACTCACGGCTTCGAGCCGGTCTTCCAAGGCCACACCGAATTGGAGCAGCGTGCCATCACCGGCCATCGCTGGTGCAGCGCCGACGAGATCCGCCAATTGGCCAAGTCCGGTGAGCCGGTCTACCCGTTGGATCTGGCAAACCTCCTGGTGGAAGCGGCGACGATCGCGGACGGTACCGAGGATCCGGAAGTGCGTTCCATCCGCTGATCTTTCGGTCGTTCAGTGCTCGCGGGCAGTCTAAGGCCAGCAATGGCAAATTGGATACGGAATCGAAGGCCGGTTAGTCCTAGAGTTCTGGCCAGAGGCCTCCGAGCGAATGAACTCGTGTGTTCGCCGTGCCTCGTTTCTTTTGTCACGCCACTACTGCAGGAGTTTGCTGTGAGCACCCCCGACTCTGCCCCCACCACCGCCATCGGCACCGCCCGCGTCAAGCGCGGCATGGCTGAAATGCTCAAGGGCGGTGTGATCATGGACGTGGTCACCGCTGAGCAGGCCAAGATCGCCGAAGACGCAGGCGCCGTCGCCGTCATGGCACTCGAGCGGGTCCCCGCAGACATTCGCGCACAGGGCGGCGTCTCGCGCATGAGCGACCCGGACATGATCGACAGCATCATCTCCACCGTGAGCATCCCCGTCATGGCCAAGGCACGCATCGGTCACTTCGTCGAAGCGCAGATCCTGCAGAGCCTCGGCGTCGACTACATCGACGAGTCCGAGGTCCTGACCCCGGCCGACTACGCCAACCACATCGACAAGTGGAAGTTCACCGCTCCCTTCGTCTGTGGCGCCACCAACCTCGGCGAAGCGCTCCGTCGCATCAACGAAGGCGCGGCCATGATCCGCTCGAAGGGTGAAGCAGGCACCGGAGACGTCTCCAACGCCACCACCCATATGCGCACCATCCGCGGCGAGATCCGCCGGTTGACCTCGCTGAGCGAGGACGAACTGTACGTAGCCGCCAAGGAACTGCAGGCCCCGTACGAACTGGTCGTCGAGGTCGCCAAGGCCGGCAAGCTGCCTGTCACCATGTTCACCGCCGGCGGCATCGCCACCCCGGCAGACGCTGCCATGATGATGCAGCTCGGCGCCGAGGGCGTGTTCGTCGGATCGGGCATCTTCAAGTCCGGCAACCCGAAGCAGCGCGCCGAGGCCATCGTCAAGGCCACCACGTTCTACGACGACCCGGACGTGCTCGCCAAGGTCTCGCGCGGACTCGGCGAGGCAATGGTCGGTATCAACGTCGACGACCTGCCCGTCGGACACCGCCTCGCAGAGCGCGGTTGGTGACAGCAGGTTCGACGACCGGGCTCAGTGCCTGAAAGTCCTCACAGACGAAGGGGCGGCGGTTGCGTTGGCAACCGCCGCCCCTTCGGGGTGTGGCAGACCGATCAGATGCTGTCCGATACCTCGAACACGAACTCGACCTCGACGGCACTGTTTCGGGGTAGTTCGGCGACGCCGATCGCGGAGCGTGCGTGTTGTCCTGCCGTGCCGAAGATCTCGGCCAGCAGGTCGGAGGCGCCGTTGATCACCTGGGGTTGCTGCGAGAATCCGGATCCGGAAGCAACAAATCCAACAACCTTGACGACGCGAACGATGCGATCGAGCCCGACCAAGGCATCGACGGCCGCGAGTCCGTTGAGTGTGCACAACCGCGCCGCCTGGGCGGCGTCTTCGACGGAGACACCTTCGCCCAACTTGCCGATGCACGTCGTAGTGCCGTCGACGAGCGGCAATTGTCCCGACGTGTAGACGTATGCCCCCGTCTGAACAGCGGGGAGGTAGGAGCCTGCCGGGGTAGCGACCGGCGGGAGGGTCAGGTCGAGTGCTGCGAGTCGTGCGGTCCAGGTACTTGCGTCGTTCATCGGTTCCTCAATGGGTTCTTTTGTCCGGGAATGGTGTTCGAGTCTGTCATCGGGAGTCTCGGCAAGTCCAAGTCGTATTTGCGCCCACCCCATCACTTTTGGTGATATTCGCCGTCGTCGGATTCAAAATGGTGTTCGAGTTGGCCACCTAAACTGTGTCGTATGTCGTCAATTCGTAACATCTCACTGGGGATACCTGTCCGTTCCGGTCACATACTCATAATCGACGGCACGGACTCTGTCACGGGGGAGAACTTTCATCGATTGATCGGTGGCGGTATCGAGTTCGGTGAGACGGCCGAGGCAGCGCTGCGGCGCGAGTTCGCGGAGGAACTCGGCGTCACGTTGGGAAGCGTCGAGTTGCTCGAGGTCGTAGAGAACATCTTCGAGTTCGAGGGGCGACCTGGGCATGAGATTGTCCATGTCTTTGGAGTCGACTCGGCTGACATCGATGCGTTTCCGCTCGACGTGCAACTCCGAGTCCTAGACGAAGGTAGTCCAGTCCACTGGGTATTGAGTGGTGGGTCCGACCGCCCTATCTACCCGGCCGAAGCTGCCCGCATTATCAACGCCCTGGTTCAGTAGGGGAATCCGTTGCCGGAACACGAGTGGCCGCAAAGGTTGCTCCGCAACAATTTTCGGTCAATCAGGATTGTTCGGACTGATTCCTGGAAATCATGGATATCGAACGTATATTCGAATAATGTTGAGGAATGTTCGATGACGGAGTAGGAAGTTCGGATACCGCAGCGCAGCTGTCCGGTGCTGAATCCGACTGCGCCCTCATCGATCTCATCGCCGATCTGCATGCGCGCGAATCGATGCTCGTGGAACGGAAACTGGCTGCCATTGCCGAGTTTTTCGAGCGTCGCAGCGCTGACCACACTGATAACGGTGCTTGGTCGTCTACCGCTCACGAACTGGCTGAGGCCGAGCTCGGCGCGGCATTGACCATGGGCCGTGCCGCAGCGGGAAAGTTGATCGGTCTCGGCTTTTCTCTCAAGACTCGCCTCCATCGCACGCGTGCCGCCATGGCGCGCGGAGAACTGGATCTGTATCGAGTCGGATTGATCGACTCCGCTACGGCCAACGTAGCCGACGATTTGATCGACGAGGTGGAACGGCAACTCCTCGAGAAGATCTCGGCGCCACCGATGCCTGGCGGTACCGGCTTGACGGGTCGCCGATTGACAGCGGCTATCGACCGGATCGTCGCCGTGGTGGATCCCGAGGGGATACGCGAACGTCGACGCCGCGCCCTGGCTGATCGGTTCGTGGGTGTGAGCGCTGCCGAGGACGGAATGGCGCGGATATTGGGGAGTATTCCGGCGGAGGAAGCACGGGCTTTCGAGCGTCGGTTGCGGGAGTTGGCAATGTCGGTGTGTCGACACGATTCCCGTAAGTACGAGCAACGACGAGCTGACGCATTGGGAGCGTTGGTATCCGGGTCGACGATTCTGCCGTGCGATTGCGGCCGGGACGAGTGCCCACAAGATCGAAGCGGGATTGTGGTGGTGCGTCGGCCGTTGGTTCACGTGGTCATGCTGGAATCAACGCTTCAGGGCGGTGACGCACCAGGTGCAGACGAACCCGCTCACCTCGACGGTTATGGAGTGATCAGTGCAGAGCATGCGCGTGACATCGCCGCGGGTGCGCTGATTCGGAAGGTGAAGGTACCAGCCGATGCCGCGCTCGAGTCTTCCGGTGAGGGCGAGCCAGTACCTCCGCCCGTTGTTCCTTCGGCGTCGGTCTACCGCCCCGGCGCTGTCCTCGACACCTGGGTGCGGGTGATCGCAGGAAGCTGCCAGTGGTTGCACTGCGATGTCGCTGCATGGAATTCAGATCTTGATCACACTGAGCCCTTTGATCATCGCGATCCCACTTGTGGTGGAAAGACCGTGGCGTCGAATCTGAGTGCGTATTGTCGAAACCATCACCGCCTCAAGCATTCCGGTCAGTGGTTGCATATCTCGAACCCGGACCGGAGTGTCATGCTGACCTCGCCGACCGGACATTGCTACCGAACGAGGCCGTCAGGTCTGCTGGCGGGAATGCTCGAGCCTGTACTGCCCGAGGGTGGTCGGCGTCGGCGCACACGTCTGGAAAACAAAGCCGCTCGTGTGCGGGGTGAACGCCGGCGGCAGCGGTTACGAATGCACCTCCGAATGAAGAAGAAGGCCCGGAGGAGGACCTTCGACGGCGGAGACGATCCACCGCCATTCTGAGTCGATGCGCCCCGTCGCTCAGTGTTTTCGGATGCCCACTTTGGTGGCCGGGGGTGCGTCAGGCATTGTGTGAAGGTCGGTAGACGTCGGTACACGGGAAGATGTGGAGCATCGATGGCGAGGATCGAAGAAATTCTGGAGTTGGAACGCCTCGAGCGGGACATCTTTCGAGGAATCATCGCGGAGACCACCCTGACCCGCACTTTCGGCGGCCAGGTCGCCGGACAGGCATTGGTGTCGGCGGTACGCACGGTCGATCCGGCCTACTCGGTTCATTCGTTGCACGGATATTTCCTGCGTCCGGGAAATCCGATGGAGCCGACGGTTTTTCTGGTTGATCGTGTTCGGGACGGTCGATCGTTCGCGACCCGCTTGGTCACCGGAATTCAAGACGGGCAAGCCATTTTCACGATGTCGGCGTCCTTCCACGTCCAAGACGAAGGCATCGAGCACCAGGATGAGATGCCACCCGTTCCTGACCCCGAGACCTTGGCCATCGCCCAGGATTCGGAGGATCCCGAGACTGCGTGGCTGGCGCGTGAGTGGTCCGATTGGGACCTTCGAATGGTGCCGAAGGCCGACATCGACAAACGTCCGGGCGCTGCCGCGCAGCAGCAAGTGTGGTTCCGTTCCCGCGAGGCACTCCCGGACGACCCGGTATTTCACGTGTGCACGCTTGCCTACATGAGCGACATGACGCTGCTCGGATCTTCCCGCGGCCCCCACATGGACGTCGCCATGCAAAGCGCTTCGCTCGATCACGCCATGTGGTTCCTGCGGCCGTTCCGCGCCGACGAGTGGCTGTTGTACGACCAGACGTCGCCGTCAGCGGGCTTCGGTCGCGCCCTGACGCAGGGACGAATCTTCGACAGCCGAGGAAATATGGTTGCTGCAGTCGTCCAGGAGGGTCTGACCAGGCTGTATCGCCCGAAGTGAGGTCGGCCGACGTGAGATCAATGGCAGTGAGACCTTCACTGGCGAGACCGCACCGCAGGCCGGGCCGGATGGTCGTATCTGACCTCGAAATCGACCTCCTCGGACACTTCTGATCGGTGTTCGAGGAGTGCCTCGACGGTCCACAGATCTGCCTCCGGTGTGTGCCGCCGCATGGCAGGTTCGCTCATGTCCAGGCGGACGCTGACGTCGAACTCCAGCCCGCGCCCGAGCAACATCGGACCGGCGATCACGATGACCGCGCGCTCATGGACGGGGATACGGGTCGACCGAGCCGATCGATCGGTGGGTTCGTCCCAGAGTTTCGGCAAGAACGCCCGTTTTGTGCGGGCTGCGGTGATCACTTCACGATCGAGTGCCGGATAGTCGAACCAGATAGTGCGGTAACTCAGCGCATCCTCGTGGCCGAACTCGTATCGCAGCGAAGCCGGCCGCACGTAGTCGTGCAGTGACACAACAGCACTCGGCCTGTTGCGCGACTCGACGGCGGTGCCGACCAGTTCCGCGAGCCGAGACGGCTGTGCACAATCAGGTCCGTCGATCGCTACTACCGCCACCGACGGAAACGATCCGCTCAGCGTTGCAATCTGCTCGGCCAAGGCGAGGGGACTGGACGGGATGAATGTACTCACGCCCACCATGGTGCCGTGCCCGCTCGCCGAGGCGATATTGTGAACCGTCATCGCGCCCAGTGCGGCGGTCTATGTTTTCGGAGGACTCATGGTTGGTATCGAGGAGATCCTCGCGCTCGAACACCTGGAGAAGGACATCTTCCGTGGTGCGGTCCATCCCACCGCACTTCAACGGACGTTCGGCGGGCAGGTTGCCGGGCAGTCGTTGGTTTCTGCCGTGAGCACCGTTGACGAGAGCTACCACGTGCACTCGTTGCACGGATATTTCCTGCGCCCGGGCAATCCGAAGATTCCGACGGTCTACCTGGTGGACCGCATCCGCGACGGGCGCTCGTTCTGCACCCGCCGGGTGAATGCAGTTCAGGACGGCAAGACGATCTTCACGATGTCGGCCTCGTTCCACGTCGACGACGAAGGTATCGAGCACCAGGACCGGATGCCCTCCGTTCCGGCGCCGGAGGACTTGCCGGATGCGCAGACCGTTCCGAAGTTGGCTGAATCGCAGTTCTATCAGGAGTGGAAGAACTGGGACATCAGAATTGTGCCCGCTGAGCAGAGCGCGTCAGCGCCGGATCTCGCCGCGCAACAACGCGTGTGGATGCGCTACCGCGAGGCTCTGCCGGATCGTCCGCTGCTGCACATCTGCACCCTCGCGTACCTCAGTGACATGACCCTGCTCGGAACTTCCAAAGTCCCGCACCGCGGCGTGAAGACGCAGACTGCTTCGCTCGATCACGCGATGTGGTTCCTGCGTCCGTTCCGGGCCGACGAGTGGTTGCTCTACGACCAGACGTCGCCGTCGGCAGGTTTTGGTCGCGCGCTCACTCAGGGGCGTATCTACGATCGCGATGGCAACATGGTGGCAGCGGTGGTTCAGGAGGGTTTGACGCGTCTCGAACGCGAACCCGACAGCCATGAGAGCAAGAACAGCCGTGAGAACAAGACAGGAACTGTGTGATGACGCGTCCGTTGATCGGTGTACTCGCCCTCCAAGGTGATGTTCGCGAACACCTTGCCGCACTAGATGATTCGGGAGCGGATGCGGTGGGTATCCGGCGCCCGGAGGAACTCGACAAGGTCGACGGCATCGTGATCCCCGGTGGCGAATCCACCACGATGAGCCGGCTTCTGCAGGTATTCGAGCTGCTGGAACCGCTTCGTGAGCGACTCCGCGGCGGGCTGCCGGCTTACGGATCGTGTGCGGGCATGATTCTGCTCGCCAGCGAGGTACTAGACACCCGGCCGGACGCCGAGCATCTCGGCGCCATCGACATGACGGTGCGCCGCAACGCTTTCGGTCGGCAGGTCGATTCTTTCGAGTCCGACCTGGAGTTCGAGGGCATCATCGGTGATCCCATTCGCGCTGTCTTCATCCGCGCGCCGTGGGTGGAGCGAGTTGGGCCGGGCGTTGAGGTCCTTGCGCAGGTTCCCGCCGCCGCGGGGGAGGCTGCGGGCCGGATCGTCGCGGTTCGGCAGGGCTCGGTGATCGCCACTTCTTTCCATCCCGAGGTAACCGGTGACCGTCGAGTGCACGAGATGTTCGTCGATCTGGTTCGCGGATAACTGGAGTAGTCAGCCTCGGCCGAACCTACAGCTCCAGTTCGCGGGCAAGGATCGCCGCCTGGACGCGTGAGGTGAGGTGCAACTTCGACAGAACTCGCGACACATGCGACTTCACCGTCGGAGCACCGACACCGAGTTCACGCGACAGTTCGGCATTGGACAGACCCGTCCCCAACAGCGCGAGCACCTCGCGTTCACGATCGGTGAGCTCGCTCAATCCCAGCGGTTCGGTGGGTTTGGGTGCACGCTGAACGAACTCGCCGATCAGGACACGCGCCGCGCGAGGAGCGAGCACTGCATCTCCGGCCGCGACATTGCGGATAGCGCGGGTCAGTTCGTCCGCTGTCGCAGTCTTGAGCAGGAATCCCGACGCACCGGCGCGCAGGGCCGCGAAGACGTATTCGTCGAGATCGAAGGTGGTCAACACCAATACGTGGCTTCGGGTCGTTCCGACGATCTGACGTGTCGCTTCGATGCCGTCGGTGCCTGGCATCCGGATGTCCATCAGCACGACGTCGGGTTGATGCGTGCGTGTGACGGTGATCGCCGACGCTCCGTCTCCCGCTTCTGCGACGACATCGATGTCGTCGTGCTGCCGCAGGATCATCGCGAGTCCCGACCGGATCGCGGCGTGGTCGTCGACCAGGGCGACGGTGATCACCGATCCGTTCCGTTCGGCGCGGGGACCGGTATCTGTGCGCGTACCGTCCATTCTCCGTCGACCGGAAGTGCGTCGAGTGAACCGCCCAGCAGTTCGGCGCGGTGACGCATGTTTGCAAGTCCGTGCGTTCCCGCCCGAAAACTGGATGTGTCGCGACCGACGGGGTTTCGGATCTCGATCTGTAATGCATTGTGCTGGAGAGAGATCGACATCGAGATCGGTGCACCAGGCGCATGCTTGAGCGCATTGGTCAACGCCTCCTGGGTGATCCGGTACGCCGTGTGATCGACCACGCTCGGCAGGTCGGCAGTATCGATGTCGATCGCAACGTGCACGGCGGCGCCGGCTGCCCGAACTGCGTCCAGGACGACGGGCAACTCGGTCAGCCGCGGGGGAGAGGAACGCGGGTCCGGGGTCTCGTCGTCCCCGGCGTGGAGCAGTTCGATCATCGAGCGCATCTCGGAAAGGCCCGCAAGACTGCTCGATCTGATCGCCCCGATCATCTCCCGCAAGCCGTCGTCGGGTTCACCCCGTTCAGCGGAGAGAGCTGAGGTGGACAGTGCCGCCTCCGAGTGGATGGCGATGGCGGAGAGGTGGCTTGCGATCACGTCGTGCAGATCGCGCGCCATGGTCGCGCGTTCGTGAGCGACCGCGGCCTCGCGGTCCAGAGCGGCGAGTGCTTCGTGGACTCTGGAACGCTCGCGTTCGGCCTCGGTCAGTTCGACTTGTCGACGGATGACCAGTGCCCACCACACCGGTGTACCGAAGAACAGAGCGGTCACGACGCCTGCCCCAGCCGCAGCGCGGACGTCCTGGGTGGACAGGTAGACGAGTGCGGTGAGCGCGGCAACCGTCACCGCGGTCAGAGAACACACCACTCGGCCCAGCCGCGCCGTCCCGTACAGAACTGCGGCGTAGGTGAGATCCGAGAGGACCAGCCACATCGGCAGAGTGGGTCCCAGGGCAGCGTCGACCGCGACGATGACGGCCCCCGCCGCCAAAGCTGTTGCCGGACGCACCCGCCGGAACGAGTCGATCGCACACAGCAGAGCCAGCATCCCGATCCGTACCCCGGCGGGAACGTCGGCGACACCTCCGACATCGGTCCACATTTGGTACAGGCCGACCAGGTAGAGGAGTACCCCGATCGCGAACAGGCCGAAGGCGATGAGCGGATCGTTCCACTTGCCGACACTCCGACTTCTGGTCACCACAGACTTATCAGAGCACATCGGGGCGTCTGACTTGTCATACCAAATGATGAGGTCGGCGTTGTTCCGATGGCTGATGTGCGGATTCGATAGAGAAGACAGGCTCGACGTATGAAAATTCGCTTCGAGTTGATGATCGGCATTCTCTTGGTCGTCGGTGGCGGCTGTCTGTGGCTGTTCGCGCGTGACGCCGAGTTCTTCTGGTTTCGCGGCGGACCACTCGGCGTGATCCTCGCGATCATCGGTGCCTTCGACATCGTGAATGCAGTCCGAACGAGGGAGACAGCGATACCCGAGCGCCGAAACGACTGAGGTGGAACTCGTCCTGCTCACCACGCTGGGCGGGCTCGCCCTGCTGGACAGTACGAGCATCGGAACATTGGTCGTCCCGGTCTGGATGTTGTTGATGCCGGGACGACCGCAGGTTCGCAGGCTGCTGACGTATCTGGTGGTCATCACGACGTTCTATTTTGTTGTCGGGGTGGCAGTCTGGACGACGGCACGGGCAGGTATGCCTGTCGTCGCCCCGCTGCTCGACACCCCCGCCGCCCGCGGTGCGCAGTTGATACTCGGTATCGCGTTGTTCGCGTGGAGCTTTCGATTCGATTCCGAGAAGAGGCGCACATCCGGTCAGGCCGATCGAACTCATGTTTGGCGAGAGCGGGTGCTCGGCTCGGGCAGTTCCGCGAGAAGTGTTGTACTTCTGGCAATTGCTGCCGGGACCGCCGAGTTGGTGACGATGCTGCCCTACTTGGCGGCGATCGCGATGATCACCGCTGCTGGGCTGTCCGCAGTCACGTCTGCGTCGATACTTGCCGGATACTGCCTGATCATGGCCACTCCGGCAGTGCTTCTGTTGTGCGGGCGGATCGTGGCCGGCGACCGACTGGACAAGCCGCTGAGCGGGGTGGACTCGTTCATCTCACGCCACGGCGACAGCGCGATGGGTTGGGTGTTCGGCATTGCCGGCTTCTACCTCGCCGGCAATGCCGCTGCCGTGTTGTTCGTGAATTGACGTTGTTCGTGAATCAACCAGCCTGAACCAACGAATTGATCAGCTTCACACCGTCTTCCGGGTGATCGACGGTCACGGCGAACAGTCGTCCGTTCTCGAGAGTGACCACGATGGCCTCACCCGAGCGGAGAGTGACGGCTGTTCCGCGCGGTGTCATTCGGTAACCCCATCCGCCCCATTCGGCCGGACGTATCGCGTCGACTGATGCGGACTTCACCTTCGAGATGGGGATCTTCTTCCATTGAACGCCCCAGGAACTGATGCCGACACCGTGACGGTCGACGCGCACGGTGACCGACGCGAATGCTGTGACGGCGAGGGTGGACACACCCAGGATCACGGCAACCCACCAATCCGAGTACGCGGCAGTCGCGATCACGAGAACTACGAGGCCGGCGGTAACGATCCACGGCCAGACGCTGCGGACCTGCCCGACCCACACTGCACGTTCGGAGGCCGTCAGCGGAGTGTCGAGCGTCGGGGTCGGCAGTGGCGACTCCGGGCCGCTTCGTTGCTGGTCAGGCAGCGCGTATGCCAGAACTCCTACGAGTACCGCCGCGATCGGCGCAAGAATCCACCAGCCGATACGCGCGGCTTCCGGCGACCCGGCGTCGATCGTCAGGGCGACGCTCAGAATCCAGATCGTCGCCAGTGTCGCACTCGAGATCGAGGTTACGGCGAGAAACAAGGGCGCGTTGTCGCTCGAACGGGCCGCGACGACACACGCGCAAACGACTGCCACCAGTGAAATCGCCAGCGCGATGAAGAAAAAGGTCGTCGTGGTGCTGAACCCGTCCGGGCTTGATCCGGACCAATGGCTCGCGACGGTCTCGGGTAGGCGGTCACCCCACGCGAAGCGTGCGATAACCAGGATCAGGGTCGGGAGCAGAGTCAGCGAAGCTGCTGTCCAGAGTCGGATCTTGCTGGTCGTCATTGTGTGCTGGTCTCCTTGATGAGGTCGAGCATGTGCGCGGTGTCGAGTCCGAGATTTCGGGCTTGCCGTACGAACTCGCGCGCAGATTCGTTGAGAGCTGTCCTTCCCGAGTCGAATTCGGCGCGAATGACGGCGCCACGTCCGCGTCGGAGGTCGATCAGGCCTTCGTCGCGGAGTGTTGCGTACGCACGAAGAACCGTGTGGAGATTGACGTCGATCGACTCGGCAAGGGCGCGAGCGGACGGCAGGCGGTCACCTGGTCCGATCTCACCGCGGATGACCGAGCCACGAACCCCGGCTGCAATCTGCTCCGCGAGTGGAGTTGTGGAGGCGTGATCTATTCGGACCAACATGTTTGCATTCTATGCAAACAATGCGCGGTTTGACTAATTCGTGTCGGGGGATGCAGCGAGTTGTGACGTGGGACGGGTAACATCGGCAGAGCTGAAAGACGCGCATTCGGCGTGCGCAACGCAGCAGGAAAGGGGCTTGAATCGCATGAGCGGCCACTCAAAATGGGCCACCACCAAGCACAAGAAGGCTGTGATCGACGCACGTCGTGGCAAATCCTTCGCGAAGCTGATCAAGAACATCGAGGTGGCGGCACGAACCGGCGGTGGCGATCCCACGGGCAACCCCACCTTGTACGACGCCATCCAGAAGGCAAAGAAGACGTCTGTTCCCAATGACAACATCGAGCGTGCGCGCAAGCGCGGCGCCGGTGAAGAAGCGGGCGGCGCAGACTGGCAGACCATCATGTACGAGGGCTACGGACCCAACGGCGTCGCCGTTCTGATCGAGTGCCTCACCGACAACCGCAACCGCGCAGCCGGTGAAGTTCGCACCGCGATGACCCGTAACGGTGGCAACCTCGCTGACCCGGGTTCCGTCTCCTACCTGTTTGCTCGCAAGGGTGTCGTCACGCTCGAGAAGAACGGCCAGTCGGAGGACGACGTCCTGATGGCTGTGCTCGACGCCGGTGCCGAGGAAGTCACCGATCTCGGTGAAACCTTCGAAATCGTCAGTGAGCCACAGGATCTGGTTGCCGTACGTTCGGCACTTCAGGAAGCCGGCATCGACTACGACTCTGCTGAAGCCGATTTCCGCGCTTCCGTCGAGGTTCCCTTGGATGTCGACGGCGCACGCAAGATCTTCAAGCTCGTCGACGCGCTCGAAGATTCTGACGACGTGCAGAACGTCTACACCAACATCGATCTGTCCGACGAGGTTCTCGCGGCTCTCGAAGACTGATTGCTTTTCAACTCAACCCGGCCCTGACGTCCGCGTCCGGGCCGGGTTGCGTGTTGATGCGGGGTAGTAGTCCCGCGCACCGCTAAGCTATCGAACAGCTGTTCGGTATGGAGAGGTGTGACAAGTGCGCGTGCTCGGAGTGGACCCAGGCTTGACTCGCTGCGGGTTGGGAGTGGTCGACGGGAGCAACGGCAGGAAAGTGCGCCCCATTGCGGTCGACGTGGTGCGGACTCCGGCCGAGATGGACCTCGGTTCTCGGCTTCTGCGGATCTCCGATGCGGCTGAACTGTGGATCGAGCAGTACAAGCCGGAGGTGGTCGCGATCGAGCGCGTGTTCGCGCAGCACAACGTCAGTACCGCGATGGGGACGGCGCAAGCAGGCGGAGTTGTCGCGCTCGCTGCCGCCAGACGCGGCATTCCGGTGTGTTTCCACACGCCCAGCGAGGTGAAGGCCGCCGTCACCGGCAGCGGTAACGCCGACAAGGCGCAGGTCACTGCGATGGTGACGCGAATTCTGAATTTGAAGACGGCGCCGAAACCGGCTGACGCTGCCGACGCTCTGGCGCTGGCGATCTGTCACTGCTGGCGAGCACCGATGATCGAGCGGATGGCCCGCGCCGAGGCGATGGCCGCTGAACAAATGCGTAAGTATCAGGCAAAATTGGCCGAGACGAAGAAGGCAGGTTCACGATGATCGCGTCGGTACGCGGCGAGGTACTCGATATTGCGCTCGATCACGCGGTCATCGAAGCGTCAGGTGTCGGCTATCGGGTCAATGCCACCCCGGTGACTCTCGGTGCACTGCATCGGGGAAGCGAAGCGCGACTGTTCACGACGATGATCGTTCGCGAAGACTCGATGACGCTGTACGGTTTTTCCGATACCGAGTCGAAGGACCTGTTCAGCCTCCTGCAGACGGTTTCCGGAGTCGGACCGCGCCTGGCGATGGCAACTCTTGCAGTTCTCGAACCGGACGCGCTGCGGCGGGCGCTATCGGAAGGCAACCTGACGGCGTTGACGAGGGTGCCCGGTATCGGAAAACGCGGCGCCGAGCGCATGGTTGTCGAACTGCGTGACAAGGTCGACGCCGTCGCGACGACGGCTGGCGCGGCGTCCGGTGTCGTCGTCGGCAGTTCGATCCGTGATCAGATCGTCGAGGCTCTCGAAGGTCTGGGCTTCCCGATCAAGCAGGCTGAGCAGGCCACGGATTCGGTTCTGGCGGAATCGCCCGAGGCCACCACGTCGGTCGCACTGCGTTCTGCTCTGTCGCTGCTCGGTAAGACTCGATGAACTTCGACCCGATCGACGATTTCGACGACGAGTCGCAGGTCTCTGCCGAATTGGTGGCGGGAGACGGTGATGTCGAAGCGAGTCTGCGCCCCAAGAGTCTCGACGACTTCATCGGTCAACCTCGTGTTCGCGAACAACTGCAGCTCGTGCTCACCGGAGCAAAACTTCGCGGCAGCACGCCTGATCACATCCTGATGTCCGGTCCCCCCGGGCTCGGCAAGACGTCGATGGCGATGATCATCGCGGGGGAGTTGGGCTCTTCTCTGCGGTTGACGTCCGGACCGGCGCTCGAACGCGCCGGAGACCTGGCTGCGATGCTGAGCAACCTCGTCGAGGGCGACGTGTTGTTCATCGACGAGATTCACCGAATCGCTCGTCCGGCCGAGGAGATGTTGTACCTGGCGATGGAAGACTTCCGTGTCGACGTCGTCGTCGGTAAGGGGCCGGGTGCCACGTCGATTCCTCTGGAGGTTGCACCGTTCACGCTGGTCGGTGCGACTACGCGGTCGGGTGCGCTGACCGGTCCGTTGCGCGACCGCTTCGGGTTCACCGCTCACATGGATTTCTACGAACCCGAAGAGCTGCAACAGATTCTGATGCGTTCGGCCGGAATTCTGGGCGTCGATCTCGAAGTCGATGCCGGTGCCGAAATCGCACGACGCTCGCGGGGGACACCGCGTATCGCGAACCGATTGCTGCGCCGGGTTCGCGACTTCGCCGAGGTGCGCGCCGACGGAATCGTCACCATGGACGTCGCTCAGGCGGCCTTGGCCGTCTACGACGTGGACCAGTTGGGCTTGGACCGTCTCGACCGTTCGGTACTGAGTGCTTTGGTGCGTTCGTTCGGCGGCGGGCCCGTCGGCGTGTCGACGCTTGCGGTGGCCGTCGGCGAGGAACCGTCGACGGTGGAAGAAGTGTGCGAGCCGTTCCTGGTCCGGGCCGGAATGATCGCCCGGACGCCGCGAGGACGTGTGGCTACCGCCGCTGCTTGGACTCAACTCGGAATGACACCGCCGCCGGATGCCGCAGCGGGCGGTATCGAGGTTCGTGTCAACGAACCGCAGGCCACGTTGTTCGATCCGAACGGCGAGTGAATTTCGACTGGAAAGGCCTACTTGAACGGCCGATCTGTCAGGAATCCTCAGCAACTAATGGCACACTGGTGTATTGCGTAGGTCCATCCGGGACCATCGCGGCGTAAAACGTGCAACACAACCGAGGTTGATCAACACATGTCGAGTTTGCTTTTCCCCCTCTTGATCCTCGCACTGCTGGTGCCCATGTTCCTGGGCATGCGCAAGCAGAAGAAGGCCTTGGCCGCGACTTCCGAGATGCAGGACTCGCTGCAGGTCGGCGATCGGGTGCAGACCACGGCCGGGCTCTACGCCACGATCGCTTCCCTGGACGACGACACCGTGGACCTCGAGATCGCGGACGGTGTCATCACCACCTGGTCGCGTCTGGTCATCCGTGAGCGCGTCGTCGAGACGACCGAGACCGACGAGTACGACGACGACTCGATTTCCGAGATCGAAGAGTCTGCTGCCGACACCGAAATCCGGCTCACCAAGGAGTCCTGACTTCGTCGAACTGGTACGTGTTCTAGAGTTGCGAACTCGGACACACGTCCAGATCGGTTTGTCCGCTCTTACACCAGCAGCTCAGTTCACCCCGTTGATCAATCGTTGCAGTTCGAACGCCGCAGCTCGGGTGGTCGTCGACCACCCGAGCCGTGCACTTACTGAAGCTCTGCACCTACCGAGGAGACTTAAAGATCGTGGCACCTTCCACCGGAACGGTGCATCCGGTCCGCTACCTGGCCCTTTTCGGGGTCCTGGTAGTGGCACTGTATGCCCTCGTGTTCTTCACTGGAGACAAGTCGGCCACGCCGAAACTCGGCATCGACCTGCAGGGTGGAACGCGCGTCACGTTGACCGCTCGTACCCCGGACGGCAGCGCTCCCAGTCAGGACAGTCTCAAGCAGGCTCAGGAAATCATCGAGACCCGCGTCAACGGTCTCGGCGTTTCCGGTTCCGAGGTCGTTGTCGACGGTGACAACCTCGTCATCACCGTTCCCGGCGACGACAGTGCGCAGGCTCGCTCGCTCGGCCAGACCGCTCGTCTGTACATCCGCCCGGTGACGGGTTCGATCGACGTCGCCACCCGTGACGCGAATCGGACAGCTACGCCCGAGGCGCCGGCGGCCGAAACTCCGGCCACTGATGCACCGGCCCCCGAAGCACCCGCTGACGGGACGCAGACGCCGCAGAACCGTCCGTTCCTGGCTCAGGACCCGACTACTCCCGAGGCAACGCCCGCGCCGCAGACAACGACTCCGGCCCCCACCGGGGACGCTCCGAGCGACGGCACCGACGAAGGCGACGCAGCAGCAGCGGAAATCGCCGCAGCGCGCGCCCTCCGGCAGAGCAGCGATCCGACAGTGCAGCAGCAAGCAGTGGCGAACCTCGACTGCTCCGTCGCGGATCCGCTCCGTGGAAACGACGACCCGACCCTGCCGCTGGTCGCGTGCTCGCAAGACGGACTGAACATCTATCTCCTCGGTCCTTCGATCATCGACGGCCAGGAGATTGCCGACGCGTCTTCGGTCTTCAACTCGCAGCAGTCGCGCCACGAGATCAGCCTCTCGTTCAAGACGACCGGCAGCAACACCTGGGCCGAGTTCACCTCAGCCAACATCGGCAAGCAGGCAGCGTTCACGCTCGACTCGAAGGTCGTCAGCGCTCCCACGATTCAAGGTGCAACGCCTGCGGGTAGCGCCACCTCGATCACGGGCAGTTTCACTGCCGAGAGTGCCAAAGAACTTGCCAACACACTGAAGTACGGTTCGCTTCCGCTCTCGTTCGCAGCCTCTGAGGCCGAGACGGTCTCGGCCACGCTCGGCCTGGCCTCACTGCAGGCGGCATTGATCGCCGGCGCGGTCGGTCTCGTTCTCGTTCTGCTGTACTGCCTCGTCTACTACCGCATGCTCGGCGTCCTGACGGCGTTGTCGCTGATTCTCTCCGGAGTCATGGTCTACGCGATCATGGTTCTGCTCGGCAGATACATCGGCTTCACGCTCGACTTGGCCGGCATGGCTGGTCTGATCATCGGTATCGGTATGACCGCCGACTCGTTCGTCGTGTTCTTCGAACGCATCAAGGACGAAATGCGTGAGGGCCGTAGCTTCCGCTCGGCGGTGCCACGCGGTTGGGCAAGAGCACGCCGAACAATTCTTTCCGGCAACGCGGTGAGCTTCATCGCCGCTGCAGTTCTGTACGTGCTGGCGGTCGGACAGGTGCGAGGCTTCGCCTTCACCTTGGGTCTGACGACCATTCTCGACGTGATTGTCGTGTTCCTCGTGACGTGGCCACTGGTCAGCATGGCGTCCCGTTCGGCGTTCTGGTCCAAGCCCAGCGTCAACGGTCTCGGCGCAGTGCAAGAGGTTGCCCGCGAACGTAAGGTTGCCGCCGCTGCGTCGGCTAAGGAGACACGAGCATGAGCGAGTCCAACAACTCCCCGGTGGGGTCCACCAACAGTTCCGCCGCCGAGTCCGCCGATGCGGCGGCCCGGTCGGAGATCACCGACTCAGGCGTCGATCAGGGCGCGATGCCCAAGCACAGCTGGCTCTCGCGGTTGTACACCGGAACGGGTGCGTTCGAGGTCGTCGGCAAGCGTCGCTTCTACTACGGACTGACCGGCGCTCTGGTCGCCATTGCGCTGCTGAGCATCATCCTGCGCGGCTTCACCTTCGGTATCGATTTCGAAGGCGGATCACGCATTCAGTTCCCGGCCGAGGGCGGAGTCGAGACGTCGGCGGTGGAAACCGTCTACTCCGACACACTCGGGTTCGAACCGGTCAGCGTGCAGACAGTCGGCTCGGGTGCCAGCGCAACCGTGCAGATCCGGTCGGAGACGTTGAACGCGACGCAGATCAACGATCTTCAGTCGGCTCTCTTCGACGAGTTCCAGCCCAAGGACAAGAACGGGAACCCGTCGGCGCAAGCCATCAGTTTTGCGGACGTGAGTGAAACCTGGGGTGGCCAGATCACCAAGAAGGCGCTGATCGCGCTGATTGTGTTCCTGGTGATCGTGAGTATCTACATCGCCATCCGCTTCGAGCGGGACATGGCGGTAGCTGCGATCGTTGCGTTGTTCTTCGACATCATCGTCACCGCCGGCGTCTACTCGCTCGTCGGTTTCGAGGTGACGCCCGCGACGGTGATCGGTTTGCTCACCATTCTCGGTTTCTCGCTGTACGACACCGTGGTGGTGTTCGACAAGGTCGAAGAGAACACCCGTGGTGTTCTGCATCTGACGCGCCGGACGTACGGCGAGCAGGCCAACCTCGCGGTGAATCAGACCTTGATGCGATCGATCAACACGACCGTCATCAGCGTGCTCCCGGTGATCGCTCTGATGGTTGTCGCGGTCTGGATGCTCGGCGTCGGCACACTCAAGGACCTTGCGCTCGTTCAGCTCGTCGGCATCATCG
Source organism: Rhodococcus sp. SB1D (assembly GCF_048573875.1). Taxonomy (NCBI): domain Bacteria; kingdom Bacillati; phylum Actinomycetota; class Actinomycetes; order Mycobacteriales; family Nocardiaceae; genus Rhodococcus; species Rhodococcus sp. SB1D. The sequence goes on from NZ_JBMAIQ010000001.1 coordinate 865,858, forward strand.
TGGGTGCGTACTCCTCGATCTTCTTCGCGACGCCGCTCCTGGTGTCGATGAAGGAACGCTGGGGACCCGTTGCCGCGCACACTCGTAAGGTGCTCTCGCGCCGGGCTACGCTGGCCGAGAAAGGTACGCAGACGGTTGCCGTCGGCGCACCAGTTGCACGCCGTGCTCCGGTTGCTCCGCAGCCGGGTGCGCGGCCGACCGGAAAGCGAAACAAGAAGGGGCACTGAACATGCTCCCAAGAACACGCACACTGGTTCGATCGATGACGTTCGTTGCGGCCACCGCTGTGGCTGCGGGTTCGTTGGCGGCCTGCTCGGAAAGCGCCGAGCAGGTTCCGTCCATCGGATATGCCATCGACAACTCCATCTCCACGTACAACGCCAACACGACAGCTGGATCGGTGTCCGGGGCGATGGCCGCGTTCGGCCGGGTGCTTCCCGGCTTCACGTTCACCGGCCCGGCCGGAGCACCTGTCTCCGACACGGACATCGGAACGGCGTCGGAGTTGCCCGGTGACGTGCTCACGGTCTCGTACAAGCTCAATCCGGCGTCCGTGTACTCCGACGGGATTCCGATGTCCTGTGACGATCTCGTCCTCACCTGGGCGGCGTCGAGTGGCAAGTTCACCGAAGACGTCGATGGTGCCGTGAAGCCCATGTTCGACACGGCGAACAATCTCGGATACGCGGACATCGACCGGATCGACTGCCAGAGCGGGGCGAAGGACGCGACGGTGTTCTTCAAACCCGGGCGATCGTTCACCGATTGGCGGTCGTTGTTCGGTGCGACTGCGTTGATGCCTTCACACGTCGTGACGCAGCGCACGGGTGTCAGCGACGTGGTGAGCGCGGTGAATGCCGGTGACACCGAAGCGTTGTCGAAGATCGCGGACTTCTGGAACACCGGGTGGAACCTGACTCCAGGTCAGGTGGACACCTCCGTACTGCCCTCCGCTGGTCCGTATCGAATCGACTCGTACAGTACCGACGACGGCCTGGTGCTGGTCGCGAACGAGCGGTGGTGGGGCAACAAGCCTGCGACCGATCGCATCGTCGTCTGGCCACGTGGTGTGAATCTGACCGAGGATCTCGACAAGAACTCGATCGAGGTAGTCGACGTCGCTTCCGGCTCGGCTGGCGAACTCGGTACTCCGTCCGGGTTCGACGTCCAACAGATTCCGTCGCGGTCGATCGAGCAGTTCGTTCTCGCGACCTCTGGTTCGCTGGGCGACGAAGCCGCCCGTCGAGCGTTCGCGCATTGTGTTCCGCGGACAACTCTGTTCGAGAAGTTCGGGCAGACGGATAACGCGCCGCAGGCTGGTCTGGGTTCCGGCGTGGTCGATTCGCGATTGATGGCGCCGGATTCACTCGTGTACAGCGACGCCGCTGCGGTCGACGGTGACCGGTACGCCAATGCCGACGTCGATGCCGCGAAGACGTCGTTGTCGGAAGCCGACCTCGACCAGTTGACCGTCCGGGTCGGGTACCTCGCACCGGACCCGGTGCGGGCGCAGATCGTCTCTGAAGCGAAAGCCGCGTGTGCTCCGGCGGGAATTACGATCGAGGACGCGAGTACCGACAGCTTCGATCCTGCGAGTCTGCAGTCCGGGGGAGTCGACGCTGTGCTTTCCGGCATGGCAGGCAAAGTCGGGGCAGGCGGAACAGCGAGCATGATCGACGCGCGCGGAGCGCTGCGATCGGGCAACGGCGCAAACCTCGGTACGTACGGAAATGCCAGGATCGATCAGATCATCGATCAGTTGAACGTGGATGCGAGCACGAGTGCGCAATTGGGACTCTCGGTGGAGGCGGAGAACATCCTGTGGACCCAGGTGCCTACGATTCCACTGTTCAATCAACTACGAACTGTCGCTGTAGCTCCAGGCATGTCGGCAGTGTTGGTCAATCCGACTCGGGCCGCTACCGGCTGGAACATGGACAGATGGGTACTACGCAGATGAGCGTCTCGAATGGTGTTGCCTTGCACACGACTGAAGAATTGATCGCAATCCACCGGGCTGCCGGTGACGCCGTTGTTCGGCTGACCCGCTGGGCGGACAACTTTCCCGGTCCCGGTGTTCGGTTCGCCGATCTGACTCCGGTGTTCGCCGACGCCGAGGGGTTCGGGGCCGTGCTCGATGCCCTTGTCGCCTGTGCTCCGGACGCCGACACGATCGCCGCCGTCGATGCTCGCGGTTTCCTGCTCGGTGCCGGTGCGGCCGCGAAGATGGGTGCGGGAGTCGTTGCCGTGCGGAAGGTCGGCAAACTGCCGCCGCCGGTGCTCTCTCGTTCGTACAGCCTCGAGTACGGATCCTCGACTCTCGAGATTCCCGCAAACGGCTTCGATCTCACGGGGCGGAATGTTCTGGTGATCGACGACGTTCTGGCTACCGGAGGGACACTCGAGGCGGCTGTACAGTTGGTCGAGTTGGGTGGAGCGAACGTCGTCGGCGTCGCAGTGGTGCTCGAGATCGAGGAACTGCGCGGTCGAGATCGCTTCTTGAAGTACCCACTGACATCACTGGTGAAGGTCTGAGTATTAAAGTTGTCTCCTGGGGGTCGAGTTAGACCTCCAGGGCAATTACCCGATGCAGGGCGGTTGCCTCAACCAACTCGGTGGTAGGAGGTGGCGACATGACGTCGAATCTTGATCGATCACAGAACTCGGGTGCAGTGTCGCAGGAGACGGGTGCAGTTCCGGCTCCGGAGACGACACCATCGAAGTCCGCGGTGCCCGACGATTCGGGATCTGCGCAAACTACCGGCAATCGGGGTGGGCAGAATCTGGCCGTGCCCGCTTCCGCCTCCCGTAGGGTGCGCGCTCGGCTTGCTCGACGCATCACCGGTCAGCGCAACGCCACCATCCGCCCGGTGCTCGAGCCGTTGGTCAGCCTCCACCGTGAGCTGTATCCGAAGGCCGACCTCGCGCTGCTCCAGCGTGCGTACGACGTCGCCGAGGACAGACATTCGAGCCAGCGGCGCAAGTCCGGCGATCCGTACATCACGCATCCGTTGGCCGTCGCAAGCATTCTGGCCGAGTTGGGTATGGACACCACCACCCTCGTCGCAGCCCTGCTGCACGACACCGTCGAGGACACCGGTTACTCACTCGAAGAGTTGACCAAGGATTTCGGTGACGAGGTCGCTCACCTTGTCGACGGAGTCACCAAACTCGACAAGGTCGTTCTGGGCACCGCCGCTGAGGGCGAAACCATCCGCAAGATGATCATCGCGATGGCGCGGGACCCGCGCGTGCTCGTGATCAAGGTTGCGGATCGTCTGCACAACATGCGCACGATGCGATTCCTGCCGCCCGAAAAGCAGGCACGTAAGGCGCGTGAGACTCTCGAAGTCATTGCACCCCTTGCGCATCGGCTCGGAATGGCGACCGTCAAGTGGGAACTCGAGGACCTTTCGTTCGCGATCCTGCACCCGAAGAAGTACGACGAGATCGTTCGACTGGTCGCCGATCGCGCGCCTTCTCGAGACACTTATCTGGCCAAGGTTCGCGCCGAGATCAACTCGACTCTGTCCGCCTCGCGGATCAATGCCATCGTCGAGGGCCGGCCCAAGCATTACTGGTCGATCTACCAGAAGATGATCGTCAAGGGCCGCGATTTCGACGACATCCACGATCTGGTCGGCGTGCGCATTCTGTGCGAAGAGGTGCGTGACTGTTACGCCGCGGTCGGTGTTGTCCACTCGCTGTGGCAGCCGATGGCCGGACGCTTCAAAGACTACATCGCACAGCCGCGCTACGGCGTCTACCAGTCGCTGCACACCACCGTCGTGGGACCGGAAGGCAAGCCCCTGGAGGTCCAGATCCGGACCCAGGACATGCACCGGACCGCCGAGTTCGGTATCGCCGCGCACTGGCGGTACAAGGAGACCAAGGGCAAGCACGCGGGCGACATCGCCGAGGTCGACGACATGGCGTGGATGCGTCAGCTACTCGACTGGCAACGTGAAGCGGCCGATCCGGGGGAGTTCCTCGAATCGTTGCGTTACGACCTCGCGGTCAAGGAGATCTTCGTCTTCACACCGAAGGGCGACGTCATCACGTTGCCTGCCGGATCGACCCCCGTCGATTTTGCATACGCCGTGCACACCGAGGTCGGGCACCGATGCATCGGTGCCAGGGTCAACGGCCGACTGGTCGCGCTGGAACGAACTCTCGAAAACGGCGAAGTGGTGGAGGTCTTCACGTCGAAGGCTGCCACCGCCGGGCCGAGCCGTGATTGGCAGACGTTTGTCGTCTCGCCGCGTGCCAAGGCGAAGATCCGTCAGTGGTTCGCGAAGGAACGCCGCGAGGAGGCGCTCGAGTCCGGCAAGGATCAGATCGCGAAGGAGGTCCGCCGTGTGGGACTTCCGTTGCAGCGGTTGATGAATGCCGAATCGATGAGCACGATCGCGCACGAACTTCGCTATCCCGACGTCTCGGCGTTGTACACGGCCGTAGGCGAGAGTCAGGTGTCGGCGCACCACGTCGTGCAGCGACTGGTTGCTCATCTGGGCGGCGTCGGCGCCGTCGAGGAGGAACTGGCCGAGCGTTCGACGCCGTCGACCATGCCGGTGCGCACCCGCAGTACGGGTGACTCCGGAATTCTGGTTCCCGGAGCACCCGGCACGGTGGCAAAACTCGCAAAGTGTTGCACGCCGGTTCCGGGCGATTCGATTCTGGGCTTCGTCACGCGCGGTGGGGCGGTGAGCGTGCACCGTACCGACTGCACCAACGCCAACTCGCTCCACGATCAGTCCGAGCGAATCATCGACGTCGAATGGGCACCGTCAGCGACGTCGGTGTTCCTGGTCGCGATCCAGATCGAGGCGCTCGATCGTCATCGGTTGCTTTCCGACGTCACCAAGGCGTTGGCCGACGAGAAGGTGAACATCCTGTCGGCCTCGGTCACCACCTCAGGTGACCGAGTGGCGATCAGCAAGTTCACCTTCGAGATGGGTGACCCGAAGCACTTGGGTCATGTTCTCAACGTGGTTCGTAACGTGGAAGGCGTCTACGACGTCTACCGCGTGACCTCTGCCTCGTAAACTGCTGTGCGCCTTTATTAACCGCGGGCGGTTAATAAAGGTGCACAGGGGGTCAGGCGACTACTGCAGTCTCGATGGTGATCGGGGTGTTGGGTGCACCGCCGCCGGTTGCTCCCATGCCACCGTCGTCGCCGTCGGCCGCGATCTTCTCGATCGTCGCCAGGCCGGCGTCGTCGATCTTTCCGAAGACCGTGTAGTTGGGCGGCAAGACCGAATCCTCGTAGACGAGGAAGAACTGACTGCCGTTGCTGCCCGGTTTACCCGAGTTGGCCATTGCCAGCGTGCCGCGGGGGTAGACGGCAGGCAAGGAGAGTGCCGGATCGTTAGCCGGGTAGGCAGTGGTCGGGTACTCGTTGTCGAAGCCATAGCCTGGTCCGCCCGTGCCCTTGCCCGAGGGATCGCCGCACTGCAGGATCTGTAGACCGGGTGTGGTGACGAGTCGATGGCACGGGGTGTCGTCGAAGTACTTCTGCTCGGTCAAGCTCACGATGCTGTTGACCGTGCAGGGGGCTTCCGCCCGGTTCAGTTCCATCCCGATCGGGCCGGCCGTAGTCGTGAGCGCGACGTTGACGGTTCCCTCGGTGGACACACCCGTGGAGTTCGGCGGATTGACGGTTTTTGCTGCACCCGCCGCGCTCGGGTACGAGCAGTCGACGGTCGCCGAGGCCGGAGTCGGGACAGGCGGGAGTGCGTCGAACTGTGACATGTCGAGCGGCGGCATGGCAGCCGTTGTCGTCTTCGCCTTGGAGGTGCTGGACGGCGAGTCCGAGCTACCGGAATCACTGGAACAACCAGCCAGAAGCAGCGCCGCGGCGCTGGCGGCGGCAATAACTACAGGAAAGCGCATCACAGGATTACGTCGCATCAGTCGAGCCTTACTGTCTTGATGTCGGTGGTCAGATTCGGCTTGCCGTCACCCTCTGGCGTCGATCCGCCGGCCGCGACCTTGTCCAAAGTGGCGAGCCCGGTTTCGTCGATCGTGCCGAAAACCGTGTACTGCGGGGGGAGTTGTGAGTCGCCGTAGACGAGGAAGAACTGGCTGCCGTTGCTACCGGGTGCCCCGGTGTTGGCCATCGCAACCGTGCCGCGCGCGTAGGTGACGGGCTCTTGCGCTGCCGGGTCGGTGGTGGAATACGCCGTGGTGGGGAATTCGTTGTCGAAGCCGTAGCCCGGTCCGCCGGTGCCGGTGCCGGACGGGTCACCGCACTGCAGCACCTGGAGCGAGGGGCTCGTCGTCATGCGGTGGCAGGTGGTGTCGTTGAAGTAGTCCTGCTGCGCCAAGCTCACGAAGCTGTTGACCGTGCACGGAGACTTCGTTCCGTCGAGTGTGAGCCCGATGTTTCCCTGCGAGGTCTCGACGCTGATGCTCGGCGTCGCGTCCGGCGCGGTGGTGGGAATCCCGTCGGTACGAGGAGGGTTGTTGGCCTTGGACGCGGTAGCGCCGTCGGCTGGATACGAGCAGGAAACCGTGTCGGCCAGTGGCGTCGACAGACCGGCCGGCATTGCACCCGCGGTCTGTGGCGTGAGGCTCGAGTCGTCGGCAGCAGTGTTGGTGGTGTTCGCGTCGTCGTCACTGCGATTGCTCAGCCAGATGAGTCCACCGACGACGCCGACTACGACGACCACGCCGAGCGCAGTTCCGGCTATCGTCATCTGCTTGCGCTTGCGGGCACGTTCTGCGCGACGTTCGAGCTGACGCTCGAGCTTGCGTTTCGCCGCCTCGCGGCGTTGCTCGTTACTCGGCACTGCTGTAGTCCTCCGTATCGCGGGTGGATCGTGGTCGGCCGGCCGAGCGACACCCTGGGGGTCGGCTTCGGCAAGCGGCTCTACTCGTCGTCAGAGTCTCCCATTGCAACCTGAGAACTTACTGGCGGGGCAGCAGCTTAGGCTGTAACCGACAGCGTGTTGTTCGTTTCCACCCTTCGAAGAGGAGTTGCCCCCGTGCTCGTCACTGGTTTTCCGGCCGGGATGTTCCAAACCAACTGCTACATACTCGCTCAGGACGACGCGTGCGAGTGCGTAGTCGTAGATCCGGGTCAGGATGCAGCTGAGCCGCTCTTCGAATATCTGGACTCCAAGGACATGTCGGTCACGGCGGTCCTCCTGACGCACGGTCATCTCGATCACGTGTGGTCGGCCCGCGAGGTCTGTGAGCGGTATTCCGTACCCGCGTACATCCATCCCGAGGATCGCTACATGCTCAGCGATCCGGCACGGGGGATCGGCCCGACGATGAAGGAATTCATTCAAGGCATGACGTTCGTGGAGCCGGACGAGGTGATCGAACTGGCCGACGGAGACAAGATCACCGAGGCCGGAATGACGTTCGTCGTGGACCACACACCCGGGCACACGCAGGGATCGGTGGTGTTCCGCACCCAGGCGAACACCGAGAGCGGGCCCGTGGATTTGGCGTTCACCGGTGACACCCTGTTCCAGGGTTCCATCGGGCGCAGCGACCTGCCCGGCGGAAATCACGAGCAGTTGCTCGCTTCGATCGCCCGCAAGCTATTGGTACTCGGTGACGAGACAGTGGTCCTGCCCGGGCATGGCGGAAACAGTTCGATCGGCGCCGAGCGAAGCTCGAATCCGTTTCTCGTTGGACTCAGCGCACAAGAATAAGGAAAAGTACCTCTCGTGAGTAAAGCCAGCACCTTCTCTGCACCCAAGGGCATTCCGGACTACGTTCCGCCGCAGTCAGCCGAATTCGTCGCCGTTCGTGACGGTTTGACGCGCGCCGCGAGGTTGGCCGGATACGGCCACATCGAATTGCCGATCTTCGAGGACACCGGCCTGTTCGCTCGCGGTGTCGGTGAGTCGACCGACGTCGTCAGCAAAGAGATGTACACATTCGCCGACCGCGGTGACCGTTCGGTGACGTTGCGTCCCGAGGGAACCGCCGGAGTCATGCGTGCGGTCATCGAGCACAGCCTCGATCGTGGACAGTTGCCGGTCAAGGTCAGTTACGCGGGCCCGTTCTTCCGCTACGAGCGCCCGCAGGCCGGTCGCTACCGCCAGTTGCAGCAGGTCGGCGTCGAAGCCATCGGGATCGACGACCCCGCGCTCGACGCGGAGGTCATCGCGATCGCCGACGCCGGATTCCGGTCGTTGGGGCTCGACGGCTTCCGCCTCGAAATCACCTCTCTCGGTGACGACACCTGCCGGCCGCAGTACCGCGAACTGCTGCAGGAGTTTCTCTTTGCACTCCCACTCGACGAGGACACGCGTCGACGCGCCGAGATCAACCCGCTCCGCGTGCTCGACGACAAGCGCCCGGATGTACGCGAGATGACTGCGGGCGCACCGCTCATGCTCGATCACCTGTCCGAGAGCTGCAAGGCGCACTTCGGCGAGGTGCTAGCGCACCTGGACGCATTGGGCGTTCCGTACGTCGTCAACCCGCGCATGGTCCGCGGCCTCGACTACTACACCAAGACAACCTTCGAATTCGTGCACGACGGACTGGGTGCGCAGTCCGGAATCGGTGGTGGTGGTCGTTACGACGGTCTGATGGAACAGCTGGGTGGACAGCCGCTCTCGGGCATCGGGTTCGGAATCGGCGTCGACCGCACGGTTCTCGCGCTCGAGGCCGAGGGCAAGTCCGTTGCGCCACCGGCGCGTGTCGACGTCTTCTGTGTACCGATGGGTGCCGAGGCGAAGGCTGCACTGGTGAAGATCGCACATCAGTTGCGTGCCAATGGGATTCGCGTCGACCTGGCGTACGGAAACCGTGGCGTGAAGGGCTCGATGAAGGCAGCTGATCGTTCGGGTGCCGCGATCGCTTTGGTTCTCGGCGAGCGTGAACTCGAAGAGGGCGTTGTCGTTGTCAAACAGTTGGCAACAGGTGAGCAGGAGACAGTGGCGCTCGACCAGGTTGTCGACAAGCTCGGGGAACTCGTTGAGCACTGAGGCCGAACCGGTTTCGCTCGATCTGGTTCCCGTGGCGTTGATCGCGCCGCGGCTGAAGAAATTCGCCGTTGTTGTCGTGGTGTTCGGTGTGGTCGTCGGGTTGATCGTCAGTGTGTTCTCGACGGCGACCGTTGGAGTGATCGTCGGTGCCGTCATCGCGGTGCCGACGTCACTTGCGATCCTGATGACGCTGCGCCGGCACATCACGTTGTACGGCAACAGAGTTCGTGCGCAAGCTGGTTTTCGAACCAACGTCGTCGACGTGGCCGAGGTACTCACGGCGGCATTGACGGTGAGATCCGGCCGGATCAGCGAAGTCAGCTTGACGCTCGGCGACGGACGGTCCACCGTGCGGATCCCGCTCGCGCTGTATACCGCGGGGGGTGGGCGCGAGTTGGAGATCCTTGCACTCCGCAAGCTCGCCGACGCGCTGGCGGCCAGCGAGTTGGTACCGGCTGCCGCGTTGTCCTCGGTGCTGATCGAACAGTTGCGTGCCGAAGCCCGCGGCGCCGGACTCGCCGAGCGTCCGCTCTACCGCGCCGTCGAACTCGTGACGGCGGAGGGACGAGTGCCGAGAACCACACTGACAGACCACGAAGTGGCCGGTTTACTCGACTAGCGTGGAAACCGTTCTTACAGCGTTGTAGAACGGACAGTCGTGAAAACGGCAGGTGAGGAGTCGGCAATGAGTATTGCGCCCGTAACCGTCACGGTAACCGGAGCGTCGGGTCAGATCGCATACGGAATGCTTTTCCGCATAGCTGCGGGGGAGATGCTCGGCGCTGACGTCCCGATCAAACTTCGACTGCTCGAGATTCCTGCCGCCGTGTCCGCTGCCGAAGGCGTTGCGATGGAACTCGAAGACGGCGCATTTCCGTTGCTGAGCTCCATCGACATCACCGACGATCCCGATGTCGCCTTCTCCGGCGCGAACGTCGGGATGCTGGTCGGCGCACGTCCGCGGAGCAAGGGGATGGAGCGTGCCGACTTGCTGAGTGCGAACGGCGCGATATTCACAGCCCACGGGAAGGCGATCAACAACAACGCAGCCTCGGACGTCAAGGTGCTGGTCGTGGGAAATCCGGCCAACACCAACGCACTCATCGCGATGAACAATGCACCGGATGTGCCCGATACTCGGTTCAGTGCACTGACGCGTCTCGACCACAACCGAGCGATCGCGCAGGTGGTGAAGAAGACCGGGGTTCGTGCGTCGTCGGTGCGCAAGGTGTCCGTCTGGGGAAACCATTCGGCGACGCAGTACCCGGACCTGTCCCACGCGACTGTCGCAGGTGAGCCTGCACTCGCGGTGATCGACGACCGCGACTGGGTGGAGAACGATTTCATCCCGACTGTGCAGGTGCGAGGCACCGCCATCATCGCTGCACGGGGATCGTCCTCTGCGGCGAGTGCGGCCAGCGCGTCGATCGACCACGTCCGCGACTGGGTGATCGGTACCGCCGAGGACGACTGGGTATCCATGGCCGTCTGTTCGGACGGTTCCTACGGAGTGCCCGAAGGTTTGATCTCTTCCTTCCCTGTGACCTGTGCCGATGGCGAGTTCGCTATCGTGCCCGACCTCGCGATCGACGACTTCTCACGCGAACGGATCGACCTGTCCGTCAGCGAACTGGAGCAGGAGCGTGCGGCGGTGCGGGAGTTGGGCTTCGTCTGAGGTTTGTCTTGATCAGAGATCTCGGAACAGGTACTGATCGGGATCGTCAGCCCCGAGCACGGGCGGCGACACCATCGGCAGATCGTCGACCATCGAATTCTCGTCGCCGGCAGTGACGAGATACCTCGGGGTAGTGCGTGACGACTCGTCGTCCCGAGATCCGCGGGGTCCACCGCCCAGCATGCCGCCCGGCGACATGCCGCTACTGCCGACTGCCGACGATGGTGCACCCAGGCCGGGCGTTGTTACCGGAACCGGTTGAACTGCAGCAACTCCCGCTGCACCCCTCACCATTCCGCCGGTAGTGCCACCGCTTCCGCTCACCCATGCTCCGCCAGAGCTTGCCGTCGCACTGGGTGACGGCGACGCGCCGGCTGCGAGTGACGTCGACGGATTGCCTGCGCCCCACAGCTTGTCGACGCCGGTCGGAAGCCCGGCGCCGGCCCGTGCAGCCGAAGTTCGAACAGCCTCTGTGCCTGGCTGAGTGGAGTCCGGGTGGGTGGAGTACGGCGCATCACCGGCATCGGTTGAGGCAGAAAGAGGTTGGGCGATCTGACGGGCGGCGTTGTTGATTGCCTCCGCAGTGACCAGGTTGGAGAGTGCCTCACTGGTCGGTGGGGTCGGCACGGGGATCGGTCCGGCAAGGGCGTTCATGGCTGCGGTGTGCCCGAGCATCTCCCCACGCGTCCGAGTCACCGCCGCGACGGCTGCCTGCATGTGTTCAGCTGCCGAGGCAAGCAACATCGCCTGTCCTGGTGGTGTCCACGCGATGGGCGCGGCAGCTGCAACCGTGGTGGCGAAGGACTGCGCGATTGCCGCGAGATTCGCGTTGCCTCGCTGCACCGATTCCGCGGCGGCGGCAGCAGTTTTCGATATCGCGGTTCCGCGTTCGCTCAATTCTGCGCCGCTGTTCTGGGCGGATCGCGACAGTTCGGTCGCGGCGTCACTGCCGGTGCTGTTCCAGGTCTGGCCCACGTCGGCGACCGCGCTTCGGGACAGTCCCATGGCGTGGTCGATGAGAGTGGACGCCTGATCGAAGATGCCGACGGGATCGATGCCCGCAAAAGTGCCTGTGCCGAGACTCTTCCCGAGTTCGATCAAGGGCGCGAACAGATCTTCGATTCCGGGGAGTGCCGGTACCGGTATGCCGGCGAGCATCGATTCGACCACATTGTTCGGCAGTACCGGGGCAGGAGCGCCACCGTGAAGGAATTCGATGACGGTCGTCGAGTCGTCTTCGGTGCTCACGCGGTCGCGCCCGTCGATCCGGCCGCAGCGGTCAGATCTGTTGCGATTGCATGATCTGTGGTGTCGTAGGCCTGCGCGGCTGCACCGGCCGTCGCGGCGTTGCCGGCGTAGAACGTGGCGAGTGCTGCAACATCTTTGGTGTGAGTGGCCTGAGCGCGCGCGAATGCTTCGAGAAATTCGATCCCGACGGGGCCCACGGCCGGTGCGACTGCTGCGATGTTTGCACCCAGATCGACGGCGGCGGCCTGCGCGATGCGTCCTGCCGCTTCGGTCGACGTCGAGCCGTACTTTCGGATGCCGTCAGTGGCGACAGTCAATTCGCTCATCATTACCCCCCAGTTGGTAAGCGTCGTGAGAACTTTAGCGGACCACTGTGGGCCCTTACAGGGAGACGACGCGACCTACTCAGCGGTTCCGGACAACCTGGACGAAGTGGCAGAGATTACATTCGGCTCCGGTGTTGGTATTGCGAGTGCGATCGATTTGGCACACTCGAACCATGCGAACCGCTTCGGACGTCATCCTCCGACTCACGTCCGATCCAGCTCGCTGTGGACTGGTGATGGATTTCGACGGCGTGCTTGCACCCATCGTCGACGATCCGTCGGCGAGTGCGCTACTGCCCGGCGCCGAAGACGTGCTTGCGACCCTGGCCGAGCATCTCGGTGTTGTCGGCTTGCTCTCGGGACGGCCTGTGTCGTTCTTGCGAGAGCGGCTCAGCTTGAATTCCGTTGTGCTCATGGGTTCCTACGGCGTCGAGACCTGGACGGACGACGGAATCCACGTGCTTCCGGCCGTCGCGGCGTTCAGTGATGCTGTCGCCGAAGCAGAAGCCGAATTGCGACGCTTGTTCGACTCTCCGGCAGTTCCTGGCATCCATGTCGAGAGCAAAGGCCTTGCGGTGGCCGTGCATTGGCGTCGGGCCGCGGATCGTGCGGTCGCGCAGCGCCTGGTGGAAGCAGCGACGACAGAAATCGCGAGCCGGACCGGGTTGCGGCGTGAGCCCGGCAAGTTGGTCGAGGAATTGCGTCCACCCGTTGAGGAGGACAAGGGGACAGGCCTCCTTCGCGCGATCGCGGCCGCAGGGGTCGACGTCGTCGCGTACGCGGGCGACGACCGGGGTGACCTACCGGCCTTTGCCGTTGTCCTTGCCTCGGGTGGAGAAGCGTTGGTGGTCAAGGGCGACGACATCGCACCGGAAGTGGCTGCTGTCGACGGCGTCCAGTTCGACGGCCCGCAGGCATTCCTCGATTGGATGAAAGAGCTTGCCGCGCAACTGGAACGCTGACGCGTAAGGTCAGTCTGCCAGGAACTCGACCAGGTCTTATTTCGAGGTGCCGCGTCCGCGGGGCAGAGTGACGCGAACCCGCGCGTGCCCTGTCCTGTTCCTTGGCGTGATCGACAAGCGCTGCGGGTTCTGTCAACGCGAAACTGGCCGCACCGGAAGGGCTCCGGTGCGGCCAGTTTTGGTCTTGGTCGGTTTGCGACTCGGTCAGGCGTCGCGCTTGTTGACGACGGCGATGCTGATTCCGAATATCACCAGCACAAACGCTGCGAAGTAGAACAAGCTTCCCCAAGGGCCCCAATGGAAATTGGTGCTCGAACCCGAAGAGAGGAAGTGGTCGGCGTTGGCGAACGGGAGGAACGGTGTGACGTTTCTGCCGAAGGATCCGAACATGCCGAACAGGCTCTCGATGAGCAGTGGCCACAGCAGCAGTAGTGCAATGGCGCCGGCGGACTGACGAAGGAGTGCTCCGACGGCGATGGCAAGGGCAACGCAGAGGAACGCGAAGATCGGTACGCCGTAAACGGCGCGCCAGGCGTCGGCGTTGTCCAGTGCCAGATTGGTGGAACCTTCAGAGCCTGCCGCAGCTTTGGTGATGAATACCGCGCCGAGCATGAGAACGAAGGACAGCACCGCGCCGAAAGCCCCGATCAGGCAGGCTTTGGCGATCAGAACCGAAGCCCGACTCGGGATGGCCTGGAAGGTGGTACGGATGATGCCGAAGCGGTACTCGCTGGTGATCGCGAGCGCCGCCATGATCATCAGGACCATGACGCCGAATCCGGATACTCCTAGCCCCGCGTCGTTGAACGTGGGGAGGAATTTCTCGAAATCAGGAGTTCCTGATGCGGCTTCGTCGTTGTACGCCTGAATGCTCGAACTCGACGAACGCCCGATCATCCAGGCGACGCCCAACCCTAGGACGATGATTGTGATCGTGCACCACAGCGGCGACTTGGTCGTGGTGATCTTGATACGTTCAGCACTGAGAACAGCCATTACAGTGCACCTCCCATAGCGTGCTGTGTGTTTGCGTGGTGGGCTCCGGCGCCCGGATCGATACCGGATGCGTGGTACTGGACATCGTCCCCGGTCAACTTCATGAACGCATCCTCGAGCGACCCCTGCTGAGAAGCCAACTCGTACAACACGATTCCCTGCGAACCAGCTAAACCACCGATCACATCGGTGGTCGAATCCACGACCACCAATGCCGGGGCAACGCCGGAACCGTCTTCACGCACCGTCAGCCCCTGCGAGAGCAACACACTGCGCAACGCATCGAGCTGTGGGCTGCGCACGCGCACCGTCGACTCCGACGAACGATCCACGAACTCCGCGACCGTCGAATCCGAAATCAACCGACCCCGACCGATCACCACCAACTGCTCCGCCGTGAGCGCCATCTCCGACAGGAGGTGACTCGACACCAGCACCGTGCGGCCCTCGGCCGCCAACCGCTGCATGAACTTACGAATCCAGACGATGCCCTCCGGATCGAGACCGTTGACCGGCTCGTCGAACAACAACACCTTCGGATCCCCCAACAACGCACCCGCCAACCCCAGACGCTGCGACATACCGAGCGAGAACCCGCCGGCCTTCTTGCCCGCCACCTCGGACAATCCGACCAACCCGAGCACCTCGTCGACGCGGGACTTCGGGATCCCGTTCGAAGCAGCCATCCACTGCAGATGCGCCCGCGCACTGCGATTGGGGTGCACCCACTTCGCATCCAGCAACGCACCCACCGTCCGCAACGGCGTCTTGAGCTCCCGGTACGGCTTGCCCTCGATCAACGCCGCACCCGACGTCGGCTGATCCAGACCCAGGATCATCCGCATCGTCGTCGACTTGCCTGCACCGTTCGGGCCCAGGAAGCCCGTCACGATGCCCGGCTTGACCGTGAACGACAAGTCGTCCACCGCTTTCGTCGGTCCGTAAACCTTGGTCAATCCCCTCAGTTCAATCATGAGGAGAACTGTGCGCTACCGGCACTGACCAGCACATCGGTCCCGAGGATGACATGAACCCTGAGATGTGAATACGGCAGTTCAGGGAAAACCCTGTGCTCGACCGGAAGTCGGAACTGGCGCGGCATGCGGGTAGGGCGCATCGAAGTCGCCGTCGAACAATCGCCAGTAGAAGTCGTTCATCCTCGCAGCGACGGGCGCGTGCCGTGTCACGATCGCGGCCACCTCTGGTGTCACATCACCTGGAATATGACCTGTGGCGCATCGTCGTACGTACTGGTTGCGGGCGACTGGTCCGCCGCTCGTCGGCCTCGGTACCCCGCAGACCTCGGTCACCAGCCAGTTGACCAGAAGCATGGCGGCGTAGTCGGCGTCATGAGTGGCGTGGCGCCGGACGAAGTCGTGCTCGGCAGTCGACAGGTCGAAGTGTGGGGATGTGGCCAGTCCGAAGTCGGTGAGATAGATCCGCTCCATGTCGGTGCGCATGTTGCCGAAATGTCCGTCCATGTGCAGCAACTGTCGATCGCGCAAGAATGCCACGATCTCCGAAAACTGTCGCTCGACTTCGGCAGCTTTGGCGGACGGGTTGTCTTCCAGCCAATTCGAGATCGGGTGTTCGATGTACTCGCAGAACAGTACGAGGCTGCACGGCGCAGCGGCAAGCGCTTCGAGACGGGTCCGCACTTCACGGCTGGCGCCGGCGGTGTGAACGGAATCGATGTCGGCGTGTTCGGCCGCAACGGGCGAACGTCCGGGAAGTATCCGCCAGTGGTAAAGCATTGGGAACGACTGTGTTTCGCCGGCCAGAACGGCATCGGTGACCACGATGTTCGCGGCCAGTTCTCGCCAGGCGTTGAAGCTTGGGCCACCAATGCCGTACTGGCAGAACGTCGGCAGATCGAAATGGTTGGAAGTAGAGCCCACCTCGGCGATTTCCCGCACGCTCAGTGGGATGCGTTTGGTGAATACCGGAACGCCGTTGAGCCTGTTGTCATAGACCCTGATCACTCCTGCGGCGCCACCTACACCGACACTCGAGATTTGAACGGTGTCGACCAGTCGGGCCAGTTCGACATCGTTCTGGGAAGACAGGAACGCCGACAGCATTCGGTGGCGGTCAATCCTGACGTCTGTCATTCCACGACTGTGCCACAGGCTCGTCCGGCTTCGATTTCGCGGAGCCGCCTGTCGAAGTCACCGATTCTGGCGGTGTCCTCGTAGTAGTCCTCTTGCTCGATGATCTTTCCCACTTGGTCCGAACGAGAAGCACTGTTCGATTTCGATAGATGACGGCGCCGTCGGGGCCGAGGGCTCGGTCGTCGAAACGGGCGAGCAGGGTCATGCGCCAGAGTGGACCACCGAAATACGCTTCGGTGACCGCGCCTTGAAGCCCCGCATCGACAAATTCTTGGAGAAACGTCTCGATTCGGTCCCCATCGTTTCATCTTCGAAGCTTGTCGTGGCATCGAATGCCCTGTCAACGAAATGCCCGGGTCTGCTGATATCTGACAGAGAATTGGATATTGACAGTGACTGTCACAATAGGTGAGACTCGCATTATCGAGAACGGCCGGATCTCGGCCGAGGCGGGAGGACGTTGCTGATGTCACTACGGGAGAGACAGCGGTTGCAGGTGCGAGCAGACATTCAACGTGCGGCATTCGATCTGTTCGCGCGTGACGGTTTCGAGGACGTGACCACCGAGCAGATTGCGGCGGCAGCGGGGGTGTCGGCGAGTACGTACTTTCGGCACGTTCGTAACAAGGAGGATCTGCTGTTGGATCCGGTCAGGCAGGGCGGTGCCGGAATCGTGACGTTGCTCGAGGATCGCCCACCGCCCGAGTCGGCTGATCTTGCGATATCACGGGCAATCCTCGAGCGTTCCAATGCTTTCGAGTCCGCGGAGATCGATCAGTGGCGATCGGCGTTCCGTACCGCGCCGCACCTGATGGATCGTGTCGCTCTGATCGCGCCCGAGCATCGTGATCGGTTGGTCGAGTTGGTGGCGCAACGTATGCAACTCGATCCGGAAAACGACAGCCGCCCAGGACTTCTCGTTCATTTGATGTTGGCGGCGGCGGAGTTCGGTTATCGGCAATGGATACGTAACCCTCACAAGCGCGGGGCATCACTTCCCGTGTGCGTCGAGGGGGCGCTCGACGCTGTTCGAGGATCCCGGTGGCACACGCAGGACGAAGATGACACGAAAGGTCGTGACCAGTGATGGACGAGAACCCTCAGGGCGCCGTGCCGCCCGTAGTGGATGTCGTTGTTGTCGGATCGGGGGCTGCCGGCATGTCTGCAGCCATCACCGCAGCCCGCAACGGACTCTCGACGATACTCGTGGAGAAGTCCGAATACTGGGGCGGTTCGTCGTCCCGGTCCGGGGGCGGCGTGTGGATTCCGGGAAACTCGATACTTCGCCGCGAGGCACCGATAGATGATATCGACTCTGCGCGAACATATCTGAAGAGCATTGTCGGAGAGGATGCAGACGCCGACCGAATCGACACGTATATCGATCGGGGTCCGGAAGCCCTCGATTTCCTGATTCGTCACTCTGCGTTGGAGCTCGAATGGGTGAAGGGGTACTCCGACTACTTTCCCGAGGCACCTGGCGGACGTGCAAGCGGCCGCTCGTGCGAGCCGCGCCCGTTCGACGCGCGAGCTCTGGGCGACGATCTTGCGACACTTCATCCGCCGTACATGAAGGTTCCGCTCAACATGGTTGTCCAACAATCTGATTACCGTTGGCTGAGCACGGGGATCCGGCATTGGCGGGGTCCGGTGCGGATGCTTCGGGTAGGAATGAGATCCCTGGCCGCAAGAGCTCGGAGGAAGAAGCTGATCGGGCTCGGGCCGGCGCTCATGGCCGAACTGATGCTCGGAGTTCGGGACGCCGGAGTGACGGTGGAGCTCGGGACGAGGCTTGTGGATTTGGTGACCGACAGTGATCGTGTCGTGGGTGTGCGACTCGAGTCCGGGGGAGTGCAGACCACCATGCACGCTCGACGCGGTGTCATCCTCGCGTGTGGCGGGTTCGACAACAACGACGACATGCGAGGCGAGTACCAGCGCCGGCCGAGTAGCGCGCAGTGGACTCTCGGGGCACCGACCAATACCGGGGACGGTATCCGTGCAGCTCTACGCGTCGACGCCGCGATTTCGTACATGGACGACGCGTGGTGGGCCCCGTCGATTCCACTGCCCAAAGGCCCGTGGTTCGCCTTGGCGGAACGCTCGTTGCCTCGCAGCCTCATGGTCAACGCCAGCGGTCAGCGCTTCATGAACGAGTCACTTCCCTATGTCGAAGCGGCACACGCCATGTTCGGCGGAAAGTACGGCCGAGGTGAAGGACCCGCTGAGAACATCCCGGCTTGGCTGATCTTCGATCAGACGTACCGTGACCGTTACCTGTTCGCGGGGGTTCCGGCGCGCAGGCCGATACCTCGGTCGTGGATCGAATCGGGTGCGATCGTGCGAGCTGGATCGATTGCCGAACTCGCTGCCGAGATCGGAGTGCCGGGCGATGCGCTGTCCGCGACCATCACACGATTCAACAGTCACGCGCGCGACGGAGTCGATCGCGACTTCGGCCGTGGGACAAGCAGATACGACCACTACTACGGCGACTGCACCAACAAGCCCAACCCCAGCCTCGGAGAACTCACGAAGGGTCCGTTCTATGCCGCGAAGATGGTGCCTGGAGACCTGGGGACCAAAGGCGGCATCAACACGGACGCTCGCGCGCGAGCGTTGCGCGCCGACGGTTCGGTCATCGACGGGCTCTATGCAGCAGGTAACACCAGCTCACCGGTGATGGGTCATACCTATGCCGGTCCAGGTGCAACTATCGGTCCCGCAATGGTTTTCGGATATCTGGCGGCGCTCGATGCGGTCGGACGATCCCACGACGGTAGTGAGCTCGAGACCGAAGGCAGGAATAATGGTTTGGCAGATCGCCGTGGGTAGGGTTCTCTTGACAGCGTGACCCACCTCAACATCGCCGACGTCGACTACTTTCTCCCTGATGGTCGGCAACTGCTCAGCGGTGTCAGCTTTCGGGTCGGCAACGGTGCAAAAACTGCACTGATAGGCCCCAACGGGACTGGTAAGACGACGTTGCTCCGCATTATCGCCGGAGACGTCGTCGCCGACGAGGGCGCTGTCACTCGATCCGGAACACTGGGCGTGATGCGGCAATTCGTCGGCCAGGTTCGCGACGAGTCCACCGTGCGCGATCTTCTGTTGTCCGTCTCGCCGGCACGGATCCGGGACGCAGCACTGGCGCTCGATACGGCAGAAAACGCGATGATCGAGCGCGACGAGGAATCAACTCAAATGAAGTATTCGCATGCGCTGGCCGATTGGGCCGACGTGGGCGGCTACGAGACCGAAGACTTCTGGGACAAGGTCACTACCGCGGCTCTCGGTGTTCCCTATGACCGTGCGAAGTGGCGCGCGGCCAACTCCCTCAGTGGTGGCGAGCAGAAACGGTTGGTTCTCGAAGCACTGTTCGCTGGGCCCGACGACGCACTCCTGCTGGACGAGCCGGACAACTACCTCGATGTTCCGGGCAAGCGATGGCTGGAAAAGACGATCTCGGAATCGTCGAAAGTGGTTTTGTTCGTCAGCCACGACCGCGAACTGATCGCCAACGCGGCCACCCACATCGTGACGCTCGAGCCCGGAATCAGCGGCGCAACGTCGTGGACCCACGGTGCTGGGCTGGCCAGCTACCACCAAGCCCGCGAGGATCGCAACGCTCGATTCGAAGAACTGCGCCGACGCTGGGACGAGGAGCACGCGAAACTGCGTGCCCTGGTTCTGCGATTGCGTGAAAAGGCCAAGTTCAACGACGGCGTCGCTGCGCGTTATCACGCCTCGCAAACCAGGTTGGCGAAGTTCGAGGAGGCAGGGCCACCCGAAGCGATTCCACTTCAGCAGAAGGTGACGGTTCGGCTGGCGGGCGGGCGAACCGCCAAGCGCGCGTTGGTATGTCAAGATCTCGAGCTGACCGGATTGATGAAGCCTTTCGACACCGAGATCTGGTACGGAGATCGGGTTGCCGTGCTGGGCTCCAATGGATCCGGAAAGTCGCATTTCCTTCGGCTCTTGGCGGGTGGGGGGACCGATCCGGGGAGCGAGCATCTGCCTGTCGAGGCGCTCGACATCGCGCCGGTCGAGCACGGGGGTACTGCGACGCTGGGTGCTCGGGTACGTCCCGGATTGTTTGCGCAGACACACTCCAGACCCGATCTGACCGGAAACACGCTGCTCGAGATCCTGCACATGGGCGACGAACACCGCAGCGGAATGGGACGCGAAGCGGCGAGCCGCGCGCTGGACCGTTACGGATTGTCCCAGGCTGCGGAACAGAAGTACGACGACCTGTCCGGCGGTCAGCAGGCACGATTGCAGATCCTGCTCCTCGAGCTCTCCGGCGCCACGATGTTGTTGCTCGACGAACCGACCGACAACCTCGACCTTCATTCGGCTGACGCGCTCGAGCAAGGCATTGCTCAGTTTGCCGGCACGGTCATCTCGGTCACGCACGATCGCTGGTTCGCGCGCGGGTTCGACAGGTTCCTCGTCTTCGGATCGGATGGGAACGTGTACGAGAGCGAGTCGCCGGTGTGGGACGAGGCCAGGGTCGAACGAGCGCGCTGAGATCGAGCAGCCACTCCCTACCTGGGGAGAGGCGGCAGCTCGTTGATCATCGCGCGAAGGAGGCCCGGATCGCTGCGATCCGATCGAGGCGGGGGACAGCGCGAAAGATCGAGCTGTGTCGGAAAGCGCCACACAACGCGACCTGGATCTACCCTGTTCACCGCCGAGTACCAGTGGGTGAGGGGCTCGGCGAGCGCCGCGTGAAGCTCGAAATGCCGTCGGCGGCGGCTGGGGTCGCCTTCGCGCTGAAGTAGAAGCTGCTCCGGTGACGGTATCGAGATGACGGTCAGATCCGCGAAACCCAGTTCGAGGTGCTCGAAAGCTGTCTCGACTGCCGCGAGCTCGTACTCGAATCGCTCCCGAGGTGCTGCGCCCACCGCAGCGAGACACCAGCTGTAGTGCAGTTTCAGCGGGTCGCTGTCGCAGAGCGCGATACCGGTTCTCGCTTCGAGATCTTCCGCTTGCGACCATCGCTTCGAATTGACCGTTGTCCAGTAACTTGCCTGAAGGTCGAGATCCGTACCGTGCGGCTCGAACCCGGTGGGCTGATACTCGGCGACGAATCTCTCCGCCGCGGATTCGCCACCGAGTTGGGTTCGGCACCAGGTGGTCTTGCCGGCGGCGCTGGGTCCTTCTACTGCGATGATCACCAGTCCATTCTCCATAATGATTGGGGCGGTTGGTTTTTGCTCGTTGCCAGGACTCTCTTAACATTTGAATGTGGCTGTTTTGCGTTCCGACACGGTCTGTTTCGGTGCGGTGGGTCACAAAATTGCAGTGACGGTTACCACATAACGGACGGATAACGATCGGTATGGTTGAAGCTCGAATCAACTAGTTGACCTGTGGTTATCTTTTGAATCTCGACTGGATCTGGTACGGCAGTGCCGGAAAACCGCCCCGTGACCAATCCGTGACCATCGCCTACGGTCGTTGACAGCCCGAAACCACCGGGCAAACGCCGACCCGCAACTGCGTGCTTCTGCCCCGCGGGTCCGGTACTCCCGAAACCTTCGCGGGGCAGGAGTGAAACAGACGAGTCGATCGACGAGACGTGAAAGCGTCCGGGCCGACCTCGTCCGCGGTAGCGGAGAGGATTTACCCAATGACCAGCATCACCTTCAAGCGCGCCCTCGGCGCAGTTGCAACCGCAGGCGCAGTCGTCGCAATCCCGCTCGCCATGAGCACCGGCACCGCTTCGGCAGCCGGCCACGACTGGTCCGGAGTCGCAAATTGCGAGTCCTCCGGTAACTGGGCGGCCAACACCGGAAACGGCTTCTACGGCGGTCTGCAGTTCACGCAGAGCACCTGGAACGCATTCGGTGGATCGGGCAACGCTGCCAACGCCAGCCAGGCTGAGCAGATCCGTGTCGCCGAAAACGTTCTCGCAGGCCAGGGCGTCGGCGCATGGCCCGTCTGCGGTCAGTACCTGACCACCGGCACCACCGCAGGCAACTACGAGGCCGCAGCAGCCCCCGTCACCGCTGAGGCTTCCGTCGAGTCGGCTCCGGCAGCAAGCACCGGAAGCGGTAACTACGTGGTCAAGGCAGGCGACACCCTGTCGAAGATCGCTGCTGCACACGGCATCTCGCTCGAGAACCTCGCCAGCCAGGTTCCGAACATCAACCTGATCTTCCCGGGACAGTCCCTCTCGGTCTAGTCTCGTGGCCGTTTAGGTCGTCATTGCGTCGAAATTGTCCGGAGCTGATGCAGCCCCGGACAATTTCGGCGTTTCTGCGTTCGCAATGAGCGTTGCCGCTTCCGTATGGATGGGGTCAAGATCCTGGCGCCACCCAAGAATGTGCAGCGCCGACCCGGCGATGACAGCGGCGTCGGGAATCGGGGTGCCTTCGAGCGCGTCGGCTCGCGCGCTGATCACGCTTTCTACCAGGCGAAACGGAAGCTCGGCCAGGTGAGTTGATGCTGGATCGTCAATCGCGTCGAGCACTGCCTGGGCGAGGGCCCGGTATTGCTCGCGAAGCCGATCGCGATCGGCTCGGAACGACATGAACCTGTCGCTTCTCAGTTCCGGTAAGAGATAGAGGACGCCGAGGTTCCACCGTCCGGTGATCAGTTGGGCCGCGTCGATGTACGAAAGCGCGTACAGCTTCACCTCGGGTGAGGTGCCGAGTGGCCTGAGATTCTCCGCGAAGTCCAGCGCCGGAGTCACGGTGTCGGCGAGCAGTGCAACCAGGATGTCGTCCTTGGTGGCGAAATGGTTGTACAGCGACGCCTGACGCATTCCGACTGCTTCGGCGATGTGGCGTGTCGACGTCGCGGCGAAGCCTCGGGTGGTGAACAGTTCAGCGGCTGCATCCAAGATCTCCGCCCGGGCAGTCCCACCCGGGCGTCGGCGAGCGGTCAGGCGGGGTCGTCCGGGGCCGGCGTTGGTCACGCCTTCCATAGTGGCAGGCTCTGGCCTTACATGCGGGGTGGCCGTCGCTGTGAGCATTCGGTCACGTGCCCGAAACGTACTCAACGAGCCTGTTACAGAATCAGGCGAATCGTATACGCGGGCGTCACCTGCGGCGAGTGGATTTCGCGAAAACTATCAGTCGACAGTTATTCGCCTCTGAATCGCTTCGCCGAAGGAGTACGCCGTTGAGTGCAACCACCCCGGCTGCGCAGCCCACCACCGCATCCGCACTCGCCTCTTCGCCTCACGACGACGGTGACCTCGCGGAGTTCGGCTACGAGCAGCAGCTGCATCGATCGCTGGGAAAGTTCGCGTCGTTCGCCGCGGGCTTCTCCTTCGTTTCCATCCTGACCACGATCTTCCAATTGTTCGGCCTCGGTTTCGGTTTCGCGGGTCCGGCGTTCTTCTGGACCTGGCCCGTCGTCTTCATCGGTCAGTTCATGGTTGCTCTCAACTTCGCGGAACTTGCTGCCAGATATCCGATTTCGGGCGCCATCTACCAGTGGTCGCGGCGGATGGGTGGTGAAATCGTCGGCTGGTTCGCCGGTTGGTTCATGATTCTCGCTCAGATTGTCACCGCGTCCGCCGCCGCGATCGCCTTGCAGGTCGTGCTCCCCAATGTGTGGAGCGGGTTCCAGATCATCGGCGAGGACAGTGCACTCACCTCCTCGAGCGGTGCTGCCAATGCCGTACTGCTCGGTTCGGTACTTCTGGTTCTGACCACCTTCATCAACTGCATCGGCGTCAATTGGATGTCGCGTATCAACAACATCGGCGTGACCTGCGAAATCGTCGGTGTCATCGCGGTGATCGGGATGTTCTTCACCCACGCTCAGCGCGGACCGGACGTCGTCTTCGACACCGGCAGTGCCGGCGGTCAGCCCGGATATGCCTGGGCGTGGATCATGTCCGGACTGATGGCTGCCTACGTCATGGTCGGCTTCGGTTCGGCAGGCGAACTGGCCGAGGAGACCCGCAACCCCCGACGCGTCGCACCTCGTACGATCCGCCTTGCACTCTCCGCTTCCGCGCTCGGCGGCGGCTTGATGATCCTCGGCGCGTTGATGGCAGCGCCCTCACTGACCGACGGACGCCTGGCCACGGAAGGTTTGCCGTACGTACTGACCTCCATTCTGAGTTCGCCGTGGGGCACGGTTTTGTTGATCGACGTCTCGATCGCAGTGTTCGTGTGCACCTTGGCCATTCAGACTGCTGCTTCACGGCTGATGTTCTCCATGGCCCGCGACGGGCGGCTTCCTGCCTCGCAGGTACTGGCAAAGGTCAACCCCCGCACCGGAACACCTATCGCGCCGTCCGTCCTCATCGGTCTGGTCTGCATTGCCGTCCTGGCCGTCAACGTAGGCAACTCGGCAATTTTTGCAACCCTGTCCAGCGTATGCATCATCTTGATCTACTTGGCCTACCTCATGGTGACGGTGCCGCTGCTGGTTCAGCGTCTCAAGGGATGGCCTCGCACGGCAGTCGGCCCCAAGTTCGACGCCGAAGGCAAAAAGCTTTTCTCCCTGGGCATCTGGGGAGTTCCGGTCAACATCGCCGCGGTTGTGTACGGCGCGCTGATGGTGATCAACCTGTCCTGGCCACGAGCCGAGATCTTCAACCCCACCGGGGAGTACCCCATTCTGCAGTGGGCCGCGCCCATCACGGTAGCGCTGGTCGTGGGGCTGGGAGTCGCTTGCTTCCCACGTGGCCGCGCCACCCCGAATCCCGTCACGATCGGAGCCTGACCATGAGTACTCAGACCACCGCCGGAGCGCGCGAGCATGCCCGGTCTCAAGCTGGAACGATCACCGATTCCATGCCCGTATTGCCGGCAACGCGTTGGCCGAACCCACCCGAAGACGTCGCTCCCGAACGTCTGACCTGGGCTGAGACCGTGCCGGGTGGGCGGTACACGACCAAGGTTCTCGCACGTGGAACCCGATTGCGACTTCGCGACATCGCTGGCAGCGCCTGCGCAAACATCTTGCTCTATCGCGCCGACGCCCCCTGGGAGCGTCTCAACGTCGCCGATACCGTCAAGGTGCCATGGCAGGCCTATCTCGGCGTCGGGCACCCGTTGCTCTCCGATCAGGGGCGAGTACTTGCGACCGTGGTCGCAGACACGTCGGGTCACCACGACGCGTTCTGCGGAACGACGTCACGCGCCACCAACGAGGCGAAGTACGGGCAGGGTTCGCTGCACAGTGCCTCACCCGCCGGTCGTGAACTGTTCACCGTCGCTGCCGCGAAAAACGGGCTCGGGCCGCAGGACATCGCGCCGCCGTTGTCCTTCTTCCATGGTGTCCGCGTCGAGGCGGACGGCGCTCTCACCAGTACGGGGTCCGCCGGCTCGGGCGCAACAGTCGACCTTCTGATCCACCTGCCCGTCATCGTGATGATCGCCAACACCGCGCACCCACTCGATCCGGCGCCGCAGTTTCCCACCACGTCCCTCGAAGTGCTCGCGTGGAACGCGGCCGACGAACTCGGCGGCCTTGACGATCTCGGGCCGGAATACCAACGCGCAGTGCTCAATACCGAAGATGCCTGGACGGCTTCGAACCTGGAGGAGATCGCATGACCACCACCTTGGATGTCCCCGCCCTCGTTCCCGGAACGGTGATCCTCGACGAGATTGCTGACGCATTCGGGCCGTGGTCCGCAGTTGTCCGTGCCGGTGACGTTCTGACCATCGTCGATCTACACGGAAATCAAGCCGTCGACACCCTCGTCTACGCCGGTGATGATCACAGCGTTCGGTACTCGGCAGCAGCGACGGTCACAGCCCAGAAGAACCTGTTTCTGTCCACAGGCTCCGTGCTCCGCAGTGACGACGGAACTCCACTCATGACCCTGGTCGCAGACGAGGTCGGAAACCACGACACCGTCGGCGGCGCGTGCTCACAGGAATCGAACACCCTGCGATACGGCCACCACACCAAGCATCAGCACGCGTGCGTCGAGAACTTCCTCGTCGAGGGCGCAAAATGGGGGCTCGGTAAGCGGGACCTGGTGTCCAACATCAACTTCTTCATGAACGTCCCGGTCGACCCCGACGGCACACTCGGAATCGTCGACGGACTGTCGGCACCAGGCAAGCGGCTCGCGTTGCGTGCCGAACGTGACGTGCTCGTCCTCGTGTCCAACTGCCCGCAGATCAACAACCCGTGCAACGGCTTCGATCCCACGCCCGTCCGCATGATCGTCACACGGCCGGGAGCAGACGAATGAACGCAAAACTGACCATCGTGCGTCCCGGAATGCTGACGACGGTTCAGGACTATCCAGGACGCGTCGGATACTGGCAGATCGGAGTCCCACCATCGGGCCCGATGGACGACCTGTCGTTTCGGTTGGGAAACACCGCACTCGGAAACCCCGAAGGCGCCCCCGGCATCGAATGCGCGATGGCCGGACCTGCCATGACGTTCGACGAAGACACCACGGTCTGCATCACAGGTGCCCCGGTGTCGGTGACCGTCGACGGCGTCGTACACGGTCAGTGGCGTCCCGTTCTCGTCCCCGCTGGATCGGTGCTCGACGTCGGAACGGTCAGCGGCCCGGGACTGCGCATCTACGTACTCGTACAGGGCGGAATCGAGACCGACGACTATCTCGGCAGTGCGTCGACCTTCACCCTGGGCAGGTTCGGGGGACACGAAGGTAGGACTCTGCGGGCAGGAGACGTTCTCAAACTCGGACAGGCGACCGGGGTCGCGGGAGCTGTTCCCGCCGAGCATGTTCCGGCGATACACACGTGCTGGGAACTTGCGGTGACCGAGGGCCCGCACGGGGCGCCGGAGTTCTTCACCCGCTCCGACATCGACATGCTGTACGCGACCGAGTACGAGGTCCACTTCAACTCCGACCGCACCGGTGTCCGGTTGATAGGTCCGAAACCAGACTGGGCCAGAACCACCGGCGGCGAAGCCGGACTTCACCCTTCGAACATCCACGACAACGCGTATTCGATCGGTGCACTCGACTTCACCGGCGACACGCCCATCCTCCTCGGACCAGACGGACCGAGCCTCGGCGGCTTCGTCTGCCCGATCACAGTGGTGTCCGCTGATCGCTGGAAGCTCGGACAGTTGGCTCCAGGGAACAAGATTCGCTTCGTGCCGGTCCGCGCCGAACGGGCAGCCTCCCGGCGTGACCTCGGAGTATCGCGTCGAGCCTCCAATTCGGTTGTTCATTCCTCCGGTGGTGACGGCGACGACGGCGTCATAGCCCGTCGTGACGGCGACACCACGGTCACGTACCGGCGCTCAGGCGATGACAACGTGTTGGTCGAATACGGCGACATGAATCTCGACCTGGCGTTACGTGCGCGTGCTCATGCACTGCATCAGCGACTCGACGCCGAGAAGCCGGCCGGACTACTCGATCTCACCCCGGGAATCCGCAGCCTGCAGGTCCGCGTCGACCCGGACGTGCTGCCCGTCGGCAAACTGATGGGAATGCTCGCCGAGGCGGAGGACACCTTGCCGGCGGCCAACGAACTCGTTGTGCCCAGTCGCACTGTGCGGATGCCACTGTCGTGGGACGACCCGGCTACGCGCGAAGCGATCCAGCGGTACATGCACGGGGTTCGCGCCGACGCGCCCTGGTGCCCGTGGAACATCGAGTTCATCCGCCGGATGAACGGTCTCGAATCCGTGAACGACGTGTTCGACACCGTCTTCGGCGCCGAATACATGGTGCTCGGACTCGGTGACGTCTACCTCGGAGCGCCGGTCGCGACGCCGCTCGACCCACGTCATCGCCTTGTCACGACCAAGTACAACCCCGCCCGCACCTGGACCCCGGAAAACGCCGTCGGGATCGGTGGGGCGTACCTCTGCATCTACGGCATGGAAGGCCCGGGCGGGTACCAGTTCGTCGGACGTACGACGCAGGTGTGGAATCACCGCCACCCCGCGAAGTCCGGGCCGTTCGAGGAGGGCACTCCGTGGTTGCTGCGATTCTTCGACCGGATCTCCTGGTACCCCGTCGAGCCGGAAGAGTTGATGGATCTGCGCGCGGACACCGCCGCCGGCCGCGGCGGGGGCGTCGAGATCGAGGACGGCAGCTTCTCGCTGGCCGAGCATCAGGAGTTCCTCGCGTCGAACTCGCGCTCGATCGAGGAGTTCCGTGCGATGCAGTCCGTCGCGTTCGGGGCCGAGCGTCAGCGCTGGTCCGACGCAGGGGAGTTCGCGCTGCCCGGTTGATGGTCGAGTGAGCACCCTTTTCCTCGAGTGAGCACCGCTTCCAGAGTGTCGGAAGCGGTGCTCACTCAGCAGTAACGGTGTTCAGTCCGCCTGGAACGGGCAGCAGATGTTTGCGTCAGCGAGTCAGCGCGCGATTGAACAGATCGATGAACGGGCGAGGCGACGGGGTTCCGGTGGGCCGGAAAGGCGCAGAATCCCTCGACGCGGATACCCACTCGGTTCTGCTCACCCGCGACAAGTCGAGCTGATACCGGGTGTCCGCGGCGAGTCGGTGCAGGAAGAGGGTTCCGGTTCGCCCGTTTCCTTCCCGAAACGGGTGGGCATGATTGAGCGTCGAGTACACCGATGCGAGCGCGAACGACGCAGCGCCGTGATCGAGTGCTACCCAATCGACGGCGGCGATGATCTCTTCGACCTCGGACAGGTAGTTCCGAATCGCCGAGACCGGAGCAAACGTTGCCGCACCTTTCCTGATGTCGACGGTTCTGATGTGTCCGGCCCACTGGTACAGATCTTGGAAAACGTGCTGGTGAAGTAGGAGAAGTTCGGCTGTGTCTCGCGTGTGCGGTACGAGGTCGCTGCCGAGATGCGCCTCACCCAGACGAAGCGCGGTCGCCGCGAACTCGAGTGATTGCAGTGCGGCGGGATCTCGTACGTCGAAATTGTTCTCGAGAACCGATGTACCGCGATAGACGTACGGCGCTGATCTTCGCCAGCGGATTCGTGGGGGAATTGCAGACGAGAGGCCGACTGCTCGCGCCAATTCCTGCTCGAAATACTCACGCCGAGAGAGCATCCCGATCATGACGGCCTCGAGTTCCGCGATCTGCTCATTACTCGGATCCCAGCCTTCGAGGCGCTCCGCCGCTAGAACCTGTTCGAGCGCAGTGCGATTCACGGGTCGATGTCGGGTAGCGCCGACGCGGACGCGGCATATTCGAGTCGTCGTTGCACACCTGCGACCTCGCGCACTGCATTGCTCAGCAAGCTCCGCGAGAGCGGAGTGAGTTCGGAGATCACGACTTCGTCGGTCGGTGGCCGACCTGCCGCGAACTGATCGGTCTGGTGGCGGACACGAATCTGCTGCAACACCTCGAAAGATTCGATCAGTACCTGGGCGTCGTCGTCGAGTAGGAAACCGCTTCCCGCTGCAGCCTTGAGGCGTTCGAGTGTCGAACTCGTGCGGGCGCCCACGGAAATCCCCGCCCAACGAGCGATGTTCACGATCGGTTGGACGGCGCTGGCTTTGAGGTCGACGGTTCCGGTCCGACGCGTCATCACGTCCTTGAACGAATGGAGCTTTGCCTTGTCTCCGACGGCTTCGCGAAGGAGCAGTCGCATGACGGCCGGGTGCAGTCGCAGTTGATCCAACGCCGCAGGGCGAGGATCCAACGCCGGATCGCCCGCGACGACGCGGGCATCCGCCAGCATCGACAACATGACCAGGGCCTGGTCCTGGTACGGATTGGATACCCATTTCCGCAGCGCAGTGCGCCATTGTGGGAGCGTCCGAGCGAACCTGGCCTGGGTCGCGACGGCGTTCTTGGTGTCGCGAGGGAACCCGCAGAGATCGAGGATGTCGTGGATCGTCTTCGCGGCGTCGGCTCCCTCGTGATGAGATTCGCCGCCCCACACCAGCGCACTGTCGATATCCGAAGAGGGGAGCGCTTCACGTCTGGCGACGCTGCCGAGCGACAGCCACGCGAAATCCGGTCGCTCGTCTCCGCCCACCACCAATTCGATGGCGCGCCTGACCGTCACGTCGATCAGCACCGCCAGCGTCGCACCGATGTCGAGCGGTGAGACCCGTGACGCCACCAATTCCGTCACCAGAACAGGGACCGCGCGGGCTGTTTCGACGAGGTGGGCGTCATCCTGTGCTGTGGCGAGCGCTGCGCGCAGTTCGAAACCCTGATTGGTGGCCGAAGTCAGGAGGTCGCTGAGTTCGAGCACGCCCATCAGTGCGCCTGCCTCGGTCACGACCGGGAGATGGCGCAATCCGTACTCGAGCATGTCGGTCACGGCGTCGGCGCCCAATCGATCCGGATCGACTGTCACTGCTGACGGCGTCATCACCGTTGATACCGGCTGATTGCTGTCGATACCACCGACTACCACACGAGCACGTAGGTCACCTTCGGTGAAGATTCCGAAACCGGTTGTAGCCGTCGGGATCACGACAGCGCGGCGGCCCGCGTCGGTCATCAACTTCGCGGCCTCGCGGATGGTGGCCTGTTCGCTGCAGACAATTGCGGGTCCGCGCAACAGGTCTCGTACCCGGCGCATGGCGGGACTCTGCATGCCTTGCCCCGTCGAGTGCCCCGTCATGGGGTCATTGTCTCAGGTGTGTCCGGTTCAGGCAGCGGAGGGTGAGATGTCAGAGACCACCGAGTCGCGAGAGTACGTCGAGAGCGGAATCTGTAGTACGCCAGAGCGCGTCGATCTCCTGTTCTGCGCCGGGACGTGTCTGCGGATTCTGGAGGGCGAACCCGTTGGCCAGCGTGATGGTGTTGTATCCGCTGTCGGCGGCGCGGAGCAACAGTTCCGAGGGCTGCGAGTTTCCGGCCAATCGGTCGAGTCCTTCGCCGACGAAGTAGAAGCGCCAGAGGGGCCCGAGATCGGCGTCGTACTCGGCCTTGGTGAGCGTCACGATCGAACCACCCTTGACGGCAATGGAATCGACGATCTTGTAAAAATCGGGGACATCCTCCGCAGTGGTTCCGGACGTGGCGACGGCGTGAGCGAGGTCGACGGTGAGATGCGCGTTGTAGCCGGCCATGGCGACCCGTGCTGGACTGGCGTCGCACTGACGTGTCAGGGCGAAGTAGTTGCTCCACGCCGGATCGGTGGGAGTACCGGTGAACTCTGCATGGACGTTCACCAGGTACCTGCGCAGCAATTCGAAGCTGACGGAATGGGCCCACTCGTCATCGGCGAAGGCCGCAGGGTCTCGCTGCAGCGGCATCACCGCCTCGTGTTCGACAGCGTCGAGGCCGATGGAGAACAAGCCTCGCCAATCGTGGTGTGAGACGAGGATCGACGTGATCTCACGATGACGTTCGACAGCGGTCTCGAGCCGAGGCAGTCCGGCACCGTTCAGGGTCGTGACGTCGCTGAGTTCGGCAATCCGGCCCACCTCGGCATTGCTCAACTGGCTGCCGCAAGCCGTCGAAAGACTCTCGCCCGGTTCTGCGAGTGCAGAACCGGGCGAGAGGAAAGCGGCGGTGATGCCGAGCGTGAGCGTCAACGGATACAGCCGCATCGGTTTCATCGGCTCAGACTAGGCGCCCATTTCACAAATGTCCGGATTGGCGATCAGCTGAGAACCGCGTCGGCCTCGATCTCGATGAGCAGAGCGGGGTCGATCAGCGAGCTGACCTCGAGGATCGTCGTGGCGGGACGAATCTCGCCGAACACTTCACCGTGCGCGAGAGCGGCCTGCTCCCACTGCGTCATGTCGCGCAGGTACATGCGAGTGCGGATGACGTCGTCGATCGAGGCGCCGGCCTCGGCAAGTGCTGCCTTGATAGTTTCGAGCGCTGCGCGGGTCTGATCTGTGAGGGTCTCACCAGGAGCGGTGGTGCCGGAGACTGCGATCTGGTTACCGATGCGCACGGCACGGGAGTAACCGATCTTGGGTTCCCATTCGGAACCGGACGAAATATTGATTCTGTTCGACATGCACCGAATTCTGCCAACAACTTCCCGGCCGTGGTGAGGCACGGTCAGGTATTCGCTCCATCTTGACATACCTTAGAACAAGTGTTCGACTTGGGGCATGAGGTGGTCGGGTCAGGCATTGGATGCAGATGACGGAGCGCTACCCGGACTCGAACGGGCCGGGTTGGTTCGCTCCGTGCAGACTCCCGAGTTCGAGGGAATCACGTTTCACGAGGTGCTCTGCAAGAGCGCGCTCAACAAGATGCCCGAAGAGTCGACGTTGCCGTTCAGCTTCACCGTCAACGCTTTTCGTGGTTGCTCGCACGCATGCCGATATTGTTTCGCGAGACCGAGTCACGAGTATCTCGACCTCGACGCCGGCGCGGATTTCGATTCCCAAGTGGTCGTGAAGACGAACATTGCCGCGGTGCTCCGCAAAGAGTTGGCGCGAAAGTCCTGGAAACGGGAGGCGGTGGCACTGGGTACCAACACCGATCCCTATCAGCGAGCCGAGGGCCGATACCGCTTGATGCCCGGCATTATTCGCGCGTTGACCGAATCCGGAACTCCCTTCTCGATCCTGACGAAGGGAACTCTGCTCCGACGGGACCTGCCGCTGTTGAAAATGGCGGCAGCGCAGGTCGACGTCGGAATCGGAGTGTCGTTGGCGATCAACGACGCTGCACTTCAGAAGCAGATCGAGCCTGGTACCCCGTCGCCGCGGGCGCGTCTCGAGATGATCCGCGCCATCACCGATGGGGGATTCTCGTGCAATGTCATGGTGGCGCCGGTCATTCCGTTCCTCACCGACTCCACCAGTCATCTCGACGGGCTGTTCGAGGCACTGTCCGAAGCCGGTGCGACGAGTGTGACGGTCTTCCCGATGCACCTGCGGGGGAGTACTCGGGGTTGGTTCATGAATTGGCTTGCTCAGGAACATCCGGCGCTCATCCGTCGCTACCGCGAGCTGTACGGGCGGGGCGCGTATGTCACTCCCGAATACAAGCGTTGGCTCGCAAGCCGTGTCGAGCCATTGGTCGAGCGCCATGGGTTGGGTGGTCGTTCGGAGCATCGAGACGTCAGCGCAGCTGGCAGTGAGCCGCGTGAGGCGCCCCGGGAACTGGTGGGTGCGGGAGCAGCTCTCACTTTGTTCTGACGGCCGCGGGCGCGTAAATCGGAGGCGCCCCGGACGTTTGCCGGGCTACATTCGCCTGGTGCTACTCACACTGACGTCCACCCCGACCCCGCAGACTCCTGATGCGACCGCGTTGAGCTACCTGCTGCACAAACATCCCGACCGCGTGCAAAGCTTCGACTTGGCGATCGGCGCCGCCACGGTTCTGTACCCTGAGGCCTCAGCCGAAAAGACCACGGTGGCAGTGATTGTGGACGTCGACCCCATCGAACTTGTGCAGAGTAGGTATCGACGCGGCAAGAGTGGCGACAACTTTTCGCTGGGTGAGTATGTCAACGATCGGCCGTATGCGGCGTCGTCCATACTCTCGGTTGCTCTGTCGAAGCTGTTTCGCACCGCGTTGACGGGAAGGTGCAAGTCGCACCCGGAACTCGTCGGAACCGAACTCGCGTTGACCGTCTCGATTCCGGTGGTTCCGTGTGGCGGCGATGCGGAATTGCCTCGTCGGTTGTTCGAGCCGCTGGGCTGGGATGTGACCGCGATACCGGTGCAGCTTGATCCGCACCTGCCGACGTGGGGAAACTCCGACTTCGTGTCGTTGACGCTCACCGGGGAACACACGGTGCAGAGTGCCCTTCGGCACCTCTACGTGCTGTTGCCGGTCCTCGACGACGTGAAGCACTACTGGGTGGGACCCGACGAGGCAGACAAGTTGATCCGCGTCGCTGGAGAGTGGTTGGCGTCGCATCCGGATTCCGCGCTGATCATGTCCCGCTACCTGGCGCGTCGACGCGACCTGGTCGAATCGGTGGTCGATCGACTGATTCCCGACCAAGCAGAGGCGCAGATCGAACTACCGCGACCGGATCCGCCGCTGGCACGGCTTCGCGTCGACGCAGTTTTGGCGACGCTTCAGCGACTGCACGTCAGAACGATTGTCGACATCGGTTGCGGCGAAGGCAAACTGATCGAGGTGCTGATGCCGCACGCTCAATTCGACAAACTTGTCGGCGT
Organism: Rhodococcus sp. SB1D; assembly: GCF_048573875.1. Taxonomy (NCBI): domain Bacteria; kingdom Bacillati; phylum Actinomycetota; class Actinomycetes; order Mycobacteriales; family Nocardiaceae; genus Rhodococcus; species Rhodococcus sp. SB1D. Next base: position 900,098 of record NZ_JBMAIQ010000001.1, read on the forward strand.
CGATGTGAGCGCGCGCGAACTGACACGGGCGCAACGCAGATTGAAGTTCACCGAAATGTCCGACGCCCAACGTGAACGTGTGTCTTTGATGCAGTCGTCCGCGACGTACCGCGACGCGCGCTTGAAAGGCTTCGACGCAGCCGTGCTGATGGAGGTGGTCGAGCACGTCGACACGGCGCGCCTGCCGGCGCTGGTCAGATCGGTCTTCGTGGACGCAGCACCGCAGTATGTGCTGCTGACTACTCCGAATGCCGACTACAACGTGCTGTATCCGGCATTGGCCGCGGGAGAGTTCAGGCACCCCGATCACAGGTTCGAGTTCTCCCGAACCCAATTCCGCGACTGGGCAACCGAAACGGCCCGAGTCCACGGCTATTGCGTGGAGTTCGAATTTGTCGGAGCAATTGATCCGGTCCTTGGCGGGCCGACACAGATGGCAATCTTCACGAAGGAGGCACGAACGTCATGACGGTGTACGAGATTCCAGATCTCGCCCTGGTAGTACTCATCGGCGTCAGTGGCTCGGGAAAGTCGACCTTCGCGGCGCGTCACTTCGGTGAGTTCGAAACTCTCTCGAGTGACACATTCAGAGGGTGGGTCAGTGATGATCCGAACTCACAGGAGTCGACGTCCGATGCTTTCGAAGTGCTGGAGTTCGTCGCGGCCAAGCGTTTGCGACGCGGACGCCTCACGGTGGTCGACGCGACCAACGTCCAGCCCGCCGCGCGCAAGCGACTCGTTGCGTTGGCTCGCGAGCACGACATACTGCCGGTGGCAGTCGTGCTCGATATTCCGGAATCGGTCTGTTCTGCGCGCAACGACGCACGCTCTGACCGGACGTTCGGACGCGACGTCATTCGCCGCCAGCACCAACAGTTGACTCGCTCGCTTCGCGGGCTGGGTAGGGAAGGTTTCCGTTCGGTTCACATACTCAGAGGTGAGGACGCGGTTTCCGAAGCCACATTCTTGCGCCACCCGCTCCGCAGCGATCTGCGTGTCGAGCGTGGTCCGTTCGACGTCATCGGTGACATCCACGGATGTCGAAGCGAGCTCGAGACGCTCCTCGTGAAACTCGGCTACACCGTCGACTACGGGACGGATGGCAGAGCTGTCGATGCGGTGCCGCCGGAAGGGCGAACTGCCGTCTTCCTCGGTGACTACGTGGATCGAGGACCGGATTCGGTCGGTGTGCTGCGTCTGGTCATGGGGATGGTAGCGGCGGGACATGCGATAGCGGTTCCGGGTAACCACGAGAACAAACTCGTCAAGGCCTTGCGCGGTAAGAAGGTCACGGCCAGTCACGGACTCGCCGAGACCCTCGAGCAGATGGCCACCGAGTCGGCGGAGTTCCGCGAAAGCGTCGTCGACTTCTGTGACGGCCTCGTCGCGCACCTCGTCCTGGACGACGGCAAACTCGTTGTCGCGCACGCCGGTCTCAAGGAGGACTACCACAACAGGGCATCCGGTCGAGTCCGGAGCTTTGCGCTCTACGGTGAAACTACCGGTGAGACGGACGAATTCGGCTTACCCGTTCGATACCCGTGGGCGCAGGACTACCGAGGATCAGCGATGGTCCTCTACGGTCACACGCCGGTGCACGAGGTGGAATGGATCAACAACACCGCGTGCCTCGACACCGGGTGCGTCTTCGGTGGATCCCTCACCGCCCTTCGATACCCGGAACGAGAGATCGTGTCGGTTCCGGCGGAGCAGGTTTGGTACGAGCCGGTGGTACCGCTGGCACCGCCGACTCGTGATCCGGATGTGCTCGATCTCGCCGACGTCCTCGAAACGACCGGCGTCGACACCGAACTGCGCGGTCGAGTGTCCGTTCGCACCGACAACGCTGCCGGCGCCCTGGAAGTGATGAGCCGATTCGCGGTCGCGCCGCAATGGCTGCGGTACCTACCGCCGACCATGGCGCCCTGCGCGAGCGCCCAATCCGATGACTATCTGGAACACCCGTCGACCGCGTTCGACGCATACCGGGCCGGCGGAATCGGAACAGTGATCTGCGAAGAGAAGCACATGGGTTCGCGGGCAGTGGTGCTCGTGTGCCGTGATCGATCGGTTGCTCAGTCCCGCTTCGACGCTCCGGATGCGCTCACCGGGATGGTGCACACCCGCACCGGCCGCCAGTTCTTCGACGACGACCTGACTCAGCAGTTGATCGACGACATCGCCGCCGCAGTCACCTCCGCTGGGTTGTGGGAAGAGTTGGGCACCGACTGGCTGCTCCTCGACTGCGAACTGTTGCCGTGGAACGTCAAAGCGGAAGGTCTGCTGCGCTCGCAGTACGCGTCGGTCGCGGCGGCCGGGCGATCAGACCTCACAGCTCGCGAGGCCGTGCTGGCGCGGGCCGGGTCGCGGGGCCTGGACGTGGCGGAGATGTTCGAACAGACAACTGTTCGGGCCGCCAGTATCGAGCGCTTCGGCGAGGCGTACCGACGGTACGTGTGGCCGACGAACGGACTGGACGGCGTCACCATCGCGCCGTTCCAGATTCTGGCGGCCGAGGGCCAGTCGTACGGGGAACGGGATCACGAATGGCACCTCGGTATTTCGGATCGCCTGGCCGCGGCCGACCCGAGTCGATTTACCACTACACGTCGCCTGGTGGTCGATCTCGGTTCCGAGGACTCGGTGTCCGAAGCGACGAAGTGGTGGGAGTCGCTCACCGGCGACGGTGGTGAGGGGATGGTCGTCAAACCGCTGGCGAATCAGATTCACGGACCGCGGGGGTACAACGCGAAGGTTCAGCCGGGGATCAAGGTCCGCGGCCGGGAGTACCTGCGATTGATCTACGGTGCCGACTACCTCGAACCGTCGACGCTTGCGAGATTGCGTAACCGCAACCTCGGACACAAGCAGTCGATGGCGCTGCGCGAGTACGCGCTCGGCATGGAGGCGGTATCCAGGCTCGTCGACCGTGAACCTTTGTGGCGAGCGCACCAGGCCGTGTTCGCGGTGTTGGCTCTCGAATCGGAGCCGGTCGACCCGCGGTTGTGACGGCCGGTGCGCAGGCTCGGATTGATACCGTCGGGTATGGGTGTGATTGCTCGCGTGGACGGTTTCAACCGACGCCATCCGTGGAGTCACAACGATTACTACGGCCGGTGGGTTCTACGTAATCTGCGCGGGGTCAGGTCCGGTCGCGCTCTCGACGTGGGGTGCGGGACCGGCAATCTGATCGACCTCTTGCGTCGGCGGTTCGACGTGGTGGTCGGTGTGGAACCCGACCTGACAACCTCGGCCGCCGTGCGCGCAAGGTTTGTCGACGACGAGAACGTGATCTTCGACGCGCAGCGGATCGAGGACTTTGCATCCGAGGCGAAGTACGACGCGATCACAGTCGTCGCAGCGTTGCATCATCTGCCACTCGAAGAGTCGATGAAGCAGCTGAGTAGCCTGCTCGAACCGGGCGGGCGGCTCGTCGTGGTCGGGTGTTATCGATCGACCACAGCCACCGACGCACTCTTATCGGTGTTGGCGACCGTGTGCAATCCCGTCGTCGGCGTCGTCAAGCATCGACGGGTTGCCTCCGAGCCACTGAAGGCGATGACGGCTCCCACCGCGGAACCGGGGGAGTCGATGGCTGACGTCCGACGCGCGGCCTCGTTGTGTCTGCCAGGTAGCCGGATCAGGAGACGACTGTTCTGGCGATACACCCTGATCTACGACGAGAGTCCGGCCGGCGCGTCGGTGGGGGAGTGAGTAGACCGCTGCGGTTCGCGGGGAAATGCGCGTCGGCCGAACCCGACTATCGCCAACGAAGCGATCATCAGAGCGACCCCGATGCCCGCCAGATGTGAGAGCCCGCCACTGTCGACTACGGCCGCACCGAGCAGAGCGCCCGTTGCAATCGCGATCTGGAACACGACGACGTAGATGGCCGAGGCACGGTCGGTCCCGATCGGGACGGCGCGCAGAACCGAGGACTGGAGGCAGATCGGAACGGTGGTGAACGCCGCACCCCACAAGATCGTGGCGACGACAGCGAACGCTCCCATCGACGGCGCCAGGAGCCAGAAGATGGCCAGCGCGCCTGCCACCGTCGCGATCGAGATGAGCGTGAAGAGGCGCGGTCGGCGGTCGTAGTACTTGCCGGCGACCCACACTCCGACGGCGCCGGCGGCACCGTAGACCAGAAGCATCGCGGTACGGATGCCACCGGACGAGCCGAGGCTTTCCTCCACCAGAAGTGTGAAGAACGTGTACGAAGCGAATTGCCCCAGGGCGGCAAACAGCGTTGCCGCGCAGATGACGGCGAGTGCCCGTTTCATCGCCGGCGTCGGCTTCGGTTTGTCTCGCTTGCTCCGATGGTGTTGATCGACCGGCATTTCGGGCAACGCACGATGCAGTGAGAAAGCAATGACCACTGCCACCACACCGATTGCCGCCGATGCGGTCCGCCAACCCCAGGACTGGCCGATCGCCGAAGACAGTGGACCTCCGAGAACAAATGCGAGAGACGTACCGGCATACACCATCGCGATGGCCTTGCCCTGTTGTCCGCGCGGAACCAGGGTGGCAGCGGCCGGTGCAACGACAGCCCAGAACACTCCGTGCGTCGCAGCGCAGAGCAATCGTCCGATCACCAGCATCGGATAGTTGACGGCCAATGCTGCGACCAGTTGCGACACCGCGAGGGTGGCCACCGTCAGAACGACGACGCGTCGTCGCGGCCAGGTTTTGACCGCTCCGATCAGCGGAAGCGTCAAGACCGCGACACCGTATGCGTAGAAGGTCAGCAGTAGGCCGACACGCCCTTCGGTGACGTCGAGGTCCGTCGAGATTTCGCTGAGCAGTCCGACGGGGAGCATTTCGGCCGTCACGTAGGCGAAGGCTGCTCCGGCCAGTGTCATCAGCCGTAGCGTGGTTGCCTTCGGCAGTCGAGCAGTCATGTTGTGTAACGATACATGTATCGATACACACCTGCGCAATGGATATTTTTCACTCGCTATGCTGATGCTCATGGCCATACGTGCGCAGCGTTCGAGTCGTCCGACGATGGCCGACGTCGCCAAGGCCGCAGGCGTGTCGGTGATGTCGGTGTCGTACTCCTTCGCGCAGCCCGAGCGCGTGTCTGAATCAACGCGGGCCAAGGTGTTCGCCGCCGCCGAAGAGCTCGAGTACGCGGGCCCGAACCGGGCGGCGCAGTCCTTGCGGAGCGGGAAATTCAACAACATCGCGGTCGTCTTCAGCGAGAAGCTGACGTACGCCTTCGAAGACGCAGTAGCTCGGCGATTCCTCTCGGGAGTCGCCGAAGCGTGCCTGGATGCGAACGCCGGGCTGATGATGCTGCCGAACTCGGGGAAACCGGGAGACGTCGACAGAGTTCGCGACGCGGCAGTAGACGGTTTTGTCGTCTGGACCACCGTCTTCGACGATCCCATCCTCGACGCGATTGTCGGCACCGGAAAACCCGCATGCATCCAGGGTGGTCCGGTGCACGAGGGTGTGGATCTCGTCGGGATGGACGATGTTGCCGGCGCCGTTGCGATCGCGGCAGTCGGGTTGTCGGGGGCGCAGCGGCCCGCGGTGATCAGCCTTCCGTGGGATCGTGAGCGTCGGTCCGAAATTCGGATGGACGTGGATCCAGGTGAAGCGTTCTTTCCGGTGTCCCGCCATCGGCTCGAGGGCTACGAGCGCGCCGTCCGCGACGCGGGCCTCGATTGGCCCTCGGTGCGGGTAGGGGTCGTCACTGTCAACGAGCGGAGCGAGGGTGCGCGGATGGCTCGGTCCCTGCTCGACGTTCCCGAGAGCCGAAGGCCCGATGTCATCTTGGCGATGAGTGACGAACTGGCTCTGGGGGTTCTGGACGCGATCCGTGAACTCGGCCTCGCGCTGCCCGACGATGTCGCAGTCGTCGGATGGGACGACACAACAGCCGCATCGGACGCCGGCCTGACAACGGTTCGCCAGTCCCTGTTCGATCAAGGGCGCAATGCAGCTCGCGTGGTTCTCGGGCTGGACGATGCGGTCGAGCCGGTCGAATGGTCGGTGCGTCGGCGAACCTCGACGCGATGATCACGCCGGTAGTCATCGACGGTCTGCGTCTTCGGTGGTTTGTCCCTCCCGAATTGGGGGAGACCGTCCGGTGGGGACTCTCCTGGAATGTCGACAGCCCGAGCAGGTGGGCGGTAGTCGAGCCGGCGTGGGTCTTGACGGCGGAAGTGCGCACGAGTTCGAAACCATTGATGTGGAGACTGCCTCGCGACGGGTCAGGCATTCGGGAGCCGGTCCAGCCGGCGATCGCTCGCGTCGCTGCACTGCAATTCATGTTCGACGCCGAACCACCGTTGCCTTCTCGGATCGAAGCCGCGGGCGCTTTGCAACTACGCGCCGGAACTCCTCGTGACGACTTTAACGCACGTCAGGCGTGGACCGATTTCGACGAGAATGCCTCCACTACCGGAGTGGTTCGCCGTCTACGGCTGATGTCGATGGAGTCCGACATGCTGCCCGACCCGAAGTTTCCGCACGGCCCGAACTGGGGTTGGGCTACGAGGCAATTCGTGCCTGGCTCCGAGCGGTTCTACGAGTTGGCCCGTGCACCTCGTGCGTTGCGCTCGTATCAGCTGACCGATCGTGAATACGGGCCGCGGCGCGAGGACTTCCTCCTGGTCGACCTCGAGACGGCTGCTTGATCGTTGGGACCTGACACCGTTTTCATTCAGTGGACACAGACTCCAGCTGATCGGAGTCAGTGTCTGCTCGACGAAACCGGTGCCAGGTGCTTCGACTAGCGCGCTCTGCCGACCACGTTCAGTGCGTATTTACCGGGCGGCGCCCCGACATGCTTGACGAAGTGCCGCGACAGGTGGGATTGATCGTGGAATCCGACGTCGACGGCCACGTCCGCCAATTCGCGCCCGGCGAGGATTGCGCGTCGCGCCAGATCGATTCGTCGTCCCGTCACGTACTTGTGAGGCGGAAGCCCGAAATGCTTCGCGAAGTTCTTGATCAGATACGTGGGGTTCCGCTGCAGGATGTTCGACGCTTCCCGCATCGTGATTCCCGTTGTGAGTCGCGCATCGAGCAGGTCCCGAAGTTGATCGGCAACGCGTTCGTCAACGGTCCGCGTGTGACGGGATCGACCTGTGGCCGGTGTGAGGATCTCGTTCAATCTTTCAGCGAGGAATCCCAGGCGACTTTCGGCCTCGAGTGATTCGCCGTCCGGGCCGAGTGCAGAGTGCAGTTGATCGATGCGATGGCGCAGCAGAGGGTCTCGAATCTCGGGGCTGTCCACCGCCGGGCCTATGAGGACCTCGCCGAGAACTGACGTGTCGAGGTAGAGGATTCGTTGACGAAATCCGGCCTCGGTGACCGGAACTCCGTCGTGTGCGATGCCTGGCGGCAACAGAGTCACGATCTCGGGTGCCGCGCCATGAGCGCGATGATCGAGGTCGTATGCAATCGTGCCGCGGTCGACGAGCATCAGAGACCACTGATCGTGCGTGTGTTTGGGATAGGCGTGTCCGACGAAATCGGCATGGAAGACCTCGGTGATTCCCGCGAGGCCCGGTGCCCACGCGGTGATCTGTGCGCCGCGGGGATCCATGTCAGAAACGTACAAGACGCAGCTGCCTCGGGTGACGAAGAGTGGCGGGGTCGTCATCGCGATGGTGGCGCGCCCGAGGGAGGAACAACATGAACAGTTCGGCAACAGCGGTATCGCTCCGCGAGAAGTTCGGTCAGTTCACCGAGCACTGGTCGCCCAAGAAGATTGCGGCCCTCAATGATTACGAGATCAAGATCGTCAAGATCAAAGGTGAATTCGTCTGGCACTCCCACACCGACACCGACGAAATGTTCCTGGTGACGAAGGGGCAGATTCGAATCCAACTCCGAAACGGAGATGTTCGACTGGGGCCCGGTGAACTGTTCGTGGTACCTCGCGGAGTCGAACATTGCCCGATCGCCGAGGACGAAGCGGAGGTGATGTTGATCGAACCCGTTGGCGTGATGAATACCGGGAACGTCGGAGGGGCGCGAACCGCAGTGCTCGAGGACTTTTCGTAGTTACCGGCTCTTCCAATCCAGGGGATTGGTACGCAACGGCAAGGCCATTCCCGATCTCCAGAGCGTCGCCGCGCGAGAGTTAGGACGGAGCTCGACCTCGCGCCGCATCGACTGCGCGAAGGCGTCGGTGAACCCTGTTCGCGGGTACTCCGCGATTGTTGCATCAACAGTTGCTCGCGGAATTTCGGGCGCACGCCGACCGGCAACGTCGAAATGCGCTGCGGCATGCAGTAGGTAGGCGTCAGCGCCCGCGCCGCGGTCGACGGTCAGATCCATGTGCAGACGGATCGCTTCGCCGATTCGCTGTACCGACCTCTCCGAAGTTCCCACTCTGGTCGCGAGTTCTTCTGCGTCTGCGGCACTGATGTAGGTGAAACAGCCGTGCTCGGCCGATCCTTCTGCGCCCAGTCCGACATCGTGAAGGGCGCACGCAGTGAAGAGATCTTCGGGGTCGTACTCGATCGCATCGATCTGCGCGAAGGCGTCGGCCCAGATCCAGCAGCGCAGGCTGTGGTTCAAGACCGCGGGGGACAGGGTTCCTCTGGCGTGATCGAGCGCTTCGCTGCACAGCTTGGTGTCGGGGAGTGGGCGTTTGCGCAGCTCGGGTGTGCGAGTGGGGTAGCGGCCGAGCCGCAGTCGGAGCATCGACGGAGCACTCATGGCCTGCGCAGCAGCCGCGCGGGCCATGAGTTGTATCTGCTCGAGAGTGGTGAGCTCACCAGGGCGCATCGAATTCCTGTTCTGGGTGGGGGACAGCTGGATACGAATCTAGTTGGCAGGGAAACTTCTTCACAGATGTCTAATATCTGTCAATGACGGAAACACGGAATTATCCGAATATTGGTCGATAGCAAGTGCCATCCAACGGCAACCCCGAATCTGTAGCCTCACCTCTGCACATCGCAAGAACCATCAAGCAACGACGGTGGGGCTCGGGCTCAGATGACGCCGAACCCGACGATCCCCGGGACTTCCGACGGGACGATGCGATGGAGCATGACCTTGTTGTTCTCGTTGCCGCCGACGGTCGTCAGAGTGCCGGCGTCGTTGACCAGAACGACGTTGACGTGTTGGCCGAAGGGGCTCGAGTCGCCGTACAGGATCGTGTCGCCGACCTTGGGTTGGTAGTCCTGACCGTAGGGGACAAACGCGTCGACGGACTCGTAATACTCCTGCAGCGTGTACACCCCGGGGATGCGCCACGACCCTGAGTTGGGGTTCGAGAACGGCGTGCCGATCTGGTTCATCGACCAGCTCACGAAATCGGCACACCACGATTCTTCGACACCCTCGGCGTACTTGGTGCCGGGACTCCCTGACTCCCATTCCTGCTCGAGGACGCCCAGTAGCGCACTCTGCTGAGCGCTGAGAATGCTGTGGTCGACGGCCGGGAACGAATCGAGATTCTCGCCGGCAAGAGCGTCGTCGCCGCGCGCGAACCACCACAGTGCGCCGGCGACCACTACGACCACCGCAACGCCGAATACGCCCAGAACAGCGAGAGTGCGTCTGGGCGTATTCGGTGCGTGCGACATCACGCCACGATAGTCAATTACTCGAGCGGGGGTGCAGAGCGATCGATCGTCGTCGCGAGTGGCTTCTCCTTGACGAAGAGCAACAACACGACCGCTGCGATGACCAAGGGGACGAGGTAGAGGAAGATCGGCGCGAGCGCGTCGTTGTACGCGCCGACGATGATCTCGCGAACCTGGCTCGGCAACTTCCAGAGGATTCCCGGGGTCAAGGAGTTCTCGTCACCACCGACCGCGCCGCCATTCGCCGGGAGTCGCTCGGCCAGGAGATTGGTCAGACGCGAGGCGAACAGGCTGCCCACGATCGCGCTGCCCAACGACGCACCGATCTGGCGGAAGAAGTTGTTCGACGCGGTGGCCGTTCCCACTTCGGCCGCGGGGAAGGTGTTCTGCACGATCAAGATCAAGATCTGCATGACGAGGCCGAGTCCGATACCCATGAGTGCGATGTAGCAACCGAAGACCAGCAGTGAGGTCGACGGCGTCAGACGTGAGAGCAGGACCAGAGCAACAGCGACGATGGATGTTCCGACGATGGGGAAGATCTTGTAGCGGCCGGTCTTGCTGACCAGCTGGCCGGACCCGATGGAGGCGACGAGCAGGCCCGCCATCATGGGAATCATCATCAATCCAGCTTCGGTGGCGTTCTTGCCTGTCACCATTTGGATGTAGGTCGGCAGGTAGGCGAGCGCACCGAACATGGCGATTCCGATGATCAGGCCGGCGACGGTGGTCAACACGAAGTTGCGCTGAGCGAACAGGTGCATCGGAATCACCGGTTCGTCGGCACGCTTTTCGACGAAGACAAAAGCCACTGCCGTCACGACGCAGCCGACGATCAACCCGATGATGACGGCCGATCCCCAGGCGTAGGTGTTTCCGCCCCAGGTCGTGAACAGGATCAGACACGTCGCTGCCGTCGCGACGAGAACCATGCCCAGATAGTCGATGCGAGGCTTGCCGAGGTTCGGCTTCCGCAGGTGCAGAAATGCCATCGCGCTCGCGATGGCGAGTAGGCCTAGGGGGATGTTGATCCAGAAGGCCCAACGCCAACCGATGCCTTCGGTGAACCAGCCGCCGAGTAGGGGACCGGCAACCGAAGCCAGTGCGAACACCCCGCCCATCGCACCCATGTACCGGCCGCGTTGCCTGGCGGGGACGACGTCGGCGATGATCGCCTGGGAAAGCAGGATCAATCCGCCGCCGCCGAGTCCCTGCACGGCTCGACCAGCGATGAGTGTGGTCATGTCGTGGGACAGACCGCCGATCACCGAACCGACGATGAAAATGCTGATGGCGCCGATGAAGAGGCCCTTGCGGCCGATCAGGTCACCGAGTTTTCCGTACACCGGCATCATGACGGTCGAGGCGAGGATGTATGCCGTCGTCACCCAGACCATGTGGTTGACGCCGTTCAATTCGCCCACGATGGTGGGCAAAGCGGTACTGAAGATCATCTGGTCGAGCGAAGCCAGAAGCATCGTGATCATCAGCCCGACAAAAACGAGGATGATCGACCGTTTGTCCGGCGAGGCCTCGGTGTCGGTATGCGTGCCGTCGGGCTCGACGGTCGCAGCTTCTCGAGTGGACATGTAGTTCCTTAGTTGAGTGACGGCGGGTGCGAGAGTGTGGATCAGCTCTCGGACCTCAGTATTCGAGCCATCAGGAGTAGTGCCGGATCGAGCAAATCTGTTCTGGGGCTTGCCCGTTCACTGTTCTGCCATTTTCGGAAGACGTAACGCATCGCGGCGCCTGCGGTGATGACCGTTGCTGTGGCTTCGTCGGCAGCGGCTGTGTCCGAGTGCAGGCGGCGATACTCGGTTCTGTTCGACAACTCCCGCGTGAGGATCCGGGTGAGCGTGTCTTCAAGATCGTGGAAGGTGGCCAGATGTTGTTGCAACAGCGTGGGATGACGCTCGAACAATTCGCGTCGATGCGCGAGCAGATCGGGTCGCTCGTCGACGATTTGCATCGCCGCCTCGAATACCGCGAGGGCGCCGCGCAGCGGATCGTCCGGGTGCTCGCCGATGAGCGTGAGCATGGTCGTCTCACTTGGCACGACGAGCATGAGCCCACCGATCGCTGCGTCCTTGGTGGGGAAGTAGTTGAAGAACGTGCGGGTCGACAGATTGCAGGCTTCGCAGATCTTCTCGACGGTCACTTCGTCATAGCCCAGGTCGAGAACGAGTTCGACGGCGGTGTGCTCGATCAGCTGCCTCGTCGCAATTCGTTTTCGTTCGCGCAATCCGAGAGTTTCGGTTCCCATTTCATCCATAATTGCACAGAGTGCAAAGTTTCATCGAATGCAATATTTCGCCCAAGAATGCCTCATGAAATGCAAAAATGGGGATCGGGTGCCTGGTGGATAGGATGAACCGCGTGGAAGACACCTTGCCCCCTTGCCCTGAATGCGCCGGCGAATACACCTACGAGATGGGCGCGTTGATGGTCTGCCCGTCCTGCGCGCACGAGTGGGCGCCGACCGATAGTGCCGGCGAGGACCTGGGTGTGGTGAAAGATGCCGTAGGCAACATTCTTGCGGACGGCGACACGGTGACGGTCGTCAAGACGCTCAAGGTGAAGGGCAGTCCGACCGGCATCAAGTCAGGTACGAAAGTTCGCAACATCCGCCTTGTTCAGGGTGTTGGTGACCACGACATCGACTGCAAGGTCGACGGCATCGGACCGATGCAATTGAAGTCGAGCGTCGTCAAGAAGGTGTGACCGGACAGCGATAGTTGTCGGCTCGAAATCCTGTTCAGTTTCGACGGTTCGATAGCCACAATCGAGGTGATTCTCGACCGCTCGAACGAATGGACCGAACTGTGCCGAACTCGATCTGCCTGGCGCCCGCACTCGATAACACCGCACTCGATACAGAGGAGCAGTGGAAACGCATCGTCGATGCGCTGACGCGCAGGGGTTTCCTCGGCGCCGGGCTCGGTGCCGCGGCCGCGACCTTGCTGGCAGCGTGCAGCAGTGACGAAAATGGCTTGGAGTCAGGCGGTCTCGTCACGGTGCAGGACGAGACGGGCAGTGTCGAGATCCCTTCGGATCCGCAGCGAATGGTCATCGCCCATGTCAGCGCCATGGCGACGGTGCTCGACCTCGGTGTGCCGCCGGAGAAGATCGTCGGCGGCTTCTTCGGTCTCGAGGGTGTGAGCGGTGACGCGGTGTTGCGCACGATGCCGGAGGCTGCGAACATCCCGAACCTCGGCACGGCGGGAACGTGGAACAAGGAAGCAATCATCGGCGTGTCGCCGGATCTGATCGTCATGCTCCTGACGGCCGGAAATGCTTACGCAGCAAAGTCTTACGACGAACTCTCTGCCACAGGCGTGCCGGTGTTCGCCGGCTTCAACGGGTTCCTCACGTGGGACGAGATGAAGAAATTGGTCACCTCGATGGGCGTCGCGGTCCGACGCGAAGACGCGGCGGCCGAATTGAACGCGCGAACGGAAGAGCGCCTCCTCACAATCAAGGATCGACTCTCCGCCCTCGGTTCGTTGCCGTCGGTGACCCTCCTCCGCACCGGCGAGAACGGTGTCGTCTACAACCAGGTCGACGCTCTTCTCGACGCCCTCGGTTTCCCCGGCGAACGAGCTACATCGGAGGAGTTCACGCGCACACTCACAGCGGAGCAACTCGATCAGGTGACCAGCGACGTGATCATCGTGGGCGCATTCCAGGACCAGCAGGACGTCCGCGCGCAGTTGGCGATGAACCCGCTCTGGGAGCGTCTTCCCGCTGTCCGCTCGGGGAACGTCCATTACGTCGACGACAGCCTGTGGGGCTCGGGCTATTCTCCCCGCGCGACCGAGCTGCGACTCGACGACATCGAGCGGATCTTCAGCTGACGCCGTCGTGTCACCTCGACTTATCGGTGCATTACCTCGAGAATCATGACCATGGACAAAATCAGGTTCTTCGAGCTGGTCACCGAATGGTTCGAGGTACTCGGTGTTGTCGCCATGGTTCTCGGGTTCGTGTTCGCATTCGTGATCGCGGGGCGCGCATGGAGTCGAACGCGGGACGGTAGTTCGGCGTTTCGTACTCTGCGCGAGACCATGGGCGCGGTCATCCTTCTCGGCCTCGAGATCCTTGTCGCCGCTGATCTGGTGAAGACGGTGACGTCGTCGCCGTCGCTGACAGACGCCGCAGTTCTGGGCATGATCGTTCTTATTCGGACCGTGCTGAGCCTGTCGATTCAGATCGAGATCGACGGGGTACTTCCGTGGCGCAAGGCGTTGGTGTCAAGTCCGGAACTCCTGGTACGCGCAGCGCGCGGATCAGGAGGCCGCACGACGCCCGACGCGTCGAGTTCGTAGCGATAGCCGTTGCGAGTGAAAGGTCGGGCAGATGACAGCAGTGCGTACCGAGCATCTCACGGTCGACGAAAGGCGGGCGCGCGGCCGTCAGGCGCGTAGAGATACGCCATTGGCCGCGCTCGCGGATCTGGCAGAGAGTGACCGTGATCCGATATCACTGCTCGAATTGCAGGCGAAGTCGCGGGTACAGGACCTGGTGCCCATCCGATACGGGCGGATGTCGGCATCGCGGTTCTCGTTCTTCCGCGGCGCTGCTCTGGTGATGGCCGACGATTTGTCACGCAGTCCGGATTCGGGTCTTGCCAGCCAACTCTGCGGCGACGCGCACCTGAGCAACTTCGGTATCTATGCGACGCCCGAGCGAAAACTCGCGTTCGACATCAACGACTTCGACGAAACGTACCCGGGACCGTTCGAATGGGACGTGAAACGACTGGCCGCAAGTTTGGTGATCGCCGCAAAGGACAACGGATTTTCGGGCAAGGAGCGGAAGAAGATCGTTCGCGGATGCGCGGCCGAGTATCGGGAAACCATGATCACCCAGGCAGGATTGGGAAATCTTGCAGTCTGGTACTCGCACATCGCACCCGAGGACGGGCTCGAGGCTCTCCAGATCGACCTGAAGAAGCGCATGCTTGCTCGCACACAAGCGACGCTGGACAAGGCTCGTCGCCGCGACAGTGTGCAGGCGGCAGGCAAGTTCACCGAAATCGTCGACGGCCGGCGGCAATTCATCAGTGATCCGCCGCTGATCGTGCCCGCAAACGAGTTGTTCGCAGGGACCGATCTCACGCAGATCGAGGAGTTGCTACGTCAGCGCGTTCGGTCGTATCGGAGCACGCTGCAGTGGGACCGTCGGGTGTTGCTCGAAAGCTTCGAGATGACGCACATTGCGCGGAAGGTTGTCGGTGTCGGGAGCGTCGGAACACGCGCATGGATGATCCTCATGAAAGGCGTCGACGACGACGATCCGTTGATCCTGCAGGTCAAGGAAGCGCAACCCTCGGTATTGTCCGGCTACGTCGATGGTCCGACCTTCAAGAACGAAGGGGAACGCGTCGTCAACGGGCAACGCTTGATGCAAGCGACAAGCGACATCTTTCTCGGCTGGGAACGAGGGCCGGGGCTCGACGAGGGTGAGCACGATTTCTACATTCGTCAACTGCGTGACGGTAAAGGGTCGGCAGTCATCGAAGAGATGGTGCCGCAGGGGCTGGAACTCTACGGGCGCCTGTGCGCCAGGGTCCTTGCCTACGCACACGCTCGCTCGTCCGATCGGATAGCGATCGCCGAATATCTCGGCGACGGAACCGAATTCGATTTCGCGATCGGGGAGTTCGCGGCTGCCTACGCCAAGCGCAATGCACGCGATCATGCCGCTCTGCTGACCGCGATCGACGACGGTCGCGTGTCAGCAGAGCGGGGAGTGTGACGACTCAGGCGAACACGCCGTCGAGCCAGCCCTGCCACGCTGCCGTTGCTGATCCACCGTCAGCGCCCTCTGCGAAGAGGTGATGGGCCGCGTCGACGTTGCCGCCGAAAGCATTTCGGCCGTAGAACCGCAGCAATGCGTCCTCGGTGCGCAAGCCGATGAACCAGTCGTTGATGTAGTCGACAATCGCGTCGACGGTTCCGATTCCGGGGACTTCCACCGACGCGGAGTCACCGACAGCGGCGCCCGAGGTGATTCCGAGGGCGCTGCGAAGCGTTCCCATCGCTTGCGGCGCGGACGAGGATTCCGGGCCTTCGGCCGAGACATAGGTGACGGGTTTTCCGGCGAAGTACCGCACGTATTGGCCGAGACTGTGCAGGTAGAAGTCCGTGTGCTTGCTCGCGCCGTCGTACTGGTTGTCCCAGTCATCGGCAAACACTCCGGCGTGGACGTAGCGGACAACGGCGGTGCTCTCGGCGCGGGCCTCGACGACGTATTCGAGGTTGTTGAACCAGCCGTCGGGGCCTTGCATGTGGATGGCGAGTTCGCGGGGTGGCTCCCACGTGGCGATGATCGGGCTGTCCGGGCGGCTGCCGTCGGCGGGGATCTCGAGAGGGGAGGGGAACATCCAGCCGGCCGTTTCGGCCGAGATGGCGGCCCAGATCTGCTCGGGGGTTCCTGGGACGACCACCTCGCGGCGGATTTCGAATTTCTCGGACATTGCTACTTCTCCGTTTCGGGCGCGTCGATCGCTTGGGTTGTGATGGTTTGGGGTGTGGTGAGGCTGGGATGCAGGGCGACAACGAGGCGGTGTTTGCGTCCGCCTTCGGAATTGCCGTCGTGATACTTGGCGACGAGTGAGTTGATCGACTCGCCGAGTTCGCCGGCGAAGGCGGCACGGTCGGCCGCCGTGGCAAAGGTGATGTCGCTGTCGATGGCAAAGGACGCCAACGGTTTTCCGGCTGCAGTTGCTCCGGCGATCAGTTCGCCGACCTCTCGGACGATCCGCGCTGCGAGACTGACGAGCCAGCGCGCCGAGAGTTGATCGGGGAACCGGCCCGGGTCCGGGGCGAGCGCCGACATGGCGGCAGGGGATATGACGTACGACGCGGCACTGGCCTGCATGATTCGCTCGGTCATGTTGCCTCGCTTGCGTTCCTCGACGAGCTCGACAAGTCCGTGGTCTTCGAGAGTGCGCAGGTGATAGTTCACCTTCTGGCGTGTCAGCCCGATCCGGGGCGCCAGCGAGGATGCCGATCCCGGCACCGCCAATTCGGCCAGAATCCGTTGCCGAATCGGATCGAGCGACGCCTCGGCAGCTCCGGGGCGATCGATGACTGCTACGTCCAACATGAGAAAACCATCCCACCGACAACTGAATCTGTCAAGACAGAAAAAATTGTCGGTGGGATGGTTTCGGAGGTTCGCTATCGCTTGAGGTCGGGCGGGTTGTTCAGATCCCGCGCCGAGTACGTGTCACACGACGAAATCTGGCCGGTCTGGTATCCGGTCTTGAACCACGCCTGCCGCTGTGCGGAGGAGCCGTGTGTCCAGCCTTCGGGGTTGACCCGACCGGTCGTGGACTTCTGGATGCGGTCGTCGCCCACCGATGACGCCGCCGAGAGGGCGTCTCGAATATCGCTCTCGGACAAGGGCTTCAGGAATGGTTGACCGGTCGCTTCGTCGGGAATCGTGTCCGCAAAATGTGCCCAGACGCCGGCGTAGCAATCGGCCTGGAGTTCGGTGCGAACCGCACCCGACTGCTCACCCTGCGGGTCGGCCTGCGCGCGGCCGATGTCGCCGAGCTGATTCTGGATGTGATGTCCGAACTCGTGCGCGACCACGTACTCCTGTGCGAGCGGTCCGGCGCTGGAACCGAAACGGTCGACGAGTAGTTGGAAGAAACTCGTGTCGAAGTACGCCGTTTGGTCCGCCGGGCAGTAGAACGGACCGACGTCACTCGACGCCTGGCCGCAACCGGTGTTGACCGAACCGCTGAACAAGACAACTTCGGGACGCACGTACGCCGTGCCGGTCTGCTTGACCAACTGCTGTTCCCAAACGTCGTCGAGGCTTCCGACGGTCAGCGTTACTCGGCAGTTCACATCGGCGTTGGCCTGAGCGCCGGTGCACTCGTCGACCGACGACAGTCCGGTCGACGAACTCGAAGTCTCGGTGGACGTGCCCAGTAATGAGCCGGGGTCACCGCCGAACAACAGCGCCAGGATCAGAACGATGATGCCGCCCGCGCCACCGCCGATCGCGATTTTGCCGCCGCGGCCACCGCCACCCCCGCCGCCTTGAACCTGAACGCGTCCCGCTTCGCCGCGGGCCCCCTCGTTGAAGGTCATCTATGTCCGCTTTCTGCTGTCGTGAACAAGTGCTTGCCGTCACTTCTGGAGATAGCTTCGCATGCGATGCGGGTCCGCGTTTCCGCTCTGTGCAGTTCGCTCCGTAGGATCGCAGGCAAAGTAGTCGGTCGTCGGTTATTGGAAGTAGTTCGAAAGGAATCCCGTGCTGCGCACACATCTCGCCGGTTCATTGCGACCCGAGCAGGCAGAGCAGACCGTAACGCTCACCGGTTGGGTAGCCAGGCGTCGTGATCACGGCGGAGTGATCTTCATCGATCTCCGTGATGCATCCGGAGTTGCGCAGGTAGTTTTCCGGGCAGGTGACGTGGCCGAGCAGGCGCACCGTCTGCGCGCGGAATACTGCGTTCGCGTGACCGGAACGGTCGAGGTTCGCCCCGAGGGCAACCAGAACTTCGAGATCCCCACCGGAGCGATCGAGGTCAACGCCACAGAACTCGAGGTTCTCAACGAAAGCGCACCGCTGCCGTTCCAGCTCGACGATCAGGTCGGCGAAGAAGCGCGCCTCAAGTACCGCTACCTCGACCTGCGTCGTGAAGGCCCCGGCTCCGCAATTCGCTTGCGCTCCAAGGTAAGTGCTGCAGCGCGCGGCGTTCTCGCGCATCACGAGTTCGTCGAGGTCGAGACTCCGACGCTCACGCGCTCGACGCCCGAGGGTGCCCGTGACTTCCTGGTGCCGTCGCGCCTTCAGCCCGGTAGCTTCTACGCACTGCCGCAGAGCCCGCAGCTGTTCAAGCAGCTCCTCATGGTCGGCGGCATCGAGCGCTACTACCAGATCGCACGTTGCTACCGCGACGAGGATTTCCGCGCCGATCGCCAGCCCGAGTTCACTCAGCTCGACATCGAGATGGCTTTCGTCAACCAGGACGACATCATCCTGCTCGCCGAGGAAATCCTCACGGCGCTCTGGAAGCTCGTCGGCCACGAGATCAAGACGCCGATCGACCGCATGACCTACACCGAGGCAATGCGTCGTTACGGCAGCGACAAGCCGGACCTGCGTTTCGACATCGAACTCGTCGAGTGCATGGACTTCTTCAAGGACACGACGTTCCGCGTGTTCCAGGCGGAGTACGTCGGCGCCGTTGTGATGCCCGGCGGTGCAAGCCAGCCGCGCAAGCAACTCGACGCCTGGCAGGAATGGGCCAAGCAGCGTGGGGCCAAGGGTCTGGCGTACGTGTTGGTCGGTGAAGACGGCACTCTCGGTGGACCTGTTGCCAAGAACCTGACCGACGCCGAGCGTGAGGGCCTGGCCGCCCACGTCGGAGCTCAGCCGGGAGACTGCGTCTTCTTCGCAGCTGGTGCAACGAAGCCGATGCGCGCCCTCCTCGGCGCTGCCCGTGGTGAGATCGCCCGCAAGAAGGACCTCATCGATCCTGACGCGTGGGCCTTCGTGTGGATCGTCGACGCTCCGATGTTCGAGCCGACCGCCGACGCCACTGCATCCGGTGACGTCGCTCTCGGCCACTCCGCGTGGACCGCCGTGCACCACGCGTTCACGTCGCCGAAGCCGGAGTTCTTCGACACGTTCGACACCGATCCGGATTCCGCTCTCGCCTACGCGTACGACATCGTCTGCAACGGCAACGAGATCGGCGGCGGCAGTATTCGTATCCACCGCAAGGACATTCAGGAACGAGTGTTCAAGGTGATGGGTATCTCCGAGGACGAGGCGCAGGAGCAGTTCGGCTTCCTCCTCGACGCCTTCGCCTTCGGTGCGCCGCCGCACGGCGGAATCGCATTCGGCTGGGACCGCATCACCGCGCTCCTCGCCGGCATGGATTCCATCCGTGAGGTCATCGCGTTCCCGAAGTCCGGCGGCGGCGTCGACCCGCTGACGGATGCTCCGGCACCGATCTCGGCTCAGCAGCGCAAGGAATCGGGTATCGACGCGAAGCCCGAGAAGAAGTCAGAGGACAAGAAGTCCGAAGGCGACACCGGCGAAGCCAAGTAGAGCCGACACCGGATCGCCATGCTGCATTTGCGGGTGATCTGCCCGACCGAGCGCACCGAGCAAGTTCTCGGTGCGCTCGCGTCGCAGCGGGGCGCGACACACATCGTCGTGATGCGCGATGTCGCGGTTCATCCTGCCGGCGACATGGTGGAGGCCGACGTCGCCCGTGAGGCGGCAAACGACGTCGTCGATGCCCTGAACGAACTCGGCGTCGCCGAAGACGGCGGAATGACGCTCGTACCGGTCGAGACGGTGTTGTCGGCGTCGGCGCGCAAAGCCGAGCGTGACGTGCCTGGTGATCCCGCGGATTCCGTCGTGTGGGAGGAATTGCTGTCCCGCACTCGCGAAGAGTCGACTCTCAACGGATTGTTCGTCGCGTTCCTGACCATTGCGTGTCTGCTGGCCGCGATCGGCGTCGTCACCGACTCTCAGATCACGATCGTCGGCGCCATGGTCGTCGGTCCGGAGTTCGGTCCGCTGGCTGCTTTGGCAGTCGCACTCGTACGGCGAGATCGACGGTTGCGTCGACGTTCGATTCTCGCGCTTGCCGTCGGATTCCCCATCGCGATGGGCGTGACGCTTGCCGCAACGTTCGTGGTGAAGTTCTTCGGATGGATGGACGTCGTCAGTCTCGAGTCACTCCACGAGGTCGATTTCGTATACAAGGTCGGGCCCATTTCGTTTGTCGTCGCGCTTCTTGCCGGTGCGGCTGGGATGCTGGCACTCGTCTCGTCGAAGTCCGCTGCCTTGGTCGGGGTGTTCATCTCTGTCACCACGGTTCCTGCCGCCGGTTTCGCGGTGGTTGCGGCAGCAAACGGAGAATGGCGGATCGCCGGGTTGTCGTCTCTGCAACTGGCTGTCAACCTGCTCGGGATCGTCACTGCCTGCGTGCTTGTTCTCTGGCTCAGAACCCGGGCCGACGAGGAATTCGAAGCAGCGTTGAAAGGCATTTCTCGATTTGTCGACGAGGACAAGACTCCATGACGTCGCCGGTTCGGAGTTCTGCTCACCGACAGCAAAATTCTCGAGAGAACTGTGTGCCGGTGTGGCGATTGGGGACTTTTGTCATCGCCGCAGGTAGTCGGCAATTTCTGTTGCTGTGAGGCCTTGAATTCTCCGCTGCGAGCGGACGAGCTGGGCATGATCGGAGTCACTAACGGGTAAGTTGGTCGGTGATGACCGCATTACTGGCAGACCCCGTTTCCGAAGTCGTCGCAGCTGCTGAGCAGTTGCTGACACGCCGCACAGGGGCACCCGTAACCCTGGTGGATCCCGTAGATCTCGGGGGGAGTGGCCGCACCGTCGTGCTGCGCGTTCGTGTCGCCGAGAACCCGTTCTCCCTGCCCCGAACTTTGGTGATCAAGCAGGTCCGCGACAACTTCCAGGGAGCTACCAAAACAGCGATTGCGCTCCCGGCCGCGTCCGAAGGTGACTTCGACGTCGAGACCGCATTCCTTCGTGAAGCGGTGTCGTATCAGTTCGCCAACGCGCTTGCCAAGGACGCACGCCCCGGCGCCGAACTGTTGGCGTCCGACCTCGATGCTCGCCTCCTGATCCTGAGTGATCTCGGCGACGCCACCGCAATCAGCGTCCGACTCGAAGACTCCGACCCGGACACCGTCACTTACACGTTGATGGCCATGGCTCAGGCAATGGGACGCATGCACGCCGCGACCGTCGGCCGGGAGGACGACTTCACCGCACTGCTGCGTCGAGCCGAGGTTGCCCATTGCTCCGATGAAGTTGCGGATCAGGTGGGACGCGCAGTGGCCGGTGTTCCCGCGATGCTGGTGGAAAGTCTCGGCATCGATGTGAGTTCGGACATTCTCGAGCAGGTTCAGCACGCGCAGACACTGTTCAGTGGCGGTCGGTTCCGTGCCTTCAGTCCGTCGGACCTGTGCCCCGACAACATCATCGTCAACGACGACGGCGTGCAGTTCCTCGACTACGAGTGGGGTGGCTACCGCGACGCTCTCCTCGACATCACCTACGCGTTGGTGTCTTTTCCCGGCTGCCTGTGCAACATCGACCTGACCGAAGAGCGGGCGTCGGCGATGGTCGATGCCTGGCGGGCCGAGGTAGTGGGGATGTGGCCCGCCCTGGCCGACGAGGCCGAATTGGGGCGCAGGATCGTCGAGGCCCAACTCATCTGGGTCTGGCTCAGTACCTATCTGTACCTGCCCGAGGATCATTCGCGTATCGCCGCCGTCCGCGAACATTATCTCTCGATTCCACGCGCCGACGCACTGGTCGGACGCTGGGCCAGGCTCGCACGCTCGGCTCAGCTCGCCGGCAACGACGCCGTCGAGGCACACGCCCGCGACGTCGTGGCGGCGCTGCGGACCGAGTTCAGCTGAGGCCCTGACCGATCACACACGGAAGGGCGCCCGTGCACGAAGCACGAGCGCCCTTTCTCGGTCGAGTCCGCTCAGTTGTCGGAGACCAGATCGTTCTCGGACAGGTCCGTCGCCGCGAGCGCCGTCGCCAGATCGGGATGCCGGAACGTCGACGTCACCTGGTCGGCCACGACTCGGAAAGCAGAGGCCAGGGTCGCGGACTTGTCCGGTTCGGTCGCCCACGTTGCGGTCTGTTCGACGACGACCACGCCGTGGTGGACGTACATCTTTCCGGGGACGAGCGTGATGCCGGCGTTGGTGGCCCACTCGCGCAGGGCAGCGAGTCCCTGGCTCGCGCCCTTGGGGCCGCCTACCTCGATGTCGTCACTCGACAACTGCAGCAGAGTGTCGACGTCTTGGGAGTTGAGTGCATCGTGCCACGCGAGGACGGTGGCGATCTCGGAGGTGCTCATGGCGACAACGCTATCCAATGCGGATTCACGACTGGGTGAGGGCTGGCGGAACAGCGGATTGTGTCGGGCGTCGGTGGTCTCTAGTAGCGTCGATTCGTGAGCGATTGGCAAGCGGAAGACAGTGTGGGGGCGAAAGACGGCGTGGTGGCGGAAGACGGCCTGTTCGAGGCAACTCCGGAGGAATCCGCGATCGTCGACGAACCAGATGTCGTGTCTGTAGCCGAGCGCGCCCTGTCCTCGGTGCCGCCCGGAGCTCCTCTGGCTGTCCGCATGCGTCCGCTCACTCTTGGTGAAGTTGTCGGTCAACAGCACTTACTCGGGCCCGGCGCGCCACTCCGCAGAATGGTCGAGGGGTCCGGCGCCGCATCGGTACTTCTGTACGGACCTCCCGGCACCGGCAAGACCACGCTCGCATCGTTGATCTCGGGTGCTACCGGCCGCCGGTTCGAGGCTCTGTCGGCTCTGTCCGCCGGAGTCAAAGAAGTCCGCGGCGTCATCGAACTCGCGCGCCGCCGCCTGCTGAACGGCGAACAAACCGTCTTGTTCATCGACGAAGTTCATCGCTTCTCCAAGACCCAACAGGACGCCTTGCTGGCCGCGGTCGAGAACCGCATCGTGCTCTTGGTCGGCGCGACCACCGAGAACCCGTCGTTCTCGGTCGTCTCCGCTCTGTTGTCGCGCTCGTTGGTCCTGCAACTGCAATCGCTCACCGCTGCGGATGTCCAGGAACTGCTCGAGCGCGCTGTCGCCGACGAACGCGGGTTCGGCGGAGCGATCACTATCGACGACGACGCGATGGAACACCTCGTTCGTCTGGCGGCCGGCGACGCCCGCCGAGCCCTGACGGCACTCGAGGCTGCCGCCGGGGCTGCACTGGACACCGCAGGTGACGCTTCGGGCCCGGTGGTGCTCGACCTCGCGACCGTCGAGGCCAGTGTCGACAAGGCCGCGGTTCGGTACGACCGTGCCGGAGATCAGCACTACGACGTCATCAGTGCATTCATCAAGAGCATTCGTGGATCAGACGTCGACGCCGCCCTGCACTACCTCGCACGGATGCTGACCGCGGGCGAAGACCCTCGCTTCATCGCACGGCGTCTGGTGGTTCACGCCAGCGAAGACATCGGCATGGCTGATCCGATGGCGCTGCAGACTGCCACCGCCGCGGCGCAGGCAGTGCAGCTGATCGGTATGCCGGAGGCTCGTCTGGCGCTGGCACAGGCCACCATTCATCTGGCGACGGCTCCCAAATCGGGTGCGGTCATCGCCGCACTCGGCGCGGCCATGGCCGACGTGGCCGCCGGAAAATCCGGACTGGTACCGCCGCACCTGCGTGACGGGCACTACAAGGGCGCCGAGCAATTGGGCAACGCAGTCGGATACAAGTACCCGCACGACACACGTGATGGTGTTCTGCGGCAACAGTATCCACCGGACGATCTGGTGGGTGTCGACTATTACCAGCCCACCGCGCACGGCAACGAGCGGGAGATCGCCGATCGGGTGAGCAAACTTCGCCGAATAGTTCGTGGCTGACGCCTGCCAGGTTCCACCGGCCGACGCGTTAGTCTGGACACCCATAGCTCGACGCTCTTGAAGGTAAGGACCGGTTAGTGCAAACCCACGAGATCCGCAGGCGATTCCTCGACCACTTCGTCAAGGCCGGCCACACCGAGGTGCCCAGCGCCTCGCTGATTCTCGACGACCCGAACCTTCTGTTCGTCAACGCGGGCATGGTTCCGTTCGTGCCGTTCTTCCTCGGGCAGCAGACGCCGTCCTACTCACGGGCGACGTCCGTGCAGAAGTGCGTCCGCACCCTGGACATCGAAGAGGTCGGCATCACCACCCGCCACAACACCTTCTTCCAGATGGCGGGCAACTTCTCCTTCGGTGACTACTTCAAGAAGGAAGCCATCTCCCACGCCTGGCAGTTGCTGACAGGTTCGGTCGAGGACGGCGGATACGGCATCGATCCCACGCGCCTGTGGGCCACCGTCTACCTCGACGACGACGAAGCGTTCTCGATCTGGCGCGACGAGGTAGGAGTGCCCGAAGAGCGCATCCAGCGCCGCGGCATGAAGGACAACTACTGGTCCATGGGCATTCCCGGGCCGTGCGGCCCCTGCTCGGAGATCTTCTACGACCGCGGCGCCGAATACGGCGTCGAGGGTGGCCCCGAAGCCGACGAGGATCGCTACATCGAGATCTGGAACCTCGTGTTCATGCAGAACGAGCGCGGCGAGGGCACCAACAAGGGCGACTACCCGATCCTCGGACCGTTGCCGAAGAAGAACATCGACACCGGCATGGGCGTCGAGCGCGTTGCGTTCCTCCTGCAGGGCGTCGAAAACGTCTACGAGACAGATCTTCTCCGCCCCGTCATCGACAAGGCCGCCGAACTGACCGGCAGTGTCTACGGGACCGACCACACTTCAGATGTCCGTTTCCGCGTCATCGCCGACCACGCACGCACCGCAGCGATGTTGATCGCCGACGGTGTAAATCCGGGCAACTACGGCCGCGGCTACGTCCTGCGCCGGTTGCTGCGTCGCATCGTGCGTTCGGCCAAACTGCTCGGCAGCGAGCAGCCCACCATGCGCGAGTTCATGGTCGTCGTCCGCGACACGATGGCGCCGTCGTACCCGGTTTTGGAAACCGACTTCACGCGCATCGAGAACGTCGCCGTCGGCGAGGAGACCGCGTTCCTCAAGACGCTGGCTTCGGGTTCTGCTCTGTTCGAGAATGCTGCCGAGACGGTCAAGTCGTCCGGAAAGTCGGTCATCGCCGGCGATCAGGCATTTGCACTGCACGACACCTACGGCTTCCCGATCGATCTCACGCTCGAGATGGCGTCCGAGGCCGGTCTCACCGTGGACGAGGACGGCTTCCGCACGCTCATGGCCGAGCAGCGCAAGCGCGCCAAGGACGACGCTCAAGCGCGCAAGCACGCCCATGCCGACCTCACGGTCTACAAGGAACTGCTCGACCGAGGCGCCACCGAGTTCACCGGTTTCGACGAGCTCGTCTCCGAGGCTCACGTCCTCGCACTGATCGTCGACGGTGTCCGCGTGCCGGTCGCGAAGGCCGGTCAGGACGTCGAGGTCATCCTCGACCGCAGCCCGCTTTACGCAGAGTCCGGTGGACAGATCGCCGACATCGGTTCGCTCACCGCGCCGGGCCTCGAAGCCAAGGTCAACGACGTACAGAAGATCGCCAAGAAGGTCTGGACGCACAAGGTGACGGTGCAGAAGGGTGAGATCACCGAGGGCGACGTCGTGCTCGCGCACGTCGACGCCGAGTGGCGCAAGGGTGCAACCCAGGGGCACTCCGGTACCCACATGGTGCACGCGGCGCTGCGTCAGGTGCTCGGCCCCAACGCGGTGCAGGCAGGCTCGCTCAACAAGCCGGGTTACCTCCGCTTCGACTTCTCCTGGCAGGGCGCGCTGTCCGACTCCCAGAAGCAGGACATCGAGGCACTCACCAACGAAGCCGTGGCGTCGAACTACGCGGTCAACACATTTGTCACGGATCTCGACAAGGCCAAGGCGATGGGTGCGATGGCACTCTTCGGTGAGAACTACGGCGACGAGGTTCGCGTCGTCGAAATCGGCGGCCCGTTCTCGATGGAACTGTGCGGTGGCACTCACGTCGGAAGCTCCGCACAGATCGGTCAGGTAACGCTGCTCGGTGAACAGTCGGTCGGCTCCGGAATCCGACGCGTCGAGGCGTACGTCGGTTTGGACTCCTACCGCTACCTCGCCAAGGAACGCGCGCTCCTGGCCGGACTCTCCTCCTCGCTGAAGGTTCCTTCGGAAGAGGTGCCCGCCCGCGTCGAGGCGCTCGTCGAGCGACTCAAGGTGGCCGAGAAGGAACTCGAACAGACAAAGGCCAAGGCAGTGCTGGCGTCAGCAGGCGAGTACGTCGCCAAGGCCAAGCGCATCGGCAGTGTCCTCGTCATCGCCGAGCCTGCTCCCGCCGGAGTCGGCGGAAACGACCTGCGCAGCCTAGTCACGGACATCAAGGGTCGCCTCGGCTCCGAACCTGCCGTCGTAGCTCTGCTCGGTGACGTCGACGGCAAGGTTCCGTTCGTGGTCGCCTCGAGCAAGGCAGCTCAAGGTCTCGGTGTGAAGGCCGGTGAGCTGGTCGCGTCGTTCGGTCCCAAGATCGGCGGCCGCGGCGGCGGAAAGCCCGACATGGCCCAGGGTTCGGGTTCGGACTCCGCCGGAATCCCGGCGGCGCTCGATGCGATCCGGGACAGAGTCGGAGAGCTGGCGGGCGGCAGCTGACGGTGGTGGCTACGCAGCAGGGTCCCGATCGCCCCGGCATCGACGACCCTGGTCGCGGGCGGCGCATCGCCATCGACGTGGGCAGTGTTCGCATCGGCGTCGCGTCCAGCGACCCCGACGGCATCCTCGCGACACCGGTGGAAACGGTTCCACGCTCGAAGGAGCGTGGGCCCGACGCGCCGGATATCCGGCGCATTATCGCCATCGTGTCCGAATACGAGGCCGTTGAGGTTATCGTCGGACTGCCACAGACGCTGCGCGGTGAGCAAGGTAAAGCCGCCGGTATCGCGACTGCATTCGCCAAACGACTGCAGCGGGCCGTCGAACCGATCCCGGTGAGACTGTCCGACGAACGACTGACGACCGTCACGGCTGCGCGCAATCTCCGCGAAAGTGGAGTCAAGGCACGCGGCCAGCGACCGATGATCGATCAGGCTGCGGCGGTGGAAATCCTGCAAGGCTGGCTGGACGAGCGGAGTAGAGCTGTGAAACCAGGGGAGTCGTCGAAGGACGCTGCACTGGAGGGCGATCTGTGAACGCGCGGTGGGATGAGGGCGGCGGAAGCCGGCCCACCAGTTCGTTCGACTTCGACAACGACGAGACCATGGTCATGCGTGCACTGCCGCAGAACATCGATCCGCCGCATATGTCGCGAGCCGAGGCACGCAAGCAACGCGAAGCGCGCAACAAGCGCGCCAAGCGTGGCAAGAAGGTCGGCGTTCTCGCCCTGCTGGTGTTGGTGATCGCAGTCCTCGGTGTCGGTGCATACGGCGCTCTCTGGTACATGGATCGCAACAAGACCGCGGAGGATTTTGCCGGCCCCGGCGGCGCACCCGTGGTCATCCAGATCAACAGTGGAGAAACCGCATCGGAGATCGGTGCGACGCTCGAGGCGAAGAACGTCGTCGCGAGTTCCGCTGCTTTCTACAACGCGGCGATCGCCAATCCGTCTGAGATCCAGAAGGTGCAACCCGGCTTCTACCAGGTGCCGGTGCAGAGTAGCGCCGCGAGCGCACTCGACACCTTGGTTGCCCCGGACTCCCGAGTCGGCAGTGTTGTCATCGCCGAAGGGCGTCAGCTGCACGACAGTTCGGACGCGCAGACCGGCTCGCTCAAGAAGGGCATCTACAACCTCATTTCCGAGGCGAGTTGTGTCGGCCCGGTTTCCGCTCAGAAATGTGTCTCGACAGACGAATTGAACACTGCGGGAGCATCTTCCGATCTGGCTTCGCTCGGCGTGCCCGAATGGGCGATGTCGTCGGTCAAGAGCGTGCCGGACAAGGACCGTCAGCTCGAAGGCCTGATCGCCGCCAGCAGTTGGGATTTCGATCCCACCGCGACGCCCACCGAGATCCTGCGGTCGTTGGTCGAGGGTAGCGCCGCCAAGTACGAGGCCACGGGAATTCTGACAGCCGGCAGCGGGGTCGGAATGTCTCCGTACCAGTTGTTGGTGGCAGCGTCGCTGGTCGAGCGTGAGGCGTTGCCCGCAGACATGGCCAAGGTCGCGCGGGTGATCGTCAACCGACTCGCAGTCGATCAGCCTCTGCAGTTCGACTCCACGGTCAACTACTCACTCGACACCACCGAGGTCGCAACCACGGATGCCGACCGTGAGCGCGTCACGCCGTGGAACACGTACGCAATGCCGGGTCTGCCTGCAACGCCCATCGCTTCGCCGAGCATCGACGCGCTGAAGGCCGTGGAATCGCCGGCGGCCGGTGACTGGTTGTACTTCGTCACAATCAACAAGGAAGGCCAGACGCTCTTCACCAAGAGCTACGAGGAGCATTTGGCCAACATCGAACTGGCACAGCAAAGTGGGATTCTCGACAGTGGACGGTAGTACCGCGACTTCGCTCGCGACGCCACGTAAGGCGGCAGTTCTCGGAAGCCCGATCGCTCACTCGAAGTCCCCGTTGCTGCATCTTGCGGCGTACGCGGCTTTGGGGCTGAGCGATTGGACCTACGAGCGGATCGAATGCACCGGCGAGCAGTTGCCTGCCCTCGTCGACTCACTCGGCCCCGAATGGATCGGCCTCTCGGTGACGATGCCGGGCAAGATCGCAGCACTCGAATATGCCACCGAACGCACACCGCGAGCGGTGACCATCGGCTCGGCCAACACCCTGGTTCGCATCGACGGCGGTTGGCGTGCCGACTGCACGGACGTCGACGGAGTCAGCGGTGCGTTGATCGCCGGCGGTGTCGGCGATCTCAGCGGCACTTCGGCGGTAGTTGTCGGCGCGGGCGGCACCGCGCGGCCGGCATTGGTCGCGTTGGCCGACATGGGAGTTCGGACAGTCACCGTGGTCGCGCGTGATCCGGGGCGCGCATCCGGTGCCATCGAATGCGGCGGCGCGGTCGGGTTGGACATTGATCTGGTCGCCTTCGACGACGCACGGCTAGGCGGGATCTGCGCCGAATCCTCGGTCTTGGTCAGTACCGTTCCCGCGGAAGCGGCAGCGCCCTTTGCCCAGCAATTGGGGAAGGCGCGATTTGTCCTCGACGCGATCTACAACCCCTGGCCGACGCCACTTGCTTCGGTTGTCGAGGCGGCCGATGGCACGGTGATCGGTGGCCTTGAGATGTTGCTCAATCAGGCCTTCGGGCAGGTAGAGCAGTTCACGGGCAAGCCCGCTCCGCGAGAGGCGATGGCAGCCGCTATCGCTTAGGTCTGTTCACAGTGTCGAGGTAGTCCACAAGACGATTCGTAGTCTGCCGCTGGCGAACGGCAGACGCCAAGCTCGAAACCATGTGGACGTTGATGGTCTTGGCAGGCTCGGGGGTAGTCGCTGGCTTCGGAGCTCGGGCGATCGTCGACAATTGGTTGCGGCGACACGGTTATCGACCAGTCGTGACTTTCTGTTGTGTGCCGCAGTGCGCCGTCGCAACAGGCTGGGTTGTCGTCGGTGCGCTGAATACCTCGGTGGTGCAGTTATTTTCCGGTCTCGCCGTGGTGTGGTGGTGCGTCGCGATCTCGACTGTCGACCTGGCTGTGCGTCGGCTGCCCAACAGTTTCACGCTGCCGGGCTACGCCGTCGTGATGGTCTACGCGACGGTGTCGGGAACGGTGTGGGTGGCGGTGGTGGGGTCGGCACTGCTCGCCGGAATCCACCTCCTGGCGCACGTGATGTCGCCTGGTTCCATGGGCGTCGGCGATGTGAAGCTCTCGCTTCCTCTGGGCGCCGTGACCGGATTGGTGGGAGCGGACGCCTGGCTGTGGTCGTTGGTGTCTGCCTCGGTGCTCACCGCAACGCTGGGCACCGCGCTGGAACTGCGAAGACGAGGGCTGGTAGCCCACAATTCGCCCATTGCGCACGGACCCTCGATGTGCCTGGCAGCCTGCGGTTCGATTGCGTTTGCCTGGCTGACGTGACGAGTGCAACATCCGCGAGAAGTCTGGCGTTATTGACCGTTCAACGACGGACGGTGAACTGCAGGAAAGACGTAACCGTCGGTTTCATAAATGCGGGTATTGCCAGCGCGCGGTCCCAGTATGCGGCGAGTCGGACTTGCCGAATGTCCACACCCTGACGTTCACTGAGGTTTCGGAAATGGGACAAAACGAATCTCGTTTCGCACTCGATTATCGGGGGAACCTATGCGCACAAGGCTTTTCGTCGCTGCGGCAGCCTGTTTGGCGGCTGTGGCTGCAGGAGCGGGCGTCGCCGGCGCCGCGCCTGCACCTTCATCGGTGGCACTGGGCGGGGGCTCAGGAATCCTGCTGCCGGACGTGGATCACTCCGATCCTGACCGAGTTGCAGCATGCACGTTGACCGCGGTCGGCTACGACAACGCCGGTTCTCTCGTGGCACTCACCGCCGGACACTGCGGAGTTGTCGGGGACCGGGTGTTCGCCGAGTACCTGCCCGAGGCCGGACCCATCGGTCGGTTCTCTTACTCGAGTCCGGTCTCGGACATCGCCGTGATCGATCTCGACGACGCCAAGGTAGCTC
Source organism: Rhodococcus sp. SB1D (assembly GCF_048573875.1). NCBI lineage: Bacteria > Bacillati > Actinomycetota > Actinomycetes > Mycobacteriales > Nocardiaceae > Rhodococcus > Rhodococcus sp. SB1D. The sequence continues at coordinate 930,789 of NZ_JBMAIQ010000001.1, forward strand.
CGCTGCGTACCGTCGGCGGCACGACGATCAACGGAATCGGCGCCCCGCCGGCACCGGGCACGATCGTGTGCAAGGAAGGCCGTTCGACCGGCAACACGTGCGGTATCACCTGGGGTTACGACTCCGTCTACGGTGAGATCGTCGAGCACACGTGCTCGATTCCCGGTGATTCCGGTGGACCGCTCGTCGTCGGTGACCGCCTGGTGGGCTTGATCAGCAACGGCTACCCGCCGTACTGCTTCGAGCCGCTTCCGCCGCCGTTCCACGCTCCCGACAACTCGGCGGACATCAACATCGGTTTGGCTGACATCAACGCAAACGGTGGAGGATTCCGCCTGTTCTAGACCCACAGGTACCTCTGAGATGGCCCACACGCCTCGTGCGTGTGGGCCATCTGTGTTCACCGGGAGGACCACTGTGACAACTGAGGTCTGCGACGTGGAAAGATGGTCGGCGTGCTGCGTTGGATAACTGCCGGAGAATCCCATGGTCCCGCCCTCGTCGCGATGCTCGAGGGCATGGTCGCGGGGGTCGAAGTGACCTCTGAGGCCATCTCGTCCGAACTTGCCCGTCGTCGACTCGGTTACGGCCGTGGCGCACGGATGAAGTTCGAGGCCGACAAGGTCACCATCATCGGCGGTGTCCGCCACGGATTTACGCTCGGTGGCCCCGTGGCCATCGAGATCGGCAACACCGAGTGGCCCAAGTGGGAAACCATCATGTCCGCCGACCCGGTCGACCCGGACCTGCTCGCCGATCAGGCTCGCAATGCCCCGTTGACGCGCCCGCGTCCCGGACACGCCGATTACAGCGGCATGCTCAAGTACGGCTTCAACGACGCGCGTCCCGTCCTCGAGCGTGCCAGCGCTCGCGAGACCGCGGCCCGCGTGGCCGCTGGAACCGTCGCACGGTCCTTCCTGCGTCAGGTATTCGGTGCCGAGGTCGTTTCACACGTTATTTCCATCGGTGCTTCCGAGCCGTACGTCGGCCCCGTGCCGGCGGGCAAGGATCTCGACGCGATCGATGCGAGCCCGGTCCGCGCATTCGACAAGGCTGCAGAAGAGTCGATGATCGCCGAAATCGAATCGGCGAAGAAGGACGGCGACACCCTCGGTGGCGTGGTGGAGGTCGTCATCCACGGCCTGCCGGTCGGACTCGGCACTTTCGTCAGCGGCGCCGAGCGTCTCGATTCACGACTTGCTGCTGCTCTCATGGGAATTCAGGCCATCAAGGGCGTTGAGGTCGGTGACGGCTTCGAGACCGCGCGACGTCGTGGCAGCGAAGCTCACGACGAAATCCGCCCGGGCCCGGACGGCATCGTGCGCTCCACGAACCGCGCAGGCGGAATCGAAGGTGGCATGACCAATGGTGAGGCTCTTCGAGTTCGCGCCGCGATGAAGCCGATCTCGACGGTTCCGCGCGCTCTGGCGACGGTCGACATGGAGAGCGGCGAGGAAGCGGTTGCCATCCACCAGCGCAGCGACGTGTGCGCGGTTCCGGCCGCCGGCGTCGTCGCCGAGTCGATGGTCGCGCTTGTCGTGGCTCAGGCTGCACTCGAAAAGTTCGGTGGTGATTCCATTGCTGAAACCACTGCCAACTACCGTCGTTACGCCGAGGGCATCGCAGCCCGACCGCCTCGATAGGACTCACGTATCGATGAAGCCGAAGGCTGTACTCATCGGTCCGCCCGGTGCCGGCAAATCGACCATCGGTCGACGTCTCGCGCAGGCACTCGAACTCGAATTGGTCGATACCGACGCCGAGATCGAACGGACCACGGGTAGGACGATCCCGGAGATCTTCACCCATGACGGAGAGCCTCGGTTTCGTGAGATCGAGGAATCGGTGGTTCGCGAAGCGTTGCAGGCCACCGACGGAATCGTCTCGCTCGGCGGTGGTGCGATCCTCTCCGATCGCACGCGCGAACTGCTCCAGGGGCACACGGTCATCTACCTCGAGATCAGTGTCGCCGAAGGGCTTCGCCGCACGGGGGCGAACAATCATCGCCCGCTGCTGGCCGGCGGAGATCCCAAGGTCAAGTACCAGGAGTTGATGAGGCGTCGTCGTCCGCTGTACCGGCGTTCGGCCACGATTCGGATTCGGACCGACGGCCGAAGTCCGGCGCGTGTCGTCGGGCAACTGGTGTCGAAACTTCAAGACAAATGAACAACCGGAGCGGAGTAGTGGAGCAGTGACCGAACCCGTACGTGTAGAGGTGAAGACCGCAAGTCCTTACCCGGTCGTGATCGGCCGCGGCCTGCTCGGTGATCTCGTTGCCGAGTTCGACGGCGCGCGCACTGTCGCGATCTTCCATCAGCCGCCGCTGGCAGAGACCGCGGAGGCCGTACGGGCTGCGTTGGCGGAGAAGGGAATCGACGCCCACCGTATCGAGATCCCCGATGCCGAGGACGGCAAGGATCTTGCTGTCGCGGGCTTCTGCTGGGACGTGCTCGGCCGGATCGGCCTGACTCGCAGCGACGCGATCATGAGCTTGGGCGGGGGAGCGGCGACCGACCTCACCGGCTTCGTCGCGGCTACGTGGATGCGCGGTGTCAAGGTAGTTCACGTCCCCACCACCTTGCTCGCGATGGTCGACGCAGCAGTGGGCGGCAAGACCGGTATCAACACCGAAGCGGGCAAGAACCTCGTCGGTTCGTTCCACGAACCGGGAGCGGTGTTCATCGATCTCGCGACGCTCGAGACTGTGCCGCACAACGAGATCGTTGCAGGCATGGCCGAGGTCATCAAGACCGGATTCATCGCCGACCCGGTGATCCTGGATCTCATCGAAGCCGATCCCAAGGCAGCTCTCGATCCGTCGGGAACTGTTCTGCCCGAGTTGATTCGGCGCTCCGTAGAGGTCAAGGCCAAGGTCGTGGCCGCGGATCTGCGCGAGTCGGATCTGCGCGAAATCCTCAACTACGGCCACACCCTCGGCCACGCGATCGAACGTCGTGAGCGCTACAAGTGGCGCCACGGTGCCGCTGTCTCCGTCGGCCTGGTCTTCGCTGCCGAACTCGGACGGCTCGCGGGCCGACTCGACGACGCCACCGCGGATCGTCACAAGTCGATCCTCGATCTCGTCGGGCTGCCGACGTCGTACGACGGTGATGCGTTCGGCGATCTGATGAAGGGAATGCAGACCGACAAGAAGAACCGTGCCGGGCTGCTGCGTTTCGTGGTCCTCGACGGACTGGCCAAGCCGGGTCGCCTCGAGGGGCCGGATCCGAGTCTGCTGGTTGCGGCGTACTCCGCGATTGCCCGCGATGCGCGGCCGGCCGGCGGAACGGTCCTGTTGTGAGGATCAACGTCGTCAACGGACCCAATCTGGGGCGTCTGGGTAAGCGTCAGCCCGAGGTCTACGGCGCGACCACACACGACGATCTGATCGAATTGTGCGTCGCGGCAGGCAAGGAGCTCGGCGTCGAGGTGATCGTCCGTCAGAGCGATCACGAAGGCGATCTGCTCGGTTGGATCCACGACGCGGCGGACGCGGGGGAACCGGTGATCCTCAATGCCGGTGGCTTGACGCACACGTCGGTGGTCCTGCGAGATGCATGCGCCGAACTGACCGCAGGTCTCGTCGAGGTACACATCTCGAACGTTCATGCGCGAGAAGAGTTTCGGCACCACTCCTACCTGAGTCCGATTGCGACCGGAGTGATCGTCGGACTCGGCGTCGCCGCGTATCCGCTGGCGATCAGGTTCCTCGCCGAGCGAGGCTGAACGAGGGAAGTCGAAAAAACAGCCACACGAATGCGGCCCCGAGGAAAATATCCTCGGGGCCGCATTCGGTTGTGTGGACGGTGGGCGTTACTGCTCGCGCTTGCCCAGATCGATCGCCGGGAAGACCGCGGTATCGGCGTCGGATTCCTCGACGGACATCGCGGCTCCGCTGTATGCGTGCTGCTCGGTGGGGGAGTCGTAGCCCTCGCTGACGGGCACCGGTTCGTGGTGACGCTCGTGGGACGGGGTCTGCGGAGCTGTTCCGTTCTTGCGCTGTTCACGGCTGACGAAGAAGCGTCCGACGGTGATGGCGATCATGGCGGGGACGAAGATGAGAAGGATCGTGAACGCCGCACCGGAGGTCACCTCGAAGAACAAGCCCTGCTGGGTGAGTTCGAGGGAGGGGACCAGGCTGAGTGCCCAGCTGGCAGCGCCGGCGACGAACCCGCCGACCAATGCGGCCTTGAGCCACAGCATGGTCAGATCGGCGCCGTCCTCGGGTTCGGGGAAATTCCGGCGGTCACGAATGCCGTCGATACCACCCCAGATCGCGGCGAAGACGATGACGATCAACAGGGACAGCCAGCGCAGGGTGGACCCCTGAAGTGGCCACTGTGCGATCGCTGCACCGAGCAACGCACGAAACACAACATGTATCAGGGCCATGCCGAGGCCACGTACCAACCACGCATTCATGGGTACAGCCTAACTAGAACCCATTACACCTTGTGGCCTAACCCACACTTATTGCTGTAACCGCGAGTTTCGAGTTGATCGGCAGGTCTGCGCGGGCGGTAGGTTCGAGGGATGCCGGTCGACTTCAGAACACGCCGTGAATCCCTCAGACGCCTCCTCTCGGAGCGCGAACTCGACGCGATTCTCGTCACAGATCTCCTCAACATCAGATACCTCACCGGTTTCACCGGTTCCAATGCGGCGCTCGTCGTCAGTGCATCCGATTCAGCGTCCGACGAGCGTGAGACGGTGATCTGCACCGACGGCCGCTACGTGACGCAGGTGTCAGAGCAGGTGCCGGACCTTCGGGCCGAAATCGCCCGTTCGAGTGCTGCGCACTTGATCGAGAAGTCCACGGCGCCCGTTCTCGCGTTCGAGTCACATGTGGCGACGTTCGCCGAACATCGGGCTTGGACCGAAGCAGCGCCGAAGATCCGGTTCGAACCGGTGAGTGGACTCGTCGAACAATTGCGCATGGTCAAGGACGAGTACGAGGTGGAGTTGTTGCGAGCCGCGTGCACCGCAGCCGATGTCGCGTTGGCGCAGTTGATCGCTCGCGGCGGTCTGCGACCTGGCCGAACGGAACGAGAGGTCGGCCGCGAGCTGGAAAATCTGATGCTCGACAACGGGGCGGACGGTATTTCCTTCGAGACGATCGTGGCGGCCGGCGCCAACTCGGCGATTCCGCATCACCGACCGACCGACGCGATCCTGGCGTCGGGTGACTTCGTGAAACTCGACTTCGGCGCCCAGGTCGGTGGGTACCACTCGGACATGACACGGACCTACGTGCTCGAGTCCGTTTCCGATTGGCAACGGGAGATTTACGAGCTCGTCGCGCGTTCGCAAGCTGCCGGTTGCGACGCGCTCGCGCCGGGTGTCGAATGTGCGGCAGTCGACGCCGTCGCCCGTGCGGTGATCGACGATGCAGGCTACGGCGAGTTGTTCCTGCACGGCCTCGGCCACGGTGTGGGGCTCGAAATCCACGAAGCACCGGGGATCGGCAAGCTCGGCACCGGTACACTTCTTTCCGGCGCGGCGGTGACCGTCGAGCCGGGCGTGTACTTCTCCGGGCGCGGAGGTGTACGGATCGAGGACACGCTCGTTGTTCGTGAGCAGGGGCCAGAGCTGCTCACACTGACCGCAAAAGACCTTACCGTCGTCTGAGACGGTTTCCCGACCCCTAGGAGACGCGAAGCAAGTGGCTTCCACCAGTGATTTCAAGAATGGTCTGGTTCTGCAGATCGAAGGCCAGCTGTGGACGATCATCGAGTTCCAGCACGTCAAGCCCGGCAAGGGCCCTGCCTTCGTGCGCACCAAGCTCAAGAACGTGCTCTCGGGCAAGGTAGTGGACAAGACGTTCAACGCCGGTGTGAAGGTCGAGACCGCCACGGTCGACCGTCGTGACATGACGTACCTGTACCACGACGGCAGCGACTACATCTTCATGGACGGCGACACCTACGACCAGGTGTCGATCAGCGAATCCACCGTCGGCGACCAGTCGCGTTTCCTGCTCGAGAACATGGCAGTCCAGGTCGCGACCCACGAAGACGTTCCCCTCTTCGTCGAGCTTCCGGTCACCGTCGAGCTCGTCGTCAAGCACACCGATCCGGGCCTGCAGGGCGACCGCTCCACCGGCGGCACCAAGCCTGCGACCCTCGAGACCGGTGCCGAGATCAACGTCCCGCTCTTCATCAACACCGGTGACAAGCTCAAGGTCGATTCTCGTGACGGCAACTACCTCGGGCGTGTGAATTCCTGAGTGTCCGGCACACATAAGAAACTCGGTGCACGCCACAAGGCGCGCAAGCGTGCCGTCGACTTCCTCTTCGAAGCCGAGGCACGTGACCTCGATCCGGTCGCACTGGCGTCGGAGCGTTCCGATCTGTCCGTCAAGGACGACGCGGTAGCACCCGTCGCGGCCTACACCGTCACGTTGGTGTCCGGCGTTGCGGAGAATCTGGACCGGATCGATCAGGTCATCTCCTCGCATCTGCAGGACTGGACGCTCGAGCGTCTGCCCGCCGTCGACCGTGCGATTCTGCGTATCGCCGTGTGGGAGCTCTTCCACGCGACGGACGTTCCCCCGGTTGTCGCCGTGGACGAGGCCGTCGAACTCGCGAAGCAGCTCTCGACGGACGACTCTCCGGGATTCGTCAACGGAATCCTCGGCCAGGTCGTTCTCGTTGCGCCGCAGGTTCGATCGGCTGCGGCCGCGACCTCCCAGCGCGCGCAGGAATCGGATTCGGGTACCGAGTAGCAAGTTTTGTTCCACCACCGCCGTGCGAGTGTCACCGAGCGCGTTGTGTGTCTGCACACAACCGGTCGGAGTCGCTGCTCGCACGGCGGGATCAGGTCTGTCGGCTGATAGGGTGGGGACCGTCAGACATCCTTTAACGATCCGTCCAGTGAGGCGGAGAAGGAGGTCGCTGCATGAGCGTGCCCGAAGGGTCTCGCCCATCCGATCTTGCAGGTCCAGGTAACTCGAAGGCGCCGGTCGGTGCCGAGGCAGGTAGCGAAACCCGCGAATTGTTGTCCGCCCAGGATGTGGGCCGGACCATCGCGCGGATCGCTCACGAGATCATCGAGAAGACCGCACTCGACGGACCCGAGGGAACTGCCCCTCGTGTGGTCCTGATCGGGATCCCGACGCGTGGAACCACCCTCGCCACGCGACTGCGCGCCAAGATCGAAGAATTCTCCGGTGTGCGTCTTCCCATCGGATCTCTCGACATCACCCTCTACCGCGACGATCTCCGGAACAAGCCGCACCGCCCGCTCGAGCGCACGTCCGTCCCCGAGGGTGGCGTCGACAATGCGCTGGTCGTTCTCGTGGACGACGTCCTCTTCTCCGGTCGCACCGTGCGCTCGGCACTTGACGCGTTGCGCGATCTGGGCCGCCCCCGCGCGGTCCAACTCGCAGTGCTCGTGGATCGTGGTCACCGCGAACTCCCGCTGCGCGCCGACTACGTCGGCAAGAACGTCCCGACCGCGAGGTCCGAGGACGTCAAGGTTCTCCTCCAGGAGCACGACGGCAGGGAAGCGGTAGTCATCTCCGGGGGTAAGAGCGCGTGAAGCACCTACTTTCCATCGCGGACCTCGATCGTGAGTCCGCGGTAGAACTTCTCGACGAGGCAGAACGGTTCGAGCAGGCACTTCTGGGACGAGAGGTACGCAAGCTCCCGACGCTGCGCGGACGCACGGTCATGACGGTGTTCTTCGAGAACTCGACGCGCACCCGGGTGTCTTTCGAGGTGGCAGGCAAATGGATGAGTGCCGACGTCATCAATGTCAGCGCATCCAGTTCCTCGGTGTCCAAAGGTGAATCCCTGCGCGATACCGCGATGACCCTGCGCGCGGCCGGTGCCGACGCACTCATCGTGCGCCACCCGGCTTCGGGCGCCGCCCACCAGATCGCAAAGTGGACCGGAGCGGCCGACGACGGTGGCCCGGCAGTCATCAACGCAGGTGACGGCACGCACGAGCACCCCACTCAGGCGCTTCTCGACGCTTTGACCCTTCGCCAGCGTCTCGGCGACATCGAGGGCAAGCGGATCGCCATCGTCGGCGACATCCTGCATAGCCGTGTCGCCCGGTCCAACGCACTGCTGCTCTCGATGCTCGGTGCCGAGGTTGTTCTTGTTGCGCCGCCGACACTGCTGCCGGTCGGTGCGCACACGTGGCCGGTCACGGTCTCGCATTCGCTCGACGCGGAACTGCCCGGACTCGACGCGGTGCTGATGCTGCGGGTTCAGGCCGAACGCATGAACGGTGGCTTCTTCCCGTCGCAGCGCGAGTACTCGATCAACTACGGCCTGTCCGAGAAGCGGCTGGCGATGCTGGCCGATCACGCGGTGGTCCTGCACCCCGGCCCGATGCTGCGCGGCATGGAGATTGCATCCGCCGTTGCGGATTCCTCCAAAACTGCTGTACTGCAACAGGTTACCAACGGCGTACACATGCGCATGGCTGTCTTGTTCCGACTGCTGGTCGGGTCGGAGGACGGTGCGCTGTGACCAGAAACGAGAACGGAGAATCACCCGTGAGTGTCCTGCTCCGCGGAGTCCTGATCTACGGAGAAGGTGAGCCCACCGACGTACTCGTCGGCGACGGCACGATCCTCGAGATCGGCGTGGACCTCGATCCGGCCACGGCATCCGAGGTGATCGATGCCGGCGGGCAGATCCTGCTTCCCGGCTTCGTGGACCTGCACACACATCTGCGTGAGCCCGGCCGCGAAGACACCGAGACCATCGAAACCGGAAGCTCGGCAGCGGCTCTGGGTGGATACACCGCGGTCTTCGCGATGGCCAACACGAGTCCCGTCGCCGATTCGGTGGTCATCACCGATCACGTCTGGCGACGCGGGCAGGAAGTCGGCCTCGTCGACGTCCACCCCGTCGGCGCAGTCACAGCAGGCCTGGAAGGCAAGCAACTCGCCGAGATGGCGACCATGGCCGCAGGCGTCGGCAAGGTCAAGATGTTCTCCGACGACGGCCACTGCGTCTACGACCCACTGATCATGCGTCGCGCGCTCGAATACTCCAGTTCACTGGGCGTCCTGATCGCCCAGCACGCGGAAGAGCCGCGCTTGACCGTCGGTGCGGTCGCCCACGAGGGCCCCACGGCCGCGCGTCTCGGCCTGGCCGGATGGCCGCGCGCAGCCGAAGAATCGATCGTGGCCCGCGACGCACTGCTCGCGCGTGACGCCGGCGCCCGCGTTCACATCTGCCACGCCTCCACCGCCGGAACCGTCGAACTCGTGAAGTGGGCTCGCAGCCAAGGGATTTCGATCACCGCCGAGGTCACCCCGCATCACCTGCTCCTCGACGATTCACGGCTCGAGACGTACGACGCGATCAACAAGGTCAACCCGCCCTTGCGTGAGGCCAGTGATGTTGCCGCGCTGCGCAAGGGTCTGGCCGAGGGAATCATCGACTGCGTCGCGACCGACCATGCTCCGCACGCCGAGCAGGACAAGTGCTGCGAGTTCGCAGCCGCTCGCCCTGGAATGCTCGGCCTCGAGACCGCACTCTCGATCATCGTGCAGACGATGGTCCAGCCCGGCTTGTTGGACTGGCGCGGTGTTGCCCGGGTCATGAGCGAGCGCCCCGCGGCAATCGTCGGCCTCGACGATCAGGGCCGTCCCATCGAGGTGGGGGAGCCCGCGAACCTGACATTGGTCGATCCGTCGGCCGAGTGGACGGTCCACGGTCCCGACCTGGCGAGTGTCGCGCATAACACTCCGTACGAGTCGATGACATTGCCCGCTCGGGTCACGACCACACTGTTACGTGGCCGCATCACCGCACACGACGGGAATGTGCGGCTGCGGAGTAGCGAGGAGTAGCGCGTCATGGACAGAGCACTGTGGATCATCGGTCTGGCGATCTTCTGGGTCGCGATGATCGGCCTGATGTACGTCGGCTGGCGTGGACGCGCTCGACGCCAGAAAGACAAGATCGGCGAACTGCCGACGGTACCGGCAACCCTGGGTGAACTGCTCGTCCTGCCGACCACCGGCCTGTACGTCGGCAGCACCATCGCACCCAGTTGGCAGGACCGTATCGCCGTCGGCGACCTCGGTTTCCGCGCCACCTGCGAGATCAGCCGCTACAGCGGCGGAATTCTGGTCGAGCGTGACGGCGCGTCGGCGATCTGGATTCCGGAGAAGTCGATCCGCGCGATCCGCACGGAGAACGGTCTTGCCGGCAAGGTCATGAGCAAGGACGGCGTCCTGGTGATTCGCTGGGAATTGCCGAGCGGAACCGAGATCGACACGGGCGTGCGCGGTGACGACAAGACGGTTTATCCGGACTGGGTCAAGCCGGTGACTGCTTCGAACAAGACCGCTTCGAACAAGACGAATGACAACGAAGACGCAAGCTCTGGCGACATCGAGCAGAACGGAAAGAACGCATGAGCGGCTTTGACAACAGCCCCGCAGTACTGGTCCTCGAAGATGGACGGGTGTTCCGCGGAACCACCTTCGGTGCGGTTGGACAGACCCTGGGCGAAGCGGTGTTCAGCACCGGAATGACCGGCTACCAGGAAACGCTCACCGATCCCAGCTACCACCGCCAGATCGTCGTCTCCACCGCACCGCAGATCGGCAACACCGGCTGGAACGACGAAGACGACGAGTCGGTCGGACCGACCGGCGAGCGTGCCGGCGCCAAGATCTGGGTTGCCGGGTACGTCGTTCGTGACCCCTCGCGCGTCACCTCGAGCTGGCGTGCAACCGGTTCGCTGCAGGCCAAGCTCGAAGAGCAGGGCATCGTCGGAATCGCCGGGATCGACACCCGCGCCCTGGTTCGCCACCTGCGTACTCGCGGTTCGATGAAGGCCGGAATTTTTTCCGGTGAAGCCATCGCCGCCGATGACGAACTGGTCCGACGGGTTCAGGATCAGCCGACCATGCTCGGCGCCGATCTTGCCGGTGAGGTCAGCACCACCAGCGGCTACGTCGTCGAGCCGAAGGGCGGGGAGGCGCTGTACACGGTTGCCGCCATCGACCTCGGTATCAAGACCAACACCCCGCGCATGTTCGCCGAGCGCGGTATCCGCGTCCATGTGTTGCCGTCCAACGCGAGTCTCGAACAGATCCTCGACCTGAAGGCCGACGGAGTGTTCCTCTCCAACGGTCCCGGTGACCCAGCCACCGCCGACGGCGCAGTCCACCTCACGAAAGAGGTCATCGGACAGGGCTTGCCGCTGTTCGGTATCTGCTTCGGCAACCAGATCCTGGGCCGCGCCCTGGGCCTGAGCACCTACAAGATGAAGTTCGGCCACCGCGGAATCAACATCCCGGTGATCGAGCATCAGACCGGTCGCATCGCGATCACCGCTCAGAACCACGGCTTCGCGCTCGAAGGCGAAGCCGGTCAGGAATTCGACACCCCGTTCGGCCGCGCGGTGGTCAGCCACACCTGCGCCAACGACGGAGCCGTCGAAGGTGTTCGCCTGCTGGACGATTCGGCCTTCTCGGTGCAGTACCACCCCGAGGCGGCAGCCGGCCCGCACGACGCCGCGTACCTCTTCGACCGCTTCACCAGCCTGCTCTCCGCACGGAAAGAAACCGGAGTCAAGAACTAATGCCACGCCGTACAGATCTCAAGCACATCCTGGTAATCGGCTCCGGTCCGATCGTCATCGGTCAGGCCTGCGAGTTCGACTACTCGGGCACCCAGGCCTGCCGCGTCCTCCAGGAGGAGGGCCTGCGCGTCAGCCTGGTCAACTCCAACCCGGCCACCATCATGACGGACCCCGAGTTCGCCGACGCCACGTACGTCGAGCCGATCACGGCCGAGTTCCTCGAGAAGGTCATCGCCAAGGAAGCCTTGCAGGGCAACAAGATCGACGCCGTCCTCGCGACGCTCGGCGGTCAGACTGCGCTCAACGCCGCAGTGGCGCTGCACGAGCAGGGCATCCTCGAGAAGTACGACGTCGAACTGATCGGCGCAGACTTCGACGCCATCCAGCGCGGCGAGGATCGCCAGAAGTTCAAGGACATCGTCGCCAAGGTCGGTGGCGAATCCGCGAAGTCCGCAGTTTGCTACACGATGGACGAAGTACACGCCACGGTCGCCGAACTCGGTTACCCGGTTGTCGTGCGTCCGTCCTTCACCATGGGCGGCCTCGGTTCCGGCATGGCGTACGACGTCGACGATCTCAACCGCATCGCCGGTGGCGGTCTGGCCGCGTCGCCGACGGCGAACGTCCTGATCGAGGAATCCATCCTCGGTTGGAAGGAATACGAACTCGAGCTCATGCGTGACAGTCGCGACAACGTCGTGATCGTCTGCTCCATCGAGAACGTCGACCCGGTCGGTGTCCACACCGGAGACTCGGTCACCGTCGCCCCGGCGATGACGCTGACCGACCGCGAGTACCAGGCGATGCGCGACCTTTCCATCGACATTCTGCGAGAGGTGGGCGTCGACACCGGCGGCTGCAACATCCAGTTCGCGATGGACCCGAAGGACGGCCGCCTGGTCGTCATCGAGATGAACCCGCGTGTCTCCCGCTCGTCGGCTCTGGCGTCGAAGGCGACCGGTTACCCGATCGCGAAGATGGCGGCCAAGCTTGCCATCGGCTACACGCTCGACGAGATCGTCAACGACATCACCAAGGAAACCCCGGCTTGCTTCGAGCCGACACTCGACTACGTCGTCGTCAAGGCTCCGCGGTTCGCTTTCGAGAAGTTCCCCGGTGCCGACGGAACTCTGACCACCACGATGAAGTCGGTGGGCGAGGCCATGAGCATCGGCCGCAACTTCACCGAGGCTTTCGGCAAGGTCATGCGTTCGCTCGAGACCAAGCGTGCGGGTTACTGGACCGGCGCCGACATCGAGACGGAGAGCCTGGATGCACTGCTCGCCGATCTGAGCGTTCCGCAGGACGGCCGCATGTACGGCATCGAGAAGGCATTCGCGCTCGGCGCAACTGTCGAGCAGCTCTTCGACGCCACCAAGATCGATCCGTGGTTCCTCGACCAGTTCCAGCAGATTCACGAGCTCGGTGAAAAGCTGCGCGCTGCAGAGTCTTTCGACGAGGCTTCCCTGCGTCAGGCCAAGTACCACGGCATCTCGGACCGCCAGATCGCGGCTCTGCGCCCCGAACTCGGTGGTGACACGCACGCAGGTGAGGACGCCGTTCGCGCTCTGCGTGATCAGCTGGGCGTGCGCCCTGTCTACAAGACCGTCGACACCTGCGCCGCAGAGTTCGAGGCCAAGACGCCGTACCACTACTCGACCTACGAGCTCGATCCCGAGGCCGAGTCCGAAGTTGCTCCGCAGACCGAGCGACCCAAGGTTCTGATCCTCGGATCCGGCCCCAACCGCATCGGTCAGGGCATCGAGTTCGACTACTCGTGTGTCCACGCGGCGCAGACGCTGTCCGAGGCCGGGTACGAGACCGTCATGGTCAACTGCAACCCCGAGACCGTCTCCACGGACTACGACACCGCTGATCGCCTGTACTTCGAGCCGCTGACGTTCGAGGACGTCTTCGAGGTCTACCGCGCGGAGGCGCAGTCGGGCACCGTTGCCGGCGTCATCGTCCAGCTCGGCGGCCAGACCCCGCTCGGACTGGCGAAGCGTCTCGAAGCTGCCGGCGTCCCCATCGTGGGAACCAGCCCCGCAGCCATCGACCTGGCGGAGGACCGCGGCGAATTCGGCCGCGTACTGACCGAAGCCGGTCTGCCCGCACCGAAGTTCGGTACCGCCACCACGTTCGACGGCGCCCGCGAGATCGCGGCAGGTATCGGCTACCCGGTGCTGGTGCGTCCGTCGTACGTGCTCGGTGGTCGCGGCATGGAGATCGTCTACGACGAGGCTTCCCTCGCCGACTACATCTCGCGCGCCACGGAGATCTCCGACGATCGTCCGGTCCTGGTCGACCGCTTCCTCGAAGACGCGGTCGAGATCGACGTCGACGCTCTGTGTGACGGCACCGAGGTGTACCTCGGCGGCGTCATGGAGCACATCGAGGAAGCCGGCATTCACTCCGGTGACTCGGCGTGTGCGCTCCCGCCCATCACTCTGGGCCGGGCGGATCTCGAGAACGTCCGCCGCTCCACCGAGGCTCTCGCGAAGGGCATCGGCGTCAAGGGCCTGCTCAACGTCCAGTACGCCCTCAAGGACGACATCCTCTACGTGCTGGAAGCAAATCCCCGCGCCAGCCGCACGGTTCCGTTCGTGTCCAAGGCGACGGCCGTCCAGCTGGCCAAGGCATGCGCCCGCGTCATGCTCGGCGAATCCATCGCGGAACTGCGTGCGAGCGGCATTCTGCCGGCGAAGGGCGACGGCGGAAACACCCCGGCCGGTGCACCGATCGCGGTCAAGGAAGCTGTGTTGCCGTTCAACCGCTTCCGCCGCGCCGACGGTACCGGCGTGGATACCTTGCTCAGCCCGGAAATGAAGTCCACCGGTGAAGTCATGGGAATCGACTTCGACTTCGGTACGGCTTTTGCCAAGTCGCAGACTGCCGCCTACGGTTCGTTGCCCACCACGGGCGCGGTGTTCGTCTCGGTCGCCAACAAGGACAAGCGTTCGCTGATCTTCCCGGTCAAGCGCCTGGCAGACCTCGGATTCACCATTCTTGCCACCGAAGGAACCGCAGATGTTTTGCGGCGCAACGGTATCGAGTGCAAGCAGGTGTACAAGCAGTCGGGTGAAGATGTTCCGGCCGGTGCCGAGACCATCGTCGACCAGATCCGCAGCGGCGAGGTCGCCATGGTCATCAACACGCCGTACGGCAACAACGGCCCGCGTGTCGACGGCTACGAGATCCGAAGCGCAGCGGTTGCGTCGAACATCCCGTGCATCACGACGGTGCAGGGCGCCTCGGCTGCCGTGCAGGGCATCGAAGCAGCCATTCGCGGCGACATCGGAGTTCACTCCCTGCAGGAATTGCACGCAGGTCTTCGTCAGCCGGCACAGCAGTCGTGAGTCACAGTTGGGGGCAGCGTCTCCGGTCCGCGATCGCGGACCGGGGGCGGCTGTGCGTCGGTATCGACCCGCATCCCGCGCTTCTCGACGCGTGGGGACTGCCGCGTACGGCCGAAGGTCTCGAGACTTTCGCCGAGATCTGCGTCGAGGCCTTCACCGGTGAGGTCGGACTGGTCAAACCTCAGGTCGCGTTCTTCGAGGCTTACGGCAGCGCCGGCTTCGCCGTGTTGGAGCGGACCATCTCGGTTCTTCGTGATGCGGGAACTCTGGTCGTCGCGGATGCCAAGCGCGGTGACATCGGTTCGACGATGGACGCGTACGCGCAAGCCTGGTTGGGTGATTCGCCGTTGGCCTCCGACTCGGTCACCGTTTCGCCGTACCTGGGATTCGGGGCGCTGACTCCGACACTCGAACTGGCACGGCAGAACGCCCGCGGGATCTTCGTCCTGGCACGAACCTCCAATCCGGAAGGCGGCGTACTTCAACAGTCGTCGACTGACGGTGTGAGCGTGGCTCAGTCGATCGTCGACGCTGCGGTCGATGCGAACGGCGACGGCCGTGACACCGTCGGACTGGTGGTCGGTGCAACTCGGGACCACGGTCTGGACCTGTCGCAGTTCAACGGCCCGATTCTCGCTCCGGGACTCGGCGCGCAGGGTGCGACGGCAGCGGATCTCGCAGACATCTTCGCGGGATCGACCGAGCTCCTGCTGCCGAACACTTCCCGTGGGGTGCTCAAGCATGGTCCTTCGGTATCGGCACTTCGGGAGGCAGCAATGCGTGACCGAGACGAGATCGAAGCCGCATTGGCGAACTGATCCGTGAGTGACCTCGAGGCTCGTTCGAGCGGTGGAACCCGGTGGTACCGTCCGTCGGTGAATCGTTGGTGGCAGATCGGACTTCTCGTCGCGGCGTGCGCGCTGCTGGCCACCGGGTTCCAATCCGTCACCGGCGTACACGGCGACGATCTCGCCGTGTACCGGACGGCGGGTCAGGCCGTCCTCGACGGCTCGAACCTGTACGACGAGTCGTTCAACGCGAGACTGCCGTTCACGTATCCGCCCTTCGCTGCGCTCGTCGCCGTTCCAGTCGCCCTGGGTTCCTGGGGTGCGGTCCAGTGGGGATGGAGTTTCGTCAGCCTCCTGATGCTGGCCGCGATCATCGTGCTCAGCTATCGCGAAGTCCCGTTCACACGTAAGCGGCCAGTCGTCGTCTACGTGGGTTTCCTGGTCCTGTGGACGGCGGCATCGCCGATCTCCGATCACCTCGGGTACGGCCAGGTCGGGTTGTTTCTGACTCTCCTGTGCTTGATCGACGTGCTGGCTCGACCACGGTGGATTCCCGAGGGTGTGCTGGTGGGGATCGCCGGCGCGGTCAAACTGGTGCCACTCGTCTACATCGGTTACTACGTGATCACCGGGCGCTGGAAAGCAGTTGCGGGCGGCCTCGCCGGCTTCCTCGGCGCCACGGCTCTGGGCTTTGCGGTTCTCCCGCGCCAGACGATCGACTACTTCGGCGACATCGCCTCACTCTCGGGGCGCGTCGCCGTCGGTGACCCGTCCGTGTTCGGTAACCAGTCCGTGCGTGGAATGGCCTTGCGGCTACTTCCCGAGGGCCTGGTGGGTCCGGCATGGCTCGTCGCCTGTGCGGTGTTGGGTGTCCTCGGAATTGTCGCGACGCGGCGCGCTCAGCGCCTGCGGGGCCATCTCGCCGGTTTCACGGTGGTGGCTCTGCTGGCGGCAATCGTGACTCCCATTGCCTGGACGCACCACTTCGTGTGGTTGGTGCCGGCGGTCGGTGTACTCCTCGTTCCGATCAAGTCGGGCGTGGGGGAGGGCACTCGATCGGTCCCTGTGTGGTCCTGGATCGCGATCGGTCTCACCGCTGTCGTAGTGCTGTTTCGGCTTCCTCGAGTCGGCGCGGACATGGATATCCCGGTAGTCGGCTTCGTGCTGGAGAATTCATTGCTCTGGGCGAGCCTCGCGGTAGTGCTCGCTCTGGCCGCCCCCGGCGTGAGTCGCATCGAACCCGAGACGGTCGACGCCGGCGATCCGAAATCGTCGCTGCAGACCTGAAAACGGGCCGCGACACGCGCATAGGCGTCGAAAATGCTCGAAAATTTTGGATGTGTCGGCGACCACGTTCATTCCCGCAGGTAACGATTTCGCACACTCGCACGGGGGTGTCGCACGCTATGGGTCGAAATACATTGTGTTACAGTCTATTTCGGTACTGTACGCACGTTCGTGTGGCGTCGAATTCGTCTCGATCCAGCCGAAAACGGTGACGATCCGTGACATCGATTCGACGCGCATAACCCACCGCGATCTGCATCGGACCGCGGGGGGTGGGTTAGCAATTCGCGCCAGGCGTGAGTACGGTCGCTATCGCTGCTGGTTATCAGCGGAATAGACAAAATTTGCACACGACGAGACGGAGGAACCGTGGCCCTTCCCCAGTTGACTGATGAGCAGCGCGCTGCTGCTTTGGAGAAGGCAGCTGCTGCCCGCAAGGCCAGGGCTGAGCTCAAGGAGCGCCTGAAGCGTGGCGGCACCGACCTCAAGCAGGTCCTCAAGGACGCCGAAGACAACGAAATCTTGGGCAAGATGAAGGTTTCGGCACTGCTCGAGGCGCTGCCCAAGGTGGGCAAGGTCAAGGCTCAGGAGATCATGACCGAGCTGGAGATTGCACCGACCCGTCGCCTTCGTGGCCTCGGTGATCGGCAGCGCAAGGCTCTGCTCACCAAGTTTGACTTCGAGGCCTGAGCCGACAAGTGATGATTGCTGACGCGGCAGTGTCTGATGATTGCTGACGCAACAGTGTCAGAGAGCAAGACCGCAGTGCGGAGGGGTCGGCTGGTTGTACTGGCCGGCCCTTCGGCTGTCGGTAAGTCCAGCGTCGTTCGCGAGCTGAGAACTCGGTTGCCTGAACTCGTTTTCAGTGTTTCGGCGACCACTCGCGATCCCCGTCCAGGTGAAGTGGACGGCAAGGACTACCGATTCACCTCCCGTGAAGAATTTCAACGGATGATCGACTCCGGTGAACTTCTCGAATGGGCGGAAATCCACGGCGGCCTGCAGCGCTCCGGCACCCCCGCAGCTCCGGTCGAAGAAGCGCTCGAAGCTGGAAAGCCCGTTCTCGTCGAGGTCGATCTCGCCGGAGCACGAGCTGTCCGCAAGGCGATGCCCGAGGCTCTGTTGGTGTTCATGGCTCCACCGAGCTGGGACGTTCTGGTGCAACGGCTGACCGGACGTGGAACCGAAACGGAAGACGTCGTGGCGCGCCGACTCGAGACGGCCCGAGTGGAATTGGCCGCACAGGACGAGTTCGACACGGTCATCGTGAACGAGGATGTAAGCCGTGCTTGCGATGAGTTGGTATCCTTGTTGGTTGGGAACTGATTCCGCACCCTTCGGGAACCGATTTCCACCCCGTTTCTCAGATATCCGGATCGATAAAACTAGTTCTTCAATGAAGATCTAATTCAGGAGACACAAGAGTGAGCAGCACTTCAGCCGCGTCCGCAGCAGGTCAGGGCGCTCTGCCTGCCTACGACACCCCGCTCGGCATCACCAACCCGCCGATCGACGAGTTGCTCGAACGCACCTCTTCCAAGTACGCCCTGGTCATCTACTCGGCCAAGCGCGCGCGCCAGATCAACGACTACTACAACCAGCTCGGTGACGGCATCCTCGAATACGTCGGACCTCTGGTCGAGCCCGGTCTGCAGGAAAAGCCGCTGTCCATCGCGTTGCGTGAAATCCACGCTGATCTCCTCGAGCACACCGAAGGCGAGTGAGCACCACATCTGCCGCACCCGAACCTCGTTCGGGTGTCGGGGGAGTGTCCGACGCGCCCACATCGATACGTAAGCGCATTGTCGTCGGTGTCGGTGGGGGTATCGCCGCCTACAAGGCGTGCTCGATCATCCGCAGCTTCACCGAGAGCGGTCATCACGTCCGCGTGATTCCGACTGAATCCGCTCTGGAGTTCGTCGGGCGCGCGACGTTCGAAGCACTCTCCGGCAACCCGGTTCACACCGGCGTCTTCAACGACGTCCCGCAGGTTCCGCATGTCCGTCTCGGACAGGAAGCCGATCTGGTCGTCATCGCGCCGGCAACCGCTGATCTGATGGCGCGAGCGGTCATGGGTCGCGCAGACGACCTGTTGACGGCCACTTTGTTGACCGCGCGCTGTCCGGTCGTCTTCGCCCCAGCAATGCACACCGAGATGTGGGAGCACCCCGCATCGGTCTCGAACGTGGCGACACTGCGTTCGCGCGGCGTCCACGTGATCGAACCTGCCTCCGGGCGTTTGACAGGGAAAGACACCGGAGCCGGTCGACTTCCCGAACCCGACGAGATCGTCGGGTTGGCATCGTTGCTCCTCGAGCGCTCGGACGCGTTGCCGCGCGACCTGGAGGGTCGCCGCATTCTGGTCACCGCCGGCGGTACTCGCGAGCCGCTCGATCCCGTGCGCTTTCTCGGTAATCGCAGCTCGGGCAAACAGGGCTACGCGCTCGCCCGTCTTGCCGCGCAACGCGGCGCGCACGTGACACTGATCGCCGGGTACACGGCTGATCTCGCCGACCCCGCCGCTGTCGACGTCGTGCACATCAAGACGGCCGAAGATCTCCGGTTGGCAGTGGAAAAGCACGCACCGGGACACGACGGAGTCGTCATGGCTGCGGCTGTCGCGGACTTCCGCCCCACCACCGTCGAAGGCAGCAAGATCAAGAAGGGCGCAAACGAACCCGACTCGATCAGCCTCACCAGAAATGCCGACATCCTCGCCGGTCTCGTCGAAGCGCGTCGTGACGGCGACTTGGATGCTCGAACGGTGATCGTCGGATTCGCCGCTGAGACCGGTGACGCCCATGGTGACGTTCTCACCTATGCCCGCTCCAAGCTTGCCCGCAAAGGTTGCGATCTCCTCGTGGTCAATGCGGTCGGCGAGGGCAAGGCGTTCGAGGTCGATCACAACGACGGTTGGTTGCTCGGTTCCGACGGCTCGGAGTCCGCTCTCGAACACGGATCCAAGGCTTTGATGGCCAGTCGAGTACTCGACGCCCTGGTCAAGCTCTTTCCCGAGTAGCGACACGCGCCCGGTGGTGAGAGTTACCCCACGATAATCGGGTGAGTACAAGGGTGTTGCGCAGGCGGTCCAACCGTTATCGTCGGCTCAGCCCCCAGCTAACAAAGCATGACAAAACGGTCACCGAACGGTGATTCGGATACTTCAATAAGCTGTAGTCAAGAACTCAGTCGTCGAGAGGGAGATCTGTGAGCAAGTCCGGCAGTCGGCTATTCACCAGCGAGTCCGTCACCGAGGGGCACCCGGACAAGATCTGTGACGCGATCAGCGACTCGATCCTCGACGCGCTGCTCACCCAGGACCCGCGCGCCCGCGTGGCCGTCGAGACACTGGTCACCACCGGCCAGGTTCACGTAGCCGGTGAGGTCACGACCACTGCGTACGCGGACATTCCGAAGATCGTGCGCGACACGGTCCTCGAAATCGGCTACGACAGCTCCGCAAAGGGCTTCGACGGAAATTCGTGCGGCGTCAACGTCGCGATCGGCGCCCAGTCGCCCGAGATCGCGCAGGGTGTCGATCACTCGCACGAGGCTCGCGTCGACGGAATCAGCGACGACGAGATCGACCGTCAGGGTGCGGGCGACCAGGGCCTGATGTTCGGCTACGCCACCACCGACACGCCGGAACTGATGCCGCTGCCCATCGCGCTGGCTCATCGTCTCTCTCGCCGGTTGACCGAGGTCCGTAAGTCCGGCGTGCTGCCGTACCTGCGCCCGGACGGCAAGACCCAGGTCACCATCGAGTACGACGGTGACAAGGCTGTCCGTCTCGACACCGTGGTCATCTCCACCCAGCATGCCGCTGACATCGACCTCGACAACCTGTTGACGCCCGATCTTCGCGAGAAGGTGCTTCACTCGGTGCTGACCGACGTCAACCTCACCGATCTCGACACCTCCGATGTTCGTCTGTTGGTGAACCCGACGGGCAAGTTCGTCCTCGGTGGCCCGATGGGTGACGCCGGTTTGACCGGCCGCAAGATCATCGTCGACACCTACGGCGGAATGGCTCGCCACGGTGGCGGCGCGTTCTCCGGCAAGGACCCGTCAAAGGTCGACCGCAGCGCTGCCTACGCCATGCGCTGGGTGGCCAAGAACGCTGTTGCCGCAGGTCTGGCCGACCGCATCGAGGTTCAGGTCGCCTACGCCATCGGCAAGGCAGCTCCGGTCGGACTCTTCGTCGAAACCTTCGGCACCGAGAAGACCGATCCGGCACGGATCCAGAAGGCGATCACCGAGATCTTCGACCTGCGTCCGGGAGCGATCATCCGCGACCTCGACCTGCTGCGCCCGATCTACGCGCAGACGGCGGCATACGGTCACTTCGGTCGCACCGACATCGACCTCCCGTGGGAGAGCACCGATCGCGCCGACAAGCTGCGTAGCGCAGCTGGTCTCTGATCACTGACGTACAGACGGGGCGCGGGTGGGCGCGGAAAGAGTAGCGGCAGAAGTCGATCCGGTCGCCCGGGTGCTGCCGATGCTCCCGCTCGCTCACCTCGACCGTGAATTCGACTACCTCGTTCCTCGTGAACTCGAAGCGGATGCGCAGCCCGGAGTCCGGGTGCGCATCCGCTTCGCTGGTCGTCTGGTGGACGGTTTCATCGTCTCGCGCGAGGCGACCAGTGACCATCAGGGGAAGTTCGGCTGGCTCGAACGCGTCATCTCGTCCGAGCGGGTCTTGACGGCCGAAATCGCGCAAGTCGTCGATCGTGTGGCGGAGCGTTATGCCGGAACCCGCGCCGATGTTCTCCGTTTGGCGGTACCGCCGCGCCACGCGAAGGTCGAGGCGGAACCGTGGGAGCCCGCCGAGTCACCGTCCGCTCCTGAACCGATCGAAAATGGTTGGCATCTCTACAGATTCGGTGACGCCTTCCTATCCGCCATTCGCGAGTCGAAAAGCCCGCGTGCGGTCTGGCAGGCGTTGCCTGGTGAAAACTGGCCACTGCGCCTGGCCGAACTGGCCGGGGCCGTAGCGGCAAGTGGTAAATCCGCGATCCTGGTTGTGCCCGATCAACGCGACCTGGACCGCGTCGTCGCCGCTTGTACCGAACTCTCCGGAGCGGATGCGGTGGTAGGTCTGTCCGCGGGCCTGGGGCCGGCCATGCGATATCGGAGGTGGCTCGCTGCACTGCGCGGGACCGCCCGGATCGTCGTCGGCACACGGAGTGCTGTTTTTGCGCCGACGCCCGAGACCGGTCTTGTCGTCGTCTGGGACGACGGCGACGACAACTTGTCCGAGCCGCGGTCGCCGTATCCACATGCCCGCGAAGTTGCCGTCCTGCGTGGCTACGTCGCCGGGTGCGCCGTCGTGATCGGTGGGTTCTCCCGTACGGCAGAAGCGCAGGTACTCGTCGACTCGGGATGGGCGCACGATCTGGTCGCTACGCGGGACGTCGTTCGTGCCCACGCACCCAAGATCACCGCGCTTGCCGACAGCGATCAAGCCTTGGCCCGCGATCCGGGAGCCAGAGCGGCTCGTTTGCCCGCTATTGCATTCGCGGCCGCCCGGCGCGCTCTGGGTGAGGGCAACGGAGTCCTGGTACAGGTGCCTCGGCGGGGGTACGTACCGACCCTGGCCTGCGGAAAGTGCCGTGCCCCGGCACGGTGCCGTCGGTGCAACGGCCCACTGGCTCTTCCCGCTGCGGCAGGTCCCGACGGCGCCGGGACACCGGCGTGCCGCTGGTGCGGGGTTGCCGATGCCGCCTACCGATGTCACGCGTGCGGGGCGAAAGCGTTGCGCGCGGTGGTGGTCGGTGCCGGCCGGACCGCCGAAGAACTCGGGCGGGCGTTTCCCGGTGTGAAAGTTGTTCTGTCCGGGGGCAGTGATGTGGTCAAGGAACTGCCACACGGGCCCGCGTTGGTGGTCTCGACAGTGGGTGCGGAGCCGGTGATGACCGGCGGCTACGGCGCCGCGCTCTTGCTCGACGGCTGGGCACTGCTCGGCCGACCCGATCTTCGCGCCGCCGAGGAAACACTCAGACGCTGGATGTCGGCTGCTGCCATGGTGATTCCGCTGTCCGAAGGCGGTGAAGTTGTGGTTGTCGCAGACTCGGGTATCCCGACGGTGCAGGCGTTGGTCCGATGGGATCCAGTGGGGCACGCACAGTCTCAATTCGAGGAACGGGACGAGGTCGGCTTTCCTCCGGCCGTTCACATGGCTGCGATCGACGGTGGATCCGCAGCAATTGCGGAGTTGGTGGACTCGGCTGATCTGCCGGCAAGTGCTGTACTGCTCGGACCAGTGGAACTGCCTGCGGGGGAGAGGCTTCCGTATTCCGGTGAGGACGAGAGCGGTGTCGCGCCGGAGCGAATGCTGGTCCGCGTTCCACGCAAGGACGGTCGCGGCCTTGCGGACGCTCTGGCACATGCGAGGGCCGCGCGCAGTGCGCGGAAGTCTTCGGGTCCGGTCCGCATTCAGATCGACCCACGCCGCATCGGCTAAGTTTCGAGTTGTCGGAGGAATCCTTGCGCTACCCGATATGACGATATATCGTCGAACTATCAACGATAGTGATGGAGGTTCGACGATGGATGCAAGTTTCCCGAACGAGGGGATGTTCGGCCGGCGCGGTTTCTTCGGCGGTTTCGGCCGTGAGCAACGGCCACCATTTGTGATGTGGGTGCCGACGGACGACGGCGCGTCGGGCGATGGTCCCGGCGATCGAGACGGTGGACGACGCGGTCGACCGCACGAGCGGCCGGGCTTCGGTGACATGCCACGCAGAGGCCACCGGCGGGGGCGTTTCGGTCCAGACGGCGGACCCGGCCCCGGCTTCGGTCCGGGCGCTCAATTCGGTCGCGGGCGAGGACGTGGCGGACGAGGTCGTCGAGGAGATGTGCGCGCTGCGATTCTGCTGTTGATCGCCGAAGAGCCGATGCACGGCTACGAATTGATTCAGCAGATCGTCGAGCGCAGCGGCGGCGTCTGGAAGCCGAGTCCGGGTTCCATCTATCCCGCCCTGTCCCAACTCGAGGACGAAGGACTCGTCATCATCGAAAAGGTTGCCGGCCGCAAAACCGCCAAGCTGACAGAAGAAGGCGTCGGGTACGTCGAGGAACATCGCGCCGATCTCGGGGCGCCGTGGGATGACGTTCGTCTCAGCGTAGGGGAGCCGGAGCAGGACCTTCGAGAACTGATCGGCCAGCTGATGGGCGCGGCCGGTCAAGTGGCTGCTGTAGGCACACCAGCGCAGGTCAAGGCCGCAGCCGACGTACTTGTCGAGGCGCGCAAGTCGCTCTACCGAGTGCTTGCCGGTGATGACGCCGATGAAGGCGGCAATTGAGGCGTCGGATACCTACTGTTCGGTAGGGTATGCGCCTCGAAGTTTCTGGTGTTACGGTCAGCTCCCTCGTAGGATCAGAGCAGGAGCAGGAACAATGGCTGGCGTCAAACGGTCTGTGGGACTGACATTTTCGGTAGCAGTGGCGCTGCTGATCGGAGCACCGCCGGCTATATCGGGTGCCGCACCGACGCTTCCGTCTGCGAGTGCCGACGCGATGGACGTTCCTCTCGACATCGGTCCGGGTCAGGCGACCCGTTCCGTTGCTACGGCATATGCGCATGCTCATCCAGGATCCGCACCTGCCGGATCGAACGATTTCGGCTGTGAGCCTTCCGCCACGCATCCCCGACCGGTTGTACTCGCGCACGGAACCGACACCGAGGCGTACGCGGATTGGGCGGCCCTGTCGCCGGCACTGGCAGCTGACGGCTACTGCGTCTTCGCTCTCAATTACGGCGGTGCGATCAAAGAAGAAGACGGGGACGTCGCACACGAGACCTACGGCGTCGGCGACATAGTCGGTAGTGCCACCGCGTTCGGTTCTTTCGTCGATCAGGTGCTGACCGCGACCGGAGCGGACAAGGTCGACGTGATCGGCTATTCCCAAGGCGCGACGGTGACGCGGTACTACGTCAACAAGATGGGCGGCGACGCCTACGTCGATCATTGGGTCGGTTTGGCTTCGCCGACCTACGGTGGGGTGATGTTCGGGTTGGTTCCCATTGTCCGTGCGATCCCCGGCGGAGAAGCCTTTGTCGAAGACGTCTTTTCGCGAGCTGTCCGTGAGCAGATGCAGGGGTCGGATATGTTGAACACCCTCAACGCCGGCGGTGACACCGTACCCGGAGTGCGCTACACGACCATCGGGTCCACTGTCGACGAGATGATCCAGCCGTCCTCGAACATCGCGCTCCGCGGTGCCGGTGCAGAAAACATCGTCCTCCAGGATCTGTGCCCGTCTAACCTGACCGGCCACTTCCGCATGCCGTACGACCCCTACGTGATCGACGTCATCCGGACGGTCCTCGACCCCGATGCCGAGCGGCACGCTTCGTGCAGCGTGGTGCCGCTCGGCACGGATATTCCGCAAGTGGTCATCGACGCAAATTCGTGAGCTGCAAATTCGTGAGCTGCTAACTCGTGAGCACCGAGATCACGTGGGTCGGGATGTTTACTCGGCGAGCTTGGCAGTGGCCTGCGCCCACAGGAAGAACTTGTTCGTTCCGAGGTCGCGGACGGTCTTGATGTTGAACGCTGCCTTCAAATGTTCTGCGTCCGAATCGCTTACGCCGTTGAGTGCCGCGACCGGGGCGTCCGCCAATTCTTCGACGGACTTTCCTGCGTAGGCCTTGTCGAACTTACTGTCGATGCCTGCCATCTAAGTTCCTCCGTGTGATCGGTGTATCCCGTATCAGCCTCCGCCGAGTGGCGACGACAGAAACAGTCAATACCGAGGACCGGTGAATGTGCAGGGTTCTGATCAAAGAAATTGCTGAGAAAGTGGTTCGGTGCGGCGCGAGGTAGGTCGTAGCTCTCGCAGTCCTTAGACTGACAGTTCCACCCACCGACACATCCGGGAGCATTTTCGTGAGTTGCAGTCCACCGCGTTCGACAGGCCGATCGGCTGATCAGAGTCCGAAGAGCCC
Source organism: Rhodococcus sp. SB1D (assembly GCF_048573875.1). NCBI lineage: Bacteria > Bacillati > Actinomycetota > Actinomycetes > Mycobacteriales > Nocardiaceae > Rhodococcus > Rhodococcus sp. SB1D. The sequence goes on from NZ_JBMAIQ010000001.1 coordinate 956,732, forward strand.
AACGAAACGGGAGAGCTGACATGCGCGTCGTGTTCGCCGGAACACCCGAACCCGCGGTTCCTTCACTGCGTCGGCTCATCGAATCCGCCAACCACGAAGTGGTAGCCGTCGTCACGCGTCCGGACGCTGTGGCGGGCCGCGGTCGAAAAGTCACCCGATCGCCGATCGGTCTGCTTGCCGACGAGCACGGCATCCCGGTGCTGACGCCGGCCAAGGCGTCCGATCCCGACTTCGCGGCCGAACTCGCCCGCCTCGAACCGGACTGTGCACCCGTCGTCGCCTACGGAAACCTGTTGCCACAGAACGTCCTCGACATTCCGAAATACGGTTGGGTCAATCTGCATTTCTCGTTGCTTCCCGCGTGGCGCGGCGCCGCGCCGGTGCAGGCCGCGATCAGTGCCGGTGACGAGGTGACGGGTGCGAGCGCGTTCCGTTTGGAAGCCGGGATGGATACCGGCCCCGTGTACGGAGTGATGACCGAGCGGATTCGCGACACCGATACGGCAGGCGACCTGCTCGGGCGTCTGGCGGAAAACGGCGCTGCCCTGCTCGAATCGGTACTCGACGGCCTGGAGGCCGGAGAGATCAACGCGGTTCCGCAGTCTGACGACGGCGTCTCGTACGCCCCCAAGGTGACGGTGGACGCGGCCCGCGTGCGATGGGAACTGCCCGCTCGCACGGTGGACCGGCACATCCGAGCCGTCACACCCGCACCCGGGGCCTGGACGATGATCGGTGATCTTCGAGTCAAGGTCGGCCCGATCACCGTCACGGACGAGACCCTGGCAGTCGGTGAGATCTCGGTACGCAAGGATGGTCTGTACATCGGTACCGCGACCACCGCGGTGCGACTCGGGCAGATTCAGCCCCCGGGCAAGAAATTGATGTCGGCAGGGGACTGGGCACGCGGTGCCCGACTCGACGCGGAGGTACGAGCACAGTGACCGAATCACGACGACCGGCACGGCGGACACAGGGTCCCGGAGCCAAGAACGGCGGCGGCGCCAAGAACACCAAGCCGAAGCAGGCCAAGCGGCCTGATCCGGCAACCGCCGGGCTCGATCAACCGCGTCTGGCGGCGCGTGACGTCCTGCGCGCGGTCCGTGAGCGTGACGCGTACGCGAACCTGGTTCTGCCAGGGCTCCTGCGTGACCGCAAACTCGACGCACGCGACGCGGCGCTGGCAACCGAACTGGCGTACGGCGCGGCACGTGCTCAGGGACTGCTGGATGCGGTGATCGCCCATGCAGCGGGTCGGCCGATCGAAGAGATCGACGGAACTCTGCTCGATGTTCTCCGACTCGGCTCGTACCAATTGCTGCGCACTCGTGTCGCACCGCACGCTGCCGTCGCAACCTCGGTCGATCTGGTCCGCGCCGAAAACGGCCAGGGCCGAGCAGGATTCGTCAATGCGGTCCTGCGCCGTGTTTCCGAACGCACCCAGGAGGAGTGGGTCGAGCTGCTGGCCCCGAAGGACCCGGTCGGCCGGCTCGCCTTCGAGCACGCTCACCCCCTGTGGATCGCGCAGGTATTTGCCGACTCGCTCGGCGCTGCTGCCGGTGAACTCGAAGACGTCCTGATCGCCGACGACGCCCGCCCTGCAGTACACCTCGTCGCCCGCCCCGGCGAGATCTCCGCCGAGGAGCTTGCACTGGTGACCGGCGGCGAGATCGGGCCGTACTCGCCGTACGCCGTGCATCTCGACGGCGGTGACCCCGGACAGCTCGAGGCGGTCCGCCAAGGCTTGGCGGGCGTGCAGGACGAGGGCAGTCAGCTGGTGGCCCGCGCCCTCAGCATTGCTCCTCTCGAAGGTGAAGACTCCGGACGCTGGCTCGATCTCTGCGCAGGTCCGGGCGGTAAGGCAGCGCTTCTCGGCGCTCTCGCCGGTATCGAAGGCGGGCGACTCGACGCCGTCGAGCCCGTCGAACACCGTGCCGAGTTGATTCGCAAGACCACTCGCGAGCTTCCCGTGGACGTACACGTGGCGGACGGCCGCGAATCCGGGCTCGAACCCGGATACGACCGGATCCTCGTCGACGCTCCCTGCACCGGGTTGGGTGCGCTGCGTCGGCGCCCGGAGGCACGTTGGCGTCGCCAGCCGTCCGATGTGGCTCCGCTCGTGAAGTTGCAGCGTGAATTGCTTGCTGCCGCAATCGAACTGGTTCGCCCCGGCGGAGTGGTGCTGTACTCCACGTGCTCGCCGCACTTGTCGGAAACGCTGGCAGTGGTCGCCGATGCGGTGCGGCGTCATGGCGTCGTGGAACTCGACACCAAGGAATTGGTGCCAGGTGTCCCGGACGTCGGAGACGGATCGTCGGTTCAGTTGTGGCCGCATCGACACGGCACGGACGCTATGTTCATGGCCGCTTTGCGCAAGCCGCTGGCCTGATCGGATGACTTCTGGGCATCGGTAGTCGTATGGTGCCTACATGGTTACGTGGGAACAGGTTGTAGTACTGGGTTCGGCTCTTCCCTCCGTGGAAGAGTCGACCTCGTACAACACCCCGGCACTCAAGGTGGCAGGTAAAACTTTTGCACGGCTCCGCACCGAAGCGGAGGGCGCTTTGGTCGTGATGTGCGGTCTGGACGAGAAGGAGGCGCTACTCGCCAGTGGCGAGGCGGCTTTCTTCACCACCGATCACTATCACGGGCACGGCTCGATCCTCGTGCACCTCGAACTGATCGACGAGGTGCAGTTGGGTGAGATGCTCGAAGACGCGTGGCGTATCAAGGCACCGGCCAAGGTGCGAAAGCTCCACACCGTCGTCAAGAACTGATCTGATTGCACCGGCTCCGATGTGCATGCACGGTCGGCAATGAGACACAGCTAAACTCGGCGTCGTGGCTTCCCCGATGATTGCACCGTCCATTCTGTCCGCAGATTTTGCTCGACTCGCTGATGAAGCGACTGCCGTGTCCGGCTCCGACTGGCTTCACGTCGACGTGATGGACGCGCATTTCGTTCCCAATCTCACGCTGGGTCTGCCGGTGGTCGAGAGTCTGCTGAAGGCGACGGATATTCCGCTCGACTGCCATCTCATGATCGAGAATCCGGAGCGCTGGGCGCCGCCGTACGCCGAGGCCGGTGCGTACAACGTCACGTTTCACGCCGAGGCCACCGACGATCCGCGTTCGGTTGCCCGCGATATTCGTGCAGCTGGTGCCAAGGCGGGGCTGAGCATCAAGCCTGGAACCCCGATCGACGACTACCTGGAAATCCTCAAGGACTTCGACACCCTCTTGATCATGAGCGTCGAACCCGGATTCGGTGGTCAGTCCTTCATGCCTCAGGTGCTCGACAAGGCACGCGCAGTTCGAAAGCTCGTCGACTCGGGTGAGCTGACGCTCCTTGTCGAAATCGACGGCGGCATCAACGCTTCCACGATCGAGCAGGCCGCTGAAGCAGGGATCGACTGCTTCGTCGCCGGTTCGGCGGTGTACGGAGCGAGTGATCCCGGTGATGCGGTGCGCAAGCTGCGCGCGCAGGCCGCCTCGGCGTCGCCGCACCTGACGCTGTCGGTCTGAGCCGCTCGATGGCAAAGGGTGGACAGGCGTCGAAGGCTGATCTCGACGCCGCGATGCAGATCGCGCTGGCCGCAGCTGATTCCGCGCGCGGATTCACCAGCCCCAACCCACCGGTCGGCGCGGTCATCCTCGCTGCCGACGGAACCATCGCGGGCGTCGGTATGACGCAACCGCCCGGTGGACCGCACGCGGAGGTCGTGGCTCTCGACGAGGCCGGCGATGCGGCACGTGGCGGTACGGCCGTGGTGACACTGGAACCGTGCAATCACCAGGGACGAACCGGCCCTTGCTCGCAGGCATTGATCGACGCCGGAGTCTCGGCGGTTGTCTACGCCGTCGGTGATCCCAATCCGGAGGCTTCCGGCGGCGCAGCGACCCTCATGCGCGCTGGAATCAGCGTCACGGCCGGACTGCGAGCACCCGAGGTGGAGGCTGGTCCACTGCGGGCCTGGCTGCACAAACAGCGCACCGGTCGCCCGCACATCACGTGGAAGTACGCGGCCAGTCTGGACGGACGCAGCGCCGCCGAGGACGGAACGAGTCAGTGGATCACCGGTCCGCAGGCGAGGGCGCGCGTGCATGCGCAGCGAGCGCAGATCGATGCGATCGTGGTCGGTACCGGCACCGTGTTCGCCGACGATCCGTGGCTGACCGCACGTCAGCCCACCGGTGAGCTCGCGGCGCACCAGCCCGTTCGCGTCGTCGTCGGGAAGCGCGAAATACCCTCGACGGCAAGCATTCTCGACGAAACCGCACCGACTCTGGTGCTCAACACCGACAACATCGACGAAGTAGTCGAGGCGTTGGGGGAGTACACGGACGTACTTCTCGAGGGTGGGCCCCGTCTGGCCGGAGCATTCCTTGCCGCCGGATATGTCGACGTCATAGAGGCATACATCGCTCCGATCCTGCTCGGCGCGGGCGCCTCCGCACTCGTCGATGCCGGAGTGCACACCATCACCGACGCCCACCGATTCCGTTTGGAGTCTGCGGTAACGATCGGCCCCGATATTTTGTTGAGTCTGGTTCCGGAGAGTTCTGCTCCGGGGAACGAGGAGTAGGGCGCGTGTTCACAGGAATTGTGGAAGAACTCGGCGAAATTGTCGCCAAGGAAGAACTGGTCGATGCTGCACGTTTCACGGTGCGCGGGCCACTGGTCACCTCCGACGCCGGCCACGGTGATTCGATCGCGGTCAACGGAGTGTGCCTGACGGTGGTCGACGTGCTTGCCGACGGTTCGTTCACCGCAGATGTCATGCAGGAAACCCTGAACCGCTCGAGCCTGGCGAAATTGGATGTCGGCTCTCGCGTCAACCTCGAGCGTGCCGCGGCGCTGAACAGCCGACTCGGCGGCCACCTGGTTCAAGGGCATGTCGATGGAACAGGCCACGTCATTTCCCGCTCGCCGTCCGAGAACTGGGAGGTAGTGCGGATCGCACTGCCCGACTCCATTTCCCGTTACGTCGTGGAGAAGGGTTCGATCACCGTCGACGGAGTCTCGCTGACGGTCTCCGCGCTGGGCGGAGACCGCGGGTTCGAGTACTTCGAGATCTCGCTGATCCCGACAACGCTCGAGTTGACGACGCTCGGAACCGCTGTGGTCGGTACGCCGGTCAACCTCGAGGTGGACGTGATCGCCAAGTACGTCGAGCGGCTTCACTCTGCCGGTCGGTAGGACCAGGCTGATCGGACCCGTCCGATTGGTCGTAGGGTTGTCAGTGCATCCGTCGGATGCACTTGTTGTATTCGATGATGTGAAAAGTCAAGACTTTGGAGTGCGAGCACGTGACCAGGTTCGACAGTATCGAGCGCGCAGTAGCAGATATCGCTGCAGGTAAAGCTGTTGTCGTCGTGGACGACGAGGATCGCGAGAACGAGGGCGACCTCATCTTCGCCGCCGAGAAAGCCACCCCGGAACTGGTGGCGTTCATGGTCCGGTACACCTCCGGCTACCTGTGCGTGCCGCTCGACGGTGACGATTGCGATCGGCTGGGCCTGCCCCCGATGTACGCCACCAACCAGGACAAGCACGGCACGGCGTACACCGTCACCGTCGACGCCCGTGAGGGAATCGGTACCGGCATCTCGGCGTCGGACCGCGCTGCGACGATGCGTCTGCTCGCCAACCCCGAATCCGGTGCCAACGATTTCACTCGCCCCGGTCACGTCGTTCCGCTCCGCGCGAAGGAAGGCGGAGTACTGCGTCGTCCTGGCCACACGGAAGCTGCAGTCGACCTCGCCCGCATGGCGGACCTGCGTCCTGCCGGCGTCATCTGCGAAATCGTCAGCCAGAAGGACGAAGGCGCGATGGCTCAGACCGACGAGTTGCGAGTCTTCGCCGACGAACACAACCTTGCTCTGATCTCGATCGCCGACCTCATCGCGTGGCGTCGCAAGCACGAGAAGCACGTGCTGCGCATCGCCGAGGCCCGCATCCCCACCCGCCACGGTGAGTTCACCGCTGTCGGCTACACGAGCATCTACGACGAGGTCGAGCACGTTGCGCTGGTGCGCGGCGACATCGCAGGCCCCGACGGCGACGGTAGCGACGTACTCGTCCGCGTTCACTCCGAGTGCCTCACCGGCGACGTCTTCGGTTCGCTGCGGTGCGATTGCGGCCCGCAGCTCGACGCCGCACTGGACATGGTCGCCCAGGAGGGCCGCGGCGTTGTTCTGTACATGCGCGGGCACGAGGGTCGTGGCATCGGTCTCATGCACAAGCTGCAGGCCTACCAGCTCCAGGACGCCGGTTCCGACACCGTCGACGCCAATCTCGAACTCGGCCTACCGGCGGACGCCCGCGACTACGGCATCGGTGCGCAGATCCTCGTCGATCTGGGGATCTCGTCGATGCGTCTGCTGACCAACAACCCGGCCAAGCGTGTGGGTCTGGACGGCTACGGCCTGCAGATCACCGATCGTGTTCCGATGCCGCTGCGCGCGAATGCGGAGAACCTCACCTACCTGCGCACCAAGCGCGATCGGATGGGTCACGATCTGATCGGACTGGACGAGTACGAGGCGAACCAGAACACCGCACAGCCGGGAACCGCACTGTGAGCGGCGAAGGTCAGCCGCAGCTCGCGATCGCCGAGGCCAAGGATCTGAAGCTGGCGATCGTTGCCGGGCAGTGGCACGCGACGATCTCCGAGGCTCTGATCGCCGGCGCGCAGCGCGTCGCGCAGGAGGCGCAGATCAAGGACGTGACACTGGTCCGTGTCGCCGGCGCGATCGAACTGCCGGTCGTTGCGCAGGCATTGGCGCGCACGCACGACGCCGTCGTCGCACTCGGTGTTGTCATCCGCGGCGGCACGCCGCACTTCGAGTACGTGTGCGACGCGGTCACCGCGGGCCTTACACGCGTCTCGCTCGACGAAAGCACTCCCGTGGGGAACGGTGTCCTGACCACCGACACCGAGCAGCAAGCTCTTGACCGTTCGGGTCTGCCGGGTAGCGTCGAGGACAAGGGCGCACAGGCCTGCGCCGCCGCACTGGACACCGCAGTGACCCTGCGCCATCTCCGAGCACCATGGACCGAGGATTCGTTTCGATGAGTACACCCGGCGACAACGAGAACTGGGAACTGATTGCGTCACCGCGTAAGTCGACGCGATACGCGATCGGAGTTGCCGTCCTCCTGGTGATCGTTCACGTCACACTGGCACTCCTGCTTCGCCAGGGGTCCACCGGCGTGTACTTCCGTGCCGCGGACCAGATCGCGATGGCAGGCATCGGCACCATTCTGGCTCTCGGTGTGCTGATGTTGACGCGGCCCCGGGTCAAGGTGGGCAAGCAGGGTATTGCCGTACGAAACATCTTGGGCGAGAAGATCGTCGACTGGGATCTGTTCGAGGGACTCTCGTTCCCCGACGGTGCCGCCTGGGCACGCATCGAATTGCCCGACGACGAGTACATGGCAGTGATGGCGATCCAGTCCAACGACCGCGAGTACGCCGTCGACACGGTCGGTAAGTTCCGCGAACTGGCCGACCGCTACGCACCGGTCGCGCACAAGAGCAACTGACGTCTTCCGACCGGTTCGGTGCCCGCATCCTGCGCGTTTCCGAGTCGGTCGGTGGCGGCGACTAACCTGAAACCGTGCCGGATCCCTCGACTTACCGCCCCGCTACCGGAACCATTCCGGCTGCGCCGGGCGTCTACAAATTTCGCGATCCGCATGGTCGGGTCATTTACGTCGGAAAGGCGAAAAGCCTCCGTTCACGTTTGAACTCGTACTTCGCGGACGTCACGACACTTCATCCCCGTACTCGGCAGATGGTGACCACCGCCGGCAGCGTCGAGTGGACCGTCGTCAGTACCGAAGTCGAAGCGCTTCAGCTCGAGTACAACTGGATCAAGGAATTCGATCCGCGGTTCAACGTCCGGTACCGCGACGACAAGACGTATCCGGTTCTCGCTGTGACGCTCAACGAAGAGTTCCCGCGCTTGTTCGTCTACCGCGGTCCGCGGCGCAAGGGTGTCCGGTACTTCGGTCCCTACTCCCATGCCTGGGCCATCCGCGAAACACTCGATCTGCTGCTACGAGTGTTTCCCGCACGAACGTGCTCGTCCGGAGTCTTCAAACGACACAACCAGATCGGCCGGCCGTGTCTGCTCGGCTACATCGACAAGTGCTCGGCGCCCTGCGTCGGGCGAGTCAGCGCCGAGGAGCATCGTCAGATCGTCGAAGATTTCTGCGACTTCCTCGCCGGCCGCACGGACAAGTTGGTCAAAGATCTCGAAAAGCGCATGCAGCAGGCTTCCGAGGACCTCGACTTCGAGACCGCGGCCCGTCTGCGTGACGATATCGGGGCTTTGCGCAAGGCGCTCGAGAAGCAGGCCGTCGTACTCGGTGACGGCACCGACGCCGATCTCGTCGCCTTTGCCACCGATGATCTCGAAGCCGCCGTTCAGGTGTTCCACGTGCGGGGCGGACGCGTGCGGGGTCAGCGTGGATGGGTCGTGGAGAAGGCAGGCGACGCCATCGACTGGGCCGCACTCGACGCCGAGTCCGACCTGCCGATCCTGGTCGAGCAGTTCCTCACCCAGTTCTACGGGGAGCAGGCGGCCCTCGACCCGGGAGCGGGTTCCGAGGCCGGGATCAGCGCAGTTCCCAAGGAAGTTCTGGTGCCGGTTCTGCCGGCAAACGCGACCGAGATCCAGGCGTGGCTGAGCAAGCTTCGGGGATCGCAAGTGCAACTGCGGGTTCCGCAACGCGGCGACAAGAAAGACCTCGCCGAAACAGTCCAGCGAAACGCGAAAGAGGCTCTGGCGCAGCACAAGCTCAAGCGCGCCGGCGATTTCACTTCGCGTTCTGCGGCGCTGCAGGGCATCCAGGAAGCACTGGACCTGGACTCGGCTCCGCTACGAATCGAATGCATCGACATCAGTCACGTCCAGGGAACCGACGTCGTGGCGTCACTGGTCGTGTTCGAGGACGGGCTCCCGCGTAAGTCGGACTACCGCCACTACGCGATCAAGGAAGCTGCCGGCGACGGTCATTCCGACGACGTCGCGAGTATCGCGGAGATCACGCGTCGGCGGTTCCTGCGCCACAACCGCGACCTGGGCGTCCTCGCGGCGTCGGCGTCGACCATGGACTCGGACGGTGGTGATCTGGCTCCCGAAGCGGCGATCGACCCGGCGACGGGCCGGCCTCGGCGGTTCGCGTATCCGCCCAATCTGTTTGTCGTGGACGGCGGCGCCCCTCAGGTCACGGCGGCAGCGGCGGTCCTCGACGAGCTGGGGGTGACCGACGTCGCGGTAGTCGGGTTGGCCAAAAGACTCGAAGAGGTATGGGTACCGGGGGAAGAAGATCCGGTCATCCTCCCTCGGACGAGCGAGTCGTTGTACCTACTGCAGCGCATCCGAGACGAAGCCCACCGCTTCGCGATCACGTTCCATCGCAGCAAACGCTCGAGGCGGATGACGGCTTCGGCTCTGGATTCGGTCAAGGGGCTCGGTGAAACTCGTCGAACCGCTCTGGTGGCTCACTTCGGTTCCGTGGCGAAGCTGAAAACGGCAACGGTCGAGGAGATCATGCAGGTCCCCGGTATCGGTGAGACCACCGCCACAGCAGTTCTGGCCGCACTCGGCACGGATTCGGCTGCAGCCGACGCGGGTGCTGAAGCTCGAGCGCTGCCAGCCGCGGTAGGGGATGATGAGCTGGACACGGAATCCGAATCGTCTGTTACGTCTGCTGACGCGCCCAGCGCCGAATCCGGTAGCGGTGACGAAGGCTCCGAGTCGCGAGAATTGTCCATGCCGACGACGGGGCCGAGTGCACAGTGACTACCGACAGCGCCAAAGACAGTCGAACGATGGATTTCCTGCTGGTGACGGGATTGTCCGGAGCAGGTTTGAGTACCGCTGCCAAGGTGCTCGAAGACCTCGGCTGGTATGTCGCGGACAATTTGCCACCTGAGCTCATTTCCCGAATGGTCGGTCTGAGCCTGACCTCCGACCCGCCGGTCGATCGTCTCGCCGTCGTGATCGACGTGCGGAGTCGACTCTTCACCGGCGATCTCGGGTGGGTGCTCACCGAACTCGAGGCGGAACCGATCCATACTCGGGTGCTGTACCTCGAAGCGTCGGACGACGTGTTGATCCGACGGTTCGAACAGGTGCGCCGCAGTCATCCGTTGCAGAACGACGGCATCGACGGCACATTGTCCGAAGGGATCGCAGCCGAGCGTCGGCAGTTGGCCGTGGTGAAGGCGGCCGCCGATCTGGTCATCGACACGTCGGCGCTGAAGGCGCATCAGCTGCGTCAGAAGATCGAAACGGCGTTCGGGAACGATGCCAACCGCACGATGAAGGTGACGGTCCAGTCGTTCGGATTCAAGTACGGCCTGCCGATGGACGCCGATCTCGTCTGTGACGTTCGTTTCCTGCCCAATCCCCACTGGATCCCTGAACTTCGCCCGCACACCGGTCAGGATGCCGACGTCCGCGACTACGTGTTGTCCCGCGAGGGCGCGGAAGACTATCTCGACACCTACCGACATCTGGTGGATTTGACGATCGCCGGATATCGACGAGAAGGAAAGCGCTACATGACAATTGCGGTCGGGTGCACCGGCGGTAAGCACCGAAGCGTGGCCATGTCCGAAGCTCTCGCGAGGCGTTTGGGTTCCGAGGACGACATCTCGGTCAGCATCGTGCACCGGGATCTGGGGCGCGAATGAGTGAACCGACACATCGCTCGCGGGAGACAACCGAGGGGCCGGCCATCGTCGCGCTCGGCGGCGGGCACGGATTGTTCGCCACGCTCCAGGCCGTCAGACGCTTGACGGTCGACGTCACCGCCGTGGTCACGGTCGCCGACGACGGTGGTTCGTCGGGCCGGCTACGCGCCGAACTCGGCGTCATCCCGCCTGGAGACCTCCGGATGGCGCTGGCTGCTCTCGCGTCGGACGAACCCGAGATAGTCGACTGGACTCGGACCATTCAGCATCGCTTCGGCGGTGTCGGCGCACTTGCCGGGCATTCGGTGGGCAATCTCATCCTGGCCGGACTGACCGAGGTGCTCGGCGATCCGGTCGTCGCGCTCGACGAGATGGCGCGACTGCTGCGAATCCGTGGCCGTGTGCTGCCGATGTCGCCGATCGCGCTCGAGATCGAAGCCGACGTTCAGGGACTCGAAGAGGACCCCCGCGTCAGCCGCTGCATTCGTGGACAGGTTGCCGTCGCGACCACCCCGGGCAAGGTTCGGCGTGTGAGACTGCTCCCGTCCAATCCGCCCGCGTGCCCCGATGCCGTGACTGCGATCGATCGTGCCGATCTCGTGGTTCTCGGCCCGGGATCGTGGTTCTCGAGCGTGATCCCACACGTCCTGGTACCCGAACTCGTCGAATCACTGTCGTCGACGAAGGCTCGAAAGGTACTGGTGCTCAATCTCGCACCCGAGCCGGGGGAGACCGCCGGATTCTCCGCGGAGCGTCACCTGCACGTACTCTCCCAACACGTGCCCGATTTCCGGGTCGACTACGTGGTGGTCGACTCGGCGTCGGTACCGGCCGGGCGTGAACGTGAACATCTGCAGCGTGCGGCGGATCAATTTTCAGCCGAAGTCAGGTACGCGGATGTCGCGGACACCTCACCGGGCGCAGCGCATGTACACGATCCGGCAAAACTGGCCGATGTACTGGCTGAACTGTCGAGCAGTGCGGCAGTAGGGGATTCGACACAGTCTTCCCTGCAAGAACAGCAATCCGAAGAACAGAGGGAGAACGCTTCGTGGCAATGACAGCGGAGGTCAAGGACGAACTGAGCCGGTTAGTGGTGACTCAGGTCAGCTGCCGCAAGGCAGAGGTCTCCGCGTTGCTGCGCTTTGCCGGTGGGCTCCACATCGTCGGCGGCCGGGTGGTCGTCGAAGCAGAGGTGGATCTGGGCTCCACGGCGCGACGTCTGCGCCGGGAGATATTCGACCTGTTCACCTACAGTGCCGACGTGCACGTACTCAGTGCGGGCGGGCTTCGAAAGTCCGCTCGCTACATCGTGCGTGTGGCGAAGGAGGGTGAGGCCCTCGCGCGCCAGACGGGACTGCTCGATCTTCGCGGGCGCCCGGTTCGCGGCTTGCCTGCGCAGGTCGTCGGCGGAAGTGTCGGCGATGCCGAAGCAGCGTGGCGCGGTGCGTTCCTCGCGCACGGTTCCCTGACCGAACCCGGCCGTTCGTCGGCGCTCGAAGTGAGCTGCCCGGGCCCGGAAGCCGCACTTGCTCTGGTTGGAGCTGCGCGGCGTCTGGGGATCTCGGCGAAGGCACGTGAGGTTCGCGGAACGGATCGTGTGGTGATCCGCGACGGTGAGGCCATCGGCGATCTCCTGACCCGAATGGGAGCCCAGGACACACGTCTGGTGTGGGAGGAGAGGCGGATGCGACGCGAGGTCCGCGCCACCGCCAATCGTCTCGCCAATTTCGACGACGCAAACCTGCGACGCTCTGCTCGCGCTGCCGTTGCGGCTGCTGCGCGCGTCGAGCGTGCGTTGGAGATCCTCGGTGAGGACGTGCCCGATCACCTCGCGGCGGCGGGTGCACTGCGCGTCGAGCATCGGCAGGCGTCCCTCGAAGAACTCGGCCAGTTGGCCGACCCGCCGATGACCAAGGACGCCGTTGCCGGACGTATCCGTCGCCTGCTGTCCATGGCTGATCGCAAGGCCAAGGAAACGGGCATACCCGACACCGAATCCGCAGTGAATGTGGAGCTACTCGAAGAGGGGTGACCTGCCCTCCGTCAGGGTGGGCTGCGCACGTTCGGGCCACGCGCATTAGGGTATGAGTCACATCGACCGATGAACCCCACGTCCGCGTCGTGCACACACGGATTCGGAGTATGCGTGGGTCAAGTTGCACACCAGAATCATGGTCAAAGGAGCGAATTGTGACTGTCCGGGTTGGCGTAAACGGTTTCGGCCGTATCGGACGTAACTTCTTCAGGGCGGTGGATGCGCAGAAGGCGCTCGGAACCACCGATATCGAGATCGTGGCAGTCAACGACCTGACTGACAACGCGACGCTCGCTCACCTGCTGAAGTACGACTCCATCCTCGGCCGTTTGCCGTACGACGTGTCGCTCGACGGTGACGACACGATCGTCGTCGGCGATCAGCGCATCAAGGCCCTCGCACACCGTGGCCCGTTGAACGAACTTCCCTGGGGCGAGCTGGGCGTCGACGTCGTCGTCGAGTCCACCGGCATCTTCACCGACGCCGCAAAGGCCAAGGGACACCTCGAAGCCGGCGCCAAGAAGGTCATCATCTCGGCTCCGGCCAAGGGTGAAGACATCACCATCGTGATGGGCGTCAACGACGACAAGTACGACGGCAGCCAGAACATCATCTCCAACGCGTCGTGCACCACCAACTGCCTCGGCCCCATCGCCAAGGTTCTCGACGACGAGTTCGGCATCGTCAAGGGTCTGATGACCACGATCCACGCGTACACCCAGGATCAGAACCTGCAGGACGCTCCGCACGCAGACCTCCGTCGCGCCCGCGCAGCTGCCCTCAACATCGTTCCCACCGGTACCGGTGCAGCCAAGGCAATCGGCCTGGTTCTCCCGCAGCTGCTAGGCAAGCTCGACGGCTACGCACTGCGCGTGCCGATCCCCACGGGCTCGGTCACCGACCTCACCGCGAACCTGAAGAAGTCGGCCACCGCCGACGAGATCAACGCTGCGATGAAGGCTGCTGCCGAGGGACCCCTCAAGGGCATCCTGAAGTACACCGACGCACCGATCGTCTCCTCGGACATCGTCACCGACCCGCACTCGTCGATCTTCGACTCGGGTCTGACGAAGGTCATCGACGACCAGGTCAAGATCGTCTCCTGGTACGACAACGAGTGGGGCTACTCCAACCGCCTCGCCGACCTCATCGGCCTCGTCGCCAAGTCTCTCTGAGCGGAGTTTCGATAACAGTGGCAGTTCAGACGCTGAAGGATCTGCTGGACGCTGGGGTCGAGGGGCGCACCGTACTGGTGCGTTCCGACCTCAACGTCCCGTTGGATGGCGGAGAAATCACGGACCCGGGTCGCATCGTCGCGTCCGCTCCCACCCTGCGGGCACTCGCCGAGGGTGGAGCGAAGGTCATCGTGACCGCGCACCTCGGGCGCCCCGACGGTCAGCCCGATCCCAAGTTCTCCCTCGCACCGGTTGCCGCGAAGTTGGCCGAAATCCTCGGTCGCAACGTGCAACTCGCCGGTGACGTCGTGGGACAGGACGCGCTGGCTCGTTCCGAAGGACTCACCGACGGTGACGTCCTGATGCTCGAGAACATCCGTTTCGACCCTCGCGAGACCAGCAAGGACGAAGCCGAGCGGGTCAAGCTCGCCAAGGCTCTCGTCGAGCTGGTCGGTGACGACGGCGCATTCGTCTCCGACGGATTCGGTGTTGTTCACCGTAAGCAGGCGTCGGTCTTCGACGTCGCGAAGCTGCTCCCGCATTACGCCGGATACCTGGTCGGCGCCGAGGTCGAGGTGCTCGCCAAGCTCACTCAGGACGCAGCGCGTCCGTACGCGGTGGTGCTCGGTGGCTCCAAGGTCTCGGACAAGCTGGCCGTCATCGAGGCACTGGCGCCGAAGGTCGACACTCTGGTGATCGGCGGCGGAATGTTCTACACGTTCCTCGCGGCTCAGGGTGTGTCCGTGGGCAATTCGCTGTGTGAAGAGTCCATGATCGAGACCTGCAAGGATCTCCTCGACCGGTACGCCGACGTCATCCACATCCCTCAGGATGTTGTCGTCGCGGACTCCTTCTCGGCCGATGCCGAGTCGAAGATCGTTCCGTTCGACAAGATTCCCGACGGCTGGATGGGTCTGGACATCGGACCGGAGTCGGTCAAGCGCTTTGCCGCGATCCTGACCGGCGCCAAGACGGTGTTCTGGAACGGCCCGATGGGCGTGTTCGAGTTCCCGAAGTTCGAGGCAGGCACCCGCGGTGTCGCCGAGGCAATCGTGGAGGCAACCGAGAAGGGCGCCTTCAGCGTCGTCGGCGGCGGCGACTCCGCAGCAGCCGTTCGTCAGCTCGGTATCCCGGACGAGGGCTTCTCGCACATTTCCACCGGTGGTGGCGCTTCCCTCGAGTACCTCGAGGGCAAAGAGCTGCCTGGCATCGCAGTACTGGAAGGCTGATCCGACATGGCACGTAAGCCGTTGATCGCCGGCAACT
Source organism: Rhodococcus sp. SB1D (assembly GCF_048573875.1). NCBI lineage: Bacteria > Bacillati > Actinomycetota > Actinomycetes > Mycobacteriales > Nocardiaceae > Rhodococcus > Rhodococcus sp. SB1D. The sequence continues at coordinate 971,923 of NZ_JBMAIQ010000001.1, forward strand.
GGAAGATGAATCTGAACCACCTCGAGGCTATCGCCCTGGTGCAGAAGATCGCTTTCTCCTTGCCTGCGAAGTACTTCGACAAAGTGGACGTCACGGTCATCCCGCCGTTCACCGACATCCGAAGCGTCCAGACGCTGATCGAGGGCGACAAGCTCCTCCTCACGTACGGCGCGCAAGATGTCTCGGCTCATGACTCGGGTGCGTTCACGGGCGAGATCAGCGGCTCCATGCTGGCCAAGCTCGGTTGCACCTTCGTCGTGGTCGGTCACTCCGAGCGTCGCACCCTTCACGGTGAGACCAACGAGACCGTCCTCGCGAAGACGAAGGCTGCTCTCAAGAACGGCCTCACGCCGATCGTGTGCATCGGCGAAGGCCTCGAGATCCGCGAAGCGGGCGAGCATGTCGCCTACAACGTCGACCAGCTCAAGGGTTCGTTGGCGGGCCTGAGCGCGGAGGAGATCTCCAAGATCGTCATCGCGTACGAACCTGTCTGGGCCATCGGCACCGGCCGTGTCGCTTCTGCCGCCGATGCACAGGAAGTGTGTGCTGCGGTACGAGCAACAGTGGCCGAACTTGCCGACGCCGAGGTCGCGGCCGGCGTTCGCGTTCTGTACGGCGGTAGCGTCAGCTCCAAGAACGTCGGAGAGATCGTCGGCCAGGCCGACGTCGACGGCGCTCTTGTCGGCGGCGCGTCACTCAAGGCTGACGAGTTCGCGACACTGTCTGCGATCGCTGCAGGCGGTCCACTCCCGTGATGATCGGGTAGTGAGCTGAAACTGCTCGAGACTAAGACTGCGGGTGTGTGACCGACTAGGTCACACGCCCGCAGTTTTTTGTTCGCGAGTCAGCTCAGGAGTTTGGTTTCCAGAGCGCCGACGAGTTCGGGAGCAAGCTCCAACCCGGCGGTCAGATAGTTCTCAACGGTTCCGTAGTGGTGCTCGACCTGCTCGAAGGCAGCGCCCAGGTAACTCGCGTCGACGGAAAGCAGCAACCGGATCACCTCGCCCTTGTCTGCATCTGTGGCAGCGGCGATCTTCGCGACTGTTGCCTCGATGTACTCGGCCGAGTACGTGTTCGTGAGCAGGTAGTCCGCCGTGATCGTTTCGCGCGGTACACCAGCGAGTGTCTGCAGTAGTGCTGCCGCCCAACCTGTTCGGTCCTTGCCCGCCGTGCAGTGGAAGAGTTGCGGCCCCGCGGTGGTCGCCAGGGCGGCGAACAACTGCGAAAATCCGTTCCGAGTGACGGGGTCTGCGACAAAGCTGCGATTGATGTTCTGCATGAAAGCTGTTGCAGCGTCCGCTGTTCGGAGAGCCATCGCTTCGGCGTGGATGTTTCCGGACAGGATGGGAATGTGGGCGTACATCGCCGGCGCCGGCACGATGTCGGGAGTTTCGTTCGCCTCGGTTTCGGAGCGCACGTCATAGACGGCGGTCAGCCCCAGCGATTCCACGATTGCAAGATCCTCGGGCGAGGGCGTCAGTACGTTTGCACGGTAGAAGACTCCGCGGCTCATCGCCTGTCCGCTGGTCGTGACGTACCCGGGGCCGGCCACGTCGCGGAAGTTGTGAATCGAAGCCAGACGCGGTGTGTCAGGCAGGGGTGTGTCGGGCAGGGCAGTGTTGGGCAGGGCAGTGTCGGAAAGCATGGAGCCGGCCTTTCGGAGGTAGAGTCGCGTCAACTGAAAAACTACTGAATCGGTATCTCGACAGTGTGATCGATGCCACTGACCAAGAATCGTGCCTGGCCGGGTGCAAAGTCATGTGCGAGGCGGGTATGTGGTCAGGCTATCTGCGCGCGCCTGTATGGTGTTATCGGTTGTAGTTGTCCCTATTGGATTGGTGGACGTAGACAGACATGAAACTGTTCCTGGATATCCTGCTGGTCATCACCAGCTTGCTCCTCATCGCCTTGGTGCTCCTGCATCGCGGTAAGGGCGGCGGTTTGTCGAGTCTGTTCGGTGGCGGTGTCCAGTCCAGCCTGTCCGGATCGACTGTTGTCGAGAAGAACCTCGACCGGTTGACGGTCTTCACCGCGTTGATCTGGCTCATTTCGATCGTCGGCATCGGCCTGGAGATCAAGTTCGCCTGATTCTCGGCTCATGACTTACAGCCGGTAGTTTTTCACACACGAATTTCAGACACGGAACCCCGCCTATCGAGCGGGGTTCTTTGTTTCGGTCGATAATTGTGTGATGACTGAAACCGCGTCGCATCGAGAAACACCGCGAGAGGCCACCGAGCCGCTGCGCGAAGACATCCGGCTTCTCGGCGGAATACTCGGACAAATAGTGCGAGAGCAAGCCGGCGACAATGTGTTCGATCTGGTCGAGCGAGCCCGTGTCGAGTCGTTCCGAGTCCGTCGTTCGGAGATCGATCGCGCCGAACTGGTGTCGCTGTTCGCCGAAATCAGTACGGACGACGCCATTCCCGTCATCCGGGCGTTCAGTCACTTCGCACTGCTCGCCAACCTGGCCGAGGACATCCATCGCGAGCGTCGACGGGCCATCCACGTCAACGCGGGGGAACCGCCCCGCGACAGCACTCTCGCGGCCACGTACACCAAACTTGATGCAGCCGATATCGATTCGGCCACCGTCGAAGAAGCGCTTCGGGGCGCCCTGGTCTCACCCGTCATCACCGCTCACCCGACGGAGACTCGACGCCGTACGGTGTTCGAGACGCAGAGTCGGATCACCGAGTTGATGCGATACCGCGAGCGCACGGCGCTGAGCGTCGCAGAAACCGCTGATGTCGATCTGCAATTGCGCCGTCAGATCCTGACCCTGTGGCAGACGGCTCTGGTCCGGCTCAGCCGCCTCCGCATCCAGGATGAAATCGAGGTAGGCCTGCGCTACTACGACGCAGCGTTGTTCGAGGTGATTCCGAAGATCAACGCCGAGGTTCGCAAAGCTCTGCGCACTCGTTGGCCGGACGCCGGGCTCCTGCCGGAACCGATCCTGAGGCCGGGTTCGTGGATCGGCGGTGACCGAGACGGCAATCCGTACGTGACCGGCGAAATCGTCCAGCGCGCCACGTCGCGCGCTGCGGCGACTGCTCTCGAGCATCACCTCGAGGAACTCGAACATCTCGAGCGTGAACTGTCGATGTCGGCGCGGCTGGTTTCCGTCACGCCCGAACTCGATCTGCTGGCGTCTACCTCCGGCGACGACTCTGCCTTCAGGGCCGACGAGCCGTACCGTCGCGCGATTCGCGGTATCCGCGGGCGCTTGAGCGCCACAGCACTGACGGTACTGGGGGAGTTGCCCGCCCACGGGTCCGACGACGGACTCGAGGCGTACACCGACCCGGCACAGTTGCAGCGGGATCTCGGAATCATCGACACCTCGTTGCGTCGTTTCGGTGACGAGACCATCGCCGACGATCGACTCGATCGGCTCCGAGAAGCGGTGGAGGTGTTCGGCTTTCACCTGTCCGGTCTGGACATGCGGCAGAACTCCGAGGTACACGAAAGCGTCGTCGGAGAACTTCTGGCGTGGGCCGGAGTTCACCCGGACTACGCGTCCTTGCCGGAAGCCGATCGAGTCGAATTGCTGTCGGCCGAGTTGACGACGCGGCGACCACTGACTTCGCCGGACGCCGAGTTCAGCGAATTGACCACCAAGGAACTGGCCATCATGGCGGCCGGTGCCAAGGCAGTGCGGGTTCTCGGGGCGGGTGCGGTACCCAACTACATCATCAGCATGTGTACCTCGGTCAGTGACATGCTCGAGGCCGCAGTGCTGCTCAAAGAGGTCGGGGTGCTCGATCCGGGCGTCGGTAGCGAGCCCTCGTGCCCGATCGGCATCGTGCCGTTGTTCGAGACGATCGAGGATCTGCAGGGCGGCGCCGACACATTGCTGGCGACGCTCGACATCCCGATCTATCGTGCGATCGTCCGTTCCCGTGGTGACAGTCAAGAAGTGATGCTCGGGTACTCCGACTCGAACAAGGACGGCGGGTACCTGGCAGCCAACTGGGCGCTGTACCGTGCCGAACTCGACCTCGTCGATGCCGCGCGTACGAGCGGAATCAGGTTGAGGCTCTTCCACGGCCGCGGCGGAACCGTCGGACGTGGCGGCGGACCGAGTTACGAAGCGATTCTGGCTCAGCCTCCCGGTGCAGTCGCTGGTTCTCTGCGAATCACCGAGCAGGGTGAGGTGATTGCGGCCAAGTACGCCGAACCGCGTCTGGCACATCGCAACCTCGAAACACTCATCGCCGCGACTATCGAGTCGACGTTGCTCGACGTCGAAGGACTCGGCAGCGATGCCGACGCTGCCTACGCGGTACTGGACGAGCTCGCGGCCCTCGCCCGCACCGCGTACAGCGAATTGGTGCACGACACACCAGGATTCGTGCAGTACTTCGAAGCGTCGACACCGGTCGCCGAGATCGGGGCACTCAACATCGGCTCTCGTCCGGCCTCTCGCAAGCAGACCAAGGCGATCTCCGACCTGCGAGCGATTCCCTGGGTGCTCTCGTGGAGTCAGTCTCGCGTGATGCTTCCGGGTTGGTACGGAACCGGCGCCGCGTTCGAACGATGGATCGACGGAGACGACACTCGGCTTGCCACGTTGACGGCCCTGTACGAGAAGTGGCCGTTCTTCCGAACCGTGCTCTCGAACATGGCCATGGTGATGTCGAAGTCGGATCTCGGTTTGGCGGCCCGGTACGCGGACCTCGTGCCCGACGCCGAACTGCGCGATCGAGTCTTCGGAATGATCACCGACGAGCACGAACGCACAATTCGCATGTACAAGGCAATCACGGGCAACGAGAACCTCTTTGCCGACAACTCGGGCCTCGAGCGTTCGGTCCACAACCGGTTCCCGTACCTCGAACCTCTCAACCATCTACAGGTCGAGCTGATCCGTCGGTACCGTTCCGGCGACGAGAGCGATCAGGTGCGTCGGGGTATCCAGCTGACGATGAACGGCCTTGCCACTGCGCTTCGTAACAGTGGCTAGGTAACAGCGGCTGGTTCTGCAGGTTTACCAGGGTGTGCGTGCGGCGACTCTAGAGCTGTCGCACGCACACCCAACGCTGCGCACCGGACCGAACGGGGACCGCAGTGGATCTGCAATTGGACGGACGAACTGCCGTCGTTACCGGCGCGGGAAAAGGTATCGGGTTGGCGATCACTCGGGCCCTGGTGGCCGAGGGAGTCCACGTCGTCGCGGGCTCGCGGACGCTCTCGCCGGAACTCGAATCGCTGCAGTCCGGCGGCGCCGTCACCTTTGTCGGCGTCGACCTCGCGAGTGTCGAAGGATCAACCCGACTGCTCGAGGTTGCAGCAGCGAGGGGCGGCGTCGACATCCTGGTCAACAACGTCGGCGCCGTCACCCCGAGAACGAGCGGTTTCGCGGCCATCACAGACGAAGAGTGGGCGGCGTCGTTCAATCTGACGTTCTTGTCGGCTGTACGCACTGTTCGCGCTGCGCTGCCGGAGTTGATCCGCCGAGGTGGCGGGAGCATCGTGACGATCAGTTCGGTCAACGCATTCTTACCTGACCCCACGGTGATCGACTACAGCGCCGCCAAAGCGGCGTTGACCAACTTCTCGAAGTCGTTGTCGAAAGAACTGGGCGGGCAGGGGATCCGCGTCAATACCGTCAGCCCTGGCCCGGTGCAAACGGAGTTGTGGCTCGGCAAGCACGGAGTGGCCTCGACGCTGGCGAAAGCGAGTGGATCAGCCGCCGACGACATCGTCGAAAGCGCCGCGGCCGGAGCCGAGACTGGGCGGTTCACCTTCCCCGAAGAGGTTGCCGACCTGGTGTTGTTCCTCGCCAGCGATCGTGCGGGGAACGTGACAGGCGCGGATTTCGTGATCGACGGCGGTCTGATCAAGACCTTGTGATCATTGCTGCCTGAAACCTGATCATGTGCGCGACGGTCGACGACGTGATGCACAGGATCACTGCGGACGCGATGACCACCCACAGTCCCCACCCGATGGACGGTCCGGCAGTGTGCCCTGCGAACTCGGTACTACGTCGCACGATGGACGCGGCGTTTCCGACGGCAACGATCAAGACCGCGATTCCGACCAAAGGGCCGGTGCAGTGATTCTTGATCTCGGGCGTGACGTCTCGAACCATGAGGGTGATCAGCGCGGTCACCGCGCAGAGAGCGAGGACGAGAGTGATCACTCCGCATTCGTCGATACCACTGTGGTCCAGTGCGGAGGATGACGTCCACGGGCCGAGGCTTCCGGCGACGATCCCGGCGCACGCCCAGAGCGATCCGATGAGGCTAGGTCCGAAACGGTCGGGCATGAGGGAGGGAATTGCGCGGGTCGACGGCAGCTGAAACCCGAAGGCGCGTTGGTGATCCGGCTGATTGGGTGTGAACGTCACGGGACGGACCACCTTTCCTCCGCGGCGTCGAGCCGCCCAATCCAATGCTTTTCCGGAGTCTAAGGGCCGCCCAGTTCACTTTTGCCGAATCGAGCGAAATTGATCGAACCCGCGGTAGGCGGAACTGGAACGCGATCTACAAGAATTTCAACCGGTGGTCCAGGAGGGCCGTGTGGCCCTGGCCGCTGGAAACTCCGCGGCCAGTCGATCGAGTTCGATGATGGGCAGCGCCCGCATCATCGAGGCGCTTACCTTACGAAACTGCCAATTTGTGCGCGTCGCCGATTCGTAGACGGGACAAAGCGAAGAACTTCCGCAATGAAGGCCGAAGGCCGGTTCGTCTGGGACGCGAGGAGGCCCGGTTGTCGCAAGTGGCCCATAGCCGCCAAGGGGCGGCCGCAGAGCGATGGCATTAGTTGGGGGAGTCATGGCGTAATTAGTCACTTTGAAACCAACCGGTGCGTCCACTTTGTCTGGCGTGTCCGATACTGTCCTGTTGCCAGGAACACAACAAGGGAGTTCGGAGATCTCGATGGTTGAACCGCTCAGGATGGACAAGGCCAAACAGGGCTTTGACAAAGCTGTTGGCAGCTTCGGAAAGTTCGCGCGGAATAGCTCAAAGCAGCTGATCGAGCAGACCAGCGACCTCGAGGACGTCGCCGTAGGCAACGGCGGGAAGCTGACCACGAAGAAGCCAGACCCCTACGAGGAGGCCATAGCCCAGTACAACGGCGCGTTCACTTCGATGAACGACAAGGGCCTTTCTCTCCTACGCCAGCGCGAACGCTCGACGGATCTGATCGAGCTCGTCGAGCTGCTGGTGAACAGCGTCGCTCACACCCCCAAGACGTTCGAGACCGACTTCGACGAGATCCACGTCCACAAGACCGACTTCCTGGAGGCGGAGGAGTTCGCACGCAAGGACCTCGAAGCCGCGCGCAAGTCGGCTGCCGGAGCAGGCGCTGGGTTCACCGCGGGCGCCGCGGTCGCGAGCATGGCTCCGACAGCTGCATTGTGGGTCGCCACCACCTTCGGTACCGCATCGACCGGCACCGCGATCTCCACTCTCTCCGGAGCCGTCGCGACCAAGGCTGCTCTGGCCTGGCTCGGAGGAGGAGCCATCGCGGCCGGAGGCGGAGGCACTGCGGCAGGTGGCGCCTTGCTCGCTCTGGCCGGCCCCGTCGGCTGGACAGTCGCGGGGGCCACCCTCCTCGCATCAATCGGGCTGTTCGCGAAGAACAAGTTCGAGAACCGCGCGGCGAAACAGGAGGCGCTGACCGCGGTGAAGCAGAACACCGTGCTCGTCAAGGGCATGGACGCTCAGATCGACGACCTCCTCCGGCGCACCACCTCCCTTCGTGAGCTGCTCCTGCAGAGCTACGGCGACGCGCTGGGATACTTCGGCGCCGACTTCCGCGCGCTGCCTGCGCCGCAGCAGTCCCAGCTCGCCGCGCTGGTGAACAACACAAAGGCAGGCGCGGCCCTGCTGGGCAAGCGAATCGAGCAGGACCCCGATGACGAGTGACGCGGCAACACTGACGAGTGACGCTGCAACACTAGGCAAGAGCAACCAGGAACAGGCTGTCGCTGCCTGGGTGAACTACCTCAACCAGCTCCGACTGGAAAACCTGCTGAGCGCCCTCAACCGGCAGGACGTGAACCTCCTGGACGCGCTCGCCAGCCTCCACGACGCGATGCGGAGAATCGACCTCGAGGTGGTTGCCGCTAATCGCGGCGGAGTCAAGGGCATGCACGGCTTCATCGCCGAGGTCGCAGAGGTGGGCCTCGGCAACGCTCGCAGCCAGATCCTCGGTAACGGCCCTGTCTATCAGTGGGTCAATGACAACGGCCCCGTGGACCTGATGCGCGGCGGCGTGGAGATTCAGCAGAAGTTCGTCGCGGCCGGCGGCCGCTTCGGCCTCGGCGCGATCGCCGAACACCTCGAGAAGTATCCCGACTTCGTCGAAAACGGTGGAAAATACCAGATCCCCCGCGACCACTTCGAGGTGATCCGGAAGCTGCACGCCATGCCACGCGAGGATGCTGGCAAGCTCCTGACACTCGGCGGCGACGGCCCCTCGCTCAAGGACTGGAACCGGATCCACGCATTCTTCGACGAAGGCTCTGTCGGCATCGAGTCCCTCGAACCCTCGCACCTGGAGTACTCCGAGGTGCAGAAGGGCGCTTACAGTGCAACGCTGGAGACAGAGGAGGGTTCCCTCCGCTCCACCGACCAGTCCCTGCGCGGCGATGCCTACCAGGAAAGCCGCCCGACCCTGCGCGAGGGCACGAAGGCCACCCTTGCGGCCGCCGCGATCGAGGGCGGGACCGCCGTGGTGCTGGCCTTGGTCGAGAGACGGCGTGCGGGGAAGCATCTCAGAGATTTCACTGGTGGGGACTGGGCCGACATCGCGGGCGAAGGCGGTTTCGGCGTCGCCAAAGGCGGTGTCCGAGGGTTCAGCATCTACTGGCTTACGAACTTCACCGCCACCTCCGCCGCTGTCGCCAGCTCGATCGTCACCGCGGCCTTCGGCGTCGCGGAGCAGGCGAACAAGCTTCGTCGTGGCGAGATCGACGAGCTCGAGTTCATCGAGAACGCGGAGCTCGTCTGCCTCGAGACCGCCGTCAGCGCCCTGTCCTCCTGCGTCGGGCAGGCTCTCATCCCAGTGCCCGTCCTCGGCGCCGTGATCGGCAACACCGTCGGCATCATCATGTACAAGACCGTCTCGTCCTCCCTCTCCCAGCGGGAGGCTTCGCTGATCGCGCAATACGTCGGCGAACAGCGGGCGCTCGACGAGCAACTCGCCGCTGAGTACGGGGAGCTCATCGAGAAGCTCGATGCGAGAATGTCCGACTACCTCGGGTTGCTCGAACGGGCCTTCTCACCTGACCTGGAGGTCGCCCTCCTCGGATCCGTAGAGCTCGCACTCGATCTCGGGGTGGCATCGGAAGAGGTCTTGGATTCCGACGAGAAGGTCCTCGCCTACTTTCTCGACTAGTGAGTACCCTGTGGTTCCCCAGGAAAGACACAGGAATAAGCGAACATCTGGCGGACCCAAGTATGTCTGGGTGCACGCTCGATGTGGCCAGTTCAGCTGATGGGGAGTCGTCGCGCTGCACCATCCCACCAGGGTTCGACCTCACGAAGATTCGCGTGATCGAAGACCCTGCGGAGGGCCCCTGGAGCTCCAAGGGGAGCTTCGATCTATTGCGGTTCAGCCCGGGCAGTGTGTCATCGGTCCTATTGTTCTCTGCTTGCCGACCCTGTCGGGAAAGACCTCGTCCATCGTGGCGGCTATGGTTTCCCGCTGCGGCCGTCTTGACATAGACCATCTCGAGCTAGCGCTACGGGACACCGGTTCATTCATCGCTTCCGTGCCCGCGCAAGACTGGGCAGATCTTTGCGCGAGGACCGTCGAGCGCCTACTCGTACGAGCCGCTCTCCGGTCCAACTCTTCGAGTGTTCGGGACCCAATTCCTTGTTCTGCTACTGCATTCCTTGTTCTGCTACTGCGCAGAATGCGCGAAACAGCAAGGGATCTGGTTCGATCGTGGGCTACTCGACTATTTTGGGTAGGCGAATCCCGGGGGCACCTGGTGGCGACCCATCCACAAGTCACTCGCGGTCCCACCGGTGGCCGGTTGATTCTAGACATCAGTAAACCAGCGAGATCGGCTCTGCGCGTAGATAATTTCGTGTCACGTTCCCGCACTACCGCGGGAGTTACACGTGCCCCTCATCTTCCTTTTGGCGGCGGTCGTCGCCATCCTATGAGCAGTCATTGCGCTGCTGCTTATCCCCGTTGTGTGCACGGCACTGTGGGGCTGCCCGCAGCGCAGTGCAACAGCGCGGTCTGTACTTCGCGACCGGCTAGGTGCACTCAATATCGCGAACCGTCGATCTCTGTGCCCTCCGGAGATGGCGCGGATCGCTGCGACACTGCGCGAGCAGGGTCTCAGCAGCCACCTTTAGCATCGCGCGCTAGCTGTCAGTGAACGAAGTCCAGAGCTTCCTTGATCCACGCGTTGAATTCGACGTTCGAACTCGTCCCGGTTCGGTCGACGACGATCCATCCCTTGCTCATCGGCTTACCCCGCATCTCGGGCCAACTTGCACCCTTGTGCGTCAGAAGCTCGTCGACTCGATCGGGGTCACACCGAACCATGATGTTGCCGTGTGAGTTCGCACTGGCGGCCAGCTTCCCGTTCACCATGAAGCTCAGCCCACCGAACATCTTTACTTCCTCGACGTCGTCCTCGCCCGAGAGCGCATCGCGGATACGCTCAGCCAGCGCTTTGTCGTATGCCATGGAGGCCTCCTGGGGTGGAGTTCCAGGTTAGATCAGATGGCGCAGGTACGTGTGCGGGTCGTGAAGGAACCGCTGCCAGTTCGACACCAGATCGAGGTCCTCCCAGCTCGAGGCTCGGATTCCCCATTCTCCGATCTCGAGCAGGTTGGCGTTCGGCAGCGCCGCGATGATCGGCGAGTGCGTCGCGATCACCGCCTGCGCGCCGGATTCCACCAGCTCGCCGAGCAGCGCCGCCAGTGTCAGGGTTCCTTGGAAGGAGAGTGCGGCATCGGGTTCGTCGATGAGATAGAAGCCGCCGTCGGAGGTCCTCGACGACAGGATCTCGAGCAGCGCCTCACCGTGGGAGAGGTGATGGTAAAGCGGTTCAGGTCGCTTGGGATTGGGGTTGTCCTCCAAGTACGTGTACAAACCGTGCAGGGTTTCGTCTCGGAGGTAGTACGCCCACTTCGATGCGCCGGGACTCCGCTCGACCACAAGGTCGAGGCCGCCCGGTTCACTCGATCGAGTCTGATGCCGCGTATTGGTCGACCCGCCTTCGGCATTGAGACCGAGAACGGCGGCAAGAATTTCGATGACGGTCGACTTTCCCGCTCCGTTTTCGCCGACCAGAATGGTGACACCCGGTGGAAGTTCGAGACCGTCCTGAACGATCTGCGCAACAGCGGGTACCGTCATCGGCCAGCTGCCTACGTCGGCGCCCGACGATGGCCCAGCCTTGATGCGGCGGATGGGTTGTCTCTGCACGGCCATACGTTCTCACAAGGCTCCGACGAGAACGGATGTTAGTGGCGCTGCGCGAGCAATTCGACGATCCGAGCCACGAGATCGAGAGGGATCGGTTTGTTCAGCGGGAACTTCACCGTTGATTTCGCAGCCCGGTAAGGGTCGACGGACTTCTCGAACTCGGCGTCACCCGCCGGGAGCGGGTACATCGAGATGTGGTTTTTCCAGCCTGCGAAGTGAATCAGGTTCTTTCCGTTCACCGTCATGGTCGGCATTTGATAGCTGATGGTCTCATCGAGGCCTGGAACCGTGTTGTGAATCGTCTCGCGGATACTCTCGAGGGCTGGTTGCACGTCGGTGGGAAACGAAGCGATGTATTCGTCGATCGTCGGGAATTCGGCCATGCGCGGATCATAATCGCAGCCGGATTCATTTGGTCCGCCAGAAATCGGGGCGGCTGCCGTCCGCGTCGGTGAACCCGTATTCCGTTCCGAGTTCGCCTGAACTGACCGATCGCTGATTCCATCGCTGTCGATTCGGATCGGCAGCGATGGCCGCGATCGCACGTCCGATGAATCTTGGTGACTCGGAGCGTGCGAAATCCGCGGGCGCAGTCGGACCATCCCGCTCCGGCAACAGAGCGTCCCGCCAATTCGATTCGCCGACACCAAAATTGTCCAGCATCATCTCCGATCGCAGGAACCCGGGAGTGATGGCGACGGCAGTACATCCGAACGGGGCAAGTTCGTGGCCTTGCGAAAATGCGAGCCTGTTCACGGACACCTTGGCCAAGTCGTAGAACACCGAGATACGATAGTTCGATGCGTTGTATTCGGTAGTGCCATCGGTTATTTCGGCGACCAGTCCGCCTGGCCTATCGGTCATGAGCGGCAGGAGGTGGTGCGACGTGGTGATGTGGGTGTCGATCGCCAGGCGCAGAATGTGAAACCCCTTGTCCAGATCGTGTTCCCATACCGGCGTGTTCCACTCCGCCGGCCCACCCTTGAGTAATTCCGCGCCCCAGATGTCGTTGACCAAGATGTCGATATGGTGATAGTCGATTCGCAAGCGTTCGGCGAGATCAGCCACTTGTTTGCTCTTGAGATGATCGACGGCAATCGGCACGCCGACGCCGCCCAGTTCGGTGACCAACTCTGCCGTCTCTTCGATGGTCTCTCCGCGCGGATAGTCCGACTGAAGAATTCCGGCAGATGTGCTCCGACCAGTGCAGATGACGGTTGCACCGGCCTCGCCCAAGGCCGCGGCGATTCCGCGTCCGGCGCCCCTCGTCGCCCCGGCAACTACAGCCACTCGCCCGCGAAGTGCGTCCGGATTCGGTGTCCACGACATTGTTCGATTGTTCTCGCCTGGATTGCTTCGTTCAAGAGTGAACGCGATCTGCGGAACCGAACCTTACTTCGCGGCGTCCAAGGTAGTAATCACTCGGATGAAGGAGGCAGGGGGAGAGATGAATCGTTGTGTGGGGCGCAGTGCCGGTTGGAGAAACGGGATCTCGGGATTGAGTTCCGTTCCGTCAAAAGGAAATTCGCATCGGATCCGGACTCGGCGGGTAGTCGAAAGTCGCCACGGTGAGAAAGTCGTCGACGTACCACCAAGCCGGGAATCGCCGGAAGACGATTCCCGACCGGTGTGAAATCAGATCTGTGAAATCAGATCAGGGAAGCTGCGAGGCAGCGTCCGTATCGAGGAACCAACGTGTCGCAACCAAACCGGTGGCGCCGGCGGACGGCCAGTCCTCGGCCGAAGCACCTCCGACGGCTTTGGCAACGGCCTCGGCCTTTGCAGCACCCGAGACGAGCAGCCAGACCTCTTTGGCTCGCCGAACAGCAGGCAACGTGAGGGTGATCCGCACCGGTGGCGGCTTGGGGGAGTCCGTCACCGCGACTACGAAACGCGCTTCTTCGCGAACAGCGTCGGTGTGCGGGAACAACGAGTTGACGTGTCCTTCGCCGCCCATACCGAGCAGGTGCACGTCGAACGTCGGAACCTGATTCCCGTGTGCCTGAGCGCCCAGCAGTTGTTCGTACGCCGTCGCCGCCCCGTGTGGATCACCGTCGTAGATACCGTCGGATGCGGCCATCGCATGTACCCTGTCGGGATCGACCGGCACATGATCGAGAAGCGCCTCACGAGCCTGGACTTCGTTCCGCTCGGGATCGCCGGACGGCAGGAACCGTTCGTCGCCCCAGTACAGATCGATCTGCGACCAGTCGATGTCGCCGGGAGCTTCACGCAACTTCTCCAGAAGTGCGATGCCGGTTCCACCGCCAGTCAGCACGATGGACGCAAACCCGCGAGCCTTCTGGGCATCGACGATGGTCGTGACCAGGCGTGCGGCGGCAGCGTCGACAAGTTGGCCGGCGTCGGAAAACTTCTCTACGACAACATCACTCATAGGTCACCTTCTCCAATCCGGCCAGAGCTTCCTCGTAGATCTCGTCCGGATCGAGCCGACGCAATTCCTCGGCGAGGCAATCGCGTGTCTCTCGACGACCCAGAGAAACCAGCGCGTCAGGCTGACCGGTGCGGATCAACGTAGCGGTCGTGCCCTCCTGAGGACGACTGATGGAGATGCTGCGAGTCTCGAGCTTCAACTCGACCGTCAGCTCACCCGTACGCCGAATGACCGGACCGTCGATCTTGGCCGCCAACCAACCGGCGAGAATATCCAGTGCCGGTTCGGTTTTGAGACCGGAGACCACCGCTGAGGTGATCTTCTCGTGCGGCGGCTGATCGAGAGCCGACGCGAGGAGCGCGCGCCAGTAGGTGACGCGACTCCAGGCGAGATCGGTATCGCCGGCGGTGTACGACGCGAGTCGCCCCTTGATAGTGGCGGTCGGATCGGGGGCGCCGGTGGCATCGGTGATGCGCCGTATCGCGAGCTTCCCGACGGGGTCCTTCGCCGGAATCTCGGGTGCCTCGAGGGGCCACCACGCGACTACCGGGGTGTCGGGGAGCAGGAACGGGATGACGACGCTGCTCTCGTGGTCCGCAAGCGGACCGTAGAGACGCAACACGACAACCTCCGAGGCGCCGGCGTCCCCGCCGACACGGATCTGAGCATCGAGCCTGGGCTCACTCTGCTCGTCGCCACGCAGAAGCACGATGACGCGGCAAGGGTGCTCGCGGCTTGCTTCGTTGGCGGCCTCGATGGCTTCCTCGGCATTCCCGGTGTCCCTGGTGCAGACGACGAGCGTCAACACTCGTCCCAAGGTGACAGCGCCGCCGGTCTTACGTACCTCGACCAGTTTCTTGCTGACCTGGACCGTGGTGGTGGACGGCAAATCGAGAATCACTAGGGTCGCCTCCATTCGCGTCCGGTGCGTTGCATCATTTCGTCCGCAGACGGTGGTCCCCACGTTCCGGCCTCGTAGGGTTCCGGCTTACCGCCGGCAGCCCAGTGCTCGAGGACGGGATCGAGGATCTCCCAAGACAATTCAACTTCGGCATTCACCGGGAACAGAGACGGCTCGCCGAGCAACACGTCGAGAATGAGCCGCTCGTACGCCTCCGGAGACGACTCGGTGAAAGCCTGGCCGTACGAGAAGTCCATGTTGACGTCACGGACTTCCATGCTCGATCCGGGAACCTTCGAGCCGAACCGCATGGTGACGCCCTCGTCGGGCTGCACGCGGATGACCAGAGCGTTCTGGCCGAGGTCTTCGGTCATCGTCTTGTCGAACGGTAGGTGCGGTGCACGTTTGAACACCACCGCGATCTCGGTGACACGGCGTCCGAGTCGTTTGCCCGTGCGCAGGTAGAACGGCACACCCGCCCAGCGGCGGGTGTCGACCTCGAGGGTGATGGCGGCAAAGGTCTCCGTGATGGAGTCCGCTGCGAAGCCGTCTTCTTCGAGGAGCCCGACCACCGGCAGCCCACCCTGCCAGCCGCCCGCGTACTGGCCGCGGGCGGTGGTCTCGTCGAGGGGCTCGGCAAGGCGAGTAGCCGAGAGGACCTTGATCTTCTCCGCCTGCAGATTGAGCGGCTCGAAGCTGATGGGTTCTTCCATCGCCGTGAACGCGAGCAACTGCAGCAGGTGGTTCTGGATCACGTCACGGGCCGCGCCGATGCCGTCGTAGTACCCCGCGCGTCCACCGAGGCCGATGTCCTCGGCCATCGTGATCTGAACGTGGTCGACGTAGTGCGCGTTCCAGATCGGATCGAACAACTGGTTCGCGAAGCGCAGAGCCAGAATGTTCTGGACGGTTTCCTTACCGAGGTAGTGGTCGATACGGAAGACCGTGTCCTCGGGGAACACCTTGTTGACGACGGCGTTCAGTTCGCGAGCGCTCTCGAGGTCGTGGCCGAACGGCTTCTCGATGACGACTCGTCGCCACTGACCGTCCTCGGCCTGCGCGAGGCCCGACGCCGACAGTTGCTCGAGCACCTGAGGAAACGCGTTGGGCGGAATCGCAAGGTAGAAACCGTGATTGCCGCCGATACCACGTTCGTTGTCGAGCGTGGCCAACGTGTCGGACAGGTTCTGGAAGGCCTCGGCCTCGTCGAAACTGCCCTCCACGAACCGGATACCTTCGGCGAGCCTCTCCCAGACGTCCTGACGGAACTTGGTGCGAGCGCCGTCCTTGACTGCTTCGAGGACGACGTTCGTGAAGTCCTCGTCCGTCCAGTCACGCCGGGCGAACCCGACCAGAGCGAATCCGGGCGGCAACAGTCCACGGTTGGCGAGGTCGTAGATGGCGGGCATGAGCTTGCGCCTGGCAAGGTCGCCGGTAACACCGAAAATCACCAGGGCGCAGGGCCCCGCAATGTGCGGAAGCCGTTTGTCGGTGCTGTCCCGAAGGGGATTCACCCAATCTGATGCCGCCGCGGAATCGCTCACAGGCTCAGCTCTTCTGGGTTGCTGCGCGGAGCTGCTCGGCGGTTGCGTCGAGCAACTCGTTCCAGGACACCTCGAACTTGTCGACGCCCTCTGTCTCGAGGACCTTGAACACGTCCGCAAGATCGATGCCGACTGCAGCGAGCTGATCGAAGACCGCCTGTGACTCCTGAGCGGTGCCCGAGATCGTGTCGCCGGTGATCTCGCCGTGGTCGGCGAGAGCGTCGAGCGTCTTCTCCGGCATGGTGTTGACCGTGTTCGGCGCAACCAACTCGGTGACGTAGAGAGTGTCGGGGTAATCCGGGTTCTTCACGCCGGTCGACGCCCACAGCGGACGCTGAGCCTTGGCGCCGTCGGACAGAAGAGCCTGGAAGCGCGGCTGCACCTCGAAGATCTGCTGGTACGCGTTGTACGCCAGACGCGCGTTTGCGAGTGCAGCCTTGCCACGAAGCTCGAGGGCTTCCGGCGTGCCGATTGCCGTGAGGCGGTTGTCGATCTCGGAATCCACGCGGGAGACGAAGAACGAGGCGACCGACTCGATGGACGAGATGTCGCGGCCGGCAGCCTTGGCGGTGTCCAGACCTTCCAGGTATGCGCCCATGACTGCCTCGTAGCGCTCGACCGAGAAGATCAAGGTGACGTTGACGCTGATGCCCTCACCGATCACCTTGGCGATGGCGGGAATGCCTGCCAGCGTCGCGGGGATCTTGATCAGGACGTTCGGACGATCGACGATCTTGTGCAGCTCGATCGCCTGCGCGACGGTGGCGTCGGTGTCGTGTGCCAGGCGAGGATCGACTTCGATGGACACGCGGCCGTCGACGCCGTTCGACGCCTCGAACTGCGGAGCCAGGATGTCGCACGCAGCACGCACGTCGTCGGTGGTCACCGCGGTGATGGTGGCGTCGACATCGGCGCCGCGCTGTGCGAGCTCACGGACCTGAGCGTCGTACGCCGATCCCTTGGACAGTGCCGCCTGGAAGATCGACGGGTTGGTCGTGACACCCACGATCGACTTCGTGTCGATGAGGTTCTGCAGGTTGCCGGACTGGATGCGATCCCGCGAGAGGTCGTCGAGCCAGATGGAAACGCCTGCAGCGGAGAGCTTTTCGGTATTCACGTTCTGTGTCATCGAGATCATCCCTTCACAGCTGCGAGGGAGCGCTGCGCGGCTTCGACAGTCGCGTCGGCAGTGATGCCGAACTCCCGGAACAAGGTCTTGTAATCGGCGGAAGCGCCGTAGTGCTCGAGCGAGACGGCCTGACCGGCGTCGCCGAGGATGCGCCACCACGGCATCGCGATGCCGGCTTCGACGGACACACGCGCGCGCACGGCGGGCGGAATGACCTCGTCGCGGTACGCCTGATCCTGCTCGAGGAACCAATCGAGGCACGGCACGGAAACGACGCGGGTTGCGACGCCCTGAGCTTCGAGGGTTTCGCGAGCCTCGGTGGCCAGATGCAGTTCGGAACCGGTCGCCAGCAAGATGACCTCGGGCGAACCGTTGGCTGCGTCGACGAGGACGTAAGCGCCGCGCTTGACACCCTCGGCAGCCTTCTCCTTGGTGCCTTCGAGAACCGGGATGTCCTGGCGAGTGAGTGCCAGAGCCGTCGGGCCCGTCTTGTTCTCGAGTGCTGCCTGCCATGCGAACGAGGTCTCGTTGGCGTCACCCGGGCGGACGACGGCGAGGTTCGGGATCGCACGAAGAGCAGCGAGGTGCTCGACCGGCTGGTGGGTCGGGCCGTCTTCGCCGAGACCGATGGAGTCGTGGGTCCAGACGTAGGTGACGGCAGTCTTCATCAGTGCGGCCAGGCGAACCGCCGGACGCATGTAGTCGGAGAAGACCATGAAGGTTCCGCCGTACGGGCGGGTGGGTCCGTGAAGCGCGATGCCGTTGAGGATCGAGCCCATCGCGTGCTCGCGGATGCCGAAGTGGAGCGTGCGGCCGTAAGGCTGCGCATTCCAGTCGTTGGTGGAGATGGAGAACGGGCCGAACGAATCTGCGCCCTTGATGGTGGTGTTGTTGCTGCCGGCGAGGTCGGCGGAGCCGCCCCACAGCTCGGGCAGGATCGGTCCGAGCGCGTTGAGTGCCGAACCGGAGGCCTTGCGAGTCGCAACGCCCTTGGCGTCGGCCTCGTAGGTCGGGAGAGCGTCGGCCCAGCCGGCGGGGAACTCACCGGCGAACAGGCGGTCGAAGAGTTCCTTGCGCTCGGTCTCACGTGCAGCCCACGCGTCGAACTCGACCTGCCATGCCTTGCGTGCGTCGGCGCCGCGGGAGACGACCTCACGGGCGTGAGCCAGAGCGTCGGCGTCGACGTCGAAGGACTTGGCCGGATCGAAGCCGAGGGCTTCCTTGACCGCTGCAACTTCGTCGGCACCGAGAGCGGAGCCGTGGACGTCGCCGGTGTTCATCTTCTTCGGAGCCGGGAAACCGATGATGGTGCGGAGCAAGATGATGGACGGACGATCGACGACGGCCTTGGCCGCGGCAACCGCGTCGAGGATGCCGGAGACGTTCTCGCCACCTTCGACGTGCTGAACGTGCCAGCCGTACGCCTCGTATCGCTTTCCGACGTCTTCGCCGAGAGCGATGGTGGTGTCGTGCTCGATGGAGATCTTGTTGTCGTCGTAGAAGACGATGAGGTTGCCCAGTTCCTGGACACCGGCGAGGGACGAGGCCTCGGACGTGACGCCTTCTTCGATGTCACCGTCGGACGCGATCACGTAGATGTGATGGTCGAAGGGGGAGGAGCCGACCGGGGTCTCCGGATCGAACAGCCCACGCTCACGACGCGCGGCCATCGCCATACCGACTGCGGACGCAAGGCCCTGGCCCAGCGGACCGGTGGTCATCTCGACGCCGACGGTGTGGCCGACCTCGGGGTGGCCGGGGGTCAGTGCGCCCCACGTCCGGAGAGCTTCGAGGTCAGCGAGCTCGAGGCCGTAGCCCGACAGGTAGAGCTGGGTGTACAGCGTCAAGGATGAATGGCCACAGGAGAGAACGAAGCGGTCACGGCCGACCCATTCTGCATCCGAAGGATCGTGGCGCATGACGCGCTGGAAGAGGGTGTATGCCAACGGCGCCAAGCTCATTGCAGTTCCGGGATGGCCGTTGCCGACCTTCTGAACCGCGTCGGCGGCGAGCACGCGGGCGGTATCGACAGCCTTGGTGTCCAGGTCGGTCCAGTCCGAGGGGTGGACGGGTTGCGTGAGGACGTGGATCTCGTCTGTGATCGACACTGGCAGATGTCTCCTGACATGGTGTACGTGGATTGCGAGGGTGGGGTGTCCCTCCACTGCGTAACCCAGCCTAATGGTCCTGGCTGTCCGGGTCGATTCGGTTCCTCAATGGCTGCGGTCTACCATCGTTCGTAGTAGAGAACAGTGTCAGCAGTGTGTCGTGAAGAGTTAGTGCGGTAACGCGTGGTGCAAGGAGAGAACGTGCGGACAGGGCAACAGCCGAGCGGACATGGCTTCGGCAGCCCAGGTGCCGCCCCGCGGGCGACCAATACCGATACGGTGTGGGGTCGCGCAACGGGCAAGGTTCTGGCTTATATCGCGCTCACGAAGCCGCGAGTGATCGAATTGCTGTTGGTGGCAACCATTCCGGCAATGCTGCTGGCCGATCGCGGAACAGTCGACATCGTTCTGATCCTCAGCACCCTCTTCGGTGGCTGGATGGGCGCGGCGAGTGCGAACTCGCTCAACTGCGTCGTCGACGCCGACATCGACAAGGTCATGAAGCGCACGGCGAAGCGTCCGCTGGCCCGCGAGGCGGTGCCGACGCGCAACGCGCTCGTCTTCGGGCTCCTTCTCGGACTCGCGTCGTTCCTGTGGCTGTGGTGGCGAGCCAACCTCTTGGCCGGCATCCTCGTCGTGATCACGATCGCGTTCTACGTCCTCATCTACACGATGGTTCTCAAGCGTCGTACCTGGCAGAACGTCATCTGGGGTGGCGCAGCCGGATGTATGCCCGTCCTCGTGGGCTGGGCCGCTGTCACCGGTTCGCTGAGCTGGCAGCCCGTCGTGCTGTTCCTGATCATCTTCTTCTGGACGCCGCCGCACACCTGGGCGCTGGCGATGCGATACAAAGAGGACTACAAAGCTGCCGGTGTTCCCATGCTTCCGGTGATCGCCACCGAAGAGCACGTCACCAAGCAGATTCTGTTCTACAGCTGGGCAATGGTCGTCACGACGCTTGTCCTCGTGCCCGCATCGGGAGTCATCTACGCCGCCATCACCATCGTTGCCGGTGCGTGGTTCCTGCTCATGGCACATCAGCTGTACCGCAGCGTTCGCGGTGGTGCTCAGGTCAAGCCGCTGCGCCTGTTCCTGCAGTCCAACAACTATCTTGCGATCGTCTTCGTCGGCCTCGCTGTCGACTCGGTGCTCGGACTCCAGACGATCAGCGACATGCTCAGCTGATTCTGCTGTGCGCCTTTACTAACCGCGGGCGGTTAATAAAGGCGCACAGCACTTCGCTAGGGGATCAGAACGATCGACCCGGTCGTTGCTCTACCTTCCAGATCCCGATGGGCTGTTGCCGCGTCGGCGAGGGGATAATCGGCGCCGACACGAATATCGAGCTTCCCGGCCGCAATGGCGTCGAAGACATCGCCGGCACGCCAGGTCAGTTCCTCTCGAGTGCGAATGTGATGCGCGAGCGTCGGACGCGTCAGGAACAGCGAACCCGACGAATTGAGCCGCTGCGGATCGACAGGCGGAACCGGTCCACTGGCCGCACCGAACAAAGCGACCGTGCCGCGGATGCGCACGGAAGCCAAGCTCGAATCAAAAGTTGTCGCGCCGACGCCGTCGTATGCCGCCGCTACTCCTTCGCCGCCGGTCAACTCCCGGACTCGCGCTGCGATGTCCTCGTCGTACCGCAGAACCTCCGAGGCACCGGCGCCGCGCGAGAGTCCTTCCTTTGCATCCGATGACACAGTCGTGATGACCTTCGCCCCGAGGCTGACGGCCATCTGCGTCAGGATCAACCCGACGCCGCCCGCGCCTGCGTGCACGAGCACGGTGTCGCCGCTCTGGATCGGATACGTCGACTTCGCGAGGTAGTGCGCTGTCATCCCCTGCAGGAGCGCCGACGCTGCGGCCGATGCCGGGACACCGTCAGGCACTTTCACTGCGACTGCGGCGGGAACAGCCACCTTCTCGGCATAGCTGCCAGTGGCAGCGGCCCACGCGACCCGGTCGCCCACGGAGAATTCGTTGACCTCGGAGCCGACAGCTTCGACGACACCGCTGCCCTCGTCGCCGGGAATGTAGGGGAGCGGACGCTTGTACTGGCCCATTCGGAAGTACGTGTCGATGAAATTGATGCCGATCGCTTCGGTCTTG
This sequence comes from Rhodococcus sp. SB1D, assembly GCF_048573875.1. Taxonomy (NCBI): domain Bacteria; kingdom Bacillati; phylum Actinomycetota; class Actinomycetes; order Mycobacteriales; family Nocardiaceae; genus Rhodococcus; species Rhodococcus sp. SB1D. The sequence goes on from NZ_JBMAIQ010000001.1 coordinate 993,521, forward strand.
ACGAGTAGATCGCCTGGGCCGGGTGTCGGTTCGGGTTGTTCGGTCAGAGTCAGAACCTCTGGTCCGCCGGTCTCGGTCACGTAGATGGCTCGCATGGTTTCTGTTCTACACCCGAGGCGGCCGACGCTCAGTCCATGCCTGGTGTCGCTTCCGGGCTACCGACCAGTATTGTCGAGTCATGAGCACCGATACCGAGAAGTCGGACGCCACCCCGTCCGCGCCGGAACTGCCGAAGTCCACGGTGAACGCCATCACCAAGTTCGTCGCCGAGCACGGCGGCTCCGCCAGCGCCGTCATCCAGCCGGTCGGCCTGGCCGGCGTTCGCATCACCCTCGTAGGTGCCGACGGCATCCTCGGTGATCAGGTCGTCGAGGACCTCGCCACGGCCAATGCCGTCGTTGCGTCCTTCGACAACGTCACCGTTGCCGAGTGGGAGCGCGAACTGACGAGCATCGTCACCCCGCAGGAAGGTCATTTCAAGAAGATGGCCGGTTGGGTCGCCAACCAGACTCGGTTCCCGAAAGCTCGCAACGAATCCTGAAATGACGTGTGGGGCGTAGGAACACCTTTTGGTGTTCCTACGCCCCACACGTGTCTTGAAGCGTCAGACAGCTGGTATCGGCGAATTGGTCGGCGTGTACTGGCGGGTCTTACCCGCAGCCCAAACTGCTGCGGTCGCAGCCGTGCACAGTCCTGCACCGGCGACGTGCATGATCACCAGAACTTCCGGCACATCGGTGAAGTACTGCACGACACCGATGAGCGACTGCGCGAGGATCAGTCCCAGCAGGACCTTCAGACGGATCTTCACGGCTGCGGATGTCCCGACCGCATACAGGCCGAAGGTCAGACCCACGACCAGCGCGAGATATCCGACCAGAAGCTGTGAGTGCAGATGGACGAGCGTCACGATCTCGATCTCCAGGCGAGGCACCGTCCGGTCCAGTCCCTTGTCGCCGGCGTGCGGGCCTGCGCCCGTTACGAGAGTTCCAGCGACCAAAACGCCGGCGAGCGCGACACCTGACAGCGCGGTAAGCCAGCGCAACGGCTTCGGCATCACGACCAGAGTTGTTGCTTCGTCGGGTTCCGCGATCTTCGCGTACATCACCGTGGCAACCCAGACCATCAGCATCGACGCAACCAGGTGAATGGCGACCGTCCACCACAGCAAGCCTGTGAGGACGGTGATACCGCCGATCACTGCCTGAACGACAGTGCCGAGCGGCATCATCCAGGCGTAGACAAGCACCTCTTTGCGTCGGCGAGCGCGAGTCACCGCAAGCACGATCGCAGCGGCGACGATGACGACCAGGAAGGTCAGCAGGCGGTTGCCGAACTCGACGGCTTGGTGAATCACCGCGACCTGTCCGTGGCCGACCGGGACGAAGCTACCGGGGAAGCACTGCGGCCACGTCGGGCAACCGAGTCCCGAGTCCGTCACGCGCACCACCGCGCCGGTGACAGCGATGCCGCCCTGCGTCAGGATCACGATGAACGCGATGATTTTCTGCGTTTTCAGCGAGGGGAGAGGTAGTCGATCCACCAAGCGTAAAAATCCGGCATACACACGATTCACCACGCCAACGATCGTAGTTCCCCATCAACTACACAGTGTCGTTGGGGCCAGCTCGCTCCGCGCCTGCCCCGCGTCGTTGGGGCCAGCTCGCTCCGCGCCTGCCCCGCGTCGTTGGGCCCCCTCGCTCCGCGCCTGCCCCGACTCGACGAGACCAGAACTGCGCAGCCGTGGGGCCAGCTCGCGTCAGTTCGCGCGAACTCGCACGATTCCCGAGATCGTTCCCTGGAAGTACTCGCCCGACTCGGTGATGAGTGCAGACATCTGAAGGGTGTCGTTGAGGATCGTCGACGGCAGCGGAGTCGAACCGATCTGCGACCCGTCCTTCGAGTCGATCACCGCGAAGGAGTAACCGTCCAGCGGAGAGGTGTTCGGAGCACCGTCTCGTGTCACGGTGTAGATCGAGCCGTCAGCCGTCGAGAGGTGGGGTACCGCGGAGCTGCGAATCGTGTTGTCCCACACGACATGGCAACCGACCGGATCGATGTCGACGCGGGTCATTCCGCCGTTGAAGGGTGCCGTGGCGGGGACCGCTGGACCGGCACCTTCAGGAGTCGTGGGGTACGGGTATCCGTAAGTGCCGGCGACGTAGACGGAATGACCGATGCCGACGGGGGAGTTCTCGCTGCCGCTCGGTGAGCCGTCCTGGCTGGCAGCGGACAACACCGGCTGCGTGCACACCTCGGCGCCCGTGTCAGCGCGATAGACATGCAAGCTCACTGTCGGGTGGGCGTTGTCGACGATGGTCAAGAAATCGCTGCCCGTCGACGGGCCGAAGTATGTCGGCGTCGATCCGGTTCCCCAGCTGAGCTGACCCGGATTACGGGCCGGCCCGCGGTCGTACGGCTGACGCCAGTCGATGACGACCTCGTCGCCATTTCGCTTCAGTTGGTAGAGCGCGTGGGTCGTTGCGACGGCAGTGCCCGTCGGGGAGGTGGAGATGCTGTTCTGCACCTGTTCACCTTCGGGGAGCGCAATGCTGTGCGCGATTCGATCCGCGCCGACATACCCGACGGTGCCGTGCCCGGTGGCGAACCAGACATTGCCTTCCCAGTCCGGAGCGAGGCCGGTGACGTTGTCGTCGGCGGCTACCGCACCACTGAGATCGACTACATCCGCGAGTTCCAGCCGCCAACTGCCGTCCGGATTCTGCGCATGGGAAATGCGGACCAGTTGACGGTTTCCGTCGACGGCTACGAGACGGTTCTCGTTGTCGAGGTAGGCGTAGACGCCGCCGAGCAGACTGCCCTTCGCGAGCGGCAGTTGTGCTACGGATCTACCCAACGGCATGGCGTCGGCCTTCGGATCGATCAAATGGATGGTCGGGATCTGGCCGATCATCGTCGTGCAGAGCGAGACGACCATGCCGTCGGAACCCTGGAGGACCGTCGGGCAGGCGGCCATCATCGGGAAAGCAGTCACCTCGTGGGGGCCGGTTCCTGGACCGGGCAGCGGAGTGACGTCGGACGAGCCCGCGTCACCGTGCATGGTGGAAGTACCGACGGGACCGAGGTACGGATTTGCAGGTGCGAGTGGACCGGACACCGAAGGGGTCGCCGTTGCGGGTCCGGCACACAACATGACTGTTGCGGCCACACAGCCGACGATCTGAGCTGTCCGTCGTGTACTCACGTGAACTTGAACCACCTTGCTGCGCAGACTCCGGCCACTGCGGCCCAGATGAGTAGTACGAGAATCGAAAACCAGTCCATCGAGGTGTCGAGGGCCGCTTCGAGTGCGTGTGCGAGAGCGCCGGACGGAACAATGCGGACCAGCGTGTGAACAGCGGTCGGAAGTTCGCCGCTGGCGAAGACCACACTGCCGATGCCCACCATGATGAACCACAGGATGTTGGCGAGCGCGAGAACGATCTCTGCTCGCAAAGTACCGCCGAGCAGTAGGCCAAGCGCTGCAAATGTGACAGTACCGATGGCAATGACCACTGCACCGAGTACAAGTTCGACGAACGACGGACGCCATCCCAACGCCAAACCGATAGCGCCGAGCAAGAGTGACTGCAGAGCCACGACGATGATGACGGCAGCGCTCTTGCCTGCGATGATTCCCCACCGCGGTAGCGGCGTTGCACCGAGTCGCTTGAGCGCGCCGTATCGGCGGTCGAATCCGACGGCGATGGCCTGTCCGGTGAACGCCGTCGACATCACGGCAACCATCATGACACCAGGGAGCACGGTATCGACCCGAGAATCGCCCAAATCGCCGATCGGGAGTAGACACAGTCCGATGAGCAGGGTGATCGGGATGAACATGGTGAGCAGCAATTGCTCACCGTTGCGGAGCAGAAGAGTCAGCTCCAGTTTGGTCTGCGCCGCCAGCATCTTGGCCGCCGAATTGGGGCGGGGATCCGGCGAGAAGGTGCGTGGCTCGAAGCGGTTCTCGGCGAGCCGTCGGTCTCTGGCAACGCTGATGGGACTGCTCTGGCCGTTCGACGCTGTTTCGTTCATGACCTTGATCTCCGTCATCCCCTCAGTTCCCGGCCCGTCAATTCGAGGAAGACGTCTTCCAGACTCCGTTGATCGACGCGAATGTCGTTGATCAGCACGTCCTGATCGGCACACCACGTTGCGACAGTCGCCACGGTTGCCGGATCGATTGCACCTTCGACGACATAGGTGCCGGGGTTGGATTCCTCGATGCGGAACCCGGCGAGTGAACCGGCCAGCGAATCGAGGCTCAAACCGGGAACCGTCGTCAGACGGAGTTGTCCTTCGGCGCCCTTGCTGGTGACCTCCGCCGGCGTTCCCGACGCGACGATCTTGCCGTGGTCGATGATGACCAGTTCGTCGGCGAGCGCTTCGGCCTCGTCCATGAGGTGTGTGGTGAGCAGGACGCTCACGCCGTCGCGTCGCAGAGCATCGATGAGTTCCCACACGAGCAGGCGCGCCTGAGCGTCGAGGCCGGCGGTGGGTTCGTCCAGAAATACCAACTCGGGACGCCCGACCAGCGCGCACGCCAGGGACAGTCGTTGCTGCTGGCCTCCGGAGAGGCGGCGGTACGGGGTCTTGCGCGCATCGGTGAGGCCGAGTTTGGAAAGGAGCCAGGCGGGATCGAGCGGGTCGGCCGAGTATGCGGCCACGAGGTCGAGCATTTCCCCGGCCTTGGACCCGGGGTACGCGCCGCCGCCCTGCAGCATGACGCCGATTCGCGAGCGGACTTCACCGGAGTCGGCGATGGGGTCGAGACCGAGCACTCGAACCGTGCCGGCATCGGGGGTGACAAACCCTTCGCACATCTCGACGGTGGTTGTCTTGCCGGCTCCGTTGGGGCCGAGCAGGGCAACGACCTGGGCCGTCTCGACAGTGAGATCGATACCGTCGACGGCTCGAACACCGTCGAAGGACTTGACGACACCCTGGATCTGTACCGCCGGCGTCGACGATCTGGAGGCTCTCGAGGTCACGGGGAATCAGCGTAAGCCCCCGCCGAGTTGTCTTCGTCTACCGGTCCGCCTTTCGTGATCTCCGCTACTGGCTTGTCGCTACGCCAGGGGAGTGAATTGCGGGTGAAGACGATGAGCGTTCCGGCGGTGAGGATGGTCGCGATGACGGCCTGCACGATCATGAACGGAAGGTATTCGGCGCCGTTGGACATCAACATGACGCTGACGATCGAGGTGAAGACGACGGCAGGGATGCGGAAAATCGGCGCGGTGGCCCACGCCGCCAACGGAAGGATCGCCCACAGCAGGTACCACGGCTGAACGACGGGGAACAGGAGAACGATCGCGCCGAGCGCGATGCCGAGTCCGCCGACCGGATGGATGCGGCCCATGTAGACCGAGATCATCATCCGTGCGGTGACGAGCATGGCGACGAGAGTTGCGATGGGCCGCGTGATCGTGAGGATCGCCGTCGTGTGATCGCCGAGTCCGAGCAGTACGCCTGCCAATCCCGTGCCGACGCCCAGGAGCGTCGGGATGGACATCCAACTCCGGACTGCCGTGGCGGTGTCGAGGGTGTTGATCCAACCCATACCGAGCCCACTGGCCACGCTGATGACAAACGTGACGACAGCGGCAACGATGCCCAGGAGAATCGCGGCTCCCGCCAGGGCTTTCCAGGTTCCACCCCAACGCCGGGCCAAGGCCATGCCGACAAATCCCAGTGCAAGCAAGGACGGAATTTTGACGGTCGACGACAATGCGATCAAACCTGATCCCGCAACGAGATAGAACAGCGCTCGCCCACGGATGGGCCCGGACCCTTCGACTGCGCGAAGAGCGATCTCGATTCCGGCGAGCATCAACCCGAGCATGAGTGCTTCGTTGTGGATGCCGGCCACCAAGTGGAAGAGCAACAGCGGGTTCGCGGCACCGAGCCAGAGCGAACTGACGGCAGAGACACCGCATCGCTTGGCCAGTCGCGGTATCGCCCACACGATGAGCGCGACGCCGGCCAATGCGAGCAAGCGGTGCAAGAAGATTCCGGCCACGATGTTGTCGCCGGTCAGTGAGCTGATCCCGCGTCCCAGCCACAGGAAGAACGGACCGTACGGAGCCGGGGTGTCGCGCCAGATCGTCGGAACCGTGCGGGTGAGAACGTGGTCGACGCCCAGTGCCGCCTTGGGGCCGATGGCGTACGGATCGAGTCCACGGGCCGCGATTTCGCTTTGAGCCAGATACGAGTAGACGTCGCGGCTGAACATCGGCGGTGCGACCGAGAGCGGCAGGATCCACAGCAGGAGTGTGCGGTCCAACTGGGAACGGGTCATGCGCCGCGGTGCGCCGGAACGGCTGCGTATGTCCCCGACTGCAAATCGGCCCATCATCAGCCAGGCCAGAACGACGAGCACGGTTCCGGTCATCGTCATGGTGAGTGAGACCGTCGGCATACGTCCGGGAAGGCTGAGGACTCGAAGTCCTGCGGTCGGATTCTGCAGGACGGGTTGTGCGCCGGCGCCGAGCGCTCCGACTGCCATCAAGACCGCGCCGGTTGCGCCGAATCGGCGAATCCCTCGCAGTTGTGCGGTTTCCTTCGCGTTCAGGCCCGGGCGCTCGTCCTCGTCGCCGTGCAGCACCGCGGCCATACTCTGCCGGGGAGCGGATCCGAAAGGTCGAACGCCGATTGTGGAAAGCGCGAGTGCCTTGGGTTTTTCCAGCAGGATCGCGCGCGCCGATCGGGCGGTCGTCGTCTTCTCGGGGGTCTGCGGCACACCAGGCAGCGTAGCGGCTCCATCCAGCCGGACAGACAAGCACAAACAACGTACGTTGTCCGGATATTCCCGAATGTAATGCAGGTTGCCCTTAGTAGACCTGCGAAAAGAATTCCGTCACACTTGTGTTGTGAAAAGAAATGCGTCAGACCCACGAAGCAAGGAAGTTGCAGGTCAGCCCACTGTAGCGGCCTCGCCGAGTGCTGCCGCAAATCCGGTGACAGTGAGCGTCGAAGGTCAGACGCGGGCGGCAGTGGTCAAGCTGCTACTCGAAGAAGGCCCCATTACCGCCTCCGAAATCGGCACGCGCCTCGGTTTGAGTGCCGCAGGTGTCCGACGTCACTTGGATGCGTTGATCGAGTCCGGCGAAGCCCGAACTGCTTCGGCGTCGTCGCTGCGTCAGCGTGGACGAGGTCGTCCCGCCAAGCAGTTCCAGATCACCGCGACCGGTCGCGGCCGCCTCGGCCACACCTACGACGATCTGGCGGGAGCCGCGATGCGGCAACTCCGTGAAATCGGCGGAGACGCGGCAATCGAGGAGTTCGCCAAGCGTCGGGTTCAGGCGATCGTCGGAGACGTCGAACCGGCTGATCCGACAGATGTCGACAACGTCGAGGCGACAGCGGACGCAATCGCCGAAGCCTTCAACGCGGTGGGGTTCGCGGCGTCGACCCGGCCGGTCGGCAACGGCGTGCAGATCTGCCAACACCATTGCCCGGTTTCCCATGTGGCAGAAGAGTTTCCGGAACTGTGCGAGGCAGAGCAGCAAGCATTCCGGCAATTGCTCGGGACTCATGTTCAGCGTCTGGCGACCATCGCCAACGGTGACTGCGCCTGCACGACGCACGTGCCCCTCGTGTCCACTGGGAGTAGATGACCGGACCAGAGTGTTCTACAGAGCGTTGCCACCGTGCAGCGTTCGAATAGAGATTTTTCAGCTAGTTCTTCAAAGTCAGAACTGCTCGACCACAGCGACCAGCCCTCGCTGAACCCGAGCAGCCGTCAAGAAACAAGACTCCGGAAGGAGCTCGCATGACCGTCACATCAGACCAGGCGACTACCACTGCGGCAGCAGGCACCGAGCCGCTCACGCAGGAAGAGACCATCGCGTCCCTCGGTCATTACGGCTACGGCTGGTCCGATTCCGACGAAGCCGGAGCCAGCGCGCAGCGCGGGTTGTCCGAGGCTGTCGTGCGGGACATCTCCGCCAAGAAGAGCGAGCCCGAGTGGATGCTCGACATCCGCCTCAAGGCGCTGCGCACCTTCGACAAGAAGCCGATGCCGAACTGGGGCAGCGACCTCGAAGGTATTCACTTCGACAACATCAAGTACTTCGTCCGGTCCAGCGAGAAGCAGGCCGAGTCGTGGGAAGACCTGCCCGAGGACATCAAGAACACGTACGACAAGCTCGGCATCCCCGAGGCGGAGAAGCAGCGCCTCGTTGCCGGCGTCGCAGCTCAGTACGAGTCCGAGGTCGTCTACCACTCGATCCGTGAGGACCTCGAGGAGCAGGGCGTCATCTTCCTCGACACGGACACCGGTCTCAAGCAGCACCCGGAGCTGTTCAAGGAGTACTTCGGATCGGTCATCCCGGCCGGCGACAACAAGTTCTCCGCGCTGAACACCGCCGTGTGGTCGGGCGGCTCGTTCATCTACGTTCCGCCGGGAGTCCACGTGGACATCCCGTTGCAGGCGTACTTCCGCATCAACACCGAGAACATGGGTCAGTTCGAGCGCACCCTGATCATCGTCGACGAAGATGCCTCCGTGCACTACGTCGAGGGTTGCACCGCGCCGATCTACAAGTCCGATTCACTGCACTCGGCCGTCGTCGAGATCATCGTGAAGAAGGGCGGCCACTGCCGCTACACGACCATCCAGAACTGGTCCAACAACGTCTACAACCTGGTGACCAAGCGCACCAAGGTCGAGGCCGGCGGATCCATGGAGTGGGTCGACGGCAACATCGGCTCCAAGGTCACCATGAAGTACCCGGCCGTGTGGCTGATGGGCGAGTACGCCCGCGGTGAGGTTCTCTCCGTTGCGTTCTCCGGCGAGGGCCAGCACCAGGACACCGGCGCCAAGATGCTCCACCTCGCGCCGCACACGTCCTCGACCATCATCAGCAAGTCTGTCGCCCGTGGTGGTGGACGTGCGTCGTACCGCGGTCTGGTGCAGGTCAACAAGGGTGCCCACGGCTCCAAATCGACCGTCAAGTGTGACGCTCTGCTGGTCGACCAGATCAGCCGAAGCGACACCTACCCGTACGTCGACATCCGCGAGGACGACGTCACCATGGGTCACGAGGCCACCGTTTCGAAGGTCAGTGACGATCAGCTCTTCTACCTGATGAGCCGCGGACTGACCGAGGACGAGGCGATGGCCACCATCGTGCGTGGATTCGTCGAGCCCATCGCGAAGGAACTCCCGATGGAGTACGCGCTCGAGCTCAACCGCCTTATCGAACTTCAGATGGAAGGGGCTGTGGGTTAGTGACCACGCCAGAGACCGGAGTCATCGGAGCTGTTGCCGGGGAGAACCCGACCGCTCCTGTAAAGGGTGCAGCCACAGGCTCACCCATCACGAACAAGGGTGAGCAGTTCTCCTCGTTCGACGTCAATGCTTTCGAGGTTCCCGGCGGACGTGACGAGATCTGGCGGTTCACCCCGCTGCGTCGCCTCCGGGGATTGCACGACGGCAGCGCCGTCGCCAACGGACAGGTCACCGTCGAGGTCGACGGCGGCAGCGACATCACCGTCGAGACCGTCGGCCGTGACGACGCACGTCTGGGCAAAGCCGGCGTTCCCGCTGATCGCATTGCAGCGCAGGCGTATTCGAGCTTCGAGACGGCAACGGTCATCTCGGTTGGTGCCGAGGTCGAGGTCGAGAAGCCCGTTGTAGTCACCATGACCGGCCCCGGAGTCGACAACGTCGCCTACGGACACACCCAGATTCGTCTGGCGCAGTTCGCCAAGGCGACGTTCGTGATCGACCAGCGCGGCAGCGGAACCTTCGCGGAGAACATCGAATTCGTTCTCGGTGACAGTTCGCAGCTGACCGTGGTGGCCATCCAGGACTGGGCGGACGACGCAGTTCACGTGACGTCACACCACGCTCGCCTGAACCGCGACGCAGTGCTTCGATACACCTCGATCAGCCTGGGCGGCGACCTGGTTCGCCTGTCCGCCACCGTCAAGTACGACGGACCGGGCGGCGACGCCGAACTGCTCGGCCTGTACTTCGCCGACGCCGGCCAGCATCTGGAACAGCGTCTGCTGGTGGACCATTCGCAGCCCAACTGCAAGTCCAACGTGGTCTACAAGGGTGCGCTTCAGGGAGATCCCGGATCCGGCAAGCCCGACGCGCACACCGTGTGGATCGGCGACGTTCTCATCCGCGCCGCAGCGGAGGGCACCGACACGTTCGAGCTCAACCGCAACCTGGTGCTGACCGACGGCGCCCGCGCCGACTCGGTTCCGAACCTCGAAATCGAAACCGGTGAGATCGTCGGGGCCGGCCACGCAAGTGCAACGGGACGTTTCGACGACGAGCAGCTGTTCTACCTGCGTGCTCGTGGTATCCCGGAGGATCAGGCTCGTCGTCTGGTCGTACGTGGGTTCTTCCACGAAATCATCAACAAGATCGCTGTTCCCGAGGTGCGCGATCGCCTCGAAGCCGCAGTCGAAGCCGAACTCGCAGCCGTCGGCTCCTGACCGCCCCGCCTGCGACACCACCCCGTCGCTACGCTCGCCCGCCTCATCTTGAAGGAATTTCATGTCTACCAGTGACAACACCACCACCTCGGTCCTCGAGGTTCGTGACCTGCACGTCGAGGTCGCCAACTCCGATGCCAACGCCGAGCCCATCCAGATCCTCAAGGGCGTCGACCTGACGGTCCGCTCCGGGGAGACCCACGCGATCATGGGCCCCAACGGCTCCGGCAAGTCGACTCTGTCGTACGCCATCGCCGGTCACCCCAAGTACCAGGTCACGTCCGGCTCCATCACCCTCAACGGTGAAGACGTCCTCGCAATGAGCGTCGACGAGCGTGCACGTGCCGGTCTCTTCCTGGCCATGCAGTACCCCGTCGAGGTTCCCGGCGTTTCCATGTCCAACTTCCTGCGCACCGCCGCTACGGCCGTGCGAGGCGAGGCTCCCAAGCTGCGCCACTGGGTCAAGGAAGTCAAGGAAGCCCTCAGCGAGCTCGAGATCGATCCCTCGTTCATCGAGCGCTCGGTCAACGAAGGCTTCTCCGGTGGCGAGAAGAAGCGCCACGAGATCCTGCAGTTGGGCATGCTCAAGCCGAAGATCGCGATCCTCGACGAGACCGACTCCGGCCTCGACGTCGACGCTCTGCGCACCGTCTCCGAAGGCGTCAACCGCTACAAGGAGCGCGAGAACGGCGGCGTTCTGCTGATCACGCACTACACGCGCATTCTGCGCTACATCAACCCCGACTTCGTTCACGTGTTCGTCGGTGGCCGCATCGTCGAGTCCGGTGGACCGGAGCTGGCCGACGAGCTCGAGACCAACGGCTACGTTCGTTTCACCGCGGACACCGCAGCTACCCAGGGAGCGTAATCACGATGACCACCTCGGTGCGCGAGCTCGACGTCACAGCGGTTCGGGCCGACTTCCCGATCCTGGCGCGAACCGTGCGCGACGGAAAACCTTTGGTGTACTTGGATTCCGGCGCTACCTCACAGCGTCCGGTCCAGGTTCTCGATGCCGAACGGGACTTCCTGACCACGTGTAACGCGGCAGTACACCGGGGTGCTCATCAGCTCGCAGAAGAGGCGACTGACGCGTACGAGAATGCTCGCGCCACCATCGCTTCCTTCGTGGGTGCGGATTCGGACGAGTTGGTGTTCACCAAGAACGCCACCGAGGCTCTCAATCTGGTGACCCACGTTCTCGGTGACGATCGCTTCGACCGCCATGTCGGTCCTGGCGACGAAATCGTCATCACCGAACTCGAACACCACGCCAACCTCGTTCCCTGGCAGGAACTTGCGCGCCGAACCGGTGCGACGCTCAAGTGGTACGGCGTCACCGACGACGGCCGGATCGATTTTGATTCGCTGGAGCTGACGGACGCGGTGAAGGTCGTTTCGTTCACCCACCAGTCCAACGTGACCGGCGCGATCGCGCCCGTCGAGGAATTGGTGCGACGAGCACGCGCCGTCGGTGCACTCGTCGTGCTCGACGCGTGCCAGTCGGTGCCTCACATGGCGGTCGACTTCCACGAACTGGGAGTGGACTACGCGGCGTTCTCCGGTCACAAGATGCTCGGCCCTTCGGGGGTCGGAGTTCTCTACGGCCGTCGTGAACTGCTGGCAGCGATGCCTCCGTTCATCACCGGTGGCTCGATGATCGAGACGGTCACCATGGAGGTCAGCACTTACGCGCCACCGCCTCAGCGTTTCGAAGCCGGCGTACCGATGACCTCACAGGTGGTCGGGTTGGGCGCTGCCGTGGATTACCTGAACACCTTCGGGATGGACGCAGTCGCCGCGCACGAGCACGTGTTGGTGGAGGCTGCTCTCGAAAAGTTGTCGGCGATCGAAGGTCTGCGCATCATCGGACCACAGACGTCCGAGAACCGCGGCGGCGCGATTTCCTTTGTCGTGGACGGTATTCACGCCCACGACCTCGGACAGATCCTCGACGACGAGGGCGTCGCGATTCGCGTCGGACACCATTGTGCGTGGCCGCTGCATCGTAAGTTCGGTGTCGCTGCGACGGCCCGTGCGTCGTTTGCGCTCTACAACACCACCGCGGAAATCGATGTTCTCGTTGCCGCGATCAAGCGTGCGCAGGAATTTTTCGGTGTCGCAGGGGAGTTGAACTGAATCATGCGCATGGAGCAGATGTATCAGGAAGTGATCCTCGATCACTACAAACATCCGCACGGCCGCGGACTCCGTGAGCCGTTCGGCGCCGAGGTGCACCACGTCAACCCGACGTGTGGCGACGAGGTGACGTTGCGCGTCCAGATATCCGAGGACGGAACGGTCTCCGACGTCTCGTACGACGGTCAGGGTTGTTCGATCAGCCAGGCGTCGACGTCGGTGCTCAACGACCTCGTCATCGGGATGCAGGTCACCGACGCACTGAAGACGGTGACGGCGTTCAACGAGATGGTGAGCAGTCGGGGCACCGTCGAGGGGGACGAGGACGTTCTCGGCGACGGTATCGCGTTCGTCGGAGTCTCGAAGTATCCGGCACGCGTGAAGTGCGCCTTGCTCGGATGGATGGCATTCAAGGATGCTGTAGTCCAGATTGTCGACGGCAGTGCTGTGACGACGGCGGACAGCAGCAGTGAATTGGTCGACACGACTGAAGGACAGGGATCATGACCGAGACACAACCAGTGCAGGACGCCGAGGTCGGCGCTCCGGTGAATCCGAATCCCGATTCCACTGCGGAATTCGGTGGCGCACAGGGCAGTGGCACTGTCCCGTCGCCTGAGCGACTCGACGAACTCGAAGAAGCGATGCGCGACGTCGTCGATCCCGAACTGGGAATCAACGTCGTCGATCTCGGCTTGGTCTACGGACTCTTCGAAGACGACGGTGTCGTCACTATCGACATGACTTTGACGTCGGCGGCGTGCCCGTTGACCGACGTGATCGAGGACCAGGCGCGCGGCGCACTTGTGCGTAGCGATCTGTGTACCGACATGAAGATCAACTGGGTGTGGTTGCCGCCGTGGGGACCGGACAAGATCACCGAAGACGGACGCGAGCAACTGCGCGCACTCGGCTTCACGGTCTGACAAGCAACCTCGGCACGATCAACTGAATACATTTCACCGGAGCGTCGGTGCCCGTTCGTCGGGTACCGGCGCTTCGGTTTGTTATATAGGGCCGTTTTAGCCATGATATTCAGGACAATAGTCCCAAATGGTTGTTTGATGAATATTTGCTGGAAGCTGACTGATCGGTAACATCGCAGCTGATTGTCACGATGTGATCTCCGGCGGGCGATTTGCCAGTTTCCACCCGAGCTTTCCAAAGTATTCGTCTCATTTTCGAAGTGCCCCGATCAGTTCGAAGCGTCCAGCGGACGCATAAACCTGTTTGCATCATGATCAAGTTGTAAGAGGGAGATTCGTGTGGATGGCAGTCCCGACCGAGGAATCGTTTCCGCAGCTCGTCCGGACGACGAACTCACCTTCCCTCTTTCTGCCGCGCAACTTTCCCTGCTTGTCGCACAACAGCTTCGACCCGAGATTCCCGTCAGCATCGCTCAGTACGTGGACGTGGACGGCCCACTCGACATCGAGCTGCTGACCGCTGCCAGCAAACAGACCGGTCGTGAGATCGGCTCCGGATATCTTCGCCTGGTCGAGGTGGACGGGGTTGCGCGTCAGTGGCTCGATCTCGACATGGACGACTCCCTCGACGTGGTCGATCTTCGCGCCGAATCGGATCCGGAATCTGCAGCGCAGGAATGGATGCGCAGAGAGCACACTGCTGCCATCGATCCGTTCACCGATCGCCTGGTCAGGCTGGCAGTCCTGGTGCTTCGCGACGACCATTACTACTGGTACAGCCGTATTCATCACGTAGCGCTCGACGGTTTCGGCGCGATGTCGATGATGAACCGCACAGCCGAGATCTACACCGCCGCGGTGCGCGATCTACCAGTTCCCCCAGCGGTAACTGCCCCCCTCCAATCGTTGGTGAAGGCAGAGGCCGACTATCTGGGCTCAACCCGGTGGGAACGCGATCGCGACTACTGGAACACCAAGATGGCCGACAAACCGGGCGGAACCTCGCTCGCGTCCTCGACTGCTCCGTCGCAGGCATGGTCGCGCCTACGGTCGGCCACGGTACCTACGGAACTGCGGAGCTCCCTCGAACGGCTGGCCGCCGCCCACGACGTGACGACGTCGTCAGTGGTGATCGGTGCTCTGGCGGCTTACCTCGCCCGGGCCACCGGGACCCGCGACGTGGTCCTCAGCCTGCCGGTCTCGGGGCGGACGACAAAAGCTGCTCGCAGGTCCGGCGGAATGATGTCGAACGTAGTCCCGATACGTGCGAGCGTCGATCCGCATTTCGCGGTCGGGGACCTGCTGCACGAGGTGAAGATCGAACTCACCGGCGCACTGCGTCATCAGAAGTACCGCCACGAGGACCTACGACGCGACCTCAACGCCGGTGATCACAGCATCGCCGACGGACGAGGCTTCCACGGGCCGTTGATCAACCTCATGCTGTTCCATTCCGGAATCACTTTCGGGGACGCGCACGGCGAACTGAACGTGATCTCGACCGGGCCGATCGAAGACCTCTCCGTCAACGTCTATCAGACTTCCGCAGCCGAAGAGATCCAGATCGACTTCGCCGCGAACCCAGACCTGTACACCAACGAGGACATCTCGCGTCACCACCGGCGTTTCCTCGAATTCCTCGAATTATTCTGCGCCGCAGAATCGGGAACTCGATTGATGGACATCGACCCCGACGCCGCGGGGAAATGGATCGCCGAAGTCCAACACGCCCGCAACGTCGAGTACTGGTCTGCGACCTTGTCGAACCCCGCCGAGGAACTGGGTTTGCCGGTCGTCGCCGGATCCGGTCGAACGTCCACGCCCCTCGAGATCGAGGCAGGCCTCTGCCGGAGCCTCGAGACGATGGCGACGACGATGAACACGAGTCTGTTCGTGCTGTTCCAGTCTGCGATGGCCGGACTGCTGCGCCGCGTCGGTTCGGCCGACGAGGTGTCGATCGGCGTCTCGGTCCGAGGGTACGGCGCCTCCAATCCGGACGATTTCGTCTCGATGTTCGCCAACCAGTTGGTGCTTCGCTCGACGGTGTCGAACACCATGACGCTCACCGACCTGGTCGGTGCGGTGGACACCGTCGCAATCGAAGCTCTCGAACACGCAGACATTCTTCTGTCTTCGGTGACCGCCGCACTCGGTGACGGCCGCTGGGTCGAGACGGGCCCGTTGTTCCGGGCGATGGTCTGCTTCGAGGAGCCGCTGGATGCTCACCCGAGATTTCCGGGGCTCATGGTCGGTGCGCCTATCGGATCGGATCTGGCCACCGTGCCGGAACTGTTTGTCTCCCTGGCGATTCCGACTGGTGAGCATGCCGATTTCGATCAGCCGATCTCCGGTGTTCTGGATTGGCTCGGCACGAAGGAGCAAGCCGAGGACCTCGCCGACCGTTATCTACGAATCTTGACCGCGATGGTCGGTGCTCCGCACTCGGCGCTCGGCTCAGTGGATCTACTGCGCCCGGACGCGCGCCAGGCGCTGGTGCCGCCCGTTCTGCCGATTACCCCGGTCCGAACGCTCTCCGAGATCCTTTCCGACCGCATTCGGGCGACCCCGGAAGCGATCGCCGTTGTCGCAGGTAGCGAGCGCGTGTCGTACCGCGAACTCGATCGACGATCGAATCAGTTGGCGCGCAAGCTCGTCGATCATGGCGTGCGATCCGAGTCGTTGGTCGGAATCATGCTGCCGAAATCCGTGGACATGATCGTTGCCGCTGTCGCGGTAGTGAAGGCCGGCGGCGGATACCTCCCACTCGATGGTGCGCACCCCGCCGAGCGTTTGGCGTATGTGGTCGAGGATGCGCAACCGGTGTGCGTCATCTCCGATTCCACTTTCCCGAACTCCACTTTCCCGAACTCCGCCTTCCCGAACTCTGACGTGGTGGTCGTCGGGGTCGAGTCCGACGAGTACTCCGGTGAGAGTCTGGAAACCGATGAGCGCCCGCGCGGACACGGAGCCGACAATCTGGCGTACGTGATCTACACCTCGGGGTCGACGGGACGACCCAAAGGTGTCTCCGTCACCCACGCCACCGTGGTGCGATTGTTCGAGAACACGCACGTCGAATTCGGATTCGACGGCAACGACGTGTGGACGATGTTCCACTCGTTCGCCTTCGACTTCTCGGTGTGGGAACTGTGGGGCGCGCTGCTCCACGGCGGAACGCTGGTCCTGGTCGATCACGAGGTATCACGCGACCCTGACGCCTTCCGGGCGCTGGTCGCCGCAGAAGGCGTCACCGTGCTCAATCAGACGCCCTCGGCCTTCTACCAGTACATCGAAGCCGACCTTCGAGCCGATTCGGAGACCCGGCTCCGGTACGTGATCTTCGGTGGCGAAGCCTTGGATCTTCGTCGCCTCGGGCGCTGGTACGACAATCACCAGGGCTACGACAATCACACGGAATCCGGGCCCGCACTCGTCAACATGTACGGCATCACCGAGACGACGGTGCACGTCACCCATCTCGAACTCGACCGGGCGAGCGCGAGTGCGGTTACCGGCAGCCGGATCGGTGACGCGATCGACGGACTTCGTGTGTACCTGCTCGACGAGCATCTCTCCCCGGTCCCGGTGGGGATCGCGGGGGAGATCTATGTCGCGGGCGGTCAACTCGCCCGTGGCTATCTGGGCCGTCCAGACCTCACCGCGGGCCGGTTCGTTGCCGATCCTTTCAATGCCGGCGGACGACGGTTGTACCGGTCCGGCGACCGCGCACGATGGATTGCGCCCGGACACCTCGAGTACCTCGGACGCGGCGACGCGCAGGTCAAGATCCGCGGATTCCGGATCGAACTCGGCGAAATCGACTCCGTCATCCTCAGCGCGCCGGGAATCGACGATGCCGTGACGGTTGTGGCTCCGACGCCGGCGGGCGGCGCTCTCGTGACCTATGTGACCACTTCCGACGTCGTGGACGCCGAAGCCCTCCGAGCTCACGCCGCCGAAGCCCTCCCGACCTACATGGTTCCCGATGCCTTCATGGTCCTCGATTCGATTCCGTTGACCACCAACGGAAAACTGGACCGGCGTGCGCTGCCTTCGCCTATCCTGGCCTCCACCAAGGTCTTCCGACCCCCGACGACCCCGACCGAGGGCAAGGTTGCGGCGGTTCTGGCTGACATCCTGAGTAGTGGACCGCTCGGACTCGACGATAATTTCTTCCATCTGGGCGGAAACTCGCTGGTAGCGACGACGGCGGTAGCGCGCTTGACCGAAGCCACCGGGGTTAAAATGCCGCTGCGTGCACTCTTCGACCATCCCACGGTGTCTGGGATCGCGGCGACGATCGAGCGTGCGGCACAGACCCCGGACGCCGACGGTATTCAGGTCGTGGCCCGGCCGCCTGTACTGCCTCTCGCTCCCGCGCAGCAGCGACTGTGGTTCCTGAACCGCGTGGCACCGGAATCAGGTGCGTACAACATTCCACTGGCGGTGTCGTTGCGCGGCGCCGTCGATCCCGACGCACTCAGTGCCGCGATCGTGGACGTCGTGACACGTCACGAGTCACTACGCACCGTGTTTCCTCAGATCGGGGACAACGCGACGCAGAAGGTTCTGGGCCTGGGCGAGGGGATCGCAGGGCTCGAGTCGATCGACGTGGAACGCGGAAGCCTCGAGAGAGTGATCTTCGAATTCTCTTCGGCCGGTTTCGATCTGGTCCGCGAACGTCCGGTGCGCTACCTGCTGATCACTGTCGCCGCCGAGAAGGAAGGCGATGACGAGGAAGCTGTCCTCGTAGTGGTTCTGCACCACATGGTGGCCGACGGTTGGTCGCTCGCGCCGTTGGCTGCTGATCTCACCGGCGCCTACGCCGCCCGCGTCGGCGGCAACAGCCCGCAGTGGGCACCCCTTCCGGTGCAGTACGCCGACTACACGCTCTGGCACCGAGAACACCTCGGCGACGCGTCATCCACCGATTCACTTGCCCACTCACAGATCGCGTTCTGGAAGCAGCAGCTGGCGGGAGCGCCCGAGCAGCTCCACCTGCCGACGGACCGTCCGCGCGCACTCGACCCGACCATGCGCGGAGCCGGAGTCGACATCAGAATCGGCGCTTCCACGCATCAGAGGCTCGTTGTACTTGCCGCCGATCACGACGCCACGCCGTTCATCGCCCTGCACGCGTGCTTCGCCCTGCTTCTGGCCAGGTACAGCGGCACGGACGACATCGTCATCGGAACACCGGTGGCCGGACGAGGGGACAGATCTCTCGATCTGCTCGTCGGCATGTTCGTCAACACTCTGGCCTTGCGGACCGTCGTCGATCGGGACGCAACGTTCGCCGCACACCTGTCGCAGGTCAGGGCCGTCGACGTGGATGCCTTCGACAATGCGGACGTGCCTTTCGACGTCGTCGTGGACGCGCTCGAACTGGACCGCTCGCCTGCGCACCATCCGGTCTTTCAAGCTGCCATCACCTCGCGGATAACCACCGCTCACACAGCCGAACTGGCCGGGGTGTCGATGACGGCGCGGGCAGTCGAGACGGGGCTGACCAAGTTCGACCTCGAGCTCACCGTTACCGAACGTCACGAGTCCGGGGCCGCAGCAGGAATCGATGCCACGTTCACCTATTCCACCGACCTGTTCGACAACGCGACCGTCGAAGCCTTGGCGCGAAACTTCGTAACCCTCGTGGAATCGGCAGTGTCGGAACCGACTGCATCGGTTGGTGACCTTCGTGTACTCGGATCGCGGGAGAGTGCCGCGACGTTGCCGCGACGCGGTGTGGCTTCGGTGGGCGAATCGACGCTGGCGCAGATCCTCGGAGACACCGCGAGGAAGTATCCCGACGCGATCGCCCTCGAAGACTCCGAGCGCTCACTCTCGTACGGGGAGCTGGAGCGTCGATCGAATCGGATCGCTCGATACCTCATGGATCTGGGCGTCGGCCCCGAGACACCGGTCGCACTGGCAGTTGCCCGATCGGCCGACTCCGTGCTCGCAGTCTGGTCGGTCACCAAAGCCGGTGGCGTTTTCGTCCCGGTCGATCCCCGTTATCCCGCAGATCGAGTTGCGCACATGCTCGCGGATTCGGGTGTGCGGATCGGAATTCGGTCCGCCGAGGTTGCGGCCGGTCCGGCAGCCGGTGGGAACGTCGCAGTCTGGATCGACCTCGGCGACGCGGACACGGTTGCAGAATGTGCCGCCTACTCCGACGCTGCCATCGACGACGCTGACAGAACAGCGTCGATCACTGCGGCGTCGGCCGCGTACGTCATCTACACGTCCGGCTCGACCGGAGTGCCGAAGGGCACCGTCGTCACTCACGCGGGTTTGGCCAATCTTGCTCGCGAACAACAGGATCGGTACCGGATCACCGCCGGGTCGCGGACTCTGCATTTTGCGTCACCGAGCTTCGACGGCGCCGTACTCGAGCTACTGCTCGCCGGTTCGACCGGCGCGACGATGGTGATCGCCCCTCCCGACATCTACGGAGGGGAGGCGTTGAGCGAGTTCCTCCGAAGCCACGAGGTCACTCATGCCTTCATCACTCCGGCTGCGCTGGCGACCGTCGATCCGGCGGGCGTGACGGCACTGGAATGCGTAGTCGTCGGCGGCGACGTGTGCACGCCGGAATTGGTCTCGAGCTGGGGCAACGGGCGCAGACTGCACAATGGATACGGTCCGACCGAAACCACCGTCATGGTTGCCATCAGTGACCCACTCTCACCGGGGGAGCCGATCACCATCGGCGGTCCCATCCGCGGAATCGACGCCGTGGTGCTCGACTCTCGGCTGCAACCGGTCCCGATCGGCGGCGTCGGCGAGCTGTACATCGGTGGGCCGGGCCTTGCACGTGGTTACCACCTTCGTCCCGCGCTGACGTCGGATCGGTTTGTCGCGCATCCGTACTCGACGCCCGGTGCCCGGATGTACCGAACCGGTGACCTGGTCCGCTGGACCAAGGACCTGACCCTTCGCTACGTGGGCCGCAGCGATCATCAGCTCAAGATCCGCGGGTTCCGCATCGAACTCGGCGAGATCGACGCTGCTCTGATGGATTCCCCTCTCGTCCAGTTCGCCACGACGATTCCCGTCGAATCCGCCGCGGGTACCACTCTGGCGTCGTACGTGTTGCTGAGCGGCGACGCTGATATCGAGTCGCTGTTCGTGGGACTCGCCGACACGCTGCCGCGGTACATGATTCCGTCGTCGATCACCCCGATCGACGCCATTCCGTTGACTCCGGTCGGCAAACTCGATCGCAGAGCGTTGCCGACGCCGATACCGCGCGAAATCCTCGGAACGGGCCGTGAACCCGAGGCCGGACTCGAACGAACCGTTGCCGACGTGTTCGCTTCACTGCTCGACGTACCCGAGGTCCGAGCAGGAGACAGCTTCTTCGATCTCGGGGGCAACTCGCTCGTCGCGACGCAGGTGTCCGCGCGGTTGAGCGCAGCGACGGGACTCACCGTGGACGTGCGCTCGATCTTCGAAGCACCGACCGTCGAAGCGCTCGCTGCACGTCTGGCGGCGAGCGCCGAAGCATCAGACGATCGACCTGCCCTGAGCGCCGGTGCTCGGCCGGACCGCCTACCGCTCTCCGCCGCGCAACAGCGCCTGTGGTTCGTCAATCGCTTCGACCCCCATTCCGCGGTCTACAACATTCCGTTCGCGATCCGCATCACCGGAGACATCCACGGCGATGCACTCGAGGAGGCGCTTGCGGACGTCATTGCACGCCATGAGGTGCTTCGAACGATCTACGTCGACAGCCCCGACGGCCCGAGCCAGGTCATCCGAGCAATTTCCGACGTGCAGTTCTCCGTCGAGCGCTACCGCGGATCCGAAGGTGTGGACGCGGCGACGACGGAGTTCGCGGCGCGTGGGTTCGATCTCGGTTCGGATCTGCCGATTCGGGCCATGTTGGTGCGCGAGGACACTTTCGCTCACGTACTGGTCGTCGTCATCCACCACATCGCCTTCGACGGCTGGTCCCTGACTCCCTTTGCGACAGATTTCGTCGCGGCGTACTCCGCACGCGTCGTCGGAGACGCCCCGGTTTTCACACCGCTCGACGTGCAGTACGCCGACTACGCGGTGTGGCAGCAAGACTCGCTCGGACAGGTCGGCGACCAGGAGTCTCTGGTTGCCCGCGAACTGACCTTCTGGACCACTGCCATGGCTGGTGCCCCGGACGAGGTACTGCTACCGGTCGATCGCCCACGCGGATCTGTCTCCACGACCGCCGTGGGATCGGTGCCGATCGTCATCGACGCGGCGACCGGGGAGCGTCTCGCCGCCTTGGCGAGGCGCAGTGGCTCGACGCAGTTCATGGTCGTACACGCGATCCTGGCGGTTGTTCTCGCGCGTCTCGGTGCAACCGACGACGTGGTGGTCGGCACCCCGGTGGCAGGCCGCGGGCGACCCGAGCTGGATTCCCTGATCGGGATGTTCGTCAATTCGGTACCGCTTCGCACGCCGGTCGATCACCGAGCGCCGTTCACCTCTCTGCTCGAGGTCGTCCGTGAACGCGACCTTGCCGCCTTTGCGCACCCCGAGCTGCCCTTCGAGGTGCTGGTCGACGCCCTCGATCTCGACCGGTCGACTACGCGACACCCCCTGTTCCAGGTCATGCTGTCCTATCACCAGAACGTGGTTTCGCCGCAGGTCACGGTCCACGACGCGCATCTCGAAGCGCAAGCACTCGAACCGTCCGTCGCGAAGTTCGACCTCGAGTTCACCCTGCTGGCAGGCGATTCCGAGAAGACCGAGATCACCGGGTCGCTCAGGTTTGCCGAGGCGCTCTTCGACATTGCCACCGCGGAAACGATCGCCGCGCGTGTGCAGTCGGTGGCCCGCGCCGTCGCCGCAGATCCGGAGACCGCGATCGGCGACCTAGATTTCCTCAGCACCCTCGAGCGGGCGTCGCTGATGCCGGTACGAGGTCCGGCGTGGACAGCCTCGCGTACCTTGGCCGAAATATTGACGCGGACCGCCACCCGTTCAGGCGATTCGGTGGCCCTTCGATCCGGTGACACCACCGTGCTCTACCGAGATCTCTTCGCCCGTGCATCGGCGCTTGCCCGCCGTCTGACCACGGAAGGGATCGGTGCCGAAGACATTGTGGCGATCGCGATTCCGCGCTCGATCGACTCGATCGTCGCCTTGTGGGGCGTTTCCTTGACCGGCGCCGCGTTTGTTCCGGTCGATCCGCGATACCCCGCCGATCGCATTCTGCACATGCTCACCGACTCCGGAGCCACTCGCGGAGTGACGACGGAAGCGGTGATCGAATCACTGCCCCGCCCGGTTCCGTGGATGGCGATGGACGACATCCACGGCGACGGTGTCGGGCAGCCGGTTCCGGCCGCGCCGATCCGAATCGACAACCTCGCCTACATCATCTACACCTCCGGATCGACGGGAAAGCCCAAGGGTGTCAGCGTCACTCATCGTGGCCTGAGCGCATTGGCGGCCGAGCAGACGGCGCGTTACGGCATCTCGGCGCAGTCGCGGACGCTGCACTTCTCCTCACCGAGCTTCGACGCATCCATCCTCGAACTGCTGCTCGCAGTCGGTGAAGGCGCGACGATGGTGATCGCCTCTCCCGACGTCTACGGCGGCCAGGACCTAGCCGAATTGGTCACCGATCACCAGGTGACCCACGCGTTCATCACACCGGCAGCGCTGGCCTCGGTCGATCCCACCGGGCTGGACGTCTTGCAGTCGATCGTTGTCGGTGGCGAGGCATGCCCACCCGAACTGGTCCGTAAGTGGGCACCGGGTCGCCGATTGTTCAACGGCTACGGGCCGACGGAAACCACCGTCATGGTCTGTATCAGTGATGCCTTGAGCGTGGGGGAGACCGTGACCATCGGCGGGCCCGTCCGCGGCGTGTCCGCGGTAATTCTCGACGGCTCGGCTCAGCCGGTACCCGTCGGGGTCACCGGTGAGCTCTACATCGCCGGCCTGGGACTTGCCCGCGGCTACCTCGACCAACCCGCCTTGACGGCGACGCGATTCGTGGCAGCGCCGTTCGGCCCGGCCGGCACCCGCATGTACCGGACCGGTGACTTGGTTCGGTGGACGCCGCTCGAGACGATCGAATACGTTGGACGCTCCGATCACCAGGTGAAAGTGCGCGGATTCCGCATCGAACTGGGCGAGATCGACTCCGTCCTCAGCACTTACCCCGGCGTCGAGTTCGCGGTCACCGTGGGCGTCGACGCAGCTTCCGGTGAGACGATGTTGGCGTCGTACGTAGTGCTCGGTGCCGATGCGGTCGAGATGGACGAGTTGCTGAGCCATGCGCGCCGCTCACTGCCCGCCTTCATGGTGCCGTCGGCGATCACCCCGATCGATCACGTACCGCTGACCCCCGTCGGGAAACTTGACCGATCGGCGCTGCCGGCGCCGACACTGCGTTCGTCCGAGCGAAGTGTCGAGCCGCTGACGACCGCGACCGAACTCCAGGTTGCCGGCGTCGTGGCGGAACTGCTGGGTATCGAACAGATCAGTGCGTCGGACAGTTTCTTCGAACTCGGTGGCAACTCACTGCTCGCCACCAGACTGGCCCAGCGACTCGGCGAGTCGTTGGGCAGGCAGGTGCCTGTCCGAATGCTGTTCGAGCACCCCGAAATTCGGGAACTTGCCACCGCGCTCGACACATCCGCCGGGGCGAAGGCGCTTCCACCGATCACCGCCGTAGACCGCCCCGAGCGAATTCCGCTGTCCTACGCGCAAGCACGCATCTGGTTCCTCAACCAGATGGATCCTGGCTCACCCGCGTACAACGTCCCTGCTGCGATCTCCCTCGACGGTGCACTCGACGTGCCGGCCCTCGAAGCTGCGGTCCTCGACGTGATCGAAAGGCACGAAATCCTGCGCACGGTGTTCCCCGACTCCGGCACCGGTCCACACCAGGTGATCCAGGATGCATTCACATCGCTCGAGTACGGAAATGCGGACACCCGTGAACCGGCAGAGCTCGCCAGAGAATTCGCGTCGCGTGGATTCGACATCACGACCCAAGCTCCCGTTCGCGCGCTCCTGCTCGAATCGACGCCGCAGCACCACACACTTGTCATCGTGATCCACCACATCGCGGCGGACGGATGGTCGATCGCGCCGTTGATGAAGGACGTGCTCACCGCCTACGTCGCGAGAAGTTCGGGACACGCTCCCGAGTTCACCCCGCTCGAAGTGCACTACGCGGACTTCGCCATCTGGCAGCGGGAAGCGCTGGGCTCGGTGGACGAATCCGCGAGCGTGCTCGGGGCACAGGCGTCGTACTGGCGGGAGACGTTGCGGGGAGCACCTGAATTGATCGACCTTCCGAGCGATCGAGCGCGCCCGCGCACCCAGTCGTTGAGCGGTGCCCACACGGCGGTCTCGCTTCCGGCGCACACCCGGATCGCGGTCGAGGCGGTTGCCGGAGCCAATGCGGCGACGCCGTTCATGGTGCTGCACGCTGCCTATGCCGTCCTGCTGTCCAGGCTGAGTCGAAGCACCGACATCGTGATCGGATCTCCGGTCGCCGGGCGAGGACACCGAGTTCTCGACGACCTGGTGGGAATGTTCGTGGGCACGGTCGGACTGCGCACGACAGTCGACCCCGGGTCGATGTTCGTCGACGTTCTGCGTACTGTCCGCTCCGTCGATCTCGACGCCTTCGCCCACGCGGACATTCCGTTCGAGCAGGTCGTGGACGTGGTGGCGCCGACCCGGAGCACCGACCGTCATCCGGTGTTCCAGACGATGATCTCGTTCCACGGCGCCCACCCGACGACGTGGGACCTGCCTGGACTTGCCGTTCGTGCCCACGAGATCACACCGGACATCGCCAAGTACGACCTGCAGTTCACCGTTGTCGAACAGACCGCGGAGGAAGGCGGCGGCTACGAGGCCTCCCTCACCTACGCGAAGGATCTCTTCGACACCGATACGGCGGAGTCGTTTGCAGTGATGCTGGAAACGATCGTCGAGACACTGACTGCCCAGCCCTCCGCCGTCGTCGGTGACGTGGATCTTGCGGGACGTGGCCTGCGTGCGTTGCCCGGACGTCCGGCCGGCGATGCTTTGACCTTGCCGGAGTTGCTGCTTCGCGGCGCTGCCGATCCGCACGCTCCGGCAATCGTCGACGCCGCCACATCCGTCACGCTCACGTACGGCGAACTCGACCGACGCTCCGACGCTATGGCGTTTGCGTTGATCGCTCGCGGAATAGCGCCGGAAATGATGGTGGCACTGGCGCTTCCGAGGTCGGCCGACTATGTGATCGCGCTCTGGGCCGTAGCGAAAGCCGGCGGAGTGTTTCTTCCCGTGGATCCGGCGTACCCCGCCGAGCGGATCGAGCACATGCTCACCGACGGTGGAGCGGTACTCGGTATCACCAGGGGCGAGTATGCGGCCGACCTTCCGGGTGTCACATCGTGGATCGAGTTGGATGCGATCGAATTCACCACCGAAATCGAGGCAGTCCATTCCGAGACACTGCCGGACGCGCCACTCGAGTTCGACAACTCGGCCTACTTGATCTACACCTCGGGCTCGACAGGAAAACCCAAGGGCGTGTTGGTCACTCACGCGGGACTGGCAGCGTTTGCCGACGAACAGCGGGAGCGTTTCGGCGTCACCGCGCACTCTCGCGCTCTGAGCTTCGCCTCGACGAGCTTCGACGCGTCGGTTCTCGAGCTCCTTCTGGCTTTCGGCGCCGGCGCAACGATGGTGATAGCACCTCCGACAGTTCTCGGCGGTGTCGAATTGCACGAACTGCTCGACGAGCAGACGATCACCCATGCTTTCGTGACTCCAGCCGCCTTGGCGACTGTCGATCCCGCCGGGCTCGACCATCTCGAAGCCGTCGTCGTCGGCGGCGACGCCTGTTCCGCCGACCTCGTATCTCGGTGGGCACCGGGGCGCCGAATGTTCAACGCGTACGGCCCGACCGAGGCCACCGTCGCAGTCACCATCAGTGATTCGCTGGTCGCGGGGGAGCCTGTGACGATCGGCGGCCCGATCCGCGGCGTGGACGCGATGATTCTCGATTCCCGACTGCACTCGGTTCCCGGCCAGGTCGTCGGTGAGCTCTACGTCAGCGGCGACGGTCTCGCCCGCGGGTACCTCGGCAACCCCGCACTCACAGCCGCGCGCTTCGTCGCCGACCCGCATGGACCCGAAGGCGCTCGGATGTACCGCACCGGGGATCTTGTGCGCGAAGATCGCTCAGGGGCACTGATCTACCTCGGACGCGCAGACCACCAGGTCAAGATCCGAGGGTTCCGAATCGAACTCGGAGAAATCGACGCGGTGCTGGCAGCGGAAGCGTCCGTGCATTCGGCTGTCAGCGTCGTCGTCGGGGAGGGCGTCGACGCTCGGATCGTCGCGTACGTCGTCCCGGCACATGCGGACTTCGACGCCGCCGCGCTACGCCGTCACGCAGGTATATCGCTGCCTGCGCACATGATCCCGTCCGCTGTTGTCGTGATCGACGCAGTCCCGACCACACCGGCGGGCAAGCTCGATCGCAGCGCTCTGCCTGCTCCCAACTGGGAGTCGCCGAGTGGACGCAGTCCGGAAGGCAGCGACGAGATCGCGATCTGCGCTGCTTTCGCGGAGGTACTCGATCTGGCCGACGTAGACACGTACGCCGATTCGAGTTTCTTCGAACTCGGCGGCAACTCACTCATGGCAACGCGTTTGGTCGCTGCCATCAAAGAACGCACCAGCATGACCGTCCCCGTCGCGTGGATATTCTCCGACCCGACTCCGGAGGCATTGGCGCGCAGACTCTTCGAACTCGAGGCAACAGTTGTGACAAGTGACGCGGATACCTCCGCACTTGCGGTAGTCCTGCCACTACGTCCGGAAGGCCGCGCCGAGCCACTGTTCTGCATCCATCCGGCCATCGGATTGGCCTGGTGCTACGGAGCGCTCGATCGCTACGTCGACTCCAGCCGGCCGCTCTACGGCCTGCAGTCGCCGGTCCTGACGGACTCCGAATTTCGGGCGGAGCTGATCGAGGACTTCGCGGCGCGGTACGTCGAGGAAATTCGAGGAGTTCAGCCGCACGGTCCGTATCACCTGCTGGGGTGGTCGATCGGCGGATTGATCGCTCACGCGGCGGCGGTGCAGTTGCAAGCCGCGGGTGAGAGCGTCGCCGACCTGATTCTGCTCGACAGCTTCGTTCTCGAAGACCCGACGATGGCAGGCGCGCAGCCTTCTCTCGCCGAACTGATCGGCGGGTTGGGGATCTCGGTCCCGGACACCGGCGTGCGTGATCTGACATCCGAGGACGCCGAAGCACTCTTGCGTGAAACCATCGGCGATCACCCTTTGGTCTCGAGCGATCGGATCGAGCGACTGTTCGAGGAATACTCCGCCGGCGCCGAACTGGCTCACCGATACCGCCCGGGCAAGTTCGTGGGCGATCTGCTGTTCTTCTCGGCACACGCCGACACCTTCGACCCGCTGCGAACCGCGTCGGCGTGGCGACCGTTCGTCTCCGGGGTGATCATCGACCGTCCGGTGCCCACGTCACACGCCGAAATGTTCACCGAGGCAGGTCTGGAGGCGATCGGACCCGTGATCAACCTTGCGGTCGGAACGGGTCGTCACGCGGCCCCGGACGTCGACGCTGAGTTGGACGCTCTGATCGAGGTCCAAGACGTGCGCGGCTGACTCAGGCTCGTTTCTTCCTCGGTGTGGTCGACTTCGACGAGCCGGCCTTGGAGGCGTTCGACTTCGCTTCGTCCACACTGCGCTGCAGTGCGGCAACCAGGTCGACCACCTCCGCATCGGTGCCCTCTTGGTCGACCTCGGCGGCGGGGATGACCTTCTTGCCGCCGTTCTCGATCATCTCGTCGAGCAACTGCCGCAGTTGGAGCTGGTAGTCGTCGGTGAACTCGGTCGGATCGAAGTCGCCCGCCATGCTCTCGACGAGCGTCTGCGCCATCTTCAGTTCCTTGGCCTTCGGCTTCTCCACGTCGTCGAGCGAAGGGAACTCTGCTGCGCGAACTTCGTCGGGCCACAGCAACGTCTGGATCACCAGGACGCCGTCGCGAGCGCGCATCGCGGCCAGGCGCGTCTTCTGTCGCAGCGTGAAATGCACCAGTGCCGTTCGATCACTCTCGGTGAGCACAGTCGAAAGCAGGACGTACGCCTTCGGCGACGCCGAATCGGGTTCGAGGAAGTAACTCTTCTCGAACAAGATCGGATCGATCTGATCGTTCGGCACGAATTCCAGCACCGGAATCTCGTGCTTCTCCGCGGCCGGGAGTTTGTTGAAGTCCTCGTCGCTCAAGATGACGCGCGATCCGTCTTCCGAGTCGTACGCCTTGTCGATGTCCGCGAACTGAACCGTGTTTCCGCACTCGGAACACACACGGTTGTACTTGATGCGGCCACCGTCTTTTGCATGGACCTGGTGAAATCGGATGTCGTGGTCCTCGGTCGCCGAGTACACCTTGACCGGGACGTTGACCAGACCGAAGGCTATCGAGCCTTTCCAAATCGAGCGCATGCCTCCCATGATGGTCGCCGCCGGCCGTTTGCGCGAGACAAACGATCACGGTTGATCCCGAACCGTTGCGTGTGGATGGGTCGGTTCGGGGCGTATCGAGCGGGTATCCGCTTCGAGAACCCGACTCGCACACCTGGGGGGACACTCCGATGAGAATCCGAACCTACCGTCGACGCGTCACCGCGGCGCTGGCGATTTCACTGGTTCCACTGCTGTTTGCGCCTTTGCCCGCGAACGCAGATCCGGCACGCACCGTAACCATCAGCGTCCACTCCGATGCGATGGGCCGCGACATTCCACTCGAGGTGATCCTCCCCGCCGACACGAGCGCCCCACGGCCCACGTTGTATCTGCTCAACGGCGCCGGTGGTGGCGAGGACAGTGCAACGTGGGAAGGACGGACCGATGTCCTGGACTTCTTCGCCGACAAGAACGTCAACGTCGTGACGCCGCTGGAAGGAGCGTTCAGCTACTACACCGACTGGCAGAAAGACGATCCCGTACTCGGGCGCAACAAGTGGCAGACGTTCCTCACTCGCGAACTGCCGCCCGTCATCGATGCGCAGTTCGGTACCAACGGGGTCAACGCCATCGCGGCGATTTCGATGACGGCGACGTCGGTACTCAATCTCGCGATCTCGGCACCAGGGCTTTATCGGAGTGTCGGGGCCTACAGCGGGTGCGCGGAGACTTCCACCCAGCCGGGTCAGGACTATGTGCGGTTGGTGGTCGGCGCGCGGGGTGGCGCTGATCCGACAAACATGTGGGGACCGTTCGACGGTCCGGGGTGGCGCGAGAACGATCCGGTCGTGAACGCGGAGAAGTTGCGGGGGACCGCACTGTACGTTTCCACCGGATCCGGGCTGCCAGGTCCGCACGACAACCTTCAGGCACCCGATGTGGACGGAAATCCCGGAGCCCTCCTTAATCAGATCGTCGTCGGCGGCATCATCGAATCCGCGGTCAACGGGTGCACGCACGGCTTGGCGGACCGACTGAACGCACTGGGCATCCCCGCGACCTTCGACTTCAAACCGACTGGAACCCACTCGTGGGGCTACTGGCAGGACGACCTACACAATTCCTGGCCGATGATCGCCGGCTCGATGGGAGCGCAGTAGTCGGTCCGGAGTGCTCACCTCAGAAACGGAGCGCGCATCAACGTCTTTCGGACGTGCCACGGTGACGATCGGAACAGGGTTGCCATCACCTTCGCTGTCGCGGACGCGTCCCGCCGATCGGACAGGTAGGACCGCTGAGCCTCGACCGGTAGATCGAAGAACGTGTCGAAGAATGTCGCGACCTCTCTCGAGCCGAGGGTGAGAAGTGCGTTCAGGCCAACGCGGCGAAGGGCAGACACCGCCTTGGCCGACCGCGGCCAGAGCGCCGCGTTGGGATCTCCACCGTCGGCGATTGCTTTGGCGACAGCGTCTGCCTCGGCGAGTGACGAGGCAACGCTGTATCCGGTTCCCGGATGCATCAGACCGCCTCGCCCGCCGAAACGGAGGACACCGTCGGGGAACGATTCCTTCGGGCCTTCGACTGCAAAACGGACTCGCTCGACCGGTGCGTCGTCGGGGACTTCGCAGCCCCGATTGCGAAGCCGGGTGCGCAGACGCGCTTCGAGTTCGCGGAGCCCCAACGCCGGCCGGCCGACGAGGCAGGTCTCCTCGAGGAGAACTCGCTCGTCATCTAGTGGGACCGCATAGAGAAACGACGGAGTGTCGGCGTCGGAGGCGCCGTTGTCTGTTCGCCAGTCCATGAACCAGGCTTCGCCACCACCCAGAATCGGATCGGCCAGAGCGCGGTCGACGATCACTCCGAAGGCGGTCTGCTGGGCGGTTGTCACCGTCAGTTCGGTACCCCGGGCGTCGATGACGACGGAACCTGTCAGCTGCGATCCGTCCACGCACAGGACGGCGGTAGGTGACAGTGTTTGAGCACGCAAGGCTCTGAACTGTACGGATGTGCCCGAGAGAAATGATTGCAGTAAAGATGTATTCAATACGCAATATGTGCGATCAAGCGTTTTCTGTCTGCGGGTCCACACGCTCGGGCGTTCGATCCGGCTTGCGATCACATCGACCGGCAGCCACGACGGCAGCTCGTCAGCCCACGCCGAATAGGTCGGCGTCCACACCCGATGGGGATGCGGATCGACAACGACGACGGTGAGTTGCCGGGCGATACAGCGGGTGGCGAGTGCCCGCCCGGCCGGGCCGCCACCGACGATCACCACGTCGGCGGAAGAGTTGTCTGTGCTCACGACCGGCGCACTACATCGATCCCGTTGCGAGCAGACCGCCGTCGACCCGGACCGTTTCGCCCGTGATCCACGCCGCCGCGTCGGAGACGAGGAAGCCGACCAGACCGGCAACGTCCTCGGGGGTGCCGAGCCGCTTCATCGGGTAGCCCGCCGACGCCTTGTCCTCGCCGGCAGCGACCAGGGCTGCCGCGAACTGCGTCTTGACGATCCCGGGAGCTACGGCGTTGACACGAATCTTCGGTCCCAGTTGCCAGGCCAGTTCTTCCGTCAGGCGGATGAGCGCAGCCTTCGACGCGCCGTACGCCGCGATGACGCCCGTCGACCGGATCCCGGCCACACTTGCCAGGTTCACGACGGCTCCACCGTGTTCGCCCATCCATGCCCGATGTGCTTGTTGGACGTAACCGAGGGCGGCAACCACATTCACGTCGAAGATCTTGCGCACGGCGTCGAGGTCCGCTTCCATGAGCGAACCGAAGACGGGGTTGATTCCGGTGTTGTTGACCAGAATGTCGAGTGAACCGAATTCGGACACGGCGCGGTCGACGGCACCGGAGCGGGCTTCGGCATCGGCTGCGTTGCCCGCGAATGCGACGACCTTTCCGCCGTGCCCCAGAGCGGACAGCTCGGATGCGGCGGCCTCGAGGGGCTCCGGCTTGCGGGCTGTGATCAAGACGTCGGCACCGCGAGCGAGGAGTTCGGCGGCGACAGCTTTGCCGATTCCGCGACTTGCGCCGGTGACGATGGCGGCACGGCCTTCGAGGTCGCGAGGACGAGTGCTGTTTTCGCTAGTCATGTCCCGAACGTTAGCGGACTCACACGCTGCTGGTCGGAACGACCGTCAGGTCACGGTAAAATCGATAGTTCTTGTGTCTGTAGTCAGGCATTGTTTACCCGTATTCGTCGTTTTTCCTGAGGAGTTTGCTTGATTACCGCCACTGACCTCGAAGTTCGTGCCGGTGTCCGCACCCTTCTCACGGCTCCCGGGCCTTCGTTGCGCATCCAGCCGGGCGACCGGATCGGACTCGTCGGACGTAACGGAGCCGGAAAGACGACCACACTGCGCATCCTCGCCGGCGAAGGTGAGGCATATGCGGGAAGCGTCGTACGTACCGGTGAACTCGGATACCTCCCGCAGGACCCCAAAGAGGGCGACCTGAGCGTCCTCGCCAAGGACCGGGTTCTCTCCGCACGTGGCCTCGACACGATGCTCCGCGAGATGGAGAAGCAGCAGATTCTGATGGGCGAGGTGCTCGATCAGGAATCGCAGGACCGCGCGGTCAAGAAGTACGGTCAGCTCGAGGATCGGTTCTCGGCCCTCGGCGGATACGAAGCCGAGAGTGAAGCTGCACGCATCACCAGCAGCCTCGGTCTCGAAGACCGCATTCTCGGGCAGCCGCTCAGCACGCTGTCCGGCGGTCAGCGTCGTCGCGTCGAATTGGCGCGCATCCTCTTCGCCGCCTCCGACGGCAGCGGTGCCCGCTCGGACACGACTCTGCTGCTCGACGAGCCCACCAACCACCTCGACGCCGACTCCATCACCTGGCTGCGTGGCTTCCTCCAGAACCACGAGGGTGGACTGGTGGTCATCAGCCACGACGTCGACCTGCTCAACGACGTCGTCAACCGCGTGTGGTTCCTCGATGCCGTCCGCGGTGAGGCCGACGTCTACAACATGAACTGGAAGAAGTACCTCGACGCTCGTGCCACGGACGAGCAGCGTCGTCGCCGTGAGCGCGCCAATGCCGAGAAGAAGGCCGGTGCGCTGCGGATTCAGGCCGCCAAGATGGGCGCAAAGGCAACCAAGGCCGTCGCGGCTCAGAACATGGCCAAGCGAGCCGACAAATTGATGGCGAACCTCGATGCCGAACGTGTCTCGGACAAGGTTGCGCGGATTCGTTTCCCCGAACCCGCCGCTTGTGGCAAGACTCCGCTGATGGGCAAGAACCTCACCAAGGTGTACGGCTCGCTCGAGATCTTCACCGGTGTCGATCTCGCGATCGATCGTGGGTCTCGTGTGGTTATCCTCGGACTCAACGGTGCAGGTAAGACCACGCTGCTCCGCATCCTCGCGGGCGCGGAGAAGGCGGACGCGGGTGAGCTGATCGCCGGTCACGGACTCAAGGTCGGCTACTTCGCTCAGGAGCACGACACCCTCGACGACGACGCGTCCGTGTGGGAGAACATCCGCCACGCCGCGCCGGACACAGGGGAGCAGGAACTGCGTTCGCTGCTCGGTGCCTTCATGTTCACCGGCCCGCAGCTCGAACAGCCGGCCGGAACGCTCTCGGGTGGTGAGAAGACGCGTTTGGCTCTGGCCGGTCTGGTGTCTTCGGCTGCCAACGTTCTGCTTCTCGACGAGCCCACCAACAACCTGGACCCGATCTCACGCGAGCAGGTGCTCGACGCGCTCCGCAGCTACACCGGTGCCGTCGTCCTGGTCACCCACGATCCGGGCGCTGCCGAGGCCCTCAACCCCGAGCGAGTCATCCTCCTGCCCGACGGCAACGAGGACCACTGGTCGCAGGAGTACCTCGAGCTGATCCAGCTCGCCTAACCCCCTGTGCGCCTTTTTGGTAGTGGGAACTACCAAAAAGGCGCACAGGGGCGAAGCCCCTCAATCTCTCCGCCGCACCGATTCCTCGACCAGATCGAGAACCGCTGACAGGTTGTCGACGCCGTGGCCGGAGGCGATTCTCGCGACCAGGCCGTCCATCACCAGATCCAGATACCCGATCAGAATTTCGGTGGGGACGTCGTCACGGAGTCTGCCTGCCGATTTCTGTCTGGCGAGGCGCGCACTGGTCGCTTCCGTCAGTTCTACGGAGCGCTGTGACCACTTCTCGCGGAAATCGGCGTCGTTGCGCAGTCGACGCGCTATCTCCAGTCGCGTTCCCAGCCAATCGAATTGGTCGGGCTGCGCGAGCATGTCCCGCATGACCTGGACGAGGCCCTCTTCGGCGACGACATCTGCCATCCGGCTCGCATCCTCGCTTGCGAGAGCGAGGAACAGGCCGTCCTTGTCCTTGAAGTGATGGAAGATCGCTCCGCGGGACAAACCGGTGACTTCTTCGAGACGGCGAACTGTGGCGCCGTCGTAGCCGTATTCCGCAAAGCAGCGGCGGGCGCCGTCAAGGATCTGACTGCGCCGTGCCGCGAGATGGTCTTCACTGACCTTGGGCACGGGCATCCCTCCTTTGTCGGGTTGCCTGTGAACACTTTCGGCCGTAGGCGCTGAATGTCGACTCAGTGCACAAAGCGCTCACGACCACCGATGAAACCTGGTTCGCCTTCCGGCGAAAGTGGTCGTGAGCGCTTTGTGACCCGTCAGGGGCCGAAAGTGCTCACAGGCACGTAGTGCCTACTAGCCGCGGATCATGTTGCGAAGCACGTACTGCAGGATGCCGCCGTTGCGGTAGTAATCCGCTTCGCCGGGGGTATCGATGCGTACGACTGCGTCGAACACGACCTTCTCGCCGTTCTCGCGCGTCGCCGTGACCTTCATGGTCTTCGGGGTGACGCCCTCGTTGAGCTTCTCGACACCTTCGATGTCGAAGGTCTCGGTGCCGTCGAGCTTGAGCGAACCTGCGGACTCGCCGACCGGGAACTGCAGCGGGACAACGCCCATGCCGATCAGGTTGGAGCGGTGGATGCGCTCGAACGACTCGGTGATGACGGCCTTGACGCCGAGCAGGCTCGTGCCCTTGGCTGCCCAGTCACGCGAGGATCCGGAGCCGTACTCCTTGCCGCCCAGGACGACCAGCGGGATGCCGGCTGCCTGGTAGTTCTGCGACGCGTCGTAGATGAATGCCTGCGGTGCGCCTTCCTGCGTGAAGTCGCGGGTGTAACCACCCGAGACGTCGTCGAGGAGCTGGTTGCGCAGACGGATGTTCGCGAACGTTCCGCGAATCATGACCTCGTGGTTACCGCGACGCGAGCCGAGCGAGTTGTAATCCGCACGCTCGACGCCATGGGAGTCGAGGTACTGCGCAGCGGGGGTACCGACCTTGATCGGACCTGCCGGGCTGATGTGGTCGGTGGTGACCGAGTCGCCGAGCAGTGCGAGGACGCGAGCGCCCTTGATGTCCTTGACCGGAGCCGGATCCATCGTCATGCCGTCGAAGTAAGGTGGCTTCCGCACGTAGGTGGAGTTCTCGTCCCACTCGAAGGTGTCACCCTTCGGGGTTTCGAGGTTCTGCCAGCGGCTGTCGCCCGCAAAGATGGTTGCGTACGACTTGCGGAACATGTCCTGGTCGATCGAGGACTTGATGGTCTCTTCGATTTCCTGCGTGGACGGCCAGATGTCCTTGAGGTAGACGGGGTTTCCGTCGGTGTCGTTACCGAGCGAATCGGTCTCGAAGTCGAAGTCCATGGTTCCGGCGAGGCCGTAGGCAATCACGAGCGGCGGGGAAGCCAGGTAGTTCATCTTGACGTCGGGGGAGATACGTCCCTCGAAGTTACGGTTACCCGAGAGCACCGCGGTGACCGAGAGGTCGTTGTCGTTGATCGCCTTCGAGACTGCCTCGGGCAGCGGTCCGGTGTTACCGATGCACGTGGTGCAGCCGTAACCACCGAGGTAGTAACCGAGCTTCTCGAGGTACGGCCACAGGCCGGCCTTCTCGTAGTAGTCGGTGACGACCTGCGAACCGGGAGCCATGTTGGTCTTGACCCACGGCTTGGTGGCGAGGCCCTTTTCGACGGCGTTGCGTGCGAGCAGTGCAGCGCCGAGCATGACCGACGGGTTGGACGTGTTGGTGCAGGAGGTGATACCTGCAACGACGACGGCGCCGTGGTCGAGAACGAACTCACCGGCGTCGGACTTGACGACGACCGGCTTGCTCGGACGGCCTTCTGCACCGTTGGCAGCAGAGAGAACGTCGACCGCTCCGTCGTCGGCAAACGACAGAACCGCGGGATCGGAAGCCGGGAAGGACTCTTCGACGGCCTCGTCGAGCTGGGTGTGCTCGGTCGGGTGGTTCTCTTCCACGTAGTTGTGGATGTCCTTGCGGAACGCAGTCTTGGACTCCGACAACAGGATTCGGTCCTGCGGGCGCTTCGGGCCGGCGATCGAGGGAACAACGGTTCCCAGATCCAGCTCGATGTACTCCGAGAAGACGGGTTCCTTGTCGGGGTTGTGCCACAGGCCCTGTTCCTTGGCGTACGCCTCGACGAGAGCGAGCTGCTCGTCGCTGCGGCCGGTGAGGCGCAGGTATTCGATGGTCTCGGCGTCGATCGGGAAGATCGCTGCGGTGGAACCGAATTCGGGGCTCATGTTGCCCAGCGTCGCGCGGTTCGCGAGCGGAACCTCGGCAACACCGTTGCCGTAGAACTCGACGAACTTGCCGACGACGCCGTGCTTACGGAGCATCTCGGTGGCGGTGAGCACGACGTCGGTTGCGGTGACGCCGGGCTTGATCTCACCGGAGAGCTTGAAGCCGACGACGCGGGGGATCAGCATGGAGACGGGCTGGCCGAGCATTGCTGCCTCGGCCTCGATGCCGCCGACGCCCCAGCCGAGCACGCCGAGGCCGTTGACCATCGTGGTGTGCGAGTCGGTGCCGACACAGGTGTCGGGGTATGCCTGTCCGTTACGCGACATGACGGTGGGTGCCAGGTACTCGATGTTGACCTGGTGAACGATGCCCATTCCCGGGGGGACGACCTTGAAGTCGTCGAATGCGCCCTGGCCCCAACGGAGGAACTGGTAACGCTCGCCGTTGCGCTCGTATTCGAGGTCGACGTTGCGCTCGAGTGCGTCGGCCTGGCCGAAGACGTCGAGGATGACCGAGTGGTCGATGACCATGTCGGCGGGGGAGAGCGGGTTGACCTTGTTCGGGTCGCCACCGAGGGTGGTGACGGCCTCACGCATGGTGGCGAGGTCGACGATGCAAGGAACGCCGGTGAAGTCCTGCATGATCACGCGGGCAGGCGTGAACTGGATTTCGATGCTCGGCTCGGCTGAGGGATCCCAGCTTGCGATTGCGCGGATGTGATCCGCGGTGATGTTGGCGCCGTCTTCGGTGCGGAGAAGGTTCTCGGCGAGAACCTTCAAGGAATAGGGCAATTTCTCGGTGCCGGGGACGGCCGAGAGGCGGAAGATCTCGTAAGAGTTCTCACCGACCTCGAGGGTTCCCTTGGCTCCGAATGAATCGATACTGGTGCTCACGTCTGCTCCACTCGTCTATGAGGGTCGCTACCGACGGGGCTGTGTCGGCAGCTGAAGCGAGGTACTTCGGCCGGGAAGATCCTCCGTAGCTCACGCCAATCGCACAGTTCGCGTGAGAACTGTCCGAACATCGGAGCTGCAGTAGAACCTGTCCTGACCGGTGGTACCTCTTGGTCCAAGTCTAACAGTACGCTTGTCCTGTGAGAATTCAGGGCAAGTTGACCGAAACAATCTTCATGCAGACTGCGGGCCTGCGCAACGCAGGCTTGGCTGGGTGACCGCACCCACAGCTACCGCTCGGGCGGCACGCGCGGCGGTTGTGTGTGACGCCTGGTGGCAGTCGACCTGAAGTAGGGTGCATGCAGGCCCGTCGCGGGTCGGCCGCCGAAAAACGACCTCGGAAGAACTCCCCGCATCTCAGCGGTGGACGGAATCCGAACAGCACCCGGATGAGAGATGTCTGCTCCTACAAATCACGCTTTTGCGCCTGTGCACGTGAAGTCCCCGTTGCACGTCGCTGTTCCGTCGGACGTCGATCTCGACGACGTGCTCGCGGACATTTCGACGGACGGCGTCTCCGCCCCCGCGGATGATGTTGCGGGGCTGACCGCGGTGGTGACCGACGCTCGTGAACGTGGTGTCGACTTGAGCGTCGTAGTGGTCGACGCAAATCCGGGCCGGCCGTCCGATCTTAGAGACCTGGCCACGACGGTCGGCAAAACAGAAGGCGGAACGGTTCTCGTTCTGAGCCCTGACTGGATGGGTAGCTACAGCGATTCGATCAGTCGAGTGCAGCTCGAAACTGCACAGGACCGATCTTTCGGCGAAAGCGCAAGCGTGACCGCGGACCGCTTCTCGCACGAGATCGTGGCGCCAGGTCCGCCGTGGACGCTTTACACGGTCCTTGTCATCGCAGTGGTGGCGGTTATTGCCGGAATTACCTTTGCCGTCAAGTGGCGGCGAGAACCAGAAAACGCGCAAACCAGACATATCGCCTCGACTTCGGAAACACCAGCACCATCCGACCACCGGGCCGATTCCGTCTGACCTTGGTCCTTTTGCGAGATTTTCAGTAACTCGTCGAAAACAGGTACTCACTGCTGTTTGCGGTGAGTACCTGCCCTTTTTGGTGCCTGCATGCCATTCGACCAGCTCAAATACCGTTTGTGTTATTTGTGGCTAAAGTTTCCAAAGAACGCTTGAGTGTCGTACGGTACAACTGGCACTTTTTGGGGAAGAAGTGTCGCAGACAGGCTGATGTTGTTCGACGCGTACTTGTCGGTTGCCTCGTTCTCGAGGTGTCGACGGTGGCGTTCGTACGACACGTCCAGGTCGACGAGCAGCTCTCGGGCTGTGGGCGACCGGTGCTTGGTCTGCGCATTCCCTCCCCGCACGGATCGGCGACCCAGCGGGCCGTGGCGTTACACGCGAGGGAGAGTTATTTGTGAGGCAAGTAACACGTGGCGGCGAGTCCCGTCGTGGTCCTTCCCGTAAATCGATGCGCCTGGCGCAACTGGTCATCGGATTCGGCGTCGTCGGATCCCTGATCGTCGGGACGCCGGCCATGTCCTCGGCCGTACCGCCACCGCCGCCGAATCCGAGTGACTCGGATATCGCCGCGGCAGATTCGCAGGTCTCGTCGAGCGTCGGCACCGTCAGCGCGCTCATCAATCAAGTCGCATCGGCAAACGAACAGTTGTCGGCACTCGACAACGAAGTTGCGATCAAGCGTGAAGACGTCAACAAGACTCTCGTGGATCTGCAGAACGCTCGCGGCGCCGCAGACTCCGCAGCGCAGGCCGTCGGAGTCACGAAACAAGCTCTGAAGGACGCGTCGGCGCAGATCGAGGTCGCTCAGACGGACTTCGACAGTTACGCACGCTCGAGCTATGTCAAGGGCACCAATACTGCGTCGATCTCGTCGTTCCTCGACGCCAAGGGTCCTGGCGACGTTCTCGACCGCGCCCAGGTCCTCAAGCTTCTCGCCAATACGCAGAGTGCAGTGCTCGACGGTCTCCAGCGAGCACGTACCGAGCAGGCGAACAAGGATTCCGCGACCCGCCAGGCCAAGCAGCAGGCCGATGCCGCCGCCGAGGTCGCCGCGCAGCTGAAGGATCTGGCGGAGCAAGCGATTCAGATCGCGCGCAACGCTCTCGATCAGCAGGTAGCCAAGAAGGCCGCGATCGAAGCCGAGCGCAACTCTGCCCAGGCTCAGCTCGACGCCGCCCGCAACGCCGTCGCCGGCTTGCAGGGTCAACGCCAGGCATACGCGACCTGGGACGAACAGCGCCGCGCCGAGGAAGCTCATCAGAAGGCTCTCGAAGCCGCTGCCAAGGAAGCGGCCGCTCAGGCCGCCGCCCGTGCCGCAGCCGACCAGGCAGCCAAGGATCGAGCTGCCGCACTGGCAGCAGCCCAGCGTCCGCACACCGCGGTCGAAGACCCGACTCCGACCGTCATCCCGGACGACGACACCTGGACTGACGAAGAAACAGGGACCGACGAGGAAACAGGCACGGACGAAGAGACCGGCACCGACGAGGAAACGGTCACGACGCCCAAGCCCACCACCCCGAAGCCGACGACGCCGAAACCCACCACTCCGAAGCCTTCCGTCACCGGAAGCGCTGCAATCGAATCCGTCATCGACCGCGGAATGTCTCAGCTAGGCGTGCAGTATGCCTGGGGCGGCGGCGACGAGAACGGTCCGACGCGAGGCATCCGTGACGGCGGCGTCGCTGACAGTTACGGCGACTTCAACAAGGTCGGGTTCGACTGCTCCGGCTTGATGATTTATGCCTTTGCCGGCATCGGGATCTCGCTGCCGCACTACACCGGCTACCAGTACACCGCAGGCACTCAGGTTCCGTCTTCGGAGATGAAGCGCGGCGACATGATCTTCTACGGCCCCAACGCCAGCCAACACGTGGCGCTCTACCTCGGTAACGGTCAGATGCTCGAGGCACCACAATCCGGTTCGAGTGTCATGGTCTCACCGGTTCGGTGGGGTGGAATGACGCCGTACGCCGTCCGACTGGTGTCCTGACCGTCAGAGGAAATGCCACTGACACCCGCATTGTCAGGGAAGTATCAAGTTCCCGACGTGGTGTTACGGCATCGAGCGCAACTACCTGGAATAGTTGACGGGGAACACGTTACTGTCGGTACTTTTCTAGGTGAAAGCGATGGATTCTTGGTGACCTCACGTGAAGATTCGGTCGGAACGGTCGACGTAAGCAAGGCGAGTGGAAGTGCGGACGGAGCAGCACCTTCCCTGGCAGCCGACGTTCAGACCTTGGAACGAGCGATTTACGAGGTCAAGCGAGTCATCGTCGGGCAGGACCGGCTTGTCGAGCGCATTCTCGTCGGACTTCTCGCCAAGGGGCACGTCCTCCTCGAAGGAGTACCCGGTGTCGCCAAGACGCTGGCCGTCGAGACTTTCGCGAAGGTCGTCGGCGGTTCGTTCTCCCGCGTCCAGTTCACCCCGGACCTGGTGCCCACCGACCTGATCGGCACGCGCATCTACCGTCAGGGCCGCGAGGAGTTCGACACCGAACTCGGCCCCGTCGTCGCCAACTTCGTGTTGGCCGACGAGATCAACCGTGCCCCGGCCAAGGTGCAGTCCGCGCTCCTCGAGGTGATGGCAGAACGCCACGTCTCGATCGGTGGCAAGCGGTACCACATGCCCGATCCGTTCCTGGTGATGGCGACGCAGAACCCCATCGAGAACGAGGGCGTCTACCCGCTCCCCGAAGCGCAGCGCGACCGCTTCCTGTTCAAGATCCTCGTCGATTACCCGACAGTGGAGGAAGAACGCGAAATCGTCTACCGGATGGGCGTCGCGGCCCCGGAGCCGCACCAGATCCTCGGTCCGGAGGAGTTGGTCAGGCTCCAACGCGTCGCCAGCAACGTCTTCGTTCACCACGCGCTCGTCGATTACGTTGTCCGGGTCATCGCCGCCACGCGTACGCCGCGTGAGGTCGGACTCGAGGACGTCGCCGGCTGGATCGCGTACGGCGCCTCACCCCGCGCGACGCTCGGCATCATCGCCGCGTCGCGGGCCCTCGCTCTCGTCCGCGGGCGCGACTACGTAGTGCCGCAGGACGTCATCGAGGTGATCCCGGACGTGTTGCGTCACCGCCTCGTTCTTTCCTACGACGCCATGGCCGACGAGGTGACTCCCGACGCCGTCATCGCCCGGGTGCTGCAGACCGTCGGACTGCCGCAGATCGCCGCGCGGCCGGTTCCTACCGTTCCCGGACCGCCCCAGCAGGGCGCACCGCAAGCACCGCAGTTCAACGCACCGGGCACAGCTAACCCACAGGGCACAGCTAATCCGCAGGGCAACGGCGCGCCGATCGCGACCGCTGAGACGATGAGTCGCCCGCAGTGACCGAAGGCCGCGACGGTGGCCAGGCGACACCCGCCGGATCCACCGGTTCTCCGCCGTCGTTCCGATCCGGCGAGCTCAGCGACCCCAAACTCACCGCTGCGCTGCGCACCCTCGAGCTGACGGTTCGCCGCCGCCTCGACGGTGTGCTGCACGGCGATCATCTCGGCCTGATTCCCGGTCCGGGTTCGGAGCCGGGAGATGCCCGCGAGTATCAGCCGGGCGACGACGTGCGGCAGATGGACTGGTCCGTCACCGCACGGACGACGCACCCACACGTGCGTCAGTCGGTCGCAGATCGTGAGCTCGAGACGTGGCTCGTCATCGACTTGTCCGCAAGTCTCGACTTCGGGACCGCCGGATGCGAGAAGCGCGACCTGGTCGTCGCCGCAGCCGCGGCGATCACTCACCTGACCAGTTCGGGCGGTAACCGCGTCGGCGCCATCATCTCGACCGGCGCACAGACAACTCGAATTCCGGCCCGCGGTGGGCGAATTCACGCACAGGCGATGCTCCGCAAGATCGCGACGACTCCGCACGCGCCGGACGGGGTACGCGGTGATCTGGTCGGCGCGATCGAAGCGCTCAGACGCCCACAGCGTCGGCGCGGACTCGCGGTCGTCATCAGCGACTTCCTCGGACCGATCGACTGGGAACGCTCGCTCCGCGCCATTTCAGGACGGCACGACGTGCTCGGTGTGGAAGTGGTCGATCCGCGAGACCTCGAACTGCCCGACGTGGGCGACGTGGTGCTCCACGATCCCGAGTCCGGCCGGACCAGAGAATTCACCACGACGCCGCAACTGCGCGCCGACTTCGCCAGAGTCGCCGCCGAGCACCGCGTCGAGGTCAGGCAAGCTCTACGTCGTTGCGGCGCACCGCTCATGTCCCTGCACACCGATCGGGACTGGATCGCCGACGTCGTGAGATTCATCTCGGCACGCCGACACAGTTATGGTGCCGGCGCCGGAACTGGGGGCGTTCGTTCGTGAGTCTTTCTCAATTCACCGCACCGTGGTGGCTGCTGTTCCTCGCTGTCATCGCCGCGTTGGTGGTCGGTTACGTACTCGTGCAGAAGCAGCGAGCCAAGCACACACTTCGGTTCACGAACTTCGCACTGTTGGAGAAGGTCGCGCCTTCGCGGCCCGGGCGGTGGCGTCATATTCCGGCGATTCTGATGGTCATCGCATTGGTGTTCTTCACCGTCGCCCTTGCCGGTCCGACGGCAGACAAGAAGGTCCCGCGAAACCGTGCCACGGTGATCCTCGTGATCGACGTGTCGCTGTCGATGCAGGCCACCGACGTCGAGCCGACGCGATTGGCAGCAGCGCAGGAAGCTGCGAAGTCGTTCGCCGACGGTCTGACTCCCGGCATCAACCTCGGGTTGGTCGCATTTGCCGGAACCGCTTCGGTTCTGGTGTCGCCCACCACGAATCGTGACGCGACGAAGGTCGCCATCGACAACCTCAAGCTCAGTGAGCGAACGGCGACGGGCGAAGCGATCTTCACCTCGTTGCAGTCGATCGACACGCTGTCGGCTGTTCTCGGCGGCAGCGACCAGGCGCCACCGGCGCGCATCGTGTTGCTGTCCGACGGTAAGCAGACCGTTCCCGAAAACTCGGACGATCCGCGGGGCGGATTCACCGCTGCCCGTCAGGCCAAGGACAAGGGCGTTCCGATCTCGACCATTTCCTTCGGAACGACATACGGGCGAGTCGAGATCGAAGGAGACCGAATCCCCGTCCCGGTCGACGACGCGTCATTGAAGGAGATCGCCAACCTTTCCGGCGGAAGTTTCTTCACGGCATCGAGCCTCGAAGAACTGCGCCAGGTGTACGACACGCTCGAAGAGCAGATCGGTTTCGAGACGACACGAGGAGACGCGAGTCGACCGTGGTTGGTCCTCGGCGTCGTGTTCGCGACCGCTGGTCTGACGATTGCCCTGGTACGCAGGCAGCGTCTGCCCTGATCGAGAGCAGTTCCGAATTGTCCAAATACCGCTGGTACGCGGCCCGCAGAGAATTGATAGGTTGATCGCCATGTCTACCCCTCCCACGACAGTGGTTTCCGAACGGACCGTCACCACACCTCGCTCGGTGCTCGTCACCGGCGGTAACCGCGGAATCGGCTTGGCCGTCGCACAGCGGCTCGCCGCAGACGGCCACAAGGTAGCCGTCACGCACCGCGGTTCCGGTGTCCCCGAAGGGTTGTTCGGCGTCGTGTGCGACGTCACCGACACCGAGTCGATCGACCGTGCGTTCAAAGAGGTCGAAGCGCACCAGGGGCCGGTCGAGGTCATCGTCGCCAATGCCGGCGTCACCGACGACACACTGATCATGCGAATGAGCGAAGAGCAGTTCACGAGCGTCGTCGACGCGAACCTCACCGGTACGTTCCGCCTCTCGAAGCGTGCGACCCGTTCGATGCTGCGCGCGCGTTTCGGACGGTTCATCTTCCTCGGCTCTGTGGTGGGTCTGGCAGGACAAGCCGGCCAGGTCAACTACGCCGCGTCCAAAGCAGGCATCGTCGGTATCGCTCGTTCCCTGACAAGGGAACTCGGCTCACGTTCGATCACCGCCAACGTCGTCGCTCCCGGGTTCATCGAGACCGACATGACGGCAGCACTGGGCGACGACGTCAAGGACAAGGCCACCGAGTTCATCCCGTTGCAGCGGACCGGAAAGCCGGAAGATGTTGCAGCAGTTGTCAGTTTCCTCGCCTCCGACGATTCGGCCTACGTCTCGGGTGCGGTGATCCCCGTCGACGGTGGACTCGGCATGGGGCACTGACCCGCTTTTCGTACACACACCTTTCTCGTACGTCTGAAATCAGGAGGACATCTCATGGGCGGCTTGCTCGAGGGTAAGACCATTCTTGTCACCGGCATCATCACCGAT
The DNA here is from genome assembly GCF_048573875.1 of Rhodococcus sp. SB1D. Classification (NCBI taxonomy): domain Bacteria; kingdom Bacillati; phylum Actinomycetota; class Actinomycetes; order Mycobacteriales; family Nocardiaceae; genus Rhodococcus; species Rhodococcus sp. SB1D. The sequence goes on from NZ_JBMAIQ010000001.1 coordinate 1,038,241, forward strand.
TCGTCGATCGCGTTCCACGTGGCCAAGGTCGCGCAGGAGCAGGGCGCGAAGGTACTGATCACCGGATTCGATCGTCTGCGCCTCATCGACCGCATCGCCCAGCGCCTGCCGCAGCCCGTGCCGCCGGCAATCTCGCTCAACGTCCAGAGCTCGGAGGATCTCGCCTCTCTCGCCGAGCGTGTGCGCGAGCTGGCTCCCGAGGGTATCGACGGAGTCGTCCACTCGATCGGCTTCGCTCCCCGCTCCTGCCTGGGAAGCCCGTTCATGGACGCGCCGTGGGAAGACGTGGCGGTCGCACTCGAGGTGTCCGCCTACTCGTACAGCGCACTGGCCAAGGCCTTGCTGCCGGTGCTCAACGACAACGCGTCCATCGTCGGAATGGACTTCGATCCGGCACGCGCAATGCCCTTCTACAACTGGATGGGTGTCTCCAAGGCAACCCTCGAGGCCGTCAATCGGTACGTGGCCAAAGAGGTCGGCGTCCGCGGCATCCGCTCGAACCTGGTGTCCTCCGGCCCGATCAAGACCCTGGCCGCCAAGGCCATTGCCGGCGACAGCACCGGTCCGGGCGCGGAGTTGGACAAGCTGAACACCGCATGGGACGGTGCTGCGCCCATCGGCTGGGACGTCGACGATCGCGAGCCGGTCGCCAAAACGGTCTGCACCGTTCTCTCGGATTGGTTGCCCGGCACGACCGCGTCGATCATCTACGTCGACGGCGGCTTCCACGCGATGGTCGGCTAGTAGCACCCCTTCTACTACGCAGGTGAGTACCCGGGTGACTCCCGCCGAACGGCATCGCGCAAGATTGAACTCATGACCGTAAGTATGGACATGCAGTTCGATGCTCTTCTCGTTTTGTCGTTCGGCGGTCCCGAAAAACCCGAAGACGTACGGCCGTTCCTCGAAAACGTCACGCGCGGTAGGGGAGTGCCACCGGAGCGGCTCGACGCCGTTGTCGAGCACTACATGCATTTCGGTGGAGTTTCGCCCATCAACGCGCTCAACCGAGACCTGATCGAACGGGTCGAAGGTGAGCTGGCAGCAGCCGGCGTGGATTTGCCCGTGTACTTCGGCAACCGCAACTGGCACCCGATGGTCGAAGACACCGTTGCCAAGATGCGCGAGGACGGTGTCCGCAACGCCGCCGTGTTCGCCACGTCGGCGTGGGGTGGTTACTCCGGATGTCGGCAGTACCACGAGGACATCGCCCGTGCCCGTGAGGCGGTCGGTGACGGCGCACCGACGCTGACAAAACTTCGCCAGTACTACGACCATCCGCTGGTCGTCGGCGCGTTCGCCGACGGTGTGCGCGCGGCCCGCGCAGAGTTGCCCGAAGCGACTCGCGATACTGCGCGCCTGGTGTTCACCGCGCATTCGGTACCGAGTGCCGCAGACCGCAATGCAGGGCCGCCGGCAGAGGGCGGAAACCTCTACAGTCGACAGGTCGCCGAGGCCGCGAAGTTGGTTGCCGAGGCCGTCGGCGTCGAGGATTTCGATCTGGTGTGGCAGTCGCGATCAGGCCCGCCGCAGGTTCCGTGGCTGGACCCCGACATCTGTGATCACCTGGATACGTTGTCCGCCAAAGATGTTCGCGCCGTGATCGTATGCCCCGTCGGTTTCGTCTCCGATCACCTCGAAGTGGTGTGGGACCTGGACACCGAGGCCAAGGACAAGGCAGCCGAACTCGGGATGGATTTCGTTCGGGCAGCAACGCCCGGCCGCGATCAGCGTTTCGCGCAGCTGGTGCCCACGCTCGTTCGGGAACTGGCCGAGGCCGAGCAGCCACTGCGACTGGGGGTCGAGCCGCTGCTCGGCTCGACCACCAACGGTCTCTCGTGTGCGGTCAATTGCTGCGCGGCCGTTCAGCGTCCCCGCTGACGGTCCGGCGCTCAGGTGTTCGGATGCTTGAGCTTTCCGCAGGGCCCGGGAACGGTGGACGTGCTGCGAGAGGTGAGGAGCGTCTCGACGATCTGTCGATCCTCGGGGCTCAGTGACGGGTCTATGTAGTTGAGTTCGGGCGCGCCCAGTTCGCGGACTCGCCCGGCGAGGGTAGCGACAAACGAGACGCGTTCTTCGTCGTCGTCGTTGACGTCGTGGATCTGCAGCACCGACACCGGAAACTTGCGCAGCGTCACAGGCAGGAAGCGGGCGCCGAGCACATGGTCGACGTTGAATCCCGCCCACTGCCCCTGGTTGGCCTCCACGCATTCGGCGTCGGAGTGAATTGCGCTCTCGCCGATGTACTTACGTGCGGGCAGCATCTTCTTGGGGGCAAGTTCGGATGCGCCCTGCTGAAGGACGGGAAAGTCGCCGTCCGAGTACAACCAGGGCTGGTTGGCCATCTTGATCAACCGACCGGCGTCCAGATCCGGGAGATAGCGAGACTTGAGGAGAAACGCGACGCTGTCGACCGAGATGCCCAGCAGTTCTGCGGCCTTCTGTCGGCTCATCGCGAACGTCGGGGCATTCTTCGGGGCGATCTGGATCAAATTGACCATGCGAACTCCTGTAAGTGTTCAATTGTTGCGGGCTTGGTACAGCTGACATGACAATTCGCCGATTATCAACCTCTAGCTGATTTCCGACTTGTAGATGAGTCGGTTGTCACCATCCGAGTTCACGCAACCGGGGATCTCCGATCCCGAAGTGGTGGCCGATTTCGTGGATCACTGTTCGGCGAACTTGCTCGATCACCTCGTCTTCGGTGCTGCAGATCGCACAGATGGCCCTGCGGTAGATCGTGATGCGGTCGGGAAGGACGCCGGCGTACGTGGTGGTTCTCTTGGTCAGTGGGATGCCCTGATACAGCCCGAGTAGCCCCGGTCGTCCACCTTCGAGTTGAACGGTCACTGCGACATTGGCCATCTCCGCACCCAATTTCGGTGGCAGGCTGTCGAGCGCCCGCTTGACCATGTCCTCGAACTGGCTGTCGTCCACGTCGATCATCTGCCCATTGTGCGTGCGGGGGCGTGACCCGGGTGTGTCCATGTGGAAACAGTGCAGCTTACGGCTATGTTCATTGCGTGGCCGAAGACCTCTATCACCGTTACGAATTCACATTCATCGTTCAGATGCTGACAGTCTCGCAAGAGCAGGCGATCGAAGAGAGCTTGGGCGGAAGGGTCGAGGACCGGCGCGGGCTGCAGCTGCTGACGCTCACCTCGGAAGGTATGCGAGCGGCGACAACGGCTATCACCGTGGTGGACCAGTTGGTGGCTGCAGGCGTGCGTCCCCAGCGGACACATCCCGATCTGGTGTCACGTCAGGACATTGCCGACCGTGCGGGGGTGACGCGGCAAGCTGTCGGGCAGTGGGTGCGAGGGGTCCGGCAGGCGGCTACGCCTTTCCCGATTCCGTACAACTCGGTTGCCGGGGGGATCTGGTTCTGGGGCGACGTCCTGGATTGGTTGCGCCGTCAGGGGTACAGCCAGGACACCGGTTTGCGCTACCCGACGCTGGATGAACATATTCGCATCGACCGCCATATCGCGATCAATCACAAGTCTGTGGGTTGATCGATCAAGCGGTTTGCTTGAAAATAGCTATTGAAACAAACCGACGGTAGGTATAAAGTCCCTAAATACCTCAATCAATCTATCGGTGCGTCGGTCCTGCTCTGGGGGGAGTCTGGTCTGCGTTGCAGATACCCGAGCATGCGAGCAGGAATTCATGGTTTCGACCCCCGAAGTACGACCGATGCCCAAATCGGCCGCGCTCGCGACTTCTGTGGCTATTTCCAGCGATGTAGCAACGGCGAAGCTACGTGAAGGTGTATCGGGCAGGGGCCGTCTGCGAGCGGCGACGGCGGCGCTGTTCCGGCGCTCACGCTCACTTACGACTTCCGCGCCACCGTTGAGCGTGCTTCTTCTCGTCACCTCCGACAACGGTCTCTCGCAGCGGGCCGGTCTTGTTCTTCGCGAGGCGGGACACCAAGTCCGTACAGCCGTCGTCGCCGACGCGGACGCAGTGCTGGCCGCGACTTCTTCGGGAGATTTTGACCTCGTCATCTGCCCGTTCTTGAAAGCCTATGTCCCGGAATCTGTTTGGCAGCGGTGGACAACGATCATCATCCATCCCGGCCCGCCCGGAGATCGCGGGCCGTCGTCGCTGGACTGGGCGATAACGGATGGCGAACCGATCTGGGGTGTCACGGCATTGCAGGCCGCTGAGGAACTCGACGCCGGGCCGGTGTGGGCCTGGCGGACGTTCGAACTCCGGAACGGGGCAACCAAATCCTCGGTATACAACGAGGAAGTCACCGACGCGGCGATGGAGTGCATTACGGAGGTCGTCGAACATTTCCGTACTCCTGACTTCCAGGCGATCCCATCGGACCTAGTTGCGCGGCCCGTGGCTTCGACCCGATCGAGGCCCAGCATGAAACAGGCCGATCGCGTTTTCAGCTGGGAGCAAGACGCGTCGAGCATCGTCCGCGCCGTCAACGCCGCCGACGGGTTTCCCGGCGTCGCCGTTCAGTTGGGGCTCGACCGGGTCTACGTCTACGACGCTCACCTCGATACCCACGTCGACGCAGCGCCCGGCACCATCGTCGAGTACTTCCACCAGGCAATACGTGTTGCCACCGGTGCGGGCTCCGTTTGGATCGGACATGCGCGGCTCGTCGGCGCCGGCAATGTCAAACTTCCGTCGACCGCGGTCGTACGTCCGGACGTGTTCGTTCCACAGGTCTGGGAGAGTCGTTACCCCGAGACCGACTATCACCGCGACGGCGAAATCGGATATCTCTCGTTCCGCTTCTACAACGGTGCGATGAGTACGAAGCAATGCGCGCGACTGACCTCCAGGCTCCGCTGGGCGATCGCGCAGGACACCAAGATCCTTGTCCTGACGGGTGACTACGACAGATTCAGCAACGGTATCCACCTCAATGTCATCGAGGCCGCGTCGGATCAAGCCGGAGAAGCGTGGGCCAACATCAAAGCCATCAACCAGATCGCGAAAGCGATCGTCACCTGTACGGAACAGGTTGTGGTGGCGGCATTCACAGGCAACGCCGGTGCCGGCGGGGTCATGCTCCCGCTTGGAGCCGACGTAGTCGTGGCCAGGGACGGTGTGGTTCTCAATCCTCATTACGCCACGATGGGCCTGTTCGGCTCGGAACTGCACACGTACACACTTCCGGCTCGGGTCGGCGAGCAGCAGGCCCGCAGTCTGCTGGCCGAGTGCAGTGCGATCGGCATCCGTCGAGCCTTGGACATCGGACTTGTCGACGCGATCGGCCCCAGGCGGCCGGATCTGTTCGAGGCGTGGTTGCGCGAGGTCGCCACCGACTTGCTCGAAGGAGATCGGCTGGAATCGATGCTGGAGTGCAAACGTCTTCGACTGGAACGTGATCCGGTGGAGCCCTACGAGGAGCGTGAGCTCGAAGAGATGAAGATCGACATGTTCGGTGACCGCAACGGGTTTGCCGAGAAACGCCGGAACTTCGTGCTCAAGCTCTGATCGACACGCTGTTCGCCGACGCGACACGGGCAGTGCGAACAACGTCCCACAGTCGTCGCAGCAGGTCGTCACGCCTCTGCGCAGTAGACACGCTCGGGGCCTGATTGGTCGATACCGACGCAGCCACGGTGAGAATGGCTGCCACGTTGTCGGCGGTGTCGATCACCTGCAAATGCCGAGGTGACAGTGTCGACGGCCAGCGGTGTCCGGCCTGTGCCTGCAGGGCTTCGGCGACCAGCGTGCGAGCGTCGTTTCCAGGCATTCCGGTGGCTACGGCCGGAAGCCCGCCGAGCACCTCGGCTGCGTCCCGAACAGCTTGGCGCAGTTCGTATTCGGCTTCGCGGAGTCCGATCGATTCGGCGCTGCCCGCCACAGTGGGAATGGAGAAGACCGTCCATCGCAAGACGTCCGGGCCTTCCTTCGACGGCACGAGTCCGACTCCCGGCTTGCCGACGGCGCCGATCTGTATCCCTTCACCCGTTGCGATCGCAGCGCGCGCGAACTCGGTCCCGGTGGGCAGACCACGTACATCACCGGCCGTGGGAAGGACCAGGCGGACCTCGGCAGCCTCCGAGCGCGCGATTCTGAGCAGGGTGGGCACACCGGAAGCCGTGACTCCCGGCCATTCGAGATCGTGGCGGACCGCGGTTTCCGCATCGGCGGCGCCGATCAGGTGCATCGGTGCCCACGCGGCAAGGGCGTCGATGACGTCGTCCGGCGCAGCGTCGCCGGCGAGCCATGACGCTGCCCACACGGTGAGGGTTGCGCTGGGAGAACTCATGACCGTGAAGTTTAGTTCGGCGTGGCGACATGCGCGGCCCCGGCGTTGTGACCTAGCGTGATCCGGCGTGAGCGGTGGCAACGGATACGGTGACATTTTTGCGGGTCATACCCGCAAACAGAAGCGCGTGACGCCTGAAGTGGCGGCCGAGCGTGATCTTGTCGTCGAGGATGCGGCGACGGGATTCTGCGGTGCGGTAGTCGGTTTCGAGCGCACGTACGACGGCGATTTCGTGCGGCTCGAGGACGGTCGTTCCCGGACGCGGTTGTTCGCGATGCGCGAGGCGGCCTTCCTCATCGACGGCTCACCGGTCACCCTCGTACGGCCGGCCCCCAAGCCCGCGTCCACCAAACCCGCACGGTCGGCTTCGGGTTCGACCCGAGTCGAAGGCTTACGTGCACGCACGGCACTGCCCAGCCGGATCTGGGTGGAGGGAGTACACGATGCTGCGCTCGTCGAGCGGGTGTGGGGTCACGATCTTCGCGTCGAAGGTGTTGTCGTCGAACATCTCGAAGGACTCGACAATCTGGGGGAGCGGCTTGCCGAATTCGGGCCTGGTCCCGGCCGCCGCGTCGGGGTCCTGGTCGACCACCTGGTCACCGGTTCCAAGGAAACCCAACTGACTCAGGGCTTCGGCCCGGACGTGTTGGTGACCGGGCACCCGTACATCGACGTGTGGGAGGCCGTTCGTCCCAAATCTGTCGGAATCGCCTCCTGGCCGAAGATTCCACGCGGCGAGGATTGGAAGACGGGAATCTGCCGCGAACTGGGCTGGGGGACACCTCAGGAGGGCTGGCGGCGGGTCTACAACTCGGTCGAGAGCTTCCGCGATCTGGAAGCTCCTTTGATCGGTGCAGTCGAACAACTTGTCGATTTCGTTACCGAGCCGAACTGACGTAGCGGCGGCCTGGGTCACACATTCTGGTTAGATGGTGTTGTGGCTGCACTTATTTGGCTGATCGGAGCACTGGTGCTCGCCGGGGCCGAAGCGCTGGTGGGGGATTTCTTCCTGCTGATGCTCGCCGGTGGGGCGCTCGCTACTGCCGGTGTCAGTGCTGTCACCGACTTCCCGGTGTGGGTCGACGCCGTCATGTTCGGAGTGTTCTCCGCCGCCCTCGTCCTGGGCGTGCGACCGATCATGTTGCGTCGCTTCGGTAGTCCGCCGCCGACCCCGACCGGAATACAGGCACTCGAAGGTAAGCACGCTCTGGTTCTGGAAGAAGTGGGCGAGCATTCCGGGCAGGTCAAGTTGGACGGCGAGGTGTGGACTGCCAGGCCGTACGACACCACCGAGGTGTACCCGCCGGGCACCAAGGTGACGGTGATGGAAATCAACGGCGCAACAGCAGTCGTCTGGAGGGGACCTTAATGGCAGCACTCATAGTGCTCGGTGTGTTGGTGCTATTCGTGATCTTGGTGGTCGCGAAGTCGGTAGCACTGGTACCGCAGGCAGAAGCCGCGGTGATCGAGCGGCTCGGTAGGTATTCGAAGACGGTGTCCGGGCAGCTCACGTTCTTGATCCCGTTCGCCGATCGTGTGCGCGCCAAGGTGGATCTTCGTGAGCGGGTGGTCTCCTTCCCACCGCAGCCGGTGATCACCCAGGACAACCTGACACTGTCCATCGACACGGTGGTGTACTTCCAGGTCACCAATCCGCAAGCTGCGGTGTACGAGATCAGCAACTACATCGCTGCCGTCGAGCAGTTGACAACCACGACGCTGCGAAACGTCGTCGGCGGAATGACCCTCGAAGAGACGCTGACCTCGCGTGATTCCATCAATGGTCAGCTTCGTGGTGTCCTCGACGAGGCGACCGGCCGCTGGGGCCTGCGAGTGGCCCGCGTCGAACTCAAGAGCATCGATCCTCCGCCCTCCATCCAGGAGTCGATGGAAAAGCAGATGAAGGCGGACCGCGAGAAGCGCGCGATGATTCTGACGGCTGAAGGCCACCGCGAATCCGCTATCAAGACAGCCGAGGGCGCCAAGCAGAGCCAGATTCTTTCCGCCGAGGGCAACAAGCAGGCCTCGATCCTCAACGCCGAGGGTGAGCGTCAGTCCCAGATCCTTCGTGCTCAAGGTGACCGCGCGGCCAAGTACTTGCAGGCCCAAGGCGAGGCCAAGGCCATCGAGAAGGTTTTTGCTGCTATCAAGTCCGGTAAGCCGACTCCGGAATTGCTTGCATACCAGTATCTTCAGACGTTGCCGCAGATGGCGCAAGGCGATGCGAACAAGGTGTGGCTCGTGCCCAGCGACTTCGGTGACGCACTGAAGGGATTTGCGAAAACGCTTGGCGCGCAGGGGCAGGACGGTGTCTTCCGGTACGAGCCGCCGGCCGCCGAAGAGAATCTTCCCAACCCTGAGGACGATTCAGCCGAGGTGGCGGAGTGGTTCGAGACCAAATCCGATCCGGCTATCGCAGAAGCAGTCCGTGCTGCTGAAGTTGCTGCACGTACTCCCGTCGAAGATCCGGCAGCTGCGGTCAGGCACCTCCGTGAAAGTGCGCCCGAGCAGCCCGGATTCGTAGATCCCGCGCTGCCGCAGCAGAGTGAAAATCCTTGGCCCGGTCAGCTACCGCTGCCGTCCGAACGCGAAGAATTCCAGCAGAAGTACCCCTACCAGGATCAGCCGCCGGAGGGCGGCCAGCGCCGGTAGGCGCCTCTCGTAGCGAACGTTGATCGGGACGGGCACTCATCACCTACGTGATGAGTGCCCGTCCCGTTCCGCATACGGCGATCGCCCAGAGGACACTGACGAAGGTTCCCATGATGAACTGCTCGGACGCATGAGGTTCACGAAGTTCCGGGTACCGTGCGAGCCCCTTGACTGCCAAGACGATCGCGATCCCCTCCGGCCAGGTTGCGAGAATCGACGCCGCCACCGCGAGCCGTTCGAGGATGCCGATCACACGTCCGCCCCGAAGAGGTCCGGCGTCCGGTGCCGGGCTCCCGTCCGGTTGGCGACGAGCGATCTTGAAGGTGGCAAGTACCAACGGTGCACCGGCCGTGGCGGCGGCAAGTACGCACAGGACAAGCGTCGCCCCGAGAGCGAAACCGGTGACCGGGGTCGTTCGGGTCGATGCCAGTGCGGCAACACCCAGCGCCGGAAGAGCCACCACGGACGACGCCCATTCGGGGACTTCCAGTCGACCACGACTGAGCGGTCCCAGTGCCGCTGCAACTGCTGGTGCCGCGGCGGCGACGGCGAGCGCGATCAACGCCAGAACGACCATGTATTCGAGCCCCCTGCTGTGTCGACGAGTTTGTACCGGTGCGAGCGTGAGCAGTCTAGGGCTGGAGTCTGACCAAAAGTCGTTCTGCGAGTCTGCGCCCGGCGAGTTCTGCGTGCCACCCGGCTGTCAGGAGTCGCTTGGACATGGCCTGTTTGGTGATTCCGAGGTGGGCCGCTGCGCTGACCTGAGTGAGTCCGCTGTCCATCAGGGCGATGGCTTCGCGTCCGTCCTTCGTCTGTCTCGTGACGATCGTTCCGAGCAAGGTGAACGCGGCATCGACATCTGCGGCGAGTTCGTCGCGTGAGCTATCCGCCGGCGCCTGTTCGACGGCAATTCTGGCCGGAGCTCGCTTGGCTCGCTCGACGGCGATCCGAGCAGCTTCGAATGCCGGTCCGCGTCCGGCCCGGGTCTGCCGTGGGAGAGGCTGCTCGACGGGACCGATCCCGATCCCGACACTCCAGTGCTCGCGCCGAATCAGCTCGAGTGCGACGAGGACGAGTAGCGCCGGATCGTCGGTCACCGCTTGAATCTCGTCGCCCGCTGTGCGCTCGAACGGCCGCAGGAGCCTGCGATCGGCCATGTCGTCGATGATGTCCCCGACGCGGTCGACATCGCGTCGGCTACCTCGCTGATCCACTGTCAGTACGAACATTAGTCAATGCTAGATAGTTGACTTTCAATAGTCAATCGTTTTGGGTTGACTCAATCAAATCAACCTCTTGAGGTTGACCGTTGTCAACGATGGTTTCGCCCGGTGAAGGCTGACGGCGAGCGTCGAACACCAGACCGGCGATGCCGATCGCAATGCAGATCCCGGACAGAATCAGGAGACGAGGATCGGCTTCGCCGGAGAGCGCATCGCCCAGAACGACAATCCCAACAGTGCCGGGCAAGATGCCGACGACGGTGGCAAGGATGTAGGGCACGATCCGGATCGACGAAATGCCGCAGCAGTAGTTCACCACCGAGAAGGGGACAAACGCGATCAAGCGCAGAGAGCCGACGGCCAGCCACCCCCGCTTTTCGATCCGCTCGTCCACCCGCCGGATCGTCGGACTCGAAATCCGTTGCCACACGACGTCGCGGCCGATGGCGCGGACCAGGTAGAGGGCCAGAACGGCGCTCACAGTCGTTGCCGCCACGGTAAGAGCGATGCCGGTCACCGAGCCGAAAAGAACCCCCGCGCTGAGCGTGAAGACGGTGCGCGGGAACGGCGCGACGGTGACTGTCGAATGAACCAGGAAGAACACGAGGGGAAACGCCGGGCCAACCGAGTCCGCCCACTCTCGCACCTGGGACACCGTGGGATGTGGGGCGAGGAGGGCTGCGAGGAACAAAGCGAGCACTACCAGGACTATTGCGATCAATCTTCGGTCCAGCAGGCGTCCCATCACAGGTCACAAGGCTACCTGCGAACGGTGAACCGGGCCGACTGCCGACCCGCAATCGTGAGTCGAACATCGCCACGGGGGCGGGAAAGCGACGTGCTCCAGGCGACAATGAAACGGCGCTGTGACGAAAACCACTAGGCTTTCGGAGTGGCCTTCACCTGCAGTCCCGGCCAGTGAAACGAACTCGCGGGTAACCCGCAAACATGCTGAACAATCGCTAGGTAAGGGCCGGTTACACGTGCACGAACGACCGAATCCGCACGTCGCCCGGCCGGTCGGAAAGTGGCCACGAACAGCCCTGTGAAGAACATGACGTGATCCTCACGATATCTGGGCTCAACCGCGGGTTAGCATCACAGAACTAACGAACAAATCCGATTATCGGTAAAGCGCTCACGCAAAAAATGAGAGGGAGCGGACACAGTGTCATTAGCTTCAGAAGCCGAGGCTGTCGAGCAGGCGTACGCGGAGTGGCAGCGCTCCGTAGCCGGTGTGCTCGCCAAGTCCCGCAGAGTCGATGCGGCAGAACTGGGCCCCGAGCCACAGAAACTGCTCGAAACCGTCACCTACGACGGTGTCACTGTCGCACCGCTCTACAGCCCACGCGACGAGCGTCCCGAGCAGAGCTTGCCGGGCACTTTTCCGTACGTGCGTGGCGTCGACGCTCACCGTGATGTCAATGCCGGTTGGTTGGTTTCCGCCGCTTTCGGAACCGCTTCGGCGGCCGAGACCAATCGCGCCATCCTGGACGCCCTCGAAAACGGAGTCAGCGCACTCTGGTTGAAGGTGGGCGCCGACGGCGTTCCGGTCACCGACCTCGCCGCTGCGCTCGAGGGCGTGCTTCTCGACCTCGCACCGCTCACGCTCGATGCAGGCGCAGCGACAAACGATGCAGCCCGAGCACTCTTCTCACTCCTCGATGCACGCAGCGAAGCCGGCGACGGTGTCAGCGATCGCAGCAGTATCCGAGTTCACCTCGGTGCAGCACCGCTGACCAGTTCGTTCTCCGGCGCAGCCGACGTCGAATTTGCAGGCGCAGTCGAGTTGGCCGCCCTCGCCGCCGCTCGTGCGGAAACCGTGCACGCGATCACCGTGGACGGCACGGCCTTTCACAACGCGGGTGCCGGCGACGCCGAAGAACTCGGAGCCGCAATCGCCGCCGGCCTCGAGTACCTCCGTGCACTCACCGCCCAGAGCGGCCTGACCATCGGTGCTGCGTTGTCGCAGTTGGCTTTCCGCTACGCGGCAACCGACGATCAGTTCCAGACCATCGCGAAGTTCCGCGCCGCACGTCTCGTATGGGCACGCATCGCCCAGGTCTGCGGAGCTTCCGATTTTGGTGGAGCGCCGCAGCACGCAGTCACCTCCGCCGCGATGATGGCTCAGCGTGATCCCTGGGTGAACATGCTGCGCACGACCCTCGCTGCATTCGGCGCCGGCGTCGGCGGAGCAGATGCAGTGACTGTTCTTCCGTTCGACGTCGCCCTGGCCGACGGCACCCTCGGTGTCAGCAAGTCCTTCTCCTCGCGCATCGCGCGCAACACACAGCTGCTCCTGCTCGAGGAGTCGCACCTGGGCCGTGTCCTCGATCCGTCGGCCGGGTCTTGGTACGTCGAGGACCTGACACAGCAGATCGCCGCCACCGCGTGGGAGTTCTTCCAGGAAATCGAAGCAGCCGGCGGATATCTGGCGGCACTCGAAGCGGGAATCGTCTCCGGTCGCATCGCCGCTACCAAGGCCAAGCGCGACTCCGACATCGCACACCGCAAGACCACGGTCACCGGTGTCAACGAGTTCCCGAACCTCGGCGAAACGCCGCTGTCCGCCGAAGCCGTCGAGCCTGGCCAGTCCGTCGCCCGCTACGCAGCTGCATTCGAAGCGCTTCGTGACCGTTCGGACGCGTTCCTCGCCGCCGGCGGCGCCCGTCCCACTGCGCTTCTCGCGCCGCTGGGCTCGGTTGCAGAACACAACGTGCGCACCACGTTTGCGTCCAACCTGCTCGCTTCGGGTGGTATCGACGCAGTCAACCCCGGCCCGCTCGAGGTGGGCGCCGAAGCCATCTCCGCTGCAGTCAAGGCTTCCGGTGCCACCGTCGCCGTGCTGTGCGGCACGGACAAGCGCTACGGCGAGAGCGCCGCAGCGGCCGTCGCCGAACTTCGCGCCGCCGGCATCACCAAGGTGCTGCTCGCAGGACCGGAAAAGGCAGTCGCCGACGCGACCGGCGATTCTCGCCCGGACGGATTCCTCACCGCCCGCATCGACGCAGTGTCGGCTCTGACCGAACTGCTCGACTTCATCGAGACGGGAAGCTCCAAGTGACGACACGAGAGGTCAAGCACGTGATCGGCAGTTTCGCCGAGGTCCCACTCGAGGACCCGCAGTCTCCGGCACCCACACCGCCGTCGGTCGAGCAGGCCCAGGCGCTCATCGAAGAGGGCGCCAACGCCAACAACTACGCCGCCGAGCAGGTTGTCTGGTCCACCCCCGAAGGCATCGACGTCAAGCCGGTGTACACCGGTGCGGACCGCACGGCCGCCGCCGAGTCGGGTTACCCGCTCGACAGCTTCCCGGGCGCAGCGCCGTTCCTGCGTGGTCCGTACCCGACCATGTACGTGAACCAGCCGTGGACCATTCGCCAGTACGCCGGATTCTCCACTGCCGCGGAGTCGAATGCGTTCTACCGTCGTAACCTGGCGGCCGGTCAGAAGGGCCTCTCGGTCGCCTTCGACCTCGCCACACACCGCGGCTACGACTCCGATCATCCTCGCGTTGCCGGTGACGTCGGAATGGCCGGTGTCGCAATCGATTCCATCCTCGACATGCGTCAGCTCTTCGACGGAATCGACCTCTCGCAGGTGTCGGTCTCGATGACGATGAACGGCGCCGTGCTGCCGATTCTCGCGCTGTACGTCGCTGCGGCAGGCGAGCAAGGTGTCACTCCGGACAAGCTGGCCGGAACGATCCAGAACGACATCCTCAAAGAGTTCATGGTTCGTAACACCTACATCTATCCGCCGAAGCCCTCGATGCGGATCATCTCGGACATCTTCGCGTACTCCAGCGCGGAAATGCCGAAGTACAACTCCATCTCGATCTCGGGCTACCACATCCAGGAAGCCGGAGCGACGGCCGATCTGGAACTGGCGTACACCCTCGCCGACGGCGTCGAGTACATCCGCGCCGGCCTCGACGCCGGTATGGACATCGACAAGTTCGCACCTCGCCTGTCCTTCTTCTGGGCCATCGGCATGAACTTCTTCATGGAGGTCGCCAAGCTCCGCGCCGGACGCCTCCTGTGGGCCGAGCTTGTCGCCAAGTTCGATCCCAAGAGCGCGAAGTCTCTCTCGCTGCGTACCCACTCGCAGACCTCCGGCTGGTCCCTGACCGCGCAGGACGTCTTCAACAACGTTCCGCGTACCTGCGTCGAAGCCATGGCTGCCACCCAGGGCCACACTCAGTCCTTGCACACCAACGCACTCGACGAAGCGATCGCATTGCCGACGGACTTCTCCGCCCGCATCGCCCGTAACACCCAGTTGCTGCTGCAGCAGGAATCCGGCACCGTGCGTCCCATCGACCCGTGGGGTGGCTCGTACTACGTCGAGTGGCTCACCAACGAACTCGCCAACCGGGCTCGTAAGCACATCGAAGAGGTCGAGGAAGCCGGCGGAATGGCTCAGGCCATCAACGAAGGCATCCCGAAGCTGCGCATCGAGGAAGCTGCCGCCCGCACCCAGGCACGCATCGACTCCGGTCGGCAGCCGCTCGTCGGCGTCAACAAGTACGTTCCCGACGAGGTCGACACCATCGAAGTTCTCAAGGTCGAGAACTCCAAGGTCCGCAAGGAACAGCTCGAGAAGTTGGTTCGCCTTCGCGCGGAACGTGATCCGGAAGTCGTCGAGGCCGCACTGGCGAACCTCACTCGCGCTGCCGCATCCACCGAAGGCGGCATGGCGAACAACCTCCTCGCCCTCGCTGTCGTCGCCGCCCGCGCGATGGCTACCGTCGGCGAAATTTCCGACGCCCTCGAAAAGGTGTACGGACGCCACCAGGCCGAGATCCGCACCATCAGTGGTGTGTACCGCGACGAGGCAGGAACGGTGAGCAACATCAGCAAGGCGATGGAACTGGTCGAGAAGTTCGCCGAGGACGAGGGACGTCGTCCCCGCATCCTCGTCGCGAAGATGGGCCAGGACGGTCACGACCGTGGCCAGAAGGTCATCTCCACCGCCTTCGCGGACATCGGATTCGACGTCGACGTCGGACCGCTGTTCCAGACCCCCGAAGAGGTCGCCAATCAGGCGGCCGACAACGACGTCCACGTAGTCGGTGTGTCGTCGTTGGCCGCCGGTCACCTCACCTTGGTGCCGGCGCTGCGGGAGGCTCTGGCTGCGGCCGGTCGTCCCGACATCATGATCGTCGTCGGCGGCGTCATTCCGCCCGGTGACTTCGACGAACTCTACGAGGCCGGCGCTGCTGCCATCTTCCCGCCCGGCACCGTCATCGCCGACGCTGCCAGCGGATTGTTGGAGAAGCTCTCCGCCCAACTGGGTCACGACAACAGCTGAGAAGGGGGTCACTGAAGATGGCACGTCAGCCCATCGACATTGATTCCCTCGCCGAGGCGGTGCGCGGAAATCAGCGTGCCGGCCTCGCTCGGGCGATCACCCTCGTCGAGTCCACCCGCGACGACCACCGGGCCCTCGCGCAGCAACTTCTACTGAAGTTGCTGCCGGAGGCCGGGGGAGCGCACCGGATCGGCATCACCGGCGTTCCCGGCGTCGGCAAGTCGACCTTCATCGACGCGCTCGGAATGTACTTGCTGGGCAAAGGACATCGGGTTGCGGTGTTGGCGGTCGATCCGTCGTCCACCCGCACCGGCGGCTCGATTCTCGGCGACAAGACACGCATGGCTCGGCTCACCGTCGAACCGAATGCGTACATCCGGCCGTCACCGACGTCCGGCACGCTCGGTGGTGTTGCCAAGGCAACCCGCGAGACCATCGTGCTTCTCGAAGCTGCCGGTTTCGACGTCATCCTGGTGGAAACGGTGGGTGTCGGCCAGTCCGAAGTCACTGTTGCCAACATGGTGGACTGCTTCACGTTCCTGACCCTCGCTCGTACCGGTGATCAGCTCCAGGGCATCAAGAAGGGTGTCCTCGAGCTCGCAGATCTGGTGGCGGTCAACAAGGCCGATGGCAAGCATGAGCGCGAGGCAAAGGGCGCTGCCCGTGAATTGGCGGGTGCGCTTCGCCTGATCTACCCGCACGACGCCATCTGGAAGCCGCCCGTCATCACGATGAGCGGTCTCGAAGGTGTCGGGCTGGACGAGTTCTGGGGAACTGTCACCAAACACCGTGAGGTGCTCACCGAAGCGGGACAGTTCGAGGAGAAGCGTCGCAAGCAACAGGTCGATTGGACCTGGACGATGGTCAACGATCAGCTGCTACGCAGGCTCTCGAGCAACGATCGGGTGCGTGCGATCCGGGCCGACGTCGAGCAGAGCGTGCGTGACGGTTCGCTGACGGCAGCGTTGGCGGCGGGGCGAATTCTCGACGCGTTCGACGGAAGCAACTAGCGCGGAAAGAACGAAATCCCGGGTATCCGAGCGCGGATACCCGGGATTTCTTCTGTGACGAGCTATCGTTCGCGCTTGACTGCAGGCTCGGTGAGTTCGGTCTCGACAGCGAGTTCGACTCCCGTGAAATCGCCTTCTGCCTCGGCCGGGGTGAGAGTGGACCGCTTCCACGCGTAGAACAGCAGCGCTGCCCACGCGCCGAGAATGGTCAGGTAACCGGCCACTGTGACCGCCCCGGTGATGTCGAAGGATTTGAACAGCTTCTGTGCGTTGGTCAACACGATGACGCCGCCCACCGCCGTTCCGAGCAAGGTTGCAGGTACGCGGCTGACCAGCCACGCCGCGAACGGAGCTGCGATGACACCGCCGAGCGCGAGACCGGCGACAACGAGGAGGTTTCCCGCCGACTCACGTCCCAATCCGACAAGGAATCCCAGCGACGCGGCTGACGCGACCAGAAACTCCGAGGCGCTGACCGAGCCGATCACGGTGCGCGGCGCGGTCTTTCCTCGTGAGAGCAGCGTGCTGGTGGTGATCGGACCCCAACCACCACCGCCGGATGCATCGATGAAACCACCGAACAGGCCGAGTGGGGACAGGAAACGTGCAGTGTGCGGGGTGGTACGAGCGTCCGCGACGGCCGGTGGGCGGACCGAAAAGCGTAGTGCCACATAGATACCGATGGCCAGCAGGATCGTCGCCGTGATGGGGACTGCCGCTTCGGTGGACAGACCCGAGAGCACAGTTGCGCCGATGAATGCACCGACTGCGCCGGGCACACCGAGCTTGGCGACGAGCTTCCAGTCGATGTTCTTGAACTTCCAATGCGACACACCCGAAGCGAGGGTGGTGCCGACCTCGGCCAGGTGAACAGCGGCGCTGGCCTGAGCCGGACCGAGGCCACCGATCATCAACAGAGTGGTTGCGGTGACACCGAAGGCCATACCGAGGGCGCCGTCGACGAGCTGGGCGCCGACGCCGACAAGGGTGAACAAAAGAAGATTGAACATGAGAAGACAGACTCCGAGCGAAGAAGCGACAAAGTCAGGGGTGCAGGCAGCGAGAATCGCCGCTCAGCAACACGCCTGATCGAAGCATGCGCTACGACGAGTGGGCCAGAACGCCATCAATCCGAGCGCAAATGCCGGGGAGGCATCGTGGCTGGAAATCTGCACGTCAGGTCCTTTGTTCTCGTACGTTGGTGTTCTGTCCATGCGAGCATAGCCGGTGCCCGGCTCGGTCAACCCACGACGCGGGCGTAATTTCCCACTCGGTGGACAAGTCGATCGAAGAATTCCGCCGGATCGGTGCTGACCGCGATATCCGCGTTGGGCTCACGCTTCCAGTGCCCGACCCAGTCCGCAACCGTCGTTCCGATCAGCAGTGGACTCTCGGTTTCGACATCTACCGTTGCCGGTTTCAGCGTCGCCAGGCTCGGATCGAGCGCGACGGCAGCAGCGAAGGGATCATGCATGTGAGCAAGAAATCCCTGGTCGTATTCACGATGAAATTCCATGTAGAACCGGATTGCGTCGGACATATGCCTGATCACGCTGTTGGACGCGGAACTGCGGACGTCGGGACCGTCGTCAGGCGAGATGATCTCTTCCGGGGTGCTCCCGGCAGCTTCGGCGAGCCGACGCACATGTTCGGGGAACATCTCGATGGATTCGGTGACGTTGAGGCCGCAGATGATCGGGCGCCGGTGCGCGGGTACGACGGAGAACGCGTCGAACACCTCCTTGGCGGCGTGCGGATCCACCGAGACGTTCCACTCCGCGGTCGGCGTCGTGTTGCCCGGATAGTTGAACGACCCACCCATCACTACCAGTCGCTTCAGCAGAGACGGCAGATCGGGTTCACGTCTGATCGCCAAGGCCAGGTTGGTGAGCGGCCCCGTCACCAGCCCGGTGAGTTGTCCGGGGTACTCCCGGACGAGATCCACCCAGAGGTCGGTGGCGGTTCGGACCGAGCGCTTGCGACCCGAATCGGGGAGGACCGCATGGCCGATTCCTTGCGGACCGTGAGTCTCCTCGGTGGTGCGCAACGGTATGACCAATGGCTCGCGGGCGCCGAGTGCAACCTCGATGTCCGGGGCGCCGCAGAGCGCAAGCCAGTTCAAGTTGTTGGCCGCGACCTGTTCCACCGGAACGTTGCCGGCGGTGCTCGCAATCCCCAGTATCTCGGCTTCGGGGCTGGCAAGGAGATAGAGAAGCGCCAACGAGTCGTCGATACCGGTGTCGACGTCGACGATGAGCTTGTGCATGTCACTCATCGGTGGCCACCAGGATCGTCGGGGAATGCAGGACGGGGAAGTTCACCGACCGAGCGATGAAGCACTTCGTGTGTGCGGGGCCGTGAAGCTCCTGGGCCTTCTCGACCATCGACGCCTCCGCGACCAACACCGTCGGATTCAACGTCACTTCGATGAACTGGCCGCCGCCATCGGATTCCTCGATCATGCTGCCGACCGGCTGATCGCTGTAGTCGAGAACGACGACCCCAGCGGCAGCTGCCAGCCCGAGGTACCAGAGCATGTGGCACTGGGCGAGGGAGGCAACGAGCAGTTCCTCGGGGTTCCATCGCTGCGCGTCACCGCGGAACGAGGGATCGGAGCTGCCGAGAAGTTCCGGCTTTCCGACCGCGGATATTGCATGATTGCGCGAATATCCCTGCGTGCTGGACGTTCCGGTTCCCAGATCGCCCGTCCACTGAAGGTCGAGTGTGTAGGTATGTGACTTCACAGGTCCATCTTGCCCTGAATGTGCCGGTCCCTCAGTGTGCCCACTCCGCGCGATCCGATCCCCACGGATGGGCTGGTTCGGGGTAGTCCTCGAACTCTGCCAGCGCGGGTCGTGCGGTGGTCACGTCGGCATGGTTGACAACAACATTCAGGCCGGGAGCCGTCGGCAGACCAGGATGGACGGTTCGGCCGGGTGCGTCGAGAAGACGAGCGCCTGTGCTTGCCAATGACACGTCGACATCGCGGCCACGGCCGTCCTCCGAGCGCAGCGTCAACGCGTCGAGGATCCCCGCTGCCAAGAAGTATCCGGTCGAGTGGTCGAGTGCCTGCGCCGGAAGCGCACCAGGGTTCTCACCACCCGCGAGGAACGAGATACCGGATGCGGCCTGCACGATGCTGTCGAAGCCGCGGCGATTCGCCCACGGACCTTCCCATCCCCATGCGCTGACGCGCCCGTGAATCAGGTGGGCGGGAAGATCCTGCCCGATGAGCGCTTCGAGTGCACCCGGCCGGTAGCCGGTGACCAGTACGTCTGCGGTTTCGAGGAGTTCTCGGAACGCTGCCGCTCCCGCCGAGGACTTCAGGTCGAGAAGCGCCGACCGCTTGCCCTGTCCACTGTCGAGGTGCTGCCATCCGATCTCGGGGATCGCCGGAGGGTCGATCCGCAGAACGTCAGCGCCGACCAACGCCAGGGCACGCGTCGCGACCGGACCGGCGATGACGCGGGTCAGGTCGAGAACACGTGGGCGCGTCGGATGCGTGCGGGGTTTTCCCTCGTCGCGTACTCGGATGGATACCAGAGGCGCAGACCTCGCAGCTGCGCACTGCTCACTCAGGCGCCACTCGGTCTCGGTACGAACACGGACCGCGATGGCTCCGATCTCGGCGGCCTGCAGCTCGATCTCGATGGCGCTGAGTTCGGATATCCGTTGCACCACTGCATCTTTGGGTGATCCATCATCGAGCTCGAGGACGGCGAGCAGGCGGTCGCGATGGTGCGGATAGTTGCCGTGCGTGCGGACCCAACCGTCGCGGGCGGCAAAGAACCCCGAGTGCTCGGAGAACCCGTTGATCGGCTCGCCGCCGATCCGGAACAGTCGATCGCTCGAGAAGGACGCGGCGATGCGCTCGGGATCGAGGGTCCAGTGTCCGTCGCCCGGGCTGGTTGACCGATGAATCGCCGAGGCGAACGCCGCTACCGAGCCCGCAGCGAGGTCGAACACCGGCAAGTGCGCCGCAAGGAAACCCGCCGAGTCCGGGCATTCGATGTGCCCGCGGCGGTCGTCGCTGTGCACCCCGACATCACGCTGGTATTCGTCGAGATAGAACCCGTACCCGTGATCCATGCGACGCCTTTCGGCAGTTCAGTGGCCGAGAAGCTCCCGGCACTTCTCTGCCAGCGTATCGCGGAGCGGCGCAGCACGATCCGCCAACTGTTGTTGCTCACGCACGTATTCGGCGCGGCCCGCGGGAGTTTCGATACGAATGGGGGAGTACCCGTACTCGGCGAGGTCGTATGGGCTCGCGCGCATGTCGAGTTCACGGGCCAGGAGCGCGTGTTCGAAGCACCGCATCACCAGGTCGGAATCGACGAGTGGCAACAATTTGAAGCTCCACTTGTACAGATCCATACCGGCGTGCAGGCAGCCCGGCTGTTCGTGATCGATCTGAGTTTCGCGTGCAAGCGGGAGCGAGTTCTTGGGGGCCGCGTCCGGTGTGAAGAACCGGAACGCGTCGTAGTGCGTGCATTTGAGTGGCAGGGATTCGACGACCGCGTCGGTACCGGCGAACCCGAGTCGCAGCGGCACCGACTGGTGACGGATTGCGTCCTCGCCCCCGCGATAGACCATCGCCCATTCGTGGAGGCCGAAGCAACCCAGCACAGCGGGCCGCGCAGACGTCTGATTCAACAGATTCCACACGAATTCGACTGTGTGACGCCGACGCTCCAGCACTGAGGCCTCGACCGTCGCGGTACCCGACTCGTCGACGCGGTAGCCGGAGAAGGCTGCGTATTCGGCGGCGTTCTCGAGCGCGACTCCGTACCCGGGGTGCCAGCGGCGCAGTTGAGCGGGTTTGAAGTTGTAGTACGTGAAGAGGAAGTCGTGCACCGGGTGAGAGATACCGGCGCTACGACGCGCTCGGTGCGGCTCGACGAGCTTCTCCACCTCCTCGAGGTGAAGTGCCCGCCGAGCCGTCCACTCGCTCTGCGCGAGTGCGAGTGAATGCACCGAACGTGTCATCGATCAGCTGTTTCTTTGTCCGGGAACAGCATCCGTGCCGCGATGCGTGCCATCGCGGACCGTTCCGACGTACTCCTCGAGGAGATCCTCGAGCGCGACGATACCGATCACCACTCCGTCAGCGTCCGTGACAGCGCCGAGGTGCGAGCTGGCCCGACGAAGGCCGGCCAACGCTTCGGCCAGCGGTGTGCTGAGCGGAACGATGGGCAGCGGCCGGATATCCGACGTCGGAACGACGGTGTCCGGTCCAGCGGCCTCGTCGAGCACCTCGTCGAGCACGTCCTTGAGGTGCACGTACCCAGCCAGCGATCCGTCGCTCGCTCGCACCGGGTAACGCGAGTATCCGGTCTCGATGACCGCACGCTCGATCTCACCCAGTGTTGTTCCCGACGGTGTGAGGGGAATGGTCCGCACCTTGTCGAGAGTGATCAGGACCTCGGAGACGGTCCGATCGGTCGATTCGAGTGCCTGCTTCAACCGCCGGTGTTCTTCGGCGTCGATCAGACCTTCGGATCGCGATTCACCGATCATCGCGGACAACTCCACCGCCGAGACCGTGACGTCGAGTTCGTCCTTGGGTTCGACGCGCAGGAGCTTGAGCACTCCGTTCGCGCACAGGTTGTAGAACGCGATGATCGGGCGAGCGATCTTGATGAACGCCAGATGCACGGGAACGAGCAGCATGGCCGTCTTCTCGGGGCCGGCCAACGCGATGTTCTTGGGCACCATCTCGCCGAGCAGGATGTGCAGCACGACGACGAGCGACAGCGCGATGGCAAACGAGATCGGGTGCAGCAATCCGTCGGGCAGGCCGACGGCTTCCATCGGCACCTCGAGGAGGTGCGCAATGGCGGGCTCGGCGACCTTACCGAGGAGGATCGAGCAGATCGTGATGCCCAGCTGAGCCGCCGCAAGCATGAGCGAGAGGTTCTCACCGGCCTTGATGACTGTGAGCGCCCGCTTCTTGCCTTGCGCGACCAGTGCTTCGAGACGGTCACGTCGTGCGGAGATCAGTGCGAACTCCGCACCGACGAAGAATGCATTGCCGGCGAGCAGCACGACGGTGAGGAGTACACCGAAGAGGTTATTCATCGTCGGACTCCTTCTTGCTGTCGTCTGCGGATTCGGGTTCGACGCAAGCGGGGACCGGCGTGATGGTCACCCGGTCGATACGGCGGCCGTCCATGCCGGTCACTCGTGCAATCCACTTTCCGCGCGAATCACCGGACGAGTCGACGTCGGGCAATTCCACCTCGTCACCCTCGTCGGGGATGCGGCCCAGTTCGGTGAGCACCAAGCCGCCGAGCGTGTCGTAGTCGCCTTCGGGAGCGGTGTACCCGGTAGCCGAAGTGACCTCGTCGATGCGCAGGAGACCGGAGCACGACCATCCGTCGCCGACGCGCTGCACGTCGAGTTCGGGTTCGTCGTGTTCGTCGCGCACATCGCCGACGATTTCCTCGATGAGGTCTTCCATCGTGACGATGCCGGCAGTTCCGCCGTACTCGTCGACGACGAGCGCAACCTGCATACCGTCCGAGCGGATTCGCTCCATGACGGTGTCCCCGTCCAGGCTCGACGGCACGACGGGAACACGTTGAGCCAGACTGTCGACGCGCGTCGTGCGCCGACGTTCGGCCGGAACGGTGAACGCGTGCTTGATGTGTACGACGCCGACCGTGTCGTCGAGATCGCCGCGAACGACCGGGAAGCGTGAATAGCCGGTCCGCGACGCCGTCACGATCAGGTCTGCGACGGTGTCCGAGAGTTCCAGCGATTCGATCTTCACTCGCGGAGTCATCAGCTCTTCTGCCGTGCGGTCACCGAACTGCAGTGAACGGTCGACGAGCATCGCCGTGCCCTTGTCGATGGACCCGCGCTGCGCGGACGTCCGCACGAGGGACCCGAGTTCCTGCGGTGATCGCGCGGAGCGCAATTCCTCCGCGGGTTCGATGCCCAGGCGTCGCACGATCCAGTTGGCGGTTCCGTTGAGGCCGTTGATGGCCCACCGGAAGATCAGCGAGAACCCTGCTTGCAGGCCCGCAGTCGCGCGGGCGGTGGGCATCGGCTTGGAGATTGCGAGGTTCTTCGGTACGAGCTCACCGAAGATCATGGAGAACGAGGTCGCGATCACGAGCGCCAGGATCAAAGACGTTGTCGAGGCCGCGGATTCACTGAGCCCGACGGCCTTCGTGACCGGTGTGATGAACCGTGCCAGGACCGGCTCGGCCAGGTAACCGGTGATCAGGGTTGTGATCGTGATGCCCAGCTGAGCGCCGGAGAGCTGGAACGAAAGAGTCTTGTGCGCGTGTTGAACCTGCCGCGAGCGTCGGTCGCCGCCACGAGCAGCTTCGTCGACGGTGCTGCGTTCGAGCGCGGTCAGTGAGAATTCGGCCGCCACGAAGAGGGCGGTGCCTGCAGTCAGCGCGATGAAGCCGACCAGGCTGAGAATGGTGAAAACGATGTCCATGTGTCATCGCCACCTGAGATGTGCACGGGGGCCGCCGGGTTTGTCTCCCGGCTCGCTAGAGGAGCCCTCCGAACCGGCGGAATCAGAAGATTCCTCGGATAAGACGACGGGTGTAGCGCCGGGTAAGTGTGTGGGTGCCTCGGGCACCGGGTTCCTTTCGTCAGAGCCGAGTAGTTCTCGGCTGTAGCGGGCTCGGTCGGGTCGCCGAAGGGCACCCGACCGAGTTTTGTTTTCTGTTTACGGATCCAATGATACCGGCGGGTGCCCGGGAGTAGGGACCCGAGCACCCGCCGACAGTCACAGAACGTGGTTCACCAACCAGACGGAAGCGGCCGTCCTTCGGCAAATCCGGCGGCGGACTGCACGCCCAGAACGGCCTTCTCGTGCAGCTCCTCGAGAGAACGCGCACCCGCGTACGTGCAGGTACTGCGCACGCCGGAACAGATCTGATCGATCAGGTCCTCGACTCCGGGGCGCTCGGGATCGAGACGCATCCGCGAACTGGAGATGCCTTCCTCGAACAATCCCTTACGGGCGCGATCGAAAGCCGTTTCGGTGGCTGTGCGAGCGGCAACAGCGCGCTTGGAGGCCATACCGAAGCTCTCCTTGTACGCGTTGCCCGCCTGATCGACTTTGAGATCGCCGGGGGACTCGTATGTGCCGGCGAACCACGAGCCGATCATGACGTTCGACGCGCCCGCCGCGAGGGCGAGTGCAACGTCGCGGGGGTGTCGAACGCCGCCGTCGGCCCAGACGTGCTTGCCGAGCTCACGTGCCGCTGCAGCACATTCCGCGACGGCCGAGAACTGCGGGCGTCCGACGCCGGTCATCATGCGAGTCGTGCACATGGCTCCGGGCCCGACGCCGACCTTGACGATGTCCGCGCCTGCGGCGATCAGATCACGGGTTCCCTGTGCGGAGACCACGTTGCCTGCAACCAACGGGACGCCGAGATCGAGCGCCTTGAGGGTGGTGAGCGCATCGATCATTCTCTGCTGGTGACCGTGAGCCGTGTCCACGACGATCACGTCTGCACCGGCGTCGACGAGAGCCTTGGCCTTGGCGCCCACGTCACCGTTCACACCGACCGCCGCAGCGACCCGGAGTGCGCCGCGCTCGTCGACTGCGGGGTCGTAGATGCCGGCACGGATCGCGCCGGTGCGGGTGAGGACGCCGGCAAGAGTCCCGTCTTCGTTGACGATGACCGCCAGCGGATCGTGCTTGGTTTCGAGCAGTTCGAAGACCTCACGCGGTGTGGCGGTGACCGGGGCCGTGACGAAGTCGGTGATCGCGACGGTACGTAGGCGAGTGAACCGATCGACATCCGCGCAGGCAGCCTCCGTGACGACACCGAGAGGCTTACCGTCCTCGACCACCACGACCGCGCCGTGAGCACGCTTGGGAAGCAGCGCCAGCGCATCGGAGACGGCGTCGTCCGGACTAAGCGTGACCGGCGTATCGGCGACGAGGTGGCGGCTCTTGACGAACGCCACGGTCTCGGCGACAGCTTCGGTGGGGACGTCCTGCGGAATGATGACCAGTCCGCCGCGGCGGGCGACAGTCTCCGCCATGCGGCGGCCGGCGACTGCGGTCATATTGGCGACCACGACGGGAATGGTCGTTCCGGATCCGTCGGAAGAATTGAGATCGACGTCGAACCGAGAGGTGACCTCGGTCCGGTTAGGGACGAGGAAGACGTCGTCGTAGGTCAGGTCGTATGGGGGGCGTTGCCCTTCGAGGAACTGCACGTTTCACGAGCCTACCGTCGATTCCGCCGTAGCGCCCTCGGTATCGCGCGCTTGTGAGCGGGAAAGGGCGATCGTGGTCATGATCATGACGGCGACGGCGCACCCGATGAGAGCAATTCCGGGACCGTCGACGCGGAGGCGTTCGTCGAGCACTGTCATCCCCAGGAAGATGGCCGCGATCGGCTCGCCGATCGTCAGGGCGGGTAGCGACGCCGACAGCGGCCCGACCTGGAACGCGCGCTGTTGCAGGTAGACCCCGATTGCGCCCGAGGCGATCAGCGCCCACGTCTGCCATGCCGAAATCACCCCGATGACGCCGTGGCCGAGTAGGTCGGTGACGTACTTGGTGAATGCGACGGCGACGCCGTAGAAGATGCCTGCCGCAGAGCCGAGAAGCAGTGCGCGCCAGCCGCCGTCGAGTTTGGACAAGCCGCCGACAGTTGCGGCCACGGCCACTGCGACCGTAATCGTCAGGGGCACAGCCCAATCCGACCATGGAGCATTGCTGTCTCCCTCGGTGGGATCGCCGACGACGAGGAAGATCGCCAAGGAAATCGCGAGCATGATCGCCAGTGACCACGCGGAACGGGTGATGCGGATTCCCGAGAATTTGGCCGAGAGAGGCAGCGCGAACAGCAACGAGGTCACGATCAGCGGCTGCACCACCAACACCGAACCCAACGACAGTGCAACGGCCTGCATGACGTACCCGCCGCCGTCACCGATCAGCCCGGCCCACCACCGAGGACTGCGAATCAACGACGCCACCAACGCCTCGCCCTCGGGAACCGCGGACGCCGCCCGTTGCTGAGCGACCGAAGCGCACGCGAAGAGCAGTGCAGCGAGAAGTGCGCAGAGAACCGAGATCAGTGGAAGATCACCCATTCCCTCAGTGTGCGCGCTTGCCCGCCCGATTTCCGGCAGACGGCTTTCCTGCGCCGGGTGCGCCGCGACGCGGGGTCAAGCCCTTGGACGCCAGACGCTCCGAACGGGTCGGGACCGGAGTGCCGTCCGCACGGATCTTCTTCACACTCTTCGGATCGGTGACGCGCCGCGAGGAGGCGGCGCGCTTGTCGCCGTCCTTCTTCATCCGGCCTCCGGCAGCGGTCCGGCCTGCAGTGTCGTGTTCCTGACGGCCACGCTTGGCGGTGTGCTTGACGGCAACCGTCGTATCGGGAGCCTCGACCGGAATTCCCGTCGGCTCCATCGCACCGGTGATGCGCGTGAGCTCAAGATCGTCAGGACGAACCCGCACACCGTGAACCTTGATGCCTGCCTGCCTGGTCAACTTCTCGACCGATTCACGTTCTTCGTCGGTGACGATGGTGACGACGACGCCCGATTCGCCGGCGCGTGCCGTCCGGCCGGCCCGGTGCAGGTAGTCCTTCGCCTCGGCCGGGGGATCGACGTGAACGACGAGCGTCACGTCGTCGACATGGATTCCGCGCGCGGCGACATCGGTGGCGACCAGGACCGGTGTTGTCCCGTCGGAGAACGACGCGAGGGTCTTGGTCCGATTGTTCTGCGTCTTGCCGCCGTGCAGAGCCCCCGCCGAGACGCCGATCAAATGCAGTTGCTGCGCAAGACGATCCACACCGTGCTTGGTCTTGACGAACATGATGGTCCGCCCCGCACGCGAAGCGATATGTGCGACAACGGATCTCTTGT
Source organism: Rhodococcus sp. SB1D (assembly GCF_048573875.1). Lineage (NCBI taxonomy): Bacteria > Bacillati > Actinomycetota > Actinomycetes > Mycobacteriales > Nocardiaceae > Rhodococcus > Rhodococcus sp. SB1D. The sequence continues at coordinate 1,065,555 of NZ_JBMAIQ010000001.1, forward strand.
CGTCGCGGTCGACGAAAAGCAGGTGATGCTCCATGGTCGAGACGGTCGCAACCGGGGGAGCAGTCGAGTGCGACGCCGGATTGCGCAGGTAACCCGCGACCAGATCGTCGACCTTGCCGTCGAGTGTCGCTGAGAAGAGAAGACGCTGACCGTCTTTCGGAGTCGTGTCGAGAATCTTCGCAACCTCGTCGATGAAACCCATGTCCGCCATGTGGTCGGCTTCGTCGATGGTCGTGATCACGACGTCGTCGAGAATCACCGACTTCTGCTCGAGTAGGTCGAGCAGGCGCCCGGGGGTCGCGATCAGCAGATCGACGCCGCGGGCAAGGATGTCGGCCTGACGCTTGATCGGAACGCCCCCGACCGCATTTGCCACACGCAAACCGATCTCGGTAGCGGCGTCGTCGAGTGCCTTGTGGATCTGGATCGCCAGCTCACGGGTGGGAGCGAGCACCAAACCGCGCGGACGATTCCGCTTGCTCGCCCCACCCTTGAGGCGCACCAGCATCGGAAGCCCGAAGGCCAGAGTCTTTCCGGAACCCGTCGCACCGCGCCCGAGTACATCCCGACCGGCAAGAACATCGGGGATGGTTGCCGACTGAATGGGGAAGGGGGCATCGATGCCGCTTCGGCGCAACGCGTGCACCATCACGGCGGGGATTCCGAGGTCGACGAACGAACGCCCTTCGGTCGAGGTGGGCGAGTCGATCGTCGATTCCTGCATTTGTCCAGGCTACCGGGTATCGGTAGACGCAGATGACCGCATCTACCGATACCCGCTGTGAATCAGGCCTCGATTTCGCTGCGGTCACCGCTCCACAGTGTGTGGAACTTGCCCGGCTTGTCGATGCGCTCGTAGGTGTGCGCGCCGAAGAAGTCGCGCTGACCCTGAGTCAGGGCGGCCGGCAGACGCTCCGCGCGCAGACCGTCGTAGTACGACAGCGAGGACGCGAACGCAGGTACCGGAATGCCGAGCATCGTCGCGGTGGCGACCACGCGGCGCCAGCTGTCGATGCCTGCCTCGATGGCCTCGCGGAAGTACGGCGCCAGAATCAAGCTCGGCAGGCTCGGATCGGCGTCGAACGCGTCCTTGATGCGGTTGAGGAACTGCGCACGGATGATGCAGCCACCGCGCCAGATCGTCGCCAGGTCGGCAGGCTTGAGGTTCCAGTCGTACTCGGCGCTGCCGGCAGCGATCTGATCGAAGCCCTGCGCGTACGCCACGATCTTCGACGCGTACAGCGCGGCCTGGATGTCGGCGGCAAACTGCTCGGCGTCAGCAGGCTTGTCGCCGAGAGAGCCGGCAGCCAGACCCTGCGCCTGAGCTGCGGCGCGCTGATTGCGGCTACCGGACAGTGCGCGAGCAAATACGGCCTCGGCGATACCGGTGACCGGCACGCCCAGATCCAGAGCGGACTTGACCGTCCAGCGGCCCGTTCCCTTCTGCTCGGCAGCGTCGACGATGACGTCGACCAACGGCTTGCCCGTCTCGGCGTCGACCTGGCGGAGCACCTCGGCGGTGATCTCGATCAGGTAGGACTCGAGGGTGCCCTTGTTCCACTCGGTGAAGACGTCGGCAACCTGACCGGCGTCGTAGCCCAGAGCGTCGCGGAAGAGGTTGTACGCCTCGCCGATGAGCTGCATGTCGGCGTACTCGATGCCGTTGTGCACCATCTTGACGAAGTGACCGCTGCCATCGGGGCCGATGTGCGTGCAGCACGGGGTGCCGTCGACGTGAGCGGAGATGGACTCGAGAAGCGGGCCGAGAGCCTCGTAGGACTCCTTCGGGCCGCCCGGCATGATCGACGGACCGTTGAGTGCGCCTTCTTCGCCACCGGAGATACCGGCGCCGACGAAGTGCAGACCGCGGGCGCGGATCGCCGCTTCACGACGGATCGTGTCGGTGTAGAGCGAGTTGCCACCGTCGATGATGATGTCGCCGGGCTCCATGGCGTTCGCGAGCTCTTCGATGACAGCATCGGTCGGGGCGCCCGCCTTGACCATGATCAGGACGCGTCGCGGCTTCTGAAGTGCGGCAACAAACTCCTCGACGGTCTCGGTGCGCACGAAATCGCCCTCGGAACCATGCTCGGCGATCAGGGCATCGGTCCTCGCGATGCTGCGGTTGTGCAGGGCAACGGTGTGACCGTGGCGGGCGAAATTGCGGGCAATATTCGAACCCATGACGGCCAGGCCGGTGACGCCGATCTGAGCTCGGGGTGATTCGGTGCTAGTGGTTGACATGCTTACAGCTTTCCCTCTCGGTCCGCGGCTGTGAAATCCTGCGCTGTGCGCAGCCGAAAACGGTGCGGCCGCGACGCGCGTGAACATCAGACCGTGCATACAAAACACGGATGCAGATCACTTTAATTGCAGTGACCTGCATCCGTCTCGATACAGCTTCCGGCACAGCCGGAAGGTTCTCAGTGTTCAGTTGTCGAGCCGCAGCTCAGCGCAGGTATTACCGCTGATCGCGCTTCGGGCCGTCGAATCCGTCATAGCTACGACGGTCGGTGCGGCTGCGGAAGCCGCCACCGCTGGTCGAGGCTGCACGGTTGTCGCCGCCTTCGCGGTTTCCCTGGTATCCGCCGGAGGAGCGGTTGCCCTGGTAGCCGGTCGAGGGGCGGCTGTCGCGATCGCCGTACGAGCGGTTGTTGTCACGGCTGCCCTGGTATCCACCACCGGACGAACGGTTGCCCTGGTATCCGCCGCGGCTCTCGCCGTCACGGCTTCCCTGGTATCCGCCCGACGAGCGGTTGCCCTGGTAACCCGTCGACGGGCGGCTGTCGCGGTCTCCGTAGGACGGACGGCTGTCACGGTTGCCCTGGTAACCACCGCTGGAGCGATCACCCTGGTATCCACCACCGGACGAACGGTTGCCCTGGTATCCGCCGCGGCTCTCGCCGTCGCGGTTGCCCTGGTAGCCACCCGAAGAGCGGTTTCCTTGGTATCCGGTCGAGGGGCGGCTGTCGCGGTTGCCCTGGTAACCACCGCTGGAGCGATCACCCTGGTATCCGCCGCGGCTCTCGCCGTCGCGGTTGCCCTGGTAGCCACCCGAAGAACGGTTGCCTTGGTATCCACCGGACGAGCGGTTGCCCTGGTATCCGCCACGGCTTCCACCACGATCACCGAAGGAACGCTCGCCACGAGAAGAGCTCTCGCGCAACGGTTCTCCGGTCGGCTTCTTGGCGCCGGTGATGCGAGCGAGTTCAGCAGAACCCGGGGTGACGGCAACGGCTGCGGCATTGACGCCGGCCATACCGGTCAGACGCTTGAACTGACGCTTCTGGTTGGGCAGCACGATGGCGACAACGGTGCCCTTCTCGCCGGCGCGAGCGGTACGACCAGCGCGGTGCAGGTAGTCCTTGTGGTCGGCCGGGGGATCGACGTGAACGACGAGGTCGATGCCGTCGACGTGGATACCGCGCGCTGCGACGTCCGTTGCGACGAGGACCGGGGTGCGGCCGTTCTTGAAACGCTCGAGGACGCGGGTGCGCTGGTTCTGTGCCTTGCCGCCGTGAAGCGACTCGGCAGCGATGCCGACTGCGCGGAGGCGGTCGGTGATTCCCTCGCAACCGAGCTTGGTGCGGGCGAACATGATGGTGCGTCCGTCGCGGGCACCGATCTCGGCGAGAACGGAATCCTTCTGTCCACGATCGACGAGGAGAACGTAGTGCTCCATCGTGTCGACGCTTGCGCGGCCGTCTTCGGTGGAGTGGGTGACGTGGTTGGCCAGGAACTGACGAACCAGCGACTGGACCTCACGGTCGAGGGTTGCCGAGAACAGCAGACGCTGTCCGTCTGCGGGGGTCTCACCGAGGATCGAGCGAACCTCGGGCAGGAAGCCCATGTCTGCCATCTGATCGGCTTCGTCGAGTGCGGTGATTTCCACCGAGTCGAGGATGCAGGTGCCCTGACGCAGGTGGTCGCCGAGACGACCCGGCGTTGCGACGAGGACGTCTACGCCGCGGCGGAGCTGATCGACCTGCTTGGCGAACGGCGTTCCACCGACAGCGGGACGAACCGTGAGTCCGAGTGCGCCAGCGTAGGAGTTGAGGGAGTCGACCACCTGGAAAGCAAGCTCACGGGTGGGGACGAGCACGAGTGCGCGGGGACGCTTGGCGGCCGGGCGATCTTCGTGGCGTGAGAGGCGGGTCAGCATCGGCAGGCCGAAGGCGAGGGTCTTGCCCGATCCGGTCTGTGCGCGGCCGAGAACGTTGGTTCCGGCGAGCGCGTCCGGAATGGACTGCGCCTGGATGGGGGACGGGACGGTGATGGAGTTGCGCGCCAATGCGGCAACAAGCTGCTCGGGCAGGCCGATCTCGGCGAAGGTGATACCCGGCTCGGTGGCGACTGCTTCTTCGGCAGCGGGGGTGTTGACGGTGGGGTCTTCGATGTTCTCAGAAGACGACATTTGGACAGCGTTGGTCACGCGGAAACCTCTCCGGACTACGGGCACGTCGCGGAGCGGAAGAAGCCATGCTGAAATACACGACACAGTTCGCAAAGGGACGAGCCAGGGCACATGTCACCTGGCAATCCGAACGCATACTGCGGGGAATTGGGCTGTGTGCCGTTATATGTTGACGGACCACGATGGTGGCCGTGATCCACTCTACGCCACCGGGGACACCGAAGTCAGGTAGCCCCGCCTGTGACCTGCACTACTACACGGGGTTACGCAGGTCAAGACTCAGTATGCGTTGAAAAGCAGTCGAAGTTCGGTGAGCCAGGGCACAGCCACCGCAACCGTGGGAACAACGAGAATCGCGACCGCCCCGAGATACGCAAAAACTGCGATGCGGGGATCTGCGTCGTCGGCCGAGAGGCGCTGCACTCGGATGAGCGTCGACGGCCCGCCCGCTGCCATTGCCCCGCGGGGTGCCGTCGATCCGGCACACGCGACAAGCGCCCGCGCGAGGGGAGTGGGACCGGTAGCCCGCACGGCTGAATCGTCGGCGAGCAACTCCACCAGGAGTTGTACCGATCCGAGCGCCGACTTGCTACGGACGAAGCGGGGGAACGCGTGATTGACGGCCGTGAAAGCCTCGAGGACCAGATCGTGACGAGCTCGCAGGTGGGAACGCTCGTGTGTCAGGATGGCTTTGACCTCGGCATGATCGAGGTTCTGCAGAGTGCCTTGACTGAGAACCACGCGTTGACGCAGACCTGGCAGGCAGTATGCGATCGGTTCGTCGACGTCCAGTACCCGCAGATCGGGTGTGCGTTCCACCGACGCGGGCATGGCGCAGTCGTCGAGAAGGTCCACCAACACGCGGTGACGTGCACGGCGACGTCGGGTTCTCACAGCGACCTGGATGATCGAGAAGATCAGCTTCGCGCCGATCAGAAGCGTCAGGGCAAAAACAACCACGTACAGAATCCACAGCGGGAGCCCGAGTGCATCGATTTCGGCGGTCGGGGCCGTCGTCGGCCTACCGTCAGCGCCGGGAACGAGCAGCTGGCTGGCAATGGCCAGGCCCGAGCTGAATGCCGACAACACCGCAGCAATTGCGACGGCTTGCCACAGAACCAACGCCGCGCGTGGAGCGCGGTAAGGCCACGTGGAGCGGCTCAGGAGTGCGGGAACCGGACCGGCCAGCAACAAGGCAAGCAGTCCGAAAACCAGTGCAGTAGTGGCGTTCATGTCCTACACATCATGCACGACGAAATCAGTTCGGCCTAGAAATTCCGGGCTGCGCAGCCTTTTTCGCGGACTCGCGCACCTCGAGGGCAGCGAGCGCCTCGCGGAGAGCATCGGCTTCGTCAGCATTGACCTGTCCCACGAAGTGGACGAGCGCCGCGGCGCGACCGCCGGACTCCGGAGCCTGGGCCAGAGCGTCGACCATCAGACTCGCAACCAGTTCTTCGCGCTTGTTGACGGGAAGATAGCGATGTGCGCGATCGTCACGCTGCTGAATCACCAGATGCTTCTTCGCCAGGCGCTGCAGAACGGTCATTACCGTCGTGTACGCCAATTCGCGATGCGTCGCGAGTGCTTCATGCACCTGTCGCACAGTTTGCGGTTCCGATGTGGACCACAAATGATCCATCACCGCGCGTTCGAGTTCACCTAGACCTGCCATTCTTCGATTCTACGGACTTCCACGACGAAATACGTACTACTGGTAGTAGTAACCACCTCGGTGGGGGTGTGGTATTGGCCATAGTGATCTGCGTGACGGTTACGGTGGTGTGAGACGACGAAAGTCCCGACAATGACGATGCCCGATAATTGCAAGCCAACAGTCGATCCGCAGAAAGTAGCCGCACGTAGATGACGATCGACAGTTCGCCGGGCACCGAAGAATCGACATCACGGGCGCGGGTAGTCACGCAGAAAGCTGTCGGCATCATCCGTTTCGGCATTCGCGACGCACCGTTGACGGTCGTTCTACTTCTCACCATGTGGATCGTGGGTGCCGCAACCGGCAGCCTCGTTCACGGACCGTCCCGCGATCTCGAGCACACGATCGGTGCCGGAATGGGCTCGATCCAGCACGGCCGCATCTGGACTCCGCTCACGTCCGTGCTGTGGGCAGGAAACCTGCTCGGGTACCTCGGCGCGACCGTGCTCCTGATCGCAGTCGCCGCACCCCTCGAACGCCGAATGGGAACGATCAAGCTTGCGATCGCCGGCGCAAGCACTCAAATCTTGGGAGTCCTGCTCGGGCTCGGCTGGGCGTCGTTTGCGAAGGTGTTCGATTCCAGTTGGGGATTCCGCCTCCACGTGGGCTCCGCGGTCGGAGCCAGTGCATGGATCGTCGGCGCTGCGATGGCCGCCAGCTCGAACATGGGCACCCTGTGGCGCCGTCGCATTCGCGTCGGAACTTTGGCGTTGACGATCACTTTGGCCTTGTTCAGTGGTCAGCTGCAAGACGTCATCCGATTCTTTGCCGCTGTGGTGGGTTTGGTGATCGGTCAGTGGATCGTCGGACGATCGGCGCGCGGTGAGCGCATCGCCGGGACACAGCGAGAGGGTCGCGTCCTGGTCGCCATCGTCGTCGCGGCGAGTGCGATCGGCCCGATGATCGCCGCATTGTCCCCGCAGGCGGTCGGCCCACTCGCGGTCCTCCGTGACCTCTTCCGCGGAGTTCCCTGGACTGTCGCCGAGGTTCGAGAACTGTGCGAGGAGTCCTCGTCGGATCCGGACTGCCGACGAGGACTCCTCGAGCTCAGACTCTCCGGTATCGGCCCGACTCTGCTCTCGCTGATGCCGTCGATCTTCGTTCTCGTGTTGAGTGACGGGCTCCGTCGTGGCCGCAGATTCGCCTGGATTGCGACAGTGTGTGCTCAGGTAGTCCTACTCGTCCTCTCGATCGGGAACTTCGTCATCAGGTTCGTCGACGCCGTCGACAGTGACAGCTTGTTCTACGGAATCAGCGATCCGAACGTGTACCGAACTCTGGTGCCGTTCCTGACACCGCTCTTCGTACTGATCCTGCTGATCGCGACACGTCGATACTTCGACGTCGCGGCCCCGGCCAAGACATACCGACGTCTCGGTGCTGCGATCGTGACCTTGCTCGCGGTCCTCGCCGTGATCTACGTCGGCGGCGGAATGCTCGCCAGGCACGGGTTCGATCGCGAGCCCACTGTAACGATGTTGCTCGCGGACTTCCCTCAGCGCCTTGTACCGCCCGTGTACCTGCAGTTGATCGATCCGCGTCTGCTTCCCGTGGACATCGAGTCGACGTTGCTCTTCGAGTGGACCGGCGTCGTGTTCTGGGGCGTCGCCGCCGTGTTGGTGTTCGTGAGTTTCCTCAAGCCGGTCAAGACCGCCGATCCCAAAGCCGCCGAACGAGCGCGATCCATGTTGATCGCCGGTACCGGCAGCCCGTTGTCCTGGATGACGACGTGGAAGGGAAACACATACTGGTTCAGCGCGGACGGTTCGAGTTACGTCGCGTATCGCGTCATCGCCGGTGTTGCTCTCACAACCGGTGATCCGGTCGGTCCTCCAGATCGCATGCGCACGGCGATCGAGGAGTTTGCCGAGTTCGCTTCGTCGAACGGTTGGATTCCCTGCTTCTATTCAGTGACCGACGACGCCCGAAGCATCACTGATTCCATGGGCTGGAGCGGCCTGCAGGTCGCCGAGGAAACCGTGCTCGACCTCGGACAGGTCGCGTTCACAGGAAAGCGGTTCCAGGATGTGCGAACAGCACTGAACCGGGCGAAGAAGTCCGGGATCACGGCCGAGTGGATTTCCTTCCCTCATGCACCTCTCGCGATCAAGGATCAGATAGTTGCGATCTCGGAGGAATGGGTGGCGGACAAGGGGATGCCCGAGATGGGATTCACCCTCGGCGGACTCGACGAGATCGACGACGAACAAGTGCGGTGCCTGATCGCCGTCGACGAGGATCGCACCGTGCACGGTGTCACGTCGTGGCTACCGGTGCACCGCGACGGCAAAGTCGTCGGGTGGACACTCGACTTCATGAGGCGACGCTCCGAAGGATTCCGTCCCGCGATGGAGTTCCTCATCGCCTCCGCTGCACTGAAATTGGAGGAGGAGGGCGTCGAGTTCCTCAGTCTGTCCGGTGCACCGTTGGCAACAATCGCCGGTGACTCCGAGAGGAATGCGAACGAACCGGAGGCCACGACTTTCTCGGCGATGATGGACAGCGTGCTCGACCTACTCGGTCGCACCCTGGAACCGGTGTACGGATTTCGTTCGCTGTTGGCCTTCAAATCGAAGTTCCAGCCTCGGTACGTGCCGATGCACATGACTTTCGCCGATCCAGCCGCGTTGCCGAGCATCGGGAACGCGGTCGGACGGGCGTACCTGCCGACCGTGACGATCGGTCAAGGATTCAAACTTGTTCGGACGATTCTGGGTCGCTGATTCGCGATCGTCACGCAGGCTTTGCCGGCCCGCCGACGGCGCCGAACACGTGCCGGGTACCGATCGGAACGATCAGCGGCCGATCCGAGACGGGATCGTCGATGACCGCAGCTTCGAGACCGAACACCTCGAGCAGAAGTTCCGCGGAAATGATGTCCTTGGGGACACCAGAAGCGACGACGGCGCCGTCGCGCATCACGATCAGATGATCGCTGTATCTGACCGCGAGATTGAGGTCGTGCAGCACCATCACCACGGTGCGCCCCATTTCCTCGTGGAGTTGATCCACCAGGTCGAGGACTTCCATCGAGTGCGCGAGGTCCAGATAGGTAGTCGGTTCGTCGAGAAGCAGAATGTCGGTTCCCTGGGCGAGAGCCATCGAGATCCAGGCTCGCTGGCGCTGACCGCCGGACAATTGATCGACGGGTCGATCGGCGAGATCCGAGACACCGGTCAGCTCCAGCGCTTCGGCGACCTCGCCCTCGTCGTCCGCGGACCACTGCCTGATCCACGACTGGTGCGGGTGGCGCCCACGTGAGACCAGATCGGCGACGGTGAGTCCTTCGGGCGCAACTGGAGTCTGGGGGAGCATTCCGAGCACCCGTGCGACTTCCTTGGTCTTCATCGAACTGATCGCCTTGCCGTCCAGGACAACCGATCCGCCCTTGGGCTTGAGCAGACGACCGAGCGCACGCAGGAGCGTCGACTTGCCGCAACCGTTGGGGCCGATGACCGTCGTGATCACGCCGGTAGGGATCTCGAGATCGAGTCCGTCGACGATGATGCGGTCCCCGTACCCGAGCGTCAGGTTCTTGGCGACGAGACGCGAAGGAGTATCGGTGGACTGGGCGATGGTGGTCATGCTGTGACCTTCCGATTGTTACGAACCAACAGGTAGAGCAGGAACGGACCACCCAGTGCGGAAGTCACGATTCCGACGGGGAGTTCCACAGGCAGAATTGTTCGAGCGATGACGTCGCTGCCGACCACCAGTACAGCACCGGTCAGCGCGGACGCCACGATGGGCGGGCCGGCAGAGCGCACCAGACGCATGGCGACCTGTGGCGCAGCCAGGGCGACAAAGCCGACCGGACCTGCTGCGGCGGTTGCGATGGCGGCCAGCGCCACGGCGGAAAGCAACAGCTTGGCCTGGGAGGATTGCAAGCGAACACCGAGTGAGGTTGCGTTGTCGTCGCCCAACCGCAGTGCTCCCATGGTGAACGATGCGATCACCGCGTAGCCGCCGACTACTGCGACGGCGATGGCGACCGGCCACATCTGATTCCAGGTGGCACCGTTGAGTGAACCGTTGAGCCACACCTGTGCGCGAGAAGCATCGTTGATGTCCGCCGAGATGAGAAGCCATCCCGTCGCTGCCACGAGCATGGCGTTGATGCCGATGCCGATCAGGATGAGGCGGAATCCCTCGACGCCTTTTCGCCATGCCAGGGCGTAGATCACCACAGCTGTCAGCAGACCGCCACACAGTGCAGCCAACGGAATCCCCAGTGTGGCAAGCAGTCCCACGAACGACCCGCCACCGCCGAGCACGATGAGAGCAACCGCGGCGGCGCTCGATCCGGCCGTGATTCCGAGGATGTCGGGGCTGGCGAGGGCGTTGCGAGCGATCGTCTGGGTGACCGCACCGGCAATGCCGAGTGCCATACCGATGAAGAGTGCGGTGAGCGATCGAGGAAGTCGGAGGTCGAAGACGATCAGGTTCTGTGTCTTGCTTCCATTACCGAGCAGGACGGAAATGACATCGGGGATCGAGATCGGATAGTCGCCGCGTCCGATGTTGATGCAGAGCAGAAGGAAGAGTGCGACCGCGAGCGCAATGCACACCGACACCGCGAGTGGACGGTAGACCAGTGAGAATCCACCGATACGAATCGACTTACGTGAGGGGACGGTCCGGGGGAGTACCCGGAGTTCTTGCTTGAGCGTCACAGACTTGCCAACTTCCTGCGGCGTACGAGAGCGATGAAGAACGGGGCGCCGAAGAGGGCCAGGATGATTCCGACCTGCAACTCGCCGGGGCGCACGACTACGCGACCGATGATGTCCGCGGTGATCAGCATGACCGCACCGAGTAAGCCCGCGTACGGGACCAGCCAGCGGTAGTCGGGTCCGGTGATGGCCCGAGCCACGTGGGGGACCACCAATCCGATGAACGCGATAGGTCCACACGCTGCGGTCGCGGCGCCGGTCAGCAGGGTGATCGCGATGATGCCGAGGGTGCGACTGAACGCGATGTTCGTTCCCAACGCTTTTGCGACGTCTTCACCCAGGCTGAGGACATTGAGACCAGGCGTACTCGCCAGGGCGATGACCAAACCGAGTATCAGGAAGGGGAGGACCTGCCAGAGAACGTCGAACCCGCGACCGGACACCGACCCGACTACCCAGAAACGATAGGCGTCCAGGCTCGTCTGGTCGAGGATTATCACGGCGTTGGTCATGGCTTGCAGGAAGAACGCGACGGCCGCGCCCGCCAGAGCCAGACTCAGAGGACTTGCGCCGCCGTTTCCGATGGAGGACAAGCCGAAGACGACGATGCTGGCGACGAACGATCCTGCAAACGCGAACCAGAGGTACTGACTCGGGGCGGTGAAACCGAAGAGATAGATCGCCATGACTACGAAGAAAGCCGCGCCGGCGTTGAGGCCGAGTAATCCGGCATCTGCCAACGGGTTACGGGTGTGTCCCTGAATCAGGGCGCCGGCGATACCGAGTGCGATGCCGACGACAAGACCCAGGATGGTCCGCGGAGCGCGCAACGTTCGCACGATGATGTCCGTCTGGGTGCCGTCCGAACTGAAGATGGCGTGGAAGATCTCGGCAAACGTCAGCGGACGTGCGCCCACCGCGATGCTCGCGAGCATGACGAGCGCGAGAAGAACCGTGAGCACCGCGAGACCGATCAGCCGGCGTCGACGAGTTGCCCCGACGCTGTTGTCGCGCGCGAGTTCCTCGAACCCTTCTTCGCGCGCCGTGCTTTCACGGACCACCTCGATACCGGTTCGATCGAACGGCCTGCGCAGAGCTCGGCGAACACCGATGGGCTGCTTTGTCTTCGCGTCACGCGTGACCAGACCTACCCATCCCTTTCCCGAGGTCCGGCCTGTGGCACCTTCGCGGAATCCCAGGTTCCACACGAGGAGACCAACGGCAATGGCTATTGCCGTCCCACCGAATACTGCGCGGTCGGCTTCGCCGCCACCGTTCTCGTCTCGGAGCGACTGAACGACGTACCAGCCGACGAGCAACGGAAGCAGGAACACCCCCGCGTCGAAAATCCCAGCTAGAACACGCATTCGGACAGGAGCCGGGCCGCGCGGCACTATGCGCCGTCCGTACGTCTCGCTGGGTCCTCGGGGATGTCCGTTCCCGAGCGGTTTGATCATCGTCACTGGCGGTTCGAGCTCCTGGTCTTTGTGCGCAGGGAATTCGCATCTTAGGTTACGGAACCCTATGTGGGTGTGCTCCCTGCGGGGCAAGTTCCTGTGAATATGCGGTGCCCAGCGTCACAGTTCTTTACTCTTGAATTATGGTGAGGCTAACCTACATTAAGAACCACAAGACAACTTCGGCCGATTGGAGTGCACGGTGACAATCACCTTGACCACCCAGCATGCGGATGTTCGTGAATTCGAACTCCGGTCGAACGCATTGAGCCGCACCAGCGTTCGCCTACGAGCACTCAACCCTGACTACCCGCGCGTCTACGCGGTTGCCGCCATGTCAGGTGAAGGCAAACGGCGTTGGTGGCAGTTGAGTGAAGGCTTGTGCGGGGATCGGGTGCATCAGATGTTCGCCCGCTCGCTCCAGGATCTCGACAGTGCCGAAGCTGCGGCGATACAGGTCGCAACATCACTGATTCACGCTGTGGTCGGCAGGGTTGCCGCATCGATCGTCTCCGAAGGTGCCGCTTGGGATCCAGGGCTCGAGAACCTGTTCATCCACATGGACAGCGACGGCGGTATCGACTGGGCCGGGGTGATCGACGAAACTCTGCGCGTTGCGCCGAACGGACGGGAGTCCGGCAGTGACGGCGTCGTCGACATGCCGTGCGAAGAAGCGCTCCTCGTCTGGACCGCGCACCGTTGCCTGACCTCGCTACGGGCGATCTACGACGCCGTCTCCAGGTGTGCGCCCGTCGACCAGTTCAGATTCTGGGGCTTGGTAGGGGAGTCGATCCTGGGCGCAGCGGCATATGTCCCCATCTTGGCCGGCGGGGGCGAATCAGCCGCTCAGCGCCGCGGGCAGGGGCTGCTGGACGCTTTTGTCGCCGCCGGACTGCCCGTGCGTGCACGCCGCAAGGTCTCGCTACGTCCTCGTTGGAACCAGTTCGACGAAGGGCTTGCTAAATTAGGTCAGCCTTGCCTATGATTGTGGAACACCGCGCGGAGAGCTACACCCCGCGAGAGTGACGAAACTGCCGGACCGCGCCGGAGTCCTGAGGGCTGCAGAGACTCCCGGTCCTTCCCACGGCGGGTTTCACATCGAATGATGTGAAACCCGCCGGTTCTTTTTCCAGACCTGATTCCAAGCTCGAGTTACCTCTCGTGTAATCAGGTAGGGAGTGGCAGCCACACCGGCGCCAGAGAATCACAGATGGAGATGGCATGGTCGACACTGCTGAGACCGCAGAGATGATGAAACGGCTCGGAACGGGCTTCGACGCCACCATCGGCCTGGAATACACCGAACTGAGCCCAGATCGCGTGCGGGCGCAATGGACCGTCAAGCCCACGCTGCACCAGCCCGCCGGGATACAGCACGGGGGTGTGTACTGCTCGGTGGTGGAGTCTCTCGCCAGCGTCGGTGGCACCGTGTGGCTGGGCGAGCGAGGACACGTGGTCGGAGTCAACAACAACACCGACTTCCTGCGCGCAACGCGGGAGGGCACTCTCACCGCTGAAGCCACCCCGATTCATCGCGGACGCACCCAGCAACTCTGGGAAGTGCGCATCACCGACGAGAACGACCGACTCGTTTCCAAGGGACAGGTTCGCCTCGCGAACATCACCGAGGTGGCGAAGATCGGAAACTGACCACGCGGCAGTCGATCGAATGACGGAGGGCGGCTGCGGAGTTGAACTCCACAGCCGCCCTCCGCCGGTCACTCAGGTGTTGATCAGCCGGCGGCCTTCTGCTGCTTGCCGGCAGCCTTCTTGGCTTCGCCATTCGAAGCGCTGCCGGACTCCGTCGCTTCCTTGTTTTTCTTCTCCAATTCGCCCATCGCGTTTCGCGCGAAGACCTGCTGCTCGGTGGACGCCATCTGAGCACGGCCACGCCCGAAGAACGTCACCGCCCATGACAACAGCGTCGAGGCACGGGAACGGAATCCGACGAGGTAGAGGAGGTGAATTGCCAGCCAGGCAACCCACCCGATGAAGCCGCTGATCTCGAGCTTGCCCACCTTGGCTACCGCGCTAAAGCGCGAGATCGTTGCCATACTGCCCTTGTCGAAGTACTTGAACGGAACTCGTTCCGACGGGGACTTGCCGTCCAGTGACGCTTTGATCTGCTTGGCCGCGTACTTGCCACCCTGCATGGCAACCTGAGCCAATCCGGGCAGCTTGTCGAGCGACATCATGTCGCCGATGACAAAGACGTTGGGGTGCCCGGGCAGAGACAAGTCGGGATTAACCATGACGCGGCCGGCGCGGTCGGTTTCTCCGCCGCTCTGTTCTGCGAGCTGCTTGCCGAGGGGGCTGGCCTGCACGCCGGCGGACCACACCTTGCACTGCGACTCGATACGGCGAAGCGTGCCGTCCTTCTCCTTGATGATCAGACCGTCGTTGTCCACGTCGGTGACCATCGCGTCGAGCTGGATCTCGACGCCGAGCTTCTCGAGCGTCTCGGCAGCCTTGCGGCTGAGCTTCCCGCCGTACACGGGCAACACGGCAGGGGCGCCGTCGAGGAGCACGACGCGCGCTTCACGAGGATCGATCTTGCGGAACGCGCCGTCCAGCGTTCGACGGGAAAGCTCGGCGATCTGCCCGGCCAACTCCACGCCGGTGGGGCCGGCGCCGACAACGACGAAGGTGAGCAAGCGCGCACGCTCGGCGGGATCGTCCGACAGTTCGGCCTGCTCGAAGGCCCCGAGGATTCGTCCGCGCAGTTCGAGGGCGTCGTCGATCGTTTTCATTCCGGGGGCGAACTCCGCGAACTGGTCGTTGCCGAAGTACGACTGACCGGCACCGGCTGCCACGATCAGACTGTCGAACGGCGTAACCGTGACGCGTTCGAGCAGGCGCGAGGTCACGGTCTGATTCTCGAGATCAATGGTCTCGACCTCACCGAGCAGTACCTGTGCGTTCTTCTGCTTGCGCAGCACCAGTCTCGTGGCGGGAGCGATGTCACCGACCGAGAGGATGCCGGTCGCAACCTGATAGAGGAGCGGCTGAAACAGATGGTGGGTTGTACGCGCGATCATCGTGATGTCGGCATCGGCTTTTTTGAGAGCCTGAGTGCCGAACAATCCTCCGAAGCCGGAACCGATCACCACTACGCGGTGGCGGTGCGGTTCAACCGACTGGATGCTCATTCCGTACTCCTCGAGTTCTAGGCGACAGTCCAACGGTAGTCCCACCGCGGCCGAGCTTCTCTGCGAGCAGTCCGACGCGCGCCGGTGTGTCCGAATCGATCAAGCGGCCTCGAGGGTGATCACTCCCGAGGTGATCGGCTTGGCCGGACCCGGGGTGATCACCACTTTGTCGAGGTGTCAGCTACTGGCGGACGGACAAGATGAACAGTGCGATGCACCCGCCGACGAAAACCAGGATCGACAGGGCCACCGAGGCATACCCGACACCCACTCCAATTGCTGCCCAGTCCATGTGCCCAACCTCTCTTACGGTGCAATCCGGGATTCAGATCACATCTGCCTAGAGACATCACACCTCATCTGTCCCAACTTTCGAAACCCGGCACGCCCAACCGTTGACATGCAAGTAAATGCTTGCATATTGTGAAGTTGTGAACGACCGGATGAATGCAGCCTTCAAAGCACTGGCCGATCCCACACGAAGGCTTCTCCTGGACCGCTTGTTCGTAGCCAACGGTCAGTCGCTCGGCGAGCTGTGCGACAGCCTCGACATGAGTCGGCAAGCTGTCACTCAACACCTCACCATGCTCGAGGACGCCAATCTGATCAGCACGGTCCGACAGGGGAGGGCAAAGCTTCACTATCTCAATCCCGTTGCGCTCGAAGAGATTCGAGAGCGGTGGATCAACAAGTTCGAGGTACCGCGCCTTCGTGCGCTCAGTACCGTCAAAAAAATCGCGGAGGAAGCCATGACCGACAAGCCCAGTTTTGTGTACGTCACCTACATTGCGAGCACGGCGGACAACGTCTGGAAAGCGCTCACCGACGCACAGGCCACCGCAGAGTATTGGGGACACAGCAACGTCTCCGACTGGCAGCCGGGATCGACGTGGGAGCACCGCCGGATCGACGGTTCGAACATCGCGGATGTAGTCGGCACCGTAGTCGAAAGCAGCCCACCGTCGAGGTTGGTCACCACCTGGGCTGATCCGAACGGAGAACCGGGCGTCGACATCTCGCGGGTGAGTTTCGACATCGAAGCCTTCGGCGCGATCGTGCGACTGACCGTCAAGCACACCGATTTGGCGGACGAATCGGCTCGCATGGAGGTGGCCGGCGGATGGTCGGCGGTGCTGTCGAATCTGAAGTCCTACCTCGAGACCGGAAATACTCTTCCGGTGGCGCCGTGGGAGATGCCGGTCGGTTGACGGTTGTCGACCGGGGCAAACGAGTCCCCTGAACAGGAGGAGATCGCCGTACGTTTGTCCGAACAGTCGGCCCAGTCCGGACTCAAATTCGCATAACCGTCAAATATCGGCGCGTTCAGTCTGTAAAGTTGCCAGAAGGATGCTAGCGTTTTGCCCGACATCGAGTGACGACGACCTCGTCTCGGACGCATGGGAGAAACGCTATGGGCGGCGACGCTTTTCAGAATGTTCCAGTTGATCGACGCAAGTTCGTCAAGACAGTTCTAGCGGCCTCGGCGGTAACTGTGCCAGTCGTGACGTCGATCAGCCTCGGTGGTGCGGCGCCGGCCTTCGCAGCCGGTGACACGCCGAATCTTTCCGGAGTGCCAAGTCGTGGCCAGCAGAATCCGAATCAACCAGGCGGCGAACAACCCGGCGGGAATCAGCCCGGTGGCCATACTCCGGGAGGGAACCAGCCGGGCGGAAACGAGCCGGGCAACCCCGGATCGTCCGGAAGTTCGGGGTCCTCGGGCAGTTCGGGATCGTCTGGAAGTTCCACAGGTTCCGGATCAACCGGTAGCTCTTCAGGTTCCGGTGGAACGACGACGGCTAAGCCGACTGTGCCGACGGAGCCGACCGTCCCGACTGTGCCAACCGTACCGACAGTGCCGACCACTCGCACCGAGCCGACCTTCCCGACCCCTCCGACCCAGCCGACGAATCCCACGGAACCCACGTAGCCGACACGACGCGACTGGTTCCGAGGGAGCACACCGACGATGACAGAGTTCGACGTCGCGCTACACCGCGCTCTGAAGAAGTTTCAGAGCGCGGGGTCCGTTCAGGTGAAGGAGACTCCGCCGCACGGAGAACCGGCCGATCTGACTGTCGCGATCGCGACCTACGACGATTTCGACGGCGCGTACTTCACGATCCACTCGATCTTGGTCCATCATCGCGAGGTTCTGGACAGAGTCGAATTCGTCTTGTTGGACAACAACCCCGAGGGGTTGCCGGCGCCGATGCTCGAATCGTTTGCCGGTTACATCGATCGGTTCCGCTACATCCCGTTCACCGACGTTCGATCGACTGCGGTGCGGGACGTCCTGTTCCGCAAGGCCACCGGAAAGTATGTCCTTGTCCTCGACTCTCACGTGATCTTGGCACCGGGATCGTTGTCGGCGTTGCTGGCATATTTCGATGCGGACCCGGAAACCGACGATCTGATCCAGGGACCGATGCTCTCCCAGGATTCCTCGCACATCGCGGCCACCCACATGGACCCCAAGTGGCGCAACGGGATGTTCGGCTCGTGGGGAGTTGATCAGCGAGCGAAGCAACACCCTGACGTGCCTTTCGAGATCGTCATGCAGGGCCTCGGCTCATTTGCCTGCAGGCGCGAGGCATGGCCGGGATTGAACTCGCACTTCACCGGATTCGGCGGTGAAGAGGGATACATCCACGAGAAGTTCCGGATCAACGGCGGAAAGGTCGTCTGCCTTCCGACATTTGGTTGGCACCATCGATTCGAGCGCCCGGCCGGTGTCCCGTATCGAATAAACTGGGAAGATCGTGTTCACAATTACCTGCTCGGTTGGAGTGAGGTCGGATGGGATCTCGACTCACTCCATCGTCAGTTCTCCGAATACCTCGGTGATTCGTATCCCGAGATTCGTCGCCGTGCCGAGCTGAGCGTCCAGAGACCCGAGTTGGTCTTCGGTGGGGTGGTCGTTCTCAGCGACGACGGCCGAGTCGCTCCGTGGCGTTCATGCCTGGCGGAGGCCGAGTCGATCGAACTGACCGTTCACCGTGCCATTCCGGCGGAGGACGACGGTCCGGATGGGTGGAGGACGGCCTCTGCGTTCGTCGCCGGACTCGACAAGGCAATTCTGCTGGGCTGGAAGTCGGTGGTTTTTCTGGACGAGGCGCGCGTGATCGAACCCGCGGTTATGTACAAGCTACGGAACATCGTCGACGGCCTCCCCGCCGAAGCCGATACGGCTGTCATCCACGCACACGGCGAAGATCTGGTCGGAGCTGCACTGATTGTTCGCGCGGCGACATACGGAACTTTGCGAGACGAACTCTCACGAAGGATCAACGGACCCGTGCCGTCCGACTTCTCACTGGCGGCTTATCTGCTCGAGCGAGGCGCAGTCGACGTTGTGCTCGATCGCCCACTGTCGCCTGTCCGAGTAGGGGGAGAACCCAACCCCGTTGTCGAGGATTCTGAGTCGGACCTCGGTGTTGCCGTCGTGAATCTCGATCTTGACATCGACAGATGGAAAGCGTCCTGGCATAGATTCATTCGCTTACCGCGCGTAACAGCGGTGGAAAGAGTGTCGGCTTTCGAGGACGCGATGAATCAGGACGCGGCCTTCACCGTCTCGTGGCGTCGTGCGCTCGCTCGGGCGACTGAGAAGGGCTGGGATTCGGTCCTCATCGCTGCTGACGACGTCAGTTTGCTGGATGCCGCCGCATCGATCCTTGGCCATGCCCGCGAAGAGTTGGATCACGGCGATTGGGATGTCGTCCACCTCGGACACGACCCGAAATCGAGGGACGGAGCTCTGCTCGACGGTTCGGCACTCTTGCGCACCAGTCCTGAGAACCGTGGAGTCCACGCCGTTCTCGTACATTCGCGCGCCTTCGAGCGAATTCTCGATGAGATTGCGGATCCGGAGTCAGATCCCGAAGCATTCGGACAATGGGCGGGTCACTACCGAACTCTGGGCGACTACCTGGTGGATGCGAGTGCCGGGGGAGCGCTCACGTGCCTGACGCTGTCGCCCGGAATCGCCTCCACACGCAGCCTGATTCGTTCGGGCGCAATCGAATCCGAATACTCACGACGCTTCGCACTGTGAGACCACCACCAAAACGAAATCGGATTCGCTGAATCAAGGAGATATCTTGACCGAACTACTCGAAGGTGTGAGACCGCAACGCTCTCAGACGGTGGAGAGCAACGATCTCACCGACGGTGTTGTGCTGTACGACAGCTCCAGCGAGGTTGCCCATCACCTCAACCCGGTCGCGACGTTGGTGTGGGAACTGTGTGACGGCCGGACCGTCAGCGAAATTGTCGAGGCCGTGGCAGAAGTGCTCGAGATCCCTGACGACGAGGCGAAGTCGGTAGTCAACGAGACGTACGGACAGCTGAGCACCTCTCGTCTGCTGGTGTGAGAATTCCGTGACAGGCAACCACGTACCACAATTCCGGGCGCACTACCTTTGGGTTGACGCGATTGTGCGCGGTTTCCGCATACCCGAGGTCGGTGTCGTCGAGCATCGGATTGCCAGCCCGTGGCCTGCGGACAACAACGTCGAAGTTCGGATTCAGCGGAATCGAGCGACATTCGGTCGCTGGGACGTCACCATCGAATCGACCATCGGCGGCAGCCATGAAACGCTGATCGGTCTGGACGGTCTCCAGCTCGCGGAGAGCGTGTACCGCACGGTGCACCGGGATGTCATGACGGCCGCGCACGCCCGACAGTGGACACGCCTGCACGCCGCTCTGGTCGACTGCAACGGTGTGAGAGTGGCGATCGCCGGGCATTCCGGGGCGGGCAAGACCACCTTGGCGCTCGCCCTTGCCCTGCGGGGTGCACAACTGCGTGCTGACGAAGGCGTCTTCATTCGTGGTACCGAAGCTGTGGGCTTACCACGGCGGGTTCACCTCAAAGCCGGTACGTTCGACGTCCTCCCGGAGATCAAAGCGCACGATTCGCTGTATCTTCCGTACGCCCCGCCGGTGTGGGCGTTGGACCCGTCGACCTTGCCTGCTGAACGAAACGTCAGCTCGGCGGTTCGCGGAATCGACCTGGTGCTGATCCTCGATGGATGGGACGAGGGGCCGACTCGACTCGCTCCGATGCCCGTATCCCAAGCGATACAGTCGCTGGCCGGGCAATCCGCACTGTGGTCCGACAATCACGGATTGACCCTGAGAAACATCGCTGCTCTACTCTCGAATGCCCCGTGCTACAGACTGATTCGACATCACGGCGACACCGGCGCCGACACCGTGGAGGAACTGGTGGCGTCATGCGTGACACCCGGTACCTGATTTCCATGTTGAAACCCGAGTGTGGGGCCGACGTCATCCGCTTGTGTTCGCAGCAGGATTGGCCCAGAGTCATCGACGCCGCTGTAAGGCACAAGGTATTGCCGCTGCTCGCCTCCCGAGCGGTCGAGGCCGGCTTCGCATCGGTCCTACCTGCGAGCTTCGCGGAAATGCTGTCGGAATCCTCGGCCACCGCATCGAGTCCGGAACTGACGCTGAGCCTTGTCCATCACCGAAACACCATAAGGATCTCGGACCTCGACGCGCAGCGAGTGGAACTGCAAGAGTTGTTACACAGCAACGGATTTCCGACGGTTGCACTTAAGGGTGCCGCCCTTCTCGAGCGAAAAATCTGGCCGAACCCGGCAGCTCGACGGATGACGGACATCGACCTTTTGGTCGTCGACCCTGCACATGCCGTTCCGGCCAACGACGCGATCCTCGATTTCGGCTACCGAATGGTCCGCCCCGACGAAGTGGACTCCGACTCCATCGATCACGACGATCACCAGGAACCGGCACTCCTTCGCGACGACCGTCATGGCTCCGTCGAAATCCATTCGCACTTGCTTCCGCGGTTCGCACGTCACGCGCTGACCCGGGAGGCCGCGGTCCGAGGAATCAGCTCGGAGGCGGAAGGATCCCGCCTTGCGATGGCCGACGTGACGCTGCACGTCATCGCTCACGCGCGGCTTGCCGATCGGGCCTTGATTCGAGCCGATTTGTCGTTGAACAGTGTCTTCGACGTGGGGTACCTGCTCACTTCCGAACCGGAACTCGCTGTGACGCTCTCCAGACGCCAGTTGCCACGCGATGTCCGTCGGGCGGTGAACGTCCACTGGGCGGCGGTGGAATCGATCTTCGGCGTCAGTACCGGAATGACGACCGTCCCGGCGCGTTGGTGGTGGCGATGGACGCTGTGGTTGGCGGATCGCCCACGCCTGCACTCGCTCTACCGCGATCTGGTCATGGTGCCGCTCTTTCTCGACCGTGATCGGCTTTCCATCCGGGACGGGCGCGACCTACGTGGATGGGACTTGGCCCGCTCACGCGTGTCTCACTTCGTCCGTCGTGCGAGGACTGCCGTCGAAGATGCCGGGGGAGCGGCGTGAAAGTACTGATCACGGGCGGAGCGGGATTCATCGGAAGCACCGTAGCGTCGAAGTGCGTCGACGCCGGGATCGATGTCGTGATTCTCGACAACCTGCTGACCGGCCGCGCCGAATTTGCGCACAGATTCCCGTTCTACTGCGGCGACATCGCGGACGAGAAACTGCTCGACAAGGTATTCGCAGATCATTCCGATATCGATGCGACAGTTCACTGTGCGGCCTTGATCGTGGTCGGAGATTCCGTGAGTAGCCCGGCGCGGTACTACGAGAACAACGTATCCAAGTCGCTGACGCTGGTATCGAGTGTCCTTCGGAACGGGTGTGAGCGCTTCTTGTTCAGTTCCTCTGCGGCGGTGTATGCGCCGAGCGACGGTGGGTGCGTCGACGAACGTTGGGGGATCGCACCGCAGAGTCCCTATGCGCACAGCAAGGCTCAGTTCGAAACGATGCTCGACGACATTGCGGCGGCCACTGAATTATCGGCGATATCTCTACGCTACTTCAACCCGGTCGGGGCAGATCCGGATCTGCGAAGTGGTACACCATCGGCACGCCCGACCCACGCACTCGGAAAGCTGTTCGAATCATATTCGACAGGAACGCCTTTCAGGGTTACGGGAACGGATTGGCCGACGCGCGACGGATCCGGAGTGCGTGATTACGTTCATGTCTGGGACCTTGCAGACGCTCATGTTCGAGCACTGAAAAGGTTCGACCGGGTCACCGCTGAATCATCACGCATGACTGTGGTCAATCTGGGCAGCGGGCGGGGGACGACCGTGTGGGAGCTGGTACACACATTCGAGAACGTGCTCGGCGAAGATATCGACGTGGTCGCTGCCGGCCGACGCACCGGTGACACTGCCGGCGCTTACGCATCGAACGATCGTGCGTTGCGACTACTCGGGTGGGTTCCGACATTCACCCTGGAACAGGGGATCGAGGACACCGCGCGGTGGCTGGCAGTTCGGCCGCACCTGCTCAACTCGGTGTAGCCGAACGTCAGCCCGTCGGGTCGTCGTCAACGGTGATGTTGTTGCTACGTAGCCAGAAGGTGGCGTCCGGATCCCACCCGGCGAGCACAGTGGCCCCCGCGTTGGCCGACAACGGGATCGCGACACCTGGCGTGGTCAGATAAGCCATCATGGTCAGGTGCACGGCGTCGTAATCCGCGGACACCGAAACCCAGTCCGGAATGAACCAGTCACGGTATTCACCGGTCGTGTCGTACCACACGGAGCGACGTGAAGCGGGCACTGGCAGGGGATAGGTATCGACCAGATTCGCCCAGTCCTGCGGACCGGTGATCTCGTAGATGCGGGGCGCGCCGTAGATCCTTACCGGCTGCACCCGCGCCTCGTTCGAGGAGCTGTCTTCTTCGAGAATCACCCCGAGGGCCCCGATACCGTCGCGGGCCCTGGTTGTTTCGGTTGTGCCGTTGGCAAACGGGATAGACCACCATTCGCCTCCGATGTGACGGTCCGGATCTTCGATCTGGTATTCCAGAAACTGACGTTCGTTGTCGAGTGCCTCAGCACGCCACTGTTCGAGGCCGTCTTCTGTGCGGTAAATCCGCAAGGGTAGGTCCGACCAGCCGTAAATGGGGTTTCGCTTTTCAACCAGATTCTGGTTCAGAAGGTCAGCAGGCTCGGCCCACCAGGCGGTGTGTGACGAGTCGAGAAGGGTTTGGGCGATCGGGCGCAATGCCGCGATCACCTCAGGGCGGACGAAGATCAGATCTTCTTCGTCCGGCGGCTCCCAGTAGCGTGCAAAATCTACGGCATACGCAAGACAGTGCAGAATCTCGAGTTCCGACATTTCTGCTGGCACGCGTACCCGACGTTCGCGCAGAAGCGACGGCCACGTGGTGAACCGAGGACGAGTGCAACGGAATCCATGTGGGTAAAGCTAGCGGACAAGCTGACGGGGGACGTTCGAATATCCATTACTTGACATAATGTAGATTATCGGCAAATTCTCGACCTGGCGATATCCGCCTCACGCCTGGTTCGTGCAACCTTCTTTGTTTCCGCCCACTCATGTCTGTCTGCCGGTACATTTGCCGGCTTTCCTGCGTTTCAGTCCGAGATCTGCGACCGGCTTGCACGACTCGACCATTGCGACTCCGCGATCGCCGGCTGAATTGCTGCCGATCACCGCCTGGCCTCGCCGGCGACTGCGGCTACGCCGCGCGACCTGGACGTCAGGAACGACCAATAAGTGCTCTGATGTGGATTGATGCCGATAAACACGTCTCACCGACTTCCGGCTACCCCACCTCAATTCGTCACTGTGACGTATTATGGTTGACAGGCTGGAGGCGAGTTCAGTTCCATTGTCATCGCCACGGACTACTATCGCCGCATGTGTTGTATTCGACCGGCCGCTTCTCATGGTCAGTGGCCGCGATGAGCGACACACCCAAGGTCGTGCATCGCTGGCTCGCAGTGCCAGACCAGTATGACCGATTCACGCGATTCTTGCGCGACAACGGAATTCTGATGCCGACTCGGATAGGCATCGGCGTATTGGTTTTCCTCCTGGGTATCACGATTCTGCTGAAGCGACTGGGCACTCATTCGGTACAGACCATCGGATTTCCGTTGGACG
Source organism: Rhodococcus sp. SB1D (assembly GCF_048573875.1). Classification (NCBI taxonomy): domain Bacteria; kingdom Bacillati; phylum Actinomycetota; class Actinomycetes; order Mycobacteriales; family Nocardiaceae; genus Rhodococcus; species Rhodococcus sp. SB1D. The sequence continues at coordinate 1,089,940 of NZ_JBMAIQ010000001.1, forward strand.
TCGTCGTCGCAGTGCTTGTGATGATCGGCGGAATTGCCCTGCCTGTCGTAGCGACCACCCGTGAAAGGTCGTATTTCTTCGTCGTTGCCGGGGACTTCGCTGTTGCGGTGATCGTGCTGGCCGAGGCGAATCCGGATCAGAGATTGCTTGGATGTCTCGTCTTCGGGCTCGTCGGCTCGTACATAGCCTTCTTTCACAATCTTCGAACTCAGCTGTGGCACCTGCTGTTTTCCGGGGCAGTCATCGTTGTTGCCAGCATCGGCGTGTTCACCGATGTACCTTCTGGCCTTCCAGACGTCCTGGGACGCATTGCCTTTGCCATTCCTGTCATCACTGTCATACCGGTGGTCACGCAGATTGCTCTGGCGCTCCTGAGCAACGACGCTCAAAGCTCAGAACTCGATCCGTTGACGGACCTGCTGAATCGGCGCGGACTCGCACGGCGGACTTCCGAACTACTGCAAGCGAAATCCAGCCTCGACCAGTCTTTGCTGGTGGTGGTGATCGACATCGACAATTTCAAACACTTCAACGACACCTACGGTCACGACGTCGGCGACCGAGTCATACTGCGCACGGCCTATCGACTACACGACTGGGCCAGATCGGACGCGGCGATAGCGCGCTTCGGCGGTGACGAGTTCGTCGTCGTTCAGATGATGCCGTTGCCGTACGTCGGCGATCTACTGGCCCGGATCGCGCCCATCATGAACTCCCCTACAGGCGAACCAATCTCGACGACAAGCATCGGCATAGCCATCCACAACGGCGCCTGGCCGGACGTACAAGCAGCAGAAAGTGGCGTTCACGATCTACATCGCCTCGCCGATTCGGCGATGTACGAAAGCAAGAGAATGGGTGGAAATCACGTCCACTCCATCGTTCTCACCGATCAACAGCTACAACAGTCAGGCGGTCGTTCAGTCCTCTGAATCGTCGATCAGATGCATCGCGGCTTCCTCTGCCGACGCTGCGCCGCCGTCGATTCCGACGTCTCCGGCAATGAGTTCACTTTCCTCGTCCTCGTATCTGCCCTCGTCTTCGGCAACGAGACGGCCGACCCGACGGTTACCCACTTCGTCACCGTTCGGGAATTCTTCTTCCCGTTCGAATTCGTCGGCATCGGCGGGATCCTTCAAAGGATCTCCGAGCGACGCGTACGGATCGGGTTCTTCTTCGGCCAGGCGCTCGTCGAGGGTCTCCCCCGCTGATTCCTCGCTGCCGGTCAACCCGTGGGCATCAAGTCCCAGTGGGCGTTCCGGTGGTGAGATTCCCTCGTCGAGAATGTCGTCGACGCCTCGATCGATCAGAGTGTCTTCAGGTTGAAGCTGGTCGTCGGGATCGAGACTGTAATCGCCATTGCCGGCCGCGCCGGTGTCATCCGTGTCGCTCATACGATCAACGATGCCACGGGCACACCGAGTTGGCCATGTGCCGCGCCTGCTCGATACGTCACTCCGGAGACATTCAGCACGAACGCGGGGCCGGCACTCCGTCGAATCGGTCCTGTAGGTACTCGAATGCGGTGGGCAGACCGAGGACCGCAGTGGTGAGGTGGTCCGGGCTGGGGAACAGTTGGGATTGAATCGTGGCTCCGGCGGCGCAGTACCGCGAAATCGTGTTGACCACCGAATCGATGGGGATCAGAACGTCGTCGGGCGTGTGCCATTCGAACACCGGGGCAGTCGGCACACCGGGATAGAGTTCGACGCTGTTGTCGTCCATCACCTTTCGCACTTCAGGGCTGGACAGCAAGGATGTCGACGTCGACACCTGAGAGGCACTGCGCCCGGCACCGACCCTGAGGATGTCGTTGGTGCACGCGTTGGTGAGTTCGGCCCGCATCGACCGTCCGAGGTCGTTGAGTTGGTTGCTCAGCGGCAGTAGGTCGGGATACTCGCGTTCGAGGCCCATTGCTGCGGCGAAGGCGAGGCCGAATGCCGGGTGCGGATCCTGTCCGAGGCCGTTTGCCATCTTGGACAGATTCATCGGGACGCCGCCCTCGGCTACACCGACAAGGTTGACCTCGGGTGCGTAGCTCGGGGCCAGTGCGGCCGCCCACGCGGTGGCCATGCCGCCGCCGGAGTAGCCGGCAATACCTACAGGGCTGGCGCCACTACGCAATTCGGGGACTTTCTGAACGGCGCGGATACCGTCGAGCGTGATCTGTCCGCCCAGGCGCGCGGCGCCGTACGCACTGTTGGGTCCGAGATGGTCGGGAAGGGCAATGGTCCATCCACGTTGCAGCGCGACGTTGAGGATGGGCGCTTCACGGATGACGATGTTGGGATCCGATGCGTAAAGCGCGCGAGACGGCGCACATCCCGTACCGAGTGCATTGACGATGTGCTGATACGAGAGCAACGGGCCGTCTTGTGCTTGATTCGGCGGGACCAGGATCGTGCTGACCGCGGCAATAGGCTTGTTCTCTGAGTTCGTGGACCTGTAACTGACCTGCCAGATCGCGACGCCGGGAAAGGTCATCAGGTCAGGGGCCCGGCGCACGGAGATCGGCGTGCCGGCGGTCCCCTCGGCCGCTGCTTGCGAGTAGAACGGGTCCGGGTCCGGTGCCGGATATGCGGGATCGGCCTGTGCAGTCCCCCCGGAGAGCAGTGCGGCAGTCAGTGCAGCGGCAGTCAGCATCGATCCGGTAAACACGCGTGTGGTTCGCAGTTTCAACGTTTTCCCCTCGTCCGGACCCACCCGGGGTCCATCACCCTGTGTGTTTCACTCATACCCATGTCGAACCTGGTTCAGACACCCCACTGAGCGATAACTTCTCGCAATCGTACAGCTATGGTTGCCGCCGGACCCGGTTCGATCATCTGGTTGTGTTCGCAATCGACTTCGGTGACTCGGATGTCCCCTTCTACAAACCTTCGCCATTCGGCGACATCGTGTCCGTTCTCCGTAGATCTTCCGGCTACGAAGAACTCGATGGCTCCAACGTGGACAGGCGGTTGGTGCCGATTCGTCAATTCGACGGAGCGGGAGTAACCGCGACTGATCCGCGCCAGATGCTCCGCTTCGATTCCGATTCCGGCACCCAGGGTCTGCTCCAGCAATTCCGCCGCTTCTTCGAAGGTCTCGACCGTCTTGGATCCCGCCGGCATCGCGAGCCCGGCCAGTAGTTCGGAGACCGAGAGTTCTGCGGGCTGATCGGAATCCGACGACGGATAGCTGTCGAGTATCGACAGAGTCACGTCACGTCCGCTCCGAGTGAGGCTGTGTGCCACGGCGTGTGCGATCACGCCGCCGAGCGACCAGCCGGCCAGATGGATCGGGCCGGTCGATGCCACGGCTGCAATGCGATTCGCGTAGTCGTCGGCGAGTTCGGTCAGCGAGTCGAAGCTGGGCCCGCCGCTCAGGGACGGTAGCTGAAGACCGTAGACGGGTTGATCCAGCTCGAGATGCTTGACGAATTCTGCGTAACCCCAGGACAATCCGATACCCGGATGGACGAAGAACAGTGGTGCACGATCGGATCCGGCGCGCAGCGTGATCATCGGGGCGAGAAGATCCGACGAATCGTCCGGCGAGTGTGCGTCCATTCCGTCGGCAGCCCGGGCGACTCCGGCAGGTGTCGGATCCAGGAAAAGCGATTGCAACGGCACTCGCATCCCGAGACGCTTCTCGAGTTCGATGGTGATGCGAGTGGCCACGATCGACGTTCCGCCCAGTTCGAAGAAGTCGTCGTCGACGCCGATGTGCTCGTGCCCGAGCACGGTCTCGAAGATGTCGACGACCGTTCGTTCGGTGTTGTTTGTCGGCGGTGCGTACGGGACCGTGCGTCGCTCGAAGCTCGGGGTCGGCAGTGCCTTGCGGTCCAGCTTGCCGACCGGTGTCACCGGAATGCGGTCGACGACGACGATCGCGCCGGGAACCATGTGCGCGGGCAGGCGAGAAGACAGATGGCGGCGAAGCTCCCAGTCGTCGACGGTCTGTCCTTCCACGGGCTGGATGTAGGAGGCGATCATCGTCTCCCCCGACGGCGCTTCGTGCCCGAGTGTGGCGGCGAAGTAGACGGATGGGTGTGCCATCAGGACAGAGTCGATTTCGCCGAGCTCGATGCGGAATCCGCGGACCTTGATCTGGAAGTCGCTGCGGCCCAGGTATTCGAGGGTGCTGTCGGAGCGCCAGCGCACCAGGTCGCCCGTGCGGTACATCCGCTGGCCTGGTTCGCCGAACGGATCGGCGACAAATCGGTCGGCGGTAAGGTCGGGACGATTGTGGTATCCGCGGGCGAGTCCGGGGCCGGTCACGTACAGCTCCCCGATGACTCCCACCGGCACGGGCTTGAGGTGCCCGTCGAGGACCAGTCCGGCGAAGCCGATGGCCGGTCGTCCGATGTTGATGTCCTTGCCCGGCCGCATGGGTTCACTGACGCTGGCCTGGATGGTGGATTCGGTGGGTCCGTATCCGTTGAACATGCGACGGTCGCGGCCCCAGATGTCCACGAGTTCGGGTGGGCAGGCTTCGCCACCGACTGCGAGTACGCGGAGTTCGGGTAGCGCGGAGCTTTCGATCGAGCTGAGCGCGGTCGGAGTGATGAACGCGTGTGAGACGTGTTCGTCGGCAAAGATTTCGGCCAACTCGGATCCGCCGAAGACCGTCGGTGGGATGACGACCAGGCACGCTCCGCTGCCGAACGCCATCATGAGTTCGAAGACCGAGGCGTCGAAGCTCGGTGATGCCAGGTGAGAGATCCGCGAATAGGGCTGGACGTTGAATCTCTGATGTTCCTCGGCATTGAGGTTTGACAACCCGAGGTGGGTGACGATGACGCCCTTCGGCTTCCCGGTTGAACCCGAGGTGTAGATCAGGTACGCGGGATGCCCGTGATGCAAGGGGATCGTGCGGTCGCGATCGGTGATCGCGGCTGCGCTCTGGGCGTCGATCTCGTCGACGGTCTCGGCTTCATCGAGGACCATCCACTCGACCGTGTCGGGAAGTTGACTGCGGTGAGCGTCGTCGGTGATGCCGAGTACGGCCCGCGAATCGTCGAGCATGTGGTTGATGCGATCGTCGGGATAGTTCGGGTCGACCGGCAAGAATGCTGCACCGGTTTTCGTGACCGCCCAGATCGCGACGATCTCCGCGGTGGACCGCGGCAGACCCAGCGCCACAAAATCTTCGGGACCGACGCCGCGCCGACACAGCGCGCGCGCCAGCTTCGTCGATTCCTCGTCGAGCTCGCGGTAGGTCATCGACCTCTCGCGACTCGAGAGGGCTGGGGCATCCGGGTTCGAGGCGACTGCTTCGGCGAGGATCTCCGGCCACACCCGCGCTCGAGTCGCGGCGGCACCGGATGCCGGCACCAGGGCAGCTGTTTCGTCGGCGCCGAGGATGCCGATGTCGGCGATACGTGTTGCGGGTTCGCGTCCGACAGCGTCCAGGATCAGGCGCAGTCGGTCGGCAAACCGACGAATGGTGGCGGGTTCGAAGAGATCGGTTGCGAAGTCGAAGGCTGCGGACATCCCAGCCGGGATGCCGAACTCGTCGAACTTCTCGTCGACGATCAGCTCCAGGTCCTCCTTCGCGAATTTGGTTTCCACGGTCAGTCCGTCGATGTCGAGGCCGGGTAGGTGGAAATGTGCGGGTTCGTTGTTCTGAAGTTCGAGGGCGACCTGGAACAACGGTGAGTACGACGTGGATCTGGTTGGGTTGATGACGTCGACGAGCCGTTCGAATGGCAGGTCCGAGTTCTGGAATGCGGCCAGGTCGATTTCCCGGACGTGCTCCAACAGGTCGGCAAACGTGATGTCGGGATCGACGCTGGTTCGCAGGACCAGTGTGTTGACGAACATTCCGACGAGATGGTCGAGCGCTGCCTGACCTCGGCCGGCGATCGGTGTGCCGATGGTGACTTCGTCGGCGCCCGACAACTTGGACATCAGCACTGCGAGCGCGCCGTGCAGCGCCATGAACATCGTGACACCGTTTGCCCTGGTGAGGTCCGCGAGGGCGCGGTGGGTGTTCGCGTCGATGTCGAAGGTGAATCGGTCACCGTGGAAGGTCTGTTGCACGGGTCGCGGGTGGTCGGCGGGCAGTGCGATGACGTCGTCGAGTCCGGCGAGTTGCTCACTCCAGTAGTGCAATTGGCGACTGATGACGGATTCCGGGTCGTCTTCCGATCCGAGGACGCGATGCTGCCACAACGTGAAGTCTGCGTACTGCACCTCGAGTGGCGCCCACGTGGGCTCGGTCCCTGCCGTACGCGCCAGGTAGGCCGTCATCACGTCGCGTGCGAGCGGCGCCATCGACGATCCGTCGGCGCAGATGTGATGGACCACGACAAACAGAATGTGAACGGGTTCAGCGGTGTCGAGTCGGAACAGTGCCACGCGCAGCGGCAGGTCCACCGACACGTCGAAGCCGGTCGTGGCGAGTCGTTGCATGCGCTCCGCGAGCTCGTCCTCCCCCAACGTCATTTCACGGACCGGCGGTACTGCCTCGTCGACGGTGAGCACTTGCTGAATCGGATCGCCGCCGACGGCGGGGAACACCGTCCGCAGTGTTTCGTGCCGCTCGACGACGTCGGCGATGGCCTGTTGCATGGCCGTGACGTCGAGGTCACCGGTAAGGCGAACAGCTAGTGGGATGTTGTACGCGGCTGAGCGTGTGTCGAATTGGTTCAGGAACCACATGCGCTTCTGCGCCAACGAGAGCGGGACGCTGCCACTGCGCTCCATGGGAGTGAGCGGCACAGCGCCGACGGCAGTGACAGCGCTGGAGAGCCGTTCGGCGAGCTGAGCCGTCGTCGGTGCCTCGAACAGCACGCGCACCCCGACGTCGATGTTCAGTGCGGAGTTGAGCCGCGAGACCACGCGAGTGGCGATCAGCGAGTTGCCGCCGAGCTCGAAGAAATTGTCGTCGACGCCGACCCGTTCGACGCCGAGTACGTCGATGAACGCATCGGCGATCCGACGTTCGAGGCTGGTGCCGGGCGCCCGGAATTCCACACCGGTTCCGGTAAACTCCGGCGTCGGCAACGCTTTTCGATCGAGCTTGCCGACCGCGGTGCGCGGTAGCTCGTCGACGATCATGATGCTGGCCGGAACCATGTGCGAGGGAACACGTCCGGCGAGGTGCGCGGTGATCTCTGCCCCGGTCAGCGTCGATCCTTCCTCGACGGTGAGGTAGGACGCGAGAACTGTGGCGCCGGCCGGTCCGTCGACGCCGAGTGTCACGCAATTCGTGACACTCGCCATTGCGGTGATCTGGGCGTCGACCTCGCCGAGCTCGATGCGGAATCCGCGAATCTTGACCTGGAAGTCGCTGCGCCCGACGTATTCGATGGTGTGATCGCTTCGCCAGGAGACGATGTCGCCCGTGCGGTACATCCGGTCGCCTGGCTTGCCGAAGGGGTCGGCGACAAATCGCTCGCTGGTCAGGCCGGGACGCCGGTGGTATCCGCGAGCCAGGCCGATGCCGGCGATGTACAGCTCACCGGGAGCTCCGACGGGTACGGGTTGCAGGCGCGAATCGAGGATCATCTCGTGCACGCCGCGGATCGGTCCACCGATCGTGATGGGTGCGCCCACTGTCATGGGTTCGCTGATGTCTGCCATGACGGTTGTCTCGGTCGGGCCGTAGGCGTTGACGAATTCTCGTCCGGGAGCCCAGAGGCCGACGAGATGCGGCGGTAGTGTCTCTCCCCCGACGACGACGTGCCGGAACTCGTCCAGGCCGGCCGGGTCGACGGTGGCGAGCGCTGCCGTGGTGACGAACGCGTGAGTGACGTGTTCGCGGCGGATGAGACTTGCCAGTTCGGCGCCGCCGTAGATGTCGGTCGGGACGATCACCATGGTGGCTCCGACACCGAATGCCTGCAGGTACTCGAAGACGGCTCCGTCGAAGCTGGGGGTGGCGAAGTGCAGGGTTCGAGAGTGGTGATCTGCGTGGAATCGACGCTGCTGGTCGAGTGCGAAGCTGTCGAGTCCGGTGTGGGTGACGACAACTCCCTTGGGTCGGCCGGTGGATCCCGAGGTGTAGACCACGTAGGCGGCGTTGTCCATGACCACCGGTGCACGCCGTTCGTCCTGGGTGATCGGCAGCGTGCAACTGGTGGCGACGTCGTCGTCGAATGCCTCTTCTCCGAGCACCAACCAGGACACGATGGGTGGAAGTGTGTCGATGGCGTCGACGACGGTCAACCCGAACAGCACCTCGGAGTCGCTGAGCATGTGTTCGATTCGGTCAGCCGGATAGGTGGGGTCGACGGGGACGAACGCTGCGCCGGTCTTGGCCACCGCCCACACCGCGAGTACGGATTCGACGGACCTTTCGATGCCGATGGCAACCGACGTCTCGGGCCCGGCGCCGCGGCGAATCATGGCTCTGGCCAACTGGTTCGAGCGCCGGTCCAGTTCGGCGTAGGTCATGGAACGGCTGCCGGCCGAGAGCGCGATGCGGTCGGGATAGGTGGCAGAGACGTCGGCGAGAATCTCTGGGAGCGTTCGCGCGGAGCGCCCCGGGGAGCCGAAGACCGGCGCAAGATCACGGCTCTCGAACTCCGTGAGAACCTGCAGACGGGCCAGCGGCTGATCCGGTGCCGAGGCGAGTTGCCCGAGGACGATGCCCACGCGCTCGGTGATCTTGGCGACTTCGCGGGCGGAGAAGTGCGTCGGCAAGTACTCCATCTTCAGATTCAGCGTGTCACTTTCGGACGCCACCACGGCAATCGGATAGTGCGCCGAGTCGCGTCCGTCGATGCCGAGAACGTGCATTCCCGCGATGTCGGTTTCGGCGGTCAGGGCTGCCTCGTCGACGGGATACGACTCGAATACCGTCAGGGTGTCGAAGGAGCCGGCGGCGCCGACTGCTCCGGCGATGTCCGACAGTCCGATGTGGTGGTGGTCGAGCAATGACGCTTGCTCGGATTGGATGCGAATGGCCAGTTCGGCGAGGGTTTCTCGGGCGTCGAGGCGGACTCGGACAGGCACCGTGTTGATGAACAGGCCGACTATCGATTCCACGCCGGGCACCTGTGGTGGGCGTCCTGAGACCGTTCCGCCGAAGACGACGTCGTCGCGTCCGAGAAGTTCGGCGAGCACGATTCCCCATGCCACCTGTACCAGGGTCGCCATGGTCAGACCGCGGCTTCGCGCGAACGCCCGAAGAGTCTCGGCTCGTTCGGTCGGAAGCGAGTACGAGTGGATTTCACTTGCCACGGTTTCGGCGGCGGTGTCTGCCCTCGAGAGGTGGGTGGACGTGTCGACGCCCCGTAGCGCTTCTTGCCACGCCCGTAGCGAAGTCTCGGGTTCTTGCTTCGAGATCCAGGAGAGATAGTCGCGATACGACTGAACTCGGGGCAGAATCTCGGGGTCACCGTCGGTTGCGTAGAGAGTGAGCAGGTCTCGAAGCAACAGCGGGGTGGACCAGCCGTCGAGCAGGATGTGGTGGTTCGTCACGACGAGGCGTGCTGTGTCCGGTCCGATTCGCACGAGCATGAAGCGGATCAACGGGGCTGTTTCCATGTCGAAACGATGAGCGCGATCGCGTTCGAGCAGCTGACCGAACGCGACTTCACTGTCTTCGGCTCCGGACAGGTCGATCTCGGCCCAGCCGATGTCGACACCGGAACGGATCACCTGCAGTGCCCGCCCTCCCGGTGCGGAGACAAATCCCGCGCGCAGGCTCGGATGACGATCAACCAAGGCCTGCGCGGCGCGGCGCAGGCGCGGCGCCTCCACCCGACCCCCGAGCTCGAGGGTCAGTTGCACCATGTACGGGTCGATTTCGGTTTCGTCGAACTGGGCGTGGAAGAGCATGCCCGATTGCAGAGGTGACAGTGACCAGATGTCGGTCAGGTCGGGGAATCTGCGCTCGAGCTGTTCGATGCTCTGTTGATCCGCGGTGACGAGATCGAGATCGGTGGGCGTGAGCTCGCGCTCGGAGTGTTCCTCCACGTATTCACTCAGTGCGCCCAGTGCTCGGGTCCAGAGCTCCGCCAGTTCGGTGACTTCGGCCTCGCTGAGAATGCCGCGGGGGAAGGACCACGTGGCGCGCAGAATCGGACCGTGTGCGGTATCGGTCGTGACGGCGTTGATGTCGAGCACCGACGCGGCGGCCAATTCGCCGCTGTGCGCTTCGTCGAGGGTCACTTCCGAGATCGGCAGCCACGGCACTTCGCCGTGCTCGGGATCCGAGCCGGCAAATCGTCCGAGGTAGTTGAACGAGATCTGCGGCGTGGGCAGCTCACGAAGTTCCTCGTTTCGATCGAGGTACTTCAGGATGCCGAACCCGATTCCGTTGTCGGGCAGGCCGAGCAGCGTTTCCTTGACGAGTTTCACGGCGGAGGCGGCGGTTGATCCCCCGGCCAGTGCATCGACGACATCGAGTCCGGTGAGATCGATCCGGACGGGGAACAAGGTGGTGAACCAGCCGACCGTGCGCGAGAGGTCGGCGCCCGGTACGGCGTTCTCCTCGCGGCCGTGCCCTTCGAGGTTGACGAGCACGTCCCCGCTGCGCTGTCCGCGCGATCGACGCCAGGCGGTGACGGCAATCGCGAGAGCAGCGAGCAGCCCGTCGTTCACCGAGCCTCCGAAATGCTGAGGCACCGTCGAGATGACGTTCTCGGTCACGGAGGTCGGAACGTCGACGCTGACGCGGTCGACGGTGGCTCCGACATCGACGGCTGGGTCGAGCCCGCGTGCCCCGAGCAATGGCTCGTCGGTCCGCATTCTCGACCACAGGTCGATCTCGTCGCGTCGCTGCGCAGCGGTCTCGGCGAGCGCTGTCGCCCAGCGACGTATCGACGTTCCGCCCGGCGGAAGTATCGGTGTTTCTCCGTCGAACGCCGAGGCATAAGCAGTGACCAGGCCCGGGACGAGCATGCGCCAGGACACACCGTCGACCGCGAGGTGATGAAGGACCAGGAGCAACCGTCCGGCTTCGGCCCGGTTGCCGTTCGAGCTGACGGGATCCAACCAGACTGCGCTGATCATCTTCCCGTGTTCGGGATCGAGGCGGCTGGATGCGTCCTGCATCGCGGTTTCCGCAGCGGCGACGAATTCTTCGCCGCTGGTGGACACGATGGGGGTTCGGCGCAGGATGTCGGGGGCGGTGATGCTCCCTGGCTCGCGGATCTCGAGTTGGTGAGTCGCGGCGTCCAGGCGCGCCCGCAGCACGTCGTGACGATCGAGGATCGTTTGCAATGCTCGTTCCAGCGCGGGGCCGGAGACATCCGCGGGCAGTGCGATCAGCGCGCTCTGGCTGTAACTGCGGATCGTGCTCAGGTCACCGCGACTGCGTTCGACGAGCCACTCCATGATCGGCGTGAGCGGTAGCGGGCCGGCTCCCCCGCCGGGTAGCTCCGTGAGAACCGGTGCCGTTTCCGATGATTCGATGAGGAGCACTTTGGTGAGGCCGGCCACGGTCTTCGCTTCGAAGACGTCCCGCGGAGTGAAGACGAGGCCTGCGGACTTCGCCCGTGAGACGAGTTGGATCGACATGATCGAATCGCCGCCGAGACCGAAGAAGGAATCGTCCACTCCGATACTGCCCCGACCCAGCACCTCCGCGAAGAGGTCCGCGAGGACCGCTTCGGTAGCGGTGGCCGGCGCCCGCGTCGCCTCGGTTGGTCCCGTGACGGTGAAGTCCGGAGCCGGGAGGCTGCGTCGGTCGAGCTTTCCGTTGACCGTCAGTGGAAGCGATTCGAGGACGACGATCGCGGTGGGCACCATGTACTCCGCGAGTTCGGCGGCGACGAAGTCGGTCACCGTCGCTGAATCGACGGTACTGCCTGTTTCGGCGACCACGTACCCGACGATCCGCGGTGACGCTCCCTCTGTCCGAACAAGTGCTACCGAGGCAGCGACGCCGGGGCAGCGGAGCATTGCGGCTTCGATCTCTCCGAGTTCGATGCGGAAACCACGCACCTTCACCTGGAAATCACTGCGGCCCACGTACTCCAACTGCCCCGCGTCGTTCCACCTCGCCAGGTCCCCGCTCCGATACATTCGATCCCCCGAACTACCGAATGGATCGGGAAGGAACCGCACCGAAGTCAATGCGGGTTTCCCGAGGTATCCCCGAGTCACCTGATCACCGGCGACGTACATTTCGCCGACGACACCTGGTGGTACCAAGTTCAGTCGCCGATCGAGTACGTAGACGGACAATCCCGGTACTGCTCGCCCGATGATGCTCGCCGACGCGTGCTCGCTGTCGTTGCGGTCGAGTGCGATTCGACTGACGTGCACTGTCGTCTCGGTGATCCCGTACATGTTGACCAACGTCGGAGCCGTGTCGGCCCGCCTGTCGTACCACTTGCGTAACTGCCCGAGGTCGAGCGCTTCGCCACCGAAGACGACGTAGCGCAGTGCAAGGTCGGGATCCGTGCCGTTCGGTGAGTACGCACGGTCGGCTTCGGCGAGTTGGTAGAAGGCGGTGGGTGTTTGGTTCAGCACCGTCACTCGCTCCCTGCGGAGCAGTTCGTGGAACATGTCCGGTGATCTGGTCGTGTAGTAGTCGACGACGACCAGCCGGCCCCCGTGTAGCAGCGGCCCCCACAGCTCCCAGACGGAGAAGTCGAATGCGTACGAGTGGAACATGGTCCACACGTCCGTGTCGTCGAACCCGAACGTCGGGGCGGTGTTGTCCATCAGAGTCAGGACGTTGCGGTGGCTGACCTGGACACCTTTGGGGCGCCCTGTGGATCCGGAGGTGTAGATGATGTACGCGATCGCGTCGGGCAGAAGTGGTGTCGTCCGGTCCGCGTCGGTGATGCGACGGGGCGCGGAGTGATCGAGGCGTACCGCGATCTCCGGCGATCCGAGTTCGACGACGTCTATGCCGGATTCGATGATCTCCGAAGGTAGGTCACTTCGGAAGTCTCCGGTCGTGACCAGGCATACCGGCCGCGCGTCGTCGAAGAGGAACCGCATGCGCTCGGCCGGGTAGGTGATGTCGACCGGCAGGTATGCCGCTCCGGTTTTGATGACGGCGACGAGGGCGAGCACGAGATCGGTGGTTCTGGGCATCGCAACAGCCACCACGGATTCCGGACCGATACCGCGGCCGATCAGGAGCCGCGCCAGGCGGTTAGCGCGCCCGTCCAGTTCGGCGTACGTCATGGCGCCGTCGCTGTCGTTGACCGCGGTCGACGACGGATGTGCTGCAACAGCCTCGAAGAATCGGTCCGCGATGTTGTCCGCTGGAGCCGGTTCGGCGTGAGTGTGCCACTCGGTCAGCATCTGTCGACGCTCGTCGGCGCCCACGACGTCGATGTCACCGGTAGGAGTCGACGGCTCTCGGGAGACCGCCTCGAGGATGGTGAGCAGTCTGCGTGAGAACGAATCGATCAAGTCACCGTCGAACAGGTCTGTGGCGTAGATGAATTCGGCGTCGATTCCATCCGTTCCGCCATCCGCGTCGTAACGCTCGGTGACCGAGAGTTGCAGATCGAACTTGGCGACGGGTAGGTCGAACTCGACTCCCGAGACCGACAGCCCCGGCAATTCGAGTTGTGGGAGTGCATTGTTGCGGAACTCGATGAGGATCTGGAACAACGGAGTGTGCGAAGTCGAGCGTTCCGGGTCGAGTGCGTCGACCAACCTTTCGAAGGGCAAATCGGTGTGCTGGAACGCGCCGAGGTCGCCTTCGCGAACCTGGGCGAGGACGTCCTCGAACGACGCGTCGGGCGTGATCTGTGTTCGCAGCACGAGAGTGTTGACGAACATACCGACCAGGTGATCGAGTTCGGCCTCGCCGCGGCCGGCGACGGGTGTTCCGATGGCGATGTCCTCGGTACCGGCCAGGCGCGCCGCAAGTACCGCCAGTGCTGCGTGCATGAGCATGAACATGGTGGTGCCGTGCTCACGTGCCAGGTCGGTCAGCGCCCGATGGGTCTGCGGCGATACCGCGAACCGGTGGACCGAGCCGACCATGGACGGCTTTGCCGGACGTGGGAACGACGTCGGCAACGCGATCGGCTCGCCCAGTCCCGCGAGTCGGTCCTTCCAGTAATCGAGCTGACGGGTCAGAGCCGAGTCCGGATCTTCCTCGGAGCCGAGCACTTCGTGCTGCCACACAGCGAAGTCGCCGTACTGCACGGCCAGTTCCGACCAGTTCGGCGCACTGCCGGCACTGCGGGCCGCATAGGCCGCTGCCACGTCCGCTGCCAGGGGGTTCATCGAGAACCCGTCGGCGACGATGTGGTGGACGACGATCACGAGTACGTGCCTGCGCTCGTCCCCGTCGACGCGCAGGACCGCGCAGCGAATCGGAACTTCGGCCGAGGCGTCGAAGCCTGCCGAGGCCAGCTCGAGGATTCGATCGGACACTCTGGCAGCAGTGACGATTTCCGGTTCCAGGATCGGCATGACCTCGTCGCTGGACATCACCTGCTGAACCGGCTGTCCGTCGATCGAGGGGAACTTCGTCCGCAAGCTCTCGTGGCGCCCCAGTACGTCCGCTACCGCGGCCTGCAATGCGGCGAAGTCCAGATCGCCGTCGAGGCGCACTGCCAGGGGAACGTTGTAGGCGGGAGACGTCACGTCGAACTGGTTGAGGAACCACATCCGCTTCTGTGCCAGTGACACGGGCAGTGGGTCCGGGCGGGATCGCCGAGTCAACGGTGGTCTGGGGTTCTCTCCGCGGCCGACGCTCTCCGCCAGACGCGAGAGCTGCCGAACTGTCGGAGACTCGAACAGTCCTCGAACGCCGATGTCGGTGCCGAGAAGTGCGTTGACGCGGGCGATGACGCGGGTCGCGGTCAGTGAGTTTCCGCCGACGTCGAAGAAGTGAGTGTCGATACCGATCGGAGACACTCCGAGCACGTCCTCGAAAACGCCCACCACCAGCCGTTCCAACTCGGTGGCCGGTGCAGTGAGTGTCTCGGCATCGGTGTCGAAACGAGGCGCCGGAAGAGCAGCCCGATCGACCTTGCCGACGCCGGTCAGCGGTAGTTCGTCGAGCACGACGACGCTTGCGGGCACCATGTGTGCCGGCAGTAGATCCCGTGCCGCCGCCCGGATGTCCTCGGCGCTCACCCGGCGTTCGTCGTCGCAGACGACATATGCCGCCAAGGCCTGCTCGTCGGAGGGTCCGCGCACCGCCAACGTGACCGCGTACTCCACGCCGGGCAGCTGACCCAACGCCGTGTCGACCTCGCCGAGTTCGATACGGAAGCCGCGGATCTTGACCTGGAAGTCGCTGCGTCCGAGGTACTCGATGGTGCGGTCGCTGCGCCAGCGCACCACGTCGCCCGTGCGGTACATCCGCTCCCCCGGCTCGCCGTACGGGTTGGCGACAAATCGTTCGCTTGTCAGTGGTGAGCGCCCGTGATAGCCGCGCGCGAGTCCGACTCCGGCGACATACAGTTCGCCGGGAACTCCGACGGACACCGGTTGAAGTCTGCGATCGAGGACGACCTCGCTGAATCCGCGGTTCGGCGGTCCGAGATAGACCTTCTCGCCGGCCGGGATGGGGTCGCTGAGGTTGCAGGAGATGGTGGTTTCGGTGGGTCCGTAGACGTTGACGAACGATCTTCCCGGCGCCCAGGTGCGCACCAGGTCCGCCGAGGGCGCCTCGCCGCCCACCGTGATGGTGGTCAGTTCGTCGATTCCCTCGGGATCCACCGACGTCAGCGCTGCAGGCGTGATGAACGCGTGGGTGACATGTCCCTCGCCGAGAACGTCGGCCAGTTCGGTTCCTCCGTAGACGGTGGTGGGAGCTACGACCAGTTCGCCGCCGACGGCGAAGGCGAGCAGGTACTCGAGAACGGAGGCGTCGAAGCTCGGAGAGGCGAAATGCAGTGCGCGTGAATTCTCGGTGAGACCGTAGCGATGACGCTGTTCGTCGGCGAAGTTCTCGAGACCGGTGTGCGTGACGACGACGCCCTTGGGTCGGCCGGTCGAGCCCGAGGTGTAGATGAGGTAGGCAGTGTTCTCCAACCGCGGGGTTCCTCGACGCTCGTCCTCGCGTAGCGGCGCCGCGGATACTCCGGAGAGCCGAGCGATGCTCGTCGGGTCGTCGAGTTCGAGCCACTTCGTCACACCGCCGTCGCCGGGTCTGTGGGCAGCCGTGGTCAATCCGAGCGAGGATGCCGAGTCCTCGAGCATGAACGAGATCCGGTCACTCGGGTAGCGAGGATCGATCGGCACGAAGGCGGCGCCGGTCTTGGTGATCGCCCAGACCGCTGCGACGGATTCGAAGGAGCGTTCCACACAGATCGCCACCCGTGAGTCCGGGCCGGCGCCTTCCGAGATGAGCACGCGCGCCCACTGGTTCGACGCCTCGTCCAGCTCTCGATAGGTCATCTTTCTGTCACCACAGGACAGTGCGACCCGTTCGGGGAATCTGCTCGCAGTGTCCGAAAAGATGCGATCGAGTGTCCTGACCGAGCGGCCCTGCCGGCCGCGCGCGGGAACCAATTGCTGCACTTGCGAATCCGGCATCAGGCGCAGTTTCGCCAGCGGGAGATCCGGTTGCGCGGTGATCAGCTCGAGGGTGCGGAGCAGCCGGTCGGCGATCGCGTCGATGTCGTGATCGCCCAGGACTCCCGGGAAATACTCGAATTTGAGCCGCAGTCGCCCGTCTGCCGCAGAGGCAACGATCGCGAGTGGATAGTGCGCGGCATCCTCGGCGTCGTGGACGTCGAGAACGTGCATTCCGGCTATGTCGGTGCCGGAGGAGAGTCCACCGCGGTCGACGGGATACGACTCGAACACAGTCAGCGTGTCGAACGATGCAGCGGACCCCACAGCCGAAGTGATGTGCGAAAGCCCGACATGATGGTGATCGGACAACCGCGCCTGTTCCGCTTGGACGCGAACGCACAGCGCCGCCAGGGACTCTCTTGGATCGAGGCGAACTCGGACGGGGACGGTGTTGATGAACAAACCCACCATCGACTCGACGCCGGACACCTGGGGTGGTCGGCCGGAGACGGTTCCACCGAAGACGACGTCGTCGCGGCCGAGGAGTTCGGCGAGCACGATTCCCCAGGCCACCTGGATCAAGGAGGCTGTCGTCAGGCCACGGGAGCGGACGAATCCACGCAGAAGTTCCGTCTCACGTTCTCCGAGCGCTGTGGTCGTCGAGCGTGAGGTAGCGCCGTCCTCGTCGACGGCGTGAGTTCCGGTGAGCAGCGTCGGGTCGTCGAGTCCGCGGAGTGCTTCGCCCCAGGCTTCGATCGACACGCTGTCGTCGCGAGTGCTGATCCAGCTCAGATAGTCCCGGTAGGGGTGTACGCGTGGGATGGCACTGTGATCACTGTCTGTCGCGTAGAGCGTCAGTAGGTCGCGGACCAGCAGCGGCATCGACCATCCGTCGAGGAGGATGTGGTGGTTGGTCAGGATCAACCGATACGCGTCGTCACCGGTTCGCAGAAGCAGGAACCGCAGCAGGGGCGGAGTGGCCATGTCGAAGCCGCGGACCCGATCCGCATGGAGAAGCTCGCGTATCTCGGTCGCTTGTTCGGTGGGGGCCAACGGAGAGATGTCGATCTCGGTCCACGGCACGTCAACGTCTGCGTTGATCACCTGCACCGATCGTCCACCGGTGTCGGTCGTGAACGCCGCGCGTAGGTTCTCGTGTCTGTCGAGCAGTGCCTGTGCGGCGCGGTGCAACCGGGACGCGTCGACGCCGTCGAGTTCGAGTGCGAGTTGGACGGTGTACGCGTCCACAGTGTGTTCGGCGTAGCGGGCGTGGAAGAGCAGTCCGGATTGCAGTGGTGAGAGGGACCAGACGTCGGTCAGTGTCGGGAACTCGCGCTCGAGGTGGTCGATGGAATCCTGGTCGAGGTCGATCAGGTCGATGTCCGACGGGGTGAGTCCCCCGCGTTCGCTGTGTTCGGCATAGGTGGCCAGCGCGCGCAACGCCTGCACCCAGAGGTCGGCGATGGCGCGAGCATCGCGCTCTGCCAGCACGCCGGTGGGATAGGCGATAGTGGCACCGATGTGCGGTGCGCCCGAGATCTCGGTGGTGACGACGTTGACGTCCAGGACCGAACCCACTGGCATCTCGGACCGCGCTGCCGCTTCCAGATCGACGTCCCGGGCCAGTGCCCAGTCCCCCAGTGACTCTCCTGCTTCGGTGCCGGAGAAACGGCCCAGATAGTTGAACGAGATCTGCGGTTGGCGGAGGTCTTCGAGTTCCGCTCGACCCACCTCGTCGAGGTAACGCAGAACTCCGTAGCCGATGCCGCTGTCCGGAACACCCAAGAGTTCTTCCTTGACACGCTTGAGCACCACCGCTGCCTCTGGGGCGCTGCTCATCACTTCCGCGATGTCGATGCCGGCGAGGTCGATCCGCATCGGGAAGACGCTGGTGAACCAGCCGACCGTGTGCAGGACGTCCGCACCGGGCACCACGTGAGCTTCGCGTCCGTGGCCCTCCATCGAGATGAGCACGTTGTCGGTTCGTATGCCCTGTGCCTGCCTCCACTGCGTCAGTGCCAGTGCGAGAGCAGCAACGAGACCGTCGTTGACTGATCCACCGAAAAGCGCCGGAAGCGTGGTCAGGACTGTGTCGGACAGTTCGACGGGTACGTCGGCGACAACTCGGCCGACCGAATCGAACGTGTCGAGCCGCGGGTCCAGCGGCCGGGTTCCGATCAGCGGGTCGGCACCTTCGAGTATCGAACGCCACCGGGGCAATTCGACTCTTCGATCGGGCGCGATGTCGCGGAGCGCATGCGACCAACGACGAACCGACGTGCCCGAGTACGACGGCTCCGGTTCCTCGCCTGCATCGATGCGGTGGAAAGCCGACGCAAGTTCCGGCACGAGGACGCGCCAGGAGACACCGTCGACGGCGAGGTGGTGGATCACCAGGAGCAGCCGGCCGGTGTTGCGCACGCCGGACAACCAGACGACCCGCACCATCACGCCCCGGCCGGGGTCGAGTTCTCGACGCGCACCGCCCAGTGCGTCGACGATCGCCGCGTCGAACACCGCGGTGCCCGGCTCGGCCTCTACCTCGATCACCCGGCAAATATTCTCGGCTGCAACAGATCCCGGCTCGCCGACAACAAGCCTGCGCTCGCCGTCGAGCTCGAGGCGTGCGCGAAGGATGTCGTGACGATCGAGAACAACTTGAAGAGCCGCGGTCAACTGCTCCACACTGTGAAGCCCGTGCGGCGCGTTGAGAAGAGTCGCTTGGGAGAACGAATCGAGACCTCGGAGATCGGAGCCGAGCCGGTCGAGCCACCACTGAGCCACCGGCATCAACGGCACGTGGCCCACGCCGTCTCCGGGAAGTTCCTCGAGCACCTCGGGTTCGTCGTCCTTGGTCGATGCCAGCAAAACCGCAAGACCGGCGACCGATTTCACCTCGAAGACGTCACGCGGGGTGAAGACGAGCCCGGCATCGCGGGCACGGGCGACGAGCTGAATCGACATGATCGAATCGCCGCCCATCGAGAAGAACGAGTCGTCGACGCCCACCGATTCGACACCGAGGACATCGACGAACAAGGCGGCCAGCGTGCGTTCGGTATCGGATTCGGCGGCCCGCGAGCGTGCCTGGGTTGCTCGCAAGTCGGGAACCGGCAGGGCTCGGCGGTCGAGCTTTCCGTTGGCAGTCATCGGCAGTTCGTCGAGAACGACCACGACCGCAGGAACCATGTACGGGGCCAGAGCCGAGCCCGCGAACGCGATGACGGCCTCGGGATCCACAGTCTGAGCGTCGTTGGCAGGCACGACGTATCCGACGATCCGTGCGGCGCCTCCGTCACGTTCGAGCGTGGTCACCACGGAATGTGCAACGCCGGGATAGCGAGCCAGAACTGCCTCGATCTCGCCGAGTTCGATGCGGAATCCGCGAATCTTGACCTGGAAATCGCCTCGACCCTGGTACTCGAGTTCGCCGTTCTTGTTCCACCTGGCGAGGTCACCGGTTCGGTACATCCGTGTGCCCGCACTGCCCGCGGGATTGGGCACGAATCGTTCGGCGGTCGTGCCGGCGCGGTTTCGGTAACCGCGGGCGAGTCCGTCGCCGCTGACGTACAGCTCTCCCGTCACTCCGACCGGGACGCGGTGCAGGCGATTGTCGAGGACCCACGCGCTGATGCCTGTCGACGGGCGACCGATCGTCACTCGATCGGTCGGGGACATCGGCTCGGTGATGCTGGCGACGACCGTCGATTCGGTTGGTCCGTAGGCATTGATCATGATCCGGTGATCGCTGACCCAGGCGGCGACGAGGTCGGGTGGGCAGACGTCGCCGCCGGTTCCGATGCACACCAGCTCGTTCAGTCCGCTCGGATCGACCGTGGCCAGAGCGGCTGGTGTGATGAAGGCGTGCGTGACGTGCTGGTCGGCGATCAGACTCGTCAGTTCGGTTCCGCCGATGATGCTCGGTGAGGCGATGACCATCGTGGCCCCGGCACCAACAGCCATCAGGAGTTCGAGAATCGAGGCGTCGAAGCTCGGTGAGCTGAAATGCAGCGTGCGCGAGGTCGACTCGACGCGGAAGCGACTGCGTTCCTGCTCGGCGAGTGCCGAAAGCCCACGGTGAGTGACCATGACGCCTTTGGGGACGCCGGTGGAACCGGAGGTGTAGATGACATAGGCCGGGTTGTCCAGGGACACCGCAGCCAGCAGCTCCGAGGCACCTATCCGCTGATCACCGATCTGTTCGAGGGTTGCGAGTGTCTTTGCCTGATCGAGCAGAACGGCGTCTGCCTCGTCGGGGACGACACCCACATGCTCGGCGGTGGTGAGAACGACGCCCGCTCCCGAGTCGTTGATCATGTGGTGCACGCGGTCGACGGGATACGCCGGGTCGACGGGTACGAATGCAGCGCCGGACCGGGCAACCGCCCAGATCGCGACCACGGATTCCAGTGAGCGTGGTAATGCCAGGGCGACAACGGATTCCGGACCGACCCCGCGGCTGATCAACAGTCGTGCAAGCCGGTTGGCGCGGTGGTCCAGATCGGAGTAGGTCAGATGGCGGTCGCCGAAAATCAGTGCAGTCCTCTGCGGTTCGTCGACGTACTTGCGCTCGAGCAACGTCGAGAAGTGAACCTGCTCGGGAAGTTCCGGTGCGACGGCGCGAATCGTGTCGAGATCACTCACGAGATCGATGTCGCCGACCGGCGTGTGCGGTGATTCGGTGACAGCACCGAGAATCCGAACCAGGTATCGAGCGAAACCTTCGACGGTCGACTCGTCGAACAGGGCGCTGGCGTAGGTGAACCCGGCCTCGATTCCGGCCGGCCGGCCGTCGTCGTCGAAGGTCTCGGCAAGCGTGAGTTGCAGATCGAAATTCGAGACGGCGGATTCGAGTTCGAGGACCTCGACGTCCAAATCCGTCAGACTAACTGCTGGCCGAGTGGTGTTCTTGAACTCCAGCATCACCTGGAACAACGGTGAATGCGACGTCGACCGCTCCGGAGCCAGCGCATCGACGACGCGCTCGAAGGGGACGTCTGCGTGAGCGAAGGCGTCGAGGTCGGTGCTGCGAACTCTGGCCAACAGATCGGTGAACGAGGCGGCGGGGTCGACGTCGGCGCGCAGGACCAACGTGCCGACGAACATACCGACCATCGGATCCAGCAGGGCATTTCCGCGCCCGGCGATCGGTGAGCCGATCGTGATGTCTTCCATGCCGGACAATCTCGCCACGAGCACTGCGTATGCGGCGTGTACCGCCATGAACATACTGCTTCGGTGTTCGATCGCGGTTTCGCTCAGACGACGGTGGATGCCGGCATCGATGTCGAATCGAACGACGCCGCCCGAGAGATCCTGCACACGCGGACGCGGTCGATCTGCGGGGAGCGCAAGAAGTTCGGGAACACTCGCCAGTTGACGTGTCCAGTACTCGAGCTGACCGGCAAGAGTGCTGTCCGCTTCGTCGATCCGACCGAGAGCCCTTTCCTGCCAGATGGCGAAGTCCGCGTACTGGACCGGAAGAGGAGACCAGTCGGGCGCCTCACCTCGATGCCTTGCCGAGTACGCGCTCATCACGTCGAACGCCAACGGTGCCATCGAGAATCCGTCGGCGCAGATGTGATGGACGACCACGGTCAGGACGTGATCTTCTTCGTCGACCTCGATCAGTTCCGCCCTGATCGGTGGAGCCTGCGTGACGTCGAAGCCCCTCGAGGTGAGACGTTCGATCTCCCCGAGTACCGCTTCGGCGTTTGCGGCGACAACCGGCAGCGCGCCCAACGCTTCACCGGGTTCTACGATCACCTGCGCCGGCACTCCCTCGATCATGGGAAACAGCGTGCGCAGCGATTCGTGGCGAGTAAGCACGTCGGTGATCGCGCCCTCCAACACGGCAACGTCCAACCGGCCTCTCAGCCTGATCGCTATGGCGACGTTGTACGCCGCGGACGTGACGTCGAATTGATTGACGAACCACATGCGCTTTTGTGCCAGCGACAGCGGGATCGTCTGTGGCCGCGGCAATGCCTCGAGCGGAAGGACTGCCGGTCCCCCTCGTGCCGTTGCGCACTCGACAGCCAACTGCGCAACGGTCGGCGCGTCGAACAACTCTCTGATCGACAAGTTCAACGACAGCGAATCGTTCACGCGCGCCACAGCGCGTGCAGCGACGAGGCTGTTTCCGCCGATCTCGAAGAAGTTGTCGTGAACACCGACTGCCCCGGATTCCAGAAGCTCCTCGAAGATCGCCGCCAACTGCGCTTCGAGCGGTGTTCGCGGCGCCAGATACGTCTGCGAGCTGTCGAAGCTGGGCGCGGGCAGAGCCTTCCGATCAAGCTTGCCGGTCGAACCGAGAGGGAACACGTCGAGGGCGATGACCACAGCGGGAACCATGTAGGCCGGAAGGAGACCTCTCAACTCGGTGCGTAGGCCGTCCGTGTCGATCGAAGTGCCGGTCTCGGCGATGACGTAGCCGACCAAACTGTCACCGACCACGTCGTCGTGATGGACGAGAGCAGCAGCTTGCGCGACACCGGGCAGCCTGAGCAACGCTGCTTCGACCTCGGCGAGTTCGATGCGCTGGCCGCGGATCTTGACCTGGAAATCGCGTCGACCGACATAGTCGAGCAACCCGTCGGCGCGCCACCGGACGACATCACCGGTTCGGTACATCCGGGTGCCCGAAGGGCCGTACGGATCGGCCACGAACCTGTCGGCGGTGAGATCGCTGCGCCCGAGGTATCCACGCGCCAGTTGCACTCCCGCCAGGTACAGCTCGCCGTGAACGCCGACCGGAACCGGATGCAGCCGCCCGTCGAGGACATAGAGCTGGGTGTTCCACACGGGCGCACCGATGGGAACGGTGACGGTCATGTCGGGGGTGAATTCGGCGGCGCTGACGTCGACGGCAGCCTCCGTGGGTCCGTACAGGTTGAACAGTCCCGCAGAACTCAGACGGGTGAACGCCTCCGCAGTGGTAGGCGCGAGGGCTTCACCGCTGCAGAACACCTGACGCAGGCTTGCACACTGCCCGGCAGTCGCGGCAGCGACGAATTCCGCGAGCATCGACGGAACGAAGTGCGCCGTCGTGACGCCTCTGTCGGCAATCAACGCCGACAGGTACCCGGGATCACGGTGCCCGTCCGGTTCCGCGATCACCAACTGCGCGCCGGTCTGCAGGGGCCAGAACAGTTCCCACACCGAGACGTCGAAGGTCACCGGGGTCTTGTGCAGCACCACGTCCGACGCGTGAAGGGGGTACGTGTCCTGCATCCACAGCAGGCGATTGACGATCGAACGGTGTGATACTGCAACACCTTTCGGTCGACCCGTCGATCCGGACGTGAAGATCACGTAAGCAGCATTGTCCGGGCGGAGGGGTCCGAGCCGATCAGCGTCGGTGATCGGCGCCGTCGTGGACACCTGACGATCGAGATCGACGTCCACGATCGGGACTCGCGCGGGAAGAGCGCCGTGGTCCTGGGGCCGGCTCAGCACGCAGATCGGTTCCGCGATGTCGAAGACGTACGCGATGCGCTCGGCGGGATGATCGGGATCCACCGGGACGTATGCCGCACCGGCACGGATCACGGCGTGGACCGCGACGAGTAGTTCCGGTGACCGTCGAATCGACACCGCGACGCGCATGTCCGGGCCGACCCCGCGGGCGATGAGGGTTCTGGCAAGTTCACCGACCCTCGCGTCGAACTCCGCATAGGTCAGTGTCCGCTCGCCGTAGACCAGCGCGGCCCCCTCGGGTGTCCGGGCTGCCTGCTCCGCCACCAGGTCCGAGAGGGTGGTGATCGGTACGGCGTGTTCGGTGGCATTCCAACGCTCGAGGACCAGTTCCGCCTCGCCCGGAGCTGTGAGATCGACGTCGCCGACGACGGATTCCGGGTAGGCAGCTACCGCGTCGAGGAGCATCGTGAAGCGATCAGCGAGGCCGGACATGGTGTCCGAGTCGAAAAGCTGGCTGGCGTAGTTCAACTGGCCGTCGAGATGGTCGCCGCGGTCGGTGAGAATGACCTGAAGGTCGAACTTTGCCGCGCCCGTCGACAGTTCGTCGACCGTGACCTCGAGCTCGGGCAAAGTGACCTCGGTGGGAGCGGCGCCCTGCATCACCAGCATCACCTGGAACAGCGGCGCCTGGTTGTCTGCGAGGGATTCGACGAGTACGTCGTACGGCACTTCGGTGTGCTGCAAGGCCGCCACGTCGACGTCGCGGACGCGGGTGAGAACTTCACCGAAGGTGAGTCCCCCCTCGAGAACCGTCCTCAGCACCACCGTGTTGACGAACATTCCGACGACGTCGTCGAGAGCGCGCTCGCTCCGCCCGGCCACCGGAGTGCCGATCGTGATGTCGTTCGCTCCGGATTCTCGGCTGAGCAGGACGGCCAGCGCGGCGTGGATCACCATGAACACGCTGACGTCGCTGCGCGCCGCGATCTCGCCGACCCGGCGGTACGTCGCGGAGTCGATCCGGAAATCGAGATCGTCACCGCGCAGCGAGACACCCGCAGGCCGCGGGTGATCCATCGGCAGTTCCGCGAGCTCACCGCGTTCGGTGAGCGTGTGCGACCAGAACCGCAACTGCTCGGCAAGAATCGAATCCGGGTCGGACGCTTCACCGAGCGCTCCGCGTTGCCACTCGCTGAAATCGCCGTACTGCACTTCGAGTGGCAGCCACGCCGGCACGCGTCCGCTCGCCCGCGAGGCGTACGCCACCATCACGTCACGAGCCAGCGGCGCCATCGACAGGCCGTCTGCTGCAATGTGGTGCACGACGAGGACCAAGGTGTGCTCGCGTTCGTTCACCTCGAGCAGAGTCGCGCGGATCGGCACCGATTCGCTGACGTCGAATCCCTCTCGCGCGAGCTCACTCGCCCGCGCCGAGGTCGCTGCGGCAGGCACCGTTTCCACCTCGAGATGATCGAACATCTCGTCCACACCGAGAACGTGCTGGACGGGGCCACGCGCACTCTCGGGGAAAACGGTCCGCAAGATCTCGTGTCGAACGATCACGTCCCGCAGCGCGGTGAACAGTGCATCGACGTCGAGATCGCCGGTCATCGAAACCGCGATCGGAATGTTGTACGCCGGCGAACTCGGATCGAGTTGATTGGTCAGCCACATTCGTTGCTGCGCCAGAGATACCGGTATCCGGTCAGGGCGATCGATACGCGTCAGTGCCGGGGCACGTGTGTTCCGCGAGTCCGCGAGGTCGGCACGTGCTGCCAGAGCGGAGACGGTCGGCGCCTCGAAGAGGTCGAGAACGCTCAGCGTCGTTCCGAGAGCTCCGTTGACTCGCGACACGACGCGGGTCGCGATCAACGAGTCACCGCCGAGGTCGAAGAAACTGTCGTCTGCTCCCGCCCGGGTGATACCGAGCAGATCGCAGAACACCGCCGAAATTCGCTTCTCGGTCGAGGTCTCAGGGGCACGGTATTCAGCCGACCCGCCCACAGAATCGATGTCCGGTAACGCTTTCCTGTCGATCTTTCCTGCCGGAGTCAACGGAATGGAGTCGAGGACGACGATCCGCGCCGGAACCATGTGGGCTGCCAACGAAGATCTCGCGTGGGCGACCAGCTCGGAGTTGTCGATGTGTGTGCCCGCAGCCGCCGTGACGTACGCCGCCAACAGTGTTTCCCCACTCGGGCCCGCAACTCCGGCGGTGACTGCCTGTGCGACGCTCGGGTGGCGGCGCAGCACGTCGTCGATCTCGCCGAGCTCGACGCGGAAACCGCGGATCTTGATCTGGAAGTCGCTCCGGCCGAGGTACTCCAGCTCACCCTCGCCGTTCCACCGCGCGAGGTCACCCGTGCGGTACATGCGCTCTCCCGCAACACCGTTGGGGTCGGCAACAAATCGTTCGGCCGTAATCGTGGCACGCGCGTGGTACCCGCGCGCCAAACCGACACCGCTCACATAGAGCTCGCCGGCGACACCGATCGGCACCGGTTGAAGCCGCGAGTCCAGGAGGACGGTTGCGGCTCCGCGCATCGGCTTCCCGATGGTGACGGGAACATCGCTGCTCAGCGGTCCGGTCAGAGTGGCGACGACGGTGGTTTCGGTCGGTCCGTACGCGTTGAACATCGAGCGTCCGTGTGACCACTGATCCACCAGCGCGGGTGAGCATGCGTCGCCGCCGGTCACGACCACTCGTAGATCCGGTAGGCCGGCGGGATCGACTGTTGCCAGCGCGGCCGGGGTGACGAAGGCGTGGGTGACCCGTCCGATACGCATCACCTGTGCCAGTTCGTCGCCGCCGTACACGGTGGGCGGCGCGATCACCATCGTTGCCGCGCCCCCGAAGGCAAGGAGGAGTTCGAGGACCGAAGCGTCGAAGCTCGGCGACGAGAAATGCAGGGTGCGGTCTCCAGGTTCGACTCCGAACCTGACTCGTTCTTCGTCGGCGAAGCTGCTCAGCCCGCGGTGACTGACCACGACGCCTTTGGGGACACCAGTGGAGCCGGACGTGTAGATGAGGTATGCCGGATCGTCGTAGCTCAGGCGCGTACGCCGCTCGGCGTCGTCGACCGGTGCATCGGAATGGTGCGAGGTGTCCAGTTCGTCGAGGAGCAGCCAATCCACCGAATCGGCGAGCCCGCCGTGGTGCTCCCCCACACTGATTCCGACTACAGCTCCCGAATCGGTGAGCATGTGCCGAATACGATCCTCGGGGTAGTGCGGATCGATCGGGAGGAATGCACCGCCGGTCTTGGCCACCGCCCACGTCGCGGTCACCGATTCGAGAGACCTCGACAGCGCAAGGGCGACATAGGTGCCGGGGCCGACTCCCCTGTTGATCAGTTCACGGGCGAGTGTGTTCGACTCGGCGTCGAGATCCCGGTAGCTCACCTCACGATCACCGAAAACGAGCGCTGGGGCATCGGGGTTCACAGCCGAGGCCCGGCGGAGAATATCGGGGAGGGTCAACGGGGAGGACGCGGTCGCTCCCCGCGCCGGTACCAGGGACTCGCGCTCGAAGTCGTCGAGGAGATCGAGGTCTCCGACCGGCGTTCGCGGGGCTGCTGCTGCGCCTGCAAGGATCCGCACCAGTCGCGAGAGGAAGGCTCGGACCGTGGATTCGGCGTAGTGCTGCGTGGAGTACGCAACCTCGAGGGCGCCGGTATCTGCGTGGACGTCGATCGCCACGTCGAGGCCGGCAATCGTGGTCTCCTGCGAGCCGTCGTTGAGGTGGACGTGCAACTCGGGCAGTGCGGGGACACCTGCCGCCGATCGAATCGACAACGTATCGCGTTCTCGAGCAAGAGAACTCACGAACTCGTCGAACGGCGCCGCCGGATCGACCTCGCAGCGCAGGGGCAAGGTTCCCCACTCGGTCCTCGTTCCGATCAGCACGTCCCGGCGCTCGGTCGATCTCGACAGCAACGAAGCAAATGCGGCATGGACAACGGCAAAGAGGGAGACGCCTTCCGTGCGCGCAAGTTCGGCGACCGCGGGATCGAGTGGGACGCTCAGCCGATTCGTACCGGTGGGCTCCGATTCGGCGTCGATTCGCTCGAGGCCCAGTGTCTCGAGGTCCAGTGTGGAGCCCTCGTCGGAGTCCCCCAGGTATCTCGCCCAGAACCGCTCGAGTTCCCTGCGCTGTGCACTGCGCGCCCCTGCCTCGGCACTTGCCGGATGAATCCGGTTCATCGGCGTACCGGCCGGTGCTGCTGTCAGTTCTGCGACCAACTCGGTGAACGCCCGGTGGTGCTCGGCCAGTTCGTCGTGTCCGTAGCGATTGGGGTTTCCGCGAAAGTCGATCAACGTCTGCGCCGGATCGCCGCTCTGGTACACGTTGACCAGCAGATCCTCGACCGGACCCGACGTGACGATGTGATACTCACCGGTCAGTGGCCCGAGGGTTATCTCCTGCCGGAAGAGCATCACATTCATCATCGGGCCGGACAGACGCGCGTCGCCGACGGTCAGACCGGCATCACGCCGGATGTCCTCGAGGCTGCATCGCTGATGACGAAGCGCACCGAGAAGTTCGAGTTGCACGCGCCCGACCAGATCGTCGACACTTTCGTCCGGGTTTACGTGGATGTGTAGCGGCGCGACGTTGACCAGCATTCCGCCGGACCGCTGCAGCGGTGCCGTCGTCCTCGCGGAAACCGGCAGGTTGATCAGCACGTCGTCGTAGCCGGTACTGCGGGACAGGTAGCACGCCAGTGCCGAAATCAACACTGCGGCCGGAGTTGCACCGGAACGTGAATTCCACTCGTCCAAGGCAGCAAGGCTGTTCGCCGACATCGCGGCACTGACGAGTTCACTGCGTGCAGTCGGGGGTCCCTCACGGGTGGCCAACGTCGAACCGTGTTCGACGCCCGACACACGCTGGGCCCAGTACTCGCGGTCGGCTTCGAATCGGCTCGATTCGCGGTACTTCTGGTCGAGCTCGGACAGCGTCGTGACGTCGAGCGCCTTGTTCACCGCAGGCTCTCGACCTTCGACGGCTGCGGTGTAGATCGCCGCAATCCGATTGACGATCGTCATACCGCTGTATCCGTCGAGAGCGACGTGATGAATCCTGGTGTACCACAGGTAATCCCGATCACCAGTTTGAAGAATTGTCATCTCGACGAGACGATCGCGAGTCAGATCGAGCGTCGTCGCGTAATCGTTGTCCATCCACTCCGAGGCAGCCTGCCGAGGGTTCTCACGCTCGCGGAAGTCGAAGTAGTCGATGCCCGGGTCGATCGTGAAGTCCACGATCTGGCAGGGCTCCCCATCCGGGTACATCAACCGTAGAAACGGTGATTCGAACTCGTGGGCAGCCTCCACCGCGGCGCGACTGAGCAGTTGCATGTCCAAATCGCCGTGGAACTCGATGTACTGCGCGATGAAGTACGGGACCGTCGGGTGAAGTTGCTGCGCAAACCACATGCTGCGCTGCACCGCTGACAGGGGGAACGCTCCTGCCGGCAGGCTTCGCGATCCGGTGAGCGGGTCGATCCTCTTGTCGGTATCCATCACGACCACCCCCACACAGCGTTGTGACGATCAGCGTTGTCACGATCAGCGCCGGGAAGTGTGGCTCGGGGATTGAAGAGAAACATCGCACCGCCTCGATATCGAGTGGAAACCATGTGGCGATCCTGCGAGAGCGCAGCCGAAGGTCATCGACCTCGACGAAGGGTCGCTTCGAAGTCCGAACCTCCCCGAAGGTCCGAACTCAGGATCAAAATTTGTCGTCGTCAGGCGTCAGGAGCACCGCAGTGTTGCAGTGCTCGACGCAAGGCTAGAAACCGGTTGCCCACACCTGCTCTACCGGAAACGTTCGGCTTCGCGGGCAAGCTCGGTCAACCTTTCACACAACTGTGTGAGCTCTGAACTCTCTGCGCCCTCGGCAATTGCTGTCGCCACATCTTCGGCAGCGCATCGGACCTCGAACATCCGATCCACGAGTTCGACCGCTTCGACTGCGGTCAAGATGACGGCGTCAGCCGGGATCGACGTGCCCTTGACGGCATTGCGCTGCTCGTACGCACGCTGTCGACAAGACTGGCTGCAGTACCGGCGTCGACGACCGACACCGGTCACCGCGACCTCTCGACCACACCACACACACGGGTTTCCCGAACGCGCAGACTGCGGTGATCCGACGCGTGTGCTCTCAGCCATGAATCGACACTGTACTCGAGATTCGGACGCCTTCGATGAACGCGCACGGTACCCGGTAAGATGGAGAGGTTGCGTCTTCTCGCCACACGGGAACCAATCGGGTGCTCGTGGCGTTGTAGATGAGTGTGAGCGTCTACTCCCCAAGTCAGGGCGCCCACCAGCGGTGACGAACGAAGAGAGGACACCACCATGGCAGATCGCGTACTTCGAGGTAGCCGACTCGGAGCTGTGAGCTACGAGACCGACCGTGACCATGACCTCGCGCCCCGTCGTATGGCCAAGTACAAGTGCGAGAACGGCGAGATCTTCGACATCCCGTTCGCGGACGAAGCCGAGATCCCCGGCACCTGGTTGTGCCGAAACGGCCTCGAAGGCACCCTCATGGAGGGGACTGCTCCCGAAGCCAAGAAGGTCAAGCCTCCCCGCACCCACTGGGACATGCTGCTCGAGCGTCGCTCGGTCGAGGAACTCGAAGAGCTCCTCAAAGAGCGTCTCGATTTGCTGAAGGCCAAGCGTCGCGGCGCATGAACTAGCACTTCGATCAAGACCGTCCGGTTCTACACCGGGCGGTCTTTCTCGTTCTTCGGGGAGCGATCGTTCACAAGTCGACGTCATACTTCGGCCCTTCTTCGACGTGGCAACTTCAGGATGCTTCGCGGTCCTCAAAGACACTTCAGGGCAACGTCATTCAGCATCCAGGCGCACTCGCGGGCCGACAGTGCGCAAATCCTGGACTTGCGCTGGAGAACCATCGGCACTGCTTCGTGCACCAGTGTGAGCTGTATCCCCCACCCCGCGACACACCAAACTTCGGTACACCAAACTTCGATACGGAGTGAACTGGTAGCCCAGTCACTCGGCCGGGTTGCTTGCCAAGTGACGATGGCAAGCAACCCGGCCGACTGGGGTGTGGGTGAATGATTTGCGGTGCTGAACGGTTCTTCCGCTACTTCCCGGTCACCGAGTGATGCTCTGTGCCGCGGTTCCTTGGCGGAGGCGGGTGATTTCGTTGCGTGATTCGACGACCTGGGGGCTGTCGTCGCCCTTGCTGACAGCTAGGTCGCTGCACAGATCCAGCGCGGCACGAACGATATGTCGTCGTTGGCGACGTTCGGTGCGAGTGGGTGCGGCTTTCGCGTAAGTGCGTTGTTGTCGCCATCCGCCGGCGGCTGTCACCTCGGCGTCGGTCAGGACGCCGGACTCGATTTCCGGGGCGAGAATGTCACGGACGAAGTGGGATTCACGTGGGTGCGCCCAGACGAACGCGATCCACAAGGCAGTGAACGCGAAGACGATGTCGCCGATCATGATGACGAACACGAGCGAACTGCTGCCGCCGGCGATCGCGAGCATGGAATCCCACACGCCGTGGATCAGGATGGGTGCCACGATCAACGCCAATCCGCGTCCGATCCGCCGGGGCTGGGCCGGGGTGCCGATCAGATTGATCACGCCGGCGCAGAAAAGGGCGGTGAACAGGGGATGAGAGACGATGTCGGAGTAGGTGCGGGTGGCGATGGAACCGAGCAGGCCGTCGGTTTGGTGGGCGCCGAAGCCCTGTGTTGCGCCGGCAATCGAGTACAGAAAGTCTTCGCTGGTCTGAAATCCCAAGCCGATGAAAGCACCGAGGAGCAGGCCGTCGGTTGCGGTGCGCACCAGGCGTGGTGCAAGCGCGAGGAGGACTACGATGCCGATGCCTTTGGCGGTTTCCTCCACGAAGGGTGCAGAGAGGCCCGCATGCCAGTCCTGAGCCCATACCTGCCCGAAAATCTTCGAGTAGAGCGAACCGACTGCTCCGTTCGCGGGTACTGCGATAGTGAACGTTGCTGCGGTGGCGCCCCAGATGAAGCCGGTGACCACTAGTCCTACGGGTTGGCGTTCGTAGCGGTCGATGTGCCGGAACCACCATGTCCAGACCGCGGCGCTGATGACGCCGACGATGCCGGCAACGAGGAGTGCGCGCCCGAAGTATCCGGCGAAGGGAGCAAACATCTGCCAGCCTTTGACGAGGCCGAATCCGCACATCCACAGGTATATCCAGAACACGACGTTGCGTGGCTGGAAGAAGTGAAATTTCTCGCCCCAGGCCGTCGTATCGAATGCGCGGGAGCGGGTTTCGAGGAGATCGGTGCTCACTTGGTGTCTCCCTCGTGTGTGCCGATAGAGGCGATCATGTCGGTGATTTCTCGACTGCGGGCGGCGATCTGATCGGGTGGGCCGACTACCTGTACCCGAATTCCCTTGCCGTCGACGACGAATGTGGTCACCGATCCGGCGGACCGCGGAGTGTCAAAGCTGACCTGGACGCCGCCCAGACCCCCGGCGGTGCTGATCGGCTGGCGCGCACCGGAGACCGCAAGCACGGAACTGCCGTTCGTCGCAAGACTCACGGCATCTGTTTGGGAGAGGAGCTCGTCGGCAGTTCCACTGAATGTGTCGGCGTCGACGCTCACGGTGACGGTGCCATCGGTCAACGTCACACGTGGGAGCGAATCGGACGCGCCATGTTGGTCGGTTCGGAAACCACTGTCGACATTCCAGCCCGCAGGTGCGGCGAAGGAGACCGTTTCGGTCACGGCCATCCGGTCTCCGGCTCCGGTTGGATCTTCGGAGGAGACAGCGGAATCGATGGCGGGCACGATCACGGTCCAGAGCATCCACACCGCCAAGATCGCGAGGGCGTGTGGAAAGACTCGTGTGTCGAATCCGAGGAAGCGGTGATCCGCTGGTGGACGTCTTCCGTGTAGGGGCTCGTGCTTGTGTGCAGTACTCGAAATAGCGCTCAATTTCCCTCGTTTCCATTGCACGGCAGGTGTACTGACTATCGCAGAAACGGACAAATTCCGTGCATCAGCCGGCACCTGCCGGTCATCGAGACGATCGTGCACCAAGTTCCCGTAGGCGCGAGATCACCGAGAGCTCCTAGTCGACGGTGAACCGTCGCATCGCCAGATGTCCGAACACGCCGACCAGAATCAACGTGACGCCTGCGGTCACGGAAACGGAGTCGGTCACCAACCCCGCGATGCCGGTCACGGCTACGAACACCGGCAAAAAGTCGAACAGCCTGAAAATCGACTGCGGTGGTTCGGTTTCGAGGCCCTGAGCCTGAGCGGCCTTGTTCGGCGCATACTCGGGGTACCACTCGGTGAAGGAGATCGCGAAGAAGGTTCCGAGCAACTGCAGAATCCATCCGGTCCAGAAGTTGTCACCGTCGTGCAGCAGTGCGTCTCCGAACAGGCCCACTACGGCCGACCAGGTGAAGGCGAGAGCCCACACCGCCGTAATGACGTAGTTGATGTGCAGAAACAGTGGCGTCGTCCAATACTCTTCGGGCGTCGACTCTTTCGCGTACTGCAAAGTGAAAGGATTGCGGAGCAGGATCGATCCGAAGGCAAAGACCACCAGCGCGATGTTGGTCAGTTCGCCTCCCCAGAGTTCGAACCACCGAATCGTGTTCGCCGACGCGAGGAGGCCGATGGCCGCCAGAACGCCGAAGAACACGACGTCGAAGACCTCCAACAGCTTCACGGTGCCGCCGCGCCGGTGACTGGCCGCCAAGATCAGCAGCGACAACCCGAGGGCTGCGGCCGCGGATTCCTCGAACCTTCCCGGCCCGGAGAGCAAGGACAGCAAGATCCACGGCGACAGGCCGGCGAGCGGTGACTGCAGAACCGCGTCGACGACACTGGTTTTGTGAACTGCATCCCGGGGCTCGGACTTGTCTGGCTCGGTTTTCTCAGGCTCGGTCACAAGAAGCCGCCTTACGCAGGAACGGGTGGCACAGCGAGTACCCGCGTAGGCGCTCCTCGGAACATCGGCAGCCCTAATATCCGATGCTCGGCTCAGATTGCCGCAGTCTCCTCGGGTGAGTGCTCAGCCTGATCTCGGCGCCGGGCCAGCACTGCCATGGCAATCGCGCCGACCGCGATGATGCTGAGCACGATCTCCGGCACCGGACCTACTCGGCTGGCAAGGGTGGAGCTGGTCGAGAGCGGCACCTTCGCCACCAGGGCCGCCGGCACGAACAGGTCGGTTTGCGAAGTCACCGCACCGTCGGGAGCGATAATGGCGCTGACACCACTGGTTGCGGCGACAACGACGGCGCGGCCGTGCTCGACTGCCCGCACACGCGACATTGCCAGCTGCTGATAGGTCATCTCGGTGTCCCCGAAAGTAGCGTTGTTGGTCGGTACCGCCAGCAACTGTGCACCGTTGCGCACCGATTCCTGGAACGCCCGGTCGAACGCCACCTCGTAACAAGTCGCGACACCGATGGGTACCCCCGCTGCATGGACAACGCCGTTGCCCTCGCCGGGAACGAAATTGCCCGCGCGATCGGCGTACGAGGAGAAGTTCCGGAAGAAGCTTCGGTAGGGCAGGTATTCGCCGAACGGCTGAATGATCTTCTTGTCGTGCTGTTCCTGAGGACCGTTGGCGCCGTCCCACACGATCACCGAATTGGTGGTCGTACGATCGGCGTTCACGAGTACGGTGCCGACAAGAATCGGCGCTCCGATCGCTTCGGAGGCCCGGGTGATGTCGGCAGCGGCATCGGCGTTTCGCAGGGGGTCGATGTCCGAGGCGTTCTCCGGCCAGATCACGACGTCAGGCTGATCGACGCGGCCCGCGTCCACCTCGGCAGCAAGTTTCACGGTTTCGGCGACATGGTTGTCGAGGACCTGCTTGCGTTGCGAGTTGAAGTCCAAGCCCAACCTCGGAACGCTTCCCTGAATGGCGGCGACGGTGATCGTTCGATCACCGGAATCCATGGTGGACAAGAACGGCGACACCACGAGAGCAATAATCACGGGCACGAGGGCAGCGGCAACAGCTCCGAAGAATCCTCGGTCCCATCGTTTGGCCGCGACAGCGACTGCAACTGCTGCCAAGCCGGTACCGGTCAGGGCCACCGCGAAGCTGAGCAGCGGCGCACCGCCGACACTCGCAAGAGGGAGGAGCCACCCTTCGGATTGACCGAATGCGAGCCTGCCCCAAGGAAATCCGCCGAAAGGAACGCTGGAACGAAGCCACTCGGTGAGCGTCCAGGTCGCAGCAATCCACAAGGGTGCCCATGGCAACCTCGCCACCAGAACCGCAAGCAGCCCGAACAGTCCGATGAACAACGACTCCACCGCGGCCAACGCGATCCACGGGACCGCACCTACGAACACACCGATCCACGGAAGCAACGGCACCAGAAATCCGAGACCGGCCAAGTATCCGTAACCGAAGCCGGCACGAAGGCGCAGTCCGCCGCGCCCGAAGTTCGTCAACACACACGTCAGAAGAGCGATCCCGACGGGCGCCAAGAACCACAGCGGGCGGGGTGGGAACCCTGCGAAGATCAGGAATCCACCTGCGGCCGCGTACAGCGAACGTAGCCATGCGGAACGGGTGAGCACAGCGCTCACACGGGAGCGATCACCGACAGACGCCTCTGCGCCGGCCTCACTCACTCGACGAGCCGCGCTGATAGACGACGCGTCCGCGATGCACCGACTTGATGCAGACCGGAATCGGCGCATCTTCCGCCAGCCTCGGCAGAGCGGGTACGCGCGAGCGCGGATCGGTAGACCATCGCTGAACCGAGTCGGCGGGTGCGCTCACTTCGAGTTCGCCTGCCTCCCACAACACGTAGGAGGCCGGTGCGCCCGGATTGAGGGTTCCCGCGGCGCCGTCCCGCACTCCGCCCGCGCGCCAGGCGCCGCGAGTTGCCGCGGAGAAGGCCGCACGCGGCGAGATT
This sequence comes from Rhodococcus sp. SB1D, assembly GCF_048573875.1. Lineage (NCBI taxonomy): Bacteria > Bacillati > Actinomycetota > Actinomycetes > Mycobacteriales > Nocardiaceae > Rhodococcus > Rhodococcus sp. SB1D. Next base: position 1,125,667 of record NZ_JBMAIQ010000001.1, read on the forward strand.
CCACTTCCGTCGGTGCGGTGCTGGACAGCGGCGCGCAGCATCGCCCACGGCTCGATGGGGGTGACCGGGGCGTCGGAGCTGAATGCGAGCGAGACACCCTTACCGGCAGCAGGTGCAAACGGATTCAACGCTGCTGCGCGCTCGACTCCCAGGCGCGTGGCGTAAAGACCGTCGGTGCCACCCCACAGTGCGTCGAACACCGGTTGGACGCTAGCGATGACACCCAAGGCGGCAAAGGTTTCCGCGTCGGCCATGGACATCATTTCCGCGTGCTCGAGGCGGTGACCCAACGCGGCGACCTTGGGGCCACCCAGTTCGTCGGCGACCCTGCGGAACGCGGCAGCTGCCGACGAGACGGCGCCGTCACCGATGGCATGGAACCCGGCCTGGACGCCCGCGAGGGTACAGGCCCGGATGTGTGCGGCGATCGCGTCGACGTCGAGGTAGGCATTGCCCGTCGAATCAGGTTGGTCTGCATAGGGTTCGAGCAACCACGCGGTATGCGAACCGAGCGAGCCGTCGATGAAGAGATCCCCGCCGAGTCCGTCTGCTCCGGTTTTGTCGAGGAGCGCGCGAGCATCCTCTTCGCTGTCGACACGCTCACCCCAGTAGCCCCGAACCTCCACGCCGTGATCGTGGGCCAACAGTTCCTGGAAATCGGTCAATCCCGAGATGTCCGGTCCCCCGCACTCGTGAACGGCCACGATTCCGCGTGAGGCGCAGAGATCGAGCGCAGCGGTACGAGCAGACGCGCGCTGAGTTTCCGTCAGCAGATTCCGAGCGGCATTGCGCGCCAGGTGGTGTGCGTCGAACGTCAACGGGCCTTCGGCTGAGTATCCAGCGGTGTCGGCGAGGCCGGAGATCCCGTCGCGCAATGCGCTCGAGCACGCGGCCGAGTGAACGTCGATCCGCGAGAGATACACCTTGCGGCCAGGGGCGGCCGCGTCGAGATCTGCGGTCGACGGCGGGGTCTGCTCGGCCCACTCGGTGTCGTCCCAACCGTGTCCCCAGATGACTGCGTCGGGATGGGCAGTTTCGGGGTTCGCGGCTGCGAATGTTCGTACTCGCGAGAGACATTCGTCCAGAGAGTTCGCGCCCACGAGATCGAGGCCGACGAGATTGAGTCCCAGTGCGGTGATGTGGACGTGGGTGTCGACGAACCCGGGAGTGACAAACGCACCACCCAGGTCTTCGATCTCCGCGGCGGGGTGCAACGCCCGTCCGGCGCGCTCGTCGCCGACCCACACGACGGTGCCGTCGGTGATGGCGATCGAGGTCGCATCAGGTGCAAATGAACTGTAGATCCGGCCGTTGACCAGCAGACGAGTAGTCACGAGCACCCAGTCTGCCTGTTAGTACTGCGGCCCCCGCGAACGGGTGGGTGTATCCGTGTCCAGAATCTCACCCTCGAGGACGAGTTCCTTGCCGTTGCTGGCGACGTACTCGGTGGTTTCGGGTGTCTCGACGATGATCTCGCCGTCGATCACCTCGCCGTTTCCGCGCATCCGCGCCGCGTAGCCGACGGTTCCGGCGAAGGCGTCACCACCGGCGGCAAATGCTGCTGCGCGCTTACCTGCCAGGAGCACTGCAAGCGGGCGCAGCGCCCAGCGGGTCGGCGGAATCAGAAGCAGCAGGCCCAGAACCGAAGTCACGAGTCCGGGTACGAACATCAACGCGGAGCCCGCCGCGACCAGGGCGCCGTCGGCGACCGCCAGTGACGGCGATCCCTCACCCCGCGTGGCCTTACGGAACCCGTCCATGACCCGTCGCCACTGCGAGCGCATGAGGATCAATCCGACAAGCGATCCGGCGAGAAACAGCAGCACTGTCCAGGCGACACCGATGGCGTTGCCCACGATGACCAAGGCTGCGATCTCGACGATCACGTAGAGGAGAAATACGGCGGCGATCATGACGTCCCCTTTCAGACGGTCTATTCGTTCAACGCTCGAGGGGCCGGTTTTTCTCCCGACAACGACGCAGAGGTGCAAAACAGGTGGGTGCCGTGAGTCACACGGGCCTTCTCTCACGCACGTGCGACTTGCCTGGCGTTAACTAACGCTCCGCTAACGATTCTAAACCTCAAGTTGACGTTGAGACTCTGCGCATGGTCAAGTCACTTCGGGCCGCATTCCCCGGCCTCATGAAATGAAGGAGCCCGACATGAGCCGACTCCCCGGCAAGACACTCGCCCGACGCATTCCCGCTGCCATCGCCGGCACTGCCGCCGTCGTGGCACTCACCGCCGGCAGCGCGATGATCAGCGCGGGAACCGCGGCCGCAGAACCGGTGGTACCCGAAGGAATTGCCGCACTGATCGCGGAGGCCGCAGCCATCTCCCCCGAAGCCTCTGCTGCTGTTCAGCAGTTGATCGGCACGGCAGGCGCTGATCAGATCACGACCGCTCTCGATCTCCCGGACATCGGCGTCACCAAGCCGCAGTCGTTCATGTACCCCGCACCGACCGTCGGGTGTGGCGTGGCCGGTGAACCCGTCACCGTCACCCTCAGCTCCGCACAGGCCGGTCCGAACTTCCCGTTGCCGCCGTGGGTCGAGGCCGACCATCTCCGGTTCCAGGCAATCCCGGGTTACGTCGGCATACCCAAGACCTCCGGGTTGAGTGTTGCCTGGATCAACGTCGGCACGTTCAAGGGCGGCATCGTCCCGTTGGACGAGAAGTTGCCCGTACTCGATACGCCGTTGCTCTCGAAGGTCGTCGACACCGGTGACGGCAAGGTGTTTGCCGCTCTGTTCGGCAATGTCGATTACGCAGACGGGAAGACCTGCATCGTGCTGCCAACAGTGGGCGCTTTTGATGCTTGAGCAGAGCGAAACGCTCGCTGCCTGACAGGCGGCTGGCCTACGCGCCCGGAGTCACCAGTCCGGTCTCGTAGGCCAGCACCACAGCCTGCACACGATCACGCAGATCGAGTTTGGTCAGAATGCGTCCGACGTGCGACTTGATCGTCGATTCGGACAGGTACAGCTGCTGTGCGATCTCGATGTTCGACAGCCCCGTGGCCACGTGTCCGAGGACTTCGCGTTCGCGTTCGGTCAGGACGTCGAGAACTACCGGATCGCGCCGGGGCGCCGGACCGTCCACGATGAACCTCGACAGCAGACGACGTGTCACCTTCGGGGAAACAACCGCGTCACCGGCTGCCACGCTGCGGATTGCCGACACGAGATCCTCGGGCGGGGTGTCCTTGAGAAGGAAGCCGCTGGCTCCGGCGCGCAAGGCACCGAGAGCGTGTTCGTCCAGGTCGAAGGTCGTCATCACCAGGACCCTGGATTCGATCCCGGAGGCAAGAATCTGCTCGGTCGCTTTCACCCCGTCGACAATCGGCATCCGCACATCCATCAACACGACGTCAGGCTTCAGCGCCACCGCCGCTGCGACCGCCGCGGCCCCGTCGCCGGCCTCACCGATAACCGAGATGTCTTCATGTGCTTCGAGCACCATGTTCAGGCCCATCCGCATGAGTTCCTGGTCGTCGACTAGCAGCACGGTGATGGGCACGGCGTAAACCTATCGGGCCTGAGACGTCGGTGCCAATGCGATTGCGGCGAGCCGGTATCAATCGTGGATCTCGAGCGGCAGCTCTGCGTACACACGCCAACTGCCGTCGGGGCGTCGTCCGGTCTCGAGCGTCCCGTGCAGTACCGCCACCCGCTCACGCATTCCGACCAGTCCATTCCCCGAACCGTGGGAGAAGGTCGAACTCGACGTTCCGTTGTCGACGACCTCGAGTAGTACCGCGGTGTCGGTGCGGCGCACGGTGACTCGTGCCTTCGGGTTTGCGCCGGCGTGGCGGAGGACATTGGTCAGTGATTCCTGAACGAGGCGATGAATTCCCAGGCTGACTGAAGGACTGACGTCGTCGAGCTCGCCGGTCAGCTCGAGGCGCACGCCGAGACCAGCGGCCCGCATCATCTCGACGACCTTGGCGATGCCGGCAGTTCCGTGTTGCGGCATCGCATCACTACTGACCTCGGTGCGCAGCAGCGAGACGGTACGGCGAAGCTCGGCAAGGGCGTCGCGTCCGGTGCTGGAGATGTTGCCGAGCGCCTTCTTGGCCAACGCGGGATTGGAATCGACCGCATACGACGCGCCGTCCGCCTGGACGATCATCACGCTGACCGCGTGGGCGACGACATCGTGGAGTTCGCGGGCGATTCGGGTTCTTTCCGTGGCCACCGCATCCTCGGCACGCCGATCCCGTTCGTATTCGGCCACTTCGAGTCTGGCGGCCACTTCCTCGTCGTAGGCGCGGCGGGCGCTCAAGAACTCGGCGGTGATCCAGGCCAGTGCATAGAGCAGGGTCGCGATGATGATCGTGAGGATCACGTCTTCGCGGATGACGAGCAACGAGAGTGTCATGTCCAGGGCAAGGAAGCACGCGAAAATCGCCCCGGTGCGTCGATCGACATACGCAACGAGTGTGTAGAGCGAGACCCCGAGCGCCAACAGGCCTGGATGTTCCGCAGCCGGATCCCCGGTCGCCCACATCATCAAGGTTGCGAAGTACGACATCGACAAAATGGACGCAGCGGACACACGCGGATATTTGCGACGCCACACGACGGGAAGGCAGATCAGAAATCCGACGACGAGCTGAGGCCACCGCTCCTCACGCGGCGAACTGACGAACGTGACTACCTCGAGCGCGAAGAACACGAGCGCCAGCGCGCTGTCCGCGATCATCGGCTTTCCTCGCAGCCACAGGCTGAACCTCCGCATGTGCTCAAGAGTGTCACAGCTGTGAAAGAGTCACCGCCGTGGATATTGCTGATTGGGGACTGCTGATGACGGCAGCGACGGCGGCGGGTTGGGTCGACGCCGTGGTCGGCGGCGGTGGATTGATTCTGTTGCCGGCGCTCTTTCTGGTCGCACCCCAATTGACCCCACAGGCGGCACTGGCCACCAATAAATTGACGGCATTCACCGGGACGAGTGCTGCGGTGTACACGTTCTCCCGTCGAATCCCGATGGAGTGGCGGCAGATGGCGCCGGCAGCCGCGTTGGCTGCGGTGACGGCCGCGTGCGGGGCGGCGGCCGTTTCGCTGATCGACAAGAAGTACTTCATTCCGATCGTGATGGTCGTCCTCGTCGCCGTCGCCGTCTTCGTGACCATGCGTCCGACGCTGGGCACCACGATCGCGACCCATCGTCCGACGCAGCGCAAGACCGTCCTCGTCCTGCTGCTCTCCGCCGGACTCATCGGCCTCTACGACGGTCTGCTCGGACCCGGCACCGGCACCTTCCTCATCATCAGCTTCGCGACCTTCCTCGGAACCGAATTCGTTCGGAGCGCAGCGATGGCGAAGGTGATCAATCTCGGTTCCAATTTCGGCGCGCTCGCCTACTTCGCCGTCACCGGGCATGTCTGGTGGAGTTTGGGTTTGGCGATGGCGGTGTGCAACGTTCTCGGCGCGGTCATCGGTTCGCGGATGGCGCTGAGCAAGGGATCCGGATTCGTGCGGATCACGCTGTTGGTGGTCGTGATCGCCATGGTGATTCGCCTCGGATGGCAGCAGTTCGGCTGAGATCGGCGGTCGTCGGCTAGCGTCGTGTGCGTGACCGTCACCCGAGATGTCGATGCAGATTTCCTCGCCCTCCCGCTGCGAGCTGTCGCTGATGCGGCGCTGTCGGCAGCGAGAACGGCCGGCGCCCAGCACGCCGATGTTCGTGTCCACCGCGTGCTCACACAGTCGATCAGGTTGCGCGACGGCGTAGTTCAGGCGGTGTCCGACGGAGACGAGATCGGGGTCGCCGTCCGTGTGATCGTCGACGGCACGTGGGGATTCGCCTCGCACGCCGAGGTGTCCCCCGATGTCGCTGCTGCGCTGGCACGCCAAGCGGTCGAGGTCGCGAAGGCATTGCGCTCGCTCAATCGGGATCCGGTCACCCTCGCCGACGAGCCCGTCTACGCCGACGCGACGTGGGTGTCGCCGTACCTCGAAGATCCCTTCGCGACACCGACGGCCGAGAAGGTAGGCCTGCTGGTTGACTACTCCGGACGGCTTCAAGCCGCCGACGGCGTGGATCACGTCACGGCGAGTGTCCTCCAGGTCAAGGAGCAGACCTTCTACGCGGATCTGGCCGGTTCGTCGATCACCCAGCAACGGGTGCGTCTGCACCCCGAGTTCGAGGCGACCGCCGTCGACAAGTCGGCCGGCAGCTTCGAATCGATGCGCACCTTGGCGCCGCCGGTAGGCCGCGGATGGGAGTACCTCGGGGCGGAGAGCACATGGAACTGGGGCGATGAGCTCGCGCAGATCCCGGAGTGGCTGGCCGAGAAGACCAAGGCACCGACCGTCGGAGCGGGTCCGACCGACCTCGTGATCGATCCGACCAATCTGTGGCTCACGATCCACGAATCCATCGGACACGCCACCGAATACGACCGGGCGATCGGCTACGAAGCGGCCTACGCCGGTACGTCGTTCGCGACGCCGGACAAGCTGGGAACGCTGAAATACGGAACGCCACTCATGCACGTGACCGCCGATCGTAACGAAGAGCACGGCCTGGCCAGCGTCGGATTCGACGACGACGGCGTCGCCTCTCAACGGTGGGATCTGGTGGCAGAGGGAACACTGGTCGGGTATCAACTAGACCGCGTGTTCGCGCCGAGGCTGGGGCTGACGCGTTCCAACGGTTGCTCGTACGCAGACTCCGCACATCACGTTCCCATCCAGCGAATGGCCAACGTCTCGCTCTCCCCCGACCCTTCTACGGACACCTCGACTGCAGACCTGATCTCGCGAGTCGAGAACGGCATCTACGTCGTCGGTGACAAGTCCTGGTCGATCGACATGCAGCGCTACAACTTTCAGTTCACCGGTCAGCGGTTCTTCAAGATCCGTGACGGAAAGCTCGACGGTCAGGTGCGCGACGTGGCGTATCAGGCGACGACGACGGATTTCTGGGGCTCGATGGAAGCCGTTGGCGGTGAGTCGACCTGGCGTCTGCAGGGCGCGTTCAACTGCGGCAAGGCGCAACCCGGTCAGGTTGCGGCGGTCAGCCACGGCTGCCCGTCCGCTCTGTTCCGCGGAGTCAACATCCTCAATACTCGTTCGGAGGCTCAGCAGTGATCGATCCGCAGCAGGTCGTCGAGCGTGCATTGGCCGCGAGGACGGTAGACGAATCGTTGGTGATCGTGACCGATGCGAGTGAGGCGTCGCTGCGGTGGGCCAACAATTCGATGACCACCAACGGAGTTTCGCTGTCCCGGACGTGGACGGTGATCTCGATCGTGCGCGAGGGTGACATCGCGAAGGTGGGCACTGTCAGTTCCAGCAGTGTCGATCCGGAGCAGATTTCCGCGCTCGTACATGCAAGCGAAGAAGCTGCGCGCACAGCCACTCCGGCTGACGACGCGTCCGACCTGATCACGCAGTCGGCGGCAGAGACCGACTGGGACCTGCCGGCCGCCCTGACCGACATCGGTGTCTTTGCGCCGTTGGCTGCCGACCTGTCCACGGCCTTCGACGGCGGCGACCAGTTGTTCGGCTTCGCTCACCACCAGTTGCACACCACCTGGCTCGGAACCTCGACGGGCGTGCGACGTAGAACGGCTCAGGCCACCGGCTCCGTGGAGATCAACGGCAAGCGCGGCGACGCCAGCGCCTGGGTCGGATCCGGAACTGTCGATTTCAGCGATATCTCGATACCGAAGCTCTTGTCGCAGTTGACCACTCGACTCGACTGGGCGGGTAACTCCGTCAGTCTGCCTGCCGGCCGCTACGAGACAATTCTTCCTCCGTCTGCTGTGGCGGACCTGATGATCTATCTGATGTGGACCATGGAGGGTCGCGGCGCCGAAGAAGGCCACACCGCACTGTCCACCACCGGTGGAACCCGGATCGGCGAGAAGCTCGGATTGCCACTGACACTCACCTCCGACCCCGGCGCCGAGGGCTTGCAATCCGCGCCGTTCGTGATCACGACGTCGTCGAGTGAATCCGTCTCACTGTTCGACAACGGTATGGAGATCGAACCCGTCGACTGGGTCCGAGACGGCGTCGTCAGTGCGCTGGCGTACCCGCGCCACGCTGCACGAGAATTCGGTCGACCTGTCGCAGTTCCCGGCGACAATCTCATCCTGACCGGTGGTGACGACACCTCGATCGAGGACATGATCGCAGGTACCGAGAAGGGTCTACTGCTCACAACCCTCTGGTACATCCGTGAGGTGGATCCGACGACGCTGCTGTTGACCGGACTCACCCGTGACGGGGTGTATTTGATCGAGGACGGCAAGATCGTCGGCGCCGTCAACAACTTCCGTTTCAACGAGAGTCCACTCGATCTCCTGCGGCGGGTCACCGAGGCTGGACGTACCGAGATCACGCTTCCCCGGGAGTGGAAAGATTGGTTCACCCGCACGGCCATGCCGCCCATGCGGATTCCCGACTTCCACATGTCCTCGGTCAGCCAGGCGCAGTGATGACGAAGGTCGTGATCGCCGGCGGCACCGGCGCTCTCGGCCGCCGGATCAGCGACGATCTCGCGGACCGTGGGTATGACGTCGTGGTCCTGACTCGCTCACCGAAACCTGGCAGGCACAGGCAGGTTCAGTGGGACGGTGTCACGGTGGGCGACTGGGCGGGAGAACTCGGCGGCGCCGCGGTGATCAATCTGGCCGGCGAGTTGGTCGATCGCCGACCCACCCCGGCAAACATCGCACTACTCACCAACTCCCGGGTCGATCCGACCCGCGCGCTGGTCGAAGCGTCGAAACTACTGGCGAACCCTGTTCCGGTGTGGATCCAGGCGAGCACGCTCGCGATCTACGGCGATGCGGGTGAGGCACGATTGGACGAGGATTCTCCCCTCGCTGACGGGCCACCTCAGATGACCGACGTCGCAAAGGACTGGGAGGCAGCGGTCGAGGGTGCAAACGCGTCACGAGTGGTGATCCTGCGAACCAGTGTCGTGTTGGAGAAGGGCACACCGGCGCTCGAGCGATTGCTGTTGCTCGTGCGTCTCGGACTGGGCGGACGCGTCGCCTCGGGTAGGCAGTGGACCAGTTGGATTCACATCGAGGACTGGCTGTCGATCGTTCGTTGGGCACTCGAACCCGTTTCGGCTGCCTCGGGGGTGGTCATCGCGACGGCTCCGGATCCCGTCCGAAACTCAGAGCTGATGGCCGGGCTGCGCAAGCACCTTCACCGGCCACCTGCGCCGCCGACGCCCGCTTTCATGGTCAGATTCGGCGCGTTCCTTCTTCGCAGCGACGCTGCCCTGGGCCTGACGGGTCGTCATGCCGTATCGAAAGTGTTGGCGGACAAAGGCTTCCCCTTCACGTATCCGCGGTTCGATTCAGCGTTGGACGATCTGCTCGGCAACTGACGCGCGGTCAGGCTGCAGTGATGGCAAGTCCGATCGTTCCGGTCTTGCCGCGGCGCAGGAGACTGCCTTTCATGGTGATCCAGCCGAGGATTCCGTACCGACGTGCTATCGCGTCGCGAGCATGATCGGTGCCCGGTCCGTCGAGGATCTCGGCGACGGCGGCCACCGGTTCACCCTTGGGATTTCCCCGAGTGTCACACGCAGCGACGGTGACCGACGGGTTTCGCCTGATGCGCTTGACCTTGTAGGAATCGGTCACGGTCCACATCAGGAGCTTGTCGCCGTCCGGCGCGGCCCAGAGTGGAGTCGCCACCGGAGTTCCATCCTTGCGGAAGGTCGTGAGTAGGACGTACTTGGCCTCGGAGACGCGCTTGAAGTCGGGGTTCACTCCTCGAGGATAGGTGCGAGCGCCTCTCGCTGAACACCGACAAGATTCCGCGACTATCTGGCGACCGATCAGTACCACCCAGGAAGTGCCACTTATGCACGTTTTATCCAGTTCTTCATGACGTCGGACACGCCGTTTCGTCCCCGAACTCCATCTCGAGTTATTCTGAGGCAAACCGTCGAACTGGGGAGTCGAACTTACACATGCAGCGCCGTGACATGCAGCGTCGTGACTTTTTCAAAGCCGCCGGGGCGGGGGCGGCAGTTGCAGCCGCGACACCGCTCATGTCGACGTCGACCAGCCACGCCGCCCCCGCACCCCTACGGGCGCTACCGATGGGTGCTGATCACTACCGCGCGCTCGTCCCCGAGTTGTTCGCACCATCTCCTACTCCCCCGGAGCATTCCGAAGCCATCGTCATCGGGTCCGGATTCGGCGCAAGCGCCACCGCTCTCCGGTTGGCGCAGAGCGGCACCCAGGTCACCATCCTCGAACGCGGACTCCGATGGCCGCATGATCCGCAACGGGAGATTCACACCTCCGACATGCTGGCCGACGGCCGCGGAGTTTTCCGGCGCACATCGTTCACCAACCTCACCGGACTCCCGGTGGTGTGCGACTACTTCAGCGGCGTCCTCGATGCCACCGACTACGAACACATCTCGGTCTGGCGCGGCGCTGCAGTCGGCGGTGGTTCCATCATCTTCACCGGCGTGATGATCGCGCCCGAGCGCCGATTCTTCGACGCAGTCTTCGGCAACTCCCTCGACTACGACGAGATGGCGTCCACCTGGTACCCCAAAGTGCGCCAGATGCTGCGTCTGAGCCCGTTGCCCGAAGACATTTACCAAACCCCGAACTTCGGCCACTCGCGTCGTTGGGATCAGGACGCTCGTCGTGCCGGATTCGATCCGCAGCGGATCGACGGGATCTGGAACTGGGACGTGGTGCGCTCAGAACTCGACGGCCGAACCCGAGCCTCGGCCACTGTCGGTGACAGCAACATGGGTAACTCCAACGGCGCGAAGTTCGACCTCACACAGAACTACATTCCCGCCGCCGAAGCCACCGGACGAGCCACCGTCTGTTACGGACATCAGGTGCTCGCGATCAGTCGCGAACGTGATGGACGCTACGTCGTCGACGTCGAATCGACGGATCCGACGGGTGGCGTTCTGGCCCGGAAGACTCTTATCTGTGACCGTCTGTTCCTCGGCGCCGGCTCGATCGGCACCTCCGAACTGCTGGTACGCGCCCAGGCGACGGGCGCGCTGCCGAACCTCAACGAACACGTCGGTAAGGGCTGGGGAACGAACGGCGACGCCGGGATGGTGCGCTCGTTCGGCTTCAGTGACGGCACTGCGCAAGCCGCACCGTCGGCATCACGCATCGTCGACGAGTCGGGAATGCCACTCTCCCTGGAAAATTGGTACGTCCCCGGCCTACCCGTCAACATCGGCATGCTCGGAACATTGGGGATGACCCTCGACTCGCAGCGCGCCGACTTCGCCTACGACGGCGGCTCCGATCGGGTGGTGCTGAACTGGCCGAAGAACGGCAACGACGCCACCGTCGAGGCACTACGCGCCGTCCAGAACAAGATGGCCTTCGCCGGCACCACGCTGCCGTCGGCATTGCCGTTCGCGAAGGACGTCAATTCCTCGTTCACCGCGCATCCCCTCGGCGGTGCGGTTCTGGGCAAGGCCACCGACGGTTACGGGCGAGTCAAGGGCTACGACGGCCTGTACGTGATGGACGGCGCTGCCATTCCGGGCAGCACCGGCACCGTCAATCCGTCACTGACCATCACTGCTCTGGCGGAGCGGAACATCGCTCAGATCATCAAGTCCGGACGCTGACACACTTCAGCGCCCGGACCTGCCGGTGATTCTCGAGGTTTACTCCCCCTCGAGTTCGCCTTCGGTTTCGAGGTACACCTGACGCAAGCCGTCGAGTGTCTTCTGCTCGGGGTGCTCCCACATGTTGCGCTCGGCGGCTTCGAGGAGCCGCTCGGCGATTCCGTGCAAGGCCCACGGGTTGGACTGCGTCATGAACTTCTGGTTCTGCTCGTCCAGAACGTAGGTCTCGGCGAGCTTTTCGTACATCCAGTCCGCGACCACGTTTGTGGTGGCGTCGTACCCGAAGAGGTAGTCGACCGTGGCCGCCATCTCGAACGCACCCTTGTACCCGTGACGGCGCATCGCGTCGAGCCAGCGGGGATTGACCACGCGCGCCCGGAAGACACGTGCGGTCTCTTCCGAAAGTGTGCGTGTGCGAACCGATTCCGGTCGAGTGCTGTCGCCGATATATGCCTCGGGCGACTTTCCGGTCAGCGCGCGCACGGTGGCAACCATGCCGCCGTGGTACTGGAAGTAGTCGTCCGAATCGGCGATGTCGTGCTCACGCGTGTCGGTGTTCTTGGCCGCCACGTTGATTCGACGGTATGCACTGCGCATGTCGTCGGCTGCCGGGATTCCGTCGAGCCCACGGCCGTACGCGAAGCCGCCCCAGTTGGTGTACACCTCGGCGAGGTCGTCGTCACCGCGCCAGGTCTTGGAGTCGATGAGTTGCAGCAGGCCGGCGCCGTAGGTTCCGGGCTTCGAACCGAAGATGCGAGTGGTCGCACGCCTGGCATCGCCGTGCTCGGCAAGGTCGGCCTGCGCGTGGGCGCGCACGTAGTTCTGCTCGTCCGTCTCGTCCAATGCGGCGACCAACTGAACAGCGTCGTCGAGCAGTGCGAGCACGTGCGGGAACGCATCACGGAAGAATCCGGAGATGCGGACGGTGACGTCGATGCGCGGGCGGCCGAGCTCTTCGAGATCGATGACCTCGAGGTTGACCACGCGTCGGCTTGCTTCGTCCCAGACAGGGCGAACACCGAGGAGCGCGAACACTTCGGCGATGTCGTCGCCGGAGGTACGCATGGCGGCGGTACCCCACACGGACAGACCCACCGAGCGCGGGTACTCGCCGTGATCGGCGAGATATCGAGCGGCGAGCGACTCGGCCATCGCCTGACCGGTCTCCCACGCCAGTCGTGAGGGAACTGCCTTGGGATCGACGGAGTAGAAGTTACGACCGGTGGGAAGCACGTTGATCAGGCCGCGCAGCGGTGACCCACTCGGGCCGGCGGCGATGAAGCCGCCGTCGAGCGCGTGCAGGACCTGCTTGATCTCGTTGTTCGTCTGTCGGAGGCGTGGAACCACTTCGGTGGCCGCGAACTGAAGGATCTTCACGACGGTCTCGTCGTCGCTGAGTTGTTCTGCCGCAGCGGGGTTCCAATCGGCGTCGTACATGCCGCGAACCAGAGCGTGCGCCTTTTCCTCGACGTCGTCGACACGGTTGCGGGACTCGTCGCCGTCTTCGCTGAGCCCGAGAGCTTCGCGCAGACCAGGGACACTCTGTTCGCCGCCCCACATCTGACGGGCACGGAGCATGGCCAGGACCAGTTCGATTTCGGCGTCGCCCTCGGGTGCGCGGCCGAGAATGTGCAGACCGTCGCGGATCTGGACGTCCTTGATCTCACACAGCCAACCGTCGACGTGCAGGAGCATGTCGTCGAACACGTCTTCTTCGGGACGCTCCGCGAGGCCGAGGTCGTGGTCCATCTTGGCCGCCCGCATCAGCGTCCAGATCTGCTGGCGAATGGCCGGCAGCTTGGACGGGTCCAGTGCGGAGATGTTGGAGTGCTCGTCGAGCAGTTGCTCGAGACGGGAGATGTCGCCGTAGCTTTCGGCGCGGGCCATCGGCGGGATCAGGTGATCGACGAGAGTCGCGTGGGCGCGACGCTTTGCCTGTGTTCCTTCACCCGGGTCGTTGACGAGGAACGGGTAGATCAGCGGCAGGTCGCCGAGGGCTGCGTCGGTACCGCAGTTGCTCGACATGCCGAGTGTCTTGCCGGGCAACCATTCGAGGTTTCCGTGCTTGCCGAGGTGCACAACGGCGTCGGCGCCGAATCCGCCGTTGTCCGGTGTTGCAGCGATCCAGCGGTAGGCCGCGAGGTAGTGGTGGCTCGGCGGCAGATCCGGGTCGTGGTAGATCGCGACGGGCTTTTCACCGAATCCCCGCGGCGGCTGGACCATGAGCACGATGTTATTGAATCGCAGTGCCGCGATGACAATTTCGCCGTCGGGATCCTGCGAGCGGTCGACGTACAGCTCTCCGGGCGCTGCGCCCCAGTGCTCTTCGACACCGCTGCGCAGTTCCTCGGGCAGGGTGGCGAACCATTCGCGGTACTTCGCTGCCGAGATGCGGATCGGATTGCCCTCGAGCTGCTCGGCAGTGAGCCAGTCGGGATCCTGTCCGCCGGCCGCGATCAGGGCATGGATCAGCGCGTCGCCGTCCTTCGCCGCCAGGCCGGGAACTGCGTCCGGACCGTCGACCGGACCGAGATCGTAACCGGCAGAACGCATTTCGGTGAGCAGGTCGATTGCGCTCGCCGGAGTATCGAGACCGACGGCGTTGCCGATGCGGGCGTGCTTGGTCGGGTACGCCGAGAGCATCAGAGCAACGCGACGCTCGGTGGTGGGAATGTGGCGCAGCTTGCCGTGACGGACCGCGATCCCGGCGACGCGGGCAGCGCGCTCGACGTCGGGGACGTACGTGGACAGTCCGTCGGAGTCGATTTCCTTGAAGGAGAACGGGACGGTAATGATGCGGCCGTCGAATTCCGGCACCGCGACCTGGGTCGCGACGTCGAGAGGCGACAGTCCGTCGTCGTTCTCGTCCCAGGTGGCGCGGCTACTGGTCAGGCACAGGCCCTGCAGGATGGGGACGTCGAGCGCAGCGAGTGCGGCGACATCCCAGGCTTCGTCGTCGCCACCGGCGGACGCGGTCGCGGGCTTCGTGCCACCGGCAGCAAGAACTGTCACAACCATGGCGTCGGCGCGGCGGAGCGTGCTCAGAAGTTCGGCTTCTGCGGTTCGCAGAGATGCGCAGTAGATCGGCAGCGCGGTGCCACCGGCCTCGGCGACCGCGTCGCACAACGCCTGGATGTACCGGGTGTTTCCGGCCAAATGCTGGGCGCGGTAGTACAGAACTGCGATGACCGGACCGCTCGCCGAGTCGAGATCGGGCGCGAAATCAGCGATGCCCCAGGAAGGCAGGTGGGCCGGCGGTTCGAACCCGTGGCCGGTGAGCAGGACGGTGTCGGACAGGAAGTGGTGCAGCTGTGCCAGATTCTGTGCGCCACCCTCGGCCAGGTAGTTGTGCGCCTCGGCAGCAACACCGGCGGAAACCGTCGAGCACTCCATGAGGTCGGCGTCCGGCGCGTGCTCGCCGCCGAGAACGACTACGGGAAGTCCGGAGGCGAGGACCATGTCCAAGCCGTCTTCCCAGCTGCGACGGCTGCCGAGGATACGAACGATCACGAGGTCGACGCCGTCGAGCAAGGGCGGCAAGTCCTCCGAGACCAGCAAGCGTGAGGGGTTGGCCCAGCGGTAGGAAACTCCGTCGCCGGCTTCCTGGCTGGCGCGGGCGCTCAGCAGATCGGTGTCGGACGTGGAGAGCAGAAGAATCACGGGTGAAGCCTTCCTGGGGTTTCGCGCCCCGTGGCACAGATCTGTCATCGACGGCGGTTGAGGGTCTGACTCGTGTTTCCGGGCGGAAACACGTCCCGCTCGAGCAACACTCACAGTGGCGCGACCGCACCGGACTTTCACCGGTTTCCTCAACTGCCGTCACTGGTGGTGGTGATGCTACCGGTCCGCAGAAGGCACTCATGACAGGTCGTACCCTGGAGCCATGCCCACGGACCGTTCACAGCCAGACGCGTGCCCGGGTGCACTGCAAGTTCACCACGCCGCCGACGGCGCACTGGCACGCGTGCGCCTACCCGGCGGACTCCTCACCCCGGTCCAATTGCAGACGCTCGCCGACGCGGCGCGCGATCTCGGCAACGGGCAGATGGAACTCACCTCGAGGGGCAACGTACAACTGCGCTCGGTCTCGGACCCCGAAGCCTTCGCGGCGCGTATCGCTTCGGCCGGTCTGCTGCCGTCCGCGACGCACGAGCGAGTGCGCAACATCCTCGCGTCCCCACTGTCCGGCCGTATCGGGGGCGTCGCCGACATTCGTGAACTGGTCCACCGTCTCGATTCGGCGATCCAAGCGGATCAAGCATTGGCAGATCTGCCAGGGCGAACCCTGTTCACCCTCGACGACGGGCGCGGAGACATCACCGGGCTACGGGGCGATTTCGGACTCCATGCGCGCAGCGCCACCGAGCATTCACTGGTGCTCGCCGGTCACCACACCACTCATCTCGTCCAGGCGGACGACGCCGTCGAATTGCTCCTCGAGGCGGCTCGATCATTCCTCGACGTCCGCGACAAGCACTGGCGCCTGGCCGAGGTTCCGGACGGAATCGAACGCACCCTCGAGCAGCTGGGTCTGAGCGCCGAGTCCACCGTTGCGGCGGACCTCACGCCGGATGCACGGCCCACTGTCGGCTGGCTCGAGCAGCGCGACGGGACCGTAGCTCTGGGCGGCGGCCTGCGATACGGACTGCTCGACGCTCGGCTGGCCGAGTTCCTCGCCGCCGTCGACAAGCCCGTCGTCGTGACGCCGTGGCGATCGGTGCATATCTTCGACCTCGACGAATGGGCAGCCGAGCAGGTAGTCCGGGTGCTGGCACCCATGGGGTTGATCTTCGACGAGAACTCACCGTGGCTCGAGGTCACCGCCTGCACCGGAAGTCCGGGATGCGAGAAGTCGCTCGCCGATGTGCGCGCCGACGCGATCACCGCCGTCGAGCAGGCAGAACTTCCGGTTGTCGGGCGCCAGCACTGGGCCGGGTGCGACCGCAGCTGCGGACGTCCCCGCGGGGACGTAGCGGATGTGATCGCGACGGGTGACGGTTACCGGGTGAATCCGCCCGATCGGTGATGCCTCTATCGTGTGGCACATGATCGAGTACATCCGTGACGGCGCGGAAATCTATCGCCAGTCCTTTGCCACCATTCGGGCCGAAGCCGACCTGAGCCGTTTCCCGGCGGATGTCTCGCAAGCTGTAGTGCGCATGATTCATGCAAGTGGCCAGGTCGATCTCGTCGACGACGTCGCCTTCACACCCGGTGTCGTCTCGGCTGCGCGCGCAGCTCTGCGCGACGGCGCGCCGATCTTCTGCGACGCCCAGATGGTGGCTGCCGGCATCACGCGCAAGCGTCTGCCCGCCGGCAACGACGTCATCTGCACCCTCGGCGATCCGCGGGTTCCCGTGCTGGCGTCGACCATCGACAACACTCGCTCGGCGGCTGCTCTCGAACTGTGGGGAGCCAAGCTCGAGGGCGCTGTTGTCGCGATCGGAAACGCACCCACCGCACTGTTCCATCTCCTGAACCTCATCGAAGCCGGCGCACCCCGTCCGGCCGCCATCGTCGGAGGTCCGGTCGGCTTCATCGGCGCTGCCGAGTCGAAGGAAGCCCTCATCGAACACGCCAGCGGGATCGATCATCTCGTTCTCCGCGGCCGACGCGGCGGCAGCGCGATCACCGCCGCCGTCGTCAATGCGATTGCGAGCGAAGTCGAATGAGTGCAGGCAAGCTCTGGGGTGTCGGTATCGGCCCCGGCGATCCCGAATTGGTGACCGTCAAGGCAGCCCGCGTCATCGGCGAGGCCGATGTGGTTGCGTTCCACTCCGCGCGGCACGGCAAGAGCATCTCCCGCGGAGTTGCAGCGCCGTACATGCGCGAAGGACAGATCGAAGAACACCTCGTCTACCCCGTGACCACCGAGACCGTTGATCATCCCGGCGGATACCAGGGCGCGATGGACGAGTTCTACGAAGCAGCTGCCGAACGGCTGGCAGCTCACCTCGCGGCCGGTCGAACCGTCGCGTTGCTCGCCGCCGGCGATCCGCTCTTCTACAGCTCCTACATGCACATGCACAAGAGACTGGCCGATCGCTTCGACGCCGAAGTGATTCCCGGCGTCACCTCCGTCAGCGCGGCATCTGCTGCACTCGGAAAGCCGCTGGTCGAGGGTGAAGAGATCCTCACGATCCTGCCCGGAACGTTGCCGCAGGCCGAGCTGACCAGGCGGCTCAAGGAAACCGACGCCGCGGCCATCCTCAAGCTCGGACGTACCTTCCCACCGGTCCTCCAATCGCTCGAGGATTCCGGCCGCCTCGGCGAGGCCCACTACGTCGAGCGCGCGAGCACCACACGTCAACGCGTCGAATCCGCTGCCGAGGTCGACCCGGACGGAGTTCCGTACTTTTCGATCGCCATCGTTCCGAGCCCGTCGAACAACCCTCGACCCGCAGCCGAGTCTCGCGGCGAGGTGGTCGTGGTCGGACTCGGGCCGGGCGACACCGCCTGGACCACACCCGAAGTGGCGCATGAGCTTTCGTTGGCAACCGACCTCGTCGGCTACGGCCCGTACGTCGATCGCGTGCCGACGCGTCCGGGCCAGCGTCGCCATTCCAGCGACAACCGCGTCGAAGCGGAACGCGCCGCGATGGCGTTGGACCTGGCGAAGAACGGCGCCCGTGTAGCTGTCGTCTCCTCGGGTGATCCCGGCGTATTCGCCATGGCTGCAGCAGTTCTCGAAGTTGCCGCCGAAGACCAGTGGCGCGGGGTGCCGGTCCGCATCCTTCCCGGCATGACGGCGGCAAACGCTGTCGCCAGTCGCGTCGGCGCTCCCCTCGGGCACGACTACGCGGTGCTCTCGTTGTCTGATCGCCTCAAGCCGTGGGATGTCGTCGCGCGCCGTATCTCGGCAGTTGCAGCCGCGGACATGGCATTTGCGGTCTACAACCCGGCGTCGAAGTCCCGGACGTGGCAGGTCCAAGCCATGAAGGACCTCGTGCTCGAGCACCGCTCCCCCGAGACTCCCGTCGTCATCGGCCGCGATGTTGCCGGTGCCGAGGAATCAGTTCGCGTCGTGACCCTCGGCGAGCTCGAGCCTTCCGAGATCGACATGCGAACTCTGCTGATCGTCGGCTCCTCGATGACGACGGTCGTCGAAACCGGTTCGGGCCGTCAGGTGTTCACCCCGCGGCGCTACCCGGAGTGAACGCCGCACGGCGATAGCATGGCCTCATGCCCGTCAACCGGACCCGGAAAGCCAGATACGCGCGTAGGCGCAAACGCCGAATGGATCTGATGGAGCACGACCTGTCCGTCGAGCAGTGGTCCGCGCTCAAAGCGGCCTGGGGTGGCTGCGCGTACTGCGGCGAGCCGGACGAGTCGCCGCAACGTGACTGCGTGCTGGCGATCTCCCGCGGTGGGCGCTACACACTCGACAACATCGCACCGGCTTGCCGCTCGTGCAATGCGAGCAAATGCAACAGCGAGGTCACTCTCTGGTTGCGGCGCAAGGGTTATGACGAGAAGGCCTTCCTCCTGCGCCACGCGGAGATAGGGATCGAGATGAGGGCGCAGTTCTCGGAGCAGTCGTGACGGCCCCGGACGAGTTGCGCCCGATCCTCGACGAGCTCATGGAGTTCGAACCTCTGTTTCACCGAACTCGAGTAGCGATGTCACGAGACGAGTTCGATGCGGTCGTCGACCCGGAGTTCCGGGAAATCGGAGCCTCCGGTGCGCGATACACCCGCGACTACGTGCAGTCCGTAGTCGAGACCCGGCGACTCCGCGGCGAGGTGAACGACGCGGCTGAACTCGGATGGAGGGTTGACCGACCCGCGCTGAGCCGGATTGCACCTGACACGTATCTGGTGACGTACCGGCTGGCGCAAGCGCAACGAGTTACCGAGCGATCATCCATCTGGCGGTTCACCGAGAATCGGTGGAGCGTGTTGTTTCATCAAGGCACAGTCGTCGAAAGTGGTTTGGAAGCGTGAACGAATCGACCCCCAACCCCACCATTCCGCTTTGGATGGACATCACCTTCACCGCCTTCGTTCTTGCCTGGATCTTCATCACGATTAGCGCGCTCGTGGCGATCGTGCGCACTGACTTCGAACGCTCGGGCGGCAAATTCTGGTGGTCGGCACTGGTGATCGCGGTGCCTGTACTCGGTGCGCTCGTCTGGTTACTGTTCGGTCGACCCCCGCGTGACTCCAGGTCCCGAACCTGATCTACACCGACGGCCCGGCAGTAGTCTGAGTACGGTCCGGTGCTGTCACTCTGCGCCTATCAGGGGAGAACAACGAGATGAGACCACTTCGATACTCGATCAACGTCACCCTCGACGGCTGCTGCCATCACGAGGCGGGGCTCCCACCCGACGAGGAGTCGATGCGCTACTGGACCGCTCAGATGGAACGAGCCGATGCCTTGCTGTTCGGCCGGGTGACCTACGAGATGATGGAGTCGGCGTGGCGGCGGCCCGCAACGGGCGCGTGGCCTGACTGGATGGACGAGTGGGAGATCCCGTTCGCCCAGGCCATGGACCGGGCGAAGAAGTACGTCGTGTCGAACACGCTGAGCGGGGTCGATTGGAATGCCGAACTCGTGCAAGGCGACTTGGGGCCAGTGATTCAACGGCTCAAGGAGCAGCCCGGCGAAGGCCTGTGGGTTGGCGGCGTAACACTCCCCCTGGCATTGGCAGACCTGGGACTGATCGACGAGTACGAGTTCGTTGTGCAACCGGTCCTCGCCGGACACGGACCGACGTTGCTCGCCGGTCTGCGCAAGCGCATCCAACTCGAACTCGTCGATCGCCACGAGTTCCAGTCGGGTGCAGTCGCCGTGCGATATCGGCCCACTCAAATACCGCCCCCGGGTCAGGTATCGGACGGGTAGTCGACGCATGGCTGGACATGCGCGGTTGAAAGACATGTCGTCGCCTCAGTTCGGACGCGAGAAGAGTTCCCAGTCTTGTTCGGTGTTCGGTATTGACCGGACACTCGGCACAGCATGAACATTAGCCACCGAAGTTCTCCGGACAACCCTCGACGAGATCGAAGCATCGAACTGGATCACGAACAAGTTCATTCCGCCCGGCGGACCGTAAGGACATATGTCGCCATCGAGCGCCTCAGCAAAAATGGCCAAGCTGGACGGCTACTAGCGAGCGAAGGATCGAAATCGCCACCATCGCGAGCGCCACAAAAATGATCATCTGAAAAGCTTTGGTCAAATTGATGCAGGATACGTTGACGCCACTACTTCGGGTCTTGCTGAGAAACGAAACCTGGTCGAGATCGTATCGGCGTCCGACACAGGCCGGACGCCGATACGTGTTCACGTCAGCTCACAGGAGCGCCACCGCTCCCGCCGAGGTGGCGGACGAAGAACCGAGCCGAACTGTCGCGCTCGTAGTCGGGCACCGGATAGTGCCTGCCCGAGTAGGCGTGCAGCGTCTTCTCCTTCGAGCCGAAGGCATCGAACAACGCTATCCCCGACGTGCGGTCGTAATCCTTGTCGTCCCAAGGGATCCGGTACTCGACCGGGACCGCGAGCTTTCGTGCCGCTTCGATGAGGGAGTCGTCCACAAAAACTCCCCCGAAGCTCACGGCAGCGATCCTGGATTCGACCGGGGCCAACATGAGCCCGGTCACGACCCCTAGCGACACGCCGCCAAAGCCGATCGGAGCGTCGGCGTTGACGTCGGGCAGCGTTTGCAGAGCGTCGATGGTCGCCTGCCATTCCGGCACTGCACGCTCCGCCAACGATCGGTTGTACTCGACGACGATCGGGGCGATCGGCTCGTGGGCCGCCCTAGCCTGGTGGATCGCCTCGACCCACTGTTCGTCCTGTGTGTTCCGCGGGCGGTCGCCGTGTCCGGGCGCGTCGATCGCGGCGACTGTGAACCCGCGGGAGCTCACACTGTGGAGTGCGCTGGCAACCAGTCCTGGTGCCTTCTTGTGCATGCCGCCGGAGTGCCCGGACAGCAGAAGGGGTGATTCGACAGATCCGGACGCGGGTGACCAGAGCACACCGGTGATGTCGTCCAGAATGAAATGGCGTTCGACGACCCCGTTCGACGTTGTCTCGGAAGTGAATTCGATGGTCTGAGAATTGGATTGCATGGTGTTACCTTTCGGGATTGCCCACTCGAGGCGCTCCCGGCGACACCTACGTCAATCGCCGATCCGTGAACACGAGTGGGAGCACCCACATGGTTACAGCGTTCATGGGTCTCACCTCCTGGCGTGTTGTCACGGTCTCGCACAAGCTATCAACCCCAACCGAAGCTCGTCCAATCATTTTCCGGGCCACTGATCCGACAGACGGCCCTGCCAGTTCTACGATCGTGTGTAGTAGATTCCAAATGACAACCAACCGGTCGTTATGAGGAGTCTGATGTCGGTAGATCCAGTTCTCGCGCAGTACAGCGACTACGCCTTCGCGTCGTCTTTCGCGATTTACGTTCTCGCCCTGGTTCTTTCCGTCGTCGACTTCTCCAGCACACCCCTCTCTGCCACGGTGCGACCGGCACTCGCACATGCCGGAAGTGCATCGAATCCTGCATTGCCCGGCCGGATCGCATTGCTGCCGAATCGAACCCGCGCCCATCGTGCGGGTCGCGCTGCCATGTCTCTCATCGTCGTCGCCCTGGTCCTCAACGTCACCGCGCTTGCACTTCGCGGCATCTCGACGCACCGATGGCCTCTCGGAAACCTCTACGAGTACGCGCTTTTCCTCAGCGCGGCATTGGTGGCATGCTGGCTGGTCATTCTGCGGCGGTACCCGATTCGATCGTTGACCATCTTCGTTCTGTCACCCACCGTGGTGCTTCTGTTCGTCGCCGCCGCAAGCATGTATGCCGAGGCAGCGCCGGTCGTACCCGCTCTTCGTTCGTACTGGATCGGCGTGCACGTCACGATCATCGTCGCCGCCTCCGGCATCCTTACGTTCGCAAGTTCGGTCAGCGCACTTTTCATGATTGCCGAGGTGGGCCCGCAGTCGAAGAAACGCGCGTTGCGTTGGATTGCGGCACGACTGCCGTCATCCGAATTGCTTGACCGCGTGGCCTACCGAACAACGGTCGTCGGGTTCCCGTTGTTCAGCATCGGGGTGATCTGCGGGGCGATCTGGGCGGAGGCCGCGTGGGGACGTTTCTGGGGCTGGGATCCCAAGGAGACGGTCTCGTTCATCTCCTGGGTTCTCTATGCCGCGTACCTCCATGCGCGCGCTACCGCCGGGTTGAAGAACATGCGTGCGGCATGGATCAATGTTGCTGCGCTCGCCACCATGCTTTTCAACATGTTTGCGATCAACTACGTCGTGTCGGGATTGCATTCGTACGCTGGATTGAATTGACGCCTACGACGGGTCAGACCCGCGATCGGGCGACGCTCTGGCGGACGGCACGGATGTAGCGGCGCGTGACAAACGCCTGTACTCGACGTCCGATCGGAGCGCCGAGACGCACCCACCACGTTCCGGGCTTGGAGAACGCAACGATCTCGATACGAACCGCTTGGCTGGCCTCGTCGAACTGGACGACAAACAATTCCTCCCCGCATTCGGGGTGACCGGCGCGGGTTCCGTACGCGAAGCCCTTGCGATTGGGTTCGTCGACGACATAGACGATCCGAACGGGGATAGTCACCGGACCGAGTCCGAAAGTCGCATCCTGACCCGCCACGGCGGTCGGGGCTGCCGTCCGTACGGCCAGTCCGGCTCCGCGGTGCATTCCCCAATTCGCGACGGTTCGAGCGGCAACCTCGAAATCCTCCCGTCCGGATCCGACCGTCGCGCTCTCGTGAACGTGGTGATAGCCGGCGGGGAGAACGCCTGACGTTGCGCCCACCTCGAGGTACGTCAGCCCGCCCGGGCGGGACGCCATCATTGCTCGCGTCGGTGGCTGAGGATGTTGATCACGTGGCCGTCGGGGTCGGCAGCGAAGAACCTGCGGACACCCCACGGCTCCTCGGTGACGGGATAGACGATGGTGTCGCCGCGCTGCACCGCGGCCTCGTACGCCGCGTCGAGATCGTCCACCTCGACGGAGACGTCCGGTACTACGGGCGCATGAGCGTCGTGCGTCATGACGCTGATCTGCAATGACGGATCCGTCGGCGAAGCCAACGTCACGATCCACCCGTGATCCATGACAACTTCGAGGCCCAGCACTTCGGTGTAGAAGCGCTGCGCGGCCTCGAGCGAACTACTCGACAGATCCGAAACTATCCGCGTGACGGCCATGTCCCGCAGGCTACGCCGCCGCCGGAGTCCACCGCGACTTGACGAGGCGCTCGATGTCACCGGAAAGTTCGTCGCTGACGATCCCCGGAAGCAGGATCTGCCACATCTCGTCGACACGATCCGGAAGATCCGAGCGTCGGGTGAGAACGTTCGAAACCAGCTGTACCCCCGTGAATGCCGAGGGCATGAACCTGCCGAACGATTCTGCGCTGACCGATTTTCGGATTTCACCTTCCGCCTGAGCTCTGGCGGTGAGATCGGTGATTGCCGAGATCCATTCGGCGTACGGTTCCACCGGCCCCTCGTACGTGCTCAGTTCCAGCGTGAGGCGAATGCCCGCGCGAACGATCGGCTCGTCGACAATCTGGCGTGCCATTTCGTGCGTGAGCATGATCATCTGTTCCAACGGGTCCTTGCCCGTCGCGGAAATCGCCTGCACCGACTCGATCGAGAGCCGATGCTGTTCGGCAATGATGAATTGCGCGAGCTCGTCCTTCGACGCGAAATGGAAATACAACGCGCCCTTGGTAGTACCGGCCCCCGAGACTATGTCGGCCATGCTGGTGCTGCCGTAACCAGTCTTCTCGAACTGCGCGGCCGCGCCGGCAACGATTTGCTGCCGAGTCAGCTCGGCGCGTGCTTGCTTGACCACTGAATCCCTCTCGTCCTCCAAAGGCCCCCGCCCAGCAAACCCCACGGTTCGCGCCACACTCCAGCTATACCCAAAAACTTCACAATTGCCCCACATTACCAGCGCTCCTTCCATTGCTTCAATTACGAATGCAACAAAGTCGCTGGTCAGACGTCCGATTTAGAGGGAATCTCCTCTCCCCAACGTGCTTTCGTCAACCCGCGCACGGTCCACCAACTCTCCGACGAGGAGCGTCAACTCCATCATCTGGTCGGTGATTTCCTCACGCAGCTGCGTTGCATCCGCCTCGGAAATCGCGCCGGACTTGGTATCGAAAGACATCAACAACTCGATATTGGTGCGAAGTGCAGTCAAAGGAGCCAGGAGGTCCTGGCCCGCTTCGGTGATCAGACTTCTCTGGCGTGCCCGCGATTCCGACAACGTCCCGAGCATCCGATTGAAACTGACTGTCAACGACGCCAACTCGTCGTCACCGGTCACCGGGATCGGCGCAAGATCATCCGTTTCGGCGACCCGCCGCGTCGCCGCAGTGAGTCGCGCGATCGGCCGTAATCCTGTGCGTGCCACAGCATCTCCGGCCGCGTAAGCTAGGGCGATTCCGGCCGCCCCGAGTGCCGCCAACACCACTGCCAGTCGCTTGAGTACCGAACGCGTCGGCCCCAGGGATTGCGCGACAACCAAAGTCTGGCCCGCAACCGAGGGCTCGACAAGAATTCGATACGCATCGACGGTTGCGATTGTCTGCGACGAATTGCCGTCTGCGATCGACCTGATGGCGTCTGCGCTGGTGCTGAACGGCGGCAGACCGGGAGTCGCCGTCACCAAGGCGCCGTCGGCAGTGAGAAGCCCCACCGCCTGGATGACCGCTGTATCCGCGCCGGCCGTCAATCCCAGAACCGGTGTGACACCGCCGAAATTGACGGTGTCGGTGATCGCGTCACTCGTGCGCTCGAGTTGCCGATCGACGTTGCCTTGCAAATACGCGTTGAACACTATGTACACCGCCGACGCCGACACGATCACCGCGATCGCCACCAGGCCTGCAGTCAGCAATTTCACGCGAGCATGGAGCGTCCGCACGTGAATTCCCGATGGTTTTCGACGGCTCATTCCGGGAACCGACACTCTCATGCGCGGTCCCGCAGTGCGGCGTCGAAAAATCCCAACATCCCTCCAGTATGGTCACGGAACCTTAGACGAACCTGAAGCGAACGCGATGTCGGCCTCACAGCGCCGTTCCACGACCGAAAGCCGTGAGCCAGTCCATCGCCTCGGCTTCGGTATCGAATGCCGGGACGGTCGCCGGGATCGGTGGTCGTTCGACGACGATCACCGGGATCGACAATTGCCTGGCTGCGGCGATCTTTGCGTACGTCTGCTCGCCGCCACTGTTCTTGGTGATCACGACGTCGATGCTGTGAGTTCGCATCAGATCGACTTCCGCTTCGATGTCGAATGGACCACGTGCGAGCAGCAATTGCGCGTGAGGCGGCAATGTCCCTGAAGGCGGATCGATCGAGCGCACGAGAAACGAGACGCTCTTCACGCGGTCGAACGCCGAAACTCCTTGCCTCCCGATCGTCAGAAAAGCGCGTGAGCCGACCGTCGGCACCAACTCTGCGGCGTGATCGAGATCGTGTGCCGGAAGCCAAGTGTCACCGAGTTGCTCGCGCCAGGGCGGGCGTCGGTACATGGCGTACGGCACGGAATTCGCAAGGCACGCTTCGAACGCATTCTGGGTGATGCGAGCGGCAAACGGATGCGTGGCGTCGAGCACTGCACGAATATCATTGGCCGACAACCACTCCGACAGCCCTTCGGCTCCCCCGAACCCGCCGATACGCACTTCCCCTTCCGGCCATCGAGGATCACGAACCCGGCCGGCCAGCGATGTGACAACCTCGAGGTCGGCTGAACCGGCCAAGCGAGAAGCGATCACTCGACCTTCGCCTGTGCCGCCGAGCAGGAGTACGCGGCGACGAGTACCTGTCGAGGTCAGTGTGTGCTTCTCTCGCGCGCTGCCGAGTAGAGGTAGCTGTCCGGAAACCCCTCCGCAGTCAACACTCGGCCGACGATCACGACGGCCGTCTTCGTGATGCCGGCCGCATGAACAAGTTCGACGATCGTCTTCAAAGTGCCTCGAACAACGATCTCCTCGGGCCGTGAGGCGAAGGCGACCACCGCGACCGGGCAATCCTCGCCGTAATTGTCGGCCAACTCGGATGCGATCTGTTCGATGCGATGAGCGCCGAGGTGAATCACCATCGTCGCGCCGCTGCGGCCGAGGGACCGCAGATCCTCGCCCTCCGGCATTGCCGTCGACAAGGTGGAGACTCGGGTGAGAACAATGGTCTGCGAGACGCCTGGGACAGTCAGCTCGCGCCCCAGCGCGGCTGCTGCCGCGGTAAATGCAGGAACACCGGGAATCATGTCGAAATCGACTCCTGCGGCGTCCAGGCGACGAGCTTGCTCTGCCACTGCACTGAAGATCGACGGATCACCGGAATGCAAACGCGCGACGTCCAGCCCAGCGGAATCCGCTTCGACAAGAATCG
Organism: Rhodococcus sp. SB1D; assembly: GCF_048573875.1. Taxonomy (NCBI): domain Bacteria; kingdom Bacillati; phylum Actinomycetota; class Actinomycetes; order Mycobacteriales; family Nocardiaceae; genus Rhodococcus; species Rhodococcus sp. SB1D. The sequence goes on from NZ_JBMAIQ010000001.1 coordinate 1,152,677, forward strand.
CGGTGATCTCGTCCAGGCTCAGCCGAGCAGTGTCCACGACCTGAGCTCCGACCGGGCACCACTCGAGCAACTCCGCTGGAACAAGGCTGCCTGCGTACAAGCACACAGGGCTCGCAGCGATGATCCGTTGCGCGCGGACAGTGATCAAATCTGCCGCACCGGGACCCGCACCGATGAAATGAACGGTCATTGTGTGGATTCCTCCGGCGTATCTGTGTCTGCGCCTGCAGACGGCTGACGTTTTGTGACGGACCATTGGACCACCGGAAGTTGCGGTCGCCAAACGTTGAACGTTCCCAACGGCTCGGCGCGCTGCACCTGAAAGCGTCGCAGCGTCCCACCATGGCGACTCATCCAGCCGAGCAGCAACGATTCGGACTCGGCGGTCACGGCGTTCGCGACCAGACGACCACCCACGCTCAACTGCTCCCAGCACGCTTCGAGCATTCCCGGTTGCGTGACGCCGCCGCCGACGAACACCGCATCGGGACGTCGAGTTTCGTCCGCAAACGCCTCCGGCGCGGCCCCTTTCACGTTCAACGCGGGCACGCCGAGATTGAGTGCATTGGCACCGATCTGCGACACGCGGCTCGCCACCTTCTCGAATGTTGTTGCAGTGCAACGTGGGTGAGTTCGCATCCACTCGATGGCGACGGTTCCCGACCCACCGCCCACGTCCCAGAGGTGTTCTCCCGGCGCCGGGGCAAGCGCGCACAACGTCAACGCACGGATCTCCTGCTTGGTCATCTGACCGTCGCCGACAAAAGCAGCATCCGGTAGCCCCGGGATTCGAGTCAGCCGCAAGAGAGGATCGGCCGCGATGCACTCGACGGCCAGAACGTTCAACGCGTCCACGTCCTCGTCCGCGTGATCCCACTCGTCTGCGACCGTGACGGTCCGCGATTCCCCGGCCCCGCCCAGCTGGGCCAGCACGGTCACGATCGATCGACCGAAGCCCGCGCCGGACAACAGACGTGCCACCTCCCCCGGTGTCGAGCGCCCGTTGCTCAACACCAGCAGTCGCGCACCGTCAGTCACGGAAGCCAATACTGTCGCCGAGTCTCGGTTGACCAGGCTCACGACGTCGATCTCGGCCGATGCCCATCCCATTCGCGCGCTCGCCAACGCCGCCGACGACGGGTGGGAGATCACTCGCACGTTGTCCGCGCCGAGCAGCCTGACCAATGTGACACCGAGACCGTGGAACATCGGGTCACCGCTGGCGAGCACGCATACTCTGCGGTCCGCGTTCTCGGCGAACATCGACGGCAACGCCGGAATCATCGGAGACGGCCAGGTCAGCCTGGTGGGCGCACGCCGTGCCCCGAGATGTGTCGCCGGGACCAAGTCCAATTGGCGCGGCGACCCCATCAGGACCTCCGCGCCCAGGATTGCGCCCTTTGCGCTCTCGGACAGCCCATCCCAGCCGTCGGCGCCGATGCCGACGATCACCACCGGGTGTGTGGTCATCGCGGCATCCGGCGCCAGATCGTCTGAGGCAGAAGCCGCATGACGAAGAACACCGGCTGCAGAATTCGCGGTACCCACACACGCGTCGCCCCGGAGTTCAGTCCCCGCACGACGGCGTCCGCGACCTGCGACGGAGTGCTCGACATAGGGGCAGGCGACATTCCCTCGGTCATCTTGCCGATGACGAACCCGGGCCGTACCAGCATCAATTGGACGCCCGAACCGTGCAGCGCGTCGCCGAGGCCGCTGGCAAAACCGTCCAAGCCGGCCTTTGCGCTCCCGTAGACGTAGTTGGCGCGGCGAACCCGGACGCCGGCGACGGACGAGAACACCACGATCTTTCCGGTTCCCTGTCCGCGCATGATCTCCGCGAGATGCGTGAGGATGCTGACCTGAGCCACGTAGTCGGTGTGCACCACCGCGACCGCGTGCGCCGCGTCGGTTTCGGCACGCGCCTGATCGCCGAGAATCCCGAAGGCCAGCACTGCAATCGAAATCCGGCCGTGCTCGGCCACTACGGCGCCCAGGAGGTCTCCGTGCGTGTCGACGGCGTCGGCGTCGAACTCGACGGTGGAGACGTCGACAGCGCCGGCGTTTTTGAGCATCTGCTCCTGCTCCGACAGCTCTCCGCTGCGTCTGGCAGCCAGAACGATGTTGCGGCCTGGCGCGAGCCTGACCGCGATCTCGAGGCCGATCTCACTTCGTCCGCCGAGGAGCAGTACCGTCTCGATGTCATTCACGTTCGCACCCGCAGTCACCGCTCCAGTGTCCTGGATTACCGTCGTGGCATGACGCTCACCCCCTCCACCACGCCATCGTCACAGCAGACTCTCACCGAAGACGGGCTGAAGTTCGTCGGTGAATACCACCTCGCGACACTCACGACGTTGCGTCCGAACGGCACCCCACACGTCGTTGCCGTCGGGTTCACCTGGGACCAGGAAGCCGGAAAGGCGCGCGTGATCACCAGCGGTGGCTCACAGAAGGCGATCAACGCAGCGCGTGGCGGATACGCCGCCGTCAGTTCGGTCGACGGTGGCCGCTGGCTCACGCTCGAGGGGCCGGCACGCGTGCTCACCGACGCGGACTCCGTGGCCGACGCCGTTCGGCGCTATGCCGAGCGGTACCGCCAGCCACGGGTCAATCCCGCGCGCGTGGTCATCGAAATCGACGTCACACGCATACTCGGGTCCGCTGCATTCAAGGAAAGCTGATCAGTCGAGGACAGTCAGGCCGTGCGGACGGTTGTTGAACGACTCGCAACCGTCCGCGGTCACGACGACGATGTCCTCGATACGGGCACCCCAACTGCCGCGGAAGTAGATTCCCGGTTCGATGCTGAAGGCCATACCTTCGACGAGTTCGATGGTGTTGCCCTCGACGATGTACGGCTCCTCGTGTACGGACAGCCCGATACCGTGACCGGTGCGGTGAACGAATACCTCTGCAAGCCCTTGTGCGGCAAGCACTTCGCGAGCTGCAACGTCCACGGATTCTGCGGAGATTCCTGGCCGCACCGAATCGACCGCAGCCTGCTGCGCCGCCTCGAGTACCGCGAACTGTGCGGCAACCTCCGCGGACGGCTGCCCCATGCTGTACGTGCGAGTGGAGTCCGAGTTGTATCCGGGCTCGACCGGTCCGCCGATGTCGATGACCACGATATCGCCGCTCTCGATCACCCGGTCCGAAACCTCGTGATGCGGATCGGCGCCGTGCGGGCCCGAACCGACAATCACGAACGCGGCCTCGGTGTGCCCCTCTTCGAGAATCGCCGCCGAAATCGCTTCGCCTACTTCAGCTTCCGTACGTCCGACGACCAAGAACTCGGCCATGCGGGCGTGAACACGGTCGATGGCCGCACCGGCTCGCCGCAACGCCTCGATCTCGGCGCCGTCCTTGACCATCCGCAATTCGCGCAAGACGCCGGTGGCGAGAATCGGCAACGCGCCCAAGGTGTCTGCGAGCGGGATCAGATGCAGCGCAGGCATCGCATCCGTCACCGCCACCTTCGCGCCGGTCGGGAGTTGCGCCGCCACAATCGCATACGGGTCGACACCGTCGACCCAGTCGAGGACGGTCAACCCGAGATCGCCCACTGCCGATTCCTTCAGCGACGCCAACTCCAACCGAGGAAGTACGACGGATGCCTTCGCCGTGTCCGCGGCGATGACCAACGCGGTCAAGCGCTCGAACGAGTCAGCCCGAGAACCCGTCAGGTACCGCAGATCCGGACCGGGAGTCACCACCAGACCGTCGAGACCTGCTGATCGAGCCAACTCGGCGGCACGAGCGATACGTGCGCCGTACACGGCGCTGGAGAATCGGGAATCCTGTTCGGCTGGAGACGTCATGGCTTACAGGTTAGTGCCGACTGGCAGGATGGTGACCATGAGTGGGCCATTGCTTCTCCTCGACGGTGCCAGCCTGTGGTTTCGTGCGTTCTACGCACTGCCCGAGTCATTCGTCGACCCCGACGGCAGACCTGTCAATGCGGTGCGCGGATTCACCGACATGGTTGCTTCCCTGATCACCAAACACCAGCCGAGTCGTCTCGCGGTGTGCCTGGACTTGGACTGGCGACCGCAGTTCCGCGTCGACGCCGTTCCGACGTACAAAGCACATCGCGTCGAGGAAGGCTCTGACGGTGCGTCCGAAGAAGTTCCGGACACGTTGACGCCTCAGGTCGACATGATCATGGACGTGCTCGCTGCAGCGGGTATCGCGACGGCGGGTGCAGTCGGACTCGAAGCCGACGACGTACTGGGAACGCTTGCCGCCACCGAGCGCGAAGATCTCACCGTCGTCGTCAGTGGTGACCGAGACCTACTGCAGGTCGTCACAGACGAGTACGTGCCCGTCCGTGTCCTGTATGTGGGCCGTGGCCTGTCCAAGGCGGAACTCTTCGGACCGGTCGAGGTTGCGGAGAAGTACGGAGTACCCGGTGACCGTGCGGGCGAGGCTTACGCCGAACTCGCGGTACTTCGCGGAGACGCCTCCGACGGTCTACCCGGCATCAAGGGTGTCGGTGAGAAGACTGCGTCGACACTGATGCTCCGTTACGGCTCGTTGGCCGGACTTCGGGCGGCCGCAGCTGATCCTGAATCGGATATGGCCAAGGGGATTCGCGCAAAACTGACCTCACCTGAGGCAATGGCTTACCTTGATGCTGCGTTGCCGGTCGTACGAGTGGTTCGCGACGCGGACGTTCAGTTCTCGAAGGACGACCGACTCCCGGCGACCCCCGTCGATCCCGCACGCCTCGAGGAAGTGGCGGCCTCGCTGAACATCGAGCGCTCGGCCGGCCGGCTTGCCGCCGCGCTCGAGGCTGCGGCGGCAAGCCGGTCCGACCAATAGGGCGTCAGCTCGGGCGGCTGACCTCGTACGTGCCGTTGTCGTCGACAAACGTCACGGTCACGTTCGACTTCACACCCGCGATCGAAAGCGTGCAGGTGAACTTGTTGCCTGACTTGACTTCCTGGTCCGCGGGGCACTGAACGTTGCTCACGTTCTTCGCCCCGTAGGACTCGGTGACGATCTTCTCGACGCCGGCCTGAGCCGCGCTCTGATCGAGTGTGTTCTTGCCGAAGACTCCGAACACCAGGGCCACCACGACAGCGGCAAGAACGACGAGAACGCCGATCGCACCGAAGATCAGGGGCTTCTTCGACTTACCCGACTGGTTTCCGGGCGCACCGGGACTCGGGAACGGCTGAGCCTGGTTCCACTGGTTCTGCTGTCCCGGAGTCTGCCCGGGGGCCGTGGCGCCCCACGCCTGCTGCGGTGCGGCAGCCGGAGGCTGACCCCACGCCTGGGTTGCGTCAGGTGACTGCTGTTGCCCGGGCTGACCCCACGGCTGTGCGGGAGGTTGTTGCTGGGGTTGTCCCCACGGCTGTTGCTGGCCGGGTTGTCCTTGTCCAGGTTGCTGCGGCTGACCGTACGCAGGCTGACCACCCGGCTGGCCGTAGGCAGGCTGTCCCCACGGCTGTTGCTGGCCGGGCTGCGGTGTTTGACCAGGCTGACCCCACGGCTGTTGCTGACCAGGCTGCTGTTGTCCGCCCGGCTGCTGAGGATTCTGCCCCCACTGCTGCTCGTTCGGCTGCTGCTGATCACCAGGACCCCATTGCCGATTCGGATCGTTCGGTCCGTAAGGCCCGCTCATGTTCGCCTCCCACTCGAAATACCAGTCTGCGAATCAAACCACATAGTTGCGGTCATGCTGCGTCGACAGCAACTACCCCGCGACGAATTGCAGCTACCGCCCGCGCCGCAGTCTTCGCGACGTCGGCATCCGTCGAAGTCAGGCGGACCTGATCGAGGAGATCGATCACCTGACGACACCAACGTACAAAGTCACCCGCAGACAGCGCACGACCCTGCACTCCGGCCGCGATCAGTGCGTCGACAAGCGAGTTTTCGCTCGCCCAGTGATAAACGGCAGTGACGAATCCGAGATCCGGTTCCCGCGTCGGCGGCAGCTTGTGGCGAATCTCGTCCGACCGCAGTTCGCTCCACAATCGTTGAGTGTCGTTGAGGGCGTGACGAAGCGCCGCTGTCGGCACCCGATCCACGGTGTCCCCGTCCCGACGTGATTCGTAGACCACCGAGGACACGACGGCCGCCAACTCAGCCGGGCTGAGACCTGTCCACGCCCCGGTCCGCAGGCATTCGGCGACCAGAAGGTCGCTTTCCGAGTAGATGCGGCTGAGTCGTCGTCCGGATTCGGTGACTTCGGGCGCTGCTTCGGCAGTCATGTACTCACGCTCTTTGAGTAGCGCAATGATGCGGTCGAACGTCCGCGCCAACGAGTTGGTGGTGGCCGCAGCCTTTTCCCTCATCGACTGCGTTTCCCTGGCCAGCCGGTTGTAGCGCTCACCGATCCGGCTCAGATGTTCACGATCGGGCCAGCTATGGCACGGATGCGAGCGAATAGCACGTCGCAAAGTAGCGACCTCGGCATCTTCGGATGCGCCCGCCTTGCGGCGCTTCTTTCGCCGGGGGGCACTGATCCCGGTACTACGCAACGCCGAGGCCAGATCGCGCCGGATCCGGGCGGTGTGGTGATCGACATGCTTGGGCAGTCGCATCTTTCCCAGAACGTCGGCTGCTTCCGGGAAATCACCCGAGGAGAGTCGGCCGGCCCACTGGTCGGCAGTCAGAACCAGCGGACGCGGGTCCTTCGGATCGTTGTCCGGGACGAGGACCACCGCCACCCCGGAATGACGACCGATGGGAATTGCGATCACGTCACCGCGGGCGAGTGCACGAAGGGACTCCACCGCATCTCCGCGTCGGTCTTCGCGGCCCTTACGTTCGAGCGCGCGCTCGCGCGCACTGAGCCGCTCACGCAACGACGCGTATTCGAAGTATTCGCCGTCCGCACCGCCGAGTTTCTCCTGCAAACCCTTCAGTGCTTCTTCGTTCCGCTCGATGCCACGCACCAGGCCGACCACCGAGCGATCCGCTTGGAACTGCGCGAAGGAACGTTCGAGCAGCTTCCGTGAATCCGCCGCGCCCATGCGCTCGACGAGATTGATCGACATGTTGTACGAGGGGCGGAACGAACTGCGGAGCGGGAACGTCCGTGTCGACGCCAAGCCGGCGACATCCGTCGGCTCGACCCCGGGCTGCCACAGGACCACAGCGTGGCCTTCGACGTCGATGCCGCGTCGGCCGGCCCGACCCGTCAGCTGCGTGTACTCCCCCGGCGTCAGTTCGGCGTGCGATTCACCGTTGTACTTGACCAGACGTTCGAGCACCACCGTGCGTGCCGGCATGTTGATGCCGAGGGCCAGCGTCTCGGTCGCGAAGACCGCCCGCACGAGCCCCTTGACGAACAGTTCCTCGACTGTCTGGCGGAATGCCGGCAGCATGCCGGCATGGTGAGATGCCAGTCCGCGTCGTAGTGCCTTGCACCAGTCCCGATATCCGAGAACTTCGAGATCCTCTTCGGGTAGTTCCCCGGTGTGTTTCTCGATGATGGTGTCGATCTCGCGGACCTGCTCCGGCGAAGTGAGATCCAGTCTGGACCGCAGGCACTGTGCAAGAGCCGCATCACAACCGGCGCGGCTGAAGATGAAAGTGATGGCCGGGAGCAGTCCGGACTGATCGAGCTGAGCGATGACGTCAGGTCGTGGCAAGGGCCGGAAATCGTTGGAACTCTGGTAGCTGCCGCGTCGTCCGCGGCCACGCGGCTGCCAGCTCTCGACGCGTTCGAGAGCCTGACGCTGCTTGACGTGGCGAACCAGATCCTGATCGACGAGCACGGTCATCGGCCCGGCAGCAGGATGACTACGACTGTCGAAGAGATCGAAGATTCGCCTACCGACCATGATGTGCTGCCACAGCGGGATCGGCCGAGTCTCGTCCACGACCACAGTGGTGTCGCCGCGGACGGTTTCCATCCAGGCACCGAATTCTTCGGCATTGCTCACGGTCGCCGACAAACTCACCAGGCGTACGTCCTCGGACAAGTGCAGAATCACTTCCTCCCACACCGCCCCACGGAACCGGTCGGCCAGGTAATGCACTTCGTCCATGACGACGTGCGAAAGCCCGCGCAGTGCCTCGGAGTTGGCGTAGAGCATGTTCCGCAGGACTTCGGTGGTCATGACGACCACCGGTGCGTCGGAGTTGATACTCGAATCACCCGTCAGCAGACCGACTTCGCCGGGGCCGTACCGCTCGACGAGTTCGGCGTACTTTTGATTGCTCAACGCTTTGATCGGCGTCGTGTAGAAACACTTGCGGCCCGCCGCCAGAGCCAGGTGGACAGCGAACTCGCCGACCACGGTCTTGCCTGCACCGGTCGGCGCGCAGACAAGGACGCCGTGGCCCGCTTCGAGCGCAACGCATGCCTTCACCTGGAATGGATCGAGTTCGAACTTCAGGCTGGACGCGAACGTGCTCAGTTCACTCTTGTTCATAACCACCTCGTCAGGGTTTCACACGCCGCCGACGTGGTGGCACGGCGCTCAGAGAGTGTCAGTGAAATCCTGGCCGGGCGCGTTGTCGCCGGCGGTGTCGGATTTCTCCGCGACCGGAGCCTTGGACTTGGACTTACGTCCGAACAATCCACTCGATTCGGCCTTGGGTTTGGTCGGATTGTCGAAAGCCTCGTTCAGATCGGACGGAGCCGAGATGGAGGAAGCTTCCTCGTCGGACAGTGCGCCCCAGTCTTCACCGGCTCGCTTGGCCTTACGTTTGTCGTTGAGGCGAGCGATCTGGACCGCGACCTCGAAGAGAAGCGTCAGAGCCAGCGCGAGCGCCAACATCGAGAACGGATCCGACCCTGGCGTGGCAACTGCAGCGAATACGAAGAGCCCGAAGATCAATCCTCGACGCCAGGCCTTCAAACGCTCGTACGTCAGAATGCCGGCAAAGTTCAACACGACGACGAGCAGTGGAATTTCGAAGCTGACGCCGAAGATGAGCAGCAGATTGATGATGAAGCCGAAGTACTCCGAACCACTGAGCGCGGTGATCTGGACGTTGTCACCGATGGTCAGGAGGAAGTGCAAAGCCTTCGCCACGACGAGGTACGCCAGGATTGCGCCGAGAATGAAGAGAGCGGCACCTGCGGTGACGAATCCGACCGCGTAGCGACGCTCTTTGGCGTAGAGGCCCGGGGTGATGAATGCCCACAATTGGTAAAGCCACACCGGGCAGGCAAGAACGATGCCGGCGGTGAGCGCCACTTTGAATCGCAGCATGAACTGCTCGAACGGCCCGGTCGCCAGCAATCGGCACGCGTCGTCGGTGCTGAGGTTGGCGCGACTCTCGGACGGAAGCTCACAGTACGGTCCGCGAAGCAGATCGCCCAGACTTTCGAGACCGAGTATCGAGTGTGAATACCAGAAGAAGCCGAACGCCGTGGTGATGATCACGCCGAGGAATGCGAACAACAAACGAGTCCGCAATTCGTACAGGTGGTCGACCAACGACATGGTGCCGTCTGGGTTGACCTTCCGCTTGCGGTTACGCGGGTCTAACGGAATACGCACTGTGCATCCTGGTCTTGGTCAGCAGACAACCGGGGTGAACGAATATTTCACCCCGGCTAGAACGCAGTGTGTACTAGAGCGGCTTGACTTCGGTCGGCTGCGCAACAGGTGCTGCTGCACCGTTTGCGACCACCGCGGTGTTGGCCGTCGGCAACTGTGCCGGAGCAGGCTGTGCGACCGGCGCGCTTGCGGGCGCCGCATCGTCGTTCTGCATTTCCTTGACTTCGCTCTTGAAGATGCGGAGGGAACGACCCAGACCGCGTGCTGCATCGGGAAGCTTCTTCGACCCGAACAGAATTACGACGACAACAGCGACAATCAGCCAATGCATCGGCTGCATTGCACCCATAACGACCTCCCATGATCAGATTCCTCGATGCTACCGGACACAACCGGCGCTCGGAGGTGCCAAAGCACTTACTTCAGCTACCTTTTACCTGTTTGTTTCCTGCGAACTCACTGAACGTGAAGTTTCCCGAAGTTTTACGAACCGATTACGTCATAGGCGTCGAGCGCCGCAACGGCTCGATCATGGACTTCGGAGACCAGTTCCGGCGGATGAAGGACCCGAACGCCCTCACCGAATCCCAACACCAGCCTTGCCATCCATTCAAGTGTTCCGAAACTCATCGTCGCCTCGACCGACCCGTCGTCGTTCACGTGCTCGACGTCCAACGGGTAGTAGTCGAGCATCCACACCCACTCTTTGGTGATGAACAACCGCGCTTCCGGAAGGGAACCGTCGCCGCTGAACAATTCGAGATTCGAATCCTCCTCGAGGGCCTGCGGCGGCGGGTCGGCGGGCTCGTCGAGTTGGACGGCGGCGTCGATCCGATCGAATCTGAACAACCGCACGCCCTCGGCTTGACGGCACCACGCCTGGAGGTAGCTGTAGTTGTCGACCAACACGATACGAACGGGGTCGACGATGCGCTCGGAGACCGCGTCACGCGAGGCCGAGTAATACGTCAATCGCAGGGCGGTCTTGTCTGCGAGCGCGGCTCTGACCGTCGCGGCTATCGGGTCTTCGGCGATGTCCGGCGCAGGCGATGTGTCCCGGTCCTGACCGATGGCTCGTGCCGCGGCCGAGCCTGCTGCGTCCTCGATCTTCGCGATGGCACGCTGCGCCGAGGACGGATCGACCATGCCCGGCATTTCCACCAAGGACCGCAGGGCGATCAGCAACGCCGTCGCCTCCGTCGAGGTGAGGCGCAACGGGCGATCGATCCCGGCCGAGAACGTGACCTCGATACTTTCCTCGGAGAAGGACAGGTCGATGAGATCACCGGGACCGTAACCGGGCAGTCCGCACACCCACAGTTGATTGAGGTCGGTCATCAGTTGAGTGGTGCTGACACCGAGCTCCTCGGCGGCCTCGGCGGGACTGATGCCAGGATTCGCGATGAAGTACGGCACGAGGTTGAGCAGCCGTGCCAACCGCGACGACAGTCGATTGCTCATCAGTGGTCCCCCTGTCCATGGCCGGTGATCGGGCTCGCCGCGGCGGCGCGCAGCTTCGCGACGACCTCAGCACGCAAATCCGGTGGGTCCAGCACCAATGCGTCCAACCCGTGACCAGCGATCAACCGAGCGGTCCATTCCCAGGATCGAACGGGGATGGCCAGCACGCTGCCGTCGCGATCGGTCAACCGCCGTTCGGACGACGACGTCGCAAGCCGCCGAAGCTCATGGGCGCGGCCGTCTGCGACCCATACCGTAGCCGTCCCGGTCACGACGCCCGAACCGGTCACGCGATCGACGACCTCGCGAAGGTCGACACCTTCAGGTTTGTGAACCGAACCGGCCGGGCCGAACTCCCTGACGTCGTCACCGATCCGTGAGAGCCGGAAGGTCCTCACCGCATCACGGTCGACGTCGTGCCCGACCAGGTACCACTTGCCGTTGTGCGTGACGACGCCCCACGGCTCGACGGTGCGCTCGGTGAACGGTTCGTTCAATGCGCCGCGGTGCTGAAAATGAACTGCTCGGCCGGCGTCGACCGCTGCAAGAAGCTTGCCGAGCGCGGGCTCCGAACCGCGGGTGCGCGCGGGAATCGCGGTGACCGGGGCGGCACTGACTTCTGAGTCGACCTGGACGCCGGCCGCTCGGAGTTTGAGTAGTGCACTCTGGGCTGCCGAAATCAGTTCCGGCGACTCCCACAACTGCACCGCGACGGCGACTGCAGCAGATTCCTCGCTGGTGAGGTCCACGTCCGGAAGCTCGTAGGCATTGCGATTGATCCGATACCCCTCGACGGTCGAGAACCGTCCTGCCAGACCGGTTTCCAACGGGACACCCAGGTCACGAAGTTCGTTCTTGTCGCGCTCGAACATGCGACTGAACGCTTCGTAGTTCGCGGAATCGTTGTACCCGGCCACACTGTCACGGATTTTCTCCGCCGTGAGGAACTGTCTGGTGGACAGCAATGCGATCACCAGGTTCATCAACCGCTCGATTTTTGATGTCGCCACGCCGAAATCCTAGTGGCTATCCGATAACCGAACGCGCGCCGGACACTTTCGTGCCCGGCGCGTCGCCGCAAAACAGACCTGCCGTCTTGTACATCTCGAAATTGAGTGACCTACATCGAAGCGATCAAACGCTCGACACGCTCGTCGACGGAGCGGAACGGGTCCTTGCACAGCACCGTTCTCTGCGCCTGATCGTTGAGCTTGAGGTGAACCCAGTCGACTGTGAAGTCCCGGCCTGCTGCCTGGGCTGCGGTGATGAAGTCGCCCCGCAATTTGGCGCGCGTGGTCTGCGGCGGATTCTCGACGGCGTCGTCGATCGTTTCGTCCTCGGTGACCCGCTTGACCAAGCCCTTGCGCTGGAGAACGTCGAAGACACCCCGGCCGCGTTTGATGTCGTGGTACGCCAAGTCGAGCTGCGCGATCTTGGGATCGGACAGATCGAAACCGTGACGGTCCTGGTAGCGCTGGAACAGCTTGCGCTTGATGACCCAGTCGATCTCCGTGTCGACCTTCGCAAAATCCTGAGCTTCGACGGCATCGAGGGTGCGACCCCACAGGTCGACAACCTGCTCCACCTGCGGGTCCGGTTCGCGGTTACGCAGATGTTCGACTGCCTTGGCGTGGTATTCGCGTTGAATATCGAGGGCACTGGCCTGACGTCCACCAGCAAGGCGAACCGGCTTTTTACCGGTCACGTCGTGACTGACCTCGCGGATGGCACGAATCGGGTTGTCCAGCGCGAAATCGCGGAACGACACCCCGGCTTCGATCATCTCGAGCACCAGTGCGGCAGAACCGACCTTGAGCATCGTCGTCGTTTCGGCCATGTTCGAATCGCCGACGATCACGTGCAGGCGGCGGTACTTCTCGGCGTCCGCGTGCGGTTCGTCGCGGGTGTTGATGATCGGACGCGAGCGAGTGGTAGCCGACGAGACGCCCTCCCAGATGTGTTCCGCGCGCTGCGAGAGGCAGAACGTCGCGGCCTTCGGAGTCTGCAGTACCTTTCCGGCGCCGCAGATCAACTGGCGCGTGACGAGGAACGGCAACAAGACATCCGAAATGCGGGAGAACTCACCGGCGCGCGCGACGAGAAAGTTCTCGTGGCAGCCGTACGAGTTTCCGGCCGAGTCGGTGTTGTTCTTGAAGAGATAGATGTCGCCACCAATACCCTCCTCGGCGAGTCTCGCCTCGGCGTCGATCAGCAGTTCTTCGAGCACACGCTCACCGGCACGGTCGTGATTGACCAGCTGGATGAGGCTGTCGCACTCGGCCGTCGCGTACTCCGGGTGCGAACCCACATCCAGGTACAAGCGGGCTCCGTTACGGAGGAAGACGTTGGAGCTGCGACCCCACGACACGACACGACGGAAGAGGTAACGAGCAACCTCGTCGGGGCTCAGTCTCCTGTGCCCGTGAAAGGTGCAGGTAACGCCGAATTCCGTCTCGATACCCATGATTCGTCTCTGCACACTTCGACAGTACAACCAGAATGCGAGGTTCACCCGTGTACTTCGATCGCGTCGTAAGTCACGACTCGACAACGTCGGGCGGCAGCATAGTGTGACGGTGTGAGCCTTATTCGCCGAAAAGTTGTCCGAAGCGACGTCAAAGTCATGGAAAGCACTGGAGCACTGCGCCCTTCCGTGCTCGACCCGACCATGCGGTTTCTCTCCAGAGCCGCCGATCACGGCGTTTTGTGGATGGTTGTCGCCGCCTTGCTCGCGATGATCGGCGGGCGGCCCCGTAGGGCAGCAGCACGCGGGCTGCTCGCACTGGCCGGTTCCAGCGCGCTGGCCAACGGCATACTCAAGCCCCTCTTTCCCCGCCGACGCCCACCGGCACGCGTCTGGCTGAGCCCGAAGCGAGGCGTCGACATTCCGACGTCGTCCTCGTTCCCCTCCGGACATTCGTCTTCGGCCGCGGCATTCACCGCGGCAGTGGCCATGGAGTCCCCGGTTGCTGGAGCTGCTCTCGCACCACTGGCCGCAGCAGTGGCGTACTCACGCGTTCACAACGGAGTCCACTGGCCGTCCGACGTCTTCGCAGGCCTCGCGGTCGGCGGTGCTATCGCTGCCGGCACGCGTCGTTGGTGGGCGGTACGCGACGAAGAGCCCGCCGAACTCGGACCCGAGTGCGTGGTTCCCGCGCTCCCGCGCGGAGAAGGCTTGTTGGTCTTCACCAATCCTGGTTCAGGCTCCGAGGACGACGGGATCGTGGAATCGATTCGAGAACTACTACCTGCGGCGATCGTCTACGAGTTCGACGCGGACATCGACTTCGACATGCAGATCGATGCCAAGATCCCCGAGCTCTCGCCGAAAGCGTTGGGTGTATGCGGCGGCGACGGAACAGTGGTCACGGTCGCGACCGCGGCGACAAAGCACGAGCTACCACTTGCGGTTTTTCCCGGCGGAACATTGAACCATTTCGCCCGCGACGTCGGGGCGGTGAATGTCGAGGAGACCGCACAGGCAGTCGAGTCCGGTCAGGCGGCATTCGTCGACCACGCGGTGGTGCGCACGGATTCCGGAGTGACTGCACGGTTTCTCAACACAGCCAGCCTCGGTGGATACCCGGATGCTGTGCGCCTGAGGGAAAAATGGGAACCGCGTTTCGGTAAGTGGCCGGCCGCAGGAGCCGCGATGATCCGGGTTCTCGCAGCGGCTGAGCCGATGACGGTGACCATCGACGGGAAGCGGACCACAATCTGGATGCTGTTCGTCGGAAACGGGCGATACTCCCCCGCCGATCAGGTGCCGATGTCGCGTCCGGAGATGAACCGTGGACTACTCGACGTCCGCTATCTGCGCGCGGATAAGAAATTCTCGCGCTCACGTCTGCTGTTTGCGGCTGCCACAGGAACATTGGGCAGCTCGCGGGTCTACGTTCGCGAACTCGTCTCGTCGATGTCGGTTCGAGTCGCCGATTCACCGGTAGCCATCGCCACCGACGGTGAAGTGGTGGCAGACGCGCGCCGGTTCGATTTCGACACCGAACCGGGCGCGGTGGCCGTCTACCGAGTCACTCAGTAACTCCAGACCTGCAGTAACTCCCAGACCTACGGAGTATCTACGAGGGTGCGTCGCCGTTTGCCGGCGGCGCATCCTCGACTGCTGCCGGAGCTGGAAGCATCTCTTCCAAAACCGTTCCAGCGATCCGTTTGAACGCACGGCGTGGACGATTGCTGTCGAGTACGGCAACCTCGAGTGCACTCACATCGAGAGTTCGTGGTTCCGCCTCAGTGGTTCCGGCCGGTGCCGGGCCGCCCTTTTGGAGCGCCCCGACTGCAATCCGCACTGCGGATTCGAGGTCGAGGTCTCGCTGGTACGACTCGCGCATCGCCGTCACGATCGGTTCGGTCGTGCCGCCCATGACCACGAATTCCTGCTCGTCCGCGATGGATCCGTCGTACGTGATCCGGTAGAGCTGAGCCGGCGTACTGCTTCCGAAGCGACCGATCTCGGCAACACAGATCTCGACCTCGTACGGCTTGGGCTGCTCGGTGAAGATCGTTCCCAGGGTTTGTGCGTACGCATTGGCGAGCGAACGCCCGGTGACGTCCCGACGGTCGTACGAGTACCCACGCATGTCTGCGTGGACGATGCCCGCGCGGCGCAGATTCTCGAACTCGTTGTACTTGCCCACTGCCGCGAATCCGAGACGGTCGTACAGTTCGCTGACCTTGTGCAGAGCACGCGACGGATTCTCGGCGACAAAGAGCACTCCGTCGCGGTAGGTGAGAACGACGACGCTGCGCCCGCGGGCAATTCCCTTGCGCGCCAATTCCGAACGATCGCGCATGATCTGTTCGGCTGATGCGTAATACGGCATCGTCATAGCGCAGACTCCCCTTCCGGACTCGCGGTCGCCGTGCGAGCCGCGACGATCTCCCTGGCGATCTCGGCAGCCCTGGTGGGCGACAACTCCACAGCGCCCGCCGAGGTGATGGTGACCGCCGTCGGATAGATCCCTCGTGTCAGATCAGGACCACCGGTAGCCGAATCGTCATCTGCCGCGTCGTAGAGCGCCTCGACGGCGAACCGAAGCGCGGTGTCCTCGTCGATTCCCGGTGAATACAGCTTCTTGAGCGCCGATTTCGCGAACAGGGAGCCGGATCCGACTGCGTGATAGCCCGCGCGCTCCTCGTATCGCCCACCGACGACGTCGTAGGAGACGATGCGACCGGCGGTGGACGGATCGACCGCGTCCAGGTCGTAACCCACGAGCAGTGGCACAACCGCCAAACCTTGCATCGCTGCTCCGAGATTTCCTCGAACCATCGACGAAAGTCGATTGGCCTTGCCGTCGAACGTGAGTGGGACGCCTTCGATCTTCTCGTAATGTTCGAGCTCGACCGCGAAGAGCCGGACCAGTTCGATTGCGATCCCGGCCGTACCGGCAATACCCGCAGCCGAGTAGTCGTCCGTGACGTACACCTTCTGCACGTCACGGCTGGCGATGAGATTGCCCATCGTCGCTCGGCGATCACCCGCGAGCAGAACACCACCCGCATAGCTGATCGCGACGATGGTGGTGCCGTGCGGAGCTACGTCTCCCCCGCCCATGACAACACCTCCTGTGTCGGCGAAGCGGTTCTGCGGAAGATGCTCCGGTGCATGCACCCGAAGGTATTCCGAGAATGACGACAGATTCGAGCCGAAGCTCAACCGTGTGTCCCCGTCTGTGATCCGGGGCGCGCGATCCACCGTCACTGGCCGCCCTTCTGGACGTAGGCACGGACGAAGTCCTCGGCGTTCTCTTCCAACACGTCGTCGATCTCGTCGAGCAGGTCGTCGGTTTCTGCAGCGAGCTTCTCGCGACGTTCCTGGCCGGCACTGCCGTCGCCACCAGTGGTTTCGTCGTCTTCGCCGCCACCGGCACGCTGCGTCTGTTCTTGAGCCATCGCCGTCGACCTCCTTGTGTGAAGGGAGCTCTCGCGAGCATCCTGTTCGGCCCAGCAGAGTCGGTAACTGATCCCGCTCGGACCTTCACCCTACCGAGCGGCACCGTCAGGTGTGGAGAGACGCGACGGCGAGCCGCATCGGCTGATTTCAGTGAGTGAGCTGATCAACCAGTTCCGCGGCGCTGTCCACGGAGTCGAGCAACGCTCCGACGTGCGCTTTGGTACCTCGAAGCGGCTCGAGGGTGGGGATACGGATCAACGATTCACCGCCGAGATCGAAGATGACCGAATCCCAGCTCGCGGCCGCGATATCGGCACCGAATCGGCGTAGGCACTCGCCCCGGAAGTATGCGCGAGTGTCGGTGGGAGGGTTCGTGACCGCGTCGAGAACCTGCTGTTCGGTGACAAGCCGCTCCATGGAGCCGCGAGCAACCAGGCGGTTGTACAGGCCCTTGTCGAGTCGCACGTCGGAGTACTGCAGATCCACCAGATGCAATCGCGGCGCCGACCACGCGAGTCCCTCACGATTGCGGAACCCTTCGAGCAGACGCAGTTTGGCCGGCCAGTCGAGGATGTTCGCGCACTCCATGGGATCGCGCTCGAGGAGATCGAGAACCATCGCCCACTTGGCGACGATATCGTCCGCTCGCGGATCACGATCGGTCTCACGGTCGAGGAACTTCGAGACACGTTCGAGGTAAATGCGTTGCAGCGCAAGCCCTGTCAGTTCACGTCCGTCGGCCAGCGCAACGGTCTTGCGCAGAGTGGGGTCGTGACTGATGTGGTGGACGGCGGTGACCGGACGCGCCAGTTGCAGATCGGTGAGGTCGACACCTGCCTCGATCAGGTCGAGTACCAGCGCCGTTGTTCCCACCTTGAGGTACGTCGACATCTCCGCGAGGTTCGCGTCACCGATGATGACGTGCAGGCGGCGATACTTGTCCGCATCCGCGTGCGGTTCGTCGCGGGTGTTGATGATTCCGCGCTTGAGAGTGGTCTCGAGGCCTACTTCGACCTCGATGTAGTCGGATCGCTGCGAAAGCTGGAATCCGGCCTCGTCGCCGGACTGACCGAGACCCACACGCCCGGAACCGCAGATGACCTGCCGGGACGCGAAAAACGGCGTCAATCCTGTCACGATCGAGGCGAACGGGGTCTCACGTGAGCAGAGGTAGTTCTCGTGCGTGCCGTACGAGGCACCCTTGCCGTCGACGTTGTTCTTGTACAGCTGGAGCCGAGGCGCACCCGGCACGCTGGATGCGTGCCGCGCAGCCGCTTCCATGACGCGTTCGCCGGCCTTGTCCCAGATCACGGCGTCGAGCGGGTCGGCGACCTCGGGCGCCGAATACTCCGGATGTGCGTGGTCGACGTACAACCGTGCCCCGTTGGTGAGAATCATGTTCGCGGCGCCGATCTCGTCCGCGTCGATCACCGGCGCGGGACCGCTCATTCGCCCCAGATCGAAGCCTCGGGCATCTCGCAGCGGAGATTCGACCTCGTAATCCCAGCGTGTGCGCTTGGCCCGTGGCACGCCCGCTGCGGCGGCGTAGGCAAGCACCGCCTGGGTTGAAGTGAGAATCGGATTCGCCGACGGCTCACTGGGTGAAGATATTCCGTATTCGACCTCGACACCGATGATCCGCTGCATGACACAAGAGCCTATGTGATTGCGGCGCGGCACCCACAGGCGTGGCACAGTTGGAGGAATGCACCAACCTCTCACCGCAGACCTGAATCCCGCGGACGAGGTAGTCGCCGTGTACGACCGGACGGGTAATCCGATCGGCCGAGCACCACGTTCCGTCGTCTACTCGGGTGGGCTCTGGCACGCGAGTGCGGGCGTCCTGGTTCGTACCGGGGACGGCTCCCGCATCTACGTCCATCGCCGAACCGACACGAAAGCGGTGTTCGGGGGCTATCACGACTGTCTGGCCGGAGGTGTCGTCGATCCAGGTGAGACGCCGCAGGAAACTGCGATCCGTGAAGTCGGTGAAGAACTCGGAATCTTCGGAACGGCAGACCAGCCACTCCAACTGACGGAGATCGCTCGAAAATCCTGGGACGGCGAGTGGAACAACTCTCCGTTGCGCTGTCACCTGTTTGCGTTCGAACTCAGATACGACGGGCCGATGGCACATCAGCCCAGCGAGATCGCCGAAGGTTGGTGGTGGACACCGAAAGAACTCGGCGCCCACCTGCAGGACCCGTCGTGGCCGTTCGTTCCGGACTCACGCGCGCTGCTGGCCGACTATTGCTGGAGCTGAACACCGCTGGGACTGAACACCGCTGGGACTGAACACTGGTGGGACCTGTGATCAGCCCGGGGTGATCGCCGAGAGCCACGCAGCGAAGGCGCTGGGGTTGCGGGTCTGCGCGAGAACGCGTCCTGGGCCGGTGAAGTCGAAGACAAATCCTTCACCGGACTTCATCGACTGAATGGTGCGCCCCTGAACGGCGCGCCGCATGTTGAAGTTCATCCCGAGGTCGTAGGCGACCACGTGACCGGTATCGATCGTGACCGTCTCGCCTGGCTGCAAGTCGATGACGTCGATCGCGCCGTAGACGGCCAGCACTACTTCACCGTCGCCACTTGCCCGCAGGCCGAAGCCGCCCTCACCGCCGAAGAGGTTGGACATGCCGCCCCACTTGGACTCGACCGTCACACCGTAGGAGTTGGCCAACCAGGTTCCACGGTTGAGGAAGAACGGGCGATCAGAGGTGATGGTCAGCGGAATCAGATCTCCGGGAAGCACGCCAGTCACGTCGACCCAACCACCTTGCGGCGGAGCGGTATACGTCGTGACGAAAAATGATTCGCCGCTCAGCATCGACCGCTTGAGTCCCTGCAGGACGCCGCCCTGCGCCTTCGCTTCGAGTACTACGCCGGCAGAATGCGCGAGCATCGCCCCGCTCTCCACGCGCAGCGGTTCGCCGGGCGCGAGGTAGCAGCGAGCAACTGTGGACGACGGATTGTGTCGAAGATGTATCTGCACGGCGGGACTCTAAACCAGCGCGACCGACCGGTCCAATCGCAACGAAGTCAACGGCAGTGACGCAGAGATCGGGCCGACAACTCCCGCGGAGTGGCCGGCCCGATCGATGTTCGTTTCGTTACAGGTACTGGCCCGTGTTCGACTCCGTGTCGATCGCGCGGCTCGCACTGGCGTTCTTGCCCGTGACGAGAGTGCGGATGTAGACGATCCGCTCACCCTTCTTGCCCGAAATACGTGCCCAGTCATCAGGATTGGTGGTGTTGGGCAGATCCTCGTTCTCGGCGAACTCGTCGACGATGGAATCGAAGAGGTGCTGCACACGCAAGCCCGGAGCACCGGTGTCGAGCACAGACTTGATCGCGTACTTCTTGGCGCGGTCGACGATGTTCTGGATCATCGCCCCCGAGTTGAAGTCCTTGAAGAACAGAACTTCCTTGTCGCCGTTGGCGTACGTGACCTCGAGGAAACGATTCTCTTCGCTCTCCGCGTACATGCGATCGACGACGCGAACGATCATCGCCTTCAAGCAGGCAGTGCGATCGCCACCGAACTCTGCCAGGTCGTCTGCATTGATCGGCAGACCGTCCACCAGGTACTTCGAGAAGATGTCCTGAGCGGATTCCGCGTCGGGGCGCTCGATCTTGATCTTCACGTCCAGTCGGCCGGGACGCAGGATGGCCGGGTCGATCATGTCCTCACGGTTGGAGGCGCCGATGACGATGACGTTCTCGAGCCCTTCCACGCCGTCGATCTCGCTGAGCAGCTGCGGAACAACCGTTGTCTCGACGTCGGAGGAGACTCCCGAACCACGGGTACGGAAGATCGAGTCCATCTCGTCGAAGAAGACGATCACCGGAGTGCCCTCGGACGCTTTCTCACGAGCACGCTGGAAGATCATCCGAATGTGACGCTCGGTTTCGCCGACGAACTTGTTCAGAAGTTCCGGGCCCTTGATGTTCAGGAAGTAGGACTTGGCGTCCTTGCTGTCCTGACCGCGGGCTTCGGCGATCTTCTTGGCCAACGAGTTGGCGACGGCCTTGGCGATGAGCGTCTTGCCGCAACCAGGCGGCCCGTAGAGCAGTACACCCTTCGGCGGCCTCAGCGAGTACTCGTGGAACAGGTCCTTGTGAAGGAACGGGAGTTCGACGGCATCACGGATCTGTTCGATCTGACGCCCGAGACCACCGATGTCGTCGTAGTGAACGTCCGGAACTTCCTCGAGAACCAGATCTTCGACCTCGGCCTTCGGGATGCGCTCGAAGGCGTACCCGGCCTTGGTGTCGACGAGCAACGAGTCACCCGGACGCAGTTTCCTGGTCGGAGAATCGGCGTCGTACGCGATGATGTCGGCTTCGGGGTCGGCGAAGACGGCTGCCAACGGCGCTGCGAGCCAGACGATGCGCTCTTCGTCGGCATGACCGACCACCAGTGCGCGCAAGCCGTCGTCGAGTACCTCACGGAGCGTGCTGATCTCACCGACCTGCTCGTAGGTGCCGGCCTCGACGATGGTGAGTGCCTCGTTGAGGCGAACCGTCTGCCCGAGGGCGAGGGTGTCCGTGTCGATGTTCGGTGAGCACGTCAACCGCATCTTGCGACCCGACGTGAACACGTCGACGGTCTTGTCCTCGTGTACCGAGAGAAGGACTCCGTAACCGCTCGGCGGTTGACCGAGTCTGTCGACTTCTTCACGAAGCGCGATGAGCTGCTGACGGGCCTCTTTGAGGGTGTCCATCAACTTGCTGTTTCGGATGGACAACGAGTCCACCTTCGACTCCAGCTCACGCACCTGCTCCGGCGATTGTGCAAGTTGTCGGCGCAGTACTTGTGCTTCCACTCGTAGCGCGTGGAGTTCTTCTGCTGCCGCAACCGAATCCGGGTTCTCTGTCGAGCTCATGTGCGTCTCCTCCCAGTGCGATCCATCAACGCTACCGGCATAAGGCCCCAACTGTCGCCAGACACGGTGCGCGAGTGCGAATTCACACCTGCGCGCGGACCGTGCCGACTGGTCTCGAGCCAGAATTTGGTCATGTTAGCCTTGCCTACAAGATGGAGACAGCGCCTGTCTCTCTTTACAACGAAAGGTAACGCTGTGATCATCCGCAAGACTCTCATCAGCGCTTGTGCTGTCGCTGCCGTCCTGACCATGGGTGCATGCAGCTCGGACGACAACAAGGATTCGACGGCTGCAAGTTCGACTTCCGCCGCAGCCTCGAGCACCACGGCCAAGGCGTCGGCTTCCGCCACGACGTCAGCTGCCGCTGCCGCAGCGGCTCCGACGGCCGAGGAGCTCAACGCTTCGCTCGTCGCTCTGATCGATCCGGCCAAGCCGATCGAGGAGAAGACCGCTCTGGTGGTCGACGGAACCAAGCGTCAGGCCAACATCGAGACGATGAGCGCTGCACTGGGCGGTAACCCGGCCTACGCGATCACGTTCAACGTGGACAACGTCAAGGTCGACGGTCAGACCGCAACTGCAGACGTCGCCGTCGTCAGCCCGCACGGCGCCGCCCCGGCCACCCCGTGGACCTGGGAGCTCGAAGACGGCTCCTGGAAGCTGTCCGACACCTCGGCTTGCGTGCTCCTGGAAATGGGCCGCGCGTCCTGCACCGCATAACTTCCAGCTACGACAAGAGCGGCGATCCGGATACCGGATCGCCGCTCTTGCTGTTTTCGTGTGACTACTTGGCCGCGGTGTTCGAGCCCTTGCCCGCACGCCGCTGCGGCTTCGGGGTGACAGTTCCTTCGGCGAGACGACGAGCGCTCACGAGGAACGCGGTGTGGCCTTGCATCCGATGTTCGGGGCGCACCGCCAATCCGACGACGTGCCAACCGCGCACGATCGATTCCCACGAGCGGGGCTCGGTCCAGCATTCCTGCTCCCGCATCGCCTCGACGACCTTCGAGAGCTGAGTAACGGTCGCGACGTAGACGATCAACACGCCGCCCGGCACGAGTGCCTTCGAGACGGCGGGTAAGACGTCCCACGGGGCCAGCATGTCGAGGACGACGCGATCGACCTTGCCTCCGTGCGCTTCCGGATCGAACTCGGCGAGATCGGCGATGGTCAGTTCCCAGTTCGGCGGACGTTCCCCGAAGAAGGTCTCGACGTTGCGAACCGCATGTTCGGCATGATCGTCGCGGACCTCGTAGGAGATGACCTTGCCCTCGGGTCCGACGGCACGCAGCAGCGAACATGTCAGTGCGCCGGAGCCGGCTCCGGCCTCGAGCACGCGTGCTCCTGGGAACACGTCGCCTTCGTGGACGATCTGAGCTGCGTCCTTCGGGTAGATGACCTGGGCACCGCGCGGCATGGACAGCACGTAGTCCACCAGTAGGGGGCGCAGTGCGAGATAGGGCGTGCCGTTGACCGACTTGACGACGCTGCCCTCGTCGGCACCGATCAGATCGTTGTGAACGATTCCGCCCTTGTGGGTGTGGTATTCGCGGTTCGCCTCGAGAACGATCGTGTAGTGGCGTCCCTTGCCGTCGGTCAGCTGTACTCGGTCGCCGACGCGGAACGGACCTGACGGCCGCTTGCCCGGCGCAGTGAGATCAGTTTCTGGAAGCTCTTGTTCGGGAATCTCGGCGACAGCGGGCTGCACAACCTCATCCACTTCGGTCGTGCCTTCTTCTGGTTGCAGCTCGTTCGCCATGCGCAGATGATCCCTGTTCGCTTGTTTCCGGTGTCCTCGCCACCGGCTCCGACGGAGTTGTCGGACCAACCGCATAGCCTGCCAGGTGTGAGCTCTGTCGAATTGCCAACCCCCACTCCAACGGGTGCAACATCACGTGAGCGCCCGCGTAGTCGGCCGGCGCTCTCTCCGTCTCGGGCGGGTGACTACAAACAATGCCCCCTGCTCTATCGCTTCCGAGCAGTCGACAGAATTCCGGAAACGCCAACCAGAGCCCAGGTCAGAGGCACCGTCGTACACGCGGCACTGGAAGCACTGTTTGCACTCCCGACCGGTCACCGGGTTCCCGATCGCGCAGCCGAACTCGTCCGTCCCGCGTGGGAACGTGTCAGTGCCGAGTCTCCCGAGGCCGCTGACCTTGTTCCGGAGGGCGAGCTGGATTCGTTCCTCGACGAAGTCGGCAAGCTCGTCGCGACGTACTACACGCTCGAAGATCCCACTCGATTCGATGCCGAGGCGTGCGAGGTCTACGTCGAGACCGAATTGGAGAACGGCGTTCGACTCCGCGGCTTCGTCGACCGGATAGACGTTGCACCGACGGGTGAGGTGCGGGTGGTCGACTACAAGACCGGAAAAGCGCCTCGCGAGTTCACCGAATCCAAGGCGCTCTTCCAGATGAAGTTCTACGCGCTCGTACTGCTGCGCACTCGCGGAATCGTTCCCGCACAACTGCGCCTGATCTATCTGGCCTCCGGCTCGATTCTCACGTACGCCCCGGATCACGACGAGCTCATCCGATTCGAGCGAACCCTCTCCGCCATCTGGAAAGCGATCCTCGCGGCAGGTGCGACCGGAGACTTCAGACCCAAGCCTGGCAAACTGTGCGACTGGTGCGATCACAAGTCACTGTGCCCTTCGTTCGGCGGAACACCTCCGCCGTATCCAGGTTGGCCGGACCTGCTGAGCACCGAACCTGTTGCCGCAAAGGAGAATTCATAACATGACGGACAGTTCGTACTACCGCTACCTCGGAACGACGGAGGAAGGGCACGAGCGGTTCGCGAGCACGCAGGCAACTGTCAGCATCTGGGGCCCGACACTGCAGCACGGCGCTCCCCCGTCGGCGCTGTTGGTACGAGCCCTCGAGCGGTGCGGTGCGCGCGACGAAACCCGTCTGACGCGCGTCGTCGTCGAGATTCTCGGACCGATTCCGATTGCCGACCTCGAAGTCCGGTCCTGGATCGAACGACCCGGTCGCCGAATCGAATTGATCGTCGCCGAACTGTGGGCAACCACCGCCGACGGATCTGCACGCGCGGTTGCGCGCGGTACGGCGTGGCGGATGGAGACGGTGGATACCGGCGACGTCGTCCACGTAGTCGATCCCCCGCTCGAACCCCGCGACAGCGGCACCCCGGGCGTTCTCGAGGGTCTGTGGAGCGTCGGCTATCTCAAGACCCTCGACTGGTCCTGGATTGCTCCGATCGGGTGCGTGGGAACCGGCAAGGTATGGGCGCGCCCCAAGCCAGAGCTGGTCGAGGGTGAGAAGATGTCTGCTCTCGAGCGTTTGTTCGCGGTGGCCGACATCTCAAACGGGGTCGGCGCCAAGCTCGACCCGGAGCACTGGACGTTTCTCAACACAGATCTCACGGTGCATATCTTCCGTGTGCCCGAGGGAGAGTGGGTCGGTGTCGCCGCCGAAACCACAACGGGTCCGGACGGCGTCGGCATGTGTGCGGGCGTGCTCTACGACGAGCAGGGTGCCGTGGGCCGTATCGCCCAGACTTTGCAGATTCGCGCCCGTTCCTGATTTCCAGGAACGGGCGCGAATGCGCGTAAATCTATTCAGGCAGTGATCAGAAAGCGCGTACCGAGCGGATGTTCGACGCGAGGATGGCCTTGGCACCGAGTTCGGCCAAGGCATCCATCACCTGGTTGTGTCCCTTGATCGGGACCATCGCGCGAACCGCGACCCAGTCGGGATCGGCCAACGGTGAGAGGGTCGGCGATTCCATACCGGGAGTCATCTTGATGGCGTCGTCGAGGATGGTGCGCGGGCAGTCGTAGTCGATCATCAGATTCTGCTGCGCGAAGACAATTCCGCGTACGCGTTCGATGAGCTGGTTGCGGGCGGGATCGTCCTGCGGAGCGCCGGTGCGCTCGATCAGGACACCTTCGGAATCGCAGAGCGATTCACCGAAAGCCACGAGGTTGTGTTGGCGGAGAGTACGACCCGATCCGACCACGTCGGCGATCGCGTCGGCGACGCCGAGCTGAATCGAGATTTCCACTGCTCCGTCGAGACGGATGACGGTGGCGTCGAGTCCGCGATCTGTGAGGTCCTTACGGACCAGGTTCGGGTACGACGTTGCAATGCGCAGGCCGGACAGATCCTCGACGGCCCAGTCCTTGCCGGCCGGTGCTGCGTAACGGAACGACGAACGGCCGAAGCCCAGTGACAGACGCTCGGATACGGGAGCACCCGAGTCGCCGGCGAGATCACGACCGGTGATGCCGAGATCCAGCTCACCGGAGCCGACGTAGATCGCAATGTCCTTGGGGCGCAAGAAGAAGAACTCGACCTGATTGGCCGGATCGAGGACTGTCAGATCACGGGAATCGGTGCGTCGACGGTAGCCGGCCTCGCTGAGAATCTCGGCGGCGGACTCGGACAGTGAGCCTTTGTTGGGAACTGCTACGCGCAGCATGGTGGATGTCCTTTCGGAAGGTGTGGGTGACGTGAGACGACATGAATCGGAAGCCCTGGACGAGCGAGACGGAGTACATCTCGCTGGTCAGCTCCGATCACAGATGTCGGTACACGTCCTCGAGGGTCAGTCCGCGACCGACCATCAACACCTGCGTCCAGTACAGCAGCTGGGAAATTTCCTCGGCTAGCTGCTCATCGCTCTGGTATTCCGCAGCGATCCACACTTCACCGGCTTCCTCGATGACCTTTTTGCCCTGAGCATGCACACCGGCGTCGAGGGCGGCGACAGTGCCGGACCCCTCGGGGCGAGTAGCAGCGCGCTCGGTCAATTCGGCGAACAAGGATTCGAAGGTCTTCACGGGTAGCTATTCTTTCACGAGGACGGAAGCGGTTTTCACACGCCCACGAACAGCGGTGTTCACAGGCCTGCGTCGAGGCTGCGCGAACTCACGAACCTGCGGGTCTGCCCGGTGATCGGATCCGGGTACTCCAACGCTCGCGCCAACAATCGCAACGGAGTCGAGAAGTCACCGGGCACTGCGGGCAGATACTCCGGATAGTAGTTGTCACCGACGATCGGGACGCCCAGCGAGTTGAGGTGCAGCCGAAGCTGATGGGTCCGGCCGGTCCGTGGGAG
Organism: Rhodococcus sp. SB1D; assembly: GCF_048573875.1. Classification (NCBI taxonomy): domain Bacteria; kingdom Bacillati; phylum Actinomycetota; class Actinomycetes; order Mycobacteriales; family Nocardiaceae; genus Rhodococcus; species Rhodococcus sp. SB1D. The sequence continues at coordinate 1,179,493 of NZ_JBMAIQ010000001.1, forward strand.
CAACCTGTATCGCCCGAGCGTCCGGCCGGCCGAGTCGGTGATCACCTCGATCAGTTCGATCGAGGTCTCACTGTTCGGCTCGCCCGCGATTTCGGTAGCCGTCATCTCGCCGTGAACTTTGTTGATGCGGCTGCGCACCGTGCGAGGGAAAGTCAGTTCCGGATCGAAGCCCGCAATCGCCTCGTACTCCTTGACGATCCGCTGCTCGGCAAAAAGTTCCTGGTACGGCCGTCGTAGGTCCGGTGTCACGGTGAACACGATGACACCCGCCGTCATCCGGTCGAGGCGGTGAACTGGCGCAAGATCTGGAAGGTCCAGGTCACGACGCAGGCGCACGACTGCGCTTTCGACGATGTGCGCTCCCCGTGGAATGGTCGCCAGGAAGTGCGGTTTGTCGATCACGAGAATCGAGTCGTCGCGGTACAAGATCTCGATCTCGTGCGGAACCGGAATCTCGGGGGCCGGCTCGCGGTAGAAGTACACGAACCGGGTCGGCTGATAGGGCGTTCGGCTCGTGATCTTCCGCCCGTGCTCGTCAACGACGTCCCCGGCGCTGACGAGGTCCGCCCACAGGTCCCGCTCCCCGGGATGCTCGCCGACCAGGTGCTCGAGGACGGTCCGCGCCGACGACTCCGCCGGCATCCGCAGCCGGTCAGGTCCGAGACCGTTTCGGATCGGCAACGGAGCCTTGGGCACAGCTCAGTCCTGCTCGAGGTCTGGTGAACAACTCTCGCAGAGCAATTCGAGGGTTCGGCCGTCGCCGTCGATCCGGTTGCGGTACCGCGGGGTCGGAGTACCACAATCGACACACACGCCGAGTGTCTTGGCTTCGGATGAAAACTCGATGTTCATCCGCTTGTCGAACACGTACAGGGAACCGTCCCAGAGGCCGCGGTCGCCGAAAGTCTCGCCGTAACGGACGATTCCGCCGTCCAACTGATAGACCTCGTCGAAGCCACGTGAGCGCATCAGCGAAGACAACACCTCACAGCGCACTCCGCCGGTGCAGTACGTGACCACGGCTTTGCCCTTGAGATGGTCGTATTTGCCACTGTCGAGTTCGTTGACGAAATCCCGAGTGGTGGCGACGTCCGGAACTATCGCATCTCGGAAACGGCCGATCTCGGCTTCGAAGGCATTGCGCCCGTCGAAGAACACGACGTCGTCACCGCGAGTGTCGACGAGTTCGTGTAGTTCCTTGGGCACCAGGTGAACTCCTCCGCCGACCACACCGTTCTCGTCGACTTTCAGCTCGTCGGGGGCACCGAACGTCACGATCTCCGAGCGTGCCTTGACACTCAGACGAGGGAAATCGTTCCCGAGGCCGTCCGACCACTTGATGTCAGCGGTACGGAAGGGTTCGTAACCACGCGTACCACGGACATATCGCTTGACATCCTCGATGTCTCCGCCGACCGTCGCGTTGATCCCGTGCGGCGAGACGATGATCCGGCCCGTCAGGTTGTTGGACTCGGCCAGGCTGTGCTGCCACAGCTTGATCGCTTCCGGGTCCGCCAACGGCGTGAACTGGTAGAAGAGAACAATTTTCGGAATAGCCACAGCAAATCCAGCCTAACGTGCCGCGCTCGAGTGAACGTCGTGAAGATCGTGAATGGACAAGTCCAACAGGGACTCTCGAAACACGCGTCCAGGGCCGGCGGGGACGTCGACCTCACACGGAACGACGAGCACCGCGCAACCCGCAGCGCTGGCCGACGCCGTGCCGGTCGGCGAGTCCTCGATCGCGAGGCACTGCGCCGGCTCGAGTCCGAGCAGATGCGCGCCGCGCAGGTACGGATCCGCTGCCGGTTTCCCGTTGGGGACCTCGTCGCCACACACCGAATGGTCGAAGAACTCACGGCCGAGCATGCCGAGTGCCCGATCGACCAGAACTCGCTCGGTGTTGGTGACCAGTGCAGAACGCAGACCACCGTCACGCACGGTCGACAGTGCGTCGCGAGCACCCGGCCGCCAGGTCACGCCGTCCTCGAAAAGATCGCCGACGCGGGTGTACATCCAGTCCTTCGCCTCGGCGATGGCATCGGGATGCTTCTCCAGGCCGAGAGCGTCGAACACCGTCGCAAGGGCGAAGGGGCTCGACGCACCGATGACGGCAACGCGTGTCGCTTCCGTCATCGGTCCGCCCAGGCGTAGGGACAGCTCACGAAGCGCGATGTCCCACAGCTTCTCCGAATCGAGCAGGGTGCCGTCCATGTCCCACAGGACACCACCGAGCGTTGATTCGGATACTTCGGTCAACAACTCAGACATTGAAATACTTTGCTTCCGGGTGGTGCAGGACAAAAGCGTCCGTGGACTGCTCGGGATGCAGCTGCAGCTCCTCGGACAATTCGACGCCGATTCGTTCGGGTTCGAGCAACGCAACCAACTTGGCTCGATCCTCGAGATCCGGGCACGCGCCGTATCCGAACGAATAACGAGCGCCGCGGTACTCGAGATCGAAGTAACCGGCAACCTCGGTGGGATCCTGCTCCGCGACGGTGTGACCCTCGGGAAGCACTAGCTCTTCACGGACGCGTCGATGCCAGTACTCGGCCAGAGACTCCGTGAGCTGGACACCGATTCCGTGAACCTCGAGGTAATCGCGGTACGAGTTCGATGCGAACAACTCGTTGGCGAAGTCCGCGATCGGCTGACCCATCGTCACCAACTGGAACGGAAGAACGTCGACCTGCCCGGTGGCCTCGGCGTCCTTGCGCGAGCGAACGAAGTCCGCGATGCACAGGAAGCGGTCGCGGTGCTGGCGCGGGTAGGTGAACCGGAACCTTTCGGGTGCATCCGGTTTCGGCTCGGTGAGCACGATGACGTCGTCGCCCTCCGAGATCGCCGGGAAGTACCCGTACACGACCGCGGCATGCGCGAGGATGCCCTCGGACGTCAACCGATCGAGCCAGTACCGAAGTCGCGGACGGCCTTCCGACTCGACCAGTTCCTCGTACGTCGGACCGTCGCCCTTGCGCTGACCGCGAAGGCCCCACTGGCCGAGGAAAAGAGCGCGCTCGTCGAGCAGCCCCGAGTACTCGGACAGCGAGATTCCCTTGACGATGCGCGAGCCCCAGAAGGGAGGTGTCGGCACCGCGATGTCGGTTGCGACATCGGAACGCTCCGGCAGGACCACGGGAACCGCTGCAGCCTTACGCTTTTCGGCGATGCGCTTGGAACGCTCGTGACGTGCCTTACGCTCGGCAGCCTTCTCGCGAGCAGCGATGGCCTCCGGGCTGTCCGGCGCCGGGCCGCCACCACGCTTGGTCGTCATGATCTGGTCCATCAAGTTCAGACCCTCGAAGGCGTCGCGGGCATAGCTGACGTCGCCCTCGTACACCTCCTGCAGGTCGTTCTCGACGTAGGAGCGCGTGAGCGCCGCACCACCGAGCAGAACCGGGAACTTCTCGGCGACTCCGCGTGCGTTGAGTTCCTGGAGGTTTTCCTTCATCACGACAGTGGACTTCACGAGCAGTCCGGACATGCCGATCACGTCGGCTTTCTTGTCCAACGCGACGTCAAGGATGGTCGCGATCGGCTGCTTGATACCGATGTTGACGACCTCGTAGCCGTTGTTGCTCAAGATGATGTCGACCAGGTTCTTGCCGATGTCGTGAACGTCGCCCTTGACGGTCGCGATCACGATGCGACCCTTGCCGTCCTCGTCGCTCGCTTCCATGTGCGGTTCGAGGAATGCCACGGCAGCCTTCATGACCTCGGCCGACTGCAACACGAACGGCAACTGCATCTGTCCGGAGCCGAACAGCTCGCCGACGGTCTTCATGCCCGAGAGCAAGGTCTCGTTGATGATGGCCAGCGGAGGCTTGATCGTCATCGCCTCGGTGAGGTCGTCGTCAAGGCCGTTGCGCTCGCCGTCGACGATGCGGCGTTCGAGCCGGTCGAACAACGGAAGTCCCGCCAGTTCCTGCGCACGGGACTCGCGCGCCGACGCAGCCGAGACACCCTCGAACAGAGCCATCAGCTTCTGCAGCGGGTCGTACCCCTCGCTACGACGGTCGTAGACGAGGTCGAGTGCGGTTTCACGCTGCTCGTCAGGAATTCGGGCCATCGGCAGAATCTTGGACGCATGAACGATCGCCGTGTCCAGACCTGCCTCGGTGCACTCGTGCAGGAACACCGAGTTGAGGACCTGCCGTGCGGCCGGGTTCAAACCGAACGAGATGTTCGAGATACCCAGGGTGAAGTGGAGTTCCGGGTACGCAGCCTTGAGCTGACGGATCGCTTCGATGGTCTCGATGCCGTCGCGTCGCACCTCTTCCTGACCGGTGGAGATGGGGAAGGTCAAGGCGTCGACGATGATGTCGGACTCGGCGAGTCCCCAGTTTCCCTTGATGTCCTCGATCAGACGCTTGGCGATGGCGACCTTCGTCTCGGCGGTGCGAGCCTGGCCCTCTTCGTCGATGGTCAGGGCGACGACCGCCGCGCCGTGCTCCTTGACCAGAGTCATGATCTTGTGGAAACGCGATTCGGGGCCGGCGCCGTCTTCGTAGTTGACGGAGTTGACGGCGCAGCGGCCACCGAGGTGCTCGAGGCCGGCTTGCAGCACGGCAGGCTCGGTGGAGTCGAGCATGATCGGCAGCGTCGAGGACGTCGCCAGGCGGCTGGCAAGTTCCGACATGTCGGCGGCACCGTCGCGGCCCACGTAGTCGACGTTGAGGTCGAGCATGTGTGCGCCGTCGCGGGTCTGGTCCTTGGCGATGTCCAGGCACTTCTGGTAGTCCGCGGAGAGCATCGCCTCGCGGAAAGCCTTGGAGCCGTTGGAGTTCGTGCGTTCGCCGATCATCAGGATGCTGGCGTCCTGCTCGAACGGCACCGCCGAGTACAGCGAAGAGGTGCTCGGCTCGTGGATCGGCGTGCGCTGGGCCTTCTCGACCTGACGAACCGCGTCGGCGACCGCGCTGATGTGCTCGGGCGTCGTACCGCAGCAGCCACCGACGAGGCCGAGTCCGAACTCGGAGACGAAACCACTGAGGGCTTCGGCCAATTCGTCGGCAGTCAGCGGATACTCGGCACCCTTGGGGCCGAGCTGCGGCAGGCCGGCATTGGGCATGACCGACACCGGCAGCGTGGAGTACTTGGACAGATGACGGAGATGTTCACTCATCTCGGCCGGCCCGGTGGCACAGTTCAGACCGATCATGTCGATACCGAGTGGCTCGAGTGCCGTCAGCGCCGCACCGATCTCACTGCCCAGGAGCATCGTTCCGGTTGTCTCGACCGTCACGTGCGTGATGATCGGCAACCGCAGTCCGAGTTGCTCCATCGCACGCTGGCTGCCGAGGATTGCAGCTTTCACCTGAAGCAGGTCCTGGCAGGTTTCGACGAGGATGGCGTCGGCGCCACCGTCGATCATGCCGAGCGCAGCTTCGGTGTACGCGTCACGCAGGACTGCGTACGGTGCGTGTCCCAGGCTGGGGAGCTTGGTTCCCGGTCCCATCGAGCCGAGTACGAATCGGGCCATGCCGTCGCGGCCTGGTCCCATCTCGTCCGCTACTTCACGGGCGAGAGCAGTGCCTTTTTCCGCGAGTTCGCGGATCCGGTGAGAGATGTCGTAGTCGGCGAGGTTGGGCAGGTTGCAACCGAAGGTGTTGGTCTCGACGGCATCGGCACCAGCGGCGAAGTACGCACGGTGGATGTCTTTGAGCACGTCGGGACGGGTGTCGTTGAGGATCTCATTGCACCCCTCGAGGCCGAGGAAGTCGTCCAGGGTGAGGTCCGCGGCCTGCAACATGGTGCCCATCGCTCCGTCGCCGATGACAACGCGCTGTTTCAGCGCATCAAGCAGGGCAGAGTTAAATGGGGCAGACATGCCGTCCAGAGTAGTGGGCGCACCGACAAGCTCTGGCCGTAGGCTGGGTGGGTGAGTCCAAGTGAGTTCCCCGTCACTCCCGACGGCCCGGTCGATTTCGATGATTCCGCGGCCTTCGAGAGCCCTGACGGCTTTGCCGTCGACAGCAGCGACCGCCTCGAGGGCGACATCCCTGTCCTACGTGATCCCATCCTCGTTGCAGCTTTCGAGGGCTGGAACGACGCCGGTGACGCAGCCAGCGGTGCGGTCGAACATCTCGAGCTGATCTGGGATGCCCAGCCGCTCGCCGAACTCGATTCAGAGGACTACTACGACTATCAGGTCAACCGCCCCACAGTCCGGCAGGTCGACGGTGTCACTCGCGAAATCGTTTGGCCGGCAACACGTTTGTCGGTCTGTTCGCCTCCTGGCAGCGAGAGCGACATCGTCCTGCTTCGCGGGATCGAGCCCAACATGCGGTGGCGCAGTTTCTGCGAGGATCTGCTCGAGCTGATCGACCAACTGAACGTCAAGACGGTCGTCATCCTCGGCGCCCTGCTCGCCGATACTCCGCACACCCGACCGGTCCCGGTGACGGGCACGGCCTACAGCAGTGAATCCGCCGCCCGATTCAACCTGGAACAGACGCGGTACGAAGGCCCGACGGGCATCACCGGGGTTCTTCAGGACGAGTGCGTTCGTGCTGGTGTACCCGCTATTTCGTTCTGGGCGGCGGTTCCGCACTACGTCTCGCAGCCACCCAACCCGAAGGCCACAGTGGCCCTCCTTCAACGAGTCGAGGATGTTCTCGACATCGAGGTCCCACTCGGGGAGCTCCCGGCTCAGTCGGAGGATTGGGAGGAAGCGGTCAACGAAATGACCGCGGACGACGAGGAAATCGGCGAATACGTGCGCACCCTGGAAGAACGGGGAGACGCCGAAACTGACATCAGCGAAGCAATCTCCAAGATCGACGGCGACGCCATCGCCGCGGAATTCGAGCGCTACCTCAGACGGCGAGGCCCCGGCAGCTTCGGACTGTGAGCAAGAACACTCCAGAAGAAGGCGGAAGTACACAGCGCCCACTGCGCCTCCGGCTTCAGCTGATCGCGCTGTACGCCGGCGGGTTCCTCGGCCCGTTCGGCGGCGGCGTGGTTGCTTCGATCCTTCCCGAGATCGGTGACGATCTAGGGGTCGGTCCGTCGGCGGCCGCCTCTTCCCTCACCGCGTACCTGCTCCCCTTCGCCGCTCTGATGTTGGTGTCGGGGACACTCGGGACGCGGTGGGGCAAGGTTCGGACGGTGCGCATCGCTTACGGCGTCTACGTCCTCGCGTCGTTGGCATGCTTCCTCGCCCCGACACTCGAGATCTTCCTTGCCGCCCGGGTACTGCAGGGCTCCGCGAACGCATTCACCACGCCGCTACTGCTTGCCTCGTTGGCGGCCGCAACACCGCAGGCACGGCTGGGTCGAGCCCTCGGAGCCTTCGGCGCTTTCCAGGCCGCAGGGCAGTCGTCGGCTCCGTTGATCGGCGGACTGGCGGCCGAATTCGACTGGCGTCTGGCCTTTCTCGTCATCGCAGTGGTCGCGGGCATTCTGGGAGCCGTCGGACTTCCGAAGTCCGAAGCACCGGCAGCGACCACTCCCGCCCGTCTCCGCGATGCATTACGCCCCGAAGTGCTCCGCATCGGTATCGCTGCATTGCTCGGCTGGGGCGCCCTCGGTGGACTGAGCTTCCTGCTCGCCTTCCGCTTCGAAGACGAGTTCGGGCTGTCCCCCACCGTCCGCGGCCTACTGCTCACCGTCTTCGGCGTGGCCGGCATCCTCTCGGCCCGGCGCATCGGAATCCTCATCGATCGCATCGGCGCACGCTCCTCCGTGATGATCGGCGCCCTGGGCGGAGCAGTTCTGGTCTCCGTCGTCGGCCTTGCCGGCTTGGTGCCGGTGATCGCGATCGCATGGTTTGTCGCAGGCGTCGCGAGCCAGTTCGTGCTGGTCGGCGTCAACGCGGCGGTCCTCGGATCCGCGGGGCCGAACCGTGGCGGCGCCGTGTCCGTCGTCCAAGCGATGCGCTTCGGCGGCGCCGCTCTTGCTCCCCTGGCCCTGACACCGATTTACGACTCTTCGCCTGCCGCGAGCTTCCTGATCCCCGCACTACTGCTCGCCGTCGTCGCTCCCCTGATCATGCCGAAGCAACGCTGATCGGTCTAGGCAATTTCGAATTTGAAGTTGTGTAGGTAGTGAGTTTCTCGGCGAAAGCGACCACCGTTGTCGCGAGGCTGTCAGGGCGAACATTATTCGGAAAATTTCGTGTTTCCGTCGTCGACAGATATTGATACCATTGGAACATGAGCGAATCTGAGTCGGAACCGGAACGGCCGATCGACATTTTTCGGCGATCGGTTGCCGTCATCGAAGAAAATTTGCCTCCTACCTGGTCTTTGTCGACGCAGCGCTCCCCCGACCTGTCCGAGGCGCCACTCCGACTCGACCTCCGCTCCCCTGACGGCTCGGTGGCCAAATTCGGCGTGTACGCCGCTCACGGTGTCCTGAGCAGCGACGTTCCCGGTATCGCCGATCGCTTCCCCACCGGTCAATCGGGCTTCGTGTGCGCAAAATATCTGTCCGAGCCGGTTCGCCGGCAGCTCGATTCCCACGCGATCTCGTACGCAGACGCCACGGGCAACGTGTCGTTGACCGCTGATCGACCCGCCGTCTGGGTGCGTGGACGCGGAGCCGACGCCGATCCGTGGCGGGGGCCCGGACGTCCTTCCGGACAGTTGACGGGCGATCCGTCAGCTCGCGTCGTGCGTGCGCTTGCCGATTTCGCGGCGCCACTGGCGATCACTGCCTTGGTGCGCCTGGCCGGTGCGTCGACGGGAGCAACCTATCGGGTGGTTCAGACACTGTCGGATCGTGAACTGGTGACCAGGCTCCCCCGCGGTGGGATCGGTGACGTCCGCTGGCCGAAGATGCTTCGTGAATGGGCGGCTGAGGCCGGGGCCAAAGCGCCGACGCCTCACGGCTTTCACGCGCCGGACGGGTTGGAAGCACTCTTCGATCAACTGCGTCAGCTCAGCGGTCACATCTACGCCGGTACCGCCTCGGTGGCCGCCGCACCCTTTGCTCGGTACGCGCCCACTCGACGTGCCCACTTCCATGCCGACAACGTCGATCAGTTCGCCGACGCTCTCGGACTACGGCGGGTGGAATCCGGCGGTGACGTGTGGATCACCGCTCCCCTCTCACCGTCTGCCTTCGACCGATTGCTCACCCGCGACGGCATCCGCATCGTCGCCCCCAGCCAAGCGTTCGCCGATCTGCTGGTCGGCCCGGACTCCGACGAGGCGGCGGCCGAGCACCTGCTCACATGGATGATCGAGAACGAATCGCAGTGGCGACGCGCCGCATCCCCTGCTACGGATCGCCCGTAGGAAAAAGAGGGGGCGTCTCTCGCCTACCCTGTCATGGTGGAAGAAACGAGTGCGCCCGATTACGCCGCGTACGCCGACACCAATCGACTGAAGCTGTTTTCGTTCACGATCGCGGAAAAACGGGCCGAGTACCTCTGGGTACTTCGTGCCTTCGACCATGCTCGCGCCAACTACACCGTCCTGCTGCATGCCGGAGCCGTCGCCCACATCCTCGAGAAGATCGGTGGATCGGATCCGGCGGCCGATCTGTCGGCAGCAGAGGTCACTCCCCTGTTGGATCAGCTCCACGTGTGGGAGATCCTCGAGCGCAGCTACGACGGCACCCGCGCGGCCACGCTGGCCGAGTACCGCAATCGCCACTTCGTCTACCAGTTCGGTCAGGCCGGATACCAGGTCTATCGATCGGTCGAGGACGTTCTCGCCGCACGCCTGGACTCGGCGTCGCTCTCGCGTCTCGCTCTGCCGGACCTGCTCGCAGACATGTCCGAACTCGCCGAGGCCAACCGAAGCTCCGACGGCGATCTGATCTTCCGCAAGCTCAAGCGCCTCGACTCGACACTCTCCGACATGGCTGATCGAGCCGCGCACTTCTATCTGACCCTCGGGGACCTCGTACGGACCACGGAGATCACTCCGCAGGCTTTCCTCACGCACAAGGACGCTCTGCTCACGCACATGCGGGAGTTCAGCTCCGATCTGGCTCGCTACGCCCCCAAGCTCAAGGAGGCGATCGAGCACGTCGAATCCACCGGGGTCGATCGCATGATCCGCCTCGCCGCCGCCAGTGACGAACGGGTGTTCGTCCCGATCACCGAACGCGAGGACGACTGGGCTGCGCGCTGGCGAGGATTGACCGCCTGGTTCGTCTCCGCGGAATCGGGGATCAGCGAGTCCGAGCGTCTACGTGAGGGCACGATGAGCGCGATCGCCGCGGTTCTGGCGCTCCTTCGCCGCGTCACGGAAACCCGTCGCGGCGGCGTCAGCCGTGAGAGCCAGCTCCGGCACCTCGCCGGCTGGTTCGCCGCCACGCCGTCCGAAGACGCAGCTCATGCTCTGTTCCAGGCAGTGTTCGACCTCGGTCGTCCACGCCATCTCTCGATGGTGCATCCGGACGCCGACATCATTTCGCACTCACGCTCGTGGTGGGAGGCACCGCCGGTCGAGATCGCGCGAACACTCGCCGAAACCGGCCGCCCGCCCTCACCCGGCTTGCCGAGCAAAGTCGCCCGCAACGACGGCAGCATCCGCCGCCTGCGCGAAGAGCAGCTGGCGGCGCAACGTACGCGCAGTGCCGCGGCGCAATCCCTCGCGTCGAACGGCGTCTATCAGCGCGAACTCAACGAGCAGGAGACCGAAGTTTTGCTGAGTCTGCTCAATGCAGCACTGACCGCGCGCGTTCCGGTGGTGGGACGCGTCAAGAGCTCCACCGGTAGTGAGAACGGGGTGAAGCTGACGCTCAGTCCCTCGGACGGTTCGACCACCATCAAGACCGCCCGCGGGCGTATGCACCTCGACGGCATCGAGGTCAGTGTTCGATGAGAGCTCGCGAGATCACGCCCCTTGCCCTCGACTCGTATCAACGCGCGGCGCGAGTGATCCTGTCCAACCACCTGATCACCTCGACGTACCCGGATCGAATTGCGTTGCCGCTCTTGCGCCGTTGGGCCACCGAGCTGCGTGACGACCTACTCGAACTGTTCGGCTACCGCCTCGAGGTGACGGAGACCACCGCGCGCCTGTTCACGGTGTCGGATCGACTCAACCCGTCGGCACCGGCCCGAACTTCCTCCGAGCGAACCTTCGATCGCACGCGTTACGCCTACCTGGCATTGTGCCTGGCCGCGTTGGGCCGCGCCGGAAACCAGATCACGTTGTCGGAGTTGGCCGATCACGTCGCGGCCGATGCTGCACAAGTCGACGGCGTCGAACTCTCCACCGATCGTGCGTCCGACCGCGACGCCTTCGTCGACGCAGTGGGCTGGCTCGGAGTCAGAGGCGCCATCGCCCTCGCCGACGGTGACGCAAACGGCTGGGCGTCCAATCCCGAAGCGGGAGAAGCGCTCTACGACATCGACCGTTCCGTCGTCGTAGCGCTGTTCCGTCCACCGCGCGCCCTGCAGCACCTGCACTCCATCCGCGGACTCCTGGCCGCCGAGACCTCGAGCGCCTCCGAGGACGACGGAATTCCCGTGGACGCGAAAGAGATCGGACGCCGAGTACGTCGGGCACTCGTCGAGCGCCCGGTCGTACTGGCCGGTGAACTCGATCAGCACGAATTGATCGCGTTGGCGCAGCCCAAGACCGCGTCGGAAGTCGAACTACTGACGGGGTTGGTGGCCGAGCGCCGCGCCGAGGGAATCGCGATGATCGATCCCACCGGTCGCCTCTCCGACGTCCGCTTCCCGAGCACCGGAACGATCGCTCAGGTGGCGCTTCTCCTGGCCGGCGAGATTGCCGACCGCGTACTCGACGTCGACGCTCCTGAACTGCCGAAACTTCCGATCCCGCACGTGTCGGACGATCACCTGATCGAACAACTCGATGCCGCCATCCCCGAGGCCGGGATCTTCGAGGACCTCGCCGACGAGGAAGAAGAATTCCCGCTTCCTGCCGGCGAACCGACCGAGCCACCGGAACCCGTCACGTACCCGAAAATCGACGACGACTGGCTCGCTGACAAGGTCACCGAGTTGGTGGACCAGTTCGGGCGAACTTTCGCGGCGCAGTGGCAGGCCGATCACAACGGGCTGCGCAAGCAGGCGCTCGGGTTGCTGCAACGTCTGCGCCTGACGCATGCGGTCGACGGCGGCGTACTGGTGTTGCCCGTCCTTGCCCGGTACCGCGACGTCGTGGTCTCCGTGCGCGAACGCGATCCTCAGATCGACTTCGCGGTGGACAACTCCGCACCGGATCCGGTCGACGAATTCGGCCCCGAACCTTCCCCCAACGGCGAACTATCAGAGGTAGAGAACGTATGAGCAACGCCCGCTTCCGACCTACTCGGGCTGGAATCATCAACCTCTGGGATTACCGAGACCAAGAGTTCTCGTTCGCCGACGGTCGACTGGTTCTGCGGGGACCCAACGGATCCGGCAAGACCAAGGCCCTCGAGGTCCTGTTCCCGTTCGTCTTCGACGGCCGCATCGAACCGCGGCGCCTCAATCCGTTCGCCGGTGAAGAGCGCACGATGAAGTCCAACCTGCTCTACCGGGGCCAGGACAGCGCGCACTCCTACGTGTGGATGGAGTTCTGCCGCGGCTCCCTCGAAGATCCCGAGTCGGTGACCGTGGGAATCGGCATGCGGGCAACCCGAACCAACGACAAGGTCACCCGCTGGTACTTCGTCGCCGACGGCCGCGTCGGAGTCGACTTCTCGCTGATCGGCAACGACGATCGTCCTCTCACCAAGAAGCAGTTGGCCGAACAACTCGGCAGCGATTCCATCACCGACCGTCCCCTCGACTACCGCACAGCCATCGACGCGCGAATGTTCGGTCTCGGAGTGCAGCGCTACGACCAGCTGATCAATCTCATTCTCACGCTTCGCCGTCCCCAGCTCGCGAAGAACCTCGACCCGAAGGGCCTTTCGCAGGCACTCACCGACGGTCTCCGTCCACTCGACGATCAGTTGGTCCTCGAAGCTGCGCGTTCGTTCAGCGACATGGAGGAAGTCGGCCGCGCGCTCGAGGGGCTCGCGGCCGCCGATCAGGCAGCCCAGAGTTTCATCGGGGTCTACACCAAGTACCTGCGTCAGCAGTCTCGCGGAGAGATCGAACAGGTCAGCACCCGCCTCGCAGCGGTCACCAGAGGTGTTGCCGCCATGGACGAGTCGTCGCTCGCCCAGACCCGCAGCCGTGAGGCGCGGGCAGCAGCCGAGGAGCGCTTCAACCAGGCCGAGCAGGCACTCGAGAACGCGCGCGCCAATGTCGAAGCACTGCAACGCTCGAGCGCGTACGAAGGCAAACAGCAACTCGACGACCTCGCCCAGGCCGTCGCGACGCTCAAGCTCTCGACCGAGCAGCAGGCAGACAAGTCCCGGAAAGCGCAGGCCGCACTCGCTCAACGCGGCGACGAAGCCGACAAGGCTGCGTCGTCGGTCAAGCGTGCGGCCGAAGCACTCTCGCGCGCCGAGGACGAACTGCAGGCGGCCGCTGAGGACGCCGGCATCGTCTGGACTCCCCTGCCCGACGGCTCACGCAGTGACCAGATCACGGCAGCAGTCCGTGGCCATGCCGAGGAGCGTGACGGTGACGTACGCGTCGTCCGCACCGCACTGGCGACCGTCGAGAAGGCGGCGACCGAACGAACCCGGGCCGAAAACAGCTCTCGCCGTGGACAAGAGCTGCTCGAAGCGTCCAAGGCCGCGGTACTCGAGGGCGAAGCTGCCGTGGAACTCGCACGCAGTCAGTGCGCCAGCGGGCTGCGCGCGTGGTGGACCGATCACTCCTCCCTGTTTTCGGCTGTCGGCGCCGACACGTCGCTGTTCGAAGCTCTCGACGCGGCGCTCGCCGAGGTCGGCGACGAAGACGCTCCGGCGCTGTCCGCAGTTCTCGCCGAGCACACCGAGGCCGGCACCGAGACGCTGCGCGAGCGTCGACGTGAGGCCGAAGCTGAAATATCTGCATCACACGCCTCCATCGCGGCTCTCAAATCCGAGCGCAAGGGGGTCTCCGCGGAACACGACGACGCTCCGCCTGCCTTCCACGCACGCACCGACAACCGCAGTGAACTGGGTGGTGCACCGCTGTGGCAGTTGGTGCGCTTCGCCGATTCCGTCGAACCAGACGTGGCCACGGGAATCGAATCCGCACTCCAAGCGGCAAATCTGCTCGACGGCTGGGTCTGCCCGGACGAGAAGATTCCCGAGCACGTCAGCGAGCAGTTCCTGACGGCTCTGACCGTCAAGCAGCGTCCGAAGGGACGAACGCTGGCCGACGTCCTCGAGGTCGAAGGCAATGCCGACGTACCCGACGCTCGGGTACAGGACATTCTCGCGTCGATCAGTCTCGTCGAGGCGCCGGGCGACTCCGACGCAAGCGTCGCGATCGGCGTCGACGGCCGCTTCTGGCAGGGCGTCGCGCGTGGCCGGCACGTCAAGGCCGACGCCGAGTACATCGGCACCACAGCACGGGCGCGTCGACGCGAGGCTCGGATCACCGAGATCGACGCGGCTCTGGAAGAACTTGCCGCGGCAGTCGATACGGCCAAGGCACTGGTGGCGCAGACCAACGAGCAACTGAGCCGGATCAACTCTGCGGCAAAGGAATTGCCGAAGACAGGTTCGATCCTGCGCGCACTCAAGACGGTCACCGAATCCGCCGGCGCACTCCGTACTCGCTCGGAGGCCACGGAAACGGCACAACGCGAACTCGATGCGGCGATCGCTGATCTCGCGGCGAAGGAAAAGCAACTCCGAGCGACGGCGTCGCAGCACCGGACGCCGCATATCGGCCGTGAACTCGACTCCCTCGCGGCGGCGATCCGTCATTTCGAGAAGCAGGGGGAACTGGCGCTGCGCTGCCGACGGGAGCATGCCAAGGAAGTCGAACTCGAACGCGAGTCTCGCGACCGTCTCGACGAATCACGCGCCAATGCGGAGGAATTCGCCGAGGAAGCCGCCATCGCCGAGGAGAGTCTGCTCCAGCAGGTGCAGCGTCTCGAGACGCTGCGCGACACCCTCGGTGCCAGCGCCGAGCAGATCGACCTGGACCTGGCAAAAGCCCGCGCGAAGATCGAAGAATGCAAGGTCGAACAGCGTGCGGCGCGAAAGGCATACGACGCCGCCGTCCTCCAGATCGGCACGGCGGAGGGTGCGTACAACACCGCCGTGGAGACCTTGCGTCACACCCTGACCGAAACCCGCAGTGATGCAGAGCGACTCGCACCCTACGCGCG
The DNA here is from genome assembly GCF_048573875.1 of Rhodococcus sp. SB1D. Classification (NCBI taxonomy): domain Bacteria; kingdom Bacillati; phylum Actinomycetota; class Actinomycetes; order Mycobacteriales; family Nocardiaceae; genus Rhodococcus; species Rhodococcus sp. SB1D. The sequence continues at coordinate 1,194,633 of NZ_JBMAIQ010000001.1, forward strand.
CCCGGACCTTCTCGAGTTGTTGGGCGTCAAGGAACATCTGAGCTGGCCGGCAAGTTCAGCGGCGTGGATGAGCCCCGATCAGTTGGTCTACCGCATCCAGAACGAAGATCGCAGCGAGGACGCAGCCCACCCGCCTGTCCTCCCCGAAGACGTCGACAAGTTGTACCGAGCGCTCGAGGCTGCGACCTCGGCAGTCCGAGTCACCGACGGCGCCCGAAAGGCAACCCGCACGGCACTGACCTCGGCGCTGCAGGACTTCGACGCGCAACTCGCAGCAGCCGGACAGGACTACCGTCTGCAGTGGGATGCACCGGATGGGCTGACCGTCGTACGAGTCCAGGACGATCAGGGCTATTCGTCGATCGGCGAGTTCGCAACGCGGATCCACGACGCTCGCGGCGATCAGGAGCAGTTGCTCACCGAATCCGAGCGTCGCATTCTCGAAGATGCCCTGTTGACGGGATTGGCTCAGCAGATCCACGAGCGCACGGTCGACGCACGTGAGTTGATCGCACAGATGGGCACCGAGATGCGTGAGCGTCGGATGTCCTCAGGCAATACCATCGGCGTTCACTGGGTGCTCGCCGACAACCTCGACGACAGCTCGCGGGCGATCTCCAAGCTGCTGGATCGAGACGCGTCGGCCCTCGGCGTCGATGAACTGGCAACTCTGCGAGCACATTTCGCGACGCAGATCCGTACCGCCCGCGCGGCGCACCCCGAACGCTCGTACCCGGAGATTCTGTCCTCGGCGCTCGACTACCGTCAATGGCGCGTGTTCTCGTTCACCCTCATCAGCGGTGAGGGCAAGGAAGACCGTCTTACCGTCGCGCGGCACAGCGCGCTGTCCGGTGGCGAGCAGTCCGTCTCGCTGCACCTTCCGCTCTTCGCGGCGGCGCACGTCATGTTGGACTCGGCCGACCCGCACGCCCCGCGTCTGCTGGCACTCGACGAGGCTTTCGCCGGTGTCGACGACAACGGTCGCAGCGAGCTTCTCGGCTTGAGCGTTCAGTTCGACCTGGATCTCTTCATGACCGGCTACGACCTGTGGATCACATACGCAGACGTCCCCGGGTGTGCGCACTACGACCTCGCGCACTCCACGGCCGAACAGGCTGTCAGCGCCGCGCTGCTGGTCTGGTCGAACGGTGAGCTGCTTGCCGAGCACGACGGAACGGATCTGGCGAGGGCATTGGGCTCGCCGCTACGGCGCCGGGTGCCGACACCCGCCGAAGGTGCGTTGGACTACGCCTAGAAACTGCTGTGCGGGGGGGGGGTGGGGGGGGGGGGGGGGGTGGGGGGGGG